>NZ_JASXSI010000002.1 GCF_030315685.1 Gordonia sp. ABSL11-1 | reverse complement strand
CCCAAACACGGTCACACACGCCGAACCAGCAGCGACTATTTCAGCAGTCTCCTAGACAGGGTCGACCGCGCAGAACCGAGGAGGGTCTCACACCATCGGTGTGAGACCCTCCTCGTGCGTTGTGCGTGTCCGGGGTGGCAGGACCACGCGCGAACTATGCGTCGCCGTCGCGCGCCCGTCCGTCCCGGAGCTCGCGGCCCGTCGGCCGGTCTGCGTCCGACGTCTCCTCGCCGTCCGCGGTCGCTCCGCCGGACGAGTTCCCGCCCGCTTCGGGCTCGCCGGAACTCTCGGCCACGTCCACGACCTTGGATCTGAGCAGGCTCGCCACGGTGGTGATGACCAGCGTGAGGATGATGACGCCAAGTGAGACGGGGGTCGAGATCTCCGGGACCGACACGTGCTCGCCACCGTTGATGAACGACAGCGTGTTCTCGTGCAGCGCATGCAGGACGAGCTTCACGCCGATGAAGGCCAGGATGAACGACAACCCGTACGAGAGATAGACGAGGCGATCGAGCAGTCCGCCGAGCAGGAAGTACAGTTGGCGAAGACCCATGAGCGCGAACGCGTTCGCGGTGAAGACCAGGTACGGCTCCTGGGTCAGACCGTAGATCGCCGGTATCGAGTCGAGCGCGAACAGCACGTCGGTGAACCCGATCACGATGAGAACCATCAGCATCGGGGTCGCGAGGCGCTTGCCGTTGACCCTGGTGAAGAGCTTGTCGTTGTCGTACTCGTCGGAGGTTCGCAGGTAGCGCTTCACGAACCGTTCCAGGCGGCTTTCACGTTGCTCCTCGTGATCGACCGGATCGTCGCTCTCGCTGATCAGCTTCACCGCGGTGAAGATCAGGAAGGCGCCGAACAGGTAGAACACCCAGCTGTAGGCGTTGATGGCGGCCGCTCCGACAGCGATGAAGATACCGCGCATGACCAGCGCCATCACGATGCCGAGGAGCAGCACCTTCTGCTGATACTCCTTGGGCACGGCGAACTTCGACATGATGATGACGAAGACGAACAGGTTGTCGACCGACAGTGCCTTCTCGGTCACGTATCCGGCGAAATACTCACCGCCGTACGTGCCGCCCCACTGCCACCAGACGAACAGTCCGAAGATGACCGCGATCGAGATGTAGACCGCGGACCAGGTGCCCGATTCCTTGAGACTCGGAGCATGCGGAACCCGGACGTGGGCAAAGAAGTCGAAGACGAACAGCGCCAGGATCACCACACAGGTGACGATCCAGACGGTTGACGAAACATCCATGAGGGCGATCTCCTCCAGCGCGCAGCACAAGGTTGCGATGCCAGAGGTCTCTCCCGCCGGGCCGCGCCGCATTGCTGCGGTGGAACACGAGGCCCGACCGACGAATCCGGGTCACTCCCGACGACGATGATCGGCATCGTGCCGGGACGCGGCCGTATTGACGGAAACGCCACGAGGACGGGGATACTCCCCTCTTCGATCGTCGCCCAGCCTAGTACACCGAACTACCGTTGCACCATGGCGCACGCGCCGCGCCGGACCACCACCGGCGACATCCACACGATCGCAACCGGGCTGCCGTACGTCACGGGCGCGGGTACGCCGGTCGACCGGCCCGTCTACCAGGTCGGCAGCAAGTCGTTCGTGTTCGTCCGCACCCCAACGCCCGGACGCCGTCGACCCTGACACGGGCGAACGGTACGACGACGTGGTGGTGATCTGGGCGCCCTCGGAGGACGACAAGGGCGCGCTCATCGTGGATCGGGCGTCGCTGTTCTTCACCACCGCACATTTCGACGGTCATCTGTCGGTACTCGTCCGGCTCTCGCAAGTCGGCGAACTGTCGGTGGAGGAACTGGCGGAGGTGATCGGAGGACGCGTGGCTCAGTCGAGCGTCACGCCGTCAAGCGCAGACCTGGCTCGCCGAGCACGGGCTGGACTGACCTCTCGCGACGGGATCTCCCTCAACTCATCGCGTCGCACCCTAGCGATCAGAACCCGTCGGCCGGGGCGTCGTCGCCGTCGCCCCCGGTGATGGAGGCGATGACGCCCGCGAGGTCGTCCGGTTTGACCAGGACCTCCCGAGCCTTCGAGCCCTCACTGGGTCCGACGACGCCGCGCGTCTCCATCAGGTCCATCAGACGGCCGGCCTTGGCGAAGCCGACACGCAGCTTCCGCTGCAACATCGACGTCGAGCCGAACTGGCTGGACACGACGAGTTCGATCGCCTGCAGCAGGTCATCGAGGTCGTTGCCGATGTCGCCGTCGATCTCCTTCTTGTCTCCCGCCTTCGCCGTCGTGACTCCCTCGGTGTACTCGGGATCGCTCTGCTCACGGGTGAAGTCGACGACCGCCTGGATCTCCTCGTCGGTGATGAACGCACCCTGCATGCGGATGGGTTTGTTCGCCCCCATCGGGAGGAACAACCCGTCGCCCATGCCGATGAGTTTCTCCGCACCCGGCTGATCCAGGATCACGCGCGAGTCGGTCAGCGACGACGTCGCGAACGCCAGTCGCGACGGCACATTGGTCTTGATCAGACCCGTCACGACGTCGACCGAGGGCCGCTGCGTCGCGAGTACCAGATGGATCCCGGCCGCACGGGCCTTCTGCGTGATGCGCACGATCGCGTCCTCGACGTCGCGCGGTGCGGTCATCATGAGGTCGGCGAGCTCGTCGACGATGGCGAGGATGTACGGGTACGGCGTGTACACACGCTCACTGCCGAGCGGTGTCGTGATCTCACCGGACCGCACCTTGGTGTTGAAGTCGTCGATGTGCCGTACACGCGACGCCTTCATGTCCTGATACCGCTGTTCCATCTCCTCCACCAACCACGCGAGCGCGGCGGCGGCCTTCTTGGGTTGGGTGATGATCGGCGTGATCAGGTGCGGGATGCCCTCGTACGGAGTCAGTTCCACCATCTTCGGGTCGATGAGGATCATCCGGACGTCCTCGGGCGTGGCCCGCGACAACAACGAGACGAGCATCGAGTTGACGAAGCTCGACTTGCCCGAGCCGGTCGAACCCGCCACCAGCAGGTGCGGCATCTTCGCGAGGTTGGCGCTGACGAACTCGCCTTCGATGTCCTTGCCCAGACCGATCACCAGCGGATGGGTGTCCTTGCGTGTCTTGGGCGCCTTCAGGACGTCGGCGAGCCGAACCATCTCGCGGTCGGAGTTGGGGACCTCGATACCGACGGCGGACTTGCCCGGGATCGGCGCCAGCAGTCGGACGTTGTCGGTGGCCACCGCGTAGGCGATGTTCCGCTGCAGCGCGGTGATCTTCTCCACCTTCACGCCGGGACCCAGTTCGACCTCGTATCGGGTGACCGTGGGACCACGGGTGTACCCGGTGACCGCGGCGTCGATCTTGAACTGTTCCATGACGCCGGTGATGCGGTCGATCATGTCGTCGTTGGACCGCCCACCCTGCTTCGGCGGGTCACCGTCGATCAGCAGGCTCGAGGGTGGCAGGACGTACTCCCCCTCCACGGCACGGTCCACCAGACCCACAGGCGACTCGTCCTCGGCGGGGACCGGGGTCGGGTCGGGGGTCGGCTGTGCGCGCGGCTTCGCGCGCTTCGGAGTGGCGGGGCGTGCCGGCGCCTCGGGTTCTGCGTGGTCCGCGGCCGGGCGGCCGATTCGTTCGGTGACCTCGTCATCGAGTGGAACCGTCGTCGCGGCCGCGAAGTCGGCGGCGTCCACGTCCGGATCCACCGGCCGTCGGCGACGGCGACTGCGGCGAACCGGTTCGGCATCCGGCGGATAATTGTCGTACGGATCGGAGGAATATCCGGCTCCCGGGTCGAGCACGGCCGTCGCGTCGTCGTCCACGGCCGATCCGTCGGCCGCGAGGTCGTCGAGGTCGTCCTCGTCGAGGTCGTCCCAGGGTGCCGAGTCGTCGCCGTGATGGACAAGTCCGAGTCCGAGATATCCGGCGACCCCGTCGGCGACCTCGCGGACCGTCTTGCCGCTGAGGATCAGTGCGCCGAAAGCGATGCACAGCACCAGGATCGGCACCGAGATCCAGGCGGTCACCCCGTCGGTCAACGGTGTGCCGACGGCGTACCCCAGGAATCCTCCGGCAGCCGAGCGACCGGGGAGTTCCACCGGCGCGCCGGCCACGAGGTGGACGAGTCCGAGGGTCGGCAACACGAGCAGCAGACCGGCCCCGAGGTACCGGCCACGGCGCGTGGGATTCGGCGGGCGACGCATCAGTACGACGGCCAACGCCACGAGCGCGACCGGTACGAGCACCGAGACCGATCCGACGATCGCCCGGATCAGCGCCTCGATGAAGGCCCCGACCGGACCGGCCGCCCCGAACCAGACGCTGGCCCCGACCAACATTGCGAGACCCAGGATCGCCAGGGCCGTTCCGTCCCGCCGATGTGAGTGCCCGCTCAGGTCCCGTCTGGCCGGTGTGGAGGCACGCCGCCGCGGTGACTGCTCGTCGTCGAGCAACGGGCCATCGAGATCGAATCCTTCGTCGACCGCGCCATCGACATCATCGTCGAGGTCGTCGAGATCGGTCAGATCGTCCCGGCCGGGACCGGACGCGCCCGATCCTGCACCACCCGCTCGGGCGAGACTCCCGATGCCGCGAGCCATCAGGGACCATCCCGCCCCGAGCCCGCGCCCGACGGCCGATGCCCCACTGGCCGCGACGGATCGACGATGGATGTCGGCCGACATGTCGGCCCGCTGTGCGGGTGTGCGCCGGGTGGAGGTTGACGATCGACCTGTCTGCCGAGACGAGGTGGATCGTGTGCCGCGCGTCGTGCTGCGCGACGATCCCGTCGCGCGCGTCCCCGTACTGCGCGTCCCCCTCGAGCCCGACTTCGTCGTGCCTGCGGTCGCGCGCGACGGTGTCTTCTTCGCACCCGTCTTCCGCGCACCCGTGGTTGCTTTCGAAGCCATGCGGACAGACTAGTCCGCAGACGTCACGTCAGTCACACGGGCAACACTGGCAACGCGGTTGTGTGTCGAATTCGTAACCGAACGGAATCGAACCGGTCAGAGGCCCCGGGGAGCGTTCTTGACTGCCGCCACCGCCCGCTCGTCGCCCTCGACGGCGACATCGACCGGCGCCCGGCCGAAGGCGAACAGGACGAGCTCACCTGGGGTACCCGTCACGACGACGGCATCACCGCGCCCCGCGGTCACGAGGTCGGCGCCATCGGCGGTGCGCAACGTGATCTCCGCAGGCGAATCCTTCAGGGTGAGCTTGCCCATCCCCTTGGCCGGCCCGGCGAGCGCATCCTGCATCTCCGCCGACAACGGCCTCGGCTGCCACGGACCGCCCGGATCCACCCCGCCGCGCAGGACATCTTCGTGATGGACGAACATCTCGGCCAGATTGGCCCACCGGTCGATGAGTCGAAAGGGCGAGTAGATCGGTGGGCCGTCGGCGAGTTTCGCGAGCAGATCGTCCCAGGGTTCGGTCGCGGCCGCCGCGCGGACGCTCTCGGTGTGCCCGGCGAACTGCTTGATCATGATGCCGGGTCCGGTGTCGGGCCGACGCTCGCGGACCACGAGGTGGGCGGCGAGGTCCTTGACGGTCCAGCCGTCGCACATGGTGGGGGCGTCGGGTCCGACCGACCGCATGGTGTCGACCAGGGCTGCGCGTTCGTCTCGGGCGAGGGTCACGCGACCCACAGTAGTGCGCGGATCAGGATCCGACCGCGAGTACCGTCGGCACGATCATCGGACGACGACGATAGGTGTCGGCGACCCACCGGCCGACGGTCCTCCGGATCGTCTGCGCGATCCGGTGCGCGTCGGTGACGCCTTCGGCGGCCAGGGAATCCAGGGCCTGGTCGACGAGATCCGCGGCGGCTTTCAACGCATCCGGGTCGTCGGAGAACCCGCGTCCGGACACCTCGGGTGCGCTGACCGCCTTCCCCGTGGTGGCATCGATCGCGATGGTGATGGCGATGAAGCCGCCCTCCCCGAGCACGAGCCGCTCCGACAGCGTCGACTCACCGACGTCGCCCACGGACAACCCGTCGACATAGACGTGGCCGACCGGCACCCGGCCGACGATCTCGGCCCGCCCGTCGACGAGGTCGACGACGACCCCGTCCTCGGCGAGCACGACCCGGTCCTCCGCGACGCCGGTCGCGACGGCGAGCGCGGCGTTGGCCCGCAGATGACGCCATTCACCATGCACCGGCATGACATTCGACGGCCGCACCGCGTTGTAGAGATAGAGCAACTCTCCGGCCGACGCATGTCCGGAGACGTGCACCTTGGCACTCTGCTGGGTGATGACGGTCGCGCCGCGCTTCGCCAGGCCGTTGACAACCGCGAAGACCGAGTTCTCGTTGCCCGGGATGAGCGACGACGCGAGGACGACCAGATCGTCCTCACGGATGTTGATCTGTCGATGTTCACCGCGTGCCATCCGCGACAGCGCCGACAACGGCTCACCCTGTGATCCGGTGGAGATCAGCACGAGGCGGTTGTCCGGCAGGTTGGCCGCGGTGTCGAGGTCCACCAGGACCCCGTCGGGCACGGTCAGGTATCCGAGGTCCTGCGCGATCTGCATGTTGCGCACCATCGACCGGCCGACGAATGCGATTCGCCGGTTATGCGCGTTGGCCACATCCACGATCTGCTGGATGCGGTGGACGTGGCTGGCGAACGAGGCGACGATGACACGTTGGCGCGCCCGACCGATGACCTGATCGAGCACTCCGCCGATCTCACGTTCGGGGGTGACGAACCCGGGAACCTCCGCGTTGGTGGAGTCCACGAGGAACAGGTCGACTCCTTCGTCGCCGAGTCGGCTGAAGCCGGCCAGGTCGGTGAGCCGCCCATCGAGGGGCAACTGATCGAGCTTGATGTCGCCGGTGTGCAGCGCGACTCCCGCCCCCGTGCGGATGGCGACCGCGATGGCGTCCGGAATCGAGTGGTTCACGGCGAAGTACTCGCACTCGAACGGACCATGGGTGGTCCGTTCGCCCTCGGTCACCTGCACGAGCTTCGGCCGCAACCGGTGCTCGCGACATTTCGCATCGACCAGTGCCAGAGTGAATTTCGAGCCGATCACCGGGATGTCGCCACGCAGCCGCAACAGGAACGGGACCGCGCCGATGTGATCCTCGTGCCCATGGGTGAGGATGATCGCGTCGACGTCGTCCATGCGGTCTTCGATGTAGGTGAAGTCCGGCAGGATCAGGTCGACACCCGGCTGCGCGTCCTCGGGGAACAGCACACCGCAGTCGACGATGAGGAGTCGTCCGTCGTATTCGAAGACGGTCATGTTGCGGCCGATCTCACCGATGCCGCCGAGCGCGACGATCCGCAGTCCGTGGCGCGGCGCCTGGCGCGGTGTGCCCAGACGGTCGACGGCGGGCACCGATGCAGCAGCCTGGGCCGCACGATCCCGATTGTCCTGGCGGCGATCCCGGCGTTCGTGCTTGCCCCCGGAACGCTGGGCCTTCGCCGGGGCGGGGGACTCGGGCCGCGCGTCGGTGTGGCGAGCGTCGGCGCCACCGCGTCGAGAGGACGTCGACCGGCGCGAACTCGCCTGCTTCGGAGCGTCTTTCGCTCCTCCAGCGGCCTTCGCGGCCTTGGCGTCGCTGGTGCCGGTCCGGTCCGTGTCGGCCGTGGTCGCATCCGACTGTGCCCGAGTCACCTCGGCAGCCTCCTCGGCCGCCGGCGACGGCGGTCCGGCCTGACGACTTGCGCTGCGGCGACGCCGCGTCGGCCCGGTCATCTGGTCAACACACCGGACGCGCGGAGATCGGCGATGAGCGCCTCGATCTGCGGGCCGTCGGCGGGCACCTGCGGCAATCGTGGATGCCCGACGTCGAATCCGAGGATGCGCAAGGACGCCTTGACCATCGTGACCCCGCCGAGCCGGCCCATCGCGTTCACCAGCGGCAGCATCGACGTGTTGATCTCACGGGCCGTCGCGATGTCGCCCTTCTCGAAGGCCAACTGCATATCCCGCAGGCGATCTGCGACGAGGTGACCGATCACGCTCACGAATCCGGTGGCGCCGACGGACAACCACGGGAGATTGAGCGCATCCTCACCGGACAGGTACTCGAGGTCGGTCGAGGCGATGATCCCGGACGCCGAATGGAGGTCGCCTTTGGCATCCTTGACCGCACGGATCCGCGGGTGCTCGGCCAAGGCCAGCATGGTCTCGTTCATGATCGGCACCACCGACCTCGGCGGGATGTCGTACAGCATCACCGGGAGATCGGTGGAGTCCGCGATGGTGCGGAAATGCGCCAGCAGACCCGCCTGCGGCGGCTTCGAATAATACGGCGTCACCACCAGGAGGCCGTGGGCACCGATCTTCTCGGATTCGATGGCGAACCGCACACTCTCGGCGGTGTCGTAGCTGCCGGCGCCCTGGGTGATCCGCGCGCGGTCGCCGACGGCGTCGAGGACGACGCGCAGCAGTTCCAGCTTCTCCGGCACCGTCGTCGTCGGCGACTCGCCGGTGGTGCCGGACACGACGAGGCCGTCACAGCCCTTCGACACCAGGTGATCGGCGAGTTCCGCGGCCTTGGTCAGATCCACTGCACCGTCCGCCGTGAACGGGGTCACCATGGCCACGCCGATGGTCCCGAAGGGGTGGGTGTGCAGCTGGTCTGCGCCTGCGTTCATGGTGCTCAAGGCTACCTTCTCCGTACTGCGGATATGCGTGTGGGCGGGCTGTGTCGTGAGGGCGTGCTCGGCGCTCATCCCTCGAGCACGAACGGCGAGGTCGCGACCTCGGTGCCGTCGGCGAGGGTGCCGATCTCGAAGTCGCCGAACACCGTCGGCGCGACCTTCATCAGGTGCCGGAGGCACTCGACGGCCAGTTGCCGGATCTCGACGTCGGCGTGCTCGGTCGCCCGCATCCCGACGAAGTGCCGCCAGGCCCGGTAGTTGCCGGTGACAACGATCTTGGTCTCGGTCGCATTGGGCAACACCGAACGGGCGGCCTGCCGCGCCTGTTTGCGACGCAGGATGGCGTTGGGGACGTCGGCGAACTTGGCCTCGAGCGCGTCGAGCAGCTCGCTGTAGGCCTTCCGGCTGGCGTCGGTGGCCTCGGTGAACAGCGCCTCGAGCTCGGCGTCGCCACGGATGGCGGGTGGCGCGACGACGTTCGAGTCGTGTTCGGGCACGAATCGTTGGGACAGCTGGGAGTACGAGAAGTGCCGGTGACGGATCAGCTCGTGGGTGCAGGACCGGGAGATCCCGGTGATGTAGAAGGTCACCGACGCGTGTTCGAGCAGCGACAGATGGCCCACCTCGAGGATGTGGCGCAGGTACCCGGCATTGGTCGCGGTGCGCGGATTCGGCTTGTCCCAGCTCTGATAGCAGGCCCGGCCGGAGAACTCGACGAGCGCTTCGCCGCCGTCGGCGTCCGTGCTCCATTCGACGTCCGGAGGTGGCGTGAACTGCGTAGCGGCCACCATCTGCACCTTCAGCGGCACCAACTCGGACACGTTGCCTCCTCACCTGCGTTGCCGTCGGACCGGCCCGCGGGTGCGGCGACGGCCCCGTCGATTGTCCACCAGCCGCGCGCCGACGTCCCGGTCACCCCGTCGACGCGTCCACCGTGACATCGACCCGCTCGTCGTAGAAGCAGATCAGGTCGCGCACCGGCCCGCCGTCGGTGAGCGGATCGGTATAGGTCCATGCGATGTCCGGAACGACGGCATCGTCGACGGACACCGACCAGTAGGTGGCCCGTCCCTTGTAGGCGCACGCGGTGACGGTCTCGCTCGGGATGAGCAGGTCCATCCGGACGTCCTCACGCGGCAGGTAGTGACGGACGGGCAGATACGTTTCCAGCAGCACCGTGGGACGGCGGCTGTCGGCGATCACCTGATCCCCGGCCCGCACCACCACGTGTCGGCTCGAGCGCAGGCAGTCGATCCGCTTGAACGGATCGCGTGGATGGGCCACGACCATCTGTTCCTCCTCGCGCCACTCGTCGAACGCATCCCACTCGAGGACGACGTGGTCGGCCAGGTCCGGATCGTCCGGGGTGAATCCGGCGCCGGGTAGGACGCGGTCAGGCGTGGTGATGTCCCAGACGGTGCCGGCGCAGGTATGGATCGAGAACTCGTCATCCGGGGTCAGGATCGGCGGTCGCCGCACTGCCGCGCTCACCGGCGACGGCGCACTCAGCGCCAGTCCGATGGCGGCGCGCGGGACGGCGTAGGACCCCACCACGCGGTCGGGCTCCCACACCTGTATGGCCTCCGCGGAGTCGACGACGGTCCTCCCCGCCACCGACGCCCGCACCCGGCGACGCATGTCGACCCAGCGCAGTGATCCGAGATCGGACATGGTTGCTTCGTCCATCGAGATCGCCATGTCTCGATCGTGCGCCGATCGGCGGCTGCGCACCACCCCTTGCCGCCAGCCGACCGATGAGCAGGTGAACGTTGGGCGACGGAACGGCAAACCACCTGCTCGGTCCACTCCGAGGTCGGTGATTCACTCGCGCCCGGACCTCGCGATGGCGCATGATGATCGGCGATGTGTCAGCAGCCCACCGGACACCTCGGACGTGTCGGTGGCTCGAACAATCGGGGGATCGATCCACAGTGCCCGCTCAGCCGCCTCGTCCGACCAGCTCTCGGACCGGGACACCGCGTCGGACCTTCCTGGCCGCCGGGGTCGCGGCCGCCGGAGCCGCCCTGCCCGTGGCCGCCGGACGCGCATCGGCGGCACCCTCACGGTCGACGGTCTTCGCCCATGGCGTCGCGTCGGGTGATCCGTTGCCCGACGGTGTGATCCTGTGGACCCGCGTGACCCCGACGGCCTCGGCGCGCCCCGGGTCCGGGGTCGGGCCGGCGACGGATGTCGTGTGGGAGGTCGCGCGCGACGAGTCCTTCACCGGCGTCGTCGCGTCCGGCACAGTGCGCGCGACCGCCACGGCCGACCACACCGTCAAGGTCGACGTCGGCGGCCTGTCGCCGAACACCCGCTACACGTACCGGTTTCGCGTCACCGGCGGACCCGCGCAGGGCGCGGTGTCGGCGACGGGACACACGCGCACGGCACCTGCCGTCGGCGCCGACGTGAGTCGAATCCGCTTCGGCGTGGTGTCCTGTTCCAACTGGGAGGCAGGATATTTCGGCGCCTACCGACATCTCCGCTCGCACCGTGATCTGTCCGCCATCGTGCATCTCGGCGACTACTTCTACGAGTACGAGACCGGCGGATACACCGGAAACTCCGGAACGGTCCGTCGCACCGAACCCGCCAACGAGACGATCACGTTGCGGGACTATCGGATTCGGCATTCCCAGTACAAGACCGACCCCGATCTGACCGAGTTGCACCGACTGCTGCCGTGGATCTGCACCTGGGACGACCACGAGTCCGCCAACGACTCGTGGAAGGGTGGCGCGGAGAACCACGGACCGGGCGAAGGACCCTGGTCCGCCCGCAAGGCCGCCTCCGAAAAGGCGTACTTCGAGTGGATGCCGGTGCGTCCGCAGGCATCCGGGACCGGACGGCACCTCTACCGCCGACTGCGCTACGGCCGCCTGCTCGAGTTGTCGATGCTCGATCTGCGGACCTACCGCGACCAGCAGGTGTCGGCGACCTCCACGGCGATCGACGACCCGCAGCGTAGCATCACCGGTGCCGCGCAGATGAACTGGCTCACCGGAGGCCTGACATCCTCGACGACGCGTTGGCAGATCGTCGGCAATCCCGTGATGATCTCGCCCGTCCTGCTACCGCCACTCGATGAACGCAACGCAGCTGCACTCACCGAGATGCTCGGCCTACCCAAGGGCGGGGTTCCGTACAACGCCGATCAATGGGACGGCTACACCGCAGACCGACGACGTCTGCTCGACGCGATCCGGGCCGACAGTGTGGACAACGTCGTGTTCATCACCGGCGACATCCACTCGTCGTGGGCCTGCGATGTCCCGGTGGACGCGGGCAGATATCCGGGTGCTGGAACGGTGGCGACCGAGTTGGTGGTGCCCTCGGTCACCTCGTCGAACGTCGACGACATCATCGGCGTACCCGAGCACACCGTCGGCAACGCCGTACCCGCGGCGATCATGGCCGCCAACCACCATGTGCGGTGGAACGACTTCGACGCCCATGGGTATGCGGTGCTGACCGTGACTCCGTCGGCAGCCCAGATGGACTGGTACTTCGTGAACGACAAGACCGACCCGCGGACCGGCCGTTATCACGCACGGTCGTTCCGTGTGGCGTCCGGAACGCAACGCGTCCAACCGGTCGGCCGGCCCGTCGACTGACAGGGACCGTGTTACCGCCGATCGCGGATCGCTGCAGGCGATTCCGCGTCGTCGTCGGTGATCCCGCGTCGTCGTCGGTGATCCCGCGTCGTCGTCGGTGATTCCGCAGCGCGACAGGCGTTCCGACGGACCGGCGTGAAACGCCGGACTGTGCTCGTGTTCCCGGCCGGCGGGATCAGCCGTCGACGATGGCCGACAACTTGTCGTAGGTGTCGCGCCAGCCGTGCACCGCGATCGACTCGATGCCGAGATCCTTGACCGGCCGATCGTTCCCGCCCTCGTCCAGGCGGTCACCGAAGAACAAGATGTCGTCGACGCCCAGTTCGAGGATGTCCATCAGCTTGCGCGCTCCATAGGCCTTGTCGATGCCCTTCTTCGTGACGTCGACGGATGTCGAACCGCCACTGCGCACCTCGAGGTCGGGCAGGCGTTGCGCACCGTACGCGCGCAGCGCCTCCTTCTTGCTGCCAACGGGATCCCAGGCCGCCTTCGCGTCCACGGGCGCCGACTGACCGAGCGCGCTGAAGGTGATCTGACTACCCCGGTCCTCGAGGATCGGGCCCCAGGTCTCGGCCTCCCACAGACCGAGCTCCCTGGCACCGGTCTCGAGGACATCGAGAGTGCGCGACTTCTCGTCATCACTGAGATATTCGGCGTAGACCGTCTCCCACCCGCTCCCCGACCACCGGACATACTGGGTCCCGCAGGTCGGCATCAGGTGGAGGTTGCCGATGGAGTCGAACACGCCGATCCGGGCGAGCACCTGCGTGTCGAACTGTTCGAAACGACCGCCGGAGATGATGCACCCGAGACTGCGGTCGAGCATCCGGCGCATGAGCGCGAGCATCTCGTCGTCCATGGGGCTCTTCGACGGCGCAAGGGTGTCGTCGAGGTCGAACATCACCAACTGATAGTCCTTGCCCTGATACGAAACCGCCATCTCAGCCTCCTTGTCGGATACGTCCGCCTCGAAACGTCGCCCATGAGCATGTCATCTCGCACCGCCGCGCGCACCGCCGGGCCACGGCGCGGCGCGGCCGGATCCACCGATCCCGGCGGCGGTCACGCCGAGGAGTCGCACCGCCTCGGACCGGTTCACCCGTGCCAGCGTCATCGCCGCGATCACCGCCCCGGCGATCGACGCCGCCAGCTCGGCGATCTCCGCGTCGTCGCGGTCCGGACATCGCGCCCGGACCCCGGACGCGAGGGCGGACAACAGTTCCCCGTGATAGGCGGCGATCACCTCCCGGACCGCCGCGTCGTCGCCGAGCGACGTGGCCGCCGAGCCCACCAGCAGACAACCGGTGGGTTCGCCGGCATCGCCGAGCGACGACATCGCCGTGGCCAGCCCCGTGAGGTAGTCGACCACCGCGTCCGGATCGATCTCGTCGGCGAGGAGCGGCCGCAGTCGCGGACGGACGATGACGTCGAGATAATCCTGCACGGCGACGTCGAACAGCCCTCTCATGCTGCCGAAGGCGTGATAGATGCTCGACCGCGACAATCCGGTGGCCCGCTCCACGTCGGCCACGGACACAGCGTCGAACCCATTCTTCCAGAACAGATTTCGCGCAGCTCCCACCACCTCGGCGGTGTCATACGCCTGCGTCCGGCCCATGTCGGCCCCTCCGCCCGATCGTCGATGCTGGTTGTCTTGCGACCAGTCTAGCCCTATTGTGGAACGGTCAGTACACAATATCGGAGGTCGCGATGGGACAGTTCGCAGCGGTACTCGCTCTGGTGGCAGCAGCCATCCACGTGTACATCTTCGTACTGGAATCGTTGTGGTGGACGTCGCCGCGCGGGCGGGCCGTATTCGGCACCACCGAGACCGAGGCTGCCGCAACTCGAGAATTGGCGTTCAACCAGGGTTTCTACAACTTGTTCCTGGCGGTCATCGCCGCGGTCGGCGCCGTCACGCTGCTCGCCGGCGCGACCACGATCGGCCCGACCCTGGTGGTCGCCGGCTGCGGTTCGATGGTCGCGGCCGGACTCGTCCTGCTGATCTCGGATCGCACCAAGACCCGACCTGCGCTCGTCCAACTCGGCGCGCCACTGATCGCGCTCGTCGCTCTGGCGATCTCCGCCGCCTGACACACCGACCCGAAAGGCAATGATGACCCACACCAGCACCCAGATCCAGCTCGTCAACCGACCCGTGGGGTGGCCCACCGACGACGACTTCCGCACCGTCACAGTCGATTACGATGACCTGCCCCAGGGCCAGGTCCGTGTGGCCAACGAGTTCGTCTCCGTCGACCCGTACATGCGGGGGCGAATGATCGACACCCGCAGTTACATACCGCCGTTCGCCCTCGACGAGACGATGACCGGTGGGGCCGTCGGCCGCGTCGTCGAGACCACGGTCGACGACCTGCCGGTCGGCGCGCTCGTGACCCATCAGTACGGCTGGCGCAACATCGTGCAGGAGGACGCCGGAGGGTTCCGCGTGCTCCCCGAGCCCCCGGAGGGTGTGCAGTCCTCGGTCTATCTCGGCCTCCTGGGAATGACCGGACTCACCGCCTACGTCGGCCTGCTGACCATCGCGACGATGCAGCCCGGGGACACCGTCTTCATCTCCGGCGCCGCCGGAGCGGTCGGGACCGCCGCGGGGCAGATCGCCCGGCTCAAAGGCGCGAAGCGGGTCATCGGCTCGGCCGGCTCGGCCGAGAAGGTCGCGCTGCTGACCGATCGGTACGGCTACGACGCCGCCTTCGACTACAAGGACGAGCCCTCGGTCCGCAAGCAACTACGCGAGGCCGCGCCCGACGGCATCGACGTCTACTTCGACAACGTCGGCGGCGACCACCTCGAGGCGGCCCTCGATTCGTTCAACGACGGCGGCCGGGCGGCGCTGTGTGGCGCGATCGCCCAGTACAACAGCACGACTCGAACCCCCGGGCCGTCGAACATGGCCAACATCATCACGCGCGGCCTCACCCTGAAGGGCTTCACCGTCGGCCATCACTTCGACCAGGCCGCCGAGTTCAACCGGGAGATGTCGGCGTGGTTCGCCGACGGGAAGGTCGTGCACGACGAGACCGTCGTCGACGGCATCGACAACGCCGTCGGCGCCTTCCTCGGGCTCATGCGCGGTGAGAACACCGGGAAGATGGTCGTGCGTACGTCCTGACGGTCAGTGTCCGGCGTCGAGCGCTGCCGACGTCACGGCCGCGGCGAGTGGCGCCGCCAGATCTCCGCGGTCGACGACCCGGACCCGATCCAGATCCAGCCATCGCGCCATCACACCCAGGTCGACCGCCAGTCGTGCCGCGACGTCGTCGGCGGACTGTCCGTCCTCGAGGTGCGATGCCAGGACGAGCAGGTCGCCGGCGCGCCGGTCCGCCTTGAGATCGACGCGAGCCACCATCTCGGTGCCGATGAGGTACGGCAGCACGTAGTAGCCGTGCACCCGTTTGTGTTCGGGCACATAGATCTCGATGCGGTAGTGGAAGTCGAACAGCCGCTCCGCGCGAGGACGGAAGAACACCAGCGGGTCGAAGGGCGACAGGATCGCGGTGCGGTCGACCCGCCGCGGTATCACCGCCGAGGACGAAAGGTACGCCGGGTCCCGCCACCCCTGGACGCCGACGGGGATCAGCGCTCCGGAGTCTACGAGGTCGGCAACGGCAGGACGCACGTCCACGGCCTTGGTCCGGTAATAGTCCGCGAGATCGGCGACGGTGGCCACGCCCAGCGCCGACGCCGCTCGTGCGGTCAGCTCGCGATGGGCGGTCGCCCTGTCGACGTGACGTCGCGCAGTTTCCGTCCCGATGACCCGCTCGGTCAGATCGTAGTGACGGACGAAGTTCTCGTTGCGCACCGCCGAAAGGTCGCCCGATGCGAACATCGCCTCGCACACATGCTTGACCTCTCCCCGATGCCACCAGCCACCGGGTACCCCGGCGGGCCGCTCGATGCCGAGGTGCTCCTCGATCTGCTTCGGTGTGCTGGCCCCGGTCTCGGCGATGACGTCGCGGACATCGGCGGCCAGCTCACGGTTGCGCTGCATGACATCTCGGGTGTACCGGTATCGACCGTCACGGAATTCGTCTCGGCGCCAACCGAAGAGTGGCCAGTCGTCGACCGGTATCAGCGCCGCCTCGTGTGCCCAGTACTCGACGAGCAACCGCTTGCCCCGACGCGGCCGCCACGCGGCCCGTTCGAGAAGGCCGGGATCATAGGGACCGAGCCGGCTGAACATCGGCATGTAGTGGGCTCGTGCGGCGATGCTGACCGAGTCCATCTGGAACAGCCGCGCGCGACCGATCACCCGTCGTAGATTCGCCGCCGTCGGCGGTCCGGACGGCAGCCGGTCGGTGAAACCCTGTGCGGCGAGCGCGATTCGTCGGGCCTGCGCCGCGGAGACGTCGGTCGGGGGCATACCTGTGTGTCAGACCCCTCGGCGGGCCGTGCCGGCCCCCGTGTGGCGCACGTAGTCGATGAACCGGTAGCGCGTGCCGGTCGACGACGTCTCCCACGGCCCGGTGACGTCGACCTCCCAGGCGTACGGATCGATCTCGGGCGCGAACGCGTCCGCGGCGTCGACGAGCACATCGATCTCGGTGATCCGCAGATGAGTGGCGACATCGATCGATGCCTCGTAGATCTGCCCGCCGCCGATCACGGTGACCGGACCGGAGACCAGCGCGAGGGCGTCGTCGAGCGAGTGGACCACCTCGGCACCGTCGGCGTCGAACACCGCGGCCCGGGTGATGACGACGTTGCGACGGCCGGGCAGTGGACGCGCGCGGTCCGGCAACGACTCCCACGTCTTGCGACCCATCACGACCGGACGGTCGCCGGTGATCTCCCGAAAACGACGCATGTCCTCCGGAACGCGCCACGGTATACCGCCCGCGCGGCCGATCGCACCGACACGGTCCTGCGCCCAGAGCAGCGTGATCGTGGCGCCCATCAGACGGCCACCGGGGCCTTGATCCCCGGATGCGACTCGTAGCCCACGATCTCGAAGTCGTCGAAGCTGTAGTCGAACAGCGAGTCCCGTCGCCGCAGGTGGAGCGTCGGATACGGGTACGGTTCACGCGAGAGCTGCAACCGGACCTGATCGACGTGGTTATCGTAGATGTGGCAATCACCGCCGGTCCACACGAACTCGCCGACGTCGAGGCCCGCCTGCTGCGCCATCATGTGCGTCAGGAGCGCGTAGGAGGCGATGTTGAACGGCACCCCGAGGAACAGGTCGGCACTGCGCTGATACAGCTGGCACGAGAGTTTGCCCTCCGCGACGTAGAACTGGAAGAACGCGTGACAGGGCGGGAGCGCCATCTGCGGGATCTCCCCCACATTCCACGCGGACACGATGTTGCGGCGCGAATCGGGATCGGATCGGAGGAGTTCCAGGGCGGCGGAGATCTGATCGACGTGCTCGCCGGAGGGGGTCGGCCAGCTGCGCCACTGCACGCCGTAGACGGGTCCGAGGTCACCGTTGAGGTCGGCCCATTCGTCCCAGATCGTCACGCCACGATCCTGCAGCCACCGCACGTTCGAGTCGCCGCGCAGGAACCACAGCAACTCGTAGATGATCGACTTGAGATGGACCTTCTTCGTGGTGATCAGCGGGAATCCCGCACTCAGGTCGTACCGCAACTGGTGTCCGAACAGACTTCGGGTGCCGGTGCCCGTCCGATCGGCCTTGGGTGTCCCGCTGTCGAGGACCAGTCGCAGCAGATCCTCGTACGGGGTGGGGATGTCGCCCGCCGGCGTGACGTCTCGGATGGCCATGCTCACGACAGCGAGTTTACGTCGCACCACATCTCAGGGCATGAGCCCCGCCGCAACCGTGGCCCCGAGTTCCCAGCAGGCTTCCCGCGCATCGGAGTCCGGTGCTCCCGAGACCACCACCGTCTCGGCGGCCCGGGCCCATCCCAGGCCGGTGGTGATGGCGTCGATCGCCTTCTCCGCGCCCTCGGTGCCCTGATTCCCGTGCAGGTAGAGGCCGTACGGACGCCCCTGGGTCGAATCCAGGATCTGGTAGTAACAGGTGTCGAAGGCGTGCTTCAGCGCCCCACTCATGTAGCCGAGGTTGGCAGGCGTGCCGAGGATGTAGCCGTCGGCGGCGAGCATGTCGGTCGGGGTGACGGCGAGCGCGGCGCGACGGACGACATCCACGCCCTCGATCTCGGGATCGGTCGCACCCGAGACCACCGCCTCGAACATCTCCTGGCAGTGCGGCGACGGCGTGTGGTGGATGATCAGCACGGTACTCACTGCGGCTCCTCGCGCTGCTGCTCCTCCTTGTACTGCGTGACGGCTCGCCTCATCATCTCCCGGGCACGGCTGCGATCGCCGGCGTAGTCATAGGCTCGGGCGATTCGATACGTGTTGTGCCAATCCGTCGGATCGGCCTCCCACTCCGCCTTCACCGTTGCGAACAGTTCGTCGGCGGCATCCCGCTCGATCCGGCCGGACGCCCGTCGTGGTAGCTCCGAGACGTCGAGTTCCCGTCCTTCCTCGGCCATCACGCGCGCGAGCCGTTGGTGCTCGATCCCCGCGCGCAAGGTCGCGAAGATGAGCCATGCCCCGATGAACGGCAGGATCAGCACGCCGATGCCCACACCGATGCCGGCGACCGTCCCGGAGGCGATCAGATCGAACGCACGCCAACCGAGGATGCCGAAATAGACGACGAGCGCGACGACGAGGAATCCGATCATCCAGACGATCGGTCGGGCGTCGCGCTTCTGGGGGTCGCGCTTCTGTGCGTCCCGCTTCTGGGGGCCGTCCTTCTGAGGCCTCTGGGGGTCGGCTGCCATGGGCGTTCCGTCCGTTCTCGACTGCAGGTCCGTCGGCCCTAGAGGTCCATCAGTTCGTCGAGACCGACGGTGAGGCCCGGACGGCCACCGATCTGCCGCACCCCGAGCAACACGCCGGGGGCGAACGACGTGCGGTCCAGCGAGTCGTGCCGGATGGTGAGGGTCTCACCCTCGGTTCCGAGCAGCACCTCCTGGTGCGCGACCAGGCCTGCCAAGCGCACCGAATGCACCCGGACGTCGTCGACGACGGCACCCCGGGCACCGTCGAGTTCGTCGGTGGTGGCGTCCGGACTCGGCCCCACCCCGGCGTCGGCGCGCGCCTGCGCGATGAGCGAGGCGGTGCGGTAGGCGGTCCCCGACGGCGCGTCGGCCTTGTGGGGGTGATGGAGTTCGATGACCTCGACCGAGTCGTAGAAGCGCGCCGCCTGCGCGGCGAAGCGCATCGACAGCACGGCGCCGATCGCGAAGTTCGGCGCGATGAGGACACCGACTCCCGGACTGTCGGCGAGCCAGCCACGCACCTGTGCCAGACGTTCCTCGGTGAATCCGGTCGTCCCGACGACGGCGTCAATCCCGTTGCGGATCAAGAACTCCAGGTTGTCCATCACGACGCTCGGATGAGTGAAGTCGACGACGACCGATGTCCGCGTCGCAACGAACGACTCGGGTGAGTCGCCCTTGTCGACACCGACCGTGAAGGTCAGGTCGTCGGCGGCCTCGACCGCGGAGACGATGGCCTGACCGACCTTGCCCGCGCTACCGAACACACCCACCCGCACATCACCTGGCTGTGCATCAACTGACATCCGAGAAGTCCCTTCGATTGCTCATGTTCGGCCCGGTCCACGATTCTATGGCGCCCGAACGCTCAGAAGATCGGCGCACCACCCCGGCGGTGTTCGAAGACGAGCGACGTGGTGGTGCCGGCGACCTCCCGGCGCGCGTTCAGCATCTCGACGAACTGCCGCAACGCATCGGTGTCGGCGGTCGCGACGTGCAGGAGATAGTCGTCGGTGCCGGCCAGGAAGAACACGTCGATGACCTCGTCGTGCCGTTCGATCTCACCGACGAAGTGCCGGATCTCACCGCGCGCCTCGGCCTGCAGACTCACCGCCACCATCGCGCGCAGGGGTCGTCCGACCGCGGCAGGGTCGACGTCGGCGAAGAAGCCTCGGATGACGCCGACATCGGTGAGCCGACGGACCCGTCCGTGGCACGTCGACGGCGCGATCCCGGCACGTGCGGCCAGTTCACTGTTCGGCATCCGGGCATCGGTCTGCAGAAGACGCAGCAGCGTCCGATCGGTCTCGTCCAAGGCGGGCTGGCCCGCCCGAACATCCTTCGGCGTAGCAGCCATGTCACACCCTCTGCTCGATGATTCTTCGAGTGATTGCACTTCGAAGAGAATATTACTCACAGACATTGTGAGATCTTCGATGTTCCTTCACGCTTGATTCAGCACCGCGCGATCCGCACCACTACACAGCTGAGGGTGTCGCGCGCCCGCCACCACACCCACCATCGTCAGGAGAGCCGCCATGCGCGTCGGAATCCCCACCGAGATCAAGAACAACGAGTACCGAGTCGCCATCACGCCCGCGGGCGTCGCCGAACTCCATCATCGCGGCCACGACGTCGTGATCCAGGCCGGCGCCGGCGAGGGCTCGTCGTTCCACGACAACGACTACAAAGAGGCCGGGGCCCAGATCCTGTCCACCGCCGACCAGGTGTGGGAGCAGGCCGACCTCCTGCTCAAGGTCAAGGAACCGATCGCGGCCGAGTATCCCCTGCTGCGGCGGGGCCAGACCGTGTTCACCTATCTGCACCTCGCCGCGAGCCGTCCGTGCACCGAAGCACTGTTGGCCTCGCAGACCACCTCCATCGCGTACGAGACCGTGCGCGCGGCCGACGGTTCGCTTCCTCTGCTGGCGCCGATGAGCGAGGTCGCCGGACGTCTCGCACCGCAGGTCGGGGCCTACCACCTGATGCGCTCCGAGGGCGGTCGCGGAGTGCTCATGGGCGGGGTCCCGGGTACCGAACCGGCGAACGTGGTCGTGATCGGGGCGGGAGTGAGCGGCGTCAACGCCGCCACCATTGCCGTCGGCATGGGCGCGCAGGTGACGGTCTTCGACATCGACATCGCCAAACTGCGCGCGGTGGACGCCCGCTTCGCCGGACGCGTCCACACGCGCTACAGCACCGGCCTGGCCCTCGCCGAGGCCGTCCGCGAGGCCGACCTCGTCATCGGCGCCGTGCTCCTCCCCGGGGCGAAGGCGCCGGTCCTGGTCCCCAACAGCCTCGTCGCCCAGATGAAGCCCGGTGCCGTGCTCGTCGACATCGCCATCGATCAGGGCGGTTGCTTCGAGGACTCACGTCCGACCACCCACGACGATCCGACCTTCGCGGTGCACGACACCGTGTTCTACTGCGTGGCCAACATGCCCGGCACGGTCGCACGCACGTCGACGATGGCCCTCACCGGCGCGACACTCCCCTACGTACTGCGTCTGGCCGACAAGGGCTGGGAGCAGGCCTGCCACGACGACGCGACGCTGGCCGCCGGTCTCAGCACCCACGACGGCGACCTGTTCACCCCGGAAGTCGGTGCCGCACTCGACATCCCGGTCGCATTGTTCCCGTTGGCCTGATCGCACCGCCACGGTTCGACCCTGTCGACGACGGACGGCGACCCGATCACCCGAGTCTGATCGTCGTCGTCCCGCGTCGACGGCCCCGCCAGGTGTACCGCCGTTCGGTCATCTCCCCCGTGCCGTCGTACCCGATTCGGAGCGCGGTCGACGCCCGCGTCCCGTATCCGCGCGTGTCGACGAAGATCGGCCCGAGCTGCTGTTCGAGCTCGTGCGGCATGCCGGTGGACGGGAGCCGATCGTCGGGCGGGCGGTGGCGGTCGGCGAGCAGTGTGAGATACGGCTCGACCGACGCGGTCTGCTCGGCAGCGACCAGATCAGCCAGGGCGGCGCGACCGTCCGTCACCTTGGGCCAGTCACTGTCCAGCGCTCCGTTGGACAGACCGTGTACCCCGTCCGATACCCGTTGAGCGTGGGGCTCGGGATGATTGGTGACCCACCAGAGGTCGTCGGCGTCGCCCATCAACAGGTTCACCGGGTGATACTCCGTACCGTCGCGCGCGACCCCGACCGCGAATGATTCCGGAGTGTCGTCGCCGGAGAGGAATCGGACGGGCAGTTCGCCCCGTGACCGCGGCCCGGCCGGCGCCGGTCGCCCGACGCGGACATTGGTGACCATCGCGAACCGGGAAGGGTCGTCGGCGTTCACGCCCATCCATGTCCCGCCCGCCAGACGGTCACGTCCGGCGACGATCGGCAGATCGGGCCAGCGCCCGAGTGGGCTGGTGGCGCGCCGGTGATACTCGTCGCGGTTGGCCGCGACCACCAGCCGATGCCGCGGATGCGCGTTCCACGCGAACAGGATGAGGCACATGATGTCTCGGGGCCGACCTAGTCGGCGACCTTCAGATAGTGACTCATGTTCGTCATCCGACGCTGGGTGCCCGCGACCTCCCGGACCGCCTGCGCGACGAGGCTGCGGTCCAGCGGCGACAGCCTCTTCATCTCCAGGACGTCGGACACGGCCTCGCCCCGGTCGAACTGCGCCACCTGATAGGTCAGCCGAACCCGTTGCAGCACATCGAAGACCTCGATGAGGGTGGCCGACTGGTCGGCGGTCATCATCGGGCTGCCGGCGGCCGCACGCAGACGTGCCCGGGTGTCGAGGGCGCAAGCTCCCACACTCAAGGCCGCCCACCGCGCGATGTTGATCAGCGGCGTGAGGGCATGTGTCTTGATGTCGAACGTGTCGCCGCGGCGCGCGAGGACATCCCGCATCGACCGGAGACGCGCCTTGTAGGACAGTGCCTCCGCCAGGAGCAATCCCATCGTCGCGGGATGGGATCGCAGATCGGTGAACACCTCGCCGACCGCGGACAGCCCGTCGTCACCCCAGATCGGCCTGGCGTCCAACAGCAGCGAGGTGAAGATCATCCCCTTGTTCTCCAGCGGCGCATCGATCCACGTGCGGGCCGCTTCGCCCCACTGGGCATGTGTTCTGGCGAAGAGCGGCTTCGAGGCGATGGCACCGTTCTCGTCGATGCTGATCCCGCCGCCACGCAGGATGGCGTCGATCTCCTCGAACGCGGTTCGGAATCCTGACATCTGGGTGTCGTCCAGCCTGTCGTCGAACGAGACGGCCGAGTCGATGTCGGAGGTGAGCACCGGTTCCCGACGCGCGTTGCTGCCCAACGACAACCACGTGACCGCCGACGAATCCAACTCCGGGTGTCCGGCGAGTACGAGTTCGAGCGCGCGACGGACGACGGCGTCGTGGATGAGCGATGCGACGGCAGTGATCTCGTGGATCGGTTGCTCACGACGGAGCAGGTCGGCGACCAGGTACGGGATCCGGCGCGCGCGCTCCTGGAGGTCGTCGGCATTCGCGGCGCGAGCGATCTGGCCGCGCAACGACATTCCCGGTCCCGCAGGAGCCGCGATGAAGTCGGCCGCGGCCACGACACCGATGACCTCGCCCGCCGGATCGAGGACCGGCATCACGGTCAGACCGCGGTCCAGCAACTCCGTCAAGGCGTCGACCGCCGCCAGGTCCCGCTGCACGCCGGACACGGGCGCCGTCACCAGATCGCCGACCGACACGTCCGCCCCGCGCCCCGCCGCGACCACCCGCGCGCGGATGTCGGCATCGGTCAGCACGCCGTAGCTGCCCTCCGACAACGGGATCAGCATGTAATCCTGGCGGCGCTCGGTCATGAGCGCCGCCGCCTCACGCACCGACATCGCCGCCGAGCCGACGACCGGGGCGGTCACCACGAGATCGGCAACCGTCGCACGGTCCACGTCATCGCGTCGTCGGCGCCGCGGAACCGTGAGTTTGTCGGCCGGGACCCTGGGCCGGTGTTCCACCACGGTCCTCGCCCCCTTTGCATCGTCGGACGTCATCACACTTCGAACGCGCCTCTGTCTGACCGATGAGCGAGGCGTTGCTGTCGCTCAGCCTAGCGAGACGTCCACGGCCCACCACCCGGGGACGGGTGGCGGGCCGTGGCGGCTGTGCACCGATCAGACGGTGCTGATCAGATGCTGTCGATCACGCGTCGGCGGTGACCGCTTCAGCGTCGGCCGAGGCTGTGGCGTCCTCGTCGACCGGGACGAGGCTGATCTTGCCGCGGTCGTCGATGTCGGCGATCTCGACGCGGAGCTTGCTGCCCACGTTCACGACGTCCTCGACCTTGTTGATGCGCTTGCCCTTGCCCAGCTTCGAGATGTGCACGAGGCCGTCGCGACCCGGGAGCAGGGAGACGAACGCACCGAAAGCGGTGGTCTTGACGACGGTTCCGAGGAACCGCTCACCCACCTTCGGCAGCTGCGGGTTGGCGATCGCGTTGACGCGGTCGATCGCGGCCTGCGCGGAGACACCGTCGGCGGCGCCGATGAACACCGTGCCGTCGTCCTCGATCGAGATGTTGGCGCCGGTCTCCTCGGTGATGCCGTTGATCGTCTTGCCCTTCGGACCGATCAACTCACCGATCTTGTCCATCGGGATCTTGATGGTGGTGATACGCGGTGCGTACGGGCTCATCTCGTCGGGCTCGTCGATGGCCTCGGCCATGACGTCGAGAATGGTCAGCCGGGCGTCCTTGGCCTGGCTGAGCGCACCCGCGAGGACCTGCGACGGGATGCCGTCGAGCTTGGTGTCGAGCTGCAGGGCGGTGACGAAGTCCTTCGTGCCCGCGACCTTGAAGTCCATGTCGCCGAAGGCATCCTCGGCGCCGAGGATGTCGGTCAGTGCGACATAACGGGTCTCGCCGTCGACGGTGTCGGAGACCAGCCCCATCGCGATGCCGGCGACCGGGGCCCGCAGCGGGACGCCGGCGTTCAGCAACGCCATCGTCGAGGCACACACCGAACCCATCGAGGTGGAACCGTTGGAGCCCAACGCTTCCGACACCTGACGGATCGCATACGGGAAGTCCTCGACACTCGGGATCACCGGGACGAGAGCTCGCTCGGCGAGGGCGCCGTGGCCGATCTCGCGACGCTTGGGCGACCCGACGCGGCCGGTCTCACCCGTCGAGTACGGCGGGAAGTTGTAGTGATGCATGTAGCGCTTGCTCGTCTCGGGTCCGAGCGAGTCGATCTGCTGGGCCATCTTGACCATGTCCAGGGTGGTGACGCCCAGGATCTGGGTCTCGCCCCGCTCGAACAGTGCGCTGCCGTGTGCCCGCGGGATCACCGCGACCTCGGCGGAGAGCGAGCGGATGTCGGTGATGCCACGGCCGTCGATGCGGAAGTGATCGGTCAGGATGCGCTGGCGGACCAGCTTCTTGGTGAGCGACCGGTAGGCGCCGCCGATCTCCTTCTCGCGACCCTCGAACTGCTCGCCGAGCTGCCGGAGGATGTCGGCCTTGAGTTCGTCGGTCTTGTCGTCGCGCTCCTGCTTGGCCGGGATCGTGAGGATCTCGGACAGACGATCGGTCGCGGCGGCGGCGACTGCGTCGTACACGTCGGACTCGTACGGCGGGAACAGCGGGAACTCGCCGGTCTCCTTGGCTGCCGCGGCGGCCAGCGACTTCTGCGCCTCACAGAGGCGGGCGATGAACGGCTTGGCGGCCTCGAGGCCCTCGGCGACGATCGCCTCGGTCGGCGCCTGCGCACCGCCGGCGATGATGTCGATGACGTTCTCCGTGGCCTCCGCCTCGACCATCATGATCGCGACGTCGGCGGAATCGCCCTGACCGGACACGATCCGTCCGGCGACGACCATGTCGAAGACGGCACCTTCGAGCTGCTCGACGGTCGGGAAGGCGACCCACTGGCCCGCCTTGTTCTCCTCTGTCGGGATCAGCGCGACCCGGACGCCACCGACGGGGCCCGAGAACGGGAGGCCGGCGAGCTGGGTCGAAGCAGATGCGGCGTTGATGGCCACGACGTCGTAGAGATCCTTGGGATCCAGCGACATGACGGTCACGACGACCTGGATCTCGTTGCGGAGTCCGTCGACGAACGACGGACGCAGCGGCCGGTCGATGAGGCGGCAGGTCAGGATGGCGTCGGTGGACGGGCGGCCCTCACGACGGAAGAACGATCCGGGAATACGGCCCGCGGCATACATGCGCTCTTCGACGTCGACGGTCAGCGGGAAGAAGTCGAAATGCTCCTTCGGCTGCTTGGACGCGGTGGTGGTGGACAGCAGCATCGTCTCGTCATCGAGGTATGCGGTGACCGATCCGGCGGCCTGCAGGGCCAGGCGGCCGGTCTCGAATCGGATGGTGCGGGTGCCGAAGCTCCCGTTGTCGATCACGGCGGTCGCCTCGGTGATCGAGTCGTCGTAGTCGGCGTCGGTGTCGACGCCGGGGTTTGTCACATCGGTCATGTGGTCGTCAGAGTCCCTTCGTGTCAGCCGCCGACTCCCGGCGACTGCGATTCTCGAATGCGGATCGGCTCACTTCGGCACGCACCACAGAGTGCGGCGACGCCTGCGTGGGCAGGGGCCGACCCGGAACGGAGCCATGAGAGAAGTGCCGGTCGTGTGGGGCGCGCGATCTCGAGATGCGCGCCGGGTTGGTGCGCAGACGGCCTTCGATCGAAGCGGCCGGAACTGTTGGCGTTCCGGCGGCCACTACCGAGGACCGATCTGCTCGTTTGTCACGTCCAGCAGGACTTTCACGGCAACGATCACTGGCCAGCCTATCATTGCGAACCGACCAGCATAAACGACACGGCCGTCCCCGCGTGGTGTGCGAGAACGGCCGTGAGGTCGTGGGCCCGTCGAGCGGGCCGGGCGCGTCGCTCAGCGACGCAGTCCGAGGCGCTCGATGAGCGCGCGGTAGCGGTTGATGTCGACCTTGGCGACGTACTTGAGCAGACGGCGACGGCGACCGACGAGAAGCAGCAGACCACGACGGCTGTGGTGATCGTGCTTGTGCTCCTTGAGGTGCTCGGTCAGGTCGGTGATGCGCTTGGTCAGCAGCGCGACCTGCGCCTCCGGAGAACCGGTGTCGGTCTCGTGCAGGCCGTACTCGGACAGGATGTCCTTCTTCTGCGCGGCAGTCAGTGCCATGGGAAAACTCCTGATATCTCAGTCCCGCGTTCATCGGATTCTGCTCGGCATCCACCCGGATGCTCCGACAGACGGCGCGCCACCGCGGACCGCAGCAACGCCAGCGATCGAATCTACCAGCGGCACCCCCACCTGCCCAAATCCGAGTGCCGGTGGCCGCCGAGTCGTGGTGAACTCCTCAGCAGAGGTCGATCAGCAGAGGTCGATCAGTCCTCGGCCTTGGCCAACAATCGCCGGGTCTCCTCGACATCACCGGCGATCGCGGTGATCAGGTCGTCGACCTCGGCGTAGTTCACCATCCCGCGGATCCGGCCGACGAAGTCGACGGCGACATGCTGGCCGTAGAGATCCGCGCTGGTGTCCAGGACGAACGCCTCCACGGTGCGGGTGCGTCCGGAGAACGTCGGGTTGGTGCCGACCGAGACGGCGGCCTGATATCGCTCACCCGGAACCACCTGACCGACGACCGGTCCGGCGCCCAGCACGGTGAACCAGGCGGCGTAGACGCCGTCGGCGGGGATTGCCGCGAACATCGGCGGGGCGACATTCGCGGTGGGGAAGCCCAGTTCGCGGCCGCGGCCGTCTCCACGGACGACAACACCCTCCACCCTGTGCGGGCGACCGAGCGCCTCGGCGGCGAGCTCGACGTCGCCGGAGGCGACGCAGGATCGGATGTAGGTCGACGAGAACGTCACGGCGTGTTCGCCGAACAGCGAGATGCCCTGCACCTCGAATCCGAACTTCTGGCCGAGCTCGGTGAGCTTGGCGACGTCACCGGCAGCCTTCTTGCCGAAGGTGAAGTTGTCTCCGACGACGACATCGGCGGCGTGCAGGGTCTCGACGAGGATGTCGTGCGCGAAGTCCTTCGGCGAGCGCGACGCGAGTTCGGCGGTGAAGGGCATCACGCAGAACACGTCGATCCCGAGTTCCTCGGCGAGTTCGGCCCGCCGCGTCAGGGTGGTCAACTGCGGCGGATGGGTGCCGGGACGGACCACCTCGGCCGGATGCGGATCGAACGTCATCAACACGGCCGGCACACCACGTTCGGCCGCCGCCGCGGTCGCGGCGTGGATCAGTTGGGCATGACCGCGATGAACGCCGTCGAACACACCGATGGTGACCACACACCTACCCCAGTCCGCGGGGATGTCCTCGAGACCTCGCCAACGCAACACGCGCACCAGCCTACGGCCCGGTCGGTTCCCAAACCACTTCCGGCCGCTGGTGATGAACAGCGTGTTTCGTCCACCTCGATCGGTGCTGAACGGACACCGACCGATGACAACACGCGATGACACATGTCGCTCTCGGATCGGGCAGGTTCTAAGCTCGAGGAATGCCCCAGTCCCCCACGGCCGGTCCCGGCACGTCAGAGTCCGGTGGGTCCGGCGACGTCATGTCGGCCGGCGAACGCCCGGTGACCGAGTTGTCGTCGGTGACACAGGACTACCTGAAGGTCATCTGGACCGTCCAGGAATGGGCCGACGTCAAGGTGACCACGAAGATGCTCGCCGAACGCCTCGGCGTGTCCGCATCGACCGCGTCCGAGGCGATCCGCAAGCTCGCCGACCAGGGCTTGGTCTCGCACGAGCGGTACGGCGCGGTCACCCTCACCGACGAGGGACGATCCGCCGCGATCCTCATGGTGCGCCGTCACCGTCTGCTCGAGACATTCCTCGTCCGTGAACTCGGTTATGGCTGGGACGAGGTCCACGACGAGGCCGAGATCCTCGAACACGCGGTGTCCGACCGTCTGATGTCACGCCTGGACGCGAAACTCGGCTATCCCAGCCGGGATCCGCACGGTGACCCGATCCCGGCGATCGACGGCTCAGTGCCCAGCCCCGACGCCAAACTCCTGTCCGACCTCGATGTCGACGAATCGGGCACCGTCGCAAGGATTTCCGACGACGATCCGGACATGTTGCGCTACTTCGACGAAGTCGGCGTGGCGCTGGACCGCGTCGTCACCGTCGTCGAGAAGCGACCGTTCGCAGGCACGATCTCCATCTCGGTCGACGGCAGCGACCACATCGATCTCGGTGACGTTGCCGCGCGTGCGATCTTCTTGATCCCGTCGGCCTGACCGGATTCGGGACCGTCGGAGGCTCGTCGCCGGTCGCGCGGGTGTCGTTGGCGCGGGCCGTCGACGACCCGCGCGAACCGAGCCGGCCCGCGCAAGCCTCGACACCGCAGTCACCGCGGCTACCGGAGCGTCGCGGGTCGCACGACCATCACCGAACTCGCCCGGCGCCCCTTCTCCTGGACCAATGCGATCGCGCGGCCCGCGGGGTCGATGACCACATAGGTCTCCTTGCGTCCCACGGGCGTCAGCCAGCGACCCTGGCTGATCGACTCGGCCTCGTCGTCGTCGATGTCGCGATGCGGGAAGGAGATCTTCGCGGCCTCGTCGATGGTCAGCGACAGCCGTGGCCCTTCCGACAGCGTCGCAAGGGTACGAGCATGGTCGAGTGTGAAGGGGCCGACGGCGGTCCTGCGCAACGCGGTCAGATGGCCCCCCACCCCGAGGGCGGCGCCGAGATCGCGTGCCAGCGAACGGATGTAGGTGCCTGCCGAGCAGTCGACCTCGACGTCGAGGTCGATGAACCCTTCGAGACGCTCGCTCGCTCCGCTCGCTGGCTCCTCAGGGACCGGAGGACGCCGTAGCTCCCGGATGTCGAAGCGCGACACCGTCACCGGTCGGGCGGCCAGGTCGAACTCCGCGCCGGTGCGTGCCAGACTGTGCGCCCGCCGCCCGTCGACCTTGATCGCGCTCACGCGTGCCGGGACCTGTTGGATGTCGCCGGTCAGATCGGCGATCCCCGCGGCGATCTGCGTGTTGGTGAGGTGGCTCGCGTCTGTCCGCGAGATCTGCTGCCCTTCACGGTCATCGGTGTCGGTGGCGGCGCCGAGGCGGATGGTAGCGGCGTACGACTTGGTGGTCAGGGTGAGCAGACCGAGCAGTTTGGTCGCCCGCTCGACGCCGACGACGAGGACGCCGGTCGCCATCGGATCCAGGGTGCCGGCATGCCCGATACGCCTGGTGTCGAACAACTTCCGGCACTTGGAGACCACATCGTGACTCGTCATCCCGGGGTCCTTGTCCACGATGACCAGCCCGGCGTTCTCGATGGATGCGTCGGCCATGTCAGGTCAATGCGATCGTGGTCGTGATCAGACCGCGGTCGACGAGCCACCGTCCGGTGAGTTCGGTCAGCGGGGCGCCACCGTCGATCGCCGAGCCGTCGACGAGGATGCGCGAGGCGAACGTCCCACCCGTCGGCGAGGTCTGCTCGAAGCTGATGTGGGCATCCTCGAAACCCAGCCATCGTTGGGTGACCGGAAACCACGCCTTGTACGTGGCCTCCTTGGCGCAGAACAGGAGTCGGTCCCAGTGCAGTCCATCGGGCCGAGTGGCCAGCACCTGTCGCTCCGCATCGATGCTCGTGTGCTCGAGGACCCCGTCCGGCAGCCGGTCATGGGGTTCGGCGTCGATGCCCAGCGACCGGACCTGCAGCGAGTAGGCGACGACGGCGCCGCGGTAACCGTCGCAGTGCGTCAGACTTCCGACGACACGCTCCGGCCACAGCGGCATCCCCCGCTCGCCACGCATGATCGGCGTCGGCCCGATCCCCAACTGAGACATGGCCTCGCGCGCACAGTGGCGCGCCGTGACGAACTCGCGACGTCGCTTGTCGACCGCGCGTTCGATCAGGGAACGCTCGGCGGGCATGGGTTCGAGCCCGGGCGGATCCTCGAAGGCCTCGGCCGAGGCCACACCGCTCGGGACGAGCTGTTCGATCACTCTTGTTCCTCGGTTGTCGTGCGGGTGGCCCCTCGGGCGGCCCGGCGTTCGCGACGTTCGGCGATCCGACGGGCGAACTCCTGGGCGTGGCGCTCGTAGTCGGGCGGCAACTCGAACCGTGCGCCGTGTCCGGGAAGGTCGGCCTCGGTCAGGCCGGGATCCGGGATGATGGCCCGTAGCAGCGGTTCCGGGAGTCCCCGCCGCTTCCATTCACGAGGATAGCCGACGGACACCTCCTCGAAACGCACGTCGTCGTACCAGGTCGTGCGCGGGATGTGCAGGTGGCCGTAGACGCAGCAGGCCGCGTGGTATCGGGTGTGCCAGTCGGCCGTCAACTCACTGCCACACCAGAGCGCGAACTCCGGGTACATCAGTGCGTCAGTGGGTTCGCGCCGCAGTGGCCAGTGATTGATCAGCACGGTCTGCTCGGACGGATCGAGTGCGTCGAGGCGCGTGCGGGTGGCCTCGATCCGCGCCCGTCCCCAGGCGTCGCGGGTCGGGAACGGTTCCGGCGACAGGAGGAACTCGTCGGTGGCGACGACGTTGCGTTCGCGGGCCAGCGCGAGGGCAGTGAGTGTCGTCGAGGTGCCCTCCGGCCGGAATGTGTAGTCGTACAGCAGGAACATCGGCACGACCCGGACCGGCGTCGCGCCGTTGCCCGGATGGAAGAGCGGATAGATGTCCTCCGGGGTGATCACACCGATGTCGCGGCATGCCTGCACGAGGTAGTCGTAACGGGCCACACCGTGGATCTGCAGCGGATCCTTGGCCGTCGTGTACAACTCGTGGTTGCCCGGGACCCACACGACCGTGTGGAAACGGGTGCGCAGCCTGCGGAGTGTGTCGACGATGTCGTCGGTGCGTTCGGCCACGTCGCCTGCCACGATCAACCAGTCGCCACTGTCCTGAGGACGGAGCAGATCGACGATGTGCTCGTTCCCCCGGTGGGCGACGTGAAGATCGCTGATTGCCCACAAGGTCGCCATGTCACCACCCTAACGATGTGCGGCCGCCCACCTCCGAGCGGCCGCTCGCACCCTCCGGCACCCGACGCGCGGGTCCGGCGCGGGTCCGCCTCAGCGGTGTCCCGGCGCGCCCGGCAGCGTGGACTTCTGATAGGTCAGCACTCCGTCGGGTTCGGTGACGAACCGACCGCGGCACTGTCCGTTGACGGCGGCCACGGTCGCGTCCCAGATCTTCGGATCGATCATCTCGAAGGTGTGCTCGAGACCGAGTGCCGGGAACGATTCGTTCGCCGGGATCGGAGTGACCCGGCACTGGCCCCCGTCGAGGTGTCCGTCAACCCATTCGCGGGCGCTGCGCACGCCGTAGTACCGGGTCGGGCCGGGTGTGTCGTCGCCCTTGTTCAACGTGGCCAGGAACGGCGTCCCAGGACACACCTCGGGCCCGGCCTGCTGTCCGCAGGCACCGGGCGATCCGTACTGCGGGCTCCCGAAGGCGACATAGGTGGCGACCTTGTCGGCGCCGCCCATCTCCTTCAGGTACCAGCGGGCGCTGACCCCGCCGATGCTGTGCCCGACCAGTGCGACGCGATCACCGGGATGCTGGCGATGGATACGGTCGACGGCCGCCGAGATCGCCGCGGCATCCTTCTTCATGTCGAATCCGCGGAGGTCGAGAGGCGTGGCCGGATAGCCACGGGAGGTCAGGTTGTCGGCCATCGGCTGGAACACCGCTCCGGGCAGATACTGACCGGGGATCAGGAGCACACGCGTCGTCGGGGGTTCGGCGTCGGCAGGCGCGGCCCCGACAACCACGGACGCGAGAACGGCGAGCACACCGCACAGTGCGGCGACGAGGGATCGGATCATCGGGTAAGGATACCCTGGCCTGTTTCTGACTCCCATCGGCCTCTCATGTGTCGACGCCGGTACGCCGCCATCGGCCGGACCGGACACGCATCGCCACGGCGCTCAGCCGGCCGAGCATGAACACCACCAACCCGCTCCAGATCCCGGCCAGGCCCCAGTCGAAGGCCAGCGACAGCCAGATGAGCGGGAGGAATCCGACGAGCGCGGCGACGAGGGTCGCGGTCCGCAGGAAGCGGGCGTCCCCGCTGCCCAACAGCACACCGTCGAGAGCGAAGACGATCCCGGCGATCGGCAGCATCGCGACGAAGAACCACCACGGCACGGCGATCGCGTCGAGGATCTCGGGATCGGACGTGAACAGGCGCGGTATCACCTCGGCACCGAGCGCGAACACACCGGCCATGATCGCGGCGGCGACGAGCGACACGACGGTGACCCGCCGTGCCACGCCGACTGCGACCCCGACCGCTCCCCCGCCCAGCGCCGCACCGACGAGCGACTGCGCCGCGATCGCCAACGAATCGAGGAACAGCGACATGAACTCCCAGAGCTGCAGCACCACCTGGTGTGCAGCCACCGCCTCGACACCGAATCTGGCGGCGACTGCCGCGGCGGACAGGAAGCAGATCTGGAACGACAGGCTGCGGACGACGAGGTCGCGGGCCATCACGAGCTGGGCACCGATGACCGCACGGTCGGGCCACAGCCGACGGACGCCGGAACGTCGCGCCTCACGGATCACGCGCTGCGCGAACAGGACTCCGGTCAATCCCTGACCCACCAGGTTGGCCACCGCGCTTCCCGGCAATCCGAGTCGCGGCAAACCACCGACCCCGTGGGTCAGGCCGACGACGAGGACCGCGGCCACGGACAGACCGACGACGACGTAGACGACGGGCCGCCGGGTCTCCTGCACGCCACGCATCCATCCGTTGCCGGCCATCGAGAGCAGGATCAGCGGAACCCCGAACATGGCGATGCGCACCCACCCGGTCGCGTCGGCGACGACCAGCCCGGACGCGGGCGAACCCGAGCCCACCAGGATCTGCATGACGAACGGCGCCAGCGGATACATCACGGCGACCAGGAGCACCCCGACACCGACGGCGATCCAACTGGCCTGAATGCCCTCGGAGACGGCGCCCGCACGGTCGCCCGCGCCGAATCGACGCGCGGACCGGGCGGTCGTCCCGTAGGACAGAAAGGTCAGCTGGGTGCTGATCACCGACAGCACGAGAGTCGCCACCCCCAGTGCGGCGAGCTCGTCGCCGCCCAGGCGACCGACGACCGCCAGATCCAGCAGCAGATAGAGCGGCGGTGCGATCAGCACCGCCAACGCGGAGACCGTCAGGATCGCGATGCGCCGCGGCCCGGCGGTCGGATCGTGGACGGCGGACTCGCTCAGAGCGATCCCAGCAGTCGGGCCACCACCTCGTCGGCGGGGCCGGAGTCGTTGTATCCGGAAGCGTGCCGGTGCCCTCCGCCTCCGTGGGCGGCCGCGATCGGCACCAGATCGACTGTGCGTTTGGATCGCAACGAGACCGACCAGGTCTGCGGTGCGGTCTCCTTGAACACCGCCGCGACCTCGGCCTCGTTCGCCGTGCGGACGATGTCGATGACGCTCTCGCCCTCTTCCCAGCTCATTCCGGACAAGACCTGATGGTCGACGACGGCGTAGACCAGTCCTCCGCCGTCACACGCCTCGGCGACCAACTCGGCGCCGCCGAGGACGTCGGCCACCATCCGGAACCAGCGGAACGGATGGCTGTCGAGCAGCGACCGACTCCAGGCCCGGGCGTCGACGCCCGCGTCGATGAGGCGCGCCGCCACCCGGAACGACTCCGGCCGGGCCCACCGGAACGAGCCGGTGTCGGTGACGAGCCCCGCGTACAGACAAGTGGCGATCTCCTCGTCGATCGCGACACCGAGGTCGTCGAGCACCGACAGCACGAGCACCGCGGTGCAGTCCGCGGCCGGATCGATCAGGTCGAGATCGCCGAACCCGAGGTTCGACGCGTGATGGTCGATGGTCACCGTCCGTCGCGCGGCCACGAAAACCGTTGTCAGCGAATCCAACCGACTCAGACTGGCCGCGTCGACGGAGACGACGACCGGGTGCCCGACGACATCGCGTTCATGGACGAGGAGCTTGGCGCCGGGCAGTTCACCGAGCGGCGACGGCAACGCCACCGTGTCGGGGAACGCGACCTCGACCTGTGCGCCCAGCCGATCCAGCGCCAATCCCAGCGCCAGACCGCTGCCGATGGTGTCCGCGTCCGGACGGACGTGGCAGAGGATGGTCACCGCGGAGACGTCGGCGAGCTCGGCCGCCACCGCTGTGCTGGTCGCCGATGTCACTCCCGAGGACCGTCCCCTGCAGAGTCGGCATCTGCTGCTGCGTCGTCGGCGCTGCGATACGGGTCGGCGTCACCGGCGGGCTCGGCCCTCTCTGCCCGTCGTGCCACCAGCTCGTCGTTGGCGCGGGCGCGCGCGACGAGTTCCTCCATGTGCCGTGCGGCGTCGGGCACGGTGTCGAGCACGAAGGTCAGCGTCGGGGTGAACCGGACACCGGTGCCCGCACCGACCTTCGACCGCAGGATGCCGGTGGCCTTGGCGAGCCCGGCGGCGGCCGCCTCGTAGTCGGGTTCGTCGTCGATGGTGGCGCCCATCACGGTGTAGAACAGCGTCGCATCATGCAGGTCGTTGGTCACCCGCGCATCGGTGATGGTGATGTGCGCGAGTCGCGGGTCCTTGATCTCGCTCCCGATCGCCGAGGCGACGATGGACGAGATGCGTTTCGCCATCCGGGCGGCCCTGGCCGAATCAGCCATGTCGGATCCTTTCCACTGAGCACAGCGTCCCCTCGGGTTCCCCACCGGAGATCGGCGGAGAACCCGAGGGGCGTGTCGGAGTTCGCGACGCGACGGTCAGTCGCGCGGCTTCTCCTGCAGTTCGTAACTCTCGATGACGTCGTCGACCTTGATGTCGCTGTAGGTCAGCGTGAGACCACATTCGTAGCCTTCGCGGACCTCGGTCGCGTCGTCCTTCTCCCGTCGCAGCGAGGAGATGGACAGATTCTCGGCGATCACGACGTTGTCGCGGAGCAGACGGGCCTTGGCGTTACGCCGCATGATGCCCGACTGGACCAGACAGCCGGCGATGTTGCCGACCTTCGACGACTTGAAGATGGCGCGGATCTCGGCGCGGCCGAGCTCGACCTCTTCGTAGATCGGCTTGAGCATGCCCTTGAGCGCACTCTCGATCTCGTCGATGGCCTGGTAGATCACCGAGTAGTACCGGATGTCGACGCCCTCGCGGTTGGCCAACTCGGTGGCCTTGCCCTCCGCTCGGACATTGAAGCCGATGATGATCGCATCCGACGCCGCAGCCAGGTTGACGTTGGTCTCGGTGACGCCACCGACACCACGGTCGATGACGCGCAACGACACCTCGTCGCCCATGTCGATCCCCAGCAAGGCCTCCTCGAGCGCCTCGACGGTTCCCGAGTTGTCGCCCTTGAGGATCAGGTTGAGCTGACTGGTCTCCTTGAGCGCGGAGTCCAGGTCCTCGAGGCTGATCCGCTTGCGACTGCGTGCGGCCAGCGCGTTGCGCTTGCGTGCATTGCGCCGGTCGGCGATCTGCCGAGCGGTGCGGTCCTCTTCGACGACGAGCAGGTTGTCACCCGCGCCGGGCACCGACGTGAAGCCGATGACCTGCACCGGACGCGACGGCAGCGCCTCGGCGACGTCGTCTCCGTGCTCGTCGACCATGCGGCGGACACGTCCATAAGCGTCGCCGGCGACGATGGAGTCGCCGACCTTCAGCGTTCCGCGCTGGACCAGGACGGTGGCGACCGGGCCGCGCCCGCGGTCGAGGTGGGCCTCGATCGCGACCCCCTGGGCGTCCATGTCCGGGTTGGCGCGCAGATCGAGCGACGCGTCGGCGGTCAGCAGCACGGCCTCGAGCAGTGCGTCGATGTTGTCGCCCTGCTTGGCGGAGATGTCGACGAACATGCTCTCGCCGCCGTACTCCTCCGGGATGAGTCCGTACTCGGTCAGCTGGCCCCGGATCTTCTGCGGATCCGCGCCCTCCTTGTCGATCTTGTTGACCGCCACCACGATCGGCACATCCGCCGCCTGGGCGTGGTTGACCGCCTCCACCGTCTGCGGCATGACGCCGTCGTCGGCCGCGACCACGAGGATCGCGATGTCGGTGGCCTTCGCGCCGCGGGCACGCATGGCGGTGAACGCCTCGTGACCCGGGGTGTCGATGAAGGTGATCAGACGGTCCTCACCATTGAGGTGGGTGTCCACCTGGTAGGCACCGATGTGCTGGGTGATGCCACCGGCTTCCGCCTCGCGGACGTTGGCCTTGCGGATCGTGTCCAGCAGGCGGGTCTTGCCGTGGTCGACGTGACCCATGACGGTGACCACCGGCGGACGCTGCTCGAGGTCCTCGTCGCCGCCCTCGTCCTCGCCGTAGGTGAGGTCGAAGCTCTCCAGGAGCTCGCGATCCTCGTCCTCCGGGCTGACGACCTGGACGTTGTAGTTCATCTCGCCGCCGAGCAGCTCCAGCGTCTCGTCGTTGACCGACTCGGTCGCCGTGACCATCTCGCCGAGGTTGAACAGCGCCTGGACCAGCGATGCCGGGTTGGCGTCGATCTTGTCGGCGAAGTCCGACAGCGATGCACCGCGGGCGAGACGGATGGTCTCGCCGTTGCCACGTGGCAACCGCACACCGCCGACGGCGGGCGCCTGCATCGAATCGTATTCCTGACGCTTCTGACGCTTCGACTTGCGACCCTTGCGGGGTGCGCCGCCGGGACGTCCGAACGCACCCGCGGCACCGCCGCGCCCACGGCCACCGCCGCCACCGGGACGACCGCGGAAACCGCCACCGGGAGCACCGGTCGGCGCGCCGCCACCGCCACCGCGGTAGCCACCTCCGCCGCCGCCACGGTTACCACCGCCGCCGCCCGGGCCGCCGCGACCCGGACGCCCGGCGTCCGGCCGAGCGGCTCGGCTCGGCATCGCACCCGGATTCGGGCGCGGGGGCATGCTACCGGGACTGGGACGGGGTCCGCCCTGCCCGGGACCGGGACGAGGACCCCCCTGACCTGGGCGTCCGGTGGCACCCGGACGACCGCCGCCGGGACGCGGGCCACCCTGCCCGGGACCGGGACGGGGACCCTGCGGACGCGGCGCGGGGGCCGGGGCCGACGAGTACGGGTTGTTGCCGACGCGCGGTGCGCGCGGGCCCGGCTTGGGACCCGGTCGCGGACCGGGCCGGCTCGGTGCTGCCGCGCCTGAGTCCTGGGCCGCTGCCGCCGCCGGGGCGTCGGCAGCGGGAGCCTGCGGAGCAGGCTTCGACGGAGCGGGGCTCGGCGCCGGGGTGGGTGCTGCGGGTGCCGGGGTCGGCGCGGGCGCCGGAGCGCTCGCAGCGGCCGGGGTGGGGCCGGGGGTCGGCGCACCGGGCTTGGGACCCGGACGCGCGGGACCCGGCTTGGCGCCACCGGAGCCGTTGGCGCCCGGTTTGGGGGCACCACCCGGTCGGGCCGCCGATTTCCCGGCGTCCTTGGATCCTGATTTCTGGGGGAATGACTCGCGGAGTCGACGGGCCACGGGGGCCTCCACCGTCGACGACGCGGATTTGACGAACTCGCCTTGCTCCTTCAGACGCTCGAGCACCTGCTTGCTCGTCACGCCCAGTTCTTTGGCCAGTTCATGCACGCGGGCCTTGCCTGCCACTGCTCTCCTCACTTGGAGGTCGAGCGGGCTGCCCGCTACGACCTCGGTTTACGTCCGAAACGCGCTCATCGTGGGTACTTCACGGTGTGCTCATGTCTTCTGCTACCTGTTCCGGCCGCTATGGCCATCTACTGCGGTGATCCCACCGATTGCTTCGGCGAGGTCGTCGGGGTCCACGGTCAGACCGGGCACCCGAAGCGCCGAGGGAAACGCCCGTCGTCGCACCGCGGCGGACAAACAGTCCCGCTGCGGGTGCAACCAGGCACCTCGTCCCGGCATGGTCTTCGCGGCGTCGACGACGATCCCCGGTGGCCCGTCGCCGTGTACGGCGACGACCCGGACCAGATCCGTTGCTTCTGCACGTTGCCGACATCCGACACATGTGCGGACCGGTCCGCGTGGGTGTGAGCCCGTGCGGAGGGCCCGGCCCTCGGGTGGTGTCGACAGCGATCGCTGAACCATCGATCAGTCTAGCGCGCTAGGTCGGTTCTCGGACAACCGGCTGCTCAGTCGGCGTGCGGGACGTCGGAACGGCGGGCCGGGGCGGGTGCCGGCGCGGGGTCGGCATCCGATCGGATGTCGATCCGCCAGCCGGTGAGCCGGGCGGCGAGCCGGGCGTTCTGTCCCTCTTTGCCGATGGCGAGCGAGAGCTGATAGTCCGGGACGACCACGCGGGCTGCCTTGCCCGCGGGGTCGACGACCTCGACCGACACAACCTTCGCCGGTGACAGCGCATTCCCAACGAACACACCCGGGTCGGTGTCGTAGTCGATGATGTCGATCTTCTCGCCGGCCAGTTCGCTCATCACGTTGCGCACGCGCTGTCCCATCGGACCGATGCAGGCGCCCTTGGCGTTGAGTCCGCCGACGCCGGTGTGGACCGCGATCTTCGACCGGTGTCCGGCTTCCCGCGCGACCGCGACGATCTCGACCGAGCCGTCCTCGATCTCGGGGACCTCGAGCGAGAACAGTTTGCGCACGAGGTTCGGGTGGGTGCGCGACAAGGTGATCTGCGGTCCGCGGGGGCCGCGGCTGACCCCGACGACGTAGCACTTGATCCGGTCGCCGTGGGTGTAGGTCTCGCCGGGTACCTGCTCGGCGGGTGGGATGACGCCCTCGGCGCTGTTGGCGTCGCTGCCGATCTGCACCACGATCATCCCGCGGGCGTTGGCACGTGAGTCCTGCTGGACGACGCCGCCGACGATCTCACCCTCGTGGGTGACGAAGTCGCCGAAGTTCTTCTCGTTCTCCGCGTCGCGCAGACGCTGCAGGATCACCTGTCGGGCGGTGGTGGCGGCGATCCGGCCGAAACCCTCGGGGGTGTCGTCCCACTCGTGGACGACGTCCCCGTTGTCGTCGAGCTCCTGTGCCATCACCCGGACCGCTCCGGATTTGCGGTTCACGTCGATGCGGGCATGCGGCGCGAAGCCGTCGGTGTGGCGGTAGGCGGTCAGCAGCGCCGTCTCGATCGCGGTGATGACCGTGTCGATCGAGATGCCCTTGTCCGCCTCGATCATGCGCAGCGCGTTGATGTCGATGTTCATGGGGATGGGCTCCTATTCATTTGTCTGCTCCTATTCACTTGTCCGATTCGATTGTGCGCGGATCTGTGGCGTTTGGGTATCCGCCGGGATGGTGTGTCCGGCGGGGCGTCGACATGCGTGGCCTGCGGGTCCGACGTCAGGGGTGCCGGTCAGCTGTCGGAGCGCCGGCGGACGATCTCTTCCTGATCGAGTCCGCAGAGTTCCAGCTCGGCGGCTCCGGGACGGGAGAAGTCGACCTGTACGACGGCCTCGAGGACCGTCGAGAGGTCGAGGTCCTGTGTCCGGAACCGCCCCTTGTCGTTGGCGACGATGCGGACATGGCCATCGTCGACCGGCCCGATCCGACCGGTCACCTGCCGAGGCGAACCGCCGTCGGTGGGCGACACGGTCACCGCCACCTTGCGCCCGCGGGCACGACGCCAATGGCGTGGCGCCGTGAGCGGACGATCGACACCGGGTGAGGTGACCTCGAGGGTGTACTCCTCGTCCGTCGTACTCGGCGTGCCGTCGAGGACGGCGGAGATCTCGCGGCTGAGGTCGGCGAGGACATCGAGGTCGCCACCCCCGTCGCGATCGACGATGACCGTGATCTCGGTGCGGTCCGACACCGACGTCACGACGATGTCCTCGAGATCGAAACCCTGTCCGGTGACCACGGATTCGACGAGGTCGCTGACCTGCTCGGCGGTGATCGGCACGGCACTCTCCTCGTCTTCAGTTGTCGGTGGGGACATTCCCGCGGCCGGCGCCTCTGGGTGTCGGCAGGTCCTCGACCGCTGAGTGGCAGTGCTCCATCCTAGTGGATGCGACGACCCTCTCCGACCACGACGGCCATCGGACGTCATCCGGCCGCCATGCCCGACGCCGCCGACGACGCATCGCCGTCCACGGCTGGCATCATGTGTCGCGTGACCTCACCCCTGACGCGCCGAACGGTCCTGCGGGGCGGCCTCGCCGTCACCGCCGGTACCGTCGCCCTCTCGGCGATCTCCGCGTGCGATCGCGGTCCGACCGCCGACCAGATCACCGCCGCCGCGCTGGTCCCCCTGGCCCAGGCGGCCCTCGCCGATCAGGCCGCCGCACAGTCGCTGGCGCCTCGGACCCCCGACTACACGAACGCGCTCGGTGTGGTCGCGTCGCAGCGCGGTGAACACGCACGCGCCCTGCGCGAAGAGATCACCCGTCTCGACCAGGAGACCGCCGACCGCATCGGCACCCCGGCCGGACAGCCCGGGACATCGGGTGGCGCGAGCGCGCCGACCCCGCCGCCGTCGACGGGACCGGTCAGCACCATCCCCGAGGTCACGTCCGTCACCGATCTGCGCGGCCGGTTGTCCCATTCGGCACGGACCGCCGGGGAAGCGGCCGGCGCTCTCGGCGGCTACGCCGCCGGACTCGCCGGCGCGGTGTCCGCATCGGTCACGAGCATGGTGGAGGTGCAGCTCGGATGAGCGCGACGACCGATGCCCTGTCGAAGGCTGTCGACACCGAGAACGCGGCGATCTTCGCCTACGGGGTGGCGACCGCCTTCACCTCCGCCGCCCGCCGGACCACCGTCGCCGAATACACGGCGGCGCACCGGGTACGGCGCGACGAACTCGTCGCCGCCCTGAACGCCGCCGACGCGACGGTCCCCGAGGCGGCCGTCGGGTACACCCTTCCGCTGACCGTCGACGACTCGGTGACCGCCGTACGCGCACTGCTCGCCGCGGAGGTCGACTGCACGGTGGCCTATCGCGCGCTGATCGAACAGGCCGCAGACACCGCCGTGCGACGACTCGGCCTCGGCGGGCTCACCGACTCGACGGTCCGTGCAGCCGACTGGCGTGTGGCCCTGCGGGATTCGCCCGTGACGGTGGCCTTCCCCGGCTCCCCCGCCTGAGCGTCCGACGGGCGGATGCACCCGCCGCCATGTCTAGCCGCGAGCTGCCGCCGCCACCGCCGCGACGGCGCCGGCGACCGGCACCTCAATGGTCTCCCCGGTGAAGCGGTCGCGGATCTCGATGGTGCCGTTGGTATATCCGCGCCCGACGACCACGACGACCGGCATGCCCAGGAGTTCGGCGTCCTTGAACTTCACGCCCGGCGAGGCCTTGCGGTCGTCGAGGAGCACCGACACGCCGGCGGCGTCGAGATCCTCGGCCAGCTCGTGGGCGCCGGCGATGGCGGCGTCGTCCTTGTTCGCGATGACGAGATGTACGCCGAACGGGGCGACCGATCGCGGCCAGCGCAGTCCCTTGTCGTCGTGGCTCTGTTCGGCGATGACCGCGACGAGACGTGAGACGCCGACACCGTAGGACCCCATCGTGAGGCGGACCGGTTTGCCGCTCTCACCGAGGACATCGACCTCGAAGGCGTCGGTGTACTTCTGGCCCAGCTGGAAGATGTGGCCGATCTCGATGCCCTTCGCGGAGACGAGGGGCCCTTTGCCGTCGGGTGAGGGATCGCCGTCGCGGACCTCCGCGGCCTCGATGGTCCCGTCTGCGGTGAAGTCACGTCCGGCGACGAGGTCGACGTAGTGCTTGCCCTTCTCGTCGGCGCCGGTCACCCACGACGTGCCGTCGACCACCCGCGGATCGACGAGGTACGGGACACCGTGCGCGGCAAGTCCTCTGGGCCCGATGTATCCCTTGACGAGGAACGGGTTGGCGGCGAAGTCCGCGTCGCTGAGCAATTCCACCTCGGCGGGCTCCAGCGCGGCCTCGAGTCGCTTCATGTCGACCTCGCGGTCGCCCGGTACGCCGACGCCGGTGATCTCCCAGTCGCTGCCGGGCCGCCGGATCTTGATCATCACGTTCTTGAGGGTGTCGCGGGCGGCGTAGGTGCGCTCGAATGTGGCGTCCGCCCAGTCGACCAGCGTATCGATGGTGGGTGTGTCCGGGGTGTCGTACACCTTCGCCTGCGGCAGGCCGTCGAACGGGATCGGCTCGGGCGCGGGCGTGATGACCGCCTCGACATTCGCCGCATACCCGGATTCCAGGCATCGGACGAACGTGTCTTCCCCGACCTCGCTCTCGGCGAGGAACTCCTCGGACGCGCTACCGCCCATCGCCCCCGATGTCGCCGCGACGATCACATAGCGGACCTCGAGACGGCGGAAGATGCGCTGATAGGCCTCGCGATGGGCATCGTAGGCGGCCTTCAGACCGTCGTCGTCGAGGTCGAAGGAGTAGGCGTCCTTCATCACGAACTCACGGCCACGGAGAATACCGGCGCGAGGCCGCTCCTCGTCGCGGTACTTCGTCTGGATCTGATAGAGGATGACGGGCAGATCCTTGTACGACGAATACTCCCCCTTGACGAGTTGGGCGAAGAGCTCCTCATGGGTGGGGCCGAGGAGCATGTCGGCACCCTTGCGGTCCTTGAGCCGGAACAGGGCGTCGCCGTACTCGGTCCATCGTCCCGTCGACTCGTACGGGTCGCGCGGCAGCAGCGCGGGCAGCAGGATCTCCTGCGCGCCGATCGCCGCCATCTCCTCGCGGACCACGTTCTCCACGGCCTTGAGCACACGCAGACCCAGTGGCAGCCAGGTGTAGACCCCCGGCGCGGTGCGGCGGACGTATCCGGCGCGCACGAGGAGTTTGTGGCTGGGCACCTCGGCGTCGGCGGGATCGTCGCGGAGGGTGCGCAGGAACAAGGTCGACATGCGAGTGATCACGAGTGTCGAGCTTAGTCGGGTGCCGCCGCTCGGATGTGTGCGGTGTGGGACGCCCGCGATCGGCCCCGATATGGTGTTGCGGTGCTCGTCATCCTGCCTCCCTCCGAGACCAAGTCCGACGGCGGGCGGGGCGGCCCGCTGGACCTGGACACGCTGTCGTTCCCGGAGCTGAACCCGATCCGCAAGCGCATCGCCGAGGCGATCGTCGATCTGGCCGGCGATCTCGACGCGAGCCGCGCGGCCCTGGGCCTCGGGGCGACCCAGCTGTCCGAGATCGATCGCAACGCCGACCTCTGGCTCTCGCCCACCCGACCCGCGATCGAGCGCTACACCGGCGTGCTCTATGACGCACTCGATCATCGCGGGCTCACCCGCGCCGGGAAGGTCAAGGCCACCGATCGTCTGGCGATCGGGTCGGCGTTGTTCGGTGTGGTGCGAGCCGGCGATCCGATCCCGGCCTATCGCCTCTCCGGCGGCTCGCGACTGCCCGACATGCCGACCCTCGCGTCGGTGTGGAAGCCCGATCTCTCCGACGCCCTCGACGCCGTCGACGACTTCGTCGTCGATCTCCGGTCGGGTGTCTACCACCAGTTCGGTCCGGTGCGCGGTGCGGTCACCGCGACGGTGATGACCGAGGCCGCCGACGGCAGCCGAAAAGTGGTGAGCCACTTCAACAAGCACTACAAGGGCCTCATGGCGCGCGAGCTCGTCCGGACCCGGCGGACCGTGCGCGACGTGAACGGGCTGGCGGCCGTGCTCGCCGACGCCGGCCAGCGTGTGGAGATCGCGGCGGCCGACCAGATCCTGGTGCTCACCGACTGATCGTGGGGCTCAGACCGACGGGCGGACCCGACGGTTGGTCGCTTCGTCGAAGGTGAATCGGGTGGCACCGCCGGGTTCGACCGTCTGCAACGCGGTCGCGCGCAGGGGCGTGACGCGATAGACGTGCCAGGGCGGCGGACCCGCCGACGGTGCGCTGAAGTCGGCGGTCAACGCCGTGCCGGTCTCGTCCACGCGGCAGGGCCAACCGTCGTCGGCGGCCCAGAGCTCGGCCATCTCCGCGACGACGTCGGGGTCGCGGATCAGGTGTGCCTCACCCTCGACGACGATGTCGTAGTCGCGGGCGGCCAGCGACATCGTGCAGCGCGGATCGCGTGCCACGTTGCGCCCCTTGCGTGTGGTCTCCCCGGTCTCGAACCACAAGAAACCCTTGTGCCAGAGCGCACCCACGCCGGTGACGTGCGGCGCACCGTCGGCATCGATCGTCGCCAGCCACCAGGTGTGCCGGTCGGGACCGCCGGTTCCGGGCGCCTGCGGCACGCCCTCATCGAGGCGCGCGGCGACAGGACCCCAGTCCAGGGTCGCCACGTCGTACAACTCAGCCAGATTCTTCGCCTTCATGTTCTGGTAGACCCCGGTGGGTCCCAGAACTCATCGGGCGTCGGCGGTCACCGGGTCTCGTCGACGTCGAGGCTGGCGTTCGCCGCCTCCTGGGCGGCCTGCCCCTCGGCCACCTCTTCCGGGGTGAATCGCATGAACAGCACGACGACGGCGGCGAGCACGGCGATTCCCGCGCAGCACGCGAAGGCGAGACCGTATCCGCTCGCCTGGGCGGCGAGTTCGGTCGGGTTCATGTCCTCGACGGGACCGGTCGTACCGCCCTGCGACAGTGCCCGCGAGGTGACCGCCGCGCCGACGGCCACGAGGCCGATGGCGCCGCCGAGGTTCTGGGCGACCTGGGCCAGTGCCGTGAGCGGGCCGATCTCGAGTGGACCGACCCCGGCGACCACGGACAACGTGAGGGGGATGACGGCGAAGCCGACGCCGACTCCGATGACGACGACCGGCAGACCGATGCTCGGGAAGTAGTCGGGCGCGCCTGTCGCGATCGACGATGCGTAGAGGCAGCCCGCCAGGATGATCGCACCGCCGAGCAAGACGAGCCAGCGGGGCTGGACCATCAGCGACAGCTTGGACGCGATCGCGGCGGCAAGACCGAGCCCGAAGGCGAACGGGACGACGGCGAGACCGCTCTGGATCGGTGAGTACTTGAGGATGCCCTGCAGGTACAGCGAGATGAAGACCGCCATGCACATCATGATCATGCTGGCGAAGAAGATGGCGACGAGGGCCGCCACCCGATTCCGGTTGCCGAAGAGCACGAACGGCAGGATGGGGTTGCTCGCGCGCCGCTCGACGACGATGAACGCCGCCAGCGCCAGGCCACCGAGGACGAACGAGCCGACCACCAGGGGACTCGCCCAACCGTTCGGCCCCTCGTTCACCGCCAGGACGAGCAGCGTGCAGCCGAGGGTCGCCAGTACCGCGCCGGGGACATCGAGCGAGAGCCGCTCGCCCTGCGATTCGCGCAGCACGAGGATCGCGCCGAGCGCCACGATGATCCCGATGGGCACGTTGATCAGGAAGACCAGGCGCCAGGACAGCTGGGTGAGTACGCCGCCGAGGATGAGTCCCGCCACCGATCCGACGCCGGTCATCGCGGCGTAGATCGCGAAGGCCTGACTTCGCGGCTTGCCGGGCGCGAACGTCGTCGCGACCAGGGCCATGGCCGTCGGGGCGGCGATCGCGGCCGACGCACCCTGCAGGGCCCGGCCGATGATCAGGCTGGTCTCGTCCCAGGCGACACCGCACAGCAGCGAGGTCAGCGTGAACGCGACGACGCCGGTGATGAACATGCGTTTGCGGCCGAAGGTGTCACCGAGGCGCCCGCCCAGCAGCATCAGTCCGCCGAAGGCGAGAACATAGCTGCTGATGATCCAGTTGGCGCTCGACTCGGAGAGCTGCAGTGCGTCACGGATCTTGGGCAGTGCGAGGGCCGCGACCGTGCCGTCGAGCACCATCAGCAGCTGCATCCCGCTCAGCACCAGGATCGCGGCGCCGAACACGCTGCGGTATTCCGGCACGGCGGTGTGCGCGGCGCTCGACGTCTCGGGTGCGGACATAGGCTTCGACGCTACCGCTCGCGGACCCGAATATGCCAATCCCCATTGGCCTGTTGTCGACGTCACGTCACGGTCGAACGTCCAGGTCCCGGCCCCTGCGGGGTGGCGGCGTGCGTGGTCGGCGGCGCGCCGAGCCGACCCCGGGGACACCCGGTCAGGACGCGAGGTCGGTGAATCCGGCGACCTCGCCGACGACCAGGATGGCCGGTGGCCGCAGGCCCTGTGCGGCGGCCGTGCTCGCCGCGGCGGCGAGGTCGGATCGCAGCACCCGCTGCGTCGGCAGTGACCCGTTCTCGATCATCGCGACGGGGGTGTCGGCCGGTTTGCCACCGGCGAGAAGGGCGTCGGCGAACGCATCGATACGCTCGACCGCCATCATCAGCACGAGGGTCCCGCGCAGCCGCGCCACCGCCTCCCAGTCGACCAGCGAATCGGGATGGCCGGGTGGGACGTGTCCGGAGGCGATCACGACCTCATGGGTCACGCCGCGGTGGGTGACCGGGATGCCCGCGGCGGCCGGCGCCGCGATCGGGCTGGTGATGCCGGGGACGACCGTGACCGGCACGCCCGCCTCGACGCACGCCTGTACCTCTTCGAAGCCCCGGCCGTAGACGTACGGGTCCCCGCCCTTGAGCCGGACGACGAACTTGCCGGCGCGTGCGCGGTCGACGAGGACCGCGTTGATCGCCTCCTGCTTCATCGCACGCCCATAGGGCACCTTCGCGGCATCGACGATCTCCACCTGCGGCCCCAGCTCGGCGAGCAGTTGCGGCGGGGCCAACCGGTCGGCGACGACGACGTCGGCCTGTTGGAGCAGTTTCTGTCCGTGGACCGTGATGAGGTCCGGGTCGCCCGGTCCCCCGCCGACCAGCGCGACGCCGGGCGGATGGGGCACGTCGTCGGCGACGGTGAGCGAGCCGTCGGCCAGGGCACGCCCGATCGCGGCCCGCAACGCCGCCGACTGACGATGATCGCCGCCGGCGAGCACCCCGAACTGCAGATCGCGGTGCCGCCCGGAGGCCGGGGTGACCGCGGTGCCGAAGCGGGCGTCGTCGGCCCGGACGCAGTAGGTGTGGCGGGCCTCTGCGTCGGCGACCACCTGAGCATTCACCCCGGGATCGTCGGTACATGCCATCACATACCAGGCGCCGTCGAGATCGCCGTTCTGATAGGTGCGACGGGAGATGGTGACACCGGGCGTCGACTCGACGGCCGGCGTGGGATCGAGGGCGACGACGTGGACGTCGGCGCCCGCCGCGATCAGATTGGGCAGTCGCCGCTGGGCAACCGACCCGCCGCCCACGACCACCACCTTGCGGCCGACCAGGTCGAGGCCGACGAGGTAATGACCGCGCGCAGACCCGGCCGGGTCATCGGCTTCGGGGTGAGCGGGCTGGGGATGAGCGCGCGGGGCACCGTCGGACACGCCAGAGGACATGACCCACGAGCCTACCGACCCGGTGACCGACCGGCGCATCCGCGCGCCGCCTCGGCACCGCCCCGAGACCGCCTCGCGCCGCGACGATCAGTCGGGCAGTCGCCCGGCCCGACGGACGGACGCCCACACGTCGGCGGCGGGGATGCCCGATCGATGAGCGGCCGACCGGATCAGCTGTGCGAGCAGCACGGAGGCCGCGTACTCTCCGGTCGACGGGTCGTCGGTGTGCGTGCGGATGGTGTTCCACCAGGTCACGTTGCCGCAACTGGCGGCTTCGGCCATGGCGATGGCGGTGTCGAATCCGGGGATGGTCGGATCGTCGTCGCGGTCGCATCCGGTGCATGTGCATCCGTCGCACGAACGCGGGGCGCCGACGGTGATGTCGAGGACCGGACCGTTGAACCGCGGACCGTCGAGGACGGTCATCGGATGGCCGCCGCATCGGACCGGCCCGACTTGGCGTGCTGTCGGGCGAGCGCACGGTCGCGGGACTCCTCGAACCTGCGCACCTTGACGTCCATCTGTTCGAGGAAGTCGCCCAACAGTTCTCGATAGTGCTCGCCGAGCGGGCCGAAATCGTCCCGCTCGAAGATCCGCCATTTCCGCAGCACCGGCATCACGACCTCCGACATGTGTTGCGGCAGATCGTAGATGCCGCCCTTGGCGATCAACACCGCGTTCCGCCGGAAGTTCGGCATGGTCGCCCCCGGCATCTGGAAGTTGGACACGATCGCGTAGATCGCTGCCATCGTCTGATCGGGAACGAGGTCGAGGGCTCCGGCGACGATGTTGCGGTAGAAGAGCATGTGCAGGTTCTCGTCGGCCGCGACGCGCTGCAGCATGCGGTCGGCGATCGGGTCGCCACACGCCTTGCCGGTGTTGCGATGCGACACTCGGGTCGCGAGTTCCTGGAAGCTGACATAGCTGACGGCATAGAGCATGTCGTAGCTGTGATCACGCTGGCCGTCATCCTCGGGCAGCGGGTTGAACCCGTGCGTCATGTGCTCCATCCGGATGTTCTCCAGCTCCACCGGATCCACACCGCGCGTCACCACCAGGTAGTCGCGCATGACGACCGAATGCCGCATCTCCTCGGCGGTCCACCGACCCACCCAGAATCCCCACGCGTCGTCGAGACTGAAGTTGTCCGCGATCACCCGGTGGTAGGACGGCAGATTGTCCTCGGTCAGCAGATTGGTGATCATCGCCGCCTTCGCCGTCTCCGAGAGCTGGGACTGCGACGGGTCCCAGTCGTCCCCGCCGAGCGCGGCGAAGTTACGCCCGTCATCCCAGGGCACGTAGTCGTGTGGGTGCCAGTCCTTGGTCATCTTCATGTGTCGTCCGACCTCGGACTCGCAGACCGGGAGCAGTTCCCGGAGCAGGTCCGAGCCGGTCATGCCGGTGTCCGCTACCGCCGGTGGGCCGATCAGGCTGGTCATCGTTCTCCCTCGTGGTTCGCACTGGCTGGGCAGATACCAACTCTGCGCCGTGCGACGGGCGGTGACGTGAGCCGAAGGTCCCGGATCCGATGGGACCCTGGTCATCCGATCGCAGGACCACTCCATCCCCGACCTGCGGTACCGTCGACCCCATGTCTGCCGATGCCCCATCCGCCGGGGGCGCCACCACAGCGCCGGTGCGCGTCTATCTCGTCGACGACCACGAACTGGTCCGGCGCGGACTCCGCGATCTGCTCGGGACGGCCCCCGATCTCGAGATCGTCGGCGAGGCGGCGTCGGTCGGCGAGGCGAAGGTCGGCATCCTCGCGACCAGGCCCGACGTCGCCGTCCTCGACGTCCGCCTGCCCGACGGCAACGGCGTCGAGCTCTGCCGGGATGTCCGCGCGGCCGAGCCGTCCGTGCACTGCCTGATGCTCACCAGTTACGCCGACGACGACGCCCTCCTCGCGGCCGTGCTCGCCGGCGCTTCCGGATTCGTGCTCAAGCAGATACTCGGCCACAACCTGATCGAGGCGGTTCGCACTGTCGGACACGGCGGTTCGCTCCTGGACGACCGCAGCACCACCGCACTGCTGGCCCGGTTGCGTGACAGCAAGGGCGGCGCCGCCGACCCGCTCGCCGAACTCACCCATCAGGAGCGCGAGGTCTTCAATCTCATCGGCGACGGCATGACCAACCGTCAGATCGCCGAGCGGATGTTCTTGGCGGAGAAGACGATCAAGAACTACGTGTCCCGCATCCTCGCGAAGCTCGACATGCAGCGCCGCACCCAGGTGGCGGTCATGGCGACGAAATTGCGTGACGGCACGATCTAGCGTCGGCTTCTCGAGTTCTCGCGCCGGTTGTCGGTCCATGCGCCGAATGTTTCAGCCGCGCGACCACACTACCGGCGCACGAATCTCTGGTCCCACACATTCCGAGACAGGGACCTCACGGAATGATCCCACTCGCCCGAAGTGCGACGATCACTTGGGATGAAGCCGCTCCGGGTACACGGCCTCGTCCCGGGTCCATCGGACGACACCCTTGCCGCTTGCTCGAATCCCGTCCTCGCGGAGCTTCTCGTCGTAGATCACATCCTCGGGCAGGCGATTCCCGAAAGAGTTCGATCGGTGGTACTTGAGCCGACCATCGAACTCTCCGACAACACGGAGTACGCCGTCGTCGTCACGCCATCCGAAGTCGCGGCGGACATCTTTCGCGGAACCATTCATCTCGATAGCTCCACTGACCTGCAGATCGGGCGCCGGGATCTCTGGACAATCGGCGAGCGACAGCCGGCTCAGTGATTCACCGACACTCTCCGGCCGCCCGTCGGCGAGGGGCCACGGCTGCGCGAAGCATCGCAATCCCGTGGTGGCGGCCCAGGCGGGCGACCTGTGTGGTGATCTCCTCGATCGCGACGCCCATCTTCAGACCCGAATCGAGCACACACACAGCCTGCCGATGATCGCCGAGCCGTGCGATGTCGCACACGGTGCGTGGCAAGCGACGTGACCTGATCCCGTCGACGACAACGATGTCCGAGGGAAGCAGCACAGCTCGATGGACCATCCCGCGCGCGGTGCGTCGGCCCGTCGTCGTCGAGGTGAAGTGGACCTTTGACAAGTCGGGGCCACAGCATCGGCACACGGTGCACTGCCCCCGCCGAAATATGACTCACTGTGCGCGCATCAGTCTCGTGTCGCGCAGCGCCCGATCACAGTATCCCCGGTAGCGCTCGGTCCTCGCGATGTTCTGCGATCTCCGACTGTCGTCGGAGAGTGGCGAAGTGTCCTTCGGAAGATACACACCGTGCCAGACCCGTTCGACACTGTTGTCGATGACGGAGCGCCGCAATTGGGCGTCCGTGGTGCCACGCCGGATCGCATCGGATCGATGAATGGCATCCATACCAAGATCATCGCGCTCCGAGGAGCTCTCGCAGATCCGCTGTCCACAGCTGCAGTGGCGCTTGTGGACAGCCGACAGCTTCGTCGCAAGTGCGCTCGTGCGCACGAAACATTCGGCGCAGCAACAGAAAAGACGCGCACGAACCCGTCTGCACACAGGCGTCGGACACAGTCAGACGGTCAGAGGTACCGACCAGGTGAGCGTCGTCCCGCCCGGCTTGCCCGGTCTGCGAGGCGAGGTGACCACGCTGAACACCCCGTCGCAGTCCTCGGCTCGCCGGGTGAGGTTGTCGAGGCCGCGGTAGACGACGTCGGTCCCGATCCCGACTCCGTCGTCGCTGATCTCGACCGACAGCACGTCGTCGTCGGCGCGGACCGAGACGTCGATGTGCTGAGCCTGCGCATGCCGCAGCGCGTTCGACAGCCCCTCTCGGAGCACCGCGTCGATATGCGGTCCGAGCGCCTCGGGAACGACGGTGTCGACCGGCCCCGCGAACTGCACACCCGGCGCGATCGGGGCGTGACCGGCGAGCTCGGCGACGATGTCGAGCACGCGCCGTCGCAGCGTCGCGGTGTCGTGGTGGCCGGGGACGGTCTGCAGATCGAAGATCGAGGTGCGGATCTGCGCGATGGTGCGGTCGAGGTCGCTGACGACCTGTTCGAGCCGATCCGTCGTCGCACGGTCCGTCGACGACGGGGCGCCCGACGTCGTGTCAGTCGATTCCGTGTCGCTCGATGTCGTGTCGGCGGCGCGGGCGGCGAGCATCGTCTGCACCGACATGCCGATCGCGAAGAGGCGCTGGATCACGTGGTCGTGGAGATCGCGGGCGATGCGATGGCGATCCTCGAGCACCTCCAGGTCGCGGGCCACCTGCTGCTGATCGGCGTAGACCACCGACAGCGACGCCACCTCGGCAACACCGGCCAGCCCGGACGTGTCGTCGTCGTCCCAGTCCGGTCTGCTCGCGTGCGTGATGACGATCCAGCCGAACGCACCCGCGGCACGCTGCAGCGGCTGCACGGTGACCCATCGGGCGTCACGCCGGACGAGTTCCGACGGGATCTCGGTGACCGGGTAGACCGCCCGCGCGGCCGTCGGCGGCAGGGTGAGGTCACCGGCGGCGACCGGGCCACCGGTGTGCGCGCGGACGGAGACCGCGCCCGGCTCGCCGGTGAGGATGAACACGTCGATCCCGTCACCGAGTGCGGCCACGTCGACACACAGGCGAGTCAATGTGTCCTCGAGGGCGATGCCCGCCAACGGCTCGGATCCACGACGCGCGATGACCTGCATCCAGCGGTGCCGGGTCCGGGCCTGACCGAACAGGCGGGCGTTGTCGACGGCGATGCCTGCGGCGATGGCGAGGACGGCGACCAGGGTCTCGTCGACCTCGCTGAACTCCAGGGCCGACTGTTTCTCGGTGAGGTAGATGCTGCCGAACACCGACCCGCGCACGATGATCGGAGCACCGAGGAAGGTGTGCATCGGCGGATGATTCGGCGGGAAGCCCACCGACGACGGATGCTTCGCGAGCGACGGGATACGCAACACCTGCGGTTCGTCGATCAGCAGGCCGAGCACGCCTTTGCCGATGGGCAGGTGATCCATCCGGGCGCGTTGGGCGGGACTGATCCCGGTGTAGACGAAGGCACTCAGCCCGCCGTCCGGGCCACGGACGCCGAGGGCGCAGTACCGGGCGTCGACCACCTGGGAGGCGACCTCGACGATGCGCTGCAGCGCGCGATCGAGGTCCAGGCCCTGCCCGACGACGAGGACCGCCTCGAGCAGATCACGCAGGATGGCAGGATCGTCGACCCCGTGCTCTGCCAGGGCATCGAGTGCCTCGCCCAGCCGGTGCTGGTTCATCGTGACGGCTCCCCGGCCCCGTCGGCGGCCCGCGCCGCGACGGCAGCGCGGACGAATCGCGTCACCGAGGCCGGGGCGCCGGCGGGATGCACATGAAGGTAGGAGGCGTGCACGGCCGGCGACGCGTGTCCGTGAGTGCCCGGTCGACCCGCATGATCGCGCCAGGCCCACGCGGGCGCGGGGGCGTCGTCGCCGGGCTCCACGGTGGAGCGGTGGAACTCGTGACCGGTCACCCGCTGCCCGGCGGTGAAGCTCACCGAGTCCCCGACGGCGACGGCGTCGCGGTATCCGAGGGTCAGCGTGGGACCGAACCGGCCGACGACATCGATCACGCCGGTCATCCGGTGTCCGTCGAGTTCTCGTGCGAGATAGAGCAATCCAGCACATTCGGCGACGATCGGCCGGCCGGCGCGAGCATGGCGGAGCACCCCGTCGCGCAGTTCGTCGTTGGCGGCGAGTGCTTCGGCGTGCTCCTCGGGGAATCCCCCACCGATGACGATGCCGTCGGCGTCCGCGGGTAACCGGTCGCACAGCGGATCGAAACCGATGACCTCGGCTCCCGCGGCCTCGAGGAGCTCACGGTGCTCGGCGTACCCGAAGGTGAACGCGGCGCCACCGGCGACGGCGATCACCGGCCGTCGGCCGGACCTTGCGATCTCGCCTGTGTCACCGAGAGCGTCCGACGGTGACCAGGCGGTGATGTGTTCCGCACGCCTGGTCCGCGCGGCCGCCACAATGGCGTCGAGGTCCAGGGCCGCACCGATCGCCGCGGTCATCGCGTCGACGGCACGCACCGCGTCGTCGCGTCGCTCGGCCGCCGGGATCAGCCCGAGGTGTCGCGACGGTACCTGCAGGTCCGCATCACGGCGGACGACGCCGAAGACGGGGAGCCCGACGCGGGCGCAGGCCTGCCGGAGCACGGTCTCGTGCCGTGGCGACCCGACGCGGTTGAGGATCACCCCGGCGATCCGAATGGACGGGTCGTAGCCGATGAAGCCGTGCAGCAACGCGACCACCGACTGGCTGTGACCTGCCGCGTCGACGACGAGGACGACCGGCGCGCCGATCAGACGCGCCACATGGGCGGTCGAACCGAACCCGGCCGGATCAGCGGTGTCGGAGGCGGAGTCGTCGAGGATGCGGCCGTCGAACAGGCCCATGACGCCTTCGACGACGGCGACGTCGGCGCCCACCGCGCCCGCCGCGAACAGCGGTCCGACGAGATCGGCACCGACCAGGTTCGGGTCGAGATTGCGCCCGACGATCCCAGCGGCGACGGCATGGTAGCCGGGATCGATGTAGTCGGGCCCGACCTTGAACGGGGCCACCCGATGTCCGGCGGCACGCAGGGCGCCGATCAGACCGGTGGAGATCGTGGTCTTGCCGCTCCCGGAGGAGGGCGCGGCGATGACGACCGTCGGTGGCCCGGTCATGCCGGCCATCCCCCGGTCACCACTCGATGCCCTTCTGTCCCTTGCGCCCCGCGTCCATGGGGTGGGCGATCTTGGTCATCTCGGTCACCAGATCAGCCGCCTCGACAAGCGCGGTCGGCGCACGTCGCCCGGTGATGACGACGTGCTGTCGACCGGGCCGCAGGCGCAGCGTCTCCACCACCTCGTCGGTGTCGACCCATCCCCAGCCCATCGGGTAGGTGAACTCGTCGAGGACGTAGAAGTCGTGTTGCTCGGCGGCGAGACGGCGCGCGATCTCCGCCCATCCGGCCTGCGCGGCCGCCGCGTGGTCGTCGGTGTGGTCGGCGTTGGCGCGCAGCCACGACCAGCCCTGTCCCATCTTGTGCCACTCCACGGGGCCGCCCGCCCCGGTCCGCTCGTGCACGTCACCGAGCGCGGCCAGGGCCGACTCCTCGCCGACCCGCCACTTCGCACTCTTCACGAACTGGAAGACCGCGACCCGCATCCCGGCGTTCCACGCGCGCATCGCCATCCCGAAGGCAGCCGTCGACTTGCCTTTGCCGTCGCCCGTGTGCACCGCCAGCACAGGTTGGTTCCGTCGCTGCCGGGTCGTCAGACCGTCTGCCGGGATCGTGTCGGGAACTCCTTGCGGCACAACGCCTCCTGCCGATTGTCAGATGTGCGTGATCGGGTCACGCGGCCCGCGACGGACGCGCCAGCGACCCCGCCGACAACTCGTCCATCGGTAGACACCGTGCGCCCATCGCCGCGGCGAGCTCGCCGGCGAGGCCGAGCCGGATCATGCCCTGTTCGCAGTCCACCACCACCGATTCCAGGCCGCGGCGCCCGATCGTCGCGGCCACTGCGCGGGCCCGGGCCGCGGCGTCCCTACCGGCGGTCGCCCGGCCGTCGGTGAGGACGACGAGCATCGGCCGACGCTGCGGTTCGCGCCGCGCCGCGCGCTCGACGAGTTCGCTCGCGGCCGTCAGTCCCTCGGCCAACGGCGTACGGCCGCCGGTCCGGATGTCGGCGAGTCGGCGGACCGCGATGTCGACCGACCTGGTCGGCGGGACCGCCACCGAGGCGGTCGCGCCGCGCGCGACGACGACCGCGACACGATCGCGACGGGTGTACGAATCACGGAGCAGATCGACACAGATCTCGCTGACCGCCGACAGGCGGCGCCGCGCCGTCATCGACCCGGACAGGTCGACGACGAACACGACGAGATTGCCCTCCTGCCCGATGCGCTCGGCTGCGCGCAGGTCGTGTGCGGCGATGCGCAGCGCTGTGCCGTCGGCCGCGGCGGCCGCTTCACGTTCGGCCGCGGACAGGATCGTGCCGAACAGGTGGATCGGCCGGCCGTTCTCGAAATCGACTGCGCGCGTATCCTTCCCACGGCGGGAGCGGGCGCGTGACCGTCGACCGGGGTCTCCGTCACCGACACCGGTGAGCCGCAGGCGCTGCATCCGTTGCGCTGTCTCGCTCGTGCGTGGGGTACCGAACCGCGCTCCCGGCACCGATTCCGACGGTGTCGGTTCGTCCTGGTCGTCGGCGGCCGGCTCGGGTGGTGCGGATTCGGGGCTCCCCGGGGAATCCGGGTTCGACCCGGATTCGAGGGACGTGTCGGTTCCGTCGGCGGGTGCGTCCTCCCCGGAGCCGGGGTCCGGCGGATCGGTCGGGTCGGTCGGATCCGGGTCGTCGGGACCGCCTGTGTCGGTATCGGTTCCGCCGGACGCCTCGTCGCCGGCGTCCATCGCCTCGTCGAGCTGATCCGGCGACAGCCCCGACTCGTCGAACGGGTTGCGGCGTCGGCGATGTGGCAGTGCGAGTTCCACCGCGACCCGGACGTCGTCGGCGGTGACCTCCGAGGCCTGCCGCCAGGCCGCATGCGCGACCGCGGTCCGCGCCACCACGATGTCGCCGCGCAGGCCGTCGACGGCAAGGTGCGCGCAGATCCCGGCGATACGCCGCAACTCGGCGATCGGCACGGCCACCGACGACACGAGCTCACGGGCGACCGCGATGTGCTCTGCGAGATCCGTCTCGGCCGCGGCGTACTCCGCGATGAATCCCTCCGGGTCGGTGTCGTAGGCCATGCGCCGTGACACCACCTCGACCCGTTCGTCGATGTCGCGCCCGGCGGCGACGTCGACCGCCAGACCGAATCGGTCGAGGAGCTGTGGCCGCAGCTCACCCTCTTCCGGGTTCATGGTGCCGACCAGCACGAAATCTGCGGATTGCGTGTGCGACACACCATCTCGTTCGATGGTGACCCGACCACCCGCCGCGGCGTCGAGCAGGACGTCGACGAGATGATCGGCGAGCAGGTTGACCTCGTCGATGTAGAGGACGCCACCATCGGCCTGCGCGAGCAGCCCGGGCGTGAACTCTGCTCGCCCCTCGCTCAGGACGGCGGTGAGATCCAGCGACCCGATGACACGATCCTCGGTCGCGCCGATGGGCAGTTCGACGACGCGTCCGCCCCGGCGCTCGTCGTGCCCCCCGAGGATCGGTCCGAGTCCCCGCACGATCGTCGACTTGGCGGTGCCCTTCTCGCCGCGAATCAGGACTCCGCCGATCGCCGGAGAGATCGCGGACAGGATGAGCGCGAGTTTGAGGCGGTCTTGGCCGACGACGGCGCTGAACGGATAGCGGGTCGGTGTCGCGACGTCCGACGACCGATGTCGTCCGCTCATCGGGACCGACCTGCCGACGGCGCCGGGTCACGTCGCATCGCGACGTGGGGGATGCCGTCTTCGAGATACTCGTCGCCCTCGGCCAGGAAGCCGAACTTGGCGTACATGTCGACGAGGTAGGTCTGTGCGTCGATCCGGCACGGATGATCACCGATCTCGGCGAGGGCGGCGCCGAGCAGCTGCGCGGTCAGTCCTTGTCCACGATGACCGCGTTCGGTGCAGACCCGACCGATGCGATACATCGGACGACCATCGGCGGCCGGGGGGTCGACCAGCAGGCGCAGGGTGGCGATCACCCCGTCGTCGCCGGAGATCCAGAACTGCCGGGTCTGCGGATCCAGGTCCCGTCCGTCGAGTTCGGGATACGGGCACGCCTGCTCGACGACGAAGACGTCGACCCGCAGTCGCAGGATCTGGTAGAGCGTCGCCGCGTCGAGATCGGCGGACAGGCTGTGGCGCAGTTGCCCTTCCGTGGTCATGACCTCGTGACTATCACATTCCGACTCTCCCGTACCAGCCACGTCGTCTGCTCCGCGTCGGTCGGGGATGTCAGACCGCTGTGGCCGGGGCGTGGTCGGCGCCGACCGGGGGCGCGAGGTCGTCGCGCTTGAGCTGCAGGCTGGCAGTGGTCCAGTCCCAGACCTGACGGAACAGATCGCGATCGGCGGACAGCTTGCGGCCGAACGACGGGATCATCTCGGTCAGCGCGGCACCCCAACCCTCGTACTCGGTCGGGAAACACTTCTCCAGGACCTGCAGCATCGCCGGGACGGCGGTCGACGCACCGGGGGACGCGCCGAGCAGGCCGGCGATCGTCCCGTCCCCGGCGGTGACCACGGCGGTCCCGAACTCCAGGCTGCCGCCGACGCCGGTCTTGCGGATGACCTGCACACGCTGGCCGGCGGTGATGATCTCCCAGTCGTCGCCGTCGGCGCGCGGGACGAACTCGCCGAGTGTGTTCACGCGATCGGCCCGGCTGGCGGCGAGCTCACTGATCAGGTACTTGAGCAGACCGAACTCCTGCGGGGCGATGGACAGCATCGGCAGCAGATTCCCGGGCTTCACCGAGAAGGGCAGATCGGTGACCTTGCCGCTCTTGAGGAACTTGGGCGACCACCCGGCGTACGGTCCGAACAGCAGACCCGGTTTGTGGTTGATCACGCGGGTGTCGAGGTGCGGCACCGACATCGGCGGAGCGCCGACGGCGGCCTGGCCGTAGACCTTGGCGTGGTGCTCGGTGATCAGGTCGGGGTTGGTGCAGCGGAAGAACTCGCCGGAGACCGGGAAACCGCCGAATCCCTTCGCCTCCTTGATGCCCGACTTCTGGAGCAGGTGCAGGGCACCGCCACCGGCACCCACGAACACGAACTTGGCGTGGACGGTGAACTTCTCCGTGGTGCGCAGGTTGCGCGCCTTGACCATCCAGCTGCCGTCGGACTGCTGCGACAGGTTGGTGACCGAGTGGCCGAAGTAGATGTCGGCGCCGGTCCGTCCGACGTAGTTGAGGAGCTGCTGGGTGAGCGCACCGAAGTCGACGTCGGTGCCGTCGGTGAACCAGTTGAGGGCGACCGGGTCGGCGAAGTCACGTCCGGCGGACATCAGCGGCAGCCGGGCGGAGAACTCGGCGGGGTCGTCGATGAACTCCATGCCCTCGAACAGGACCTGACCGGCCAGGCGTTCGTGGCGCTTGCGCAGGTAATCGACGCCGTCGGCACCGTGGGTGAAGCTGACGTGCGGGATGGGGTTGATGAACTCGCTCGGATCGCCCAGGATGCCGTTGTCGACCGAGTTGGCCCAGAACTGGCGCGAGACCTGGAACTGCTCGTTGATATTGATCGCCTTGTCGATGTTGACGTCACCGTCGGCGGTCTTCGGCGTGTAGTTCAGCTCGCAGAGGGCGGAGTGGCCGGTGCCGGCGTTGTTCCACGGGTCGCTGCTCTCCGCGGCGGCGGCGTCGAGCCGCTCGAACAGGCTGATGGACCAGTCCGGCTGCAACCGGCGTAGCAGTGCACCGAGCGTGGCGCTCATGATGCCCGCGCCGACCAGCGCGACGTCCGTCTTGATCACCGTTTGAGACACGAGGAACTCTCCTTCGCACAGCCTGGACGATCGACGCTGTCGCTGTCGCCGACGCGGTCGTCCCTGTCGACGGCCATTGTTCCCCATTCACCGCCGAACAACGGAATCGCCTCGGGCAAAGTGTGGGCTGGGCGACACTCCGCGCCCGATCACGCGGGGGCGCCTTCTCTACAGTGGACCAGGTGACCGCATCCCCCGGGCCCATCCCTGACGATGGCGGACCCGCTGCGACCTGGCAACCCGACCATCTGCTGGACCGGTACGAGACGCTGACCCTGCCGCTGGGGCCCGACGTCGACGGCGAGGACCCGATCACCGCGACACTCGTCCGCAGGGCGGGCGGCGGCGCCGCCGTCAACGGCGCGGTGCTCTACGTGCACGGATTCACCGACTACTTCTTCCACGAGCCGCTGGCGGACTTCTTCCACGACCGCGGGTACGCGTTCTACGCGATCGATCTGCGCAAGTGCGGCCGATCACTCCAGCCACACCACACACCCCACCTGACCACCGACCTGCGCTGCTACGACGACGAGCTCGGGAAGGCGCTCGACGTGGTGATCACCGAGACCGCGACCGAGGGCGCTCCGGCGCGGGTACTCATCGCGGCCCACTCGACCGGCGGATTGATCACCCCGCTCTGGCTGGACCGGCTGAGGACGTCGTCGCCGGACCGATTCGCGCACGTCAGCGGTCTGCTGCTGAACAGTCCCTGGTTCGACCTGCAGGGCAGTCCGGTCCTGCGCACCCCGGTCGTGTCGCTCTTGCTCCGAGCCGTCGCCGCAATCCGTCCGACGGCCGTCATCCCGCAGGAACTGTCCGAGGGCTACGGGCGGAGCATCCACGAGACGACCGGCGGCGAATGGGCCTACGACCTCGCGCTGAAACCGATGGGCGGATTCCCGGTCACGTTCGGATTCCTGCACGCCGTACGGCGCGGACACGCGCGACTGCACCGGGGAATCGACATCGGGGTGCCGACGTTGGTGCTGCGATCGGACAAGACCATCTTCGGGAACCACCGGCAGGCCGGTGTCGACAACGCGGACGTGGTCCTCGACATCCGGCACATGACACGGTGGAGCGGTCACCTCGGCGACCGGGTGGCGGTGGTGCCGATCATCGACGCCCGCCACGACGTGTTCCTCTCGGTCGAGCGGGCGCGGTCCGCGGCCTATCGAGAGGTGGATGCGTGGCTGCAGGGCACACTCGGGATTCCGGCCTCACCCGGCCACACTCCGGACCGGGACACCGCCACGATGAGAACGGAGCACGCATGAGCGTCACCCAGGTCGTCGATCTCGCCATCATCGGTTCGGGCAGTGGTAATTCCATCCCGGACGAACGGTTCGACGACACGAGCATCGCCATCTTCGAGGAAGGCGTGTACGGCGGTACCTGCCTGAACGTGGGCTGCATCCCGACCAAGATGTTCGTCTACGCCGCCGAGGTCGCCGAGAACGCCCGCGAGGCCGACCGTTTCGGCGTCGCAGCCCATGTCGACGCGGTCGACTGGCCGGCCATCGTCGACCGGGTATTCGGTCGGATCGACCCGATCTCGCTGGGCGGCAAGGAGTATCGCGAGGACCGCTGCCCCAACATCACCGTCTACTCGTCGCATGTCGAGTTCGACGGACGGGACGACGACGGCCGCTACCGTCTGGTGACCGCCGACGCCGTCGTCATCGCCACGGAGGTGGTGTTGGCCGCCGGATCCCGTGCGACGGCTCCCCCGGTCATCGAGCAGAGCGGTGTGCGGTACTACACGAACAACGACGTGATGCGTCTCGATCGTGTTCCCGAACGCCTCGTCATCCTCGGAAGCGGGTACATCGCAGCCGAGTTCGCGCACGTGTTCGGCGCGCTCGGCAGCCGCGTGTCGATCGTGGCGCGCGGCCCGGCGATCCTGCGCAAGCTCGACACCGACGTCTCGAGCCGGTTCACCGAGATCGCCCGGAAGAAGTGGGATGTCCATCTCGACGCCGCCGTCACCGGGGCCGCCGACCTTCCCGACGGCGGTGTGCGCGTCAGCCTGGAGGACGGCACACACATCGACGGCGACGTCCTCCTCGTGGCCACGGGGCGCACGCCCAACGGCGACCGGCTCAATCTCGGCTCGATCGGGGTCTCGCTCGACGACGAGGGGCGGGTCATCTGTGACGAGCACGGCCGCACGCAGGCGCGGAAAGTGTGGACCCTGGGCGACGTCAGCTCCCCCTACCAGCTAAAGCATGTCGCCAACCATGAGGAGAGGGTCGTCCAGGCCAATCTCCTGAAGGGGTGGGACGCCGACGATCTCGACTCGTTCGATCACCGGTTCGTCCCGTTCGCCGTGTTCACCCATCCACAGATCGCGTCGGTCGGCCTCACCGAGAACCAGGCCCGTGAGCGCGACATCGACATCGCGGTCAAGGTGCAGGCGTACGGCGACATCGCCTACGGGTGGGCGATGGAGGACACCACCGGTTTCTGCAAGGTGATCGCCGAGCGCGGGACCGGCCGACTGCTCGGCTGCCATGTCCTCGGCCCGCAGGCGCCGACGGTCGTGCAGCCGGCGATTCAGGCCATGTCCTTCGGTCTCGGCGCCCGCGAGATGGCGCGGGGGCAGTACTGGATTCATCCGGCGATGCCGGAGGTATTGGAGAACGCGCTGCTCGGGCTCGACCTCTGACCCGCTCGCAGGATGCGCGGGCGCGCGTACGATCTCCCCATGGCGATCGTCAACCGCGGGTTCGTCGGCCGTCGCGACCGCGACGCGGGCAGGCTCCCACCGGGCCAGTATCGGACCTTCGACTTCCCTGTGTTGTCGGCCGAACCCACACCGACCGTCCCTCTCGACACCTGGACGCTGACGGTGCAGTCGTCCGATCATCGTGCGCACACCTGGGACTGGGCACAGTTCCAGGCGCTGCCTCATGAGGAGATCGTCACCGACATCCACTGCGTCACCCGGTGGTCCAAATTCGAGACACGCTGGCGCGGCGTCTCCTTCGACACGATCATGAGCCGGCTCCCCTGGCCGGGCGACACCCATGTGATGGTGCACTGCCATGGCGGCTACACCACCAACGTGGCTCTCACCGACCTCGTCTCCGGTCGCGGCTGGGTCGCCGACACCTTCGACGGCGAGCCGCTGCCGGCCGAGCACGGCGGTCCGGCACGGCTGCTCGTCCCCCACCTCTACTTCTGGAAGAGCGCCAAATGGGTGCGGCGCCTGCGCTTCATGTCATCGGACACACCGGGATTCTGGGAGAGTCGCGGATATCACATGCACGGCGACCCGTGGACCGAACAGCGGTACTCATGACGCGGTGCGACCGATGACCGACTGGCAGATCACGACGGTGATCGCGCAGACACGGCACACCGAGAGCGCCCGATCGTTGCGCCTGGCCCTGTCCGAGCCATTCTGCGGACTGCCCGGACAGCACCTCGACATCCGGCTGACCGCCGAGGACGGGTACTCGACGGCCCGCACGTACTCGTTGTCCGATGTCCGGGAGGATCGAACCGTCGAGGTGACCGTCGAGCGGGCGCAGGACGGCGAGGTCTCGCCCTACCTCGTCGACGTGGTCGAGATCGGCGACCCGCTCGAGGTGACCCGACCCCACGGTGGTTTCTTCACCTGGGATGAGACGGATCCGCGCCCCGTGCAGCTCATCGCCGGGGGCTCGGGACTCGCCCCACTGATGGCGATGATCCGCACCCGCGAGGTCGTCGCCCCGATGGTGCCGTTCGACCTCGTGTACTCCTTGCGTTCACCGGACCGCATGCTGTTCGCCGACGACGTGCGCCAGATCGTCGAAAGGCACCGTCTCCCCGTGCATCTCGCCTACACCAGGAAGGCCCCGGACGACGACAGCCGTCCGGTCGGCCGACTCGGCCCCACCGAGTTCGCGGAGATCACCATCGACGCCGATCGCGATCCGACGGTGTTCATCTGCGGCCCCAACCGCTTCGTCGAGCACGCCGCCGCGGCCATGATCGCCGCCGGCCACCGGCCCGATCGGGTGCGGACCGAGCGGTTCGGCTGAGGCGAGGACCTGGCCCCTTCGTGACGCTCGGCTGCTCAGGGATCAGGCATCGGTGAGGCAGCACCTCAGCATCAGGCATGCGGCGGAAGCACCTCAGAGACCACGGGGAACGCCCTGCGCGCGCTCAGAACACGGCGGACCGCAACGCGATCTCACTCGCGAGGGCAGCGGCGGCATTCTGCGGAATCCAGTGATCGACGCCCGGGAGTTCGCAGAACCGGTAGTCGGAGTATGCGTACCGACTGCTCCCCTGCGCCTGCTCCCGGCCGAGTGCGTGGTCGGCGTCGCCCCAGACCATCGTGGTGGGGATCTCCACCGGCGGGCAGGCCAGCGTCTCGGCGATGTTGCCGGTGAAGTTCGCCCGATACCAGTTGAGTGGGCCGGTCAGCGCTCCCGGTTCGAGCAAGGGCACGAGTTCCTCGGCGGTCACACCCGCCCGGCGTAGCAGCACCCCCTCGCGCGCGCTCAGCTTCTCCTCGGCGTCGTCGGCAATGAAATCCTTGATGTACGACGACCGTTCGCGCTGATCGCTGGAAACGAGTGCGTCTCGCATCGCCGACGGGTGGCCGGTGCTGGCGGTCACGAGACCGGTGAAGCGGTCCAGATTTTTTCCGGCGAGATGCCACGCGACGATGCCACCCCAGTCGTGGCCGACGAGCAACGCGTAGTTCACGTCGAGCACATCGAGGACGCCGAGGGCGTCGCCGACCAGCAGGTCGAGGCGATAGTCGTCGACCCCAGTCGGGCGCGCGCCCGGGCTGTAGCCACGCTGATCGAAAACGATGGTCCGCAAGCCGCTTTCGTGCAATCGCGGGACGACGGTGTCGTAGCAGGAGCTGTTCACCGGAAATCCGTGCAGCAGCAACACCCACTTGCCGCCCTCCGGCCCCCCGATCCGGACGTCGAACGTGAGCTCACCGACGGTCACCGCGCGCTGTTCCGTGTCCACCGGGCCAGGATAGGCGAGATCCGACGGTGGCGGCCCGGGTCGTCGACGTCGTTCGACGATCAGTCCAGGTGATGTCCGACGACGGGCACCGCCGGGTCGATTCCCCCGCAGATCAGGGCCTCGATACGCGGCATGTCGAGATGTTCTTGCACGAGATCGGCCATGAGGTCGACCTGCGCGGCGCGGATCTCGTCGACAACCGTCGTCGGGGACACGATGAAGCCGGGACGGCCGCTCTGGGCCGCGACGCTGCGCAGCAGGTCGCGGCCGAAGACGTCGGCGGCGAGCAGGCCGTGCCAGTGGGTGCCGCGCACCGCGCCACGCACCGCACCCTCGGGACCGTGCATGTCGTCGACGATCCACGGCTGTTCGCGCGAGGAGTGGACGCGGCCGTGATGGATCTCGTAGCCGGCGACCGTCGCGCCCGACGCGGTCCCGGTGACCTGGCGCAGGGTCTTGTCCGGATGGAAGACGATCTCGAGGTCGAGCAGTCCGAGTCCGTCGACGTCGCCCGCACGGGACTCGACGGGATCGACGATCCGTCGGGCCAGCATCTGGAACCCGCCACAGATCCCGATCACCGGTCGCCCGTCCCGCGCCCTGCCGCCAGCGCCGCATCGAGTCCGCGGGCCCGGAGCCAGGCGAGGTCGGACACCGTCGCACGGGTGCCCGGGATCACCACGAGGTCCGCGGATCGAACGCCGGAGGGATCGTCCACCCAGGTCACGGAACTTGTTGACGACATAGCCGGTGATGAGTCGCTGATCGTCGGCGTCGAGGACGGCGGTGGTACCGAACAGGTGCGCGAGGGAGCCGCCGCGGTCGACGTCGGAGACGAGGAGGACGGGCAGGTTCGTCGCGCGGGCGAGCCCCATGTTCGCCAGGTCGGTGGCCCGGAGATTGATCTCGGCCACCGAACCGCGCACCTTCGACGACGACATCGAATTCGTCTCGCAGCGAGGCCAATTCCTCGGCGACGAGATCCGCGAGATGTGATCGCCAGGTGTGATGGCCGCGGGCACCGACGTCGCCCGCCGGCCCGCCGCGCACCAGCACGTGTGATCGGCGATCGCTTCCGGGCTTGAGCAGCACCGGGTTGAACCGTGTGGACGGGGCGAGGCCACAGGCGTAGGCCTGCAACGCCTGGGCGCGACCGTTCTCGCCTCCGTCGGGGGTGACGACGGAGTTGTTCGACATGTTCTGCGCCTTGAACGGCGCGACCCGGACTCCACGCCTGCGCAGCTGCCGACACAGACCTGCGACGATGAGGCTCTTGCCGGCGTCGGAGCTGGTGCCCCCGACGAGCAGCGCGCCCTTCACGCGGTCGGGGTCACTCGTCCGGGAGGGTCAGGATATCGGCACCGTCGTCGGTCACGACCAGAGTGTGCTCGAACTGGGCGGTCCACCGTTTGTCGGTGGTGGCCACCGTCCACCCGTCGTCCCAGATCTCGTAACCGAGGCCGCCGAGGTTGATCATCGGCTCGATGGTGAAGACCATGCCCGGCTCGATCACCGTGTCCACGTCCGGCTGGTCGTAGTGCAGGATGACCAGACCGTTGTGAAACGTCTCGCCGATCCCGTGCCCGGTGAAGTCGCGCACAACCGTGTACCCGAAGCGGGTGGCGTACGCCTCGATCACCCGTCCGATGACGTTCAGCTCCCGTCCTGGTTTCACCGCCTTGATGGCGCGCTGGGTCGCCGCGCGCGTGCGTTCCACCAAATCGGCCGCCTCCGTGGAGACATCGCCCGCGAGGAACGTGGCGTTGGTGTCCCCGTGCACCCCGTCGATGTAGGCCGTGACGTCGATGTTGACGATGTCGCCGTCGGAGATCACGGTCGAATCGGGGATGCCGTGGCAGATGATCTCGTTCAGCGACGTGCAGCAGGACTTCGGAAAACCCTTGTAGCCCAACGTAGACGGGTAGGCACCGTGGTCGACCATGTAGTCGTGGGCGATCTGGTCGAGATCGTCGGTGGTGACGCCGGGCGCCACCGCCCGCCCGGCCTCGGCAAGGGCGTTCGCCGCGATCTTTCCCGCGACGCGCATCTTCTCGATGGTCTCCGGTGTCTGGATCCAGGGTTCGTGGCCCTCGGCGACCGTGGATTTCCAGGCGTACTCCGGTCGCTCGATCGAGTCGGGAACCGGGCGCGTCGGCGACAGCGTGCCGGGCCTCAGGGCAGCGCGAACAGTCATGACCCACACTGTATCGCTGACCGCCGGACGATCGGAGGCAGCGCGGGCACCGCGCAGCCGACAACTAAGGTGGCAGTCGAGTGCGATGAGTGGAGGACTCGTGAGTGCGGGCGAGGTGGGTATGACCGACGGACCGGGCGCAGGTGCGCGCCGTGGCGCCACGCGTCTGGCGCTCCTCGCCGTCGCCCTGCTGCTCGTCGGTTCGACGTCGGCGTGCTTCGTCGAGCCGATCGAGCAGACCGTCGGTACGTCCTCGGTCGCACCGACGGCGCACCTGCGCAGTGGCCCGCAGACTGCGGAGTTGCCGCAGCGCGACGTCGTCCCGGTCGCCGACGATCCCACCCCGTCGCTGCCGGTCACCGTCGATTCGGTGCGCTACGGCGCGGTCACCGTGCGTGACACATCACGCATCGTCGCCGTCGACATCAACGGCACCCTGGGGAGCATCGTGTTCTCCCTCGGTCTGGGATCGCACGTGGTGGGCCGCGACACCTCGACGGCGTTCCCGTCGGCCGTGGGCCTGCCGGTCGTGACCAACCGGGGTCACAGCCTCAACGCCGAGTCGGTCCTGGCCCTGGCACCCAGTGTCGTTCTGGTCGACGAGAACACCGTGCCCGCCGCCGCCGTCGACCAGATCCGGGACTCCGGCGTGCCGGTCGTGGTGTTCGCGGGAACCCGCAGCCTGGCGTCCAACGACGCGCTGATCCGATCGGTGGCCCGCACCCTCGGCGTCGACGCGCAGGGTGAGCAACTCGCGGCCCGCACCGATCGGCAGGTCGCGGCCGCGAAGAAGCTCGTCCCGTCGCCGTCCGGCGACCCGACGATCGCTTTCGTCTACATCCGGGGTCGTAACCTGATCCTGCTCGCCGGTCCCGGATCGGGCGCCGACGACCTGATCGAGACGCTCGGCGGTCGCGATGCCGGAGCGGCCGCCGACCTGAGCGGCGCCTTCACGGCCATCACCGCCGAGGCGATGATCAAGGCCGACCCGGACGTGATCATGGTGATGACGCAAGGTGCCGAGACGGTCGGCGGTCTCGACGGCGTACTCGCGCTGCCCGGCATCGCCGAGACCGACGCCGGTCGCAACCGCCGCATCGTGCAGATGGACGAGACGAAGATCCTCGCGTTCGGTCCTGACGTCGGCGAGGTCCTGTCGTCGCTGGCCAGGGCGATCTACACATGAGCGCCCCGACGACGACCCGGCCGTCGACGACCGCCGCGGCCCGACGGGCCCGCCACCGGACGCGCAACCTGATCGTGCTTGCCGTCCTCGTGATCGGGACCGCCGTGCTCGTCGTCGTCTCCGCGGGCATGGGCCAGGTCGGCGTCCCGCCGATCGAGGTCCTCGGCAGCCTCGCCCATCATTTCCATCTCGACATCGGGCCGCTGCCGTCGCATCCGAACGGCGAAGGCGCCCTGTGGAACGTGCGGTTCCCGCGCATCGTGCTGGGCCTGCTCGTCGGCGCGGCACTGGGCGCGGGTGGCTGCCTGCTGCAGGGTGTGCTCGCCAATCCCCTCGCCGAACCGGGCATCATCGGCGTCTCGTCGGGCGCGGCGGTCGGTGCGTGCCTGATGATCGTCCTGGGCGGCGGCACCGCGAACGACTGGGCTCTCGCCGGCGCGGCGTTCGTCTTCGGCCTCTTCACCGCGGCGTCGGTCTACCTGCTGTCCCTACGCGACGGTGGGACGTCGACGATCATGCTGGTGCTCACCGGGATCGCGGTGAACGCCTTCACCCTCGGCATCATCGCGTACCTGACCTTCGCCGCGTCCACCGCGGCGCGCGAGCAGATCGTGTTCTGGCAGTTGGGTTCCCTCGCCGGCACCACCTGGAACGAGGTGTGGGTCTCGACACCGCTCATCGTCGCGGCCATCGCGGGCGCGCTGGTCCTGGTCCACAAGATCGACCTGCTCGCTCTCGGCGAGGTCCAGGCGGCCTCCCTCGGCGTCAACGTCGAACTGGTGCGACGGCAGGTCATCGTGCTCGTGTCGATCCTGACCGCCGCGGCCGTCGCATTCGCGGGCATCATCATGTTCGTCGGGCTCATCGTGCCGCACGTGCTGCGGCTGATCGTCGGCCCCCGGCACGCGATCCTGCTGCCCGCGAGTGTCGTCGGCGGGGCGCTGGTCATCACCGCCGCCGACCTGGCCGCACGCACCATGCTCGGTGACGCCGACCTGCCGCTGGGCATGTTCACCTCCCTGATCGGCGGCCCGGTCTTCTTCCTCCTGCTGCGCCGCAGCCGACATGCGGGAGCCGGCTGGTGACCGCGACCAGCAGCACGACCGCGGCGAAGACGGGCGTCGTCGCCACCGACATCACCGTCGCGCTCGGCGGCCGTGACGTGGTGCGGGACGTCTCGCTGCGTGTCGCGCCCGGCTCCCTGCTGGCGCTCGTGGGCCCGAACGGTTGCGGCAAGTCGACACTGCTGTCCGTCCTCGCCGGACTGCGCCGCCCGGACCGCGGCACCGTGCACATCGATGACCGCGCGGTGGCGACCGCGTCGTCGCGCGATCTCGCACGCCTCCGATCCTTCGTGACCCAGCACAACCGCACCGACACCCCGTTCACCGTGGCCGAGGTCGTGGAGATGGGCCGCTTCCCCTGGTTGCGCACACCCGAGGCGGTCCGGTCCCCGGAGATCATCGACGACGCCATCCTCGCGTGCGACCTCGCCGACATCGTCGACCGACCGTTCTCGCAGCTGTCCGGCGGGCAGCAGGCCCGGGTGTCGATCGCGCGGGCGATCGCCCAACAAGCACCCGTCATGTTGCTGGACGAACCCACGGCGGCACTCGACATCCATCACCAGGAATCCGTGCTCGACATCCTGCGAGGTGCCCGGGACGGCGGATCGGCGGTGCTGCTCGTCGTGCACGACCTGTCGCTGGCCGCGGCCTACGCCGATCGCGTTGCGCTCATGAAGGACGGGCACCTGCTGGCCGAGGGACCCACGCGTGAGGTGATGACCGCCGATCTGCTCTCCGACACCTACGATCACCCGGTCGAGATCCTCGATCACCCGGAGTCCGGTCAGCCGATCATCGTGCCTCGCCGCACCTGACCCCGGCGAGCCTGCCGATCCGCCTCACACCGATCGGGTCACGTCCACTGGCCACCGGGCGGCCTCCGACGCGCCGGTCAGGACCGCGCAGCCGCGTAGTACCCGGGTGGCAACGACCCGAAGAAGTCACGCGTCACCGCGACGGCGTTGTTCGAGTCGCCGCCCCCCACCACGAGCGTGGCGAAGGCCAGGTCGCCGCGGTAGCCCGCGAACCACGCATGCGATCCGCCGGCGAACTCGGCCTCACCGGTCTTCCCGAGCACATCACCCTGCCCGGCGATCACGGTGCCGGTGCCCTGCTGGACGACGGCACGCATCATCGGCCGCAGTTCGGACACCACCCCTGGCGACAGCGATGGCTGCGGCCCGGTCACCTTCGTCGGCTTACCCAGGATCAATTGCGGGACTGGGGCTTTGCCATTGTGCGCCACAGTGGCGGCGACCAGGGAGAGGCCGAGCGGACTGACCAGGACCTTGCCCTGACCGAAACCGTCTTCGCTGCGCGCCACCAGCTCCGGCGCGATCGGCACCGACCCGGACACCGCGTCGAGACCGGCGATGTCGTACTGCTGCCCGATCCCCATCGATGCCGCGGTGTGAGCCAGGTCCGACGGCCCCATCTCGCTGGCGAGCTTGGCGAACGTGGTGTTGCACGAACTCGCGAAGGCCTGCAGCATCGGCACGGTTCCCAGGGAGAAGCGATCGTAGTTCGGGATACGGCGTGGACCGATCTCGATCTCGCCCGGGCACGGCACCATTGTCTGCGGGTGGGCGAGGTTGCGACTGATCGCCGCCGCGGCGGTCACCATCTTGAACGTCGAACCGGGCGGGTAGAGGCCGGTGGTGGCGATGGGACCGCTGCGGTCGGCGGCCTTGTTCTGCGCGACCGCCAGGATGTGACCCGTCGACGGCTGTACCACCACCATCGCGATCTGGAAGCGATTGGTGGCGTCGACGGCGCGCTGGGCCGCCGTCTGCACCTGCCGGGACAGGCTCAGCGAGACGGCGGGCGCCGGCTCGGGCGCGTGATCGGCGAGTACGTCGGCGTCGAGACCGTTGGGGTTGACGGTCACCACACGCCAGCCGACCCGCCCGTCGACCTCCTTGTCGACGACCTTCTTCACCTCGGTCAGCAGCGCGGGAGCGAAACCGGGGTTCTTGGCGACGAGTTCGGCCTGTTCGTTGTGCACCACCCCGGGGATCGCCAGCTGATCGCGGAGTCGATCGAAATCGCGCTGCGAGAGACGTGCGATCGGGTACGGGGCGCCCGATGCGGTGCTCTCCTCGGCGATCTTCTGGGCGGACAGGGCGGGATCGAACGGGCGCAGGACCGAGACGAGCCGGGTCACCGAGTCGGCGACCGAACCACTCGCGGCTGCGGTCGAGGCGTCGAAGTTGATTCCGACGACCGTTCCGTTGACCATCACCTCCGACCCGTCGGCCTCGTTGACGGTGGCCCGCGGCGCTTCCAGGATTCGCAGTGAAAGACGTTGGTTGGCACCGAGATCCGGATGGATGTCGGTCGAGGTCCAGCGCACCGTCCATCCGCTCCCGGACGACCGGATCATCTTGACCCGTGCCGGATAGGTCCACTCCCGACCCCGCGGCAGATCCCAGCGATAGGTGACGTCGATGTCGGCGGTGTCGCCGGACACGGCAGCCTTGCCGGTGCTCACGGAGAGTTTCTCCGCGGCCAGTCCGTCCCACGCGGCGGCGAGGTTCGCCCTCGCCTGCGCCGGATTGTCGGTGAGGCCGGCGGCCGAGGCGATGTCCTTGGCGCCGTAGGCCGCCAGGAATCGTTCGACGGCCTGACGTGGACCGTCGTCGGCCGTGGCGCATCCGGCCACCCCGAGTGCCACGACAGCACTCACCGACACACAGGCCACGTTGATCACACGCCGTCTCATCTGCAACATCGTTCTCGATGATATGGGGGACAGACGCGAAAACCCGTGCGCCACGCGCGCACATCGGCGAACCAGGCCGGTGATCTGCCGGTGATCCGCAGCCGTTCAGTCGACGAGAACCGTCGCGAAGGTGCCGACCTCGCTGAAACCGACCTGGCGATATATCGCGCGGGCCGGCAGGTTGAAGCTGTTGACGTACAGGCTGGGGGTCCGTCCGTGCGCCATGATCGCGGCGGCGACCGCGGCCGTGCCGCTCGCCCCGATCCCCTCACCGCGCCGGGCGGGGGCCACCCAGACACCTTGGATCTGGCCGACTTTGCGTGAGAGCGAACCGATCTCGGCCTTGAAGACCACCTCGCCGCGATCGAACCGGGCGAACACGCGCTGCGCGGTGATCAGCGACGCCAGCCGTCGGCGATAGGACCGGCCGCCGTCGCCTGCGCACGGATCGACACCGACCTCCCCGATGAACATGTCGATGGCGGCGGGCAGGTAAGCATCCATGTCCTCGAGGGTCACCAGCCGCACCAGCGGGTCCGGAGCGACGGCGGGGGCGTCGGTCAGCGCCATCAGCGGCTGACTGTCACGGATCTCACGGGCCGGGCCCCAACACGGTGCGATGCGTTCCCAGAACGGCAACACCATCTCCGCGCGCCCGACGATGGAGGAACACACGCGCGGGCCAGAGGCGGCACGGTCGGCGAAACCCTCCATGTCGCCGGGCGCACCGAGCAGCGGGATGAGATTGGCGCCGGAGAAGCAGAGGGAACTGGTGGGGTCGTCGGTCGTCCACAGCTCACCGCCGAGCAGACGTGGGTTGATGCCGTGCGACTCGAACCGGGCGGCGACCATGCACATGGCGACGGGATCGGAGGTCAGCACACGTTCGACCACCGGCGCGTCACGCGCCCCGAGTGGCCGGTCGCCCAGCAGCTTCAGCACCAACGCTCCTCCGCAGTAGTCGGGCCCGAACGTGTCCTGGAGCTCGCGGTCGGCGGCTACCCGCTGCGTTCCGCCTCAGCTGACCGTGACGACCGGTGAACCCACTTCCCTGTCCTCACCAGTGTCACCCGACTCACCCGCGATCCGCAGCGCTTCTTCGATCAAGGTCTCCACGATCTCGGCCTCCGGAACAGTCTTGATGACCTCGCCCTTGACGAAGATCTGCCCCTTGCCGTTGCCGGATGCGACACCGAGGTCCGCCTCGCGCGCCTCGCCGGGACCGTTGACGACGCAACCCATCACGGCGACCCGCAGCGGCACCTCCATGCCCTCGAGCCCGGCGGTCACCGCGTCGGCCAGTTTGTAGACGTCCACCTGTGCGCGACCGCACGACGGGCAGGACACGATCTCGAGCTTGCGTGGACGCAGGTTCAGCGACTGCAGGATCTGGTCGCCGACCTTGACCTCCTCTGCGGGCGGCGCCGACAGGGACACGCGGATGGTGTCGCCGATGCCCTCGGAGAGCAGCGCGCCGAACGCGACCGCCGACTTGATGGTGCCCTGGAACGCCGGCCCCGCCTCGGTCACACCGAGGTGCAGCGGATAGTCGCACTGCGCGGCGAGCTGCCGATAGGCCTCGACCATGATCACCGGGTCGTTGTGCTTGACCGAGATCTTGATGTCGCCGAAACCGTGCTCCTCGAAGAGGCCGGCCTCCCACAACGCGGACTCGACGAGCGCCTCGGGGGTGGCCTTGCCGTACTTGTCCATGATCCGTTTGTCGAGCGATCCGGCGTTGACGCCGATGCGGATCGGAATCCCGGCGGCGCCGGCGGCCTTCGCGACCTCCTTGACCCGGCCGTCGAACTCCTTGATGTTGCCCGGGTTGACGCGGACGGCGGCACACCCCGCGTCGATGGCCGCGAAGATGTACTTGGGTTGGAAGTGGATGTCGGCGATGACCGGGATCTTCGACTTCTTCGCGATGATCGGCAATGCCTCGGCGTCCTCCGGACGCGGGCAGGCGACGCGGACGATGTCACATCCGGAGGCCGTGAGCTCGGCGATCTGCTGCAGCGTCGCATTGATGTCATGGGTCTTGGTGGTGGTCATCGACTGCACCGAGATCGGGAAGTCGCTGCCGACCCCGACCGAACCGACCTGGATCTGGCGGGTGGTGCGACGCGGGGCGAGTACGGGCGGTGGTCCGGCGGGCATGCCGAGGCCGATCGGGATCGCGTCTCCTGGGGAGTTCATCTGATTCACCTCGAAGGACGAAGGGCTGTGGTGTGTCGACGTGTCCGGTCGCCTCGCGCCGTCCGGACGATCGGGGCCGGTCACTGGAAGAGCTGGATCGGGTTGATGATGTCGGCGGTGACGGTCAGGACCATGAAGCCCCCCATGATGATCACCACCGCGTAGGTGATCGGCATGAGCTTCAGGTAGTCGACAGGTCCGCCGGCGGCGCGACCGAACCATCCGCGCACCGTGTTGCGGGCCTTCTCGTACCCGACGATGGCCATGTGCCCACCATCCAACGGTAATAGCGGGACGAGATTGAAGAGGCCCAGGAAGAAGTTGATGCTGATAAGCAGCAGCAGGAAGGTGTCCCACGCGCCGCGTTCCACGGCCTTGCCGCCCATCACCGACGCGCCATAGACACTGACGGGGGTGTCGGCTGCGCGTTCTCCCCCGGTGACCGCGGTCCACAGTGCGCTGACCTTCGTCGGGAGCGACAACAACGCATCCCAGGTCGCCACGAACAGGTCGCCGGTGAACGAGAACGACCCCGGGATCACTGCGAGACCGTCGTAGTGGTTGATCGACGGCGGTGGGCTGAACTCGATGCCGACCTTGCGGGTCTGCTGGGTCTCGGTGCCACCGTCACGCGTCGGAGCGGTCACCTTCGATGGTTGCGGTGTGATCGTGAACTCGCGCTGCGTACCGTCGCGGTCGACGGTGAGCGCAACCGGACCGGTCGAGTCCGCGATCTTCTCGGAAACCTGCGAGTAGTCCGACACCGACTCCCCGTTGACGGCGACGATCGTGTCGCCGGCCTGCAGTCCGGCGATCTGAGCCGGGCCGGCGGCCGCCGTGCACGGCGTCGACTGCGGAGCCTTGTCGGTGAAATACGTCGTACTCCCCGGCACGCAATCGACCTTCGACACGGTGGCCGGAACCGGGTCGTTGCTGATGTTGGGCAGCCCCAAGATCGCACCGACGATGACCACCAGTACGAATCCGAGGATGAAGTTCTGCGCGGGGCCGGCGAACAGCACGACCAGTCGCTTCCACGGCTTCTGCAGGTACATCGCCCGTGGGCGATCCTCGTCGGAGATCTCGTCGTAGGGGGTCATGCCGGCGATGTCGCAGAAGCCGCCGAGGGGCAATGCCTTGACCCCGTACTCGGTCTCGCCGCGCCGGGTCGACCAGACGGTCGGTCCGAAGCCGACGAAGTAGCGTCGCACCTTCATGCCGGTCGCCTGGGCCGCCCACATGTGGCCGCATTCGTGCAACGCCACCGACAACAACAGCGCCGCGGCGAACAGCGCCACGCCGAGCGCAAAACTCACTGACTCACTCCATCCGCATATGTCTTGACCAGACGCGCAGCATGATCGCGTGCCCACTGATCAGCAGCCAAGACCTCCTCCACAGTACCTGGCGTGGCACGCCACTGATCGGCCTCGACGAGCACCTCACGGATGATCTCGACGATCCGCGGAAATCTGATCGCGCCGGCGAAGAAGCCCTCGGCGGCCGCCTCGTTGGCGGCGTTGTAGACCGCGGTGAGTGACCCGCCCGTCTTCCCGGCCTCACGGGCGACATCGATCGCCGGGAAGACGATGTGGTCCACCGGTTCGAACGTCCACGACGATGCCGTCGAGAAGTCGCAGGCGCTCGAGGAACCCGGGACACGGTCCGGCCATCCCAGTGCGACGGCGATCGGCAGTTTCATCGACGGCGGCGACGCCTTCGCGATCGTCGCGCCGTCGACGAAGGTCACCATCGAGTGCACGATCGACTGCGGATGCACGGTCACGTCGATCCGGTCGTAGTCGACGCCGAAGAGCAGGTGCGCCTCGATGACCTCGAGTGCCTTGTTGACCAGCGTCGCCGAGTTCAGGGTGATCATCGGACCCATCGACCACGTGGGGTGCCGTCCGGCCTGCTCGGGGGTGACGTCGGCGAGGGCGTCGGCCGTCCACCCGCGGAAGGGGCCGCCGGACGCCGTCAGGATCAACCGGTCCACCTCGTCGGCCGTCCCGCCGCGCAGGCACTGGGCGATCGCCGAGTGTTCGGAGTCGACCGGGACGATCTGACCCGGCGCCGCGGCGTCGAGGACGAGGGAGCCGCCGGCGACCAGCGACTCCTTGTTGGCGAGCGCCAGCCGGGCACCCGACCGCAGCGCCGCGAGACTCGGGCGCAGCCCGATGGACCCGACCACGGCGTTGAGGACCACATCGGTGTCGACCGCGTCGATCAGGTCACACATCGCATCCGGTCCACCCAGCACGCTCGCGCCGAGGTCCCCGGACAGGGTCTGCGCGGCTGCGACATCGGCGACGGCCAGCGCCTCCGCGCCGATGCGGAACGCCGCAGCCTGCTCGCGCAACAGCCGGAGGTTGCCGCCGCCCGCACCGAGACCCACCACCTGGAAGCGGTCCGGGTGTTCCGCGATGACCTCGAGGGCCTGGACGCCGATCGATCCCGTCGATCCGAGGATGAGTACGCGTGTCGTCACCCGGCCATTGTCGCGCCTGCGACGGGCACACCCAAACCCGCGGACCGGGCCGCACCGGCGACGCCGGCGAGGGCCACCCGGTGGTGACTATCGCGGCGGGTGGACCGCGCGCCAGTGGTCGGCGATGTCGATGCGACGGGTCACCCAGACGTCGTCGTGCGACTGCACGTGATCCAGGAAGCGTTCGAGCGCGGCCAGCCGGGCGGGCCGACCCACCAGGCGACAGTGCAGCCCGACCGACAGCATCTTCGGTGAGCCCTCGGCACCCTCACGGTAGAGGACGTCGAACGCGTCCCGCAGATGCGCGAAGAACTGCTCGCCGGACGGGAACCCGCCCGGCGAGGCGAACCGCATGTCATTGGTGTCGAGCGTGTAGGGCACGACCAGATGGTCGACGACGTCCTCGCCGCGCGGGACCTCCACCCAGTACGGCAGATCGTCCGCGTACGAGTCGGAGTCGTACGTGAACCCCCCGTGCTCGACGACGAGGCGCCGGGTGCTGGGTGAGTCGCGTCCGGTGTACCAGCCCAGCGGCGCCGAACCGGTGATCTCGGTGAGCAGGTCGACCGCAGCCGCCATGTGCTCGCGCTCGACCGCGGAGTCGACGAGTTGGTAACTGAGCCAACGGTATCCGTGGCACGCGATCTCGTCGCCGCGCTCGATGAAGGCCGCGGCGACGTCGGCATTACGGGCCATCGCCTGGGCCACGGCGAACACGGTCAGCGGCAGTCCACGGCGCGAGAAGGTGCGCACGATGCGCCACACACCCGCCCGGGATCCGTACTCGTAGAGCGATTCCATGCTCATGTGCCGGTTCGGGAAGGACTGTGCGCCGATCATCTCCGACAGGAAGGTCTCGCTGCCGCGATCGTTTTCGAGGACGTTGTTCTCCGACCCCTCCTCGTAGTTGAGGACGAACTGCAGGGCGATCTTCGCCCCACCCGGCCATCGCGGATCCGGTGGAGTCGCACCGTATCCGACCATGTCGCGGGGATAGTGTTCGGAGCGGTAGTCGGCCAGCGTTCGGTGGGCGATCTCGGACATGGCCGCATTCTGTCACCGAACGCCGTCGGACGCGTGGTGGCAACGCGCCGTCGGCGGGACCCTACCGCTATGCTGTTCGAGAACTACTACCGATCGTCAGACTTCCGGCCCGCCGGGTCGGGACTCTGGCCGCGCAGTGAGGAGCCACCGTGGCAAGCACCGAGGTTGAGCAGGTCGACACCGGTTGGGTTCGCGAGCCCGCCGACGCGCCGTCGGCTCGGTTCGGATGGCACGGTCGGGCCCGCAAGTCTTTCATGATCGCCGGCTGGTTCTGCGTGATCGCGCTCCTCGCGATGTTCATCGGTAACCACCGCGGCCACGTCGAGGACATCTGGCTCGCCGCCTTCGCCGCCGTCCTCGCGTATTTCCTGCTCAAGCCCATCTGGGACAAACGCGGTCGCTGGAAGAACTGACCGGCCCCGCCGCAGGTGACGATCGCCGGTCATCACCGGCCACGGATTGGTGTCACCGCGGCGGCACCTCACCCTTCCTCGGCTGCCAACTGACCGCACGCGGCGGCGATCTCCTGTCCGCGGGTGTCGCGGACGGTGCACGACACACCCTGTTCGCGGACCCGACGGACGAACTCCCGCTCCACCGGTTTGGGACTGGCGTCCCATTCTGAGCCGGGTGTCGGGTTGAGCGGGATCAGGTTGACGTGGACCAGCGAGCCGAGCGCACGATGCAGCTTCTGCCCCAGCAGATCCGCACGCCACGGCTGATCGTTGACGTCACGGATGAGGGCGTACTCGATGGACACCCGCCGTCCGGTGGTGTCGGCGTAGTAGCGCGCGGCCTCGAGCACCTCGGCGACCGACCACCGGTTGTTCACCGGCACCAGCGTGTCGCGGAGTTCGTCGTCGGGGGTGTGCAGCGACACCGCCAGCGTGACCGAGAGGCCTTCGTCCGCGAGGCGCCGGATCGACGGTGCCAGCCCCACCGTGGAGACGGTGACCGACCGGGCGGAGATGCCCAGCCCGTCCGGCACCGGCGAAATGATCTGCCGGACTGCGCTGACCACCCGCTGGTAGTTGGCGAGCGGCTCCCCCATCCCCATGAACACGACGTTCGACAACCGGCCGGGCTCACCGAACTCGCCGTCGCGCAACGCGCGGGCGGCGGCCCTGACCTGATCGATGATCTCGGCCGCCGAGAGATTGCGGTCCAGTCCCCCCTGCCCGGTGGCGCAGAACGGGCACGCCATGCCGCAGCCGGCCTGGCTGGAGATGCAGAGGGTGTTGCGATCGCTGTAGCGCATGAGCACGCTCTCGAGGAGCGTGCCGTCGTGCAGGCGCCACAGGGTCTTGCGGGTGTCACCGTCGTCGCACGCGATGTGTCGGACCGGGGTGAGCAGTGACGGGAACAGCTTCGCGCCGACGGCATCGCGCGCCGACGACGGCAGGTCGGTCATCTCGTCGACGTCGCCGGTGAGCCGACCGAAGTACTGGCGGGCGAGCTGATTCGCCCGGAACTTCGGGAGTCCCAGGTCGGCGAGCGCGCTCACGCGTCCCTCGGCGTCGAGGTCGGCGAAATGGGTCGGCGGACGCCCCCGCTTGGGAGCGTCGAACACGAGCGGCAGTGACGACATGATGACATTGTCGCATGTCATGATAGGTGCATGACGACACCAGATCCGCACCAGCCGGAGTTCGAACCGATCGAGCCGACCGAGGCGGGCGCGGGCGATCCGACGGATCCAGAACACCAGGCACTCCTCGCCGAACGCGACAAGTTGCGCACCCAGGTGAAGAAAGTCGAGCACACCAGAGCCCGGGCGACGTTCTTCGGCCTCGTCATCGGCGCGATCATCACGATCTTGTTGCTTGTGTTCATCTTGCAGAACATGGAGTCCCAGCGGATCGAGCTGCTCTTCTGGGAGGTCAATCTGCCGCTCGGTGTGAGCCTTCTCATCGCAGCCATCGCCGGCGCACTGATCGTCGCGCTCGCCGGAGGTGTCCGGATGGTGCAGATGAGCCGGGCGTTGCGCAAGGCCAAGAAGTAAAACGGCTCTACAGGAGAGCCGTCAGGACCGCCCACACGATGAACGCCGACGGCAGGAGTGAGTCGAGGCGGTCCATGATCCCCCCGTGCCCGGGCAGTAGGGTTCCCATGTCCTTGATCCCCAGGTCCCGCTTCACCTGCGATTCGACGAGATCGCCGAGCGTAGCGCACACCACGAGCACCGGCCCGAGGATCGCGCCCACCCACCAGTGGGCGTCGAGCAGGAAGATCCCGCACAGCACCGCGCCCGTGGTGCCGACGACGAGCGAGCCGACGAGTCCCTCCCAGGATTTCTTCGGGCTGATCGCGGGCGCCATCGGGTGTTTGCCGAACAGCACCCCGGCCGCATAGCCGCCGACATCGGAGCAGACCACGACCACCATCAGGGTGGCCACCCGGGCGGCGCCGTGGTCCTGGACGACCATGTGGGCGCCGAACGACGCGAGCAACGGCAGCCACGAGAGCACGAAGACGCTCGCGGCCAGATTCGGCAGATAGTGCTCCGGCGCCCGGCTGATGCCCTGGGCCAACAGCATCCACACCATCACCACCAACACGGTGCCCGCGAACGCGGTCAGTACCCCGGTCTGCCCCCAGGGCCAGCCGGACCAGATGATGGCCTGGCCGCCGATCAGCAACGGCCAGAAGGCCACCTGATACCCGCCGTCACGCAGACGTTTGGCGACCTCCCACGTCGCGATGGCGAACGCCACGGCGACCACGCCGTACCAGATCTTCGGTGCGAACAGCAGGATGAGGATGATCGAGACCCCGAGCGACACCCCGACTCCGATGGCGGCCGGCAGGTTACGACCGGCGCGGGACTTCTTGTCCCCGTTCTCGGGCGCCCCGGCACCGGCGGAGGAGTCGGCCGGCTCGGGGGCGGACGCGTCGGTGGCCATCGGTTCGGGCGTGGGCGATCGGGTCGGATCGACGCTCACACTTCGAGCAATTCGTTCTCTTTGTGCTTGACCAGGTCGTCGACCTGCGCGACATAGCCGGCCGTGGTCTTGTCGAGTTCCTTCTCCGCGCGCGACACCTCGTCCTCGCCCGCCTCGCCGTCCTTCTGGATCCGCTTGAGCTCGTCGACGGCCTTGCGGCGCACGTTGCGGATCGCGACCTTGGCGTCCTCGCCCTTGCCCTTCGCCTGCTTGACGAGTTCCTTGCGGCGATCTTCGGTGAGCTGAGGGATGGCCACCCGGATGATGGAACCGTCGTTGGTCGGGTTGACGCCGAGATCGGAGTTGCGGATCGCGGTCTCGATGTCGCGCAGTGATGACGCCTCGTACGGCTTGATCACGACGAGGCGAGCCTCGGGCGTCGTGATCCCGGCGACCTGCGTGATCGGGGTGAGGGCACCGTAATAGTCGATCGTCACCTTGTTGAACATGGCGGGGTTCGCGCGGCCCGTCCGGATCGATCCCATGTCGTCCTTGGCGACACCGACCGCCTTCTCCATCTTCTCCTCGGCGTCCAGCAGCGCATCGTCGATCATCGTCGTCCTACTTCTTCTCGTATGGGGTTCATCGGTCGGTTCTCCTGCAGCGGTCAGGTGGAGACGAGGGTGCCGATCCGTTCGCCCGCGACCGCTCGGGCAATGTTGCCCTCTTCCAGCAGATTGAACACCAGGATCGGCATTTTGTTGTCCATACACAGGCTGAAGGCGGTGGCGTCGGCGACCTTCAGTTCCTTGTCGAGCACCTGGCGATGCGTGATCTCGCGGAACAGCGTGGCGTTCGGTTCCACTCGGGGATCCGCGTCGTATACCCCGTCGACGGCCTTGGCCATGAGCACGACCTCGGCCTTGATCTCGAGGGCTCGCTGCGCGGCGGTGGTGTCGGTGGAGAAGTACGGCATCCCCATCCCCGCACCGAAGATGACGACACGCCCCTTCTCCAGATGGCGCTGTGCCCGCAGCGGGAGATAGGGTTCGGCCACCTGCCCCATCGTGATGGCCGTCTGGACTCGCGTGCTGACCCCGCGCTTCTCCAGGAAGTCCTGCAGGGCAAGGCAATTCATCACCGTTCCGAGCATGCCCATGTAATCCGACCGCGACCGGTCGAGTCCCCGCTGCTGCAGCTCGGCACCACGGAAGAAGTTCCCGCCGCCGATCACGACGGCGACCTGGACACCGGATCCGACGACATCGGCGATCTGATCGGCCACCGTCGCCACGACATCGGGGTCGAGTCCGACCCCCCCACCACCGAACATCTCACCGCCGAGCTTCAGGAGAACACGGGTGTAGCCGTGACGCTCGGACTCTCGGGGATCCGGGGATGCGCTCATCTACTTCCTCACTGGTCGGTTCGGTGAACATCGTACGTCCCACCCGGACCGACACACCGGACATGCTCCGCACGCGGGTCGTCGGGAGTAGGTGCACCGACCCCGACCTGGCCATTGTCGCGCCGGGGAGACGCCTGCCACCGTCAGATCGCGGAGCTGCCCACCGCCGCCGCGAGAACCGTCGACATCGGCGGACGGTCGTCGAGGACCGGATAGCGACGACGCAGGCTGTGACCGCCGTCGTCGTCCATGACGAACTGGGTGAGGGGACTTCCCGAGTCGTCGAGGCCGAGGCGTCCCAGCAGTGTCGCGACGATCTGCCGCGCCATCGGCCCGAGCTCGTGCAGCGGCCGGTTGCGGTGTATCCGGGTGCCGAGGTCGACCTGGCCGATCGCGTCGATCCCGTGCCGTTCGAGCGTGTCGAGCACGATGCCGATCTCCACCCCGTATCCCGCGGCGAACGGGATCGACGTCAACAGTTCTCGGGTTCCGGCGTACTCGCCCGCCAACGGCTGGATGATGGCCGACAGCTGAGGGGCCAGGGCCGCGACGAGTGGTCAGACCACCAACTCGGTCACCCGTCCCCCACCCGCTGGGTCGACGCCACCGGCCGCGACCAGCGGCCGACGGTAGTAGCCCTTGACCAGGTGCAACTCCGGCACAGTGAGGAGCGGCGCGACGAGACGCGGCACGTAGAGGGGATCGGCGTCGACGACGTCGCTGTCGACGAAGACGACGATGTCACCCGTCGTCGCCGCCAGCGAGCGCCACAGGACCTCACCTTTTCCCGGACGACCGGGACGCCGGGCAACGCGGACTCCCGGGTCTCCACCCGGGCCCCGGCCCCGGTGGCGCTTGTGATCGTGTCGTCGGCGGACCCGGAATCGACCACGACGAGTTCGTCGACGAGGTTCCCCACCAGCGGGCGGATGCTCTCGACGACCGAGCCCACGGTCGCCTCCTCGTCGAGCGCGGGCAGGACCACCGAGATCGTGCGGTCCCCTTTGCGCGCGAGGACGTCGGCGACCGTCCACCGCGGCCGCTCCCAGGTGTTGGTCTCCAGCCAAGTCGCCGACCCCTCCATCGATGCGATGGTCATCTCCTCGCGCGGATCGGTGGTCACGATGCCAACGCCGCCCGGAACTGCGGCCACGCCCGGTGCAGTTCGTCCTGCCAGTAGGGCCATGAGTGGGTGCCGCCGTCGTAGAGGTGGAACGTCGCCGGTACGCCGCGCTCGGCCATCCGCCGCTGGAGGTTACGTGTGCACTCCGCGGTCGCCGTCTCGATGACCGCACCGACGGCGACCTGATCGAACAGCTTGCTGCCGTTGCCGCCGATACCCGGTCCGTCGATCGTGTCGTAGCGCCCGGGTGTGCCCGAGCCATTGGAGACATAGATCGACTTGCCGCGGAAACTGTCGACGTGGAGATAGGGATCGTTGTCCCGCCACAGCGGGTCACCGGGCGGCCCCCACATGTTGAGGGTGTTGCCGCCACCCCGGCCCTCGACCACCATCCGCACCACGGCCAGACCTGTCGGGTCACTGGTCTGTGCGCATCCACTGAACGAACCGAGCGCTCGGTAGAGCCGGGGCGCGTGCAGTGACAACTGGAACACCGAGGTGCCGGCCATCGAGATCCCCGCAATCGCGTTGCGCCCGTTGCCGTCGAACCGCTCGTCGATCGTCGCCGGGAGTTCCCGGGTCAGGAACGTCGCCCATTTCTGCCGACCCAGTTTCGGGTCCGTGTGACGCCAGTCGGTGAAATAGCTTGCCGCGCCGCCCATCGGAACGACGACGTTGACGTGCTGATCGGCGAAGAACGAGCGGATGTCGGTCTTGTCGAACCAACTGCTGCCGCCCTCGCCTCCGGCCGCCCCGTTGAGCAGGTACAGGGTCGGCGCCGGACCGACACCCTTGGCCGGGATCACCTTGACCGTCACGGTGTTTCGCATGGCGAAGGACTTCACCGACAGGTCGATCTCCCGCGACGGCCGGACGTGCTCAGACACGATCGTGGCCCCTGCCGGCGCCGCCGCCGACAGGGCCGGGACGAGCGAGCAGACCATCCCGATCCCGGCCATGAGCACCGCGACCAGCGCCGATCGCCGTATCGCGCCCGTCGACGTCGATACCCACGCGACCGACGTCGACGATGATGATGATGATGATGATGTCGACCGTGTCGACGGTGTCATTCCAGGCATGCCCACCCCTGTAGCCACATGCGCACAGCGCTGCACCGGATGCACAGCACGATCTCCACCCCCGACGCAAGGGAGTGTGCCCGACGTCATGCCGCACTGTCCAGCGAACCGCGCACGTCACAAGTGGGACCATTGTCCAACTAAAGAGGTTGACGGACAACGATTTCCATGGCAGCTTCCGTATCGGACAGGGGGACGGAACGGTAGGTGTCCATCTCGTTGCGCAACTTCGCACACATGACGCGGTGGCCAGTCGGGGGGTTCCACGTCCGAGACCAGAGATTTCGAGGGAGAACCATGGTCAGTTTCGGACTCATCGACGAGTGGCAGCCCCGTCCGGGGCGGCTCACCAGTTGGACCGCCGCACCGTCGGCCCTCGCCGCAGCCGCGCAGGCCACTGTTCATCCGGTGCCGCCGTCGCACCAGCAGGAGGAGTATCTGCGTGCCGCGCGACGCAACGAGTCCGCGGGATTCCGCTTCTCGCGCCTGTGCCTGATCGCCTTCGACATCCAGGCGCCCCTCGACCCGACCGCCCTGACCACCGCGTTGACCGCGTTCCTCCGCCGTCATGACACGTTCTCGACCTGGTTCTCCTTCGAGGACGACGGATGCGTCGTGCGCCGGGCGTTCGATCCCCAGGACATCGACCTGGTGTTCACCGAACACGGCGAGTTCACCACGTCAGGGCAGATCCGCGACCATGTCCAGGCGCAGACACCGGGACCGTCGCAGTGGGACTGCTTCACGTTCGGGGCGATCGAGTGGGACGGCGGCTTCACCGTCTACTGCGCGGTCGATCACCTCAACACCGATGGCATCTCGCAGGCCATCACCTGCGTGGACCTGATGACCCTGTACATGAATGCCGCGTTCGGCATGGACACCCCGGTGTCACCGGTCGGCAGCTATCTCGAGTACTGCGATCGCGAACGCACCATCTCCCGCGAGTTGTCCTGGGACTCACCACATGTGCAGCGATGGATCGACTTGGTCCGGGGCCAGGGCGGCCGACTCCCCCGATTCCCACTGCCCCTGGGCAAGGAGGATTCCGACACCCACACGCGCAGTGCGCATCTGACGACGACCGTTTTCGATGAGGCTGCCGCACAACGTTTCGAGAGCGTGTGCCGCGACAACGGTGCCAATGTCACCGCCGGCCTGATGGCGGTCGCGGCGCTGGCCTACCTCGAGTTCACCGGCGACTCCGAGTATCTCGGGATGACCCCGAAGAGCACCCGGCAGGCAGGTCCCGAGCTGAATTCCGTCGGCTGGTTCACCAGCCTGATCCCCGTCCCGCTGACCGTCGGGCGCGACGCCCGGTTCACCGACGTGGCCGCCGCAGCGGCCCGGAGCTACGACGTCGGCAAGGAACTCACCGAGGTGTCCTTCCATCGCGTGCTGGAACTCGTCCGACCCGGCGACGGGATCAGCGTGGCACCGGGCTGGTCGGTACCGATGATCTCCTACATCGACGTCCGGAAGCTGCCCGGGGTGGAGATGTTCGACGCGATCAACGGCTGTCTGTACGGCAATCGCGGGAGCAGCGAGGAGGTGTTCATCTGGATCAACCGCTTCCAGGACGCCACGTCGATGACCTTCCTCTACCCCGACACCGCGATCGCCACCGACTCAGTGCGTGAATACACCGAGAAGTTCATCGGCATCATGGAAGCAGTTGCCAGCCAAGGTGATTACGATCCCGTCATCGCAGTCCTGACGTGACCGCGGACGCCGATCGCGCGCCGTCGGGTGCGGTGGGCGAACCCGAGGTGACCGACCGCGCAGCCTGGGTCGCGCTGGCGGGGTGCCTGCTCGGTGTGTTCATGCAGATGCTGGACACGACGATCGTGAACATCGCCCTGCCGGATCTCACGGTCGACCTCGCGGCGTCGACATCGCAGCAGTTGTTCGTGCTGACGGTGTACACCCTGGCGTTCGCCTGCACGCTGCTCACCGCCGCCATCGTCGGTGGGCGTCTGGGGCGGCGGCGGGTGTTCATCGCTTCCGTCGTCGCGTTCACCGTCACTTCCGTGCTGTGTGGCCTCGCCCAGACGCCGCTCGAACTCATCGTCTGTCGTGGCGCGCAGGGCGTCAGTGCGGCGATGATGTCGGCGCAGACGCTCGCGCTGATCGCCGCGCTCTTCCCGAAAGCACGCCACGGTCTGGTGTTCGGCATCTATGGCGCCGTCGCCGGTCTCGCCGCCATGCTCGGGCCGGTCGTCGGGGGTGTGCTGGTCACGTCGGACGTGTTCGGCTGGGGCTGGCGCACCATCTTCTTCGTGAATGTGCCGATGGGTCTGGCCGCGTGTGTGCTGGCCCGGCATCGGCTTCCACAGCTGAGGCAGGCGACGCGGACCCGGCTCGACGGTCCTGGAGTCGTGTTGTCGACTGCGGGTCTGTTCCTCCTGCTCTACCCGCTGGCCGTCGGCCGCGAGGAGGGCTGGCCGGCCCACCTGTGGGTGATGATGGCGTCGGCGGCGGTGCTGCTGGCGGCCTTCGTGGTCGTCGAGCGCTGGACCCTGCATCACGGCGGAATCCCGCTCCTCCGGGTGGATCTGTTCAGGTCGCGCCGCTTCTCCATCGGTCTGACCCTGTCCTTGCTCTTCTTCAGCGTCTTCGCCGGGTTCTTCTTCACGGTGTCGGTCTCGGTCCAGTTCGGGCTCGGCTACTCGGCCCTCACGACGGGACTGCTGGCGCTGCCCTTCGCGGTCGGTGGAGCCGCGGGCTCGCTCATGTCGCCCCTGGTGGTGACGCGCGTCGGCGCCGCCGTCACCCTGTGTACCGGTGGCGTCGTCCTCGCCGTCGGTCTGGCGTGGCTGGCGTGGACGCTGGATTCGTCCTCGGTCTCGCTGTCGGTGCCCGCGGTGATCGCACCGCTCATCGTCGGAGGTGTCGGCACGGGGCTGTTCGTCGCGCCGCTGCAGACGGCGATCCTCTCGGACACCGAGCCGTCGAACATCGGATCCGCGTCCGGCTGTGTACCCACCGTCCAGCATATCGGGGCATCCCTCGGCCTCGCTGTCGTGACACTGTTCTTCTTCGGTCAGGTCGCGACACAAGCGCAGTCGGCGGTCCCGGCTGTTCGCGCCGAGTTGTCGGGGAACCTCGACGACAGCACCGTCGATCCGCTGTTCCGCGGTGCCGTTGCCGACCGGTTCGCGGACTGCGCGACCGGCCAGCTGACCTCGGCGCATCCCGACCGGCCGGCCCCCGGGTGCGCCGCCGACGGGACCGCCGACGGCGGGATGGCCGCGGACATCGCGCGTGCGGCCTCCGATGACCTGCGGTCGGCCGCCCGCTCGGTGGCCGCGTGGACCTTCGTCGGTGCGTTCCAGGTCACCCTCTGGGTCTTGTCCGGGATGTGCCTGGTCATCGCCGGGCTGTCGTTGGCGCTGGGTTGTCGGTGGCGATGGATTGTCGGTGGCGCTGGGCGAACGAAGCCGGGCCGACAACGAACGACCCCGCCTCACCAAAACGGTGAGACGGGGTCGTCGGTGGTGTGGTCAGCAGATCAGGACTGACCGACCTCGAAGCGCTCGAAGCCCTTGACGGTCGCGCCGGCCTCGTCGAGAAGAGCCTTCACGGTCTTCTTGGAGTCCTGCACCGACGGCTGATCGAGCAGCACGACGTCCTTGTAGAAGCCGTTGACACGGCCTTCCACGATCTTCGGCAGTGCCTGCTCCGGCTTGCCCTCTTCCTTCGCGGTCTGCTCGGCGATGCGACGCTCGTTCTCGACGACGTCGGCGGGCACCTCGTCGCGGGTCGCGTACTTCGCCTTCAGCGCGGCGACCTGCATGGCAGCGCCGCGGGCGGCCTCGGCGGCCGCCTCGCCGTCACCGGCATAGGACACCAGCACGCCGACGGCCGGAGGAAGATCAGACGCGCGCTTGTGCAGGTAGACCGCGACCGGCCCGTCGAAGTAGGCGACGCGACGCAGTTCGAGCTTCTCGCCGATCTTCGCCGACAGCGCCTGCACGGCCTCGTCGACGGTGCCATCACCGAGCGGAGCGGCCTTCAATGCCTCGATGTCGTTGGTCTTCGCTGCCGCGGCGGCGTCGACGATCTTGTCGGCCAGTTCCTGGAACTCGGCGTTCTTGGCGACGAAGTCGGTCTCCGAGTTGATTTCCACGAGGGCGCCGTCCTTGGCGGCCACCAGGCCTTCGGCGGTCGAGCGCTCGGCGCGCTTGCCGACATCCTTGGCACCCTTGATACGCAGTTCCTCGACGGCCTTGTCGAAGTCACCGTCGTTGTTGGCGAGGGCGTTCTTGCAGTCCAGCATTCCTGAGCCGGTGAGCTCGCGGAGACGCTTCACATCGGCTGCGGTGTAGTTCGCCATCGTTGGCGAGCCTCCTTAGAGAGAGTGTGTCGATGTCGATGCCGGACGGGTCGCCCCGTCCGGCATCTCCAACCGGGTGAGGTGATCCGAGCCGACTACTGCGCGGCCGGCGCGGTGCCGGCCTCGCCACCCGCGGGCGCGGTGGCCTGGGTGAGCAGCTCCTGCTCCCACTCGGCCAGCGGCTCGCCGCCGCCCGCCTCCGGCTTGGAGTCGTCCGACGACTGGCCGGCCCGTGCCTGCACGCCCTCGGCGACGGCCGAGGCCACCACGCGGGTCAGCAGCGCGGCGCTGCGGATGGCATCGTCGTTGCCCGGGATCGGGTAGTCGACGAGATCGGGATCGCAGTTGGTGTCGAGGATCGCGATGACCGGGATGTTGAGCTTGCGTGCCTCACCGACAGCAATGTGCTCCTTGTTGGTGTCCACCACCCAAACAGCAGACGGCACCTTGGCCATATCCCGGATACCACCGAGGGTGCGCTCGAGCTTGTTCTTCTCACGCGTGAGCATGAGGATTTCCTTCTTGGTGCGACCCTCGAAGCCACCGGTCTGCTCCATGGTCTCGAGTTCCTTCATGCGCTGCAGGCGCTTGTGGACGGTCGAGAAGTTGGTGAGCATGCCGCCGAGCCAGCGCTGGTTCACGTAGGGCATGCCCACGCGGGTGGCCTCTGCGGCGATGGATTCCTGGGCCTGCTTCTTGGTGCCGACGAACAGGATGGTGCCGCCGTGGGCGACGGTCTCCTTGACGAACTCGTATGCCTTGTCGATGTAGGTCAGCGTCTGCTGCAGGTCGATGATGTAGATGCCGTTGCGGTCGGTGAAGATGAATCGCTTCATCTTCGGGTTCCAACGGCGGGTCTGATGCCCGAAGTGTGCGCCGCTGTCCAGCAGCTGCTTCATGGTCACGACTGCCATGTCGTAGTTCCTTCGTGTGTGCAGTTGACATCGACACCGGCGGTGCCGATCCTGGCGTCTGCTCCGTGACGGACCCGGGTGTCCGGGACCGCCCGCCACGGGTGTGGATTCCGCTCTCACCAGGTGGGAACGGCGTCGCTGTGCAGGCGCGCGAAGTCACCCCATCGAAGTCGACGAGGTGCGGAAGCGAGTTTACGCCGGTCACCTGCGGAAAACCAAAAGGCCGTCGGGACGGCAATCGGCGGCCTGTCTCCGCGGGGACACGCCGATCCACCGATCCGATGGATCCGATCGGCGCGCTCGTGCGTCTGATGGATATGACCCCCACTCCGGATCGACCGGCCCACGTCGTCATCGTGCGGCGCATGCTCTGCGCGATCGCCGAGTTGTCGGTGGTGGCACTCCTGGTGTGGGCGGTGCCGGCAGTCGCCGTCGGCGAGCCCTCGCGGTTCCGTCTGCCAGTCCCGCGCCCCTCCTCCGTCGTCCGCGGATTCGATCTCCCCGAGCAGCGGTGGCAGCCGGGGCACCGCGGGGTCGACCTGTCGGCATCACCCGGGACCGTGGTGTACGCGGCCGGCGCGGGTCGGGTGCAGTTCTCCGGTACGGTCGCCGGCCGCCCCCTGGTCTCGATACGGCACGCCGCCGATCTGATCACCACCTACGAGCCGGTCGAGCCGACGGTGCGAACGGGTGCCGCGGTGCGTCGTGGTGACGCGATCGGGACGGTGGTTTCCGGGCACGAGGGGTGTCGGGCCACGGCATGCCTGCACTGGGGTGCGCGTCGTGGACGCGGACGGGCAGCCGTCTACCTGAACCCTCTCGCACTGCTCGGCGCGGTCCGGGTGCGACTCAAACCGGTCGAACCGGTCAGGCCCGGGGGTGCGCCTGCCGATGCACGGCCCGCAGGCGCTCCACGCTGACATGGGTGTAGAGCTGCGTCGTCGCCAACGAGGAATGTCCGAGCATCTCCTGCACGATCCGCAGGTCGGCACCTCCCTCGAGGAGGTGGGTGGCCGCACTGTGCCGCAGACCATGGGGCCCCATCGCCGGACCGCCCGCGGCCTCGACCGCCCGGTGAACGACGCTGCGGGCCATCCGCTGATCGAGTCGTCCACCCCTGGCGCCGAGCAGCAGTGCCTCCCCCGAACGGTCGGTGGCCAGCGCCGGGCGCCCATCGCTCAACCACCGCCGGAGCGCCTGCGCCGCTGGTCGGCCATACGGCACGGTGCGCTGCTTGTCCCCCTTGCCGATGACACGCAGCACGCGGCGGTCGACGTCGATGTCGCGGAGGTCGAGTCCACAGAGTTCGCCGACGCGGATGCCGCTGGCATAGAGCAGTTCGACGATCAGCCGGTCACGCAGCGCGAGCGGGTCGTCGGGGTGGTCGTCGTCGGGGTGGTCGTCGACCTCGGACACGCCGGCAGCGGCCCCGACGGCGGCCACCACCTGCTCCGGAGCGAGCACGGCGGGCAGGGTGCGGTGCGCCCGGGGCGCCTGCAGACGCGCCGACGGGTCCGTGCCCATCAGACCATCGCGGACCGCCCAGGCGCAGAACGACTTCGCCGACGACACCTGACGTGCGATCGACGTGCGGGCAGCCCCGCGCCGCGTGTGATCGGCCAGCCACGACCGCAGGAGTGGCAGGTCGATGTCGCCGACGACCACACCGCGCGCTCCGGCATACGAGACCAGGCCCCGGACGTCACCGAGATACGCGCGCACGGTGTGCACGCTGTGCCCCTTCTCGAGGCGCAGGAAGTCCGCGTAATCGGCAAGGACGCCGGACTCGGCTCGTCCGGCAACGTCGGTCATGTCGTCGACCCAAGCCGCCGACGCCCGCATGCGCAATCAGCCACGCGGGTCGTTGTCGAATCGTGGTGTCTCCTGTCGGTGAGGTCGGTGGGCGGGGATTCCCCTCCGTCCGAGGATGACATCGACCGACTACGCGGAGACGCCCGCCGACTCCTCGGCCGCCCGGAGGTCGGATTTCCATTGGCGGAACCCCTCTTCGGTCCTTCCACGACGCCAGTACCCGGATATCGAGGCGCTCTTCGCTCCGACACCACGTTCCTTGCGGACATATCCACGGAGGTTGTGCATGACGGCCTGCGCCTCGCCGTGGATGAACACGTGCGGTTCACCGTCGAGCCACTCCGCTCCGCGCACGGCCGCGATGAGCGGAGAGTTGTCGCCGGCGATGTCGTCGCCCACCTCACCGGCCGGTCCGCCGCGGTGCACCCACGTGATGTCCGCGCCGGTGGGCGCGGTCAGCGGCAACTCGTCCTCGGGCCCGGCCACCTCCAGGAACACCTTGGCGACGGCGTCGGCCGGGAGTGCCTCCAGCGCCGCCGCGACGGCGGGAAGCCCCGCCTCGTCCGCGGCGAACAGATGCCACGGTGCAACCGGGTTCGGCCGGTATCCGCTGCCCGGACCGAGGAAACGCACCGCGGTACCCGGCTCGACCGACGCCGCCCAGGGCCCGGCGATGCCCTCGTCACCGTGCACCACGAAATCCACCGCGATCTCCCGTCGGTCGACGTCGACCGACCGGACCGTGTACGTCCGCAGGACCGGCTGACTCTCTGGCGGGAGCTGCGCGATCTGCCTACGGTCGAAATCGGCCCCGGCGTACGGGGCACCATCGGGACCGAAGGCGAGTTTGATGTACATGTCTGTATCCCACCCGCCGGCATCGCCAGCCGGGGTGAAGTCGCCGAAGCCGTCGCCGCCGAGGAACAGGCGGACGAAATGCGGGCTCAGCTGTTCGCGCCTCAGCACGGTCAGCGCGGTCAGTGTCTTGGCCATGAAGCCTCCTCTCGGACACCACAGTACGCCTCGTTAGGTAAACCTAAGAACGCCCTGATTACCACACCTGTTGTAGGAGTCATCTAAACTCGGTCTTCAGTTCGCTGAATCGTCATCACTGTCGTCCACATCATTCGAGGTCAACCATGCCGGACACGTCATCCCGACGGGGCTCTCGCCTCACCGTCGATGACTGGCTCGAGGCCGCCATGCAGGTGCTGGTGAGCGAGGGCGTCGGCGGGATCAAGATCTCGCGGCTCTGCGACCGGCTCGGCGTCACCAAGGGAAGCTTCTACTGGCACTTCACGGACATCGCGGCGTTGATGTCGGCCCTCGCGGAACACTGCCGACGAGTCGAGGAGTCGGCGCGTCGGACCCTGGCCGACCTCGCGTCCCGTCCCCCGGCCGAACGCATCGAGGCGATGGTGGTCCTCGTGTCCGACCCTCGACGCTGGACGGTCGAGTCCGCGGTGCGCAAGTGGGCGGAGACGGATGAGTCGATCGCGGCCACCGTCGCCGCACTCGACGAGCAGGTCTTCGCGGTGGCGCTCGCGGCGATGCGTGATCTGGGCTTCGACGAACTCGAGGCACACGCGCGGGCGACGACCCTGCTGTACGCAGGGATCGGGTATCTGCACTCGGCACGCGGTCCCGCGAACGAGAGCGACAAGCGACTGTTCATCGATCTGCTGACGCGGCGCTGATCGCCGCCGGCAGACCGGTCGTCCATCCGCGACCGCCGATTCAGTGCGGCTCGTCCTCCCGTAGTCCCCATGGCTGGCCGTAGCCGCCGTCGGACTCGTCGGCCGCCATCAGTTCGAGGAACGGTTCCGACGCGAACGCCTCCGGCCCGAGGACCCCGGTTGCGCTCCACACACCGGCGGCGAGGAGTTCGAGCGCGATGACCGGACCGAGTGCGGTCTGCCAGACCACACATTGCGTCCCGTAGTTGCGCATCGTCCACTCGTTGTCGCTGACGTGATAGAGGTACACGCGCCGGGGCCTGCCGTCTTTGGCCCCCGTCACCGCGAGTCCGGCACAGGTCTTGCCGGTCATGATCGGGCCGATCGTGGCCGGGTCGGGCAACGCGGCGGCGACCACGTCGCGGGGCGCCACACGCACCGGGCCGTCGGCAGACCGTACGGTCAGCGGTTCCGTCGAGTCGAGTCCCAGCGTGTTCAGCATGCGGAGCACACCTATGAACTCCTCTCCCAGCCCGTATTTGAACGTGACCCGGCGGGCCCGACACCACCGCGGCATCAACAGCACCTCCTCGTGCTCGACGTTGACGCACTCGACGGGACCGATCCCCTCAGGGAACTCGAACACCTCGGGCTCGGAGAACGGCGGCGTGGTGAAGAAGCCGCGGTCCCGCTCCCAGATCACCGGAGGATTCAGACACTCCTCGATCGTGGTCCAGATGCTGAACGAGGGTGCGAAGATCTCCTCGCCGTTCTCGTTGCGCACCACCAGGTTTGCGCCGTCGCGTGTGCCGAGCTCGTCGACGTCGTCGAACAGGTTGTCGCAGGCGTACCGGGCGAAGACGTCCGACAGGCCCGGTTCCACGCCCATCCCGACGAGTGCGAGTCGTCCCGCGTCTTCCCACCGGGCGCTCATCGCGAACTGCTCGTCGCCGAGCTTGACGCCGGTCTCGGTGTACGGATCGGTGGGGTGTCGTTGTGACAGGCTCATCGCCATGTCGAGATAGTCCGCACCACCGGCGAACGCGCCGGCGAACACCGTCGGGACGAATCTCGGCTCCACCGCGTTCATCACGTGCGTGGCGGCGTGATCGCGGACCGCCTGCAACACCGCGTCGGCATCGCCGGCGTCGATCGCGGCGGCGCTGAATCTCGCGCCCGCGTCGGCACCGAGGGCATCGACGATCGCGGCGACCGTGCGTTCGGCGCGCGCAGGGTCGTAGTCGCAGACGACCATGTGCTCGAAGAACTGTCGTCGCGCCGCGATCTTGGCGATCGCATCACCGACGCCGCCGGCACCGACAAGAAGGATTCTCATCGGACGAGCCTATGCGCGACACGGCCACCGCAGAAGACGAACAGCCATCACGGCAATCGCCACATCCCGTCGACACATGCGACATGGCCGGACACGTCCATGCACGCGAGAGCCGTGCGAACGGTGGGGATGTCGAGGCCCGCAGAGAACGCGATCTCCTCGATCGTCACCGATCCGCGTCCCGGCAGTGCGTCGTGGACCCGCTTCTGCTCTGCGGTCAGCGAATCAGTCGTCCGTGTGCGGCCGCGGCCGATGTCGCCGCCGCCATCCGGTGCGGCCAGCGCGATCACCGACCGCGTGTCCGTCACGAGCACCGCGAGGTCGTCGGCGATCATCCGGTGACAGCCGACCGAGGTCGCCGACGTCACCGGCCCCGGCACAGCGCCGAGGGGACGCCCGAGCTTGCGCGCCCATGCCGCGGTGTTCGCGGCACCGGATCGTCGCCCGGCCTCGACGACGACGACCGCGTCCGACATCGCGGCCACCAACCGATTTCGGGTCAGGAAGCGATGTTTGGCCGCCGTCGTCCCCGGTGGGTACTCCGTCACGATCAGACCGTGCTCGGCGATCTCGGCGAGCAGCCGGGCGTGTCCGGCCGGATAGTCGCGGTCGATGCCGCATGCCATCACCGCCATCGTCGCACCACCTGCCGCGAGAGCGGCCCGATGGGCCACGCCGTCGATTCCATACGCCCCGCCCGATGTCACGGTCCAGTTCTCGAGCGCCAGACCGGAGGCCAGGTTCGACGCGACCTGCTCGCCGTATCCGGACGCCGCCCGGGAGCCGACCAGTGCGACCCCGGTGGTGGCCATCTCGTCGACGCGTCGCGGTCCGCGTACCCACAGGGCCAGCGGCTCGCCCCCGCGGGCCGCGGTGTCGGACTGCGCCAACACCATCAGCGGCCAGCCCGGCCACTCGTCGTCGTCGCGGGTGACCAGCCGCCCGCCCACTCGGTCGGCGACATCGAGATCGGCCGCCGATGTGTCGGTCGCCGCCCGCGCGGTGGTCACCGCGAGGGCCTGCTCGTGGCCTGTCGGCACCGATCGGGCGCGGATGGCTGCCGCAGCCTCCTCCGGGCCGACGGCGTCGACGAGCAGTTCGACTGCGGAACAGGGTGATTCGGCCACCCGGGACAAGTACGCCCAGGCACGGCGGCGGTCGTCGCCGACCTCACCCGCTGTCACCGCGCACCTCTGTCCCGGTAGAGCAGCGCCTCGGCCACATCGGCCTCCTCCGGCCGATCACGCCCCGTGAGGTCGGCGAGGGTCCACGCGAGCCTGATCGCGCGGTCCGCACCACGTGCGGTGACCCGACCGTCCCGGAGGAACAGCTCGACCGGCCGCAGCGCGGACGGGCTGAGCCGAAAACGCTGACGCAAGGCCGAACCCGGCACCTCGGCGTTCGTGAGCCAGCCGTGGTCGCGCCATCGTTCGACGGCGGCCGCCCGTGCGGCACCCACCCGATCACGCATCACCGCGCTCGACTCCTCCACGCCGTTCATCAGCGCTGTGTTCCCCGGCGGATCCATCCGGACACGGATGTCGACGCGGTCCATCAGCGGGCCCGACAGCTTCCCGAGATATCGGCGGCGTGCCACCGCGGAACAGATGCAGTCGATGTCGTGAGCGGGGGCGCACGGACACGGGTTTGCCGCCATGATCAGTTGGAACCGGGCCGGATAGGTGGCCACGCCGTCGCGCCGCGACACCCGCACCTCCCCCTCCTCGAGCGGCTGGCGGAGCGAGTCGAGGACCTTCGGTCCCATCTCGGCGCACTCGTCGAGGAACAGGATGCCGCGATGTGCACGACTGACCGCACCGGGGCGGGCGAGCCCGGTGCCTCCGCCCAGGAGCGCGGTCACCGACGTGCTGTGATGCGGTGCGATGAAGGGCGCCTCGGTCATCAGCGGGTGTCCGGTGCGCAGGGTCCCGGCGATACTGTGGATCGCGGTCACCTCCAGCGACTCCTCCGGGCCGAGTGGCGGCAGGATGCCCGGCAACCGACGGGCCAACATCGTCTTGCCGATTCCCGGCGGTCCGGTCATCAACACGTGATGCGCTCCGGCGGCCGCGATCTCGAGCGCGTGACGCGCCTCCGCCTGACCGGCGACATCTGCCATGTCCGCCACCTGGGGCGGAGGCGGTGGCACCTCGTCACCACTCACCGTGTCGAGCACATGATCCCCGTCCAACCAGCGCACCACCTCTGCGAGGGTGTGTGCCCCGCCGACGTCGAGATCCGCCACCAACGTCGCTTCCGCGACGTTCGGCATCGGGACGACCGCATGGGTGTATCCACGATCGCGTGCACATTTGAGCGCAGGCAACACTCCCCGCACCGGACGAAGGACTCCGTCGAGCCCGAGTTCACCGAGGAACACCGTGCGGTGCATCCGACCCACCTGTGCCTGATCGGTCGCCGCCAGGATCGCCAGCGCCATACCGAGATCGAACGACGAGCCCGACTTCGGGAGGTCCGCGGGCGCCAACGACACCGTCACCTTCAGATCCGGGAACGTCAGCCCGCTGTTGGTGATGGCCGCCCGCACCCGGTCACGCGCCTCACGCAGCGATGCGTCGACCTTGCCGGCCACCGTGAACGCCGGTAGCCCCTGCCCGACGTTCGCCTGGATCTCGATCTCCTTGGCGGAGAACGCGTTCAGACCGACAGAGTGAGCACGACCGAGCCCGGTGGCCGCGCGCTGACCGCTCACGCGAACACACCCCGATGGTGCCGCACAACGGCACGCTCGGTCGCGCACGGATCCCGCGAATCCAGTTGCACCGACACCACATCGAAACGGATGGCGACCCACCATCGGTCGCGGTTGTCGGCCAGCCACTGCCGGATCAGCCGACGCATCCGGGCCAGCTTCTCCGGGGTGACCGCCGCGACCGGGTCGCCGAAGACACGCGACGCCCGCGTTTTCACCTCCACCACGACCAACACCGTCGCATCCGCGGCGATGAGGTCGAGTTCACCGAAACGGTTGCGCCAGTTACGATCCAGCACGGCCCAACCGAGACCGCGGAGGTGATCGGCTGCGATGTCCTCACCGATGCGCCCGATGTCGGCGGCACTCGGACGGGAGGGCGGATCCGGCAGCACCGGCCGGGAGACGTTGTCGCTCATGCCCATCAGCATCACCGCGACACACGACCGTTGCGGCCCGGATCACCCCGGACGCCGACATCTGTGGATCACATCGCGACTGTGCACAACCGTCGGCGGGCTCGCGGCCGACGGTCGGCGATCACGGTTCGTCCGGGAGCCGCAGCTCCGGCTTCTCCAGCTCCTCGATGTTGACGTCCTTGAACGTGATCACCCGGACCTGCTTGACGAACCGCGCCGGCCGATACATGTCCCACACCCACGCGTCGGACATCCGCAGCTCGAAATAGATCTCGCCGTCGGTGTTGCGGGGAACCATCTCCACCGCGTTCGCCAGATAGAAGCGCCGTTCGGTCTCCACCACATAGGTGAACTGACCGACAATGTCCTTGTACTCGCGGTACAGGGAGAGTTCCATCTCGGTTTCGTACTTCTCGAGATCCTCAGCACTCATTCGACAAGCCTATCGTGGTCGGGTCGGGGTCGGTGGCCGCGCGGGACGCGACGTTGCGGTAGGACATCCGGTGTTGCGCGGACGGTCCGTGCCGGTCGATGCAGGACATGTGGTGAGCGGTGCTGTAGCCCTTGTGGACGGCGAAATCGTAGCCGGGCAGTTCGGAGTCCATGGCCACCATGATGCGGTCGCGGGTGACCTTCGCGATGATGCTGGCCGCCGCGATGCAGGCTGCGGCGCCGTCCCCGCCGATGACGGGCAACGACGGTACCGTCAGCCCGGGGACCACGAATCCGTCGGACAGCACGTAACCGGGGGTGACGTCGAGACCCGCGACCGCACGCCGCATCCCCTCGATGTTCGCCACGTGGACACCGATCCGGTCGATCTCCGCGGCCGGGATCACCACGGCTTTCCAACTCGCCGCGTACTTGGTGATCGCCTTGTACAACGTCTCGCGGGTGGCCTCGGTGAGGCGTTTGGAGTCGTCGAGGTCGGCGAGCGAGCTGAGCTGGGTCGGCTTGAGGACGCAGGCCGCCACCACCAGCGGCCCGGCGCACGCGCCGCGTCCGGCCTCGTCGACACCGGCGACCGGCCCCAGGCCGTTGCGGTGCAGTGCGAATTCATAAGTGCGCAGGCTCGCTGCCCGGCGGATCGGGAAACGCGGCGGCCATCGACTCATCGGTCATCTCCCCGGATCGGGACACCGCACGGTGTCGTCCGCGGGGTCATGACTGGGGGTTGTCCGAGGACACACCACCGATCCTCGAGAAGGGATAGATGATGAACTGGACCTTGCCGCGGATGTCACTGATCGGCACCGTGCCGGTGAACTCGTCCTCCATGTGGAAGCGGGAGTCGGCCGAGTTGGCCCGGTTGTCACCCATCACCCACACGTTCCCCTCGGGAACCTTGACCGGGCCGAAGTCGGGCCCGTAACACGCGTTCGGCGTCCCGTTCGGCGTGGCGGCGATCTCGTTGCCTGCCGCGACGTCCTGGGCCTGCAGCGTCTTGTCGACGTAGGGCTCGTTCAGCGGCTTGCCGTCGACGGTGACCCCGACGTCGTCCGAGTTCTTGCACGCGACGGTCTGACCACCGGTGGCAATCACCCGCTTCACCAGATCGTTCTCGTCCGGAGGGGCGAATCCGAACCAGGACAGGCCGTCCTGGATGCCGTGCACCACCGGGTTGTCCGATCGCGGCGACAACCATGCGCCGTCCCAGGACTCGCTCGGCGCCTTGAAGACGACGACGTCACCGGGACTCGGGTCACCGAAGCGGTAGGACAACTTGTCGATGACGATCCGGTCGTTCGTGCACCCCGCACAGCCGTGCAGTGTCGGTTCCATCGACTCCGATGGGATCACGTACTGCCGGCCGACGAAGGTCTGCAGCAGCCACGTGAGCAGCAGGACACAGCCGATGATGATGACGGCTTCCCGCAGGAGCGAGCCGCGCTTCTCCGGCTTGTCGTCCTTGGTGCGCCAAGGGCGCTCGTCGGGATGGTCGTCGTCCGGATCCCAGCCGTAATCGCGGGAGCGGGACGACGCGGCGTCCGAGTCCGGCGCACCGGAATCCGGGCCGCTGCCCGTGGAGTGTGAGTCGGCCACGTCGTCAGGGTAGACGCGTCAGCGCTTTTCCTTGATCTTGGCTGCCTTGCCGCGCAGATCGCGCAGGTAGTACAGCTTCGCGCGACGGACGTCACCGCGGGTGACGACGTCGATCTTCGCGATGTTCGGGCTGTGCACCGGGAAGGTGCGCTCCACGCCGACGCCGAAGGACACCTTGCGCACCGTGAAGGTCTCCCGCACGCCACCGCCCTGGCGGCGGATGACGACGCCCTTGAAGACCTGGACGCGTTCCTTCGAGCCCTCGATGACCTTGACGTGGACGTCAAGGGTGTCGCCGGGGGCGAACTCGGGGATGTCGTCGCGCTGCGACTGCTTGTCGAGGAAGTCGAGGGTGTTCATGGTGGTGGGTCCAATCTGGCGTTTCGCGTGAACAGAGGAACCTGGCGGCCCCGCACCCGACCACCCGATCATCGGGGATCATGTGTGAGGTTCGACCGGTTCGTGCTCCGAGTCATGGTGTGTGTCCGGGCCACCGCCCGCAGGGGGCACGTCGTCGCCAGGCAACCCGACTATTGTGCCAGACAGACCCCGGTGCGGCGAAATCGCCGGTGGCGGAGGTGCCGGGTGGACGACGCGGTCGAGGTGGTCCTCAGTCGCCGCCCGCACGTGCGGCAGCACATCGGGACGGCCAGCGACGAGGTCCTGGACGAAGATCTTCGCCTGGATGAATGGCCGGCGCAGCGTCCGTTCACGTTCGATGGCCCGCTCCAGCTTGCGGGGCCTGGACAGATAGCGCCAGCGCGCCCATGGCGACGTCGGCCGGGCGAGCCGGATGACGCCGACGATGAGCAACGGCCACGCGAACACCCCCACCACGCCCGTCCAGATCTTGCCCTTCAACACCACGATCGCGGCGAGGATCAGGTTCAGCACCGCGGCCACCGTGTCGACCAGGAACGTGCGCCCGACGCGCAGATCATGGAGTGCGTCGAAGTACAGGTCGAGCGGCCGGAACCCGAGCAGGATCATGCCGGTGGCGGCGAGCGCGATGAACACGGCGTCCACCGACGTACGGCCTTCCTGCGACCAGTAGACGTCACGCAGGTAGAAGATGAGGGCGAACTCGTCGAGGATGAGGGCGGCACCGATGCCGAAGAGCCCGGCCAACACGGACATGGCGACCTGGTCCCCGCTCAGCGAGAACGCTATGAGCCCCAGCCCCGACAGCAGGGTGAGCACGACACCGAACACGACATGATGGATGTGGGTGTCGCCGGCACTCACGTTGGAGAACCACCACCGCACGTCCGCGCGGATCAGTCGGACGCTGATCCGGATGGCGACGAATCCGATGACCAGGCCGAGGAAGAACACCAGAAGCGGCAGCAGCCCACGATCGATGATGTCGTGGTTCAACCAGTGGGAGGCCCGCGCGGAGAGCCAATGGTGCACGCCGCCCAGAGTAGACCCCTGCCCACCGGTGTCCCGGGGCTCGCGCAGAGCCGTTCCGAACGGCCGGGGCCGGAGAGGGTGACCGCGGCAGTGCCCTACGCCGAGTCGTCGCCCGCATCGGCGTGCAGCCATGCCGGGCCGATGGGGTCGGCATCGGTCGGCGCGAACACCTCCGCATCCGTCGCACCCAGAGCCGCGACGGTGTCGGGGGCCATCGGCGTGGCCGCGGCGATCGCCCGCGGCTCGGCGCCGGCGTGGGCCATGTGATCGAGCACGGCGAACTCGGCGGCACGTCCGTTGCCGGCCAAGACCTCACCTGGTCCCAGTTCGAGGCCCGCTCGTTGGTAGGGGTGCGGATCGCTGGTCCCGATGACGACGGCGCGCGATCCATCGGCACTGCGACCGATGCCCACTGCCATCCGGACGAACCCGGCCACCGCTGACGGAAGAGACGCCTGCAGTTGCTCGGCGCGGCGCCGCAACCAGTCGGCGTCGGCCTCGTCGAGAGCGTCGTCGCCGGCGGCGGAACCTGCCCCCCGGGGACCGGCGATCATCCCGGCACCCGCCGCCGCCAGCCCGCCGAGCGCGGAGAACGGCATCATCCCGCTCGTCGCGGCCGGCGTCGGCTGCGGATCGTCGTGGTCCCGTCGGCCGGCATCATCGGCCCGGTCGGTGTAGTCGTCGCCCGCCGCGGTCAAGGCCATGCGCCCGGCACCGGCGGCGACGACCTGCGCGGAGTCGTCGCCGAGCGTGGTCAGCAGATCGGCTCGCAGTCGTTCGCGGTCGGCAATCGAGGCGATGACGGTCATCTCGTTGTGCGTCTCGACGGATGCATCGGCGTAGGCCTCCGCCGCCGTGGCGGCGGCCTCGAGGCTGCCGATGGTGCGGCCGAGATCCGCGCCCGCCGAGGCGAGCCGTACACCCGCGTCCACCATGCCGTCGTGGAAGGCGCCTGCTCCACCAGAGATCGCGTGTGCGCGGTGGGCGCCGACGATCGTGTCAGCGACCGTCGCGAGGCGGGCGGCGACGTCACGACACCTCGCCGCGGATTCCCGGAGGGCGGCGACATCCGCCGTGGGCCATCGACCGGGCGCGAGCTCCTCGGCCAGTGCGCGGACCTCCGGTGGCGTCGGCAACAGCTCGACGGGCGTCACCGGCCGCCGTCCGAGAGTCGCAGCGCCACATCGTGATCCGCCTCGCCGACGATACGTGCACCCCGTCGGAGCCGGGCGCGGTGATCCTCGAGGTGGGCCAGCGCCGTCTCAGCGGACGCCCTGATCGCGTGGTTGCGCAGGGAGAACCCGGCACGGAATGCCTGCGCGGCGGCGTCGACCCCGATGGCCGCGTCCACCGCGTCGAGCGCCGTATCCGCGTCGGTGATCAGCCGGCTCAGGTACGCACCCGCCGACGCCAACACCTCGTCGAGGCCTGCGACGGCGGCGGGATCGACTGCCAACTCCCGGGGCCACACGCCCGCGGCCGGTCCGTCGGTGTCAGTCATCACTTGCCTCCGTCGGTCCGTCGCCACACAGCCGGACATCGGCATAGTCCGGTACTGGTTGGACGGCTGCGGCGAGGATCTGGTTCCGTCGGTCGGTCAGCTGCCGGTCGGCGTCGCGGACGAGCACGGTGATCTGCTCGGAGAGCTGATCGGCGCGCAACCGGCGCATGGCGCGCTGATCGATGCCGAGATCGACGAGCAGACCGCGGGCGTCCACGGTCACCGACACGAGCCGGTCCGGACTCACCGCGTGCGCCGTCAGTGTGCGCAGCGCATCGCCGACGCGTGCCACTTCGGCCCGCTGCCGCGACAGTTCGTCGAGCATGTCCGACCACCGATCCGCCATGGGTCCCCCTCCCGGTGCGCCGATCCTATCGGGCGGTGTCCGTCGCGGGCACGTCGTCGCCGCCCGACGATCGCCCGGTGGCGCGACCGTCCAGGAGATCGGGCCGCCGCTCCCGCGTTCGCGTGAGGGACTGTTCGCGACGCCATGCGGCGACCTTCGCGTGATCGCCCGAGAGCAACACCGGCGGGACGTCGAGATCACGCCACGTGACCGGACGCGTGTAGCTGGGACCTTCGAGGAGTCCGTCGGAGAACGAATCCTCTTGGTGCGACTGCGGATTGCCGAGCACTCCGTCGATGAGCCGCACCGTCGCCTCGATCATCGCCATCGTCGCGACCTCGCCGCCGATCAAGACGAAGTCGCCGAGAGAGACCTCCTCCACGTGTACGCGGCGGGCGGCGTCGTCGAACACACGCTGGTCGATGCCCTCATAGCGGCCGCAGGCGAACACCAGATGCCGTTCGGCGCTCCACCGCTGCGCGGTCGCCTGGGTGAAGGGACGTCCTGCCGGCGTCGGTACGACGAGCACCGCGTCGTCGGGGCACACGTCGTCCAGGCACGGACCCCAGACCTGCGGTTTCATCACCATGCCGGGCCCGCCGCCATAGGGCGAGTCGTCGACGCTGCGATGGACGTCGTGTGTCCAGTCGCGCAGGTCGTGGACGTCGACGGTGATGGTGCCGGCGTCGATTGCCTTGCCCAGCAACGCGACCCGAAGCGGTGCGAGGTACTCGGGGAAGATGGAGACGATGTCGATACGCATGATCAGTCCTCATCGAGGAGACCGTCCGGCGGATCGATCTCGATCCGCTCGGCGGTCACCGTCGGCACGATCTCGCGGACGAACGGGATGAGGACCTCACCGCCCGCCGGTGTGCGCACCGCGAGGACATCGTTGGCCGGCAGATGCAGCACCGACGACACGATCCCCACCTCGACGCCGGAGATCGTGGACACGGGCAGGCCCTCGAGTTCGTGGTCGTAGAACGCGTCCGGGTCCGGCCCCGAGTCGACCTCGGAGCTGTCGATCAGGAACAGCGTGCCGCGCAGGGCGTCGGCTGCGGTCCGGTCGGCGACGTCGTCCAGGGACAGCAACAGCCGCCCGGCATGATTCCGGGCGGCTGTCACCGTGAAGGTCTTGTCACCGCCGCCATGAGGGAGTCGCCCGCGCAGGGATGCCCCCGGCGCGAAGCGCACCTCCGGCTCGTCGGTGCGGATGTCGACCACGACCTCGCCGCGCACACCGTGCGATCTGGCCACACGGCCCACCACGAGATCCATCGCGGAGTCGGTGTCGCTCAGCGATCGGTGTCGACGATGTCGACACGCATACCCCGGCCTCCGATGCCGGAGACGAGGGTGCGCAGAGCGGTCGCGGTACGGCCGTTACGGCCGATGACCTTGCCGAGGTCGTCCGGGTTGACGTGGACCTCGACCAGGCGCCCACGACGCCCGGTGATCATCTCCACCCGGACGTCATCGGGGTTGGCGACGATGCCGCGGACGAGATGCTCGACCGCGTCGGCGACGACAGCGCTCACGCGTCGGCCTTGTCACCCTCGGCGGCCGGAGCGGCGTCGGCGGTCTCGGCCGGAGCCTCGTCGGCCTTCTTGGCGGCCTTCTTCTTGGGGGTGACGGCCTCGGCGACCGGCTCACTGTCGGCGGCGGCCAGTGCAGCGTTGAACAGGTCGAGCTTGGACGGCTTCGGCTCGGCGGTCTTCAGAGTGCCCTCGGCGCCCGGAAGGCCCTTGAACTTCTGCCAGTCGCCGGTGACCTTGAGGATCGCGGCGACCGGCTCGGTCGGCTGCGCGCCGACGCCCAGCCAGTACTGTGCGCGCTCGGAGTCGACCTCGATCAGGCTCGGCTCCTCCTTGGGGTGGTACTTGCCGATGGTCTCGATCACCCGGCCGTTGCGGCGGGTCCGAGAATCGGCGACGACGATGCGGTACTGCGGGTTACGGATCTTGCCGAGCCGCGTGAGCTTGATCTTGACAGCCATGTCTTCTACTTCTTCCTCGAGTGGTCACTGCGCAATTCGGCGATCCGCCCGTACGGCGAACCCGGTTTTGCGATCTGTATCGGTGTGACCGTCGGTCGGTACGTGACCGGCTCCGACGAACCAGCGTGTCATTCTGCCAGACGGGTCGGCCCTCGCGAAATCGCGGGACGGACCGGGCGCACACGATGCATGGTCACCCGCAACCCCGGGTGGACGGCCAGGTCGGGTTCGACATGTGGTTACCCACCCCGCTGAAGGTAACCACATGTCGCGTACATCGGGCGCGCTCCGCCGCCGGTGTACCGCATGGTCGCGCGGCCCTCCCCTGACCTGCTGCGACGCGATTGCCGATGGGGTGCGCACGCCCGCGAACCCTTGCAACGCGACGGCTACTTTACCAGCCGGTAAGTTAGCGATACCAGCGTGGAGGGCGTGGAATACGTCACACAAACGGCTCACACCGACGGGGCTGAACTGGGTTTTTGTCCGAGTCCCACTCAGGAGACCGTTAGCCCACAGTTAGCCCGGAGCAAACGATCTCGCGTGGCCGACGCAATGTCGTCAGGTCCTCACCCGGGTCGTCGTCGAGGACGATGAAGTCGGCGCGGTCTCCCTCGGCGAGCAGTCCCCCGGCGTCGAGCCAGGTGCGCGGCGCGACCGTCGCGGCGTGCAGCGCGCGCCGGGCACCGAACCCGATCGCGGCCATCGCCTCGATCTCGTCGACGATGCGCCCGTGCCCGACGAATCCGCCCGCATCCGTGCCCGCGAACATCGCCACGCCGGCCTCCCGGGCGGCGTCGAACACCGTGCCGGCGTTGTCGTACAACGCGCGCATGGTGGCCTGATAGCGCGGGAAACGGTCGGCGCCGTCGGCGATCCCGGGGAAGTTCTGCACCTGGATGAGTGTGGGCACCAAGCCGATCGAGTGCTCGACCATCTGATCCATCAGGTCGGTCGTGAGTCCGGTGCCGTGCTCGATGCAGTCGACGCTCGCCGCGATCAGATCGGGCAAGGCGTCCGCGCCGAACACGTGCGCAGTGATGCGGGCACCCTGCTCGTGCGCCGCGGCCACGGCCGCGTCGAGTTGGGTTCGGGTCCACAAGGGGGTGAGGTCACCCACCTCGCGGTCGATCCAGTCCCCGACGATCTTCACCCAGCCGTCACCGCTGCGCGCCTGTCGTCGGACCTCGTCGGCGAGTTCGTCGGGATTCTCCAGGTCGACGCCGTAGTCGCGCAGATAGCGCTTGGGCCGCGCGATGTGCTTACCGGAGCGGATGAACCGAGGGCACGCCGGATCGTCGTCGAGTGGATGGGTGTCCAGCGGTGAGCCGACCTCGCGGATGAGCAGCGTCCCGGCCCGCGCATCCTCCATCGCGTACCCGCGCGCACGATCGATCGTCACCCCCAGCCCGGGGGCGATGCCGACGTGATTGTGTGCATCCACCAGTCCGGGGATGATCCAGCCGCCGTCGACGACCGTTCGCGCCGACGCCACCGGTTCCCGGGTGATCCGGTCGCCGACGACCCACAGGTCGATGCCCTCGTCGGTGAACGGGTCGCGACCGCGGTAGTGGCGGACCTCGCCGGCCGGCCCCGAGGACATCGAACGGGAATCGGTTGAGGCGGAATCGATCTGGTCGGTATCAGTCTGGGCGGAATCGGGCATGCTGCGGTCAGGGCCTCCCGTGTCGCGTGGTGCTCGGTCGGACTACTTCTTCTTCTTGGGCTGCTGGAACTGCGAGACGTCGAGACCTTCGAGTCCGGGTGGCAGCTCGTCGAGCCCCGCAGGCATGTTCGAGAGATCGGGGAAGCCGGCGGGCATCCCACCGGGCATACCCGGCATCCCCATGCCGGGGAACCCGCCGCGTGCCTTCGGTGGCGTGGGTCCGCGGTTCTTGCCCTTCTTCCCCTTGCCCTTCTTGCGGTTCGACTTCCGGCCGCCACCCATGCCCATGCGCCCGGACATCTGCGACATCATCTTGCGTGCGTCGAAGAATCGGTCGACGAGCTGGTTGACCTCGCTGACGGTGACGCCGGAGCCGTTGGCGATGCGCAGGCGGCGCGACGCGTTGATGATCTTCGGATTCTCGCGTTCGGCAGGGGTCATGCCCCGGATGATCGCCTGCACGCGGTCGAGTTGGCTGTCGTCCACCTGCGACAGGGCGTCCTTCATCTGACCGGCGCCCGGCAGCATGCCGAGTATGTTGCCGATCGGGCCCATCTTGCGGATCATCAGCATCTGCTCGAGGAAGTCCTCGAGTGTGAGTTCGCCCTGCGTGATCTTCGCCGCGGCGGCCTCGGCCTGCTGTGCGTCCCAATGCTGTTCGGCCTGCTCGATGAGCGACAGCACGTCACCCATGCCGAGGATGCGGCTCGCCATCCGGTCGGGATGGAACACGTCGAAGTCGTCGAGCTTCTCCCCCGACGACGCGAACATGATCGGCCTGCCGGTGACCTCGCGGACCGAGAGGGCGGCACCGCCGCGGGCATCGCCGTCCAGTTTCGTCAGTACGACGCCGGTGAACCCGACACCCTCCTGGAACGCCTCGGCCGTCGTCACCGCGTCCTGGCCGATCATGGCGTCGACGACGAACAGGACCTCGTCGGGGTCGGTGGCCTCCCGGATGTCGGAGGCCTGACGCATCAGCTCCTCGTCGATGCCGAGTCGGCCCGCGGTGTCGATGACGACGACGTCGTAGTGTGCGGCGATCGCCTCGGCGACACCGGCGCGCGCGACCTCCACCGGGTCGCCGGAGGTGACACCGAGTTCGCCCTCACCACCGATGCTGGTGCCGGGGTGCGGCGCGAACACCTTCACGTCTGCGCGCTCGCCGACGATCTGGAGCTGGGAGACCGCGCCCGGACGCTGCAGGTCACAGGCCACGAGCAGAGGGGTGTGTCCCTGCTTCTTCAACCAGTGACCCAGCTTGCCGGCCAGGGTCGTCTTACCGGCGCCCTGGAGGCCGGCCAGCATGATGATCGTCGGAGGCTTCTTGGCGAAACCGATCCGACGCGTCTCTCCGCCGAGGATGCCGACCAGTTCGTCGTTGACGATCTTGACGACCTGCTGCGCCGGGTTGAGCGCACCGGACACCTCGGCACCCTTGGCGCGCTCCTTGACCTTGGCGATGAAGCCCCGGACCACCGGGAGCGAGACGTCGGCCTCGAGCAACGCGAGCCGGATCTCCCGGCACGTGCGGTCGATGTCGGCGTCGGACAGCCGCCCTTTGCCCCGCAGGTCCTTCAGCGCATCGGCCAACCGATCGGATAGCGAATCGAACATTCCCCTAGTCTTCCATGCTCGTGGCCGGTACCCACCGCGCCCTCGCGAGAATCGCCCGCCGATGGCGCCGCGCGGCGCTCAGCTGATCGGCACCCCGGACCGTGCCGTTCCCCCGGCTGCCTGCGGGCCGTCGCCGTCGGACTCCGCCCGCGGCTGGGGCGGCGGGCACACCGTGAGGACGTCGTCGGCGAGTGCCTGTCGCGCGGCCGCCGTGTCGTCGGGCAGGAGCAGGCAGAACGTGTCGACGACGGTACTGCCGAGGGTCGCCACCTTCGCCCACCGAACCTGCGCGCGGTGGCGCTCGATGACCGCGCTGACGCGGCTGAGCAGCCCGATGCGATCGTCGGTGCGCAGTTCCATCAGCACCTCCGCGGACGGCTCATCCGAATCGGCCGTTGCCGAATCGGCGTCGGTTCCGGTGACCGGGTCCACCCAGATGATCCGCGGGGGCGCGACCGCGAACAGCGCCGGCACCGCGGTCTTCGGATGACCCGCGCCGTCGACGGCGGGGTCGGTGCTGCCCGCCGACGCACCCGTCCCGGCAGCCGCGCCCGGCGGCACCATGATGGAGCCGATTGTCGGGATCGGGGAGTCGGCCTCGCGGGCGTCGAGTCGTGCGAGCACGTCGACCTTGCCCTCGACGGCAGCCATCAGCTGCTGGCGCATCAGGCCGGCTTCTGGCGGACTGCCGAACATCGGCACGACGATGAACGTGTTCACCGCACTCGCCGCATGACATTGGACGGTCGCCGAATGTGACCGCAGGCCGTTGAGCCCGAGCACGCCGGCCATCTTCGACAGCAGACCGGGCTGATCGGGCGCGACCATCGTGACGCGGTAGGTGTGCGGGCCGTCCGCAGGCACGATCTCGACGGAGAAACCACCGGCCTCGGCGAGACGGATCTGCTCGGGGTCCAACGGCTCCGGGCGCGCCAACTCACCGCCGTCGATCAGCCGCAGCGCGCGTCGGACGAGCTCGCTGATCAGCGAGGCCTTCCACTCACCCCAGACCCCCGGACCGGTGGCCAGCGAATCGGCCTCGGCCAGGGTGGCCAGCAACTCGAGCAGAACGCGGTTGTGGCCCAACGTCTCCGCGACCATCTCGGCGGTCGCCGGGTCGTCGAGGTCGCGTCGGGTCGCCACGGTCGGCAACAGCAGATGATGACGCACCATCTCCGACAACACCGTGACGTCCTGCGGCCACAGGCCGAACCGGTTGCCGATCTGGATGGCCAGTTCGGCCCCGACGATGCTGTGGTCGGCGCCTCGGCCTTTACCCAGGTCGTGGATCAGCGCCCCGAGCACCAGGAGATCGGGGCGCGACACCCGGGTGGTCATCGAACCGGCATGCGCGGCGGTCTCGACGAGGTGGCGGTCGACGGTCCAGGTGTGGATCGCGTCGCGCGGCGGCAGGTCTCGCACGGCACCCCATTCGGGCAGCAGCCGGCCCCATAGCCCGGTGCGGTCGAGCGCCTCGACCGGATCCACCATGTGATGTCCGGAACCGAGCAGGACCAGCAGATCGCTGAGCGCCTCGGACGGCCATGGTTCGCGGAGTTCGGGCGCGTAGTCGGCAAGACGGCTCAGGGTCGACGCGCTGATCGGCAGTCCGGTCCGCGCCGACGCCGACGCCACGCGCAGGATCAGGCCGGGGTCTTTGCTCGGAATAGCGTTGCGCGCCAGCACGATCTCCCCGTTGTGTTCGACCACGCCCTCGTCGAGCGGACGACGGATGGGCGATCGACGCAGCTTCGCCAGGCCGCGCCGCGGCAGCGCATTGCCCGCGGTCCGCAGGCCGACGTCGATGGAATAGCTGACGGTACGGGCCGAATCACTGATCACCCGGGCGAGGTCGAAACGGTCGCCGATGCGCAGGGCGGCGCCGATCTCGTCGGCGTCCTGAGCGCGGACCTGCTCGCGTGGCCGCCCGGCAATGCGGTGCAGTTCGGTGCGGATGTCGAGGAGACGGCCATAGGCCACCTGCGCTCCGGCACCCGGTGAGTCCGGACGCAGGCTCGCCATGCCGTCGGTCAGTTGCGCCATCGCGAGAGCGCCGAGGAGCTGGACGTCGCGCAGCCCGCCGCGGCCGTTCTTCAGATCCGGTTCGGCACGATGGGCGATGTCACCGGCTCGGCGCCACCGGTCCTGCGCGTGGGCCACGACGTCGGGGAAGCGATCTCGGATCTCGGTGCGCCACTGCTGACGGACTCCCCCGATCAGCAAGGTCGACAGATCCTCGTCGCCCGCGATGTGGCGGGCCTCGAGCAGGCCCAGTGCGGCGCTGACGTCCTCGGACGCCACCTGCAGCGCCTGCGGGACCGTCCGGACACTGTGATCCAACGGGATGTTGGCGTCCCACAACGGATACCAGAGCCCGTCGGCCACCTCCGACACACGATCCGGTGCGATGTCGTCGTGCAACAGGATCAGGTCCAGATCCGAGAACGGGAGCAACTCGCCACGCCCGAGCCCGCCCACCGCGACGATGGCGAATCCACTGTCGGAACGGATTCCGAGCTCGGCCGCCTTGCTCGTGAGCCAGAACTCGTGGAGATCGACGAGCACCTGCCGGAGGCCGGCCGCGTCGAGTTTGCCGCTCTTCCCCGACTCCAGGAGCTGTCGGCGCGTCGCCGCGAGATCTGTTGCTGCCACGAGGGTTTCGTACTCCCTATGCGATGGACACGGCCCCGCGCCTGAATCGTCAGACGCGGGGCCGTGAGATGGATTCGAAAGGTGCGCGCCGGGTCAGAGCGCGTCGGCGCCCCGCTCACCGGTGCGGACGCGAACGACCGACTCGACCGGCGAGACCCACACCTTTCCGTCACCGATCTTGCCGGTGCGTGCAGCTTCGACGATGACGTCGACGACCTTGTCGACCGCGGCGTCGTCGACCACGACCTCGACCCGGACCTTGGGGACGAAATCGACGGAGTACTCAGCGCCGCGATAGACCTCGGTGTGACCTTTCTGTCGGCCGTAACCCTGGACCTCACTCACGGTCATACCCAGGATTCCGGCTTGTTCCAGTCCGGCCTTGACGTCCTCAAGCGTGAACGGTTTCACGATTGCGGTGATCAGCTTCATCAGTTATCCCTCTCCACAGGAATCAGCGTAGTAGCGAAAGTGCAGGGTTTCATGCCAGTTCGTACGCGGTCTCGGCATGCTCTGCCTCATCGATACCGTTGTGCTCGTCTTCCTGACTGACCTTCCAGCCGAGAGGCTTGAGGATCAAGGCGATGACCAACGTGAGGACACCGGTGAACACGAGGGCGAACAGGGCGATCACGATCTGCACCACGAGCTGCTTGTAATCGTGGCCGTAGAACAGTCCGGTCTCCTCGGCGAGGAGGCCGATCGCCACCGTGCCCCAGAGCCCGGAGACCAGGTGGACACCGACGACGTCGAGCGAGTCGTCGTAGCCGAACTTGTTCTTCAGGCTGATCGCGAGGGCCGACAGGACACCGGCGACGACACCAAGGATGAGCGAACCGACCGGGGTGAGTGCGCCACACGCCGGGGTGATCGCGACGAGACCCGCGACGATGCCCGATGCGGCACCGACGCTGGTCGGATGACGGTCGCGCACCCATTCCACGGCGAGCCAGCCGATCATCGCGGCAGCGGTGGCGGCGGTGGTGTTGATCCACACCTTGCCGGCCACCATGTCGGCGGCGAGCTCGGAACCGGCGTTGAAGCCGAACCAGCCGAACCACAGCAGTGCGGCACCCAGCATGACGAACGGGATGTTGTGCGGACGGTAGGCCGTCTTGCCGAATCCGGCACGGGTGCCGACGACCAGGGCGAGGACGAGCGCTGCCATACCCGCGTTGATGTGGACGACCGTGCCACCGGCGAAGTCGATCGGTGCCACCGTGGCCGCGCCGTCGGTGGTGCCGAACATCCATGCGGCGAAGCCCTCCTCGGCCCCGGACATGATGCCGCCTCCCCAGACCATGTGCGAGAGCGGGAAGTACACGACGGTCGCCCAGATGACCGAGAACACCAGCCAGGTGGAGAACTTCACGCGCTCGGCCAGGGCACCGGAGATCAGGGCCACCGTGATGACCGCGAAGGTCAGCTGGAAGGCCAGGAAGACCGTGGACGGGATCGTCAGCCCGCCGGTCACGACCTGTTCGACGGCCTCTCCGTTCTGCGTGATCTCCTTCGTCTCCACCAATTGGTTGGAACCGAAGAGCGCGAACGGGTTCGAGAAGACGCCCCAGATGTCGTCATCACCGGTGATGCCGTTGCCGAAGGCCATCGAGAAGCCCCACAGCACGTACACGACGCTGACGGTCGCGATCGAGCCGAAGGACATCATCATCATGTTCAGAACCGATTTACCCCGTGCCAACCCCCCGTAGAAGAAGGCGAGTGCCGGCGTCATCAACAGGACCATCGACGCGCTGGCGAGCATCCATGCGGTGTTACCGGCATCTGGTACTGCGAAAGCATCGTCTGGCAGTGCCAAAACCACTGTAGAAACCTCCCTAGAGTGCGCCGACCTCTCGGCGCCTGCAAAGACTCTGGCGGGACTCGGTTTCATCCGTGGTGCTCGGACGTTTCGGACATGTGAACCCGTGGCGGTTTTATATTTCGTCCGCGTAACGACCCAGGTCGCGCCTCAGGAGGTTCTCAGCTCTACAGCAGGGCGTCGACGAACGCCTCCGGCTCGAACGGTGCCAGGTCGTCGGCGCCCTCGCCCAGGCCGACCAGCTTGACCGGCACGCCCAGTTCCTCCTGGACGTGGAACACGATGCCGCCCTTGGCCGTCCCGTCGAGCTTCGTCAGCACCACGCCGGTGATGTCGACGACCTCGGCGAACACCCTCGCTTGGGTGAGCCCGTTCTGGCCGACCGTGGCGTCGAGGACGAGCAGCACCTCGTCGACGGCGGCCTTCTTCTCGACGACGCGCTTGACCTTGCCCAGCTCGTCCATCAGGCCGGTCTTGGTGTGCAGCCGGCCCGCGGTGTCGATCATGACCACGTCGACGCCGGTGTCGATGCCCTTCGACACCGCATCGAATGCCACCGACGCCGGATCCGCCTGCTCCTTGCCCCGCACGATATCCGCCCCGACCCGCTCACCCCAGGTCTGGAGCTGATCGGCGGCGGCGGCGCGGAACGTGTCGGCGGCACCGAGGAGGACGCGACGGCCGTCGGCCGCCAGGACGCGGGCCAGCTTGCCGGTCGTCGTGGTCTTACCGGTGCCGTTCACGCCGACGACGAGGATCACCGACGGTCCGCCGGCATGCGGGAGGGCGCGCACCGACCGGTCGAGTTCCGGGCGGACCTGGGCGATCAGGACCGAACGCAGCAGTGCGCGGGCCTCGTCGGCGGTCCGCACGTTCGACGTGGCCAGTTCCGACCGCAGGCGCTCGACGACGGCCATCGTCGACGCGGTACCGAGGTCCGCCATCAGCAGCGTGTCCTCGATCTCCTCCCAGCTCTCCTCGTCGAGGTCGCCGGCACCCAGCAATCCGAGGACGCTCTTGCCGATCGCACCCTGCGAGCGCGACAGACGCCCCCGCAGCCGGTTGAGACGGCCGGCGGTGGGCGCGATCTCCTCGCGCGGGGCCGCGTTCGGTGCGGACTCGGTGGCCGCCGGTTCCGGCTGGGTGACGGTGTCGCGCCCCGCGTCGACGAGTTCTGCCGCTGTGTCGGGGATCTCCGGCGCCTCGACGGGTTCGGCCGTGGCCGGTCCGGTCGGGGCTGGTTCGGTCGGGGCTGGTTCGGTCGTCGGTTCGGCGGTCGGCGCCTCCGGTGCGGACGTGTCGGTGACCGCGGGAGTGTCGGTGTCGGTGTCGGTGTCCGGTTCGGTGTCGGGTAGTGCGACGTCCTTGATGCCCCGCTGCGCGGAGTCACGCGGGACGGAGGCGTCGTCGCCGACTCCCGGTTGCCCGTCGACCTCGGTGCGTTCGGGCGCCGGATGGGCGGTGCCGGGCCGGACGACCGGCTCGGGCGGTTCGGCGAGGCCGACTCCCCCGGCCCCACCCTGACTGAAGCTGAACCCGGAGCCCGCCTTGTACCCGCCGGACTTGTCCACCTGCGGCGTCGTGCCGTCCACCGGCTTCTGTGCGGTCGAGTCGGTCAGGGAGATCCGCCGACGACGCGACAGCACGATCCCGACGACGATCAGTGCGATCAGCACCACCACCGCGACGACGATGCCGATGACCAGTTGGGTGTTCACTCAGGTTGCCCCTGTCGGTTGTCGGGCACGATGGCGGCGGCCGGAGCCGACGATCGCGCCGTGTTCATTTCTGCCCGGACATCACATGTCCCGGTCAGGTGGCCTCTGCGGTGCCGGTGTCCGGGCTCCCGGCGTCGGGCGCGACGACACCGGCCTTGGCGACCGGGATGTCCACGCCCCGCAGACGCTGCGAGATCACCGTGGTGATGCCGTCGCCGCGCATGCTCACGCCGTACAGCGCATCGGCCACCTGCATGGTCGGCTTCTGATGGGTGATCACGATCAGCTGCGACCGCTCGCGCAACTGCTCGAAGAGCGCGATCAGTCGGCGCAGATTCGTGTCGTCGAGCGCGGCCTCGACTTCGTCCATGACGTAGAAGGGCGACGGGCGCGCCCGGAAGATCGCCACCAGCATGGCGACAGCGGTCAGCGACTTCTCTCCGCCCGACAGCAGCGAGAGCCGTTTGACCTTCTTCCCCGGAGGCCGCGCCTCGACCTCGATGCCGGTCGTCAGCATGTCGGCCGGGTCGGTCAGGACGAGCCGCCCCTCACCACCGGGGAACAGCGTCCGGAACACCTGCTCGAACTCCCGCTCGACGTCGGTGTAGGCCTCGGTGAACACCTGCAGGATGCGTGCGTCGACCTCCTCGACGACCGACAACAGGTCGCGTCGGGCCGCCTTCACGTCCTCGAGCTGGGCGGACAGGAAGTTGTAGCGCTCCTCGAGCGCCGCGAACTCCTCCAGCGCGAGTGGGTTGACCTTGCCGAGGGTGTTGAGATCTTTCTGCGCCTTCTTCGCGCGGGCCTCCTGAGCGGCACGGTCGAAGGGCACCGGTGCGGGTGCGACGACCTGTTCGCCCCGCTCCTTGGCCTGCTCGTACTCGGCCATCTCCAGCGCCGACGGCGGCATCGGCACGTCCGGTCCGTACTCGGCGACGAGGTCGTCGGGGGCCACCGCGAACGATTCGAGGATCTGCTCCTCGAGCTGCTCGATGCGCAGCGCGGCCTGAGCGCGCGCGACCTCATCCCGGTGCACGGTGTCGCGCAACGAGTTCAGCGTCGCGGTGAGGTCCGCGGACCGGCTCTTGAGCTCGTCGACCGCCGATGTCCGCTCGACCCGGATCTGTTCGAGTTCGTCGCGTCCCGCCTGGGCGGAGCGCACCGACAGCGCGAGACGCTCGGACACCTCAGCGGCGGCCTCGGCCACGGCTGTCGCCACCGCGGCTGCCCGACGACGCGCGAGATCCTGCTTCTCCGCACGGATCCGCGCCTCGCGTTCACGCTGCGCGGCCCGGCGCAATGACTCGGCCTTTCCGCGCACCGACGCGAGTCGTTCCTCGGCGGTGCGCAGCGCCAGGCGTGCCTCCACCTCGGTGGCACGCGCCGCGGCGACCGCCGCGGCGGTGGCGGCGCGCGACGTCTCGTCGCCGACCTCCTCCTCGGGCGCCGCCTCGGACTCGTCGCGGGCATACCGCAGCCGTTCTTCGAGTTCGGCCAGCCTGGCCAGGGACTCCGCGCGCCCGCCCTCGACGAAATCACGTTGTCGCGTGAGTCGATCGCTCTCGTTGCGAGCCGCCCGGATCTCCTGCCCGAGCCGGGCCATCTGCTCGTAGGTGCCCCCGACAGTCGCGTCGGACTCGTGGAGGGCGGCCAGCGCCTCCTCCGCCGCCTCGCGACGCGCCTGTTGCTCGGCGACGGCACCGTCGAGCGCGGCCTCGATCTCCTCGGCGCGACGGCGTGCGGCCGCCAGATCCGCAGTGGCGGTGTCGATCGCGGATTGCACCTCCAAGGACGACGGGCGCCGGGACGATCCACCTTCGATGGAGGCCGGACCGATGCGGTCACCGTCGCGGGTGACGGTCCGGACCCGTAGTCGCTGGGCGATCTCGAGTCCCTGATCGGCGTCGTCGACCAGCACGGTGTCGGCCAGCATCAGGTCCACGGCCCCGCGCACCGACGACGGACAGGTCACCACCGACGCCGCCCAGCGCGCGCCCGGGGGCAGTTCGCCCGTGTCCTGCCGCGGCGCATCGGGCAATCCACCGAGAATCAGCGCGGCGCGGCCGCCGTCGCCGGACTTGAGAGCGTCGAGCGCACGGACGGCAGTGAGGGCGTCGACGGTGGCGATCGCGTCGACGGCGGGCCCGAGGGCGCCCGCGATCGCCGTCTCGAAGCCGTCGTCGACGGTGATCAGATCCGACATCGGGGCGAGCAGACCGTCGGGCGCGTTCTCCTGCAGCCAGGCACCGCCGTCGTTGCGCTCGAGCCCGACCTCGAGCGCCTCGATACGCGCGGACAGGGACGCGACGCGCCGCTCGGTCTCGCGCTGCCCGGACTGCAGTGCGGCGACGCGCTCGTTCGCCTGGTTGAGTGCGGTGACCGACCGTTCGTGGTGCTCATCGAGGCCCTGTTCGGCGGCCTCGAGCTCGCCGAGGGTCGTGGCCATCGCGTCCTGACGGGTCTGGGCCTCCTCGGCCCGCGTGTTGGCCGCGGCGATGGCCGAGGTCAGCCGGCCGGTCTCGGCATCGACGGATTCGCTCTTGGTCCGGAGGTTGTCGACCTGCCCCTCGAGGCGGGCCAGTCCCTCGCGCCGGTCGGCGACGGCCCGGACGGCAGCCATGTGGGCCTGCTCGGCGTCGGCGGCGGCGCCTTCACAGCGCGCCAACTCGCCCTTGGCGGCGTCCAGGTACTCGGCTGCCGCGTCGACCGCACCTTCGAGTTCGGCCTCGGTGAGAGCGGCTTCCTCGGCCTGACGTTCCAGATCATCAGGATCGGGTCCAGCCGGGGCGGACGTGGGTTCGCGGAGGTAGCGGCTGCGTTCGGAGGCCACGCGCGCGGTGGCGTCGACTCGTTCGGCGAGCGCCGACAGGCGGAACCAGGTCTGGCCCGCCGTGGCAGCGGCGGGCGCGACCTCGGCGAGGCGCTGCTCGTGCTCGGCCAGTTCGGCGGTGACGACGTCGAGGGTGGCGGTCACCTCGTCCTGACGACGGCGGACCTCGTCCTCGACCGCCGTGTGCTCGGCCATCTCGGCGCGCCGGGTGACCAGGTCGTCGGCCGCCAGCCGCAGCCGCGCGTCCCGCAGGTCGGCCTGCACGGTCTGGGCGCGACGTGCCACCTCGGCCTGCCGTCCGAGCGGCTTGAGTTGGCGACGGAGCTCGGCGGTCAGGTCGCCCAGTCGTGCGAGGTTGGCCTGCATCGAGTCGAGTTTGCGAACCGCCTTCTCTTTGCGTTTGCGGTGTTTGAGGACTCCGGCGGCCTCTTCGATGAATGCCCGCCGGTCCTCCGGTCGCGACTCGAGGATCGCCGAGAGCCGGCCCTGCCCGACGATGACGTGCATCTCGCGGCCGATGCCGGAGTCGCTGAGCAGTTCCTGGACGTCCATCAGGCGGCACGAGTTGCCGTTGATCTCGTACTCGCCGGCGCCGTCGCGGAACATCCGCCGGGTGATCGACACCTCGGAGTACTCGATCGGGAGGGCGCCATCGGAGTTGTCGATCGTCAGTGTGACCTCCGCGCGGCCCAGCGGAGGCCGTCCGGATGTGCCCGCGAAGATGACATCCTCCATCTTCCCGCCGCGCAGCGCCTTGGCCCCCTGCTCCCCCATCACCCAGGTCAGGGCGTCGACGACGTTCGACTTGCCCGACCCGTTGGGCCCCACCACACAGGTGATGCCGGGCTCGAATCGCAGCGTCGTCGACGACGCAAACGACTTGAAGCCCTTCAGGGTGAGGCTCTTGAGGTGCACGACGGTACAGAATACTCACCATCGCGGGCCGGTCGTGGGCCCCACGCGGACACCGGTGGTGTGCTCGGCCGGTCTAGCGCTCGACGAATCCGGTGAGGTCTCCGCGTGGTTCGTCGAACTGTTCGACGACGAGATCGACCGATCCGGGCGTCTCGCCGGAGCGCAGGGCGCCGAGCAGGGCCTGCACCTTGTCGCGGGGGCCCTCGGCGACGACCAGCACCCGCCCATCGGACAGATTCGCGGCGTGCCCGACGAGCCCGAGCTCCAGCGCGCGGGCTCGCGTCCACCACCGGAACCCCACCCCCTGGACACGGCCGTGGACGTGCGCGGTGAGTCGGACCGAGTCGCCGGACATGGTCAGTCGGTCTCGATCGACAAATCGACCCGGGCGCCGGCCTTGATGGTGCGGCCGACGGTGCAGACCGCGTCGATCGCGCGCTCGACGACGACGAGCAGTCGCGCCGCCGCGTCCTCGTCGAGTTCGGAGAAATCCACCTCGAGGATCTCCTCGAGGACGGGGTACACCTCGTTCTCGCGGTCGGCGGTGCCGCTGACGCGCACGGTGGCGTCGTAGTCGTCGCCCAGCCTGCGTGCCAGCGGGCGATCCGACGACATGCCCGTGCATGCCGCCAGCGCGATCTTCAGGAGTTCGCCAGGGGTGAAGACGCCGTCGACGTCCTCGGATCCCACCAGCACCTCGGCGCCCCGGGAGCTGCGTCCGGTGTAGCGCCGCACGCCGGTGCGTTCCACCCAGAGCTCGGTGTGCGGCCGGGAGTCGACGGTCTGCTGGTCGACGGTCTGCTGGTCGACGGTCTGCTGCTCGGTCGTCATGGGCGCTGAGTCGATCCTTCTCGTGGGGTTCCGCCATCGATGGGTGCAGCAGCCACAACGCGCCGGGGCCCGGATTGCTTCCGGGGCCTGGCGGGCTCACGCCGCTGGCACCGCGGGCAATAGTACGAGCTACGGTTCATGAACTGCTCACGACGCATGATCGCGCCACACCGGCGACACGGCTGCCCCTCCCGCCCGTACGCGTTGAGCGAGCGCTCGAAGTAGCCGGATTGCCCGTTGACGTTCACGTACAGCGAGTCGAAGGACGTGCCGCCGACCGACAGCGCCTCGCCCATCACCGCGGTGACGGCCGCGATCAGCTCGGTGAGCTTTGCGCGACTCAGTCCGTCGGTCAGGCGGCAGCCGTGAATCCTGCTGCGCCACAGAGCTTCATCGGCATAGATGTTGCCGACACCGGAGATGACGGTCTGATCGAGGAGGGCTCGCTTGATCTCGGTGTGCCGGGATCGGATCACGGAGACGACCCGCGCGGCGTCGAACTCGGGATCGAACGGATCCGGGGCGATGTGCGCGATCGATTCGGGCAGTCGCGCCGACGTCGGCCCCACCTGTGCGGTGTACTCGTCCACGTGCCAGCCGCCGAACGTCCGCTGGTCGACGAACCGGAGTTCGTTGCCGTCGTCGAGCGTCACACGAATGCGCAGGTGGATGTGATCCGGCGCCCCCGAGCGCGATATGAGCATCTGCCCGCTCATCCCGAGGTGCACGACGAGCGGGAACGGCGCGGTGCCGTCGTCGAGGTCGATCCAGAGGTACTTGCCGCGGCGGTGGACATCGGTGATGCGCACCCCGATCAGGCGTCCGGCCATGTCGACACCGCCGCCGAGGTGCCGTCGTGTGGAGCGGGGATGCAGCACCTCGACCGCCACGATACGTCGATCGGCGATGTGGTCGGCGAGGCCGCGGCGCACGGTCTCCACCTCGGGCAGTTCGGGCACGTCGGTCTCGCCGTCAGTTCGAGGCGGCGCGGTCGGTGAGTGCCTGCCAGGCCAGCGCCGCCGCTTTCTGCTCGGCTTCCTTCTTGGTGCGTCCGGTGCCCTCGCCGAGATGCTCTCCGGCGACCACGGCGATCGCGGTGAACTCCTTGTTGTGGTCGGGCCCGGTCGAGGTGATCTGATAATGCGGCGGCCCGAACCCACGTTCGGCCGACAGTTCCTGCAGCGAGGTCTTCCAGTCCAGACCGGCGCCGAGATGTCCTGCGTGACCGATGATCTCGTCGAACAGCCCGAGGATGATCCGCTTGCACTCATCCAGGCCGTGGGCGAGATACAGTGCGCCGAATACGGATTCCAGCCCATCGGCGAGGATCGAGTCCTTGTCGCGACCTCCGGTCAGCTCCTCACCGCGTCCGAGGTAGAGGTGCCTGCCGAGGCCGCCGGGCCCGAGATCGCGTGCGACCGCGGCCAACGCGTGCATGTTGACGACGCTCGCCCGGATCTTGGCGAGTTCACCCTCGGACTTGTCCGGGTAGCGCAGATACAGACGTTCGGTGATGATCACGCCGAGAACCGAGTCCCCGAGGAACTCCAGGCGCTCATTGGTGGGCAGGCCACCGTTCTCGTAGGCGTAGGACCGGTGGGTCAGCGCCAGGGTGAGCAGTTCACCGGACAACTCGGCCGCCAGCGCGTCGAGAAGATCTCGGAACCGGTCGTCACCCGTCTGCGCGGCGAGTGTCGCCGACCGACCGGGAGCGTCCCGATCATGCGCGACCGTCGCGTCCTCGACAGCCGACCCGTCGACGGCCGCAGGCTCCGTCACGGTCGCGGGTTCCGTCACGCCAGATCGCTCCTCCACGTCGGTTCAGTCACCACCCTTGTCCGACGCGCCGGCCCCGTCCTCCGGGGTCGCGCCGAACTTGTCCCGCAATGCAGCCCACCGGGGATCGATGATCTCGTGCGCGTGACCGGGCTCGGCGACCGCGAGGCGGACACCGCACTCGGGACAGAGCCCTTCGCAATCCTCCGAGCACAGCGGCGACATGGGCAACTCGAGTGCCACCGCGTCGATGATGGGCTGTTCGAGATCGAGGTGGTCGTCGACGACCCGGTGGACGTCCTCGGCATCGGTCGTCTGCTCGGTGGCGCTGTCGGGGTAGGCGAAGAGTTCCGTGAGGAACACGGTGACGGTGCCGTCGATCGGCTCGAGACACCGTGAGCACTGGCCCTCGGTCTCGCCACTCACGGTGCCCGTCACGAGGACTCCCTCGCTCACGGACTCCAGCCGCAAGTCGAGGTCGACCTCGGAATCGGCGGGGATGCCGATCATGTCGACACCGATGCGGTCGGGCGCGACGACGGTGCGATGGACCTCCGACATCGTCCCGGGACGCCTGCCCAGGGACCGGACGTCGAGGACGAACGGATCACGGACGGCGCCGGTCTTGTCGGAGGTCGAACGGGCGGGCTGACCGGGGGTTCCCCTGTCGCCCGCCGCGGCACTCCGGCTCATTGCTTGATCAGCCACAGTTGCACGATACGCCCGACCTGCGGCGTCTTCGAACGAGATCCGCTCGGCGACCGCGAAGTCGTGTGTGCCGGATCAGACCGCCAGCGGTGGACCCTGGTTGTCGGCACGCTCGCGTCCGTGGCCCGCGCCGCGGGGGGCGGGCTGCTCGTCGACGCTACGCGGGTACTCGACATAGTCGTGCATGCCGGCCCCCGTGCGCAGCTGGTGACGCCCGCGATTCACCGAACGCAGTGTGCCGGTGAGGATCTCCTCGAACTGGGCGAGCTTCTCGTCGACGTAGACGTCGCAGTCTCCCCGCAGGCGGTCCGCTTCGGCGTGGGCCGCATCGATGATCCGCTCGGCCTCCGACTTCGCGGCCGCGACGACCTCCGCCTCCGACACGAGCCGTTGCTGCTCGGCGATGCCGTCTGCCACCGACTTGTCGTAGGAGTTGTTGGCGGAGTCGATGGTGCGCTGCGCCTCGGCACGGGCGCGTCCTGTCACCGCCTCGAATTCCCGCGCGGCGCTGGTCGAGAGTCGATGCGCCTCGGTGGTCGCGTCGTCGACCAGTTGGCGACCGTGGGTGCCGGCCTCATCGACCATCCGATCGGCCTGCGCCTTGGCATCCGACAGGATGCGGTCGGCCTCGGCACGGGCGTGGGCGATGACCGCCTCCGACTCCGAGTCGGCCTTGGTGATCACGTTCTCGGCGTGCTCGCGCGCGTCGCCGACCAGCGAATCGCGCTGATCGAGGACGTCCTGGGCGTCGTCGAGCTCACCCGGGATCGAATCCTTGATGTCGTCGAGGAGTTCGAGGACATCCCCGCGCGGAACGACGCAGCCCGCGGTCATCGGGACGCTTCGCGCTTCCTCGACGATCGCGGCGAGTTCGTCGAGCGCTTCAAAAACCCGGTACACAGCTACCCCAATCCGGCGCTTGCCTTCGGTCTGCCACTGAAACAACTGTGACTATTGTGCCGAATGGTGTGCTTGTGACTCGTGAGGCGACAGGGGTGTGTCGCGCCTCGGTAGGTGTCGCCGACGTCGGGCGAGATGAGGCGGACGCGGCACGATCTCTCGGGCGATCAGATCTGTCGCTCGCCTGCCAGCCGTGCGCGGACTCGTTCGTGGATGGCCGCCGACAGGAACGGTTCGACATCCCCGCCGAGCTTGGCCACCTCCTTGACCAGCGAGCTCGAGACGTGCGCGTAGCGAGGATCGGTCAGCAGGAACATCGTCTCGGCGTCGGTGAGGTCGCGGTTCATCTGCGCCATCGGCACCTCGTAGTCGAAGTCGGTCCCCGAACGCAGACCCTTGACGATCGTGTCGATCCCCTCGGCGCGGAGGTAGTCGACGAGCAGTCCGGTCCAGCGGTCGACCCGCACGTTGGGCAGATCGGCGCAGTCCTCACGGATGAGGTCGATACGCTCGTCGACCCCGAACAGTCCGTGCTTGTTCGGGTTGACGACGACGGTCACCACCAGGGAGTCGAATCGGGCGGCCGCACGCTCGACGATGTAGCGGTGACCGACGGTGAACGGGTCGAAGGATCCGGGGAAGACGGCTGAGGTCATAGCCGAAATCTACGCGAGCGGACGCGACCGCCGACCTCACGGCCCGTCGATCAACTCCGCGGTCAGTCTGGCCATCAGATCAGCGGCGGGCCCCTCGGTCACCGCGCGCCAGCCGGTGCCGGCCCAGAGGTTGATGCCGTCGGGGTCATCGGCCGCGGTGGCCGCCGCCCGCAGCGGCTTGGTCAGGTGATGGACGTGCGGATACAGGGCCGGTGCGGCAGTGTGCCGGGTGGCGAAGTCGTTGCGCAGCGACCGCGCCGACCGGCCGGAGAACGCACGGGTGATCACCGTGTCGGAGAATGTGCGGTCCAGCAGGGCATGCCGGTGGGGTGCCGACGTCCCCGCCTCGTCGCAGCAGAGGAATGCGGTGCCCAGCTGAGCGGCGGCGGCGCCGAGCGACATCATCGACCGAATCGCTGCGCCATCGGTGACACCACCCGCGGCGATGACGGGGACGTCGACGGCCGCACCGATGATGCGCACGAGGTCGGCGGTGGGCACCCGCGGGCCGCCGGCGACCTGTGCCGGATCGTCGGTCCACAGCCCGCGATGACCGCCCGCCTCGATTCCTTGCACGATCAGCGCGTCGGCCCCCGAGCCGATCGCCGCTCCCGCCTCGACGAGGGATGTCACGGTGACCGCGACCGGTACACCCACGTCACCGTGGATGCGCGCGACGAGCGCACCACCCGGATCGCCGAACGTGACGCTCACCAGAGCGGGCCGGTGTGCCGCCAGGACCGCGATCTTGTCCGCGACCTCCTCGTCGGACCACCGCGGTTCTCCGGGCACTGCGCCGTGGCGTGCGTCGGCGGCGAGTTCGGACCGATAGTCGGCGAGTGCGCGGGCGCGGAGTCCGGTCGGGTCGTCGGCGAGCGGATCCGGCCCGGACAGGAAGAGGTTCACGCCGTAGGGCCGGTGGGTACGTCCTTCGACGTCATCGAGCAGTCCGGCGACTGCCGAGGCGCCGAGATACCCGGCCGCGAGCATCCCGAGTCCGCCCGCCGCCCCGACCTCGGCGACCAACGCGGGTGTCGTCGGCCCGCCGGCCATCGGGGCACAGACGATGGGGAGCGGAACAGTCAGATCACCGATCCGCAGCGGCGGGATTCCGGTGTCGGGTCGAGTCGGGTCGGTGACGTCTCCATCAACCACGCGCGGCCACCTCCACTCTCGTGTCTCCGTATCTCTTCTCGACCTGCACTGCGAGACCGTCGGGCCACACGGTGTCCGGGGATCGGGTCCCGCGCTCGACGATCACGATGCTCTCCGGCGCCAACCAGGCGCCGTCGGTCAGACTCGCCAGCGCCGACGTCACGGCCGCGTTGTCGATGTCGTACGGCGGATCGAGGAAGACGACGTCGAACGTCGACGACGGCGCCCCGGCGAGATAGATCGCGACCGGTCGTGACACCACCGACGCCCGGTCCGCGACGTCACATGTGCCGATGTTGGCCGCGATCGCGTTCACGGCCCGACGCGCGGAGTCGACGAGAACCGCGCCGCGGGCGCCTCGGGAGAGGGCCTCGAGTCCGAGCGCCCCCGACCCGGCATAGAGGTCGAGGACGTGCGCGCCGGCCAGGTCCGCCCGTGCCTCGACCATGTTGAACACGGCCTCACGGACACGATCAGACGTCGGACGGGTCCCTTCGTCGGGCACCTTCAGTCTGCGTCCTCGCAGACGGCCCGCAATGATCCTGGTCATCGCCACCCATTCTGCGTCACGATCCGGACGTGACGCGCGGGCCCCTTTTCCCAGTTGAGTCGGGAACGCGCAACACTTTGTGATTCACTTCACAAACAGTAGCTGAACTGGGGATAAGCGGGGGTTTCGACCACCAGTTTCGGCAGCTGCATGACTTCGGCGATACGCGTTGTTAACGTCGAAAAGGTCATGAGCCCGTCCCAAACAAGCACGGCCCCAACAACTGTCCTCGCTGTCGATTATCGGCAGCCCACCGCGGACGATGGCGCGAGATTGTGGGAAATCGCCGCGGACTCAAAGGTTCTCGATGTCAACTCGAGTTACTCCTATGTCCTCTGGTGCCATGATTTCGCCACCACCTCCATCGTCGCCGAGGTCGATGGTCGCCCCGTCGGCTTCGTCACCGGTTACCGTCGTCAGACCGATCCGTCGACCCTGATGGTCTGGCAGGTCGCCGTCGACGATGATTACCGTGGTCACGGTATCGCCGGGACCATGCTGCACCGCCTCTTCGACCGCGGTCAGCGCTCCGGTGTGGTGGCGATGCACACCACCATCAGCCCGGACAACACTGCCTCGCAGCGTCTGTTCGCGTCCGTCGCGCAGCGTCGCGGACTGCGCTTCGAGCGCCGAGATCTGTTCGGCGAGGGACAGTTCCCCGATTCCCACGAGCCCGAGGACCTCTACATCCTCGAGCCCGACCTGATCGAACCGTAGACCGCACGGCTCACGCCGCGCACCACTCACAGCCTTTCGACGGCATTCCCATCCGTTTCCCAGGCCATCCACGTCATCGTGGGCCGACCACGCCGTCGATTCTCCATGATCGTCACACCAGAATAGGGGGCGTAACGATGCAACTTCTTGATCAGTCAGTCGACGATTCCATCTTCACCCAACACGAGTCCGAGGTCCGCAGCTACTGCCGCAGCTGGCCCACCGTGTTCACCCGTGCGAGCGGGTCGTACCTCACCGACACGTCGGGCCGCGAATACCTAGACTTCTTCGCCGGCGCGGGCTCGCTGAACTACGGCCACAACAATCCGATCATGAAATCCGCTCTGCTGGATTACATCTCGGACGACGGCATCACTCACGGCCTGGACATGGCTACGGTCGCCAAGGGCAAGTTCATCGAGGCCTTCACCCAGAAGATCCTCGAGCCGCGCGGCTTGGACTACAAGATCCAGTTCCCCGGACCGACCGGGACCAACGCGGTTGAGGCTGCGCTGAAGTTGGCACGCAAGGTGACCGGCCGCGAGTCGATCATCAGCTTCACCAACGCATTCCACGGTATGACCCTCGGTTCGTTGTCGGTGACCGGCAACTCGATGAAGCGCGCCGGCGCCGGCATCCCCCTGGTGCACGCGACCCCGATGCCGTTCGACAACTACTTCGGCGGCGTCATGGAGGACTTCGCATGGTTCGAGCGTGTGCTCGACGACTCGGGTAGCGGACTGAACCGTCCCGCGGCTGTGATCGTCGAGACCGTCCAGGGCGAGGGTGGCGTCAACGTCGCTCGCGCGGAATGGCTTCGCGCACTGTCGGATCTGTGCCAGCGTCGTGACATCCTGCTGATCGTCGATGACGTGCAGATGGGTTGCGGCCGCACCGGCGAGTTCTTCTCCTTCGAGGAGGCCGGCATCAAGCCCGACATCGTGACGCTGTCCAAGTCGATCAGCGGATACGGCCTGCCACTCGCGCTGACCCTGTTCCGTTCGGACCTCGACGTCTGGGCCCCGGGCGAGCACAACGGCACCTTCCGCGGCAACAACCCGGCGTTCGTCACCGGCACCACGACCATCGACCACTACTGGAGCGATGGCTCGCTGACCAAGGATGTGCACGCCAAGGGCGACCGCATCCACACGGTGTTCAGCGAGCTCTGCGACACCTACTCGGGCATCTCCACGCGCGGTCGCGGCATGGTCCAGGGCCTCGTGTTCGACGAGGCGACCGCCGCCGGGAAGGTGTGCGCGCGTGCCTTCGGTGAGGGTCTACTCGCCGAGACGTCGGGCCCGTCCGACGAGGTGGTCAAGCTGCTGCCGCCGCTGACCATCGCCACTGAAGATCTGGATCGCGGACTGGCGATCCTCAGCGATTCCGTCAAGGAGGTGATCGGATGATCGTCCGCACCACAGCCGAGATCACCGGGACCGACCGCGATGTCGCCGACCCGAAGGGCAACTGGGTCTCCAAGCGCATCGTCCTCGGCGGGGACCGGGTCGGATTCTCGTTCCACGAGACCACGATCAACGCGGGCTCGGTCAACGAGTTCCACTACGCCAACCACGTCGAGGCCGTCTGGCTCGTCGAGGGTGAGGGCACGCTCCTCGACCGGGAGACCGGCGAGACCTATCCTCTCGCCCCGGGCACGATGTATCTGCTGAACGGCCACGAGCGGCACACGGTCACCGCAGACACGCAGATGCGCATGCTGTGCGTCTTCAACCCGCCCGTCGTCGGTACCGAGGTCCACGACGAGAACGGCGTCTACCCGCTGGTCACGGTTCCCGAACTGACCGGCCGGCACACGCCGGAGGCGGTCACCGCAGACTGACCTGCGAAAGGTCGGATGGGAAACGGCCCGGCAGAACCTGTTTCTGCCGGGCCGTTCCATGTCTGTACACGTCTGTGCGCAGCTGTGCGCGTCCCGCGGCCTCGGTACCCTGGGTGGGGTGCGTACCCGACTGCAGATCGGCTGGACCCCGGCTGAACCCACCCCGGTCGACGGCGACATCGCCGAGCGGATCGAGCGGGCCCACGAACTGCTGGACGGCAAACGTGTCGTCGCACTGACCGGCGCGGGGATCTCCACCGAGTCCGGTATCCCCGATTACCGCTCGCCCGGTGCGCCGGCACGGACCCCGATGACCCTCGAGATGTTCCTCTCCTCGCCCGAGTTCCGACGGCATTACTGGGCACGCAATCACGTGGGGTGGCGCCACATGGACGCGGCCCAACCGAACGTCGCCCATCGGGCTCTCACCGATCTACAACGGCAGGGACGTCTCAGTGGGGTGATCACCCAGAACGTCGACATGCTGCACACCAAGGCCGCCACCCGACGCGTCCTCGAGCTGCACGGATGTTACGGGCGCGTCCGATGCCTCCACTGCGACTGGCGGATCTCCCGCCACCGCCTCGCCCACGAACTCGAGGCGTTGAACGCCGACTTCGCCGCCCGTGTTGGTGGGCGCGGTGCGATCGAGGTGGCTCCTGACGCCGACGCCGCAGTGCAGGACACGAGCGACTTCACCATGATCGACTGTCCGCAATGCGCGGGGATCATCAAGCCCGACATCGTCTACTTCGGCGAGAGCGTACCCAAACAAACTGTGCAGCAAGCCTTTTCGATGGTCGATGATGCCGATGCCCTACTCGTGGTCGGGTCGTCTCTGACGGTGATGAGCGGCCTGCGGTTCGCTCGGCATGCGCATCGCACCGGCAAGACGCTGGTGATCGTCAACCGCGGCGCCACCCGCGCCGACGACATCGCCGATCTCACGATCGATCACCTGGCGTCGGTGGTGCTCCCGGCACTGACCGGCGCCGACATCACCGTCCGCGCGTGACGGCACGCCAGCGTTGATGGACGGGACCGGTGGCGACCTCGACATCATCGAAACCCGCGGTGCGCAACCGGTCCGCGAGATCCTCGGGGAATACCGGATTGTACGTGTCGCCGATGTGCATGGCGCGAAACGCGCGGGAGTGTCGGCCGTCGCTCCCGGCGAATACACCGCCGGGTTCGAGCATGCGAGCGGCCTCGGCGAACAATCTGTCCTGCAGCGCGACCGTCGGCACGTGGTGCAGCATCGTGAAACACACGACGGAGGAGTACGAACCGTCCGGCAGACCCGCGTCGGTCCCGTCCGCGGCGATGATCCGTGCCCGGTCGCCGAATCGGTCGGTCAGGCGTGCGGCGCTGGACCTATCGATCTCGATGGCGGTGAGGTGGCCGGTGCGCTCGAGCAGAGACGCCATGTTCGCGCCGTAGCCGGGCCCTATCTCGACTGTCCGGACGCCGAGCGTGACGTCGCCCAGCGTCCAGGGGACCAACGCGCGTGATGTGTAGGCGGCCCAGGGCCGCGAGCTGCAGCAGACCCGATGGAGCAGATTCATCGCCATGAGATAAGGGTACCCTCAGTTAGCGCTGGCACCCAGATCACACGGCGACGAGGTCGTCCGCGTGGATGACAGGTCGCCGTAGCTCCGGGGGCAGGTCGGCGGTCGAGCGTCCCACGGCCAGGGCGATGTCGTCGGAGTCGTAGGCGACGACCCCGCGGGCACGAACGGCACCGGTGGGATCCACCAGCTCGACGACGTCCCCACTGTAGAAGCGGCCGTTCACGCCCACGATCCCGGCTGCGAGGAGGGAGCGGCGTCTCCGGGCCACCGCGGTCACCGCGCCGTCGTCGAGGACGAGTTGTCCCCGTGCGTCGGCGGCGTGACGGACCCAGAACCGTCGAGCGGACAGTCGTTCGTCACGGGCGGCGAACACCGTGCCCACGGATGCATCGGCGAGCGCCTGGGCAGCCTGGTCGGCAGCCGCCAGCAGCACCGGGACGCCCGCATCCGCGGAGAGGCGTGCGGCGGCCAGTTTGGACGCCATACCGCCGGTGCCGAGCGCACCCCCGGAGCCGGCGATCACCCCGTCGAGATCTTCCGGTCCGTGGACCTCGGAGATGAGACGTGCCCGCTGCCCGTCGGCGCCGACCCTGCGCGGATCACCGTCGTACAGCCCGTCCACGTCGGACAGCAGCACGAGGGCGTCGGCGCCGGCCAGATGGGCCACCAGCGCGGCCAGACGGTCGTTGTCACCGAAACGGATCTCGGTGGTCGCGACCGTGTCGTTCTCGTTCACCACCGCCACGGCCCCGAGAGATCGCAGACGGTCAAGTGTCCGTTGGGCATTCGCGTGATGTGAGCGGTTCGAGATGTCGTCGGCGGTGAGCAGGACCTGACCGACGGTCCGTCCGTACCGGTGGAACGACGTCCCCCACGCATGTGCCAGCGCGAGCTGACCGACGCTCGCCGCCGCTTGCTTGGTCGCCAGGTCGGTGGGTCGTCGGCGCAACCCGAGCGGCGCTATACCCGCACCGATGGCCCCCGACGACACCACGATGACATCCGATCCCGCCCGCATCCGTGCCTCGAGGGCATCGGCGAGCCGGTCGAGTCGGTTCCGGTCGAGGCCTTCGTGCAGATCCGTGAGGGCCGACGATCCGATCTTGACGACCACGCTGCGAGCGCGGGCGATCCGTTCCCGGACGTCGCTCACCGGAGATCCTGCTCGCCGTCCTCGCCGGTCTCCGGCATGCCGCGGCGCAACCGGCGGGCCTGCTTGCGCTCGGCCGCCCCGACGCGGTCGTTGCGATCGAGCCGGATGTCGGTGCCGCGACCGGTCACCGGGACGTCGTCGCCCATCGGGGTCATCGGCTCCCAGTCGAAGCTGACCGCACCGATCGTCACCGGCGCACCGGGTTCGGCGCCGAGGCGGACGAGTTCGTCCTCCACCCCGAGACGGTTCAGTCGATCGGCCAGGTAGCCGACGGCCTCGTCGTTGTCGAACTGCGTCTGGGCGATCCAGCGTTCCGGACGGGTGCCGCGCACGATGAAACCGCCGGGCACCTCGGGATCGGGCACGACGCTGAACTCCGCCTCGTCGATCGCCTTGGGGCGGATGATCTGACGGCGCGGTTGAGGTTTCGGGTGGCTCTCGCGGTACTCCGACACCATCCGGGCGAGAGCGAATCGCAGTTCGCGCAGCCCCTCGTGCGACACCGCCGAGATGCGGAAGATCGGCCAACCACGTTGCGCGAGTTCTGGTTCGACGAGATCAGCCAGCTCTGCGGCGTCCGGGACGTCGATCTTGTTGAGGATGACGACGCGCGGTCGCGACGCCAGGTCGCCGAGTCCGTGGTCGGCGTCGAGGGCCGGTCGATAAGCAGCCAGTTCGGCTTCGAGGGCGTCGATGTCGGAGACGGGATCGCGACCGGGTTCCAGGGTCGCACAGTCGACGACATGGGCCAGCACGGCGCACCGCTCCAGATGCCGCAGGAACTCCAGGCCCAGCCCCCGACCGGTCGATGCGCCGGGGATCAGTCCGGGCACGTCGGCGATGGTGAACACGTCGCCGGCGGTCTGCACCACGCCGAGGTTGGGCGCGAGAGTGGTGAACGGGTAGTCGGCGATCTTCGGCTTGGCCGCCGACAACACCGACACCAGCGATGACTTGCCCGCCGACGGGAATCCGACGAGACCGACGTCGGCGACGGACTTCAACTCCAGGACGAGGTCCCGGTGCTGACCTTCCTCCCCGAGCAGCGCGAATCCGGGAGCCTTGCGCGCCTTGGAGGCGAGAGCGGCGTTGCCCAGTCCCCCGCGGCCACCCTGTGCCGCCTCGAACGCCGTGCCGTCACCGACCAGGTCGGCCAGGATCCGTCCGCTCTCGTCGAGCACGACGGTGCCTTCCGGGACCTGCAGGATCAGATCGTCACCGGTGGCGCCGTCGCGGTTGTCGCCGGCCCCGGGCCTGCCGTTCGACGCCTTCGCGTGCGGACGGAAGTGGAAGTCGAGCAGCGTGTGCACCTGGGGGTCGACGACCAGTCGGACCGATCCACCGTTGCCGCCGTTGCCGCCGTCGGGTCCACCGAGCGGCTTGAACTTCTCTCGATGCACAGACGAGCAACCGTGCCCGCCGTTGCCCGCCGCGACGTGAATGGTCACGCGGTCGACGAACCGGGACATCGGTACTTCCTCTCGTACGAAAAACAATCAGGGCGGGCCGGGTACGCCATGACCCTTGCCCGCCCTGAGTAGAGCTGTGAACGTGCGTCCGGTCAGACCGCTGCGGTCTCCGGGACGATGTTGACCGTCTTGCGGCCACGCTTGCTGCCGAACTCCACCGCGCCGGCGGCCAGTGCGAACAGCGTGTCGTCGCCACCGCGTCCGACGTTGACGCCCGGGTGGAACTTGGTGCCGCGCTGACGGACCAGGATCTCACCGGCGCTGACCTGCTGCCCACCGAACCGCTTCACGCCGAGGCGTTGTGCGTTGGAATCACGACCGTTGCGCGAGCTGGACGCGCCCTTCTTGTGTGCCATCTCTGCAGTCCTCCTGAGGTATGTGCGGAAATCGAGTTACTTGATACCGGTGACCTTGAGGACCGTCAGCTTCTGACGGTGGCCCTGACGCTTGTGGTAGCCGGTCTTGTTCTTGAACTTGTGGATACGGATCTTCGGACCCTTGACGTGCTCGACGACCTCACCGGTCACCGAGATCTTCGCCAGCTTGTCCGCGTCCGTGGTGAGGTCGGAGCCGTCGACGACCAGCGCCACCGGCAGGCTCACGGTGCTGCCCGGCTCGCTGTCGATCTTCTCGACCTTCACAATGTCGCCCTCAGCGACCTTGTACTGCTTACCGCCGGTCTTGACGATCGCGTACGTTGCCATCGAAGCTGTCCTCTTTAACTCGTCTGTCGGACCCGCGATGCCGGTTGGCGCACCGTGGGTGTGTGGGTGGTGCGTGCCTGGTACGGGCCGCACTCGTTCCTCGACACGTTCGCCGGGGACTCACTACGGATCACACCAGATGCCTGCCGACGGGTTTCGCGTGTTGGATCGGGTCCCCGAGCATCTCGGGGCATTCCGGGCACAGCGCTGACCCTCCGCGGAAGGCGACCAACCAAGATTACGGGACCGTCGGCGGTCGGGTCAAACTCACCCGTACCCTGCCCCACCTGCTCGTTGGCCCGATTGCCGTCGATGCCGCTCTCACTGTTCGGCCGGCGGCGGTCCGGCCGGGCGACCGGCGGTGCGGCGGCGTGGCCGCCGGCGCACCGCGACCGTCGCCTCCGACGACCCGTCATCACCCGCCGGACCGAACGTGGTGAGCGGTTCGGACCGCGTGGGGTCAGCGGCAGCCGTGATCACGACCGGCTCCGCGGCGGCCGGCGGTGCCGCCGCCTGGCGCACCACCCGCCGACGACGTCGTGCCGCGGTCGGCTCGGCGCCGGCCGGTGCCTCCGTGTCGGTTGCCGTGGTGTCGGTTGCCGTGGTGTCGGTTGCCGTGGTGTCGGTTGCCGTGGTGTCGGTTGCCGTGGTGTCGGTGTCCCCCGATGCCGTGTCCTGCGCGGTCGGCGCCGGATGATCAGCCTCGCCATCCGAGGCCTGTGGAGCGATCTCGGCGGTCGACGACTCCGGCACCGATTCCCTCGAGGTCTCGTCCGAGGCCGCCGTGGACTCCTGCTCGGCACGCGCCGCCCGGGACTGCCGGGACGCACGGCGTCTCGTCTCCCGACGATTCCCGCCGCGGTTCGCCGAATCGGACGTGGACTCGTCACTCGACACAGCACCCGAGGTCTGCACGGCGCCCTCGTCGGAGGGTGTCACGTCCCCGGCCGTCGCATCCTGGGCCGTCGACTCCTGGGCGGTCACATCCGGTGCCGCCGCGTCGGCGCCTGCCGCTCCCGGCTGTTCACCGTGCGCCTGTACCTGTCCATGAGCGTCACCGTGGTTCGGATCATCATCGTGGGAGTGGGCTGCCATGGCCCGGAACATGGGGTGCTCGGCCGGTTTGTGGGCCGGCTTCTGCTGCTCGGTGGGCGCGTCGTTCTTCTTGCGGTTGCGTCGCGAACGCTTCGAGCCGCCGTCACTCTGACCGGAGTCGTCTCCGCGCACCTCCACCGGGTTCGCGTGCACGATGATCCCGCGGCCACCGCAGTGGGTACAGGTGGTCGAGAACGCTTCCAGCAGACCGGTTCCCAGCCGTTTCCGGGTCATCTGCACCAGACCCAGCGACGTCACCTCGGACACCTGATGGCGGGTGCGGTCCCGGGCCAGCGCCTCGGTGAGACGGCGCAGCACCAGATCACGGTTGGATTCGAGCACCATGTCGATGAAGTCGACGATGATCATGCCGCCGATGTCGCGCAGACGCATCTGCCGCACGATCTCCTCGGCCGCCTCGAGGTTGTTGCGGGTGACCGTCTCCTCGAGGTTGCCACCCGAGCCGGTGAACTTGCCCGTGTTGACGTCGACGACGGTCATCGCCTCGGTGTGCTCGATGATGAGCGTGCCGCCCGACGGCAGCCAGACCTTGCGGTCGAGCGCCTTGGCGAGTTGCTCGTCGATGCGGTGGACGACGAACGAGTCCGGTGCGTCGGCATTCGCCTTCTCGAACCGCTCGACCCGCTCCATCAGGTCCGGCGCCACGGCCCCGACATAGCGCTCGACGAGATCCCACGCCTTCTGACCCTCGACGACGAGCTTCTTGAAGTCCTCGTTGAACAGGTCACGCACGACGCGCACCAACAGGTCGGGCTCCTCGTAGAGGGCCTGCGGTCCGGTCGAACCCGAGCCCTTCTTCGCCTTGCCGACCGCGGCGTCGATCTCCTTCCACTGTCCTTCGAGGCGTGCGATGTCGGCACCGAGATCCTCGGCACTGACACCCTCGGAGGCGGTCCGGATGATGACACCCGCGTCGTCGGGGACGAGTTTGCCGAGAATGCTCTTGAGACGCTTGCGTTCGACGTCGGGAAGCTTGCGGCTGATCCCCGTCGACGACCCGCCGGGTACGTAGACCAGATACCGGCCGGCCAGCGAGATCTGGGTCGTCAGACGCGCACCCTTGTGGCCGACAGGATCCTTGCTGACCTGCACCAGCACGTTGTCGCCGGGTTTGAGGGCCTGCTCGATCTTGCGCGAGCCACCGTCGAGTCCGGCTGCATCCCAGTTGACCTCACCGGCGTAGAGCACACCATTGCGGCCGCGTCCGATGTCGACGAAGGCCGCCTCCATACCGGGCAGCACGTTCTGCACCCGGCCGAGGTAGATGTTGCCGACCATCGACGACGACGTCTCGGTGGTGACGAAATGTTCGACGAGAACACCGTCCTCGAGGACCGCCACCTGCGTGTAGTCCTCGACAGGCACCGCGTGCTCGTGCCCGTTCGACCCGTGCGAGTCCACCGTGATGGCACTGTTCGCGCTGCGTTCGCGCACCACCATCACCCGGTCGACGGCCTCGCGGCGTGCGAGGAACTCCGACTCGCTCAGGATGGGTGGCCTGCGGCGTCCTGCGTCGCGGCCGTCGCGGCGGCGCTGACGCTTCGCCTCGAGCCGTGTCGATCCCGAGATCCCCTGGACCTCGTCGCGCGCCCGCTTGCTCCGCGGTTCGCGTTCGTGCACGACAGTGTTCGGCGGATCGTCGGGCGAGCTGTCGTCGGCGTCGGAGCCGCCCTTGCGACGACGACGGCGACGACGGCGCTTCGACGACGACTGATCGCCGTCGTGGCCCGACTGATCGTCGGAATCGTCCGAGGATTCTGCGTCGCCCGTGTCCTCCCTGGCGTCCGCATCCTCGGTCGTGTCGCGGTCGTCGTCCTTGTCGCGGTCCTTGCCCTTGGACTTCTTGGTCTTCTTCCCGGACGGCCGGGTCGACGTCTCGTCGTCCGATGCGGTCTCGTCGGCGTCGTCGGAACCGGTCGACGACTCGTCGCCGTTCTCCGCCTGGTCCCCGCGACCCCGACCGCGCCCGCGGCGTCCCCGCCGCCGGCGGCGCGATGTCCGGTCACCGTCGCCGTTCGAGTCGTCGCCGTTCGAGTCCTCGTCGGACGACTCGGCACCGGACGACTCGGTGTCGGCATCGGTCGGTCCGCCCTCGGCGCGGGGGGAGTCCGCACGTGTGGGGCCGGAACCGGTGGACCGCGACCCGGTCGACCCCGCGTCGCCCGACTCCGTGTCCGATTTCGACCGGGCAGGACGCTTGGGCGCCTCCACCGATTGCGGTGACAGGAACAGCGGCTGCGCGGCCACCGGTTCCGCGGCGGACGCGATCGGATAGTGCTGATGCTCGTCGGCCGCCGAGAACAAGGTGGGCGGCTCGTGGGCCGCGGGTCGTTCCGCGGGCTCGGCGGGCGCGTCGGTGGCGGACTCCGCTGTGGCAGTGTCCGCGGTTGCCGGTTCTTCGGCTGGCGTCGCTTCCTCGGCCGTCGTCGGCTGCGGCGCAGGTGCCGTCGTCGGCTCCTCGGCGGCCTTGGTCTCCTGCGTCCCGGCGCGGTCCGCGGCGTCGTCGGTGGCCTCGACGGCCGCCTCGTCCACCTCGACGTGCGCGCGGACACGGTCGGCAACCGCCTGTGCGGTCTCCCGGTCGATGCTCGACTGGGGGCTGCGTGTCTCGATGCCCAGCTCGGTCAGATGCGCTAGCACTTGCCGGCTGGTCAGGCCCAATGTCCTGGCCAGAGCGTGCACACGAAGCCTGCTGGGAAATTCTTCCGCCGGTTCTGATGCTACGTTCGCGTCAGTCGGCGACCCGTTGTCGGTCACTCAATCTCCTCGAGCCCCCGGGCGCGTCGGGCTGACGCGGCCACGCGAGGGCTTCACTCTGTGTCCCGGTCACGGCGGACCGGTGTTGTGTGGTCTTCGCGCCGTCTCTGCGACTCGACGAACTCTGATCGCGAGGGGCGCCTTGCGTTGTCGATGACCTCATCCGGTCGGCGTCTTCCACACCATCGCATGGACGTCATGCCCACTGTCCGGGCTGCCGGGGCAGGTCGGACCGCGTTGGGGAGGACACGGTGATCGGGGTGACCGATTCCGGAGGCGTCATCCGGCTGCCGGAGGCAAAGTGTGCCGCCGACAACTGTGCAAGTATCCCACACGACGACGCGTTCCCCGCACAGTACGCACGTTTGAGACGTGCGAGACCGTACGGGGAACAGTGTCAGACGGGGTTCTCCAGGTTCAGACGCCCAGCTCAGGGAACCACAGCGCGATCTCGCGTTCGGCGGACTCCGGCGAGTCCGATCCGTGCACGAGGTTGTTCTGGGTGCTCAGCGCGAAGTCACCGCGGATGGTGCCCGGCACCGCCTTCTCCACTGGATCGGTACCACCGGCGATCTGGCGGAAGGCCGCGACGGCCCTCGGGCCCTCGAGCACGGCCGCCACGAGCGGACCCGAGGTGATGAACTCCAGCAGCGACGGGTAGAAGGGTTTGCCCTCGTGCTCGGCGTAATGTCCGCGGGCGACCTCGTCGCTGACGGTCGTCAGCTCCAGCGCCACCAGCGCCAGACCCTTGCGTTCGATCCGGGCGAGGATGTCGCCGACCAGGGCGCGGGCGACTCCGTCGGGCTTGATGAGTACGAGAGTGCGTTCAGTCACGAGCACACCTTAGCGAGTCCACGGGCGGTCACGATCGCGGAGCAGGCGCTCACGGGCAGTATTTGCCGACGACCGGGAAGAAGCCGTAGTTGAACAGGTTGCCCGACCGTGACCGAGGGTCGACGACGATCTGCACGCAACCGCCGGGCGCGGCCAGAGCGCTCTGCAGCGCGATGTCGAACTGCGCGGCGAGCGCGAGGTTCGCCGGCCGGTACTGCTGCGGCACCGGGAGCGACGCGATCGCCTCGGGAGCCTTCATCGTCGCGGCGCGCTGGGTCACCGCGTGGGTGGCGATGTAGCTGTACTCACCATCGCTTGTCGGCACCGGAGCACCGGCCACGGGAAGCTGCGACGGTTCGACCGCAGGTTCGGCGGTCGCGACACCCGCGGCCAGCGACGAACCGATCACGGTCAGCGCGAGAGCGGCGGTGGCCCAGGGGCGGCGAAGGCACGGGATGACAGACAAGCGGTTCCTCACGTCACGGGGATGTACTCCACAGCGCAGGCATCACCCATACGAGCGAGCCCGGCAGCGACATTCTCACAGTCAGGCGGAGCCGAAAGCGAGGGCTCGGGGGTCACAGTCCGGCATCAGCTGTTGCAGGACACGAACCGTGGGTGGCCGTTGCCGAAACCGCCAGGTCAGTCCTCTGCCGAGTCGCGGTCGGTGATCGGCTCCTGGCCGGGAAGCATGCCCTTGGAGATCCGGACCTCGACGTCGTGCTTGATGTAGGCGATGTACACCCACACGCACAGGAAGATGACACCGATCACCGCGACGGACCAGTGCAGGAGTCCACCGGCGATGACCAGGATCTGCAGTCCGATGTCGAGACGCAGGGCGTAGGGACGGCCCTGCAGGCCGGCGGCCACGATGTGCGCGAGCACGACCAGGCCCAGGTACCCACCCGACAGCCACGTCAGTCCCGACCCGATGTTGGCGACGATCGGGAAGGCCAGGCCGAGGACGATGACCTCGAGGATCAGCGTCCCGGCCATGACGCCCCGCAGGCCTTTCCACGGATCGGTGGCCGGCGGGCTGTAGCGAACCGGTTCACTCATGTGGGCTCCTTGCCGAACAGGGTGCGGGCGGCGCCGGCGGTGACCACCGATCCGGTGATCACCACCCCGGCCCCCGAGACGGGTTCGCCGTCGGACTGTTCGGCGGCCCCGATCGCGGTCTCCACCGCGTCCGGCAGAAACGGTGTGACGGTCACCCGATCCTCGCCGAAGACCGGTCGCGCGATCTCCGCGAGCGCCTCGGTGTCGAGTGCACGCGGTGAACCGTTGTTGGTCAGCACGATCTCGTCGAACACCGGCTCGACGGCCTCCAGGAAACCTTCGGCGTCCTTGTCGCCCAGCATGCCGATCACGCCGACGAGCCGACGGAAGTCGAATTCCTCGGTGAGCGCCTGCGCCAGAGCCGCACCGCCATGCGGGTTGTGGGCGGCATCGATGAAGACGGTGGGTGCGCTGCGCACCCGTTCCAGCCGGCCCGGACTCGACACCGACGCGAAACCCGCCCGGACCGCCTCGACGTCGAGCTGGCGATCGGCTCCGGCACCGAAGAACGCCTCCACCGCCGCGAGCGCGAGCACGGCGTTGGATGCCTGGTGCGCTCCGTGTAGCGGGAGGTAGATCTCGTCATACACACCGCCGAGTCCCTGCAGCCGGAGCATCTGCCCACCGACGGCGGTCACCGACTCGAGAACGGCGAACTCCGAATCCTGGCGCGCGACAACGGTGTCCGACTCGACCGTCTGCCTCAGCAACACGTCCATCACCTCGGGCTCCTGCACCGCGATGATGGTGACCGGGTCGGTCACGACGAGGTCGTCGGCGTTCGCCTTCTTGATGATCCCGGCCTTCTCCGCCGCGATCGCACCGAGCGTGTCACCGAGGTAGTCGGCGTGGTCCATCGCGATCGGCGTGATCACGGCGACGGTGGCGTCGACGACGTTGGTGGCGTCCCAGCGACCACCCATCCCCGTCTCCACCACCGCGACATCCACCGGCGCCTCGGCGAACACCGCATACGACATCGCGATGAGCACCTCGAACTTGCTCATGCGCGGGCCACCGGATGCGGTCGACGAGTCGTCCACCATCGTGATGAAGGGTTCGAGCTCGCGGTAGGTGTCGATATAGGTGCGGGCACTGATCGGCCGGTCGTCCACCGAGATCCGCTCGGTGACCCGCTGCAGATGCGGGCTGGTGATCCGGCCGGTCCGACGGTGCAGGGAGGTGAGCAGCGCGTCGATCATCCGCGAGACCGACGTCTTGCCGTTGGTCCCGGCGATGTGGATCGCCGGGTACCCGTGCTGCGGCGACCCGAGCAGGTCCATGAGTGCCGCGATGCGCGTCAGGGACGGTTCGATCCGCGTCTCAGGCCAGCGCGTGTCGAGCTCGGCCTCGAGCTCGGCGAGTTCGGCGAGGGTGGCGGCGTCATCGCGTGGGGCCGCCACCGCCGCCGACGACGGGTCGCCGACGGACGACCCGTCTCCGTCAGCGTCGTCGTAGGGGTCGCCGTAGCCCTCCTCGTCGGCGGCATCGTCGGCGTAGAGGTCATCGGGGGCACCGCCACGACCTGCCAGCAGCGACCCGAGGTCGGTGGGCAGCGGCGCGGCGCCGAGCGGATCGACGTCGAACTCGTCGCGATCTCCGGGATCATCGCCGAGGTGGTCGCGGTCGAGCGCGTCGACCTCCTCATCGTCGGCACTGCCGTGCCCGGTGTCGCGCCGGCTCACGAGCCGCTCAGTGCGGTTGAGGGCGGCGCCGAGCCGTTCGACCTCCTCGGTGGCCACCTGCCGGCGGTCGCGGATTTTCGCGACGACGTGGTCGGGCGCTTTCGACAGGAACTGCTCGTTGCCGAGTTTGGCCGTGGTGCCGGCCAATTCCTTCTCCGCGGCCGCGAGGTCCTTGGCCAGTCGTTTGCGCTCGGCCTCGACATCGACCGTGCCGGAGGTGTCGATGCGGACGGTCACCGTCGCCGACGACAGCCGCACGTCGATGGTCGCCGTGGCCGCGAACGACTCACCGGCCGGTTCGAGCCGTGCCAAGGAGTCGAGATAGGCGCGCGACGGGGCCAGACCCGCGACGTCGAGTCCATCGATCTCGGCCTCGACGCGCTGTCCCGGCTTGAGTCCCTGGTCGCTTCGGAACCGGCGGACCTCGGTGATCAGACGCTGCAGATCGTCGATGTGCCGGGCGGCCGCCGGATCGGCGGTCGCGTCGCCGCGCTGTGGCCAGTCGGCCACCACCACCGACTCCTTTCCGGTCAGCGCGGTCCACAGAACCTCGGTGACGAACGGCATCACCGGATGCAGCAGTCGCAGCAGGGCGTCGAGGACGGTCCCGAGTACCAGCGAGGTGGATCGTGAACGGGCCTCGTCGTTCTCGGCGTACTGAACCTTCGCGAGTTCGAGATACCAGTCACAGACCTCGTCCCAGGCGAAGTGATACAGCGCCTCGCAGGCCTTGGAGAACTCGTACGCCTCGTATCCGGCGTCGGCGTCGGCCAGGACCTCGTCCAGGCGATCCAGGATCCAGCGATCCGCCTCGGTGAGCGACGCCCGATCCGGCAACTCCCCGGCTCGCTCCCCTCCCGCCACCACAGCACCCACGTGGCCCGCTCGCTCCGCTCCCGGCACCACAGCACCATTCATCATCGCGAACTTGGTCGCGTTGAAGAGCTTGGTGGCGAAGTTGCGTGACGACTGGGCATGGTCCTCGCCGACCGAGATGTCGCTGCCCGGGTTGGCGCCGCGCGCCAGGGTGAACCGTAGGGCGTCGGCACCGAACCGCTCGACCCAGTCCAACGGATCGATCCCGTTACCCTTCGACTTCGACATCTTGCGCCCGTGCTCGTCGCGGACCAGGCCGTGCAGGAACAGGTTGTGGAACGGGACCTTCTTGTCGTCGCCGGACCCGTCCTCACCGAACTGGGGCGCGACGTAGGTGCCGAACATCATCATCCGGGCCACCCAGAAGAACAGGATGTCGTAGCCGGTCACGAGCACCGAGGTCGGATAGAACTTCGCCAGGTCATCGGTCTTGTCGGGCCATCCGAGGGTGGAGAAGGGCCACAGTCCGGACGAGAACCAGGTGTCGAGGACGTCGGTCTCCTGCACGTAGCCCTCGGGGATGTCGTCATCGGGCCCGGCACAGACGATCTCACCGTCGGGGCCGTACCAGATCGGGATCCGGTGGCCCCACCACAGCTGACGTGAGATGCACCAGTCGTACATGTTGTCGACCCAGCCGAACCAGCGCGGCTCCATCGACGCGGGGTGGATCACGGTGTCGCCGTTGCGAACCGCGTCGCCCGCGGCCTTGGCAAGAGATTCGACCTTCACCCACCACTGCATCGACAGCCGGGGTTCGATCGGCTCGCCGGTGCGCTCGGAGTGGCCGACACTGTGCAGGTACGGACGCACCTCCTTGATGATGCGGCCCTGTTCTGCGAGCGCCTCGCGGACCTTGGCGCGCGCCTCGAAGCGGTCCATCCCGTCGAACTGCGTACCGGTGTCGGCGATGCGGGCCTCGTCGTCCATGATCGTCGGCATGGGCAGGTCGTGGCGCTGCCCGATCGCGAAGTCGTTCGGATCGTGCGCCGGGGTGATCTTGACTGCGCCACTACCGAATTCGGGGTCGACGTAGTCGTCGGCGATGACGGGGATCAGACGGTCGACGAACGGATGCGCGAGCTCGGTCCCGATCAGATGGGCGTAGCGCTCGTCGTCGGGGTGGACCGCGATGGCGGTGTCCCCGAGCATCGTCTCGAGGCGTGTCGTGGCGACGACGATATGCGGTTCGGCATCGTCGAGACTGCCGTACCGGAAGCTGACCAGCTCGCCTTCGACGTCGGCGTAGCTGACCTCGATGTCGCTGATCGCGGTCTTGAGGACCGGCGACCAGTTGACCAACCGTTCGGCCCGATAGATCAGACCGTCGTCGTACATCTGTTTGAAGACGGTCTGCACCGCGCGGGACAGTCCGTCGTCCATGGTGAATCGCTCACGCGACCAGTCGACGCCGTCGCCGAGCCGACGCATCTGCGTGCCGATGTTGTCGCCGATCTCCGCCTTCTCCACCCAGACGCGTTCGATGAACGCCTCGCGGCCGAGGTCGTCGCGGGTGAGTCCCTCGGCGGCCAGCTTGCGCTCGACCATCGTCTGCATCGCGATCGCCGCATGATCCATACCCGGCAGCCAGAGCACCTCGTAGCCCTGCATGCGCCGCCGGCGCGACAGCGCGTCCATCAGGACGTGCTCATAGGCGTGGCCCATGTGCAGTGAACCGTTCACGTTGGGCGGCGGGATCACGATCGAGAACGCGGGCTTGTCACTCGATGCGTCGGCCGTGAAGTATCCGGCGTCCACCCAGCCCTGATAGAGCCGGGACTCGTGCTCGGCGGGATCCCAGGACTTCGGCAGCTCGCGGGTGGGGTCGGGTGTCATCACCCCACAATCTTAGGGAACGGGCCGCGCCCGACTGCAGCCCGGACGGCTTTGCCGACGCACGTCCCGGGCGAGCTCAGACGCGCAGGCGGTGGACGTCCTCCGGCGCGTTGACGTTCGTGAGCCAGTTGACGTCGCTGACGGCCACCCGGTGGGTCATCAGTGCGTCGAGCGCGGCGAGCATCCTCCGCTCTCCCGAGGCGGTCAGCTCCCCGACGACGGTGGCCGCATCGGTTCGGTACACCCCGGCCATCGGATGGTCACGGTGGGCATCTGTCGCGATGACCGCCTGCGTCGACTCCGTGACCCCACGCAGCAACTCGTCGATCAGTTCCGCCGTGATCAGCGGCATGTCCGTGGCGCACACGAACGCCCACTGCGCCCCGGCCGCGGACGCGCGCGACAACCCGACGGCGAGGCCGCCGAGGGGTCCGGTTCCCGGCGCCTCGTCGGTGACCCAGCGGGCCTCCGGGCCGCCGCTGCCGAACAGTGTGCGATAGGCCGCCGACTCCTCGGGCGCGACGACGAACACGGGTTGGCACCGTTCCCCGACGACCCGCACGACCCGGGCGAGCATGGGTTCGCCCTCCCAGTCCAACGCCGCCTTGTCCTGCCCCATCCGACGGGAACGACCGCCCGCGAGCACGATTCCCGCCACCTGCTGACCTGCATGCTGTTGCGCCATGGGAACCAGTCTCTGTGAAGGCCGTGGCGTCTGGGGGCAAGATGGGGATATGAGTTCTGTGCCGCCCCGCGACGAAACACCCATCACCGAACCGGACGACGTCCACGTCGGCCATGTGAAGGAATACGCGGCGGGTGTCCCGGCGGTCGCGGTCGCACTCGCGCGCGGGATGGAACAGATGGGGCCGCTGCGCACGGCCCGCACGCTGAGTAAGCTCAATCAGCGCGACGGTTTCGACTGCCCCGGATGCGCCTGGCCCGAGACCCCGGGTCACCGCAAGCATGCCGAGTTCTGCGAGAACGGCGCCAAGGCCGTCGCCGAGGAGGCGACCAAGCGGCGGGTGACACCCGAGTTCTTCGCCACGCACTCGGTCGACGACCTGCGGGAGAGGTCCGGCTACTGGCTGTCGCAGCAGGGCCGGCTCACTCATCCGGTCTATCTGGCCCCCGGGGACACCCACTATCGTCCCGTGACCTGGGCCCAGGCGGACAGGATCATCGCCGACGAGTTCGCCGCGATGTCGTCACCGGACGAGGCGGTCTTCTACACCTCGGGCCGAACGAGCAACGAGGCCGCGTTCGTGTATCAGTTGTTCGCGCGCAGCGTCGGCACCAACAATCTCCCGGACTGCTCCAACATGTGTCACGAGTCGTCGGGAGCGGCCCTGGGCGCCTCGATCGGCATCGGCAAGGGATCGGTCACCGTGCCCGATCTCGAGGCCGCCGACCTGATCATCATCGCGGGTCAGAATCCGGGGACCAACCACCCGCGGATGCTCTCCACCCTGGAGAAGGCCAAGCACAACGGCGCCCGGATCGTCGCCATCAACCCGCTGCCCGAGGCGGGACTGATGCGGTTCAAGGACCCGCAGAAGGTCGGCGGCGTCGTCGGGCACGGCGTCAAACTCACCGACGAGTTCCTCCAAATCCGTCTCGGCGGCGACATGGCGCTGTTCCGCGGTGTCGCCCGCCTGTTACTCGACGCCGAGCGCGCCGCGCCCGGAACCGTGTTCGACCGGGACTTCCTCGACGAGCGCTGCGCCGGCGTCGACGACTACCTCCGGCTCCTCGAGGACGTCGACTTCGCCGACATCCTCGCCGCCACGGGACTCACCTACGAGGCGATCGCCGACCTCGCCGATGCGGTCGCGCGGTCGGAGCGGATCGTGCTGTGCTGGGCGATGGGGCTGACGCAGCATCGGCACGCGGTGGCCACGATCGGTGAGGGCACCAACGTGCTGCTGTTGCGCGGCATGATCGGCAAGCCGGGCGCCGGATTGTGTCCGGTGCGCGGACATTCCAATGTCCAGGGCGACCGCACCATGGGCATCTTCGAGAAGATGCCCGAGTCGTTCCTCGCCGCTCAGGACGCCGAGTTCGGCATCGTCAGCCCACGCGAGCACGGCTTCGACACGGTCGCGTCGATCGGCGCGATGGCCAGGGGCGAGGTCCGGTTGTTCGTCGCGATGGGCGGGAACTTCGTCGCCGCGACACCGGATACGGAGGCCACGCGGACGGCCTTGGCACGGTGCGCCCTGACCGTGCAGATCAGCACCAAACTGAACGAGTCGCATGTCGCGACAGGCCGTGCGGCGTTGATCCTGCCCACCTTGGGACGGACCGACAAGGACGTGATCGGCGGTGTGGCCCAGCAGGTCTCGGTCGAGGACTCGATGTCGGTGGTCCACCTGTCGCGCGGGTCGTTGCCGCCGGCGTCGTCGGAGTTGCGCAGTGAGGTCGCGATCGTCTGCGACCTCGCCACCGCTGTGCTCGGGGCCGACCACGCCGTGCCCTGGCAGCGGCTACGGGGCGACTACGACGCGATCCGCGATCACATCTCTCGCGTGATCCCCGGTTTCGAGAATTTCAACATCCGGGTACGGATGTCCGACGGGTTCGTTTTACCGCACCCTCCGCGGGATCTCCGCGAGTTCACGACACCGAATCGACGCGCGAACTTCGCGGTCAACCCACTGGAGTGGGTGGAGGTGCCGGAGGGGCGGCTGATCCTGCAGACGCTTCGAAGCCATGATCAGTACAACACGACGATCTACGGCCACGACGATCGTTACCGGGGCATCAAGGGCAATCGTCGGGTCATCATGATGAACCCTGCCGACATCACCGCCTTCGGATTGCGGGCGGGCCAGCAGGTCGACATCATCTCGGAGTTCGCCGGCGCCGGGAGCGAAGCGAGCGGGCCGAATCGCGCCGGCGCCGGGAGCGAAGCGAGCGGGCCAGATCGTATCGAGGAACGGCGGGTGACCGGTTTCGAGATCGTCGAGTATTCGACGCCTCGCGGAAACGCCGCCGCGTATTACCCGGAGACGAACCCGCTGGTGCCGCTGGGGTCGGTGGCGAAGGACTCCAACACCCCGGTGTCGAAGGCGGTGGTGATCCGGCTCGAACCGGCCACCACGTAGGCGCACCCACCTGGGCCGATCAGACGAGAATCCCGGCCACACCGCGTGAGTATGGCCGGGATTGGCGTGTCTACGATGCCCGGGTCAGGCGGTCTTGTCGCGCCGTTCGTCGCGGCTGTCCTTGCGAGGCACGATGGTCGGAAGGACGTTGTCGCGCACCGTCTCTCCGGTGACGACGACCTTCTCGACGTCGTCGCGGCTCGGGATGTCGTACATCACCGGCAACAGGACCTCTTCCATGATGGCCCGCAGTCCTCGCGCTCCTGTACCGCGGTGGATGGCCTGATCGGCGATGGCCTCGAGGGCGTCATGGGCGAACTCGAGTTCGACGTTGTCCATCTCGAACAGCTTGGTGTATTGCTTCACCAAGGCGTTCTTCGGCTCCGACAGGATGCTGACGAGCGATTCCTTGTCCAGGTTGGTCACCGATGCGACGACCGGCAGGCGGCCGATGAACTCGGGGATCAGGCCGAACTTGATGAGGTCCTCGGGCATGACCTCGGCAAAGTGGTCGGTGGTGTCGACCTCGTCGCGGCTGGTGACCTCGTTGCCGAAGCCGATGCCGCGCTTGCCGATCCGTTCGGAGACGATCTTCTCCAGCCCGGCGAACGCACCCGCGACGATGAACAGCACGTTGGTGGTGTCGATCTGGATGAACTCCTGATGCGGGTGCTTACGACCACCCTGCGGCGGCACCGACGCCTGCGTGCCCTCGAGGATCTTCAGCAGAGCCTGCTGAACTCCTTCTCCGGAGACGTCGCGGGTGATCGACGGGTTCTCGCTCTTGCGCGCGATCTTGTCGACCTCGTCGATGTAGATGATGCCGGTCTCCGCACGCTTGACGTCGTAGTCGGCCGCCTGGATCAGCTTGAGGAGGATGTTCTCGACGTCCTCACCGACGTAGCCGGCTTCGGTCAGTGCCGTGGCGTCGGCAATGGCGAAGGGCACGTTGAGCATCTTGGCCAGCGTCTGTGCGAGGTAGGTCTTGCCGCAGCCGGTGGGTCCGAGCATCAGGATGTTCGACTTGGCGAGTTCGACGGTCTCGCCGCTGCGCGAGTCCTTCTTCTCCCCTGCCTGGATGCGCTTGTAGTGGTTGTAGACGGCCACAGCGAGTGTGCGCTTGGCGGTGTCCTGCCCGATGACGTAGTTCTCGAGGAAGTCGCGGATCTCCATCGGCTTGGGCAGCTCGTCGAGTTTCACGTCGCCGTTCTCGGCGAGCTCCTCTTCGATGATCTCGTTGCACAGGTCGATGCACTCGTCGCAGATGTACACGCCGGGACCGGCGATCAGCTTCTTGACCTGCTTCTGACTCTTTCCGCAGAAAGAGCACTTCAACAGATCGCCACCGTCTCCGATTCGCGCCATCTCGTGCTGCACCTTCCTTGTTGCTCCGGTCGTACCGACGGACCATCTCCGCGCGCCCGGGCATGGGTCACCGTTCGGCAATCGGATCGCCCAGTAACTCGACGGTACCCGCGTGCCGCCCGAACTTCGACCGATAAGGCCAAATGTCGTGCGGGTAGTTTCGGGCCGTCCGGCCGTGTGGCCGAACGGTCTGTGGATTGTCGTGGCCGCCTTGCCTGCCGCCCGCGCCCGACCATGGACACAGACGTCAAGGATGACGCCGGCCACACTTCGGGGCACGCACATCGACCCGGCGTGTCGGGCCGATGCGCGATCTGCGCCTCCTAGGAGGAGGCCTTCTTCATCGACTTCTTGCGGTACTCGAACACCTCGTCGATGATCCCGTACTCCTTGGCCGCCTCTGCGGTGAGGATGTTGTCGCGGTCGGTGTCCCGGCGGATCTTGTCCGTGTCCTGACCCGTGTGATGCGACAGGATCTCGTCGAGCCGGTTGCGGATGCGCTCGATCTCCGCGGCCTGGATCTCCAGGTCGGACACCTGTCCCTGATAGGCGCCGCCGGTGCGCGGCTGGTGGATCAGGATCGTCGCGTTCGGCAGCGCGGCGCGCTTGCCCGGAGTGCCGCCGGCGAGCAGGATCGCCGCCGCCGACGCCGCCTCACCGAGACACACGGTGACGATGTCGCAGTGGACATACTGCATCGTGTCGTAGATCGCGAGCATGTCGGGAACGCTGCCGCCGGGCGAGTTGATGTACATCGTGATGTCGCGGTCGGGGTCCTGCGACTCGAGGACCAGCAGCTGGGCCATCACGTCGTTCGCGACGGTCTGATCGATCGGCGTACCCACGAACACGATGCGCTCCTCGAACAGCTTCGCGTACGGGTCGTACTGTCGCTGCCCGTTGGGGGTGTGCTCGATGAACTGCGGGAGGATGTAGCGCGCCTCGATGCTCTTGAGCGCCAGCGCCGACGCGGGGATTCCGGCCGCGACGTCGGCGGGCAGCGTGTCGAGCGAGAGGGAGTTGGTCATCGTCTGCTCCGTGGTGTTGTGGTGGCGAGGGATGGACACGAGATCAGGACGCGGGCGTGACCGTGGTCGCGCGGCTGACCACGTGGTCGACCAGTCCGTAGTCCTTGGCCTCCTGGGCGGTGAACCACTTGTCGCGGTCCGCGTCGGCCTCGATCTTCTCCAGCGGCTGACCACTGAACTCGGCGTTGAGCCGGTTCATCTCCTTCTTCGTGGCGGCGAACTGCTCGGCCTGGATGGCGATATCGGCGGCGGTGCCCCCGATGCCGGCCGACGGCTGATGCATCATGATCCGCGCGTGCGGCAGAGCGTGCCGCTTGCCCTTGGCCCCGGCGGCGAGCAGGAACTGCCCCATCGAGGCGGCCATGCCCATGGCGTAGGTCGCCACATCACACTCGGCAAGTTGCATGGTGTCGAAGATCGCCATGCCCGCGGTCACCGAGCCGCCGGGCGAGTTGATGTAGAGGTTGATGTCGCGCGTCGGGTCCTCGGCGGCGAGCAGCAGAATCTGCGCACACAGTCGGTTGGCGATGTCGTCGTCGACCTGGGTGCCGAGGAAGATGATGCGCTCCCGCAGAAGCCGCTCGAAGACCGAGTCGGTCAGGTTCAGCCCGGCCACTCCCGAACTCAGCGTTGGCGTGTGGATGGTCGGCTCGCTCACTGTTCCTACCTTTGCCTGTCGTGGTGCCGTTGCGGCCGTGGCCGCGTCAACGGTGTTTCGGGGGTCTAGCTTATTGACCCGCCCGCGCGCTCCGCCCGCGGCGCCGGTCGTCTCGTGGATTCCCCGCGTCTCGTCCGGGTTCACTCTGTCTGCCCCGGGTTCATCGCGATGTCCTCACCGACACTAACCAATGGCGTCGGACGGACAGTCCCGATGGCACCGGTCTTCGCTGAGAGCAGAACAGCCGGCGTCGGGCGCAGGGCCCGGCTCCGGCTGCTCGGCGATGCAGGTCGTCGGCTCAGCTCTCGGCGTTCTCGTCGTCGGAGGCGTCGGTGCCGGCCGAGTCGTCGTCACCGGAGCCGAAGAATTCGCCGGTGTCCACCGCGGTGCCCTTGCTGTCGGTCACACTGACCTCGGATACGATGCCCGCCAAGGCCTTTCCGCGACGGACGTCGGCGTAGACCGCACCGACCTGGCCGGCGTTCTGGAGCTGCTGGATGAACTCCTGCGGCTGCATGCCGTAGCGCTGGGCCTGGAACAGGATCTGCTGGGTCAGCTCGTCCTGATCGACCTCGGTCTCCTGCTGGTCGGCGATGGCGTCCAGGAGCAGCTGGGTCTTGACCGACTTCTCGGCTTCCTCGCGCGCCTCGGCGTCCCACTCCTCGCGGGTCTTGCCCTGCGCCTCGAGGAACCTGGCGACCTGCTCGTCGTCGTGGCCCAGTGCATGCACGATCTGATGCTGCTGGCCCTCGATCTCCTCCGCGACAACCTTCTCCGGCAGTGGGATCTCGACCTTCTCCAGCAGCTCCTCGAGGACCTTGTCGCGGATGGCGTTGGCCTGCTCGAGTTTCTTGGACTGTTCGACGCGCTCGGCGAGACTCACCCGCAGCTCGTCGACGGTGTCGAACTCACTGGCCATCTGAGCGAACTCGTCGTCGAGATCAGGCAGCTCGCGCTCCTTGACCGAGTTGACCGTCACGTTGACCTGGGCATCTTCGCCGGCGTGGTCGCCGGCGACGAGCGTGGTGGTGAACTCCTTGGAGTCGCCGGCGGCCAGGCCGATCAGCGCCTCGTCGAGGCCGTCGATCAGCTGACCGGAACCGACCTCGTGCGACAGCCCCTCGGTGGAGGCCTCGTCGACGGGCTCGCCGTCGACGGTGGCCGACAGGTCGATGGAGACGAAGTCGCCGTTCTGGGCGCCGCGGTCGACCCCCTGCAGGGTGCCGAAGCGGGCACGCAGACCGTCGAGCTGCTCGTCCACGGCCGCGTCGTCGATCTCGATGGCATCGACCTCGACGGCCAGGCTCGAGTAGTCCGGAAGCTCGATCTCGGGGCGCACGTCGACCTCGGCGGTGAAGGCGACGGTCTCGCCGTACACGAGTTCTGCGAGGTCGATCTCCGGCTGGCCGATGGCTTTCGTCTCGGTCTCGGCGACCGCCTGCGAATACTTCGACGGAAGCGCGTCGTTGACGACCTGGGCCAGGATCGAGTCACGTCCGACACGGGCCTCGATCAGCTTGGCCGGGGCCTTGCCCGGACGGAAGCCCGGGATCCGGATCTGCTGTGCCAACGACTTGTAGGCCCGGTCGAACTCACCGGACAACTCCTCGAACGGCACTTCGACATTGAGCTTCACTCGGGTCGGGCTCAGTTGCTCGACGGTGCTCTTCACGCCTGCTCCTCACATCTGCATCTCTGCGTCGGGTCGATGACAAGTCGTTCGGCGGCGATCAGCGACCGCCACCCGAGTCGGGATGACAGGATTTGAACCTGCGACCCTCCGCTCCCAAAGCGGATGCGCTACCAAGCTGCGCCACATCCCGGCGACCCCTCCGAGGGCACGCCGGAGACCGGCGAGAACGCGGAGAAGGGCCAACAGCAGATAGTACGGGTCGGCGCGCCGCCGACCCAACCGGGTGCGCTCCCGGTCGCCCCACGAACCGGTCGGCGAGGCGATTTCGGGTTCACTCGCACCACCGGGTACAGTCTTGTCCGCACGCGACGCCGGTGGCGATCCCACCGGTGACGCGGCACGCGGGTGTAGCTCAATGGTAGAGCCCTAGTCTTCCAAACTAGCTACGCGGGTTCGATTCCCGTCACCCGCTCGTTCTGACGAGATGCCCCGGCCACGACGGCCGGGGCATCTGTCGTCCACCCCCGGGCCAGGCGCACAGGGGCCTCCTGGCAACTGTGATCCAGGTCATAGGCGGCGTACGCTGAGGGCATGTCATCCAGCCACAGCAAGAGTCAGCGCAAGTGCCCGAGCTGCGGGGCCAACCTCTACGTCCGCAAGGATGTCACCCGATCCGAATCGGGTACGGACCGGGTGGATGTGATGCTCGTCTGCCGGGACGAGTCGTGCTCCGAACCGTCGCGCCATCTCCGCACCGAGCACACCCAACCCGCCTAGCGATCCCCGGGAGCACCCCGGCTTGTCGAGCACCGCTTCCACAACAGGTGTTGATTTTCTCCGAAACCGGACCATGATGGACTGGTGCAACGGCCGAGGCGACCGCGTCACCACCTCGTGGTGGTTGCCGTCGTCACGCTGGCGCTGGCCCTCGGTGGTGTCGTCGCCGGCGCCGGAGATTCCGTCGCGGACGACGTGGCCCTGCCGACTCCCCTGGCCGACTCCTTCTACGCGTCGCCGACGAACCTGGATGCCCGCCGACCGGGCGACATCATCTCCGTGCGCGCCCGCCCGAATCCTCCCGCGTTCTTCGACGTCCGGACCTATCAGATCAAATTCCGGTCGAGCGACAGCCGCGGCACGCCGATCGCCGCGATCACGACCCTCCTCGTCCCGACCCGCAAGCAGACCGATGGGCCACTGCTGTCGTTCCAGCACATCATCAACGCGACGGGCCTCAAATGCGCTCCGTCGCAAGCGCTGTGGGCCCAGGACCCGAATCTGACGATACGCGAGGCCCCGGGTCTCAACGTCGCGCTGCAGCGGGGGTGGACGATCGCGATCCCCGACCACCTGGGGCCGCGGAGTTCCTACGGTGCGGCGAAGCTGGGGGGCCAGATCACGCTCGACGGCATCCGGGCCGTGCAGCACTTCGCGCCCGCGAAGGTGCCGAAGAGCCGGGTCGGACTCGCCGGCTACTCGGGCGGCGGGATGGCGACCGCCTGGGCCGTGGCGCTCGCGCCCGCGTACGCCCCCGACCTCGACATCGTCGGGGCCGCATACGGCGGCGTGCCCATGAATCTCCTGCGGATGGCCGAGGGCCTCGGCTACGACACCCCCCATCCGGCGTTCGGACTGGCGTTCGCGGCGGCGATCGGTGTCGCACGCGAGTATCCGGACGAGATCCCGATCCAGAGGTATCTGTCACCGTTGGGCCGCCAGATGTACGCGGGCATGCGGGACGCCTGCACGAACGACATCCTCCGACTGGGCGCCGGCCACGACGCCCAGCAGGTGACCGTCGGCGGTCGTGCGATCTTCGACGACCCGAAGGCTCGTCGGGTGGTCGAGGAGAACAGCCTCTCGATGTACCCCGGCATCCCGGCGACACCGATCTTCGAGTGGCACAGCCCGTCGGATGTCCTGATCCCGGTGTCGTCGATCGACGTCACGATCCGTCGATACTGTCGCGCCGGCGTCCGGGTCCAGCAGTTGGCCACGCCGTCGCCCGACCACCTCTCCGCAGCGATCATCGGCCTGCTGCCGGCGTTCCGATATCTGACCGACCGCTTCGACGGTCATCCCGCGCCGAGCACCTGCTGATCGGCGCCACCCACTCGATCGCCGGGTCCGGGCAGGTCGGCGCGCCGACCTGGCATTGTGACGGTTGTCACAATTAGCGAGCTCGGCGACCCGCCCACCACGGGCTTCGACCCGGCCTCGACACCGACGGCTGCCGTTCGTCCAGTATTCGACATCTGAGCTTTGGCCCGAAGGCAACGTTTGTGTAACGATGGTCGGGCGCTCCGGGGGATGCGCTCGGCGTAACTCAAACTGCAAAGGTCTCTCCGTGTTGACTTCGAAGCCTTCACGTCGCGCACGTCGCGGCATGACTCGTCGCGCCGTCACCGTTCTCGTCGGTGTCGTCGCGGTGTCGCTCGCGCTGCCCATGGCCGCGAGCGCCGCACCCGTCACCGTGATCCCGGGGCTCCCCCCGGTCGAGGTGCCCGAGGTGCCCGGTGTTCCGCAGATCCCGGGTGTCCCGTCGACCCCGAAGACGACCACTCCTCCTCCGCCGCCGTCGACGACGACGACCCCCGAGGCCCCCAAGGGCCCGGCGATCCCGAACGTCAAGACGTCGACCGGCTGGGTCGCCCTCGCCGACGACGCGACCCACCAGATCACGTGGTGGCGCAACGGCAAGCAGGTGAAGACCATGCCGATCTCGATGGGGTCGAACGACCATCCGACCCCGAACGGCGTCTACCACACCAAGGAGAAGTACCGCGACATGTACATGGACTCGTCCACGTACGGTGTCCCGGTCGATTCCGCCGAGGGGTATCGCACCTACGTCGAGTACGCGACCCGCATGTCGTGGGACGGCATCTTCATCCACGCCGCTCCGTGGTCGGTCGCCCAGCAGGGCCGCAGCAATGCCAGCCACGGATGCATCAACATCAGCACCGAGAACGGCAAGTGGGTCTTCAACACCATCCCGCGCGACACACCGATCGTCGTCCGAGGCACCATCGGACCGAAGTACACCGGCGACTGATCACCTCCAGACCTCGTCGTGAGTCACGAAGGGCCCGGTCCGATGGACCGGGCCCTTCGTCGTCGTCGGGGGCAGGACCCGCGATCGTCCTTCAGCCGACGACAGTGGTGGCCCCGACATCGAGGTCCAGGCGATGGCCCTCGGCCCGGACGCGGGCGATCGCGCGCATCTTGTTCACGGCGTCCAGCGCAGCGACCTTGTAGCCCTCGGCGAGGGTCGGGTAGTTGAAGACCGCGTCGACGAGGTAGTCGACGGTGCCGCCGAGTCCCATCACGGTCTGACCGATGTGCACGAGTTCGGCCGCGTTGCTACCGAAGGCATGCACTCCCAGCAGGGTGCGGTCCTCCGCATGGACGAGGAGTTTGAGCAGTCCGTAGGAGTCACCCATGATCGCGCCGCGGGCCAGCTCCCGGTACCGGGCCACGCCCACCTCGAACGGGATGGTGGAGGTGGTCAACTGATCCTCGGTCCGCCCGACGAAGCTGATCTCCGGGATGGCGTAGATGCCGATGGGCTGGAGATCCTCGTCGGTCGCTCCGACGGGCTCGCCGAAGGCGTGGTAGGCCGCCCGCCGACCCTGCTCCATCGAGGTCGCAGCCAGTGCCGGGAACCCGATGATGTCGCCGACGGCATAGATGTGGTCCACGGCGGTGCGGAAGTGTTCGTCGACCTTGAGCCGGCCACGAGCGTCCGCTGTCAGCCCGGCCGACTCCACCCGGAGCTCGTCGGACACACCTTGTCGCCCAGCCGAATACAGCACGGTGTCGGCGGGGATCTTCTTGCCCGAGGCGAGGATCGTCAGCGTTCCCGACGGATGGGTCTCCACGGTCTGCACGGTCTCGCCGAAGCGGAAGGTGACCCCGCGCTCCCGGAGCTGGTACTGCAGCGCCTCGACGATCTCCCGGTCACAGAAGTCCAGCATCGTCGGCCGCTGCTCGATGACGGTCACCTTGGTCCCGAGCGCGGCGAACATCGATGCGTACTCGATTCCGATGACCCCGGCGCCGACGACGACCATCGACCCGGGGACTCGATCGAGGTCGAGGATCTGATCGGAGTCGACGACGGTGATCCCGTCGAAGTCGACCGTCGACGGCCGGGCCGGTCGGGTGCCGACCGCCACCACGAAATGGTCGGCGGTGACGTGCTTGAGGTCGCCGGTGGCGTCCTCGATGGCTATCTCGTGCGGATCGATGAAGTAGGCGCTCCCGATCAGCATCGTGACGCCGTTGCGCGCCAGCTGATTCTGGATGACGTCGATCTCCTTGCCGACGACGTGCATGGTCCGCGCCGACAGATCGGTCACCGTGATATCGGTTTTGAGCCGGTACGACTGCCCATACAGCTCACGCTGATTCAGCCCGGTCAGATAGAGAACCGCCTCCCGCAACGTCTTCGACGGGATGGTGCCGGTGTTGATGCACACCCCGCCCATCATGTCGCGACGTTCCACGATCGCCGCCCGCTTCCCCAGTTTGGCCGCGGCGATCGCCGCCTTCTGTCCGGCCGGGCCGGACCCGATGACCACCACGTCGAAATGATCCACGGTGCTCTCCACTCGATCGTCGTCGGCGCGACAGTCGCGCCGACACTGCAGATGTCCACCGCTCAGTGTCATCCACCCATGAGTGGCAGTACGCCCCGGAAGCGCACTGTTCGACAGGATTTAACACGGGCGCATCATCGCCCACGTGCCAGGCCCACGGCCGCCCTCGAGTTCTCACCGAGCGTGCCCTGAATTCTGCCGATCGTGCCCTCCCGTGGGCACACTCGACGAAATTCTGGACACGGTCGACGCAGAGGCATCGGGACGAGATCGTGGTGTCAAGCCGCGAGCTCGACGGACGACACCGCGCCGCCGACCGGCGAGAACGTCGCGCACACCTGCAGCCAGGCCGCGAGTGCCTGACAGCCGGTGGTGTCCGGATCGGTCACCGATCCGCGACGGTACGGCTCGCTCGCATACGACGTGTGCCGACCACCATGACGGTTGCGGACACGTACACCGCGCCACACGAGAGTCCCGGGCAGATAGCCGATCACCTCGCGCGCGGCCGACGACAGTCTCCCGACGTCGCGACGCACCTGCGCCGGCCCGGGTGAGGTTCGTCGTGCGTTCTGAAAGGTGTTGCGGCGAAGCGTCGTCCACATGTCGCCCACCCAGTCCCGAACGCGGCCGACGGCCAGCGCAGTGGTGAGGTCGGCGATGTCGCGAATGAACGAGTCGGCGGCCGCATTGCAGATCATGTCCTCGGCTGCACCGACCCAATAGGTCGCCACCCCGTCCGGCAGATCAGGCCCGGGTCCGGCGACGCCCCATCCGTGACATCCTGCGACGGCACCGGGTGGTTGATGCGGGTCGGCGACGAAACCAATGGCAAGGAGACGTTCGACGATCCCCTCATCGGACTCGGGCCCGTTGAGCCCGTTGAGCGCAAGGTGGTTCAGGGCCGTCCGGATGACCACGGCCCCTTGCGAATAGCCGATGAGGACGATCGGGCCGGGGGTGTCTCGGAGGGCGTCGGTCAGCGTACGGGCACCGATGTCGACACTCCTGCGGTAGCTCATCCCGTCCAGATGCGGAGCCGGGCCGTAGCTCGCGGGATAGCCTACCCACCGGCTGACGAATCGGTCGTCGAGGCCGGCGGCGACCTCGCACAGCAGTCCGGTCACCGCGGTCCTCCGGTCGCCGGCGTAGGACTCCCCTGTTCCGCCGACGGCGAGCACGGTGACCTGTGGCCGATCGCGTCTGTGGTCGTCGGAGGTGTCCATGACTCCATGGTGCGGGCGTCCGGTAGGAGAAATCGAGGGCGCACCTGAGGGTTTGCTGTGATTGCGTGTTCCAACGTAAGCAGCATCACCCCAGGTCGGATTGATTAACCTGGATGTAACACGGACAATGGACAAGCGTAAGCATCATCACTGTTCAGAAAGCCGTAACCGTCATGTCCCTCGCACGCCTACGTGCCCGTTTCCTCCCCGTCAGCCAACGCAAGCTCTACGAGCAGATCCACGGCGTCGCCAGTCGCAGTCAGCGCGACGAGTTGCTCGTCATGGCGCAGCGCGCCGATCGACGCTGAGCGCGACGCGGCGCATCTCGATCAGTCGTCAGACCTGACACACAGGACACCAGAACAGATTTCGGCCGTCGAGTTGGGCGATACGGACATCGGTGCCACAGATCCGGCACGGCTCGCCGGCGCGGCGGTAGACATAGGTTCTCGGCCGGTCCGGTGCATAGGAACCCGGTCCGTGGTCGTCCTCCGGTCGGATCACGTGAATCCGCCCGCGCCGCACACCGATTCGCATCAATGACACGAGATCGAGCCACAACACCTCGACCTCGTCCTCGCCGATCGACCGACCCTCGCGGTAGGGGTCGATGCGTGCGCGGAAGAGGATCTCGGCCCGGTACACGTTGCCCACGCCGGCGATGACGCGCTGGTCCATCAGCAGGGCGCCGATCGGACGCCGCGATCGGTGGATCGCCGCGAAGGCACGCTGCGGGTCGGCGTCGGCACGCAACGGATCGGGCCCGAGTCGGGACACGAGCTCGTCGAGATCCGCGGGCGTGAACAATTCGCATGCGGTCGGACCACGCAGATCGGTACCCACGTCGTCGCCCTCGATACGCAGCCGCACCTGACCGGTCGGCGGGTCCATGGGGGCAGGAGACTCGGCGAAGGCGCCGTACAGGCCGAGGTGCACGTGGATCATCCGGCGCGCACCGCGGCGACGGTCATCCGCCGGCCGGTAGTGCTGGACGAGATGTTTGCCCCAGGCCTCGGCGGTGGCGAAGACCATGCCGTCGACGACGGCAGCGCCCTCGGTGAACCTCCCCTGCGGGCTGCTCACCCGGACCTGGTGGCCCCGGAACACCCGTCGCTGGCGGCGCGCCAGCCGGTGCAGGGTGTGGCCTTCGGGCATCTCCTATCGGCGCCGGTCGGTCAGTTCTGGCCGGGAACGGCCGGTGCCTCACCGGTGCGCTCGTACTCGGCCAGGATGTCGATCCGTCGTTGGTGTCGTGCCTCGTCCGACCAGGGGGTCGCGATGAAGGCGTCGACGATGGCCAATGCCTCCTCCGTGCTGTGCATGCGCCCGCCGATGCCGATGAGCTGGGCATTGTTGTGCTGACGTGCGAGTTGGGCCGTCTCGACACTCCATGCGAGGGCACACCGCGCGCCGGGCACCTTGTTCGCGGCGATCTGCTCGCCGTTACCGCTGCCGCCCAGCACGATTCCGAGGCTGCCCGGGTCGGCGACCGTGCGCCGCGCGGCGTCGATGCAGAAGGCCGGATAGTCGTCCCGCGCGTCGTAGGTGTGCGCGCCGCAGTCGACGACGTCGTGGCCCGCCGACCGCAAGTGGTCGGCGATCTGGTTCTTCAGTTCGAATCCGGCATGGTCGGCACCGAGGTAGACACGCATGCCGTCACTATAGATTGGTCGCGTGGACGCTCATTCGCCGATACCCAACGTCCCCGGGGTCGCCGGCTCCCCCTCGGCGGCCGACCGGCCCGCGCCGCCTCCGGATGCGTACTGGCTGCCACCGGCACCGTACGCCCAGCGCCCACGGCTGCATCCGTGGGAGATCCCGATGCTGGTGCTGATCGTCGCGATCACCGTCATCGGATATGCCGCGATCGTAGCGCTGGTGGTGTCCGGACAGTTCAGCGAGTACTTCCTCGCCCTGTTGGCCGCTCCCCTGCTCTTGCTGCTGGTCCGAGGTCTGACCTATGCCCAACCCCGGGTCAACGGGGTCCAGATGACGCCGAGCCAGTTCCCCGACGGCTATCGGATGGTCGTCGAGGCGGCCGCTCGCTACGGCCTGGAGTACGTACCCGACGCCTACGTGGTGCTCGGCAACGGCATGATCAACGCCTTCGCCTCCGGACACGGCTTTCGTCGGTTCGTGGTCGTGTACTCCGATCTCTTCGAGGTCGGCGGACGCGCCCGCGATCCGCAGGCCCTCGAGTTCATCATCGGCCACGAGGTGGGACACATCGCCGCCGGTCACACGTCGTACTGGCGCCAGCTGGGCACCGGCGTCGGCATGAACATCCCGTTCCTGGGCGCGGCGCTGTCCCGCGCCCAGGAGTACACCGCCGACAACTACGGCTACTACACGCAACCGTCGGGCGCGCCCGGGGCGATCGGCGTGCTGTCGGCGGGCAAGTACATGCTGTCGGCCGTCGACTTCGATCAGTTCGCCGACCGCGCCACACACGAGCGGGGGGTCTTCACGTGGGCGGTCAACGCCCTCGCGTCCCACCCCGTCCTCACCTGGCGGGCCGCTGCCTTGCGGGACCGGACCCGGGCGGGTGCCATGCTCTTCCGCCCGAAGACGATCGTCCGCGGTGCCGGCAGCGGGAACGCCGTACCGATTCCGCCGCCGCCGCATCCCGCCGCGATCGCTCCGGGCACCCTGCCCAACGGGCTGGAGATGCCACCCAAGATCTGACGTCTCCCGACGATGCCCCGCGACCGGGCACCGTCGGGATCGATCCGGTGGGGATGGAGCTCAGTCGAACTGCGGGTCCTCGTCGCGGCTGCGCTTGAGTTCGAAGAAATGCGGGTACGACGACAGCGCGACCGCGCCGTCCCACACCGTTCCCGCGGTCTCGCCGCGCGGGATCCGCGACAACACGGGACCGAAGAACGCCACGCCGTTGACGTGGATCGTGGGTGTGCCGACGTCGTCGCCGACCTTGTCCATGCCCTCGTGATGACTGGTCCGGATCCATTCGTCGTACTCGTCGGAGTCGGCGGCGGCCGCCAGACCCGGATCGAGATCGACCTCCGCGAGCGACTCGGCGATCACCTGATCGAAGTCCTTGACGCCCTTGTTGTGGATGAGTGTGCCCATGGCGGTGTACAGAGGCGCCAGGATCTCGTCGCCCTTGCTCGCCCGGGCCGCGGCGATCACCCGGACCGGGCGCCACGCGTGCTTGAGCCCCTCGCGGTACTCCTCCGGGATGTCCTTGCCCTCGTTGAGCACGGCAAGGCTCATCACGTGGAAATTCACGTCGATCGGCCGCACCTGTTCGGCTTCGAGAATCCAACGGGAGGTGATCCAACACCAGGGACACAGCGGGTCGAACCAGAAGTCCACCCGGTCCCGCTTCTGCTGATCTGACTGCGCCTCTGCTGCCATCGCTGACCCTTCCCGTGTTGTTACGAGTCACTCCCGAAACTACAACCAGATTCCCTCGCGGTCATTCCCGTTAAGCTGGCCAGCGACCGCGATTCGAGAGGTGGAAGAACCCGACTGTGACTGCTCCCAACCTGACCCGAGACCAAGCACGTGAGCGCGCCGCGACCGTCGACGTCGGCGCGTACGAGATCGACCTGGACCTCACCGACGGCCAGGGCGCGCCCGGGACCGAGACGTTCCGGTCGGTGACCACGGTGACGTTCACGGCCACCCCCGGATCGGAAACGTTCATCGACCTCGTGGCGCCCGGCCTGATCTCGGCCACGCTCAACGGCACCGATCTCGACGTATCCGACTTCGACGAGTCGGTCGGCATCACCCTGCCGTCGCTGACCGCCGACAACACGCTCACCGTGGTCGCCGACTGCGCGTACTCCAACACCGGTGAGGGCCTGCACCGCTTCGTCGATCCCACCGACGACTCGGTGTATCTGTACTCCCAGTTCGAGACCGCCGACGCCAAGCGCATGTTCGCGTGTTTCGATCAGCCCGATCTCAAGGCGACCTACACGATCACCGTCACGGCACCCGAGGACTGGAAGGTGATCTCGAACGCAGCTGTGGTGAACGCGCTCAAGGCCGAGTCCGGGCCGAACGGGGGCACGGTGCACCGCTTCCGCGAGACACCGCTGATGAGTACCTATCTCGTCGCCCTGATCGCCGGCCCGTACGCCGAGTGGACCGACACCTACTCCGATGACCACGGCACCATCCCACTGGGCATCTACTGCCGCGCATCGTTGGCCGAACACATGGACGCCGATCGTCTCTTCACCGAGACCAAGCAGGGATTCGGCTTCTACCACAAGAACTTCGGTATCCCCTACGCCTTCGGCAAGTACGACCAGCTGTTCGTTCCCGAGTTCAACGCCGGCGCGATGGAGAACGCCGGCGCGGTCACCTTCCTCGAGGACTACGTGTTCCGGTCGCGGGTGACGAAGTACCTCTACGAGCGGCGCGCCGAGACCGTCCTGCACGAGATGGCGCACATGTGGTTCGGCGATCTGGTCACCATGGGTTGGTGGGATGACCTCTGGCTCAACGAGTCCTTCGCCACCTTCGCGTCGGTGCTGTGCCAGTCCGAGGCCACGGAGTACACCAACGCCTGGACCACCTTCGCCAACGTCGAGAAGTCCTGGGCATACCGGCAGGATCAGCTGCCCTCCACCCACCCCGTCGCCGCCGACATCCCCGACATCGCCGCGGTCGAGGTGAACTTCGACGGGATCACCTACGCCAAGGGCGCATCGGTCCTCAAGCAGCTGGTCGCCTACGTGGGTCTGGAGGACTTCCTCGCGGGCCTGCGCGACTACTTCGACGCGCACAAGTTCGACAACGCCGGGTTCACCGATCTCCTCGCCGCACTGGAGAAGTCGTCGGGCCGCGATCTGTCGGACTGGGGATCCCAGTGGCTCAAGACCACCGGTATCAATGTCATCCGACCGGACTTCGAACTCGACGCCGACGGCGCCTTCACACGCTTCACCATCGTGCAGGACGGTGCTGCGCCGGGCGCCGGGGAGACCCGCGTGCACCGGCTCCGTGTCGGTGTGTACGACGACAACGGTTCGGGCACACTGGAACGCACGCGCAGCGTCGAACTCGACGTCGAGGGCGAACGCACCGATGTCACCGAGCTGGTCGGCGTTGCGCGCGGCGCACTGATCCTGCTGAACGACGACGACCTCACCTACGCCTCGGTGCGGCTCGATCCCGACTCGCTGTCCACCGCGACCTCCCGCGTCGGCGACATCGCCGACCCGATGCCGCGCACGCTCGTGTGGTCGGCGGCGTGGGAGATGACCCGGCAGGCCGAGATGGCCGCCCGGGACTTCGTCGAGCTGGTCCAGCGCGGCATCGCCACCGAGTCCGAGATCGGTGTCGTCCAACGTGTCCTGCTGCAGGCGACGAGCACGCTGGAGGCCTACGCCGATCCGGCATGGGCAGCCGACACCGGATGGCCGGCGTTCAGCGCGCGCCTCCTCGAGCTCGCACGATCCGCCGAGGCCGGGTCTGATCATCAACTCGCCTTCGTCAACACGCTGCTGGCCGGTCGGGTCACCGATGACCAGGTGCCCGTGATCCGTGGGCTGCTCGACGGCGAGGATCCGTCGGGGCTCGGGTTGGCCGGTCTGGTCGTCGACACCGACATGCGCTGGAAGCTGGTGCGCGCGCTGGCCTCGGCGGGCGCGATCGACACCGACGCCGCGACGACCCCGGTGATCGATGCCGAGGCGACCCGGGACAAGACGGCCACGGGCGCCCGTCAGGCCGCCGCGGCGCGCGCGTCACGGCCGTTGGCGGAGGCCAAGGCCGATGCCTGGACGCAGGCGACCGAGGACGACTCACTGTCGAATGTGTTCACCCGCACGATGATCGAGGGCTTCGCCCGGCCCGGCCAAGCGGATCTGCTCTCGTCGTACGTCGCGAAGTACTTCGACGCGGTCCCCGACATCTGGGCGCGACGGTCCAGCGAGGTCGCCCAGACCGTCGTCGTCGGCCTCTATCCGCACTGGGCCATCGACGAGGACGGTCTGGCCGCGGCGGACGCGTTCCTCGCCGGTGACCATCCGCCGGCCCTCCAACGTCTCATCGCCGAGGGCCGCGACACCGTGGCCCGCTCGCTGCGTGCACGGGAGTTCGACGCACGCCGCTGACGGACGCACCACCGACGCCGGACACATCTCACCGGGCGGCCCGGGTCAGCGACTGCGCCAGCGGTAGCGGACCTGGGGCCGTCCGGTGTTGCCGTATTCGGTGACCCGCTCGACGGTTCCGTCATCGGCGAGTCGCTCGAGGTAACGCCAGGCCGTGACCCGCGAGCTGCCGAGCACCCCGGCCACCTCGGAGGCCGTGAGCCCGCCGTCGCTGTCGCGGACCGCGCGGCCGACGGCGTCCTCGGTCTCAGGCGCGGCGCCCTTCTTCGCGGTGCGACGAGTGTCGGTGGTCCGCAGTTCGGCCAGGGCCCGATCGACATCTCGCTGGCTCACGGCGTCCTCACCTGCGGTGAGCGCCTCACGATAGCCGAGATACTGCCGGATCTTCTCGGCGAACGCGGCAAAGGTGAACGGCTTCAACAGATACAGCAGCACCCCGTGCGACATCGCGCTGCGGACCGTCGCGAGGTCGCGGCGCGCGGTGATCGCGATGATGTCGGGGACGGGGCGGATGCCCGAGAGCGCCGACGCGAGGTCGACCCCGTCGGCGTCGGGCAACCCGAGATCGAGCAGCACCAGATCGACGGCCGCTCCCGATCCGGACGCCGCCGTCGCGGCGCGCAACGCCTCCTGGGCCGTGGACACCGACGCCACGATGTCGAATCCGCCGATGCGGCCGAGGAATTCGCGGTGTGCCTCGATGATCAGCGGATCGTCCTCGACGATGAGCACACGGATCACCGTGGTGTCCCCCTCTCCACCTCGTCATCGGACACCCCGGCGGCCCCGCCGACGTCGAGCTCCGCGTCGCCGGGCACATCCCGGGTGCCGCCGATCGTCACCGAGACGACTGAACCATAGGTGTTCTCGGCGGTCAGTGTGCCCTCGTGGCGCGCGACGACCTGGGCCACAAGGGCGAGTCCGAGTCCACGTCCCGCGGCGTCTCCACCCGGCTTGGTGGTGTAGCCACGTTCCTGTGCCCGGGTGAACTCATCCGGTTCCATCCCGGGTCCGCTGTCGGCGACGACGACATGCAGGACCGAGGAATCCCCGATCACCGTCACCTCCACCCATGGGTCGTCGGGGTCGCAGGCGTCGAGGGCATTGTCGATGAGATTGCCGACCACGGTGATCATCTCGCCGGTCGGCAGCAGGTGATCCGAGTCGTCGCCGGACAGTTCGGAATCCTCGGTCAGGGTGAGCGCGATGCCACGTTCGGCCGCCTGTGCGCTCTTGCCCAGCAGCAGGGCGGACAATGCGGGCTCTCCGACGGCCTCCGTCATCCGGTCGATGAGACGTTGGGACAGTTGGAGTTCGGTCGTCGCGAGCCGCGCAGCGTCAGCGGTACGCCCCATCTCGATCATCGCGACGATGGTGTGCAGACGGTTGGCCGACTCGTGCGCCTGTGACCTCAGCGCCTCCACGAATCGTCGGGTCGAGTCGAGCTCTCCGACCGCCTCGGACAACTCGGTGCGATCGCGGATGGTGACGACAGCGGCATCACGGTCCGACGGCACCGGCGATCGGTTCACCAGCAGGATGCGGCCGCTCTGCGCATAGGCCACGTCGACGAGCGTCTCGTCGCCCTGTGCGAGGAACTCCGGCAACCGGACCGGTTCCCGCGAGGTCCTTTCACCGTCGTCGTCGACGAGCAGGCGCCGCGCCTCGTCGTTGACGAGCACCGGTCGTCCGTTCTCGGTGACCACGAGACCTTCCCGCACGGCATGGAGCACGGCGTCGTGGTGTTCGTACATCAGGCGCAGCTCGCTGGGCGCCAGCCCGCCCGTCTGCCGCAACAGACGCCGCCGGATGAGCCACAGTCCGGATCCCGCGGTGGCCAGCGCGGCGGCGGCGATCCCGATGATCAGCGGCAACTGTTCGAGCCAGTTGTCGGTGAGGGTGTCGAGGGTGATCCCGGCGGCGACGAGACCCACGATGCGTCCGCCGGGTGCCCGGACCGGCGCGATGGTGCGGATCGACGGTCCCAGCGATCCCGTGTAGGTCTCGGTGAACACCCGGCCGGCCAGCGCCTGATCGACCGATCCGATGTAGCTCAGTCCGATCAGCGTCGGGTTCGTGTGCGTGTACCGGGTGCGGTCGACGGCCATGATGGTGATGAATGCGACGCCGGTCGCCGCACGGACCTGCTCGGTGACCGGCTGCAGGACAGCGGCCGGATCGGCCGAGACGAGCGCGGCAGCCGTCGAAGGGGCGTCGGCGAGGCTGACGGCCACGGCGGTCACCTGCTGCCTCGCCGTGCGCTCGGCGTCGTAGCGCGCATCGAGCACCGCCAGAACGCTGCCGCACACGACGATCATCACGACCATCGCGAGCAGCCATGCGACGGCCTCCCCCGCGAGTGTTCGCGGCCTCGCCCACGGCATCCTCACGACCCCACTCCTTGTCGACCAGCCCCGCCCCGATGAACGAAACGAACACAAACGTGACCCCCGTCACGGGTCTGCTCCACAATCCATACACCGACCTGCCACCCGCGGTCCAAGTGACGCGGCGACCACGAGAGGACTGTCATGAACATGCGACGAAAGCCCGGGCCGAATGAACCCGGCGCCGGGGGCGGAGCGAGCGGGCCCGACGGCCCGGTGTCCACGGCGGAGATCCCCGAGACACCGAAGAAGCGCGACCGCACCCACTGGCTGTACATCGCGGTGATCATCGCGGTGGTGGCCGGTGTCATCGTCGGACTCGTCTCGCCGCAACTGGGCAAGGACCTGGCATTCCTGGGCACCATGTTCGTCAACCTGATCAAGATGATGATCGCGCCGGTCATCTTCTGCACGATCGTGCTCGGCATCGGGTCCGTCCGGAAGGCGGCGACCGTCGGCAAGGTCGGCGGCCTCGCGTTCGTCTACTTCCTGGTCATGTCGACCATCGCCCTGGCCATCGGTCTGGTCGTCGGCAATCTGATCAAGCCGGGAGAGGGTCTCAACGTCACCGCCACCGCGGGAATCGGCGCCGAGCAGGCGGCGAAGGCCGGCGAATCGGGCGGCACGCTCGACTTCCTCGAGGGCATCATCCCGACGTCGTTGCTGTCCGCGCTGACCGAGGGCAACGTGTTGCAGGCGCTGTTCGTCGCCCTGCTCGTCGGTTTCGCGATCCAGGCGATGGGCCGCACGGGCGAGCCGATCCTCACGGCCGTCTCCTACATCCAGAAGCTGGTCTTCAAGGTGTTGACGATGATCTTGTGGGTCGCGCCGATCGGCGCGTTCGGCGCCATCGCGAACGTTGTCGGCCAGACCGGCTGGGCCGCGGTGCAGCAGCTGCTGATCCTGATGTTGGCCTTCTACATCACCTGCGTCCTCTTCGTCTTCGGCGTCCTCGGGGTGCTGTTGCGGACGGTCGCCGGGGTCTCCATCTTCCGCCTGGTCCGGTATCTGGCCCGCGAGTACCTGCTGATCTTCGCGACGTCGTCATCGGAGTCGGCGTTGCCTCGGCTCATCGCCAAGATGGAGCACCTCGGAGTGGAGAAGACCACCGTCGGTGTGGTGGTGCCGACCGGCTACTCGTTCAACCTCGACGGCACCGCGATCTATCTGACGATGGCCTCGATCTTCATCGCCGACGCGATGGGCGATCCGCTGTCGATCGGCGAACAGATCGGCCTGCTGGCGTTCATGATCATCGCCTCGAAGGGTGCGGCGGGCGTGAGTGGCGCAGGCCTGGCCACCCTGGCCGGCGGACTGCAGGCCCATCGGCCAGAGCTCCTCGACGGTGTCGGTCTGATCGTGGGGATCGACAGATTCATGTCGGAGGCGCGCGCGGTCACCAACTTCTCCGGCAACGCGGTGGCGACGCTGCTGGTCGGCGCCTGGACGTCGACCGTGGACAAGGGGCGTGTCGACGACGTGCTGAGCGGGCGCAATCCGTTCAACGAGTCCGACATGGTCGACGACGATCCGGTCGACCACGTGCCCGGGGAGGAGTCACGCACGGGCAAGGTGCTGGCGGGACACTAGCGGCCGTATCCGGTCCCTCGACGACGAGAACGGCCGCGCACCGTATGGTGTGCGGCCGTTCTCGTATGTCGTTCCGGTCACCGACCGGATGTGCGCGGTGAATTGTCCGTGGCGACGCGGCAGATCAGGAGACCGCGGCGGCGGTCGACATGACACGCAGTGCGGCGATGAGTCCGTCGATCAGATCTCCCTGGCGGAAGCTGGTGACCGCCGCCGTCACGCCGAGCTGCGCGACGCGATCGTTGACCCGGTCGGCGACGTGCACACCCGAGACGACGACGACGTCATGGGTGTTGGGCGACACCGCGATCAGCGTGCCGTCGGCGGGCTCGGGGGCGCGCAGCAATGCGGCGCGTGCATCGGCCACGGCATCGGTGCCGAGTTCGCCGATGTACACCGAGAACCGCACGTGCGCCTTCTCGCTGGCATCCTTGAGCGCCTCGTCGAGGCCGATCAATTCCTCACGCGTGAACGGCGGTGTCGACGGCGCCTGCCCCGGGAAGCGGGCCGCCGACACCCGGCCGCCGTTGGTGACGACGGTGCCGACGGGCAGTGCGCTCGACGCACCCGACGAGACCTGGATTCCGCCGTGGGATCCTTGGACCACCTCACCACTTGCCACTTGCCGAGCCTCCGTCCACGTCGGTCGATTCCGAATGATGCGCCAGCGTCATCGGCTGGATGTCGGTGGCGCTGAACAGCAATGGCTGATGATCCCACTGCTGGTCGAGGGTGTAGTTCGCCACCTTCGGGTACTTGACCCCGCCGGAGAACCCCATCGCGACGACGCACACCACGACGGACAGAACACAGAGGATCGTGACAGGCACGCCGATGACGACGATCAGGTTGTCCATGTCACCCTTTCGATCGATAGCTGTGGTAAGCCTGCACCCGGCTGCGGCGCAGGTCGTGTGATCAATCTAGCCCACCGGAGACGGCATCGGGCATCGACCCCTACGACGCGTCGTAGACCTCTCAGGCGGCGCCCGCGTCGATGTACTGGGCCCACGTCGGATCGATCTCCTTGACGGTGGCCAGGAGTCGCCAATGCCGTCCTTTGGGCGGTGACGGGATGACCCGCAGGGTCCAGCCGAGCTCGGACAACAGGTGATCGGCCTTGCGATGATTGCAGCTCGCGCAGCAGGCGACGCAGTTCTCCCAGGTGTGTCCACCCCCGCGCGAGCGTGGGATCACATGGTCGATCGTCGTCGCCTTGGCGGCGCAATACCCGCAGCGGAACCGGTCGCGATGCATCAGCGCGGCCCTCGTCATCGGGATCACGGCGCGGTACGGGACCTTCACATAGGAGCGCAGGCGGATGACCGACGGCACGGGGACCGCCCTGTCGGCGGAATGCACGGCGAGACCGTTGTCGTCGGCGTGGATGACATCGGCGCGCTCCCGCAGCACGAGAACGATCGCGCGGCGCAACGAGATGGCGGTGAGCGGCTCGTAGGTGGCGTTCAGCAGCAGGACGCGGCGACGCCCCCACAGCAGACCCGACCGCGTCGGCGGTACGGTCGACGTCGGCGCGAGACCTCCGGGCACCGTCGTCAGGACGGGAACACGCGGCAGTCCGTCGTCGGTGGTTGCCGTCTTCCGTGTGTTCCTGCTCGTCATACGCGTCTCCCGCCGCAACATTCGACCGTCTGAATATTCGACGAGGTCAAGTGGACCACGGAACGACGACGATTGCACGACAATTCTGCATGTCGCCGCAGGTCGCCCGGGTGAACAATCGGTTGCCGGCAGAGCGCCTGACCTGGGCTGTTGAGCGGTGCACGGATGGTCAGGACAATGGGCACAGTGAGCCCCGAGGTCCCCGGCGGAATCGAGCCGAGCACGCCCCCGACAGAGCGCACCTTCTATGAGGAGGTGGGCGGCGCCGAGACGTTTCGCAAGCTCACGGCCCGGTTCTACCAGGAGGTGGCCGTCGACGAGATCGTCCGGCCGCTGTATCCGGAAGAGGACCTCGGGCCGGCCGAGCGCCGGATGCGGATGTTCCTCGAGCAGTATTGGGGTGGCCCACGGACGTACTCGGACGAGCGCGGCCATCCGCGCCTGCGCATGCGTCACAATCCGTTCCGCATCGGCCCGCTCGAGCGGGATGCCTGGCTGCGCTGCATGCACACCGCGATCGCCTCCATCGACGAGCAGACCCTCGACGATGCCCATCGGCGGGCCCTGCTCGACTACATGGACATGGCGGCGAACTCGATGATGAACTCACCGATCTGACCTCGGCCGACACGCCGCGCGTGGAGTCACGACGCGCCGACCTCACCTGTAGTTCTCACCGAAAACACAGGTAGGGCATAATGACGACGGTGAGCGATGAGACATCTGACGTTCTCCCCGCCGAGCCGGATCCCGACGGTGCGCACGACACGGCACAACCGCTCGCCGACGGGGACACCGCAGCCGGCCAGGAGTCCGGTACAGAGGCCGACTCCGGCGAGACCGCCGATGACGCGACCGGCGATGCAGCAGCGGTCGACTCGACCACCGGCGACTCGACCACTGCCGACGCCGACTCGAGCACCGGGGATCTGACCCTCGATGGCTCGGCCACCGACGAGACCGCCGGTGATTCGACCGACACGGATGACGCAGACACCGACGGCGAGAACCAGGACCCTGCAGGGACTTCCGAGAACGGCGCACACGATCCAGCCGACGAGGACTCCGAGATCGTCGTCGAGGACACCGATCCCGCAGTCGTCGACGACTCCGCGACCGACGCGACCGAGACCGACGGATCTGCCGCGGCGCCGGACGTCGCGGAGGACGCAACGGAAGCCGGTCCAGCGGAAGGCGTTGCAGCAGAAGGCGTTACGGCAGAGGATGATGCCGACGAGAACGGCGGCACCGAGGACATCGCTGACGACACCGCTGACAGCACCGAAACCATGCCCGCGATACCGGCGGTCGCCGCGTCCCAATTGGACCCGACCGACGACACCTGGTGGACGTCGGCCATCTTCTATCAGATCTATCCCCGGTCCTTCTCGGATCTGAACGGTGACGGCGTCGGGGATCTCGCCGGTGTCATCGACAAGCTGGGGTATCTGGAACTCCTTGGTGTCGACGCGATCTGGCTGAGCCCGATCATGCGCTCCCCGATGGCCGATCACGGATACGACGTCTCCGATCCCCGCGACATCGATCCGCTGTTCGGCGACCTCGCGACCTTCGACGCGCTCGTCGCCGAGGCCCACGACCGCGACCTGCGGGTCACGATGGACCTGGTGCCCAATCACACCAGCGATCAGCACGAGTGGTTCGTCGAGGCACTCGCCTCCGGACCCGGCAGCGCGGCACGGGAACGCTACATCTTCCGCGACGGCCGCGGCGACAACGGTGACGAGCCGCCCAACAACTGGCTGAGCATCTTCGGCGGTCCGGCCTGGACGCGGGTACCGGATCCCGACGGCACGCCCGGCCAGTGGTACATGCACATCTTCGCCGCCGAACAGCCGGATCTGAATTGGGAGAATCCCGAGGTCTTCGACGATCTCGAGGAGACGTTGCGGTTCTGGCTGGATCGCGGTGTCGACGGTTTCCGCATCGACGTCGCCCACGGCATGGCGAAGCCGGCGGACCTGCCCGACATGGATGTCGAGGCGGCCGGGTTACTGCAGAACAGCGACGACGACCCGAGATTCAACAATTATGCGGTCCACGACATCCACCGCAAGATCCGCAAGGTCATCGACGACTACCCCGGCGCGGCCAACGTGGGTGAGATCTGGGTCGACGACAACGAACGATTCGCCGAGTACCTGCGCCCGGACGAGTTGCATCTCGGCTTCAACTTCCGGCTGGCCAAGGCCGATTTCGACCCTGATGCGATCCGCGGCGCGATCGAGAACTCGCTTGACTCGGTGCTCTCGGTCGGTGGTACCCCGACCTGGACGTTGTCCAACCACGATGTCGATCGCGAGGTGACCCGCTACGGCAGGCTGACCGACGGCGCGACCGTCGACATCGACCTCGGCATCCTGCGCGCCCGCGCGATGGCCCTCGTGGAACTCGCCCTGCCCGGAACGGTCTTCATCTACAACGGCGCCGAACTCGGCCTGCCCAACGCCGACCTGCCCGATGAGGTGCTCCAGGATCCGGTGTGGGAACGGTCCGGCCACACCGAACGCGGGCGCGACGCCTGCCGGGTCCCACTGCCGTGGGAGGGATTCGAGCCGCCGTTCGGCTTCAGCTCGACGCCCGACACGTGGTTGCCGATCCCGGGGTCGTGGGGCAGGTTCACCGTCGAGGCCCAACTCGAAGACATCGGTTCGACTCTGTCGCTCTACCGTCAGGCCATCGAGATCCGTTACGAGAGACCTGAATTCGACGGCGACACGGTGGAGTGGTACGGCGCGCCCGAGGGCTGCCTCGCGTTCCGTCGTTCGGTCGGACACCTGGTGTGCGCATTGAACACCAGCGATGTCCCGGTTCAGTTGCCACCCGGCGAGGTGCTGCTGAGCAGCTATCCACTCATCGACGGTCAGCTGGCTCCGAACTCGGCCGCCTGGCTCGTCTGATCTCGTCCGGTCACAGCGCCATCATCGCGATGCGTTCGCGACGCTGGAACACCGAACCGTAACGGGCATCGACACGGATCCACGCGCCGGACACCCGGATTCGGACCGGTTCGTCGGCGGCGATCTTCTCGATCGGTGACGTCTCGGTGATCTCGTGCCCATCGGCGTCGCGGATGAATCCCATGGCGGTGAGGGCGAACAGGGCACGCATCGACACCGATGCGCGCTCGTCCCCGCTCTCCGACGACACCTCGAGCACATCTTGGTCCAGCAGTCCGGTCGCGGGTCCGTGCGCGCTGCCCTCGGTACGCGCGAGAGTCGCACCGCCGCGCGACAGTTCGACGACGGTGCGGGCAGGCACATCGTCCAGCTGGGTGAAGCCGGTGGTCGCGGGCAACGCGCCGCGCCAGGCGCTGTCGAGGCCGAACCCCGGATCCACCGGTGTCCCGGGGTCGGCGGCGGCGAGAGTAGTCCGCAGGGTGGCCGCGTCGGCGACGATGTCGTCGGGACGCATCGCACCGAAGACCGACCGTCCGGCGAGCACGTCGAACCCGGTGGTGGTCCAGAAGCCGATGAGCCCGTCGGGTCGGGCGGCGATCCGGACGACGGCGGTGTCGTCGAGACGAAGCGCGCGCCCGAGGAAGGCGACCGCATCCGACCGATCACCCGGGCCGGTGAGGGTGATGTGGCGCTCCGGCGTGGTCACCGGCCGACCGTGTCCGAGCGGATGAACGATGCGAGATAGTCCTTCTCCTCGGCGGTCAGCCGACGCAGGCGCTGGGCGTCGACGTCGAACGCCACCAGCTGCGTGGTGGCGGTGACCGCAGGCCCGGCATCCGGGTCGGCGTCACGGGGACGCACCTCGTAGCCGACGGTGAAGTCGACGGCCCGGAGCTGTTCGACGAACATCGTGACCGCGATCGGCCCTTCGTCGTGCCGGACCTGTTCTCGGTACTTGACGTGGAGGTCGGCGACGACGCAGCCCGCGCGCAGCGATGCGGTCGGGCGCTCGTCGTAGAAGAGCCACGGGATGCGTGCCTCCTCGATCAGGGTGACCATCCGAGCGTGGTTCACGTGGGCGAACACATCCATGTCCGACCACCGGACGGGCACCTTCACCACGTAGCCGGCGGCGGTCCTCGTTCCCTCGTCCTCGTAGAGCACGCGTGTCCTTCCGTGACGTCGTCAGCGTCCTCCGCGGCGTGGAGGGCGCGGCAACAACCCTACGCAAGCACTTCCGTGGGCTCAGCCGGGTGCAATCTCCACCGGCAGTCCGTTGAGCACGACGGTGCCCGACAGCGGGTCGAGCAGCGAGCCGTCGTTCAGCTGGTTCACGTTCGTGCCCGGCGCCTCGGCGGCGACCGTCATCCGGGTGTCGGCGAGATCGTGCCCCCAGCCGTGCGGCAGCGACGCCACGCCGGGACGGATGTCCGGGGTGACCTCCACCGGCACCTTCACCTCTCCCCCGGGTCCACGGACGATGGCGATGTCGTCGAGCCCGAGTCGCAGGGCGTCGTCGGGATGGATGTACAGGGTGCACCGGTTGGTTCCGCCCGTGAGCGCCGGGAGGTTGTGCATCCAGCTGTTGTTCGATCGCAGATTGCGGCGCCCGATGAGCACGAAGTGTTCGGGATCGCGACGCAGGGCCGAGCGCAGGCGGTCGACGTCGGCGATCAGGTCGTCGGCGGCGAGTTCCACCGTTCCCGACCCGGTGCGCAGGATCCCGGGCAGACGCGGCCGCATCGGTCCCAGGTCGACTCCATGGGGAGAGGCGAGTATCTGCGCGAGGGTGAGTCCGGCGTCACGCGCACCGAACGCGTCACCATAGGCACCGAGCCGCACCATCATGTCCAGACGGCGCTCGTGTCCCGGTCCGTCGGGGAGCATCGCGATCATCTCGTCCAGATCGCGGCCGGCCACGGGCGAGTGCGGATCGGACACCTCCTTCGACAGCGTCGCGGCGATGACCTGCTCGTCCACGAGCCGCTTGTCGGCGTGCACACCCAGACCGCCGAGGGCGAGCGTGAGCCGCGCGAGGATCTCCGCCTCGTCCGGCCGTCCGTCGGGCAGGGGCAGGACCGGCCGCGAGTACCGTGCCGTCGCCCGCACGGCCAGATTGTTGAGGATGAAGTCGAAGTGCGGAGTAGCCGACGGTGGCGGCGGCGGCAGGATCACGTCCGCGTGGCGGGTGGTCTCGTTCAGATACGGGTCGACGCTCACCAGGAAGTCGAGTCCGTCGAGAGCGCGCCCGAGGCGGTCGCCGTCGGGCGCGGACAGGACCGGGTTCCCGGCGATGGTGACGATCGCCCGGAGGCGTCCCTCTCCGGGGGTGTCGATCTCCTCCGCCAGGGCCGCGGCCGGCAGTTCCCCCGCGACCTCGGGATGCCCTGACACGCGGCTGCGCCACCGTCCGGTGCGGAATGTGCGACCCGGCCGGGGCGGTCGGGGAGCCGGAGCGGTCGGCGGAGTCGGGAACATGACCCCGCCGGGTCGGTCCAGATTGCCGGTGAGGATGTTGATGGCATCGATCAACCAGCTGCCGATCGTGCCGAATTCAACTGTGGTGGTGCCCATCCGGCCGTACACGGCTGCCGTCGGGGCCGCCGCGATCGACCGCGCGAGTTCACGGATGGCCGGTGCCGGGACATCGCAGAACGCGGCGATTGCCTCGGGCGAGAAATCCGCGGCCTCGGCACGCAGCCGGTCGACACCGGTCACGTGACGGCCGATACCGCCGAGGTCGGGGGCGGTCAGCTCCTCGTCGAAGAGTGTGTGCACGACGGCGAACAACAAGGCCGCATCGGTGCCCGGCCGCGGCGCGAGGTGCACGTCGGCGAGCTTTGCGGTGCGGGTGCGGGCGGGGTCGATCACGGTCAGTCGGCCACCACGCCGACGCAACGCCGCGAGTTTGCCCGGGAAATCTGCCGCGGTCGTCACACTTCCGTTGGAGACGACCGGGTTGGCCCCGATCACCACGAGATGATCGGTGCGATCGAGATCGGGTACCGCGAAGGTGCCGGCGTGTCCGAACAGGTAGCCGAGCGCGACCTGCTTGGGCATCTGGTCGAGCGTGCTCGCGCTGAACACGTTGTGGGTGCCGATCGCCCGAGTCAGCAGCGGTGCATAGAGGGCGCCGGCGACGGTGTGCGCGTTGGGGTTTCCGATGTAGACGCCGACCGACGGACCGCCGTGGTCCGCGATCGTCGCACCGAGCCGGTCGGCCACGAGTTGGAGCGCCTCGTCCCACTGGGCGTCGACGAGGATCCCGTCACGCCGGATCAGCGGTCCGGTGAGTCGATCCGGGTCGTTGTCGAGCTCGGGCAGGCTCGCGCCCTTGGGACAGATGTACCCGTGACTGAAGACGTCGTCGGAGTCGCCGCGTGCACTGAGCATGCGACCCTGGTCGTCGTCGACGGTGACGGTGAGTCCGCAGGTCGCCTCACACAGCGGACAGATTCGCAGAGCGGTCCGGGCCATGCCCCACCCTAGACCGGCGACCCGTGCCGGCGGCCGGATTCCCCACAGGTCAGCGGATCACCGGTCAGAGGATCACCGGTCAGCGGATCACACTGCGGAGCTGTCGGGCCGCCACCGACAGGGTCGCGAGATCGAGCGCGCCCGACTCGGTGATGTCGGCCAGCATCGTGCGCACACGCGACAGCCGCGACGCGTGCGAGAACTCCCACTCGTCGATCTTCTCGGCCGCGGATTCGTCGGGCTCCCCCACCTCGAGGATCTTGAGGGTGACCGCGCGTAGGGCACCGTGCATGTCGTCGCGGAGAGCCAGGCGCGCCAGCGCGTGCCAGCGGTCCCCGTAGTCCAGATCCGACACGGCGGTGAGCAGGTCCTCCAGCCCGAAGTGTTCCATCACCGCGAAGTACAACTCGCCGACCTCGACGGGATGCCGGTCGGCGATCTCCGCCGCGTCGATGATGTCGAGCAGACAGAATCGGTGCAGGCTCACCGCGACGTCATGGGCGAGATCCGGCGGCACACCGGAGTCCTGGTAATGCGCGATCCGCTGATCGACGTCGCGTGCGGAACTCGCGCCGAACCAGCTGTCGAGCAACGCGGTCAGTTCGGTGACGCGACCGGAGTAGCGGGTGACCTCGGCGCCCATCGCGAGTGGCTGCGGGCGGAACGCCAGCAGCCACCGAGAGGCGCGGAACACGAGCCTACGCGCGTAGAGCATCATCTCGTCGATCGCCGCCACCGGCGCGGGTGCGTGCAGGATCCGCTCGAAGACGTCGTCCATACCGAAGACGGCGCTCGACACGACGTACGCGCGGACACTCTCCTCGGTCGACGAACCGGTGGCCTCGCCCAGCCGGAAGAGGTGGGTCGTCCCTGCCTTGTCGACGACGTCATTGATCAAGGTCGTCGTCACGATCTCGCGGCGCAGCCGATGCGACCGGATCTGGGGGGTGAGCCGCTCGCGCAACGGAACCGGGAAGTAGGCGGCCAGCCGATGGTCGAACACCTCGTTGTCGGGGAGCTCGGTGACCAGAAGATCTGCCTTCGCCGCCAGCTTCACGTGTGCCATGACAGTCGCCAGTTCGGGAGAGGTCAGTCCGCGGTGCAGCTCGCCGGCGAACCTCTTGCGCAGCTCCGCGGGTTGCGGCAGTGCCTCGAGCCGAAGGTCGACGCCGTGATCGCGCGCGAGGTCGGTGAGCAGCCGCACGTGCACGTCCACCCGCTCCTGCGCGTAGGCACGGCAGAAGCCGAGCTCGGAGTTCTGCGAGATGTTGTCGGCGAGCACGAGATCGGCGACCTCGTCGGTCATCGATTCCAGGAGCGGGTTCCGGTCGTCCGCGCCGACCTCGCCCGACGACACCGCCGAGTCGAGCAGGATCTTGATGTTCACCTCGTGGTCGGAACAGTCGACGCCGGCCGAGTTGTCCATCGCGTCGGTGTTGACGCGCCCACCGGACAGGTCGAACTCGATCCGGCCGCGTTCGGTGACGCCGAGGTTGCCACCCTCCCCGATCACCTTCGCGACCAGTTGATCTCCGTTGACGCGGATGGCGTCGTTGGCCTTGTCGCCGACATCGGCGTCGGATTCGGTGGACGCCTTGACGTAGGTGCCGATGCCGCCGTTCCAGAGCAGGTCGACCGGCGCCAGCAACACCGCACGGATCAGTTCCGGTGGGGACAACTCGATCACGTCGTCGGCGAGACCGAGTGCGGCGCGCATCTCGCCGCCGACAGGGATCGACTTGCGCTCACGCGACCACACGCCTCCCCCGACACTGAGCAGTGAGGTGTCGTAGTCCGCCCAGGAGGACCGCGGTAGTGCGAACAATCGAGCCCGCTCCCGATACGACGTGGCCGCATCCGGGGACGGATCGACGAACACGTGGCGGTGATCGAAGGCCGCGACGAGGCGGATGTGTTCGGAGAGCAGCATGCCGTTGCCGAACACATCACCGCTCATGTCGCCGATGCCGACGACGGTGAAGTCCTCCGACTGGGTGTCGACGCCCATCTCCCGGAAGTGGCGTTTCACCGACTCCCACGCGCCACGCGCCGTGATGCCCATCTCCTTGTGGTCGTAACCCGCCGACCCACCCGAGGCGAACGCGTCACCGAGCCAGAAACCGTACTGCGCGGCAACGTCATTGGCGATGTCGGAGAACGATGCCGTGCCCTTGTCGGCGGCGACGACGAGGTAGGCGTCGTCCCCGTCGCGGCGGACCACCGACGGCGCGGGGACCACGGAGCCGCTGTGGTGGTCGATGTTGTCGGTCACGTCGAGAAGGCCGGCGATGAACGCGCGATAGCAGGCGATCCCCTCGGTCCGGATGGCGTCGCGGTCGGCGCCCGCGTCGCCCGTGGCGGCCGGTGGCCGCTTGACGATGAACCCGCCTTTCGCACCGACCGGCACGATGACCGCGTTCTTGACCGCCTGTGCCTTGACGAGACCCAGGATCTCGGTACGGAAGTCCTCACGTCGATCCGACCACCGCAGCCCTCCCCGGGCGACCATGCCGAACCGCAGGTGGACGCCCTCGACGCGCGGTGAGTAGACGAAGATCTCGTGCATCGGCGTCGGCTGAGGTGCCTGCGGGATCTCCTGCGGACGTAGCTTGAACGACATGACCGGGCGGTGCTCGTCGCCATCACCGGTTACGTAGTAGTTGGTGCGCGAGGTCGCCGTGACGACGGCGGCAAAGGCCGACAGGATGCGGTCCGCGTCCAGACTGATCACCTCGCCGACGTCACGCCGTAGTTGCTCGAGGACCTCGTCGCGGTGGGTGTCGTCGGCGGCGGACGGGTCGAATGACGCCGCGAACAGGGCGACGAGGCCGCGGGTGACCGATCGATGACCGCCGAGCACTGATGCGACATGTGTTGTCGTGTACGAGAAGCCGCACTGGCGGAGATAGCGGCCGTAGGCGCGCAGCATCGCGGCCGATCGCCAGTCCAGTCCGCAGCGGATGACGAGCTCGTTGAAGGCGTCGACCTCGGCATTGCGTCGCCATATCTGCGCGAACGCCTCGGTGAAGCGGTGCTCCAGATCGCCGACGGTGGCCTGGTCGACGGCCATCCCGGCCGACAGAGCCACCCCGAATTCATAAGCCCAGCAGGATAATCGGTCGGTACGGACCAGGTGATAGGGGTGTTCGTCGAGGACGTCGAGTCCGAGGCTGTGCAGGACCGGCAGCACATCGGTGAGCGTCGCCGACTCGTCGCACAGGTAGAGAGTGAACGTCCACCGCTCGTCGGCGAGGGCACCGTGCGCAGCGCCCTCGGCGATCGCGGCACCGTCGACCGCCGTGGCGGCGTCGGTGACCGCGTCGTCATCGACGTCGCGGGTCAGTGTGACGGTGACGCCGCCCGGTTCCAGTCGGGTGACGTGGATGAGGTCGGCGAGCGCGGCGGCCGGTGTCCGGAGGTCCTTGTAGTCGTCGGGGATCGATGGCAGGACGCGGAGCAGCGTGTCCACGCCGCCGTCGGGCCAACCGACCGGCGTCGTCGGCGCCGACGCGGCGGCCCGGCCGAGTTCACGCACGCGTTCGTCCCAGCTACGGATGGCGTCGGCGAGTCCGGCCTGCATCGCCTCGTGCCGGACACTGCCCGTGTCCAGCGGACCCAGCGATCGGGCGATCTCGGGATCGACGCGGACCAAGACCTGCAGCAGGGCCAGCGGCATCTCGCTGACCCGCGCGGTGTACTCGATGGCCGTCCCGCCGAGATGATCGAGCAGGGCTTCCTGCAACGTCAGCCGAGACTGCGTGTTGTACCGGTCGCGGGGCAGGTAGACCAGAGCCGCCGCCATCTCACCGTCCGGATCGGTGCGGACGAACAGGCGCAGCGATCGGGTGGCGACGGCGTCGAGCATCTCCTCGACGCGGCGGGACAGTTCGAGGTCCGAGGCGGCGAACATCTCCACCAGCGGATAGTTCTGCAGCAGTTCGAGAATCGACTGACCGGCGAACGAATCGTCGTCGAGGCCGGCCCGGCTGAGCACGCCGCGCACCTTGGCCCGCAACACCGGGATGTCGACCACGGTCTGATGCAGTCCTGACGAGGTGAAGGTGCCCAGGAACCGGTGTTCGCCGTCGTGCACGCCGGCGTCGCCGAAGGCGGGGATCTGCAGCAGCACCGGGAAGTCGGAACGCTGGATTCCGGTCTCGAGGTATACCCGCGAGACGCGCGGCAGCAGGGGCGGCTCGTCGGCGATCGGGAAGTCCGAGCGGACACGATCGGTCCGCCACACCCCGAGTCGGTCGCCGTCGACCGTGCCGTCGGCGGTGACCCGGGCATAGGCCAGTGGGAGGAAGTGATTGCCGGCGAACCAGGTCAGCAGGCGTGCGTATTCCTCACGGTCGCCTGCGAGCAGGCCCGATTCCAGCCCCACCGGGGCGTGCGCGCAGTCGGCGGCGCGCTCGGTCAGCCGGGTGCGCATCACGCTGACATCACGGTCGACGTCGGCGACCCGTCCGGTGACCTCGACGATGTCGGCCCGCAGCCCGGCGACGTCGACATCGGGTTGTCGGGACAGTGCCACCACGTAGATCCAGGATTCGACGGATGTCGAGTCCGTGTCGTCGCCGAAGTCCGACAGCGTGCCGTCGTCAGATCGGATGACCGGGATGACCGGGTGATCGATCCGCGTCACGGTGAGGTCGTGGGCCTCGACCGTCGCCAGAACGGCCTCGACCAGCAGCGGCATGTCGTCGTTGACCACCACGACGTCGATGCCGCCGGATTCGGTCGCGGCCACGTCGACGAGACGTTCGCCGGGATCGCGGCGCCGTGCGACCTCGAGATGTCGTCGGACCCGGGCCACATCCTCGGGCTCGACCTCCGCGGGATCAGGTGGCGGCACCTCACCCCCGAGCGACGACGACGAACTGAAGTAGCTCGCAATCGCTTGTGGCAGAAGCGAGGTCGTGTTCGGCAACGGTATTCACCCCATCGCGACAGGACCAGTGACCCGGGATCTCCGGCGTGTGTCCTTCTCTTGCGATGGTAGTGATCGCCGCCGCATCGCGGTCGGCCTTCGCCGTGGCGTGTCCTCCCGGCCTGTCACCGACTCGGCCCAGAGACCCGCCAGCCGGGTACAGACGTTCCACTGACCGGACCCGGCGGCTCGGCGACCGGGACCGATCCGAGAAACGAAGGGTCAGTCGCGGGTGAGTTTGCGGTGTGTGACGCGGTGCGGACGCGCGGCGTCGGCACCGAGGCGCTCGACCTTGTTGGCCTCGTAGGCCTCGAAGTTGCCCTCGAACCAGAACCATTGCCCCTCGGCCACATTGCCCTCCCACGCGAGGATGTGGGTACAGGTGCGGTCCAGGAACCACCGGTCGTGCGAGATCACCACGGCGCATCCGGGGAACTTCTCGAGAGCGTTCTCCAGTGAGCCGAGGGTCTCGACGTCGAGGTCGTTGGTCGGCTCGTCGAGCAGGATCAGGTTGCCGCCCTCTTTGAGGGTGAGCGCGAGGTTCAGTCGGTTGCGCTCGCCGCCGGAGAGCACCTCGGCGCGCTTCTGCTGATCCGGCCCCTTGAAGCCGAACGCGCTCACGTAGGCCCGCGAGGGCATCTCGTTCTGGCCGACCTCGATGTAGTCGAGTCCGTCGGACACGACCTCCCAGACGTTCTTCTTGGGGTCGATGTTGGCGCGGTTCTGATCGACATAGCTCAGCTTGACGGTCTCGCCGACCTTGACGGTGCCCGAGTCCGGCTCCTCGAGCCCGACGATGGTCTTGAACAGGGTGGTCTTGCCGACGCCGTTGGGGCCGATCACGCCGACGATGCCGTTGCGCGGCAGCGAGAAGGAGAGGTCCTTGATGAGGACACGGCCGTCGTAACCCTTGTCGAGATTGTTGACCTCGACGACGACGTCACCGAGGCGCGGCGGTGTCGGGATCTGGATCTCCTCGAAGTCGAGCTTGCGGGTCTTCTCGGCTTCCGCGGCCATCTCCTCGTAGCGGGCCAGACGCGCCTTGTTCTTGGTCTGGCGTGCCTTGGCACCCGACCGGACCCACGCGAGCTCCTCCTTGAGCCGCCGCTGCAGCTTCTGGTCCTTCTTGCCCTGGACCTCGAGGCGCTCGGCCTTCTTCTCCAGGTACGTCGAGTAGTTGCCCTCGTAGGGGTGCAGTTTGCCGCGGTCGACCTCGCAGATCCAGCCGGCGACGTGATCGAGGAAGTACCGGTCGTGCGTCACGGCCAGCACGGCGCCCGGGTAGGACGCCAGGAACTGCTCGAGCCAGAGCACACTCTCGGCGTCGAGGTGGTTGGTCGGCTCGTCCAGCAGCAACAGATCGGGCTTCTGCAGGAGCAGCTTGCACAGGGCGACGCGACGACGCTCACCACCGGAGAGATGGGTGACCGGCGAGTCACCGGGCGGGCAACGCAGGGCGTCCATCGCCTGTTCGAGCTGCGAATCGAGGTCCCAGGCGTCGTTGTTGTCGAGGTCCTCCTGGAGCTTGCCCATCTCCTCCATGAGCTCGTCGGAGTAATCGGTGGCGAGCTTCTCCGCGATCTCGTTGAAGCGATCGAGCTTGACCTTGATCTCGCCCATCCCCTCCTCGACGTTCTCCTTGACCGTCTTCTCCTCGTTGAGGGGCGGCTCCTGCAGGAGGATGCCGACGGTCGCGTCGGGATCGAGGAAGGCCTCGCCGTTCGACGGCTGGTCGAGACCGGCCATGATCTTCAGGATCGACGACTTGCCGGCGCCGTTGGGACCGACAACGCCGATCTTGGCGCCCGGGTAGAACGACATGGTGACGTCGTCGAGGATGACCTTGTCGCCGTGCGCCTTGCGAACCTTCTTCATCGTGTAGATGAACTCAGCCACAGAAAACTCCTTCAGACCTGCTCGGTGCCCGCTGGGATGGTCAGCAGTGGTTGCTCCGGTGCACGCGGGAAGCGTGCACACACGACCACCAGCCTAGTGGGCGGCGATCATCGGGCTGTCCCCCGGTGACTTCTCGGCCACCCGACGGCCCCGGCCCCGTCGGGTGGCGCCCCGACGCGATGCGCCACCCGACGCGTGCGTCAGGCCGCGGTCTTCTCCTCGGCGACCGCACGCTCGTCGGCGCGCACGGTCACCGGGGAACGTCCGGTGTCGACGGTCGCGATGGCCGGCGTGCGCTCGCCGCCCGAGGGCCCCTCGAAGGTCACGACACAACGACTCAGGTCGAGACCGACCGCGTTGGCCGTCATCTCGAGATCGGCACGACGCTCCCCGTCGGCGGAGGTGTACTCGTTGGTCTTGATCTGTCCGTGTGCGATCACCGGGCGACCCTTGGCGATCGCCGCGCCGACGCCGGCCAGTAGTCGGCGCCAGCAGCTGATGGTCAGGTAGAGCGTCGGTCCGTCGATCCATTCCTGAGTGCGTTTGTCGATGCGGCGCGAGTTGCAGGCGACCCGGAACGAGATCACCTCCTCCCCGGCGGCGGTCTGCCGGCGCCGCGGTTCGGACACCACGGTCCCGATGACGGTCGTATAGGTCTCGTACATGGTCGGCTCCTCGGGTTCTCCCTCGCCACGGGTTGTCGTGGCTGCAGCCAGCATCGACCACCACCGGCGCGATGCACGGCTCGCACGAACATCTGTGGACAACTCGATGACGACGCATGGCTTCGGGATGAGCGATCGGGATCATCGGTGCCTCGGGGGTCACCGCCGACCGACATCGCAGCGGGGACAATCCGGTGTGCCCGCTCGGCGAGATGCCGGACACGATCGGCGAGATCCAGGGCACGATCGGCGGCGGGTCAGGAGCGCTTGTTCAGCTCTTTCAGCATCTCGTTGTAGCCCTCGAGGTCGGCGTCGTGGTCACGCAGCGCACGCCTGTCATACCGTCGCGCCTGCCGTTCATCCTGCCGGCGCCACTGCACCAGCAGCGCGAGCATGATCACCACGAGCGGGATCTCGCCGGCGGCCCAGGCGATGCCACCGCCGACGCGCTGATCGTCGAACAGGTCGTAGTTCCACGGGAGATTCAGAGCGCGGTAGTAGGTCTCGGCGATGACCGCGCTCGTCATCATCAGGGCGACGCCGAAGAACGCGTGAAACGGCAGCGAACCCCACACGATGCCGAGTTTGGCGACCGGGGAGACCTGTCTCGGGGCCGGGTCGATCCCGATCACCAGCCAGTAGAACAGATACCCGCTGAGCAGGAAGTGCAGATTCATCAGCAGGTGCGCAGCGTGATACTGCACCACGGCGTCGAACAGACCACCCAGGTACAGCGCGTAGAAGCTGCCGACGAACAGCACCGCGGCGATGGCCGGATGGGTGAGCAAGCGCGACGGCGGGCTGTGGATCGCCGTCTGGATCCATTCGCGCGGACCCGGCGGATTGCCGCGGCCGGCTGGTGGCAGCGCCCGCAGCGCGAGTGTGACCGGACCACCGAGGACCAACAGCACCGGAACCATCATCGACATGATCATGTGCGAGATCATGTGGATGCTGAACATCGCCGGTGAGTAGCGTCCCAGGCCCGACGACGTCGCGAACAGCAGCAGTGCGCACCCCAGAATCCACGCCACCGTCCGACCGACCGGCCAGCTGTCGCCCCGGCGGCGCAGCCGCAGGACGCCCCGCAGGTAGACGACCGCGAGAACGATCGCGAGCGTGCCGAACATCAGGTCGAAACGCCAGTCGACGAGGATGCGGGCGAACGTGGGCGGTCCGTCGATGTCGTAACCGACGGTCGATTCCACCGCGGAGATGTCCGCACTCTCCCCGGCCGGCGGTGGCGTCCGCGACAGACCGACGGCGAGCCCGAACGTCACCGCGAACACCAGCGTCTCGACGATCCCGAATCGCACGAACACCGATCGCGCGGCGGACTCGCTCTCGAGGCGCGCGATCGTGACCCGACGGTGCCCGGCGCCGAGTCCGCCGAGAACGACCAGCGCGGCGACCTTGGCGAGCACCAGTTGCCCGTAGATGTCGGTGAACAGATCGCCCAGTGGCACGCGGACCAGCGCGTTGATCACGCCGCTGACACCGACGACGACGATGCACCAGAACGCCACTCGGGAGAACCGTCGCACGGCAAGGACCCGCCACCGTCCGTTCGCCAGCGCATAGGTGACCACGGCGAACAGTCCGCCCATCCACAGGGTGGCGCCGACGATGTGCAGGATCAGGCTGTTGGTGGCGATGTCGTGATTGCCGCCGGTCGACGAATGCCCGGCGAGCGCCGCGGGCATGAGGCTCAGCACGACGAGGCCGATCACCGAGACCGACCATCCCCAGCGCAGAATGACGCGGGCCACCGCCGCGGCCGCGATAGCGAAGATCGCTGTCCAGAGCCACGTGCGTGCGTCGGCCACCTGCGAGTAGGCATTGATCAGATTCGACGGCTGCAGCGACGCCGTCAGCGGCTGGCCGCTGACGTTCGAGATCGACAACGGGATCAGCAGGACCGCGCACACGCTCCACGTGAGCGCTGCCGTCGCCGCGATCCGGATGGCGCGATAACCGCCGACGTCGAGCACTCCGTCGCGCTGCGGCGGGACGAAGAACGTCGCGAACACCGCCGACCCGAGCGCGATCGCGGCACTGACCTCACCGATCGCGGTCACTGTCGGCACGCCGTAGGTCGTCAACCAGCCGGGGTCCGGGACGCCTGCCAGACGGACGGCCGAGGCCGCCGACAACGCGGTCACGATGATCGCCACGATCCCGGCGAGCCAACCGAGCGCCCACGAGAGGCCCGCCACGGCGCCGCGCTGCTCCTGCATCGCGTCCCGGCCGGGCTCGGCCGGGGCTGTCGGCGTCGCGCTGGTCATGGTTCAACTGTAGGACGGGATATACTCGCCTCCGCTGCCGCCCCGAGTGGCACATGCCTCCGTAGCTCAGGTGGATAGAGCAAGGGCCTTCTAATCCCTAGGTCGCAGGTTCGAGTCCTGCCGGGGGCACCCCAACCGACGGTCGGCGTCTACGCCCCGACGCCGCGATGACCCGACCACATCGCACCCGCCCGCGATGCGGCCCGATCGATGAGTGCGGTCAACTCGTGATCATCCGGTACCCGGAACGATGTGTAGGCCCCCCGCCCGCCCGCGGTGGGCCGTCCGTAGGCCTTCGCCGCCAGCCGCCCGTCGGGCAGCATGCGGACGTTCAGAGTCGTCAGTCGGAACTCGACATCACGTCGCGAGTCGGTCCATTGCAGATGTTCGGGGATCGCGACGTTGATCGCCAGCGCAGTGACCTCGAGGTCGGGCTCTATACCGTGCTCGCCGTCGTCCGCAGCCATGACACCGGAGACTACCGCCGCCGACCGAGGTCGGTCCTCGTGCGACGAAAGTCCCTCGCGGTCCGCGAAACCCGACATTCAGGCCACAGTCCTCGTAGCATCACACGCATGGATTACATGTGGGTGATGCCCGCCGTGGCCCTCGTCTCGTGCATCGTCATCGGCCTGGGTTTCGTGCTCGGACTCCCGGGCAACGACGACTGAGCGACGTCTCAGTCCGTCACCGTTCCGCGCCACCGGCCGATCAGCGTCATGGCGTGATAGATGGCGAGCGCCGCAGCGGCACCCAGGGCGATGCCACCGAAATTCAGGTCGCCGACGACCCAGGTGAAATCGGCGATGCCGATCACCAGCGGGATCGCCGCGGTGAACTGATTGACCGGTTTCGAGAAGTCCACCCGGTTGGTGACCCAGATGTGCACACCGAGGATGCCGACGAGACCATAGAGCGCCGTGGTCACACCACCTAGCACGCCCGGCGGCACCGCCGCGATCACCGCACCGACCTTCGGTGACAGGCCGAGCAGTACGGCCACTGCACCTGCGATCCAGTACGCCGCAGTCGAATACACCTTCGTCGCGGCCATCACTCCGATGTTCTCGGCGTACGTCGTCGTCGCCGAACCGCCACCGCTGCCGGCGAGCACGGTGGCGAGTCCGTCCGCGGCCAGCGCCCGACCGATGCGTCGGTCGTAGTTCGCCCCTGTCATCGTCGCCACCGACTTGACGTGACCGATGTTCTCGACGAGCAGCACCAGCACCACCGGCAGGAACATCGGGATCACCGAGAGGTGGAACGTCGGTGTGTGGAACTCCGGGAAGCCGACCCACGCCGCGTCGGCGATGCCGCTGGTGTCGACCTTGTCGACGACGAGCGAGATGACGTATCCGAGGATGACGCTCAGGAAGATCGCGAGGCGACCGAGCAGACCGCGGAACAACACCACCGACGCCACCAGCAGGACCAGCACCACTGTCGCGATGACCGGATCCTCCTCGTAATTCGTCTTCGCGGTCGGAGCGAGGTTCAGCCCGATCAACGCCACGATGGTGCCGGTGACCACCGGGGGCATCAGCACCTCGATCCATCCGATGCCCGCGAAGTGGGCGATCGCCCCGATCACGACGAGCAACGCCCCGACGACGACGATGCCGCCCAACGCCGCCGACTGACCGTCGGAGGCCGTCGCGGCCAGAACCGGTGCGATGATCGCGAAACTCGAACCGAGATAGCTGGGCAGGCGGTTCCGGGTGATCAGGAGGAACAGGATGGTGCCGATCCCCGAGAACAGCAAGGTCGTCGCGGGCGGGAACCCGGTGAGCACAGGAACGAGGAAGGTGGCGCCGAACATGGCCACCACATGCTGCAGGCCGATCCCGACGGTCCGCGGCCAACTGAGCCGTTCGTCGGGGGCGATGACTCCCCCACCGTCGACCTTCCGCCAGGACAGGAAGCCACGCGAGCGTTTTTCGGGTGTCGCCATGGGAATCAGTCTGCGGCATGGACACCCACTTCTGCTGACCTGACAGCGTTCTCCCAGCTGCGCGCCAGGCCGCCCGCAGGTCGCGGCGATAGCTTTCTTCTGGCCGGCAAGGCCGCCGGCCAGAACACAAGGAGAACATGCATGCCTACTCCAGGACAGAATCCCGGACAGGGCCCGCGCCCGGGCCAGCAGCACCCCGAACCGCCCCGCAGGCGTCGGCGACGTCGCGTGTGGAACCGCCGCCTGCACCGATGGGACTGGACCTGGTTCTGAGCCGACGCCCGACCTGACCCATCCACGCCGCGCCCGAGGACAGCAGACCGCGCAGTCCTCGGGCGCGGCTTCGTGACCCGATCGGACAACTTCGATGACCGCACGCGAGGCCTACCGCCGATTTCTTCCGGCACTCCGGGGCGAGGGCTCCCGATTCGCCCTTGCCGCAACACTTCTCCTCATCGCGACAGCCTGCGAGATCCTCGCCATCTTCGTACTGTCCGACGTGATCGACGGTGCGCTGTCCGCCGACAGCACGATCGCGTTCGCCCGACTCGCCGCCGTGTGGCTGCTGATCACGGCGATCTCCACCGGCGCCGACTACTACGGCCAGGTGTTCGCGGTCGCCATATCCGAGAGAGTGGTCCTGCGCCTGCGCGACGGACTGTTCGCCCACGTGCAACGACTCAATCCGGTCATCCACCGTCGATTCGGTCTGGGCGACATGGTGACCCGCCACTCGAGCGACCTCGAGGCCGTGGAGTACCTGATCGGCTCCGGGGTGATGCAGTTCATCGTCGCGATTACCAACACCGTCGGACTCGTGGTCGCCGCACTCATCATGAGCTGGCAGGTCGCCCTGGTCGCGATCGCCGCGGTGCCCGTGCTCTGGGCCGTCTCCGCCTTCTACGGACGTCGCCAGACCGTGGTCACCCGCGACGAACGGACCGCCAACGCCGACATCGCCGTCGCCGTACAGAGCGCACTCAGCGGTCACGAGACCGCGGTCGCCTACAACCAGCAGCGCCGTGAACACGCCCGGCTGCATCGCCACGGTGTGGCCTGGCGCGGGGCGCGCCTGTCGCAGACCAGGATCGAGGCCGGATTCGGTGCGGTGATGGGCTTCGGTCAGGTCGTCGTCACCCTCGCCATCGCGGTCGCCGGGGTCTGGCAGGTCCGTCAGGGGTCGCTCAGCGTCGGCCAGTTGCTCGCTCTCACCGGCTATCTCGGCATGCTCTATCCGAAGATGCAGGAACTCGCCGAGGTCCGGTTGTCGCTCGCGTCAGCCGCGGTGAGCGCAGAACGGATCGCCGAGCTCCTCGACCTCACCCCCACCGACGCCGACCGCGACGACGCGGTTGCGCACTCCGGACTCGACCACACGGTCTCGGTCCGCGATGTCACGCTGCGCCGCGGCGACGCCACCGTGCTCGATCGCGTGTCGCTCGACCTTCATCCCGGCCGGATCACTGCGCTCGTCGGTCCCAGTGGCGCCGGGAAATCCACGCTCGCCTCCCTGCTGTGCCGCTTCGACAGTCCCGACACGGGCACCATCATGTTGGGCGAGAAGGTCTACGCCGACCTGACCGGACAATCGATCCGCGACCACGTGACGCTCCTGCCGCAGCAACCCGTCATCAAGGCGACGACCGTCGCGGACAACATCGCCTATGGCCGCCCCGACGCGAGCCGCACCGAGATCATCGGTGCCGCACTGGCCGCCGACGCCGATTCGTTCATCAACGAACTCCCCGACGGCTACGACACGGCGCTCGACGAGGACGGCCTGACCCTGTCCGGTGGTCAGCGACAACGGATCGCCATGGCGCGAGCGATCCTGCGGGACAGCCCCGTCCTCGTACTCGACGAACCGACCTCCGGGCTCGACGACGAGACCGCGCAGCGCATCCTCGAGCCTCTCCGGCGACTGGCGCAAGGCAGGTCGACCCTGCTCATCACACACGACCCACGCGTCACCGACATCGCCGACGACGTCGTCGAACTGCGCGACGGACGACTGACGACCCGCGAACAGGCACTCAATCTGAGGAGCCACTCAAGTTCATACGCAACCAAGTGCATATGAACCCTGTTGCATAAAACGTCGGTGCAGTGCTAGCTTTCTGGCATGGCGCTCGAGCATGCGATTCTCGTGTCGCTGGCCGAGCGCCCCGGGACGGGATACGAGATCGGCCAGCAGTTCGACCGGTCCATCGGCTACTTCTGGTCGGCGACGCATCAGCAGATCTATCGGACGCTGAAGAAGCTGCACTCCGACGGACTGGTGAGTTTCGAGTCGGTCAGCCAGGACGGACGTCCGGACAAGAAGGTCTACACGATCTCATCCGAGGGCCGGAAGGTGTTGTCGGAGTGGGCAGTGAGTCCCACACCGGTCCAGCCGCTCCGCAGTGACCTCGGTGTCAAGCTGCGTGCCGCGGAGTTCGGGGACCTCGCCGCCGTGATCGGCGAGCTGAAGGTCCACCGCGACGAGCACCTCGCACAACTGAAGCTGTACATCGGCTTCCAGGAGAACTTCTATCCCGACCCGGATGCACTCATCGGCCGCAAACTCCACCAGTATCTGGTGCTCCGCGGCGGGATCCGCCAAGAAGAAGGCTTCATCGAATGGTGCGACGAGGTCATCGTCGCCCTGGAACGAGAGCTGTCCGCCTGACCGGGCATCCCGGTCGATCACACCGAGAGGAAAGGTCCGCCATGTCAGCCCACACGGCCGCACCGAATCCGCACTACCCGCGCCTGTTCGAGCCGATGCAGCTCGGCGGCACGACCCTGAAGAACCGCCTCGTCATGGGGTCAATGCACACCGGACTCGAGGACCGGATCTGGGACACCGACAAGTTGGCCGCGTATTACGCCGAACGTGCCCGTGGCGGAGTGGGACTCATCATCACCGGTGGGTTCGGTACGTCCCGGACCGGATTGCTGCTCCCGTTCGCCGGCAAGATGACCAATGTCGCCGACGTCGCGCGTCACCGTCGGATCACGAGTGCGGTGCACCGCGAGGACGGCAAGATCGCGATGCAGCTGATCCACGCCGGACGCTACGGGTACACGCCGTTCAAGGTCGCCGCCGGCTCCGAGCCGTCCCCGATCCACCCCTTCAAACACCTGAAAATGACCGACGCCATCATCCGGCACGTGATCAAGTCGTTCGGCAGATCCGCGAAGCTCGCCCGCAAGGCCGGCTACGACGCCGTCGAGATCATGGGCGGTGAAGGCTATCTGATCAATCAGTTCCTCTGCCCGCACACCAACGACCGCACCGACAAGTGGGGTGGATCGACCGAGAACCGGCAGCGGTTCCTCGTCGAGATCATCAAGGAGATCCGCCGACAGGTACCGCGCGACTTCCCGGTGATCCTGCGGCAGTCGATCGCCGACTTCGTGCGCAAGGGTCAGACCTGGGACGAGATCGCGCTGATGGCGCGCAAGGCCGAGGAGTACGGGGTCGACGCGATCAACACCGACATCGGCTGGCACGAGGCGGGCGTCCCGACGATCGTCACGTCGGTGCCGCGCGCCGCATTCGTCAAGTTCACCGAGCGACTGCGAGACGAGGTCTCGATCCCGCTGATCGCCAGCAACCGCATCAACACCCCCGAGGTCGCGGAGGAGATCCTCGAGCGCGGGAAGGTCGATGCGATCTCGATGGCGCGACCGCTGCTCGCCGACCCTGATTTCGCGGACAAGGCCGAGTCCGGACGCTCCGACGAGATCAACACATGCATCGGCTGCAACCAGGCCTGCCTCGACCACGCGTTCGTCGGCAAGAAGGTCTCCTGCCTGCTGAATCCGCGCGCGGGCCGCGAGACCACCCTGACGCTGGGAGCGACCCGCCGCGCCAAGCGGGTCGCCGTCGTCGGCGCCGGCCCCGCCGGACTGTCGGCCGCGGTCTCGGCCGCACAGCGCGGACACAAGGTCGACCTCTTCGAGGCGGGTGAGCACATCGGCGGCCAGTTCTCCATCGCCGCACGGATTCCCGGCAAGGAAGAGTTCAACGAGACGATCCGCTACTTCACCCGCCAGCTCGACCTCGCCGCGGTCACCGTCCATCTGAACACGCGGATCACCGCCGACGAGATCATCGAGCGCAAGTTCGACGAGGTGATCGTCGCAACGGGCGTGACGCCGCGCATCCCGCAGATCCCGGGAATCGAGCACCCGATGGTGATGTCCTATGCCGAGGCTGTGCTCGGCCACCGGGAGATCGGCAAGCGGGTTGCCGTGATCGGTGCCGGCGGAATCGGTTTCGACGTGACCGAGTTCCTCACCGTCGATGAGTCCCCCACCCTGAACCTGAAGGAGTGGGAACAGGAATGGGGCGTCAGTGAGGACCTCTCCAAGCCCGGTTTCGTCACCAAGCCGCGACCGCTGCCCGCGATCCGCGAGGTCTACCTCGTGCAGCGCAAGTCGGGTCGACAGGGCAAGACACTCGGCAAGACGAGCGGCTGGGTCCACCGGGCGACCGTCAAGATGAAGGGCGTCGAACAGATCTCGGGCGCCAACTACGACAGGATCGACGACGCCGGTCTGCACCTGAGCTTCCGCGATGAGGACGGCACCGTCATCGAGACCCGCATCCTCGAGGTCGACAACATCGTCGTGTGCGCCGGTCAGGAATCGGTCCGCGAACTCGTCGACCCGCTGACCGTCGCGGGCGTCACGACCCACGTGATCGGGGGCGCCGATCTCGCCGCCGAACTCGACGCCAAGCGCGCGATCCGACAGGGCACCGAGGTGGCCGCGGGAATCGCCTGACACAGAAAGACATTCACCAAACGACGTCCGACGACGTGACGGCGGTGGCACACTCGATCGGGCAGGTCCCCTCGAGGTGCCGCCGCCGTCGACGTGTGGACAGGAGTCAACGATGGGGTCTGAGTTCCCAGACCGACGATGGGGCACCGAATCGAGCCCGCTCCGTCGCCCGATGGTCGCCCTGGCCGGCACGCCGTTCGGCTCCTGGGTGATCCGCACCCTCGTCCCGCTCGATCGACGTCTCCTGCGCGCCACCGGCGGACGGCTCACCGCCTTGGGACCGATCGGTGCACCGACCGTTCTCCTCACGACCATCGGGCGCCGGTCCGGCGAGAAGCGGACGTCACCGCTGATCTATGTCCGCGACGATCCCGACCTGTTCGTCATCGGCTCCAACTTCGGGCAGGAGGAGCATCCGGCGTGGACGTGGAATCTCCTGGCTCAGCCCATATGCTGGGTCAACACGGCGGGCACCGACATCGAGGCCTCGGCCACCCTGCTCGACGGTCCCGAGCGCGATCGAATCGTGGGCGAGTTCGAGAAGATGGTCACCGTGTACGAGGTCTACCGCGGGCGCACCGATCGTCCGATGAGGGTCTTCCGTCTGACGCCCACGTAGCGTCGGGGCTGCGGGCCGTCTCCGAGTGGCGGCCCGACTAGAGTCGACAGCATGCCGCTACCTGCCGCCTCCGACTCCGCTCGCGCCGTGGTCTCGGGTGCCTCGTCGGGAATCGGGATGGAACTCGCATGGGCCCTCGCAGCCCGCGGACACTCGCTGATCCTGGTCGCCCGCCGCGGTGACGTCCTCGAAGAACTTGCCGGACGGATCCGCACCCAGCACGGCGTGCACACCGAGGTGCGGGCGGTGGACCTGTCCGATCCGTGCGCTCTCGAGGTGCTCGCCGCCGAGCTCGCCGACCGCGAGATCTCGATCCTCTGCAACAACGCAGGGATCGCCACGTTCGGTCCGGTCAGTGACCTCGATCCGGAGTACGAGCGTGCCCAGGTCCGGCTCAACGTGACCGCGGTCCACGATCTGACTCTCGCCGTGCTGCCCCAGATGGTGCACCGCGGGTCCGGCGGCATCCTGATGGTGGGATCGGCGGCCGGCAACATGCCGATCCCGAACAACGCCACCTATGCGGCCAGCAAGGCGTTCGTCAACACGTTCAGCGAATCGCTACGTGGCGAGGTCGGCGACCGCGGTGTCCACATCACACTTCTCGCGCCGGGTCCGGTCCGCACCGAGACACCTGCACTCGAAGACGCATCCATCGTCGACCGCATGGTTCCCGACTTCCTGTGGCATTCCAGTGCGCGGGTTGCGGAGATGAGTCTGGATGCGCTGGAGCACAACAAGATGCGTGTCGTGCCGGGCGCTCTGTCCAAGGCGATGTCGGTCGCCGGGGGGTACAGTCCGCGCGCCGTCGTCGCGCCGATCGTCGGGTCGTTCTACCGCAAACTCGGCGGCGACTCCTGAGTCGAGCCGGTCAGCGTCGTCGCCGACGACCCGTCCCGAAGATCGCCCTGCTGAACTCGCGGCCGGCCGCCGACGCGGCCGAGCGGAGAAAGCTCTGCACGGGCTTGCTCGTCAGCACCTCGGTCAGCATGCCCGGTTGTTCCGACGTCGGGTCAGGCGCGGGCACTGGCGGCGGTGGCGGTGGCGGTGCGTCCCCGGGTTCGTCCGGTGACAGGGTGTTCGCCGCCAATTTCTCGTAGGCCGATTCGCGGTCGATTGCAGTTCCGTACTTCGCGTACAGCGCACTCGCCTTCGCGGCGGCGGTGATGCCCTCGGCGCCAATGGCTTCCATGGACGATCGTGGAGCCCGGACCACGGTCCACGCCACCGGCGTGGGTGCACCCTTCTCCGACAACACGGTGACGATCGCCTCGCCGGTCCCCAATGACGTGAGCGCCTTGTCGATCTCGTAGACTTCGGAGACCGGATAGGTCTTCACGGTCTTCGACAACGCCTTCTGATCGTCGGGCGTGAACGCTCGCAACGCGTGCTGGATACGCGCACCCAGTTGGGAGAGAACCGCATTCGGGATATCGGTCGGGAGCTGCGAGCAGAAGAACACGCCCACCCCTTTGGAACGGATGAGTTTGACGGTCTGCTCGACCTGTTCGGTGAATGCCTTCGACGCGTCGTCGAGCAGCAGGTGGGCCTCGTCGAAGATGAAGACGAGCTTCGGCTTGTCGAGATCGCCGACCTCCGGGAGGAATTCGAACAGGTCGGCGAGAATCCACATCAGGAATGTCGAGAACAGGGCCGGACGCGCGGACTGCGCGCCGAGTTCGAACAGAGTGATGATTCCGCGGCCGTCCGGCGCCGCCCGGATGAGATCGGTGGGCTCGATCTCGGGCTCCCCGAAGAAGGTGTCGCCGCCGTCGGCCTCGAGATTGGTCAGCGCACGCAGGATGACACCGGCCGTCGCAGTGGACACACCACCGATCGCCTTCAGCTCGGGTTTGCCCTCGTCGCTCGCGAGATGGGCGATCACCGCCCGCAGATCCTTCAGGTCGAGGAGGGGCAGGCCCTTCTGGTCGGCCCAGTGGAAGATGAGTCCGAGCGTGGACTCCTGGGTGGCATTGAGACCCAGCACCTTGCTCAGCAGGATGGGCCCGAACGACGTGATGGTGGCGCGGACCGGGACCCCGATCCCTTCGGAGCCCAGGGACACGAACTCGACCGGGTACGAGGCCGGTTGCCACTCGTCACCGGTCTGCGTCGCCCGCTCGGCTATCTTGTCGTTCGTGGTCCCGGGCCTGCTCAGACCGGAGAGATCTCCCTTGATGTCGGCCATCACCACCGGGACACCGTTGGCGGACAACTGTTCCGCGATGAGCTGAAGCGACTTGGTCTTGCCGGTACCGGTCGCCCCGGCCACCAACCCGTGGCGGTTCATCATCGACAGCGGGATCCGCACACGGGCAGCCGGGTCGGCGTGTCCGTCGACCGACACGGTTCCCAGCTCCAGTGACGTCGAGTCGAACGCGTATCCGGCGGCGATCGTCGTCGCAGCGGTGTCGGGATCGGTCACAACAGCTGTCCTCTCATCCACATGGTCGTATCAGCTCGTGCACCACAGCAAACAATAGCCGTCGCGCCACCGCGCGAACGCTCACGACGACTAAGGTTGACCGGATGCAGGACAAACTCGTGTGGATCGACTGCGAGATGACCGGTCTGCGACTCGAATCGGACAAGTTGATCGAGATCGCCGCCCTCGTCACCGACAGTGACCTCAACATCCTCGGTGACGGTGTCGACATCGTCATCCATGCCTCCGACGACGACCTCGCGGCGATGCCCGACGTGGTGACGAAGATGCATGCGGCGTCCGGACTCACCGACGAGGTCCGTGCGTCGACCGTCTCGGTCGCGGAAGCGGAGAAGCAGGTGCTCGACTACATCCGGACCCAGGTCACCACCGCCGGCGCCGTCCCGCTGGCGGGCAATTCGATCGCCACCGACCGCGGGTTCATCGCCCGGGACATGCCCGAACTCGATGCGTACCTGCACTACCGCATGGTCGACGTCAGTTCCATCAAGGAACTCTGCCGGCGCTGGTACCCCAAGATCTACTTCGGGCAGCCCGAGAAGGGCCTCGCCCATCGGGCCCTGGCCGACATCCGCGAGTCGATCCGCGAACTGAAGTACTACCGCGCCGCCGCCTTCGTCGCCGGGCCGGGACCCGATGTCGACGACCTCACCACCATCGTCAATGACCTCGGACCTGCCTGAACACGCGAGACCGTAACCGATTGGAGTTCGGAGCACCCGACCCGCTAGAGTATGACTCTGGCTCTGGGACCCGGTGAGAGATCCTGGGTATCGGACGCCAATGGTGGATGTAGTTCAGTTGGTAGAGCACCAGGTTGTGATCCTGGCTGTCGCGGGTTCGAGTCCCGTCATCCACCCCGACCGCACTGCCCCCAACCTGCACCGCAGGTGGGGGCAGTGTTCGTTTCACCTGGACTCCCCTTGCAGCCACCGCCCGCCGTCCGATAGTTTCGAGATTACGTAACTACGGAGGATTGCCATCGTGCGCAAGGAACTCGCTGCCGCAGCACTGATCGGGGCACTCGTCGGTGGATGTGCCACGACCTCGGACGAGGACACGTCGCCGACGCAGGACGCGGCAGCCACCTGTGCACCGACCCCGCCCGCCGATGTCGGCACCGCCGACGGATGGCTCGGCTACCTCGCCGCCCATCCCGAGGACGTCGGAGTGAGCGTGACGGCCACCGACGGGCGGGTCATCGAACACAACGCGGACAAACCGTTTCCGACCGCGTCGGCGATCAAGCTGGTCCACCTCGCCGCGTACGCCGACGGCGTTGCCACGCAGAAGTTCCGGCCCGACGACACGGTGACCGTCGGCGAATGGGAGAGGTGGTACTTCCCCATCGACGGTGGTGCACACCGCCGTTCGCTGGCGTACCTCGGCATACCGGAACGCAATGGCGTCGCCACACAGCCCGACCGGCCGGTGTCCTACCGGCAACTGGCCGACGTCATGATCCGCTTCTCCGACTCGGCGGCACCGGATCTCTTCCGTGACCGACTCGGCGACGACACCCTGGCAGCGATCATGCGGCGCTACGGGATCGGCGACGACGCGCCCAGCCTCCTCGGCATGTACCTGGGCACCGTCGATCCCACCCTGCGGACCGCCGCCGACCGCGACCGCGCGGCGCAGCGCTACACCACCGATGTCGACTACGCGCGAGCCCGGCTCGACGCTCTGCGAACCGCCGATCTGACAGCCCCGCAGAGCGATTCGCCCATCCGCGCGACACCGCGCGCTCTCTCCGCCCTCATCGGCGCCCTCTCCGACGGCACGTTCGGCCCCGGTGCGCCCATCGCGCGCGAGATCCTCGAATACCAGGGACCGCAGCCGGACGGTGGGACGCTCGGGTTCAAGGGCGGGAGTCTGCCCGGCGTGCTCACCGACGTGTTCGAGTACCGCGGCGCCGACGGCCGGACCGGCGTCGGGACGGTGATGGTGCGCAACCTGTCGGCGGCCGACGCCTCTCGCAACGACTTCGCCCACCAGGAGATGCTGCTGCGCGCACTCACCGAGCCCGCCTTCGCCCGAGCGCTGGATTGCGCGTCGTGAGCGATGCCGAGTCCCGCATTCGCGACCTCACCGCGAGGGTGGGTCACCTCGAGCACGTCGTCGGCGTCGCGGGCCACGCCGACGACGCCGGCCCGAGGGATTCGCCGACTGCAGCCGATGACGGCGTGGAGTCGCACCGGGCCGGGACCATCGGATACTCCGGCACGGTCGATCTCGGTGGGCCGGTGCGCTGGGACATCCGCTACGACACGGAGTCCACGATCGGGCTGCCCGCGGAGACCCTTGCCGCGGTGTTCGCCGCTCTCGGACATCCCGTGCGACTGTCGGTCGTCCGGTTCCTGCTGCGTGGCGCGGCGTCGGTCTCCGAGCTCCAGGAGACCGGCGAATTCGGGACGTCGGGCCAGCTCTATCACCATCTGAAGACACTCACCGCAGCCTCGATCGTGACCAAGAGCGGACGCAACGAGTTCGTCGTCGCGCCGACCCACGTCGTCCCGATACTCGTTGCCCTGCTTGCCGCTGGTGACATCTCCGGCTCACTCTGACGCATCATCGTCCACCTACACTGGTCGGCATGTCTGCAACGGTCGATGCGCCCACTGGCCACCCCCTCGATCGGACGTTCGCCAGCGACAACGCGGTCGGCGCCTCCGCGGAGATCATCGATGCGATCGCCCGCGTATCCGCTGACGGCCACGTCGGTTACGGCGACGATCCCGTCACCGCGTCCGCGCGCGCCAAGGTCGTCGAGGCATTCGAGCACGATGCCGACGTCCACTGCGTGTCGACCGGCTCGGCCGCCAACGGACTCGCCCTGGCCAGCCTCCTGTCGCCGTGGGGTTCGGTGTTGTGCCATCGCGACAGCCACGTCTTCTACGACGAGTGCGGCGCTCCGGAGTTCTTCACCGCCGGCGGCAAGCTGATCCCGCTCGACGGCCCCGACGGCAAGATCGATCCTGCGGCACTCGCCCACGCCGCGCGGGCGGGAGCCGGCGTCGTCCACAGCACCCAGCCGCAGGTCCTGAGTATCACCCAGGCCACCGAGACCGGCTCGGTCTACACCCTCGACGAGATTCGCGAGCTGACCGGCATCGCCCACGAGGCGGGGCTGCGCGTCCACCTCGACGGCGCCCGGTTCACCAATGCCCTTGTCTCCCTGGACACCACACCCGCGGAGATGACATGGCGAGCCGGTGTCGACATCCTGTCCTTCGGCATCACCAAGAACGGCGGACTCACCACCGACGCGGTGGTGTCGTTCGATCGCACGCTCGCCACCGAACTCGCCTTCCGCGTCAAGCGCGCCGGGCAACTCACGTCCAAGATGCGGTTCCAGTCGGCGCAACTCGACGCCTACCTCACCGACGACCTCTGGCTCCGCAACGCACGTCACGCCAATGCCATGGCCCGCCGCCTCGACGCAGCGCTGCGCGACACGCCGGGGGTCGAGGTGCAGGGCAGCGGCGGCGCCAACATCGTGTTCTGCCGAATGTCCGACGCGGTGATGTCGGGGCTCCGCGACGACGGCTTCGTGTTCTACGACAGTCACCCGGAGCCCGGCGTCGCGCGATTCGTCACCTCGTTCGCCACCACCCCGGCCGCGGTCGACGCACTGATCATCCGCACCCGCGAGCGCGTCGGGGTCTGACCCACCCTGCGCTCCCTCCCAGCGCGCGCCACACCGGACAGACGACATCGGCTGTTCATGTCCATCCCGTACGATCCCGCGCATGCTCGAGGATCTGAACAAGGCCGCGAAGAAGGCCGGACTGCACGTCGCCCACGCGAAGAAGGACGGACTGTACTCGGTGCGCAAGGCCAAGAACGGCAAGCTCGTCGCGAAGAACATCGACGCCGATGAGGTCGAGAAGGTCATCAAGAAGCACAAATGATCTCGATCGGCGGCGCCTCGCGTCGCCTCCGTCGTCGCCCCCTCCCCTGATCCACCTCGGCTCCCGAGGTGGATCTTGCATCTGCGGTGCCGCAATGTGACACAGCAACCGATCTTACCCACCTCGTGACGCGGGCCACATTGACCTGTTACCCTGCCGTTACTTCAGGTCAAGTGACCTAAACATGTGAGAGCTATCGTCCCCTCTATGTCACTTCGGGGGAACGGCAGCCGTCAGAGAACGGAAACGTCCATGGGTCAAGGGGTTTCACGTCGGACATTCATGGGGGGAACCCTCGGTGCGGCCGGACTGGCGATCACGGCGGGAGCGACGAGCGGTGGCGGACACGCCGATGCCGCACCGGCCGGCGTCGTCGATGCGATCGTCATCGGGGGCGGACTCTCCGGACTGGCCGCCGCGAAGTCGCTGGTCGCGTCCGGGGCGTCGGTGGTGGTGCTGGAGGCCCGCGAACGCGCCGGAGGCCGTGTCCACAACATCTCCACCCCGCGGGTCGGCGCCACGCTCGACGCCGGCGCCGAGTTCATCGGGCCCACCCAGACCCACATCGCCGCGTTGGCACGCGAACACGACGTCCGGACCATCCGGACCTACAACCAGGGCGACAGCGTCTTCTGGAACACCGACACCGGCACTCGGATGCCCGCGGCGCTGCCGCTGCCCGCCGAATTCTCCACGCTCCAGGCACTTCCTGCGCTCGCCCGCGCCCAGGCGGAGGCACTCCTCCCGTTCCCCGTCGGTGAGCCCTGGCGCCACCCCGACGCACGCCGTCTCGACGCGATCACGTGGAAGCAGTACACCGACGCGGTCACCTCGGATCCGACCGCGCGGATGCTCACGAGCGTCGCCATGTCGGCACCGCTGTCCGTCCGGCCCGACGAGGTGTCGGCGCTGTACTTCATCAACTACATCGCCGCCTCCGGCGACGAGAACAATCCCGGCACCCTCATCCGGTTGCTCAGCACGGACGGCGGCGCGCAGGAGAGCCTCTTCGAGGGTGGTGCGGCACTGATCCCGTTGCGCATGGCGGCCGCGCTCGGTTCGCGTGTCGTGTACAACGCCCCGGTCCGGGCCATCGACCACGCCGGTCCGGTCGCCTCGGTCACCACCGATCGTGGGACCTTCCGGGGACGCAGGGTGATCGTCGCGATGTCGCCGGCCATCAGCGGCCAGATCCGCTACTCGCCGGGCCTGCCCGCTGCGCGGGTCGGCCTGACCCGCGGGTACCACATGGGTGCGGTCAGCAAGTTCGCCGCGGTGTACCGGCGTCCGTTCTGGCGCGACAAGGGCTTCTCCGGTCAGGTCTTCGGCAACGGCCGGCCGATCGACGTGACCTTCGAGAGCTACGCCGACAATCGCCACATCTTGATGGGATTCATCTCGGCCGATGCGATGCGCCGCCTCGACACGGCACCCGAGAGCCAGATCGTCCGCGAATGCATCGCCAACTTCGTCGACTACTTCGGGCCCGAGGCGCGCGACCTGCTCGACTACGGGATCTTCAAATGGGACCTCGAGGAATGGTCCCGCGGTGGCCCCGTCGCCGTCAGCTCGCCCGGCACCCTCACCCGACACGGCCCGGCGCTGCGCGAACCGGTAGGCCCGATCCACTGGGCCGGCACGGAGACCGCCGACTACTGGACCGGCTACATGGACGGCGCCGTCCGGTCCGGACAGCGCGCCGCCCGCGAGGTGCTCACCGCGCTGCGCTGAGCAGCATCCATCGACCCGACCGCTCGTCACGCGCCGGTCCGGTCTGCGATCCGAGGAGAACCCCGTGGCCAGAATGCCGGTCGAGAAACGTCGGGAACTGTTGCTCGAGTCCGCCTTCCGTGTCATCGCACGCCGTGGAGTGGACGGGGCGACGACTCGGGCCATCAGCGCCGAGGCCGGAGTGACGCTGTCGACATTCCATTACGTCTTCGAGTCCCGCGACGACCTGCTCGCCGCACTGGTGACGCGGGGCACCGACACCGAGTTGGCCGTCATCGCCACGGCGCTGGGGACGGCGGCCGCAGGGGCCGAGCGCGGACCCGGTGGCATCCGGATCATGTTGCAGGAGAGCCTCTCCGGGTACATCGACGGTGTGGTCGCCGATCCAGAGCGGGAGCAGGCGATGATCTCGCTGAATCAGTACGCGCGTCAGACGAGCGGCCTCGCCGAGCTCGGCGCGAACATGTACCAGCGGTACTACGACGCGATTGCCGACGGTCTCGAGGTCGCCGCCGATCAGGCCGGTGTCGGATGGGACCGGCCGACCGCAGAGCTGGCACCCCTGGTCGTCGCCGCGACGGATGGCATCACGCTCGCCTACCTCAACACCCGCGACCGAACCATCTGCGATCGGATCGCCGAGGCGACGGTGACGCTCCTACTCGGCCACGTGGGCGACCATCACTGACCGCAGACGACGTCCGGTGAGACGCGTCAGACCTACCGCGACACCGCGAAACAGGCTCGAACACAAGGGGGAACGACCATGGACGTGAGTCGCCGACAGCTTCTCGCCGGGGCCGCCGCAACCGCCGTCGGGGGCGGCGTCGCACTCGTGACCGGTCAGCCGGTCGCGCATGCGGCGCCGAACGGGGTGGACGGGGCGGCCCCGGCGGGATCCACCGACTTCCTCGTCGGGTGTGGGATCGCCGACGTGACCGGCGCGATCGCCGGCCAGGGCATGATGGGGTACTCCGACGCGGACCAGGTCGCCGAAGGCCTGTTGCAGAGGTGCTGGGCGCGCGCCTACATCGTGGTCGACCGGTCCACCGGTGACCGCGTGGTCTTCGTGACCAGCGACATCGCCTGTGTGTTCCAGTCGCATCACATGGGTCTCATGCCCCGGCTGCGAGCGCGTTTCGGCGATCTCTACTCCGAGCGCAACGTCAATCTCAACGCCACCCACACGCACGCGTCCTGCGGCGGGACGGCATGGGACTTCGCCTACTCGCTGGCGGCCTACGGGTTCAAGAAGAACTCATACGCCGCCGAGCTCGACGGGATCTTCACCGCCATCGTGCGCGCACACGAGAATCTCGCGCCGGGCAGCATCGCACTCGGTCGTGATGAGCTGCACAATGCGAGCCGGAACCGCTCGAAGGTGGCCTTCGACCTCAATCCCGGTTCGGATCGCAAGGAGTTCCCGGGAGCGATCGATCCAGGCGTCACGGTGCTGCGGCTGCGCCAGGGAGGCACGGATGTCGGTGCGATCACCTGGTTCTCGACCCACGGCACGTCACTCACCGACCGCAACCGCCTCATCGCCGGCGACAACAAGGGCTACGCCAGCTACCGGTGGGAGAGCACGCGGCCCGGCTTCGTCGCCGCCTTCCCGCAGACCAACAGCGGTGACATGACCCCCAACCTCGACCTGGTCAAGATGCACCCGGGCGGGCCGACCGACAACAACAAACGCAACTGCGAGATCATCGGCGAACGCCAATACCGCTCGGGCCGAGCCGCTTTCGACGGCGCGCGACCAATGAGCCGTGGCGGTGTCGACTCCATCGTGCGCTATGTCGACATGTCCGCGGTGTCCATCGACGGCATCTACACGCCGGAAGGCAGACGGGTCTCGACGACCCCGGCGATGATGGGCGCGGCAGCAGCGGCGACCAGCACCGAGGACAACTGGAAGTCGCAGCTCCCGTTCCTGAAGGAGGGCATGACGAATCCGGTGGTGACCGCGTTCGGCGGCGATCGCCGTCCGCCGGTCTCGCCATGGATCCGCGACATGCAGGCGCCCAAGCTCGTCCTCTTCCCGCTCGGTCTGCTGCCGCCGGCGCCGTGGATCCCGCATGTGGTGCCGCTGCAGATCATGCGGATCGGCGAGCTCGTCTTGATCGGGGTTCCCGCCGAGGTGACCATCGTCGCCGGTCTCCGGCTGCGCCGGGTGGTCGCGGACGCGCTCAAGGTGTCGATGGACACCGTGCTCGTGCAGGGATATTCCAACGCGTACACGCAGTACGTCACGACCCCCGAGGAGTACGACGCCCAGCAGTACGAGGGCGGCGAGACCCAGTACGGCCGGTGGACTCTGTCGGCGTACATGCAGGAGTTCCACACCCTGGCGGCCGCGATGGCCGCCGGTTCGACCGTGTCGCGGGGGCCGGCCCCGCTCGACAAGTCCGGATTCCAGCCGGACCTCCTGCCGCCGGTTCCCGCCGACCGTCCGGTGACGGGTCGCCGGTTCGGTGACGTCCTGCAGCAGTCGGCCGGCCGGCACCGGCCCGGCGCAGTGGTGGCCGCCGAGTTCGTCGGCGCGCATCCGACCAATGACTTCCACACCGGCGGCACCTATCTAGAGGTGCAGCGTCGCTCCGGGACGAACTGGTCGACGATCGCGACCGACAACGACTGGGAGACCGAACTGCGGTGGCGGAGACCGGCGGGTCAGCCGGAGGCCTCGGTGATCCGGATCGAGTGGACGACACCATCGGGCACCGCCGGACGATTCCGTATCCGTTACCACGGCGACGCCCGTAGGCCGGACGGGACCACCCGGCCGTTCACCGGCACCACAGCCACCTTCAGCATCGGGTGAACACTCCGATGACCGAACGCCGCACGGTGTCGGAAATGTCCGGACTCACGGTAAGCTGACCGGCAGATCGACCCAGTCATCCACCGCCCCTGCATCATCCATCACACGAATCGGATTCGCATGAAACTCGTCAGGCTCGTCTTTCTGGCCATCGTCGCCATCGCCGCATCCACACTCACCGTCGTCGCCACGGCAACCGCACACGGAGCCCCGTCCACGGGCACCCCCTCGCACCTCACGTCGGCCGGCGGCGACGGCGGATCGATCACCTCGGTCCTGCGCAACGCGACATTCATCCCCACTCCCGCGGGCGACGAACTCACCGTCGTCGATCCGGACGGCCGCACGATCGATCGCGTGGCGCTGACGATCCCGATGGGTGGCGCTGTGGTCCCGTTGCGCGCGAACGTCAGTGCCGACCGGACGTCGGCCACGTTCACCCCGGTGATCACCCCACAGACACGGGCGGCCATCGCGGCAGGTGTCCATCCTGTGTCGGCCAAGAAGGATCGGGCCTACCAGAAGATGATCTGGCACATCAACAACGGCTGGAACCGCGGCGGCGGCGTCGCCACCGCGGTCGGCGCGATCGTCGGTCTCATCGTCGGCTGCCTGGTCATCGTCGGCTGCATCTGGGGCGCCGGGGTCGGCGCGGCGATCGGCGCCGCCGTCGGGATCAACAACGGCGATCCTCAGGCCGGACAGGCGATCCTGACCTGGATCAACACGCCGTAACACCCCCGTCCTCGCTGATGCGCGTCACCCGATGGCGGCGCGCATCAGCGAGACGTTGTACTCCGTCCACGTCGACATCGTGAAGTACAGGTCCCTGCCGCTCGACCATGGGTGCAGGAACCCGCCGTAGAGCTGGGCGTAGCGCGCGGAGTGCACCAGCTCTGCGGGTTCGGACCACACCCCCTGAGGCGTCCGGGCAGTGCGCAACACAATCGATCCGCGCACTGCGTCCAGATAGCTGAGTTGCCAACGGGCCGAGGCGGCGTCGTATCGCGCCGACAGCTCGCCGGCCGGGCCGAAGAACAGCGGCGATGCCACGTTGCCGTCGCGCGCCGGCACCCAACGCCCGTCACGCCAGTACTGATAGGCGGTCTTGTTCAGCACCCGGTCGGTGCGTACACGCGCCAGTCCGACCGATCCGATGCGCGAGTTGGGCGTCCCGAACATGTAGACGTGGTCGCCCTGTGGGACCATCGACGACACCTGGAACTGGCTGGTCCCGAAGACGTTGTCCCAGCGCGCATGCGGGTCCTTGGTCCACGTCGACCCGTGATCGTCGGAGTAGGCCAGACCGCCGTAGTTGGTCAGCCACACGCCGGGGATCGGCCCCCAGGTGCGCACCGACATGTAGCTCATGTACTGCCGGTCCCCGATCGCGAAGCCCGAGGTCGGGATGGTGGTCATCTCATATCGGTCGATGTGTCGCGCACTCAGCACCTGCGCCGCATGGCATCGGCTGTCCTGGACCATCGTGTCGATCGACATGCCGTCGTCGAGTTTCCGGTCCGAGCTGAAGCCCAGAACGTTGCTGCGCCAATCCCGTCCGTTGGCGCCCGGCGGGCGGAAGCCACGGCCGAAGGTGTCCCCGAACGCGACGGCGATCTGTCCCGGGCGCGACTCCCACATGATGCCGAGATCGGTTCCGTTGATCTGCCAGCGTTTGTCGGTCCGACTCGTTGATCCCTTGCCCGTCAGAGTGGACACGAGGTCGACGTCGCGCACGCGGGGCGGGCGCGGCTTCATCGTCACGGGCGCACGTTCGCTGCCCGGGTCGACGGCGGGCGGCGGCGGTGGGATGGGTGCCGGGTTCGGGTTCGGCACCGGGACCGGGATGTCCTTGGGTGCCGGATCGAGAGTGATCTTGGGGAACTCGATGGAGAGCGCCGGACGGTCGGCCTTCGGCTTCGGCGGGTCGGTGATGTCCGGACACGGGTCCGTGCACGGATTCGTCGGCGGCGGCTGGGAGGGGATGCGCACCGGCGGCTTCTCCGGCGACTGCGGCTCGGGCACCGGAAGAATGCGTGGGTACGGCAGCGGTATCCCGATGTGATCGGGCAATCGTGGGATCAGATCACGCGGATCGAACGGTTTCGCAGACGGCGCGGGCGGGAGATCGACGACGCACCCCGAGCTGGGCAACGGCCTCGGCGCGGCGGTGGCCACCGGACTGATCACGCCCGCCAGGCAGGCCGTCGTCGCCGCAGCGCAGACCGCCGTCCAGCATGCGGTACGCACGGTCATGTCGGGCATCCCCTCGGTGTGATCAGGAGGAATGTATCACCGGGAAGACCTTGCGAGCTCGACACGAAGCGATAGCGAAACCGTAAACTCATTATTCACTTCAGCCACATCTGTTTACTGTTGTCACAATGAAGACACTTCTGCGCACGATCGCCACCCTCGTGATGACCGTCGCGATCGCCGGCGGTCTGGCCGTCGCGGCGCCCGCACACGCCGCCCCGGCCGCCGACTACAAGCGTGCGGCGACCGCGTTCAACTCCGGCAACCCGTACGTCGCGATCGGCCATCTCAACACCGCGCTGCGAACGAATCCGCGGGACACGAACGCGCTCGCGCTGCGCGCCATCTATGCCGATTACGGCTACGACCTGATCACCAAGAACGACTCGCTCGCGCGACTGGGGGCGATCGACGCCGGCAAACGTGGTCGCGTGGACACACTGCTCAACGCGATTCTCTCCCAGTCCCTGACCCCGCCGAACCCGCTGCCGGCCATCATCGGGCCCCGGACGGCCGTGGTCATCCTGGGGTACGGACTCCTGCCGGACGGGGCGATGCGTCCCGAGTTGATCGGCCGGCTCACGACCGGTCTCGGCCAGGCGTTCATGGCGCCCGGATCCCCGGTGATCGTGACCGGCGGAAACCCGAAGCGCGGGATCACCGAGGCGGCCGCGATGCGCGCCTGGCTGATCCGGCACGGCCTACCGGCCTCTCGCGTACACGCCGAGCACCGCGCCACCTCGACGGCGGGCAACGCGGTGCAGTCGGCGATGCTGATGCGTCGGATCGGCGCGGGCAGTGCCGTGATCGTCACCGACCCCAACCACATCCGGCGCGGGGTCGTCGACTTCATCACCGCGGGAGTGCCGGTGGTCGGGGCGATGGCCACCCTCAACGGCTACGTCCAGAACGTCTGGCCCGTCCTGGACAAGCGAGAGCAGTGGGCGATGTACCGCGACGGCATCTCGGTGCTCGGACTGCCCGGCTGAACGACGACTGCTCACAGAGAGCGGGCGATGATCTCCTTCATGATCTCGTTGGTCCCGGCATAGATCTTCTGCACTCGGTTGTCCGCCCACATCCGGGCGATCGGGTACTCGTTCATGTACCCGTAGCCGCCGAAGAGCTGGAGGCATTCGTCGGCGACGACCATCGCCCGGTCGCTGGTCCACCACTTCGCCATCGCGACCGTCGGGATGTCGAGGGCCCCGTCGAGGTGCTTGGTGATGCAGTCGTCGACGAACACGCGCGCGATCCGCGTCTCGGTGGCGGCCTCGGCGAGTTTGAACTTGGTGTTCTGGAACCCGAAGATCGGCCGGCCGAAAGCGGTGCGGTCCTTGGTGTATTCGATCGTCTGCGCGACCGCGGCCTCCATCCCGGCGACCGACGCCACCGCGATGATGAGGCGTTCCTGGGGAAGCTGCTGCATCAGCTGGATGAAGCCCTGCCCCTCCTCGGCGCCGAGCAGATTCGAGGTCGGCACGCGCACCCCGTCGAAGAACAGCTCCGAGGTGTCCTGACCGCGCTGCCCCACCTTGTCCAAGATGCGTCCGCGGCGGAATCCCTCGCGATCGGCCTCGACGAGGATCAGTGAGATGCCCTTCGCACCCTCGCTCACATCCGTTTTGGCCACGACGATGATCAGGTCGGCCTGGCCGCCGTTGGTGATGAAGGTCTTCGAGCCGTCGATGACGTACTCGTCGCCCTGCTGGATCGCCTTGGTCTTGACGTTCTGCAGATCCGAGCCGGTGCCGGGTTCGGTCATCGCGATCGCACCGACCACCTCGCCGCTGGCCAATTTCGGCAGCCAGGCCTTCTTCTGCTCCTCGGATCCGTAGGCGAGAAGGTAGTGCGCGACGATGCCGTTGTGCAGGCTCGCGCCCCACGACGAATCGGCGATGCGCGCCTGCTCCTCGATCAGGACGGCCTCGTGCGCGAAGGTACCTCCCCCGCCGCCGTATTCCTCGGGGATCGACATGCACAGGAGACCGAGGTCCCCCGCCTTGTTCCACAGGTCGCGATCGACATGATGCTGCTCGATGAACTTCTCGATGTTCGGCTTGATCTCCTTCTCGCAGAAGCTGCGAGCGAGGTCACGCAAGGCGGTCAGGTCATCGGTTTCCCAGGAGGAGCGGTCGGCCATGTCGTTGTGCACCCTTGTCGTCGGCGTTGCTGTCACCGGCGATCGTAACAGTGGTCGGTGGCACCATCAGCACGAGCCTGCGGCGGCAGCGATCCACCGGATCGGTCGGGGCGAAACGCCGACGACCCTGCCGGTCCGCTCGGTCCGGCAGGGTCGTCGTGCGTTCATGGTGATGCGCTCATGTCACGACGGACGGGTCAGGCATTGCCTTTCGACCACACGCTCCACGGGATGTTCCAGTCGCCGAGTCCGTCGGTACCCGACAGGACACCCCCGGAGGTGTTCTTCACGACGACCGGGTCACCGCGCAGGGTGTTCTTCATGACCCACAGCGCGTTGTCGGGACTGAGATTCAGGCAACCGTGACTGGTGTTGGTGTTGCCCTGCGCCCAGACCGACCAGGGTGCCGAGTGGAAGAAGATGCCACTGTAGGACATTCGGGTCGCATAGTCGACCGGGGTGCGGTAGCCGTTCGAGGAGTTGATCGGCACGCCATAGGTCGAGGAGTCCATGATGATGTGGTCGTGCTTGTCCGACACGAGGTAGACACCGTTGTCGGTCTCGTCGCCCGACTTGCCCATCGAGGTCGGCATCGTGCGGATCACCTTGCCGTCCTGGTTGAACACGACCTGCTTGGTGTTGTCGTCGGCGGTGATGATCATCGAACGCCCGATGCGGAAATTGGTCCGGACGTTCTCTTGACCGAACAGCCCGTCGCCGAGGTTGATGCCGTAGGTGTTGACGGCGACGTTGACCTTGGTGCCGGGCTTCCAGTACTCCTGCGGACGCCAGCGCACCTCCGATTCGCTGATCCAGTAGAACGCGCCCTCGGTCGGTGGATCGGTGGTGATCTTGATGGCCTGCTGGGCGGCCTTCTTGTTCGGGATGGGCTCGTCGAACTTCACCGCGACGGGCTGCCCGACGCCGACGGTCTCGTTGGGCGACGGCGTGAGGTAAGCCTGCGTCAGGTTGTTCGGCGCCTGCGTGGTGAACGAGACACGCTTGGTGCTCTTGCCGCCGATACCCACGGCGTCCGCCTGGAGGGTGTAGGTGCGGTTGTAGCCCAGCGGTTCCGCGCTGGTCCACGTCGTGCCGTCCTCGGAGAGTGTGCCCTTCACCGGCGACCCGTCGGCCTTCGGGATGCGCACGTCGGTGATCGAACCCTCGCGGGCCGCGACCGTGATCGGCGCGCCCGGCTGGACCCCCACCGCCTGATCGGCGAGCGGCTTGTCCGACCACTCGGTGATCGCGACGCCCGGCTTGAGCATGTCGTCGATCAGACTGGAACTCTGCACATCCGACGAGTACGTCGGGTCTTGCGAACATGCCGACACCATTGCGACGACCGCGGCGAGAATGCCGACGAGCGCGAGCGGCGAACGACCCCCTGTGCGGGTACGACCGATCCCCATGACCCTCCAACCTAGTAAGCACCGACCATCGACCCGCGCGACGTCAGCGACGACGTATCCCCCCCGGTTGCACGGTTCGGCCACTAGTGTACGAGACGTTTCGCGACCGGTTTGTCCGAGTCCCCGGCCTGTCGACGAAGAGCGCCGAGCGGGACCGATCAGCGCGGACCTCCGATCGACACGAAAGACGCCCCGCGTCGAGGCGGGGCGTCTTGTGTGGTGGTGCGCCATCAGGGACTCGAACCCCGAACCCGCTGATTAAGAGTCAGCTGCTCTGCCAATTGAGCTAATGGCGCTTGCCGGTGCGAGAACGAACCTTACATGTCGCGGCGACAGAAGTGAAATCGCCTGTTCGCGAGGCCCTCCGCACGGGTCGGTCAGGTCGCGCTCACGCGTTGCCCTTCTTCCACACCGACCACGGCACGTTCCAGTCGCCGAGCCCGTCGTCGCCCGGAAGCGGTGGACCGACAGTGTTTTTCGCGATCACGACGTCTCCACGCAGCGAGTGGTTCAGGAACCACTCGGCGTTCTCCGTGCTCACGTTGAGGCAGCCGTTGCTGACGTCGTCGACGCCCTGATCACCGAGCGACCACGGCGCGGCGTGGACATAGATGCCGCTGAACGAGATTCGGGTCGCGTCGTAGACGGTCTCCTTGTATCCCTCCGGCGAGTTGACCGGGACGCCATAGGTCGACGAGTCCATGATCACGCTGGGTTCACGTTCGGCGACGATGTACGTGCCGTTGTTCGTCGGCGTCGAGTCCTTGCCCATCGACGTCGGCATCGTCTTGACGACCGTGCCGTTCACCGAGACGGTGATCTGCTTGGTCTTGTCATCGGCGACCGCGACGAAGCTGCGACCGACGGTGAAGTCGGACGACATGTTGTTGTCGCCGAAGACCCCGTCGCCGAGGTCGATGCCCTTGGTCTTGACCGCGACGTGGACCTTGGTCCCCGGCTTCCAGAAGTGCTGGGGCCGCCACCGCACCATGCTGTCGTTGAGCCAGTAGAAGGCGCCCTCGACGGGCGGATCGGTGGTCACCTTGATCGCGTTCTGCGCGTTGCGCTTGTCGACGATCGGGGTGTCGAAATTGATCGCCACCGGTTGGCCGATGCCGACGGTCTCGCCGTCGGAGGTCACCGTCGAGGCGTCGGCCAACGAGCCGGCGGACGCCGTGGTGAAGCCGATCTTCCGCGCGCCCTGACCGTCGAGGCCGCGCGCGGTCGCCGTGAGCGTGTAGTCGGCCCCGAAGTCCAACGGGTCACTCGACACCCAGCGGGCGCCGTCGGAGGAGACCTTCCCCGCGACCGGTCCGTCCGGTCCGGAGACGACCACCGACGAGAGATTGCCCTCGTGTGCGGTCACCGTGATCGGCGCACCCGGCATCACCCCGACCGCCTTGTCGTTCATCGGCGTGTCCCGCCATCCCGTCACCGAGATGGTCGGCTGTGCCAGCGAATCCAGGCTCTGCGCGTCGGTGATGGTGTCCGGGTACTCGGGAGCGGTCGAGCAGCCGGCCAATGCGGCGACCGTCAGTCCGACGAGCGCAGCACCCAAAGCACGGTGACGGGCGCACAGCGTCGCGGCCGATTGTCGAGCCGATCTCACCGGGTGATCTTCCGCACCACCACGACCGCGACCAGTACCCCCACACCGGCCAGCGCGTACCGCACGGCCGGAAGGCTCAGGGTCGCGAGTGCCTTGTTCTTGGCGTCGTCGGCGAGCCGCTGCGGGTTCGCGCGGTCGGCCAGCGCGTCAAGCGTCTTGGCCAGATCTTCACGCGCCTGCGCGATGTCCTGCTCGATACGTTCGGTATCCCCGGCCACGTGATTCCTCCCAAGTGTTGTCGGCGTCGTTCGTGATGTCGGCGTCGTGCCGGTGGCGCCTGGGCGTGATGTCGGCAGATCGGGTCCGACCCCACGGCGCCGCCCGAGCGCCCCGACGCCGTGATCGACCATTCGAGACTACGGCATACGGCCGTGTTCACCGGCGTGTGCAGGACGTTCGGTGTCGTCGGCGGGTGCGGGCGAACGGCGCCATCCCGACATTCCGTACGTGCCCGGACAGAACGGACCGTCGACCCGATCGACTAGCCTGACGGTATGCCAGCGACCACGAGGTTGTCCGTCGGGGACAAGGCTCCCGCGTTCACGCTTCCCGACGCCCAGGACACACCGGTTTCCCTGTCCGATTACGCAGGCCGCAAGGTCATCGTCTATTTCTATCCGGCGGCCTCCACTCCGGGGTGCACCAAGCAGGCGTGTGATTTCCGCGACAATCTCGCAGAGCTCGGGGGCGCGGGGATCGACGTCGTCGGCATCTCCCCCGACAAGCCGGCCAAACTCGCGACCTTTGTCGCCGACGAGGGCCTGACCTTTCCGCTCCTGTCCGACCCGGACAAGAAGGTGCTGACCGAATGGGGCGCGTTCGGTGAGAAGAAGATGTACGGGAAGACAGTCACGGGCGTGATCCGGTCGACGTTCCTCGTCGGCGAGGACGGCACGATCGAGGCCGCCCAGTACAACGTGCGCGCCACCGGGCACGTCGCGAAGCTCCGTCGAGACCTGTCCGTCTGACACCCGCCGACGATCATCATGTCCACGTCAGTCGCCGAGCCGCTGGTCCCTCGCAAGCGGCCGACGCAGGAACGCAGCAAGAAGAAGTTCTCGGCGATGTTGTCGTCGGCGCGGGAGCTGCTGATCGAGGTCGGGTTCGAGTCGCTCACGTGCGAGGAGATCGCCTCTCGCGCGGAGGTGCCGATCGGCACCCTGTATCAGTACTTCGCGAACAAGTACGTCATCGTGTGCGAGCTCGATCGCATGGACACCGTGGACGTCCGTGAGGAATTGGCCGCGTTCGCAACGGAGATCCCGTCGCTCGAGTGGCCGCATCTGCTCGAGAAGTTCCTCGATCACCTCGCCGCGCTCTGGCGCGACGATCCGTCACGACGGGCGGTCTGGTTGGCCGTCCAGTCCACACCGGCCACCCGTGCCACCGCATCGCTGAACGAACGCGTCCTCGCCGAGCAGGTCGCCCGCATCCTCGCGCCGCTGACACCGACCCAGCGCACGCGCCGGGAGATGATGTCGCAGGTCCTCGTGCACACTGCGTACTCGGTCCTGAGCTTCTCCGTCCAGGACGGCCACGACCACGACCTCACCGTCGCCGAGCTCAAACGCATGCTGGCCGGCTATCTCCTCTTGGAGGAGACCACCGCCGAGGCTTGAGCTCGCCCGCCGACAGAACCGGGCACAGTCGGCGAGAAACAGGACACGATCGGCGATGTCGATTCGCCGACCGTGCCCTGTTTCTCGTCGATCGGGTCCGGCGTCAGACCCCTTCGAGGATCGCGACCGCAGCCGCGGTGTCGCCGTCGTGCGTCAGGGACACATGCACCCGGGTGTCGGTGAGCAGTTCGCCGATCTCGCCGCCGAGGCGGATCGCCGGACGGCCCCAGTTGTCGGTGACGACCTCGATGTCGCTGTGGCGGATCAGCGGCAGCAGGGGCGATCGCGAGAACCGGCTGACCGACCACGCTTTCACGACGGCCTCCTTCGCCGCCCAGCGCGCCGCGAGGTGACGGGCCTCGTCGCCGGTGCCCGCCGCCGCGTCACGACGCTCGCGGACCGTGAACCGGTCGCCGAACGTCGTGCCCGGCTGTTTGAGCTGCTCGCCGAACTCCGGGATCGACACGATATCGATCCCCACACCGAGGACGCTCATCGACCCGGCCGACTCCGGGCTCACTCCGACCCGCCGGAGCGCCCGTAACTGCCGGCCTCGGCGAGACGCACCGACGGATCGAGCAACAGCTCGGCCTCGGCGTCGTGCTCGTCGGCCGCCGCGTCGAAGCGACGGTTCGGCGGCCGCTGGTAGGCCGGCTCGACACCGCACATCGCCTCCAGGAGACGATGATTGCCCTTGCGTGAGCGCTCCGCCGACATCCGCCGGTACTCGGCGGCCTGCTCCGCGTCGAGTGTCGCCACGAAGGCCTCCGGATGCACGACCGCGATGAGCCCGGACACATGCCCGAAACCGAGGCTGGTCAGCATGCCGGCCTTGAGCGGGAACCGCTCGCCGAGGTCGAGCGTCTCCCGCGGCCACACCAGGTGCGGGTAGTCGCGCATCTGCTCGTCGACGCAGTCCAGGCTGCGGTTCGGCGGGATGACCCCGTCGCGCAGCAACTGGCACAGGCCGATCAGCTGGAACGCGGCGGCACCACCCTTGGCGTGACCGGTCAGCGACTTCTGCGACACCACGAACAGCGGTGCGCCGTCTCCGCGGCCGATCGCCGAGGCGATCCGCTCGTGCAGTTCGGACTCGTTGGGATCGTTGGCACGCGTGGAGGTGTCGTGCTTCGAGATCACCGCCACATCGTCGGCGCTGACACCGAGTGCACTGAGCGAGAGTGCCAGCGGCGAGGCGTCGTTGCCGCGTGCCGCGCCCAGCGCGCCCAGCCCGGGAGCCGGGATCGACGTGTGGACACCGTCACCGAAGCTCTGCGCCCAGGCCACCACACCGAGCACGGGCAGACCCATCTGCGCCGCGACGTCACCGCGGGCGAGCAGGATCGTCCCACCGCCGGCGGATTCGACGAACCCGCCGCGACGACGGTCGTTGGCGCGCGAGAACCGGCGCTCGTCGATCCCGCGGGCCGACATCTTCGCCGACTCCGCGGTCGCGGACATGTCGCCGAATCCGACGATGCCCTCGATGCCGAGATCGTCGAAGCCGCCGGCCACCGCGAACAGCGCCTTGCCGAGGCGGATCTTGTCCACACCCTCCTCGACCGAGACGGCCGCCGTGGCGCACGCCGCCACCGGGTGGATCATCGCGCCGTAGCTGCCGACGTAGGACTGCACGACATGGGCCGCAACGATGTTCGGCAGCGCCTCCTGCAGGATGTCGTTCGCCTTGGACTCACCGAGCAGCGTGTTGATGTACAGCTCGCGCATCGACGTCATGCCGCCCATACCGGTGCCCTGAGTGTTGGCCACCAGACCGGGATGCACCCACCGCATGAGCTCGGACGGGGTGAAGCCCGACGACAGGAACGCATCGACGGTCGCCACCAGGTTCCACAGCGCGACACGGTCGATCGACTCGGCCATGTCGGGCGTGACGCCCCAGCGGGTCGGGTCGAACCCGGTCGGGATCTGGCCGCCGACGGTGCGTGACAGCGAGAATTGCCGCGGCACACGGATCTCCGTGCCGGCCAGGCGGGTGACCTGCCAGTCGCCGGTCTCCGCGTTCTCCGCGACCCGGGTCTTCTCCGGGTTCGCCGATGCGAAGGCCCGCGCCTCGGCCTCGGAGCTCACCGTGAAGGTGAGGTCATCGTCGAGGAACACCGAGGTGAGCAGCGGCGACGTGTTGTCGATCATCGCACCCTCGTCGGCGTAGCGACGAATACCGCATCGCGACACGACCTCATCGTGATACCGCTCGGCGATCTCGCTCTCCGGCACCGGATCTCCCGACTCGGTGTCGTACCACCCCGGCTTGGGTGCGGTGTCCCAGTGGATCAGACCGGTGTTCCACGCGAGCTCGACGACACCTGCGGCCGACAGTTTCTCGTGCACCTCCATCTCGAGGCGGGTCCGCGACGAGCCGTACGGTCCGAGCTCACCGGCGCCGACGATGACGACGAGGTCCTCGGGTCGGGCGTCGATGGACGGCCACTGCGGGGTCATCCCGGTCGCCGCACGCGCGGGCGCGGGCAGTGCGGCCACGGTCGGCGCCGACTCCTCGGCGTCCTCGGCCTCCGACGACGCGGCGTCAGCCGCGGCTCCGGCGAGCGCCTTGAGATCGATCGACGGATCGAGACCGCCGGTGAAGTCGGCGACGATCGCCTCGCTGCGGGCATGCGCACGGTGATCCGGTGTGCACAGGCCGAGCAGGTTGGCGGCCATCTCCTCGGTGCTCCAGGTCCGGACACCGGCCGCCTCGACGGCGTCGACCATGCCGTCGTTGTGGCCCATCAGTCCGGTGCCACGCACCCAACCGATCAGCGCGTGCGCGATGGTCGTCTTCTGATTCCACGAATCCTCAGCGGCCCAGCGGGTCACGAGTGCATCGAGCGAGGCCTTGCTCTCGCCGTATGCGCCGTCGCCGCCGAACATGCCGCGGTTCGGGGAACCGGGCAGCACCACGTGGACGCGGGCGGCGATGTCGTGGTCGGCATGCAGTTCGCCCAGACCGGCGATCATCCGCTCGACCGACCAGAGCAGGACCTTCATCTCGAGTTCGGCACGGCCGCCGGCGTCGGTGAGGTCACCGGCGACACGGGGTGCGGCGAACGGGAACAGCAGGGTCGGCTTCATGGCCGGCTTGATCACCGACGTCGTTCCACCGAGATTCTCGGTCTGCTCCGCGCCGATCCACTCGACCAGATCGTCGACGTCGGTGTAGGACGCCATGTTGGCCGGTGCCACCCAGAGCGCCGCATCGAATCGTGCGTTCTCCCGATACAGCTTCTTGTAGAACGCCAGTTTGGCGGAGTCCAGACGTGAGGTCGTCGCGACGACGGTCGCACCACCGGCCAGCAGACCGGCGATCACGCCCGAGGCGATCGACCCCTTGCCCGCACCGGTGACGACCGCGATCTCGTCGGACCACTGCCCCGCTCCGGGCTGCTCCGCGGCATGCGCGATGCCCGCGAAAACCCGTGCATGAACGGCGTTCCCGGACGCGAGGGCCTTGCCCTGCCACCATGTCGCGTGCTGCGCGACGGTGTGGCCCGCGCCGTCGAACCGGCTGACCACGCGCTCGAAGTCGTCGTCGACGTCGTGCTCGTCGGTGAGCCAGATGCGGACGAGGTCCTCCCGGCTGGTCGCCCAGCGGTCGTCGACGAGGACGACCTTGGCCGAGTCGAAGGCCGGCGCGACGGTGCGCGCCCAGTCCGAACCGAGTTCGGCGCTGACCCGTTCCGCGATGACCACGTTCGGATCCTCGGCGACCTCGGCGACCTCGGCGGTGTCGGCCAGGCCGAGTTTCTCCAGCACGGTGTAGGCAGCCGAGGCCAGCGCACCGGAACGACCGGTGATCTGTTCGGTGAACTCACCGAGCGCGGCGGCGTCCACCGTCGCTCCACCGCCCCCCTCGGCGGCCGGCTTCGCGACCGAGATGCCCCGGGCGGCACCGACCGTGGTGACAGCGCGATCGATCAGGGCGTCGAGCGCGTCGGCGTTGGCCAGGGGGCCGTCGAGCAGATTCCCCAGGTCCTCGCCGCGGACGCTGGCACCGTCACGAGTACCCAGCGCGACCGCCACGGTGGTGTGCAGGCCCCATCCGGTCCCCAGCTGCCAGACGTTCGAGACGCGATCGGTGATGTAGGACTGGCGCTTGCCGACCGGACCGAGCACCTTGCGGACCTGGTCGCCGACGGCGTCGGTGAGCACCGGGCCGAGCGGCCGGTAGCCGCGGGCGAGTGTCTCGACCGTCGAGGAGAGCGCGTTCATGTCGGCTTCGGCCGCACCGTCGATCGCGCCCAGACCGAGTTCGCCACCGATGTCCAGCAGCAACTGGTTCCGGCGCGACGAGACGCCGTCGCACAGCGCCTCGATGGTGTCGGCGGAACCGATCTGATCGGTGCGCATCTTCGTCCACAGCGCGATGACGGACTTGACCGCATCCGCCGGACCGAACGAGATGTCGTCCGGTCGCGGGCCACCGGCTGCCGGGGCCGGTGCGGGCGCCGCGGCCGGGGCAGCCGGAGCTGCCGGGGCGGCAGCCGAATCCGCCGTCTCCGCGGCGGGAGCCGGTGTGTCGTCGGCTTCGTCCTCGGGCTCCGGACCGGAGTCCTTCGCCAGGATGAGATCCGAATCCCGTTCCACGTTGGCGACCTCGGTGGTCGCCGAGGCGTAGTCGTCGAGCTTGAGGGTGTTCGACGCGAGGCCGGCGAGGGTGGGGGCACCCTTCAGACCGATCTCGACGAATCGCTGCACACCCAGGCCGTCACGCTCGGGTCCGGCGAACAGCAGTTCCTGGGTCTCGATCCAGCGGACCGGGCTGGCGAACTGCCAGGCGAGGAGCTCGATGAGCACCACGCGGACCAGTCCGCTCGGGTTGACCTCCCACGAATCCCAGTCCGCGAGAACCTCGTTCAGCGGGTCGGACGGAACCAGCGCCGCGATCTCCTCGACGAAGGACTTCTCGAGGGTGAACAGGCGGGGCACCAGGTTGGGGATGTAGTGACCGACCAGGATCGCCGGGTCGATGTGCTCAGGCAGGAGTTCACCCAGCTTGGCGCGGAACTCGGGGACGCCGGCGCGCAGGACCGTCGAGTGGAAAGGCACGTCGATCCCCGGGACCAGGATGAATGATCGCTTCCCGCCGAACTCGGTACGGCGGCGTTCGATCTCGTCCTCGAGATGCTCGAGGCCCCGGACCGTACCGGCGATCGCGTACTGCGAGCCGAGCAGGTTCAGGTTGACGACCTCGAGGAACTCGCCGACGGAGGCACCGACCTCGGCGACGAACTCCGTGACGTCACCGTCGGCCAGCCCGAACTGGCTCGGGCGGATGGCTGCCATGCGATAGTCGCTGCGGCCCAGCTCGTCTCGAGGGACGAGGTGATGCATCGCCTCGCCGCGCTGGAAGACGACCTCGAGCACTGCCTCCAGCGGGAGGACGCCGGCGCAGGCCGCCAGCGCGTTGTACTCACCGACGGAGTGGCCACAGGTGATCGCGCCCTCGACGAAGCCACCCGACTCCTTGAGCTCGGCGATCTGAGCGACACCCAGCGTCGCCATCGCGACCTGGGTGAACTGCGTCAGGTACAGCACGCCGTCCGGGTGGTTGTAGGTGGTGCCGTTGGCGACGAGCGTCGTCGGGTTGTCGCGGACGACGGCGAGGATCGAGAAGCCCAGTGCGGCACGGGTGTGCTTGTCGGCACGGTCCCAGATCTCACGGGCGGCCTTCGAGCGGGAGCGGGCGTCGAGACCCATTCCCTTGCTCTGGATGCCCTGCCCCGGGAAGGCGTAGACGGTCCGCGGGGCGGCCAGCAGTCCGGTCGCGCTCATGACCAGGTCGTCGCCGACCTTGGCGGAGACCTCGACGACCTCACGTCCGGCGTCGAGTCCGACGCGGTCGACGCGGATCGTGACGGCGTCGCCGGTGCGGACCATGCCGAGGTACCGCGCGGTCCAGCCGATCAGCGGGCGCGCCGACGGGACAGGGTTCTTGCTGTCGGTCGCGGTGACGACCTGCTGTGCGGCGGCCGACAGCCACATGCCGTGCACGATCGGGTCGCCGAGACCGGCCAGCCGCGCCGCGGTGGTGTCGGTGTGGATCGGGTTGCGATCTCCCGAGACCGCGGCGAAGCCGTTCATCCGGCTCGGTGCGGTGACGGTGGCCGACCGGATCAGTTTGCGGGTCGCCGACTGCTCGCCGGTCGCCGCGCCGCCGGCGCGTGCCGGATCGGACAGTTGCTCGGCACCCAGACGTCCGCGGATGGCGAAGCGTTCCTGCATCGTCGCGATGGCGCCCTCGGGGCCGGCGAGCTCGACGCGCACCTCGACGACACGTCCGACCTCGGTGTCGTGGACGGCCCCGGTACGGGCCGTGACCGTCAGTTCGGTGGCGACGGAAGGGATCTCGCCGACCAGCTCGACCGCGTGGTCGAGGTGGACGAGGTCCAGGAGACCTTCGACGACGGGGGCGCCGGAGTCGGTGCGGGCGGCACCGATCACGCTGAACACGCTCGGCCACGAGGCGCCGACAAGTGTGTCGGGCACGGCGAAACCGAACGGCTCGGTGGGCGTCGTCGGACGCAGATGGGCCGGCATGGTGTAGCCGGTGACGGCGGCGTGATCGGCGACACCGTCCGGATCCCACGACACGGTGGTGGTCGAGGCACCGTCGGTGACCTCGGCGAGTCCGCCACCGGCAGCCACCGTGAGGATCTCGCGCATGGCCTGGGCGGCCTCGTCGATCCCGACGCGGGGGTTGCCACCGTCGAGCAGGGTGGCGTCCACGTGCAGCGGGATACGCACCGACGCACCGGAGATCGGTGAGATCAGATCGAAGCGGTCGTCGGCGACACGCTCCACCACGGACCCGGTCGGCTCGTGCTCGGCGCGGTTCTGGTCGACGAGTTCCCAGCGATCGCGATCACCGAGCAGTGCAATCGGATTGGGGACCATCCGGCCGACCCAATCGACGTCGTCGGCCTCGAGGACGGCGACGATGGCGCCGTCACCGGCGACCAGACCGGCACGCTTGCGGGTGTCGACGGCGACCGACTCGGTGCCGGCCCCCTCGAGATCACTGACGACTCGGGCCTCGAACCGGTCGAGGAGTTCGCCGACCGGCTCGTCGACGCGGGTGATTCCCGCGACCGCGACCGGTCCGGGGATCACGCAGACGGCGTCGGCCGGATACCGCGCGTCGTGGGCCTGCCACAGCGAGTCACTGCGCCACCAGCGCCGGACGTCCTTGTCGATGATCGGCACGAAGTTGACCGGCTTGCCCGGCGTACGGCACAGCTCGAGGAAGAACGCGACGTCGGCGGGGTGCAGCACGTCCGTCTCGATCTCGGGGTACACGCTGCCGAGGGCATCGATCGCCGAGTGCGGGTCGTCGGTGCTGCCCATCTCGCCGAACATCGTCGGGATGGGACCGGAGTCGACCGGGCTCATCCGGGCCTCGGTGCGCTGCAGCATGTCCACGAAACGCTGCTGCCAGGTGATGTCGGCCCACGGCAGCTGATCGGACCGTCCATCGCCCACGGCGAGCGTGGCGTAACGGTCGAGCCAGGCGCGGTAGGTCATGCTCGCCACATCGCCGAAGTAGGGCTTGGCGGTGTCGGCCATGGCGGCGATGATCTCGTCGCGGCGATCGGCGACCGCATCACCGTCACCTGCGACCTCGTCGAGGATCCGGCCACACCGTGAGGCGGTGTTGTCGATCTCGTGGATGTCGGCGCCGAGCTGACTGCGTCCGGAAGCCATTCCGGCGGTGGCGTGTCCGGCACCGATCCAGTCGTCGCAACCGACGGTGTCGACGAGCAGCTGCTTGACCTCGGGAGCCGTCGTCGCCTCCTTGGCGGCCATGGCGGCCGTGCCGACGAGGATGCCGTCGAGCGGCATCGACGGATAGCCGTAGGCGGCCGACCACGCGCCGGTGAGGTAGTCGCTGGCGCGCTCGGGGGTACCGATGCCGCCACCCACGCAGATGACGACGTTGTTGCGCGCCCGCAGCTCGCCGTAGGTCGCGATCAGCAGATCGTCGAGGTCCTCCCACGAGTGGTGGCCGCCGGCGCGCCCGCCCTCGATCTGCACGATGACCGGGTGGTGCGGGACCTCCGCGGCGATCCGCACGACGGCGCGGATCTGCTCGACGGTGCCCGGCTTGAAGGCGACGAAACGCAGACCGGCCTCGACGAACTCGTCGACGAGAGCCACCGCGTCCTCGAGCTCGGGGATACCGGCGGAGACGACGACACCGTCGATCGGGGCACCCTGTGCACGCGCCTTCTGCACGAGTCGCTTGCCGCCCAGCTGCAGCTTCCACAGGTAGGGGTCGAGGAACAGTGCGTTGAACTGGGCCTGCCGGCCGTCGTCGAGGAGTTCGGTGAGCTTGTCGACGTTGTCGGCGAAGATCTGTTCGGTGACCTGCCCGCCGCCGGCGAGTTCGGCCCAGTGCCCGGCGTTGGCGGCCGCGGCGACGATGGCCGGGTCGACCGTGGTCGGGGTCATGCCGGCCAGCAGCATCGGCGAACGACCGGTCAGGCGGGTGAAGGCGGTGTCGACGACGCGACGGCCGTCCGGGAGTTCGACGAGCTGCGGCGCGAACTGCGTCCACGGGCGCGCGACCTCCGGGATGCCCCCCGGGCTGAACAGGTTCCGCTGCCCGACGCGCAGGGCCGCGGACACCAGGCCGACGCCCTGACCGCGGACGAGCGAGGAGGTCAGACGCGTGGCGAGGTCACCCGGACCGAAGTCGAGGATCCACCGGGCACCCGAGTCGACGACACCGTCGACGGTCGCGACCCAGTCCACGGTGTCGACGAGGATGGCACGCGCGTGGGCGACCGCGGTCTCGCGGTCGATCGCGCACTCGTCGGCCCACTGCGCGACGAGCTCGACGGCCTCGGCCATGGCCGGATGGTGGAAGGCCACGCTCACGTCGAGGTGATCGAACTTCGGAGCGAACGGCGCCCCGCCGGTGACCTTGCGCTTGCGGTCGTCGGCCTCGGCGTCGGCGATCCGCTCGCAAAGTGCGGCGAAGGCGGCCAGATGACGCGGGGCGCCGGACAGCGCGACCGAGCGCCGCCCGTTGGTGATCGAGATGACCGGCGCTGTGGCCAGATCCGACGAGCTGAGTCCGTCGCGGTACTCGGCGAGGATCTCGGCGATGCGTGCCGGGGCGGCACCGCTGACGGCCAGCATGGGAGTGCCGTCGCCCGTGGTGGAGAGTCCGCGACGACGTGCGATGACGGTGCCGGCGGCACCGATGAGATGTGCGATCGCCAGCAGCAGACCCTGACCGGACTCGGCGACGTGCCCCTCGGCGCCGATGGCATGGGTGGCGATCGATCCCTGGGAGTGACCGATGACGGCGGTCGGCGCGATCGCCGTGGTGTCCAGGCCCTGCTTCTTCAGCGCCTCGATGGCCGCGAGCTGGGTCAGCAGGACACCCGGTCCGGAGAGCGTGAAGTCGGCGAGCTCGGTGTCGCTGGGGACCGATTCCTCGGCGTCGAGGGCACGCACCCAGGCGAGGGGGTGGAAGCCGTCGGCGACGGCGATGGTGATGCGGTCGGCGACGGGATCGATGATCCGCTCGGCCGCCTCGACGATCTTGGCGATCCGGTGCTCGAGGTCGGCGTCGACGACCAGCTCGGCCAGGGTGGGCAGCCACGGCGATCCCTGACCGCCGAAGCTGATGGCGTACGGCTCACCGTCGGCGAGACGGTCGATCAGTGTGGTGGTGGGACGTTCCGCGCGAGCGGCGCCCTGTGCTCCTGAGCGGTGGTGGTCGACGGTCACGGTTTCTCCTCTGGTCTCGACACGTCGGGAGGGGCTCGTCGTGTCGCGGGTCGGGGTGGGCTGGCGTCGTGGTGCGGGCAGGAGGCACGCCACACACAAGTGCGATCGGTCGTCGGGTGTTCGCGGTCCCAGTGCGGCGCTCTTTGGCACACTGCTTGAACACGCCTGCCGCACAACGGTTTCGGCGACTCGCGAGACTCTGCCGTGAGTCATCGTCGGCGTGAACGTGAACCCATGATGGCACATGAAAATGAGGCTTTCCTCATGTTCTGTTGTGACTAGTCGGTATACCCATCGGTAACCCCGCGGGTAACACAGGTGTTCACCGAGTGCCCACCGCGAACGCGCGCCATACCCCCAGTTGACGGGCGGTGTCCGAGCGCTCGATCGGGGTTCGGAGCAGGTGTTTTCGACCGTTATGAAATCGTTATGTGACATGGTGCACTCCTGGTGGGGCGCTCGTGGCGCGCCACCACGCCACGTCCGACCTCCGGGAAAAGTAAGGTGTGGCGGCATGACATCGTGCGTGTTCTGCGACATCGTCGAGGGGATCGCGCCCTCGCGGACGATCTACCGCGACGACGACGTGATCGGCTTCCTGGACATCCGCCCGGTCACCCGCGGGCACACCCTGCTCGTGCCCCGTCAGCACTCCTCCGGCCTGGCCGATCTGGCCCCTCATCTCGGCGGCAGCCTCGTGTCTGCAGGCCAGCGCGTGGCGGCTGCGATGAAGGCGGGCGCCATCGCCGCCGACGGGGTGAACCTCGTGATCAACGATGGCAGAGCAGCGTTCCAGACCGTGTTCCACACGCACCTCCACGTGGTCCCGCGCCACGACGGAGACAAACTGAGCTTCGCGAAGGGCCTGGTCGTCCGGCGCGATCCCGATCCCGACGAGACCGCGGAGAGCCTTCGCGCCGCCCTCGCGCAGGCGTCACGCACCACCGACGACCCTGCAGGCGACCACACCGCGGACGATCGATGACCGCCGGAGACGAGACCGAGGTCGCCGCGCACGTCGACGTGCCGGCGGCGGCGGTCGAGCTGGTCCGGGACGCCGAGTGGGTCACCGTGTTCACCGGCGCCGGGATGTCCGCGGAGAGCGGGATCGCCACATTCCGGGACGCGGAGACCGGGCTTTGGGAACGATTCGATCCCGCACAGCTGGCGACCCCCGAGGCGTGGCGCGAGGACCCCGACCTCGTCTGGGCCTGGTATCAGTGGCGAGCACGGCTGGTGCGCGAGGCCCAGCCGAACGCGGGTCACCGTGCGATCGCCGACCTCGGTCGCGACCGGACGGTCATGGTCGTCACCCAGAACGTCGACGACCTCCATGAGCGTGCCGGCAGCGACGTCGTCAGCCATCTGCACGGGAGTCTCTTCGCGCCCCGCTGCAGCAACTGCGGACGGCCGTATCACGGAACCGATGCCGACCCCGACCGCGCGCTGCATCAGGTCCGGGTGGAACCGCCGTCGTGCCCGGTCTGCCTGTCGGCGGTCCGGCCGGGGGTGGTGTGGTTCGGCGAACACCTGCCTGAGGACGCGATGACACGCGCGGACAATGCCTTTCGCGCCTGTGACGTGGTGATCGTGGTGGGCACCAGCGGTGTCGTGCACCCGGCGGCATCGCTGCCCGAGCGCGCCCGGGCCGCAGGTACCCCGGTCATCGAGTTCAATCCGGAGCCATCCGCCTTGACTCCGCTGGCGACGCATTCCCTACGTACCACCGCCGCGGCGGGTCTCCCAGCACTCCTCGACGCGGTCCGGTCCGGCTAGCGTCTACTCCCCCGCGCTCAGATCGATCGGTTCCCACCGCGGACCAGTCGTGTCCGAGGACGAGACCTGTGCCACCGACCCGGGCTTCACCCCGCGCCGGTCGAGCGCCTCCCACAGCCCGTCGAGGGCCTGTTCCGGATCGAGTTCGAACTCCGATTCCCGGACGCGCCAGAACTCCCAGCCACACCGACGCAGTTCGCGTTCGCGTTCCATGTCCGAGCGCGCCTGCTCGCCGGTGGTCCGGAACGACTCACCGTCACACTCGACGGCCATCCGTGCGTCCGAACCGGTCACGACGAGGTCGATCACCCGGTTGTTGACGGTCACCGACGGCACGACGTGATAACCCCGCTGCGCCAGCCGGTTGAACACGCGTTGTTCGAACAGACTCGAGAACGGCTGTCGGCGTTGATGATCGGAGACATCGGTAGGCATGGGCGCGATCGTGGGCCCCTGGTTCGACTCGACGTAGCCGACGAGTGAATACCGCAGATCGTTCGGCTTGAGCCGATCGAGGTCGATCGAATGGAACAGCCACAGTTGATCCATGGCCCGCGACGCCGCCACGTTCATCCGTCGCTGCGACTCCGCACGCGTCAACGGGGCGATCGCCGATGGATCCGAGACCACCATCGACAGCAGGATCACGTGACGCTCGTCGCCCTGGAAATCCGGCGGGGTACCCACGCGGATACGGCGTGTCCGCCACACGTCGTCGCCGACCACCGCCCGCAGCCGGCGGGTGATCTCGTCGACCTGCCGAGTCCCCTGCAGCGCGATGATGCCGAAATCCAGTCCGTCGTAGGCCGGATCAGACAGGCAGTCGGTCACCGTCTCGACGATCCGCGCCGCCTCGATCTCGTTCACCACCGCGGCACCCTGCCCGCTCGCGACGCCCTCGTCGACCGACGTCGAACGCAGTGGGGGCAACCGGTCGGCGCCGAACTGACGTACCGGGATGAGCGGCGCACCCGAATAGAACTGGCGAGAGGAGAACTCGATGATCTCGGGCATCGACCGGAAGTGCTCGCGCAAACGGATCAGATGCCCGAACCTGCTGCGCAACAACGAGAAGAGGCTCGATCGCGGGGTCAGGCCGTCGCGCAGGTAGTTCGGGAGATCCGGCAGGTAGGAGTCGAGTTTGGCGAAGGCGTCGTCGAGTGTGGTGCCCGACAGCCCGCTGGGAGCGCACTGCCGGTCGTCGCCGACGACGATCACCCGCGGCGCGAGCCAGAGCAGGAACGAACTGGTGATGTCGGCCTGGCTCGCCTCGTCGACGATCACCACGTCGAATGCATCGCGCCGCGGGTCGACGGTCTCGGCCACCTGACTGATCGACATGATCCACGCCGGGACCGCACTCTGCGCCTGCTCCATCGCGGCACGGGCCGCGGCGCGGAAACGGTGGGCGTGCTTTCCCGAGCCCTTGCCCAGGTTGATCATGTGGTCCCGATAGGACTGCAGTGCCTGCACCTGCGCGACACTCATGCGGCCCAGGCACGCCCGCCACGCCCGCGCCGCGGTCAACCGGGCCGTGAACTGTGCGATGTCCGCCTCGTACTCGTCGAGTTCGGCCTGCAGACGCGTCTCCAGCGTGGGATCGCTCCGGTCCTCCGCCCAGGTCTGTGCCCGACGCCACGCCCACGCGTCGGCGACGTCCCGCACCCGGACATCCCACGCGGGGTCGTCGGCCGTCTCGGTGAGCAGCGCATAGAACTCCGGCGCCTTGCCGCGGAGACGCAGCGACAGCAGATCCAGCGCGGTCTGCGCCTGCAATTCGTCGCGTGCGGAGTTCCAGCGGCGCCGGGCGGACGCGATCGCTACCGCATCCGCGTTCGCCAGGGCGGCGACGAGGGCATCACCTTCCGGCGACGGTCCCTGCTCGACCTCGGCCGACAGGCGGTACGAACACGCCGCGAGCTCGTGCTCGGCGATCACCGCATCGTTCGTCGATGCGATCTCACCTGCCTGGTAGGCCACCGCCGACACCTCGTCCACGCTGCGGGGTCGCGGCCCACCGGGACTGATGGCCTCGAGTTCACGGACCAGCTGATCACGCCCGGACAAGAGTTCGGAGATCCAAGCGAGCTGGTTGTCCAGTCGGACGAGGGTGTTCAGCTGTGTCGACCGAGAACCCGAGTTGTCCACCGGGACATGCAGATCGGCAAGAACCCGCTGCACCTGACCGACCGCCTCGATGACCGCCAGGTGATCGGCCACCAGCCGCAGCGATCGTTCGTCGATCGGCGCCCGCCCGTCGACCGTCGCCGCGACGCCGGAGTCCTCGACCGCGCGTTGCTCGGGTGAGCGCAGCAGTCGTCCCCGCCAGCGCCCGCCGGCGGCCAGATGATCGGCCGCCGCGGTGAAGACCTCGCTGTCCCCCGGTGCGGCACCGTCGGCGGTGACGACGTGCGCACCGATCGTCCGATCCCGCTCGGCCGCCTCGGCGATGATCGGCGACAGGCCGATCACCCGCGACCACAGATGCTGCGCCTGGCCGTCCAGGAGCCGGTCGGCCATGTCGACCACGGTCACCGGGAATCCCGCGACCTCACCCGACGCGACGGCCAGACGTTCACAGACCTCCTTGATGCGCACGAGACGGGCGCTGTCCACGCCGGCGAGGATCGACAGCAAGGAGCCGCTGCCGACCATGGGCTCGGTGGGGCGCTGCGCGATTCGTTGGCAGATGCTCTCCAGCGTGGCGGTGTCGGGCAGATGATCGGCGAGATCGGGCAAACGTTGGCCCAGGCGTGAGCGGGGATCGGCGGTGGTGCGCAGCAGATCGAGGAGCCGGACGAACTCATCGGCGTCCAGCGGCGGTGCCACGCCCTCGAGCGGCCCCGGCAGCCAATCGTGGCGGGGTGCGTCGGCGGCACACTGGCGCACCACCTCGGCTGCCGTCCCGCGATAGTCGCCGGCCACCCACTCGTGGGCCTCGGTCTCCGACTCCCGTGCGCTCCAGAGCTCGCGCAGCACCCGCTCGCGCTTCCAGGTCGCCTGCTCTCGCTTGTCGAGCAGATCGGCGATCTCCGCCTCGACGACGCGCGGCTGATGGCCCGCCTTCCTCTCGGCGATCGCCTCGACGCCGGAGACCGTCGCGTCGGCGTCGTCGCGCCCGACGTCGGCGATGGACACCGCCAGCTCACGCAGTTCCGGGGGCAACATGTCGCGGATGACGGTCAGGGCGTGGGCCTTCTCGCTGGTCACCAGGACGCGCTGCCCCTTGGCGAGCAGCGCGGCGGTGAGATTGGCGATCGTGTGGGTCTTGCCGGTCCCCGGTGGGCCCTCGACGACGACTCCGCTGTCGACGCCGAGTTGCGCCAACACATCACGCTGTTCGACGTTGGCGGGCAGTGGGTAGAGCGCGTCACGGACCAGGTCGTCAGGGGCCATCACATCCGCCCGGGCCAGCGCGGCCAGACGCTCGGGCGCCTCGATCGGTGCGACGAGCTGTGCGAGGCCGATCGGGAGGTCATCGGGATGCGCCCGCAGTTCGGTCAGGATCGCGTCGTAGAACGCCAGCGCGGCGGTGACACCCCGGCGACGCAGGACAAGCGCCGGCCGGTTGTCGACGGACAGACTGATCGAGTCCGCGTCGACGGAGATCTGCTGACGCCAGGAGTCCATCAGCTCGGGGAACCTGCCTCCGAGCGGGTTGGCGAGGTCGGTGATACGAACGCGCGCCTTCATCGCGTCCGAGAGGTCGATGCCCTCGATCGGCGCGAGGAGATAGGTGTCGTGGACCATCGGCACCGATCCGGTGCCGAGTGAGATCCGGATACTGCCGGTCTCGTCGTCGCGGTCCGCGATCACCTGCTGGGTGACGAGGTGATCGCGGATACGGATCTCACCGTCGTCGTCGGCGTCGCGGACCGTGACCAGGGCGTTGGCCACAACCAGCTCGAGCGTTTCGGGACTGTCGTGCAACTCGTCGACGAGTTGCGCCACCGACGCGTGTCCGTCGTCGTCTGCGTCGAGTTCGATGACGGGCTGCCCGGCACCGGCCGACGCGCGGACACCGACCTCGGTGGATCGTCCGATCCAGACCACCCCGGGGTGGCGATCGACGTCGTTGACGATCTCCGAACGGGAGCGGACCAACTCGTGAAGGTAACCGAGTAGTCGGATGACCTGGTCGCTCCGCTGCGTGTCACTCCCGTCGGCCATGCCCACTCGATCCCTCCTCCGTGCGCCGTCCCCCGGCGTCGTCGGCAGGATTCACTGGCGTGGATACGTGAAAAACGCTACCAACCGAATCCGTCGCGCGGTTCAGGTGCGGTACTGGGTGCTCATCGCGCGGTAGCCGCCGTCGACGTAGTGCACATTGGTGTAACCGAGTCCGGCGATCTGTTCGGCGATGGCGGGCGCCTGTGAGCTGACCGACACGACGGCGATCTCGGTGTCCGGATCACGAACCACGGGAAACGTCCCCGACGGTGTCGGCGTGAAACGCTCGCGCACATCGGTCGGCTCCACCACCACGGCCCCGGGCAGAGAGCCCTGGTGACGCATCACCTGTGGGCGTGCATCGACGATCACCGCGTGATCGTGCTCGCAATGGGTCTTCGCGTCGGCTGCTGTAATCGAATTCACCACTGACACTGGTGACTCACCATTCCTGTTGTTCTCGTCCGAATCTGTTCTGACACACGGCCTCATCGTGGTCAGCGGGGTCGGCGACGGCCACCCGTCGTCCATGAACTCTCTCGTTCCCCCACACCAAAGGTTACGGAAATATCTCGAACCGGCAAGTTTTGCACCACGGTCTCCCCAACCTCACATGGCCCTCCCAGAAACGGCCCGGTCCGCGACGGCCGACTCGGCGATCGTCCCGGCGAGGGGCTCAGCCGCGTCCGCGGCCGGCGACACGCGGATTCGACCGCTTGCCCCAGCTGTCGGAACGCTTGCCGTACCCGTCGCGACCGTGGCCGCCGCCACGCTTGGCACCGCCACGCGTCCGTGGCGGGCCGTGGTCCTTCTTGATGTCGATCGGGTTCCGGCCGATCTTCGTGTGCCGCAAGGAGGACAGCGTCTCGTTGTCGAGGTTCTCGGGCAACTCCACCAAGGAGAAGTCGTCGCGGATGCTGATGTTGCCGAAATCCCCGCGAGTGAGGCCGCCCTCGTTCGCGATCGCACCGACGATCGCCCCGGGCGACACCTTGTGCTTGCGGCCCACCGCGATCCGGTAGGTGGCGAACTGACCGCCGGACGAACGACGCGGGCTGCGCTCCCGACGCTCACCCCGCTCACCCTCGGGCGGATCGGGGGCCATCAGGAAGCCGCCGTCGCGGGTCTCGAGCGCCAGCGCGGCGGCGATGTCGGCCATCGCGACATCCTTGTCGCGGGCGTAGTTCTCGACGAGCTGACGGAACGTGTCGAGATGATCGGAGCCGAGGTTCTCGGTGATCGAGTCCGCGAAACGCGCCACGCGCTGTGCATTCACGTCCTCGACGCTGGGCAGCCCGATCTCGGTCAGGGTCGAGCGCGTCGCCCGCTCGATCGCGCGCAGCAGATGGCGCTCACGCGGCGACACGAACAGCAGCGCATTGCCCGACCGTCCGGCGCGGCCGGTACGTCCGATGCGGTGCACGTAGCTCTCGGTGTCGTGCGGGATGTCGTAGTTGACGACATGCGAGATCCGGTCGACGTCGAGTCCGCGGGCCGCGACGTCGGTCGCCACCAGGATGTCGATCTGCCCGTTCTTGAGCTGATTGATGGTTCGCTCGCGCTGCGCCTGCGCCATGTCGCCGTTGATCGCGACCGCAGAGAATCCACGCGACCGCAGCTTCTCCGCGAGTTCCTCGGTCGCCGACTTCGTCCGCACGAACACGATCATCGCGTCGAACGTCTCGACCTCGAGGAACCGAGTGAGTGCATCGAGTTTGCGCTGGTGTGACACCTGCAGATAGCGCTGGGTGATGTTCTGCGCGGTCGCCGTCTTGGCCTTGACGGTGATCTCCTGCGGGTCGTGCAGGTAGCGCTGTGCGAGTCGTCGGATCGCGCTGGGCATGGTCGCCGAGAACAGCGCGACCTGCTTGCTGTCCGGGGTCTCGGCGAGGATGCGCTCGACGTCCTCCGCGAAACCCATCGTGAGCATCTCGTCGGCCTCGTCGAGGACCAGATGATCCAGTTGCGAGATGTCGAGTGTCCCCTTGTCCAGGTGGTCGATGACGCGACCGGGCGTACCTACGATGACCTGGGCGCCGCGGCGGAGGCCGGCGAGCTGCACGCCGTAACTCTGACCGCCGTAGATCGGCAGCACCCGGACCTCGGGCATGTGGGACGAGTAGCGACCGAAGGCCTCGGCCACCTGCAACGCGAGTTCACGGGTGGGTGCGAGGACGAGAGCCTGCGGATGGCGCGCCGTCGGATCGATCCGGGACAGGATCGGCACCGCGAAAGCAGCGGTCTTGCCGGTGCCGGTCTGCGCCAGACCGACGACGTCGCGACCGGCCATCAGAGGCGGGATCGTCGCGGCCTGGATCGGCGACGGGGACTCGTATCCGACATCGGCGATGGCCTGACGTACCCGAGGGGCGATGTCGAGGTCGTCGAACGAGTCGATGTGGCCGCCGTCGGAGCCGGCCTGTCCGTCGGCCGGGTCAGTCATGCCCGGATCTGTCATGCGCAGTCCCATTCATCACGCCAACTCTAATCGGCCGAAGGGCGCTCTGGACAATCGTCGGCGACGGCCGTGACCTCGTGGTGACCCGCGACCTCGATCGTGCCCGGTCACGGGAGGATCACCGACCTGTGATCGACGACACGAACGCTGGTACTGTCAGTGACACTTAACAGAGATGAGACGGAGCACACGCGGGCTCGCCCGTGTCCGTTATGACCGTATTTGCGCGCTAGGGGAGGCCGCTATGGAGCAGTATTCCACTCCGTCCGATCTGTCCATCGAGGACAAGGCAACGACCGTCGACAGCATCCTCCGGTATCGGGCCGAACGACCGACGATGCCGTTGTTCCGGAGGCGTTCGGGCAACCAGTGGATCAACGTGACCGCCAAGCAGTTCGTCGACGAGGTCGACGCCGTGGCCAAGGGCCTGATCGCCTCCGGCGTGAAACCCGGTGAGCGCGTTGCGATCCTGTCGTCGACCCGCTACGAGTGGACGGTCCTCGACTACGCGATCTGGCGCGCAGGGGCGACGACGGTCGCGATCTACGAGACGTCGGCACCCGATCAGGTCAAGTGGATCCTCGAGGACTCCGGAACCGCACTCCTGTTCGTGGAGCAGAACGCACATCACACCAAGCACCTCGGAGTCATCGAGGAGGCGCCCGATCTGCGCGAGACGCTGATCATCGACGAGCAGGCGCTCGCGACGATCACCAAGCGCGGCGCCGAGATCGCCGACGATGAACTCGACACCAGGCACGCGAACGCGCTGTCCTCGGATGCGGCAACGCTGATCTACACCTCGGGGACCACCGGACGGCCCAAGGGTGTCGTGCTCACCCACGCCAACTTCCTGGCCGAATGCGCCGCGACGCGCGATGCCGTCGGTGCAGGTCTGGTGGAGGGCAAGTCCACCTTGCTCTTCCTGCCGCTCGCGCACGTGTTCGCTCGTGTCGTCGCCGTCGGGTGCGTGGAGAACGGCGTGATCCTCGGCCACACCAACGACATCCCCAACCTCATCGAGGATCTCGGGACCTTCAAGCCGAACTACGTGCTGTCGGTGCCCCGGGTGTTCGAGAAGGTCTACAACTCCGCCAAGCAGAAGGCCTACGACGGCGGCAAGGGCAGCATCTTCGATCGCGCCGCCGACACCGCGATCGAGTACAGCAAGGCCCTCGAGACCGGCGGTGCGGGACTCGGCCTGAAGCTCAAGCACGCGCTGTTCGACCGGCTGGTCTACGGCAAGCTCCGTGCGGCGCTCGGCGGACAGTGCGAGGGCGCCATCTCCGGCGGTGCTCCGCTGGGTGCCCGGCTGGGTCACTTCTTCCGCGGCGTCGGCATCCCGGTCTACGAGGGTTACGGCCTGTCGGAGACCACCGCGGCGGTGACCGCCAACAACGAGGATCATCAGAAGGTCGGTTCGGTCGGCCGCCCGGTGCCGGGCGTCACGGTCGCCATCGCCGACGACGGTGAGGTCCTGCTGCAGGGGCCCGTGGTGTTCGGCGGCTACTGGAAGAACGAGAAGGCCACCGGTGAGGCGATCGTCGACGGCTGGTTCCACACCGGCGACATCGGTCGCCTCGACGACGGCTACCTCTTCATCACCGGCCGCAAGAAGGAGCTCATCGTCACCGCCGGCGGGAAGAACGTGTCCCCGGCGCAGCTCGAGGACACCATCCGGGCACATCCCATGGTGAGCCAGTGCCTCGTCGTCGGCGACAACAAGCCGTTCATCGCGGCCCTCATCACCCTCGACGTCGAGGCGGTGCCGGGTTGGCTCGACCGTCATGGTCTGCCCGCCGACACGTCGCTCGCCGATCTGGCCGGCAACGCCGACCTCAACGCAGAGATCGACGCCGCCGTGAAGGAGGCGAACACCAAGGTGTCCAACGCGGAGGCGATCAAGAAGTTCGCCGTGCTCGACACCGACTTCACCATCGAGTCCGGCGAACTGACCCCGACGTTGAAGTTGAAGCGCAACGTCATCCACGACGCGCACAACCGCGCCATCGCAGATCTCTACACCTGAGCCACCGCAACTCCGCCCGGCACCACGATCCGTCGAGGTGCCGGGCGGAGACGTGTCGCCCGGTGTGCGCGCGGCTGTTCGGCTCGCATCCTGACCGCTGGGTAGGGTGACATGCGATGAACCGAGATCTCGCCATCGACGCGACGCGGGGACTCGCGATCTGGAGCATGATCTCGCTGCATTTCGCCGATGGCACCCTCATCGCATCGCCCACCCACGCCTATCCCTACGTCGACGGCATGTCGGCGTTCGTGCTGTTGTCGGGTCTGGTGCTGGGCCTTGTGTACCGCCGCTGGATCGAGCGGCACTCGCTCGGCTACGCCTATCGGCGACTGACCCGCCGGCTGGTCGTCCTCTATGTCTGCCAGCTCACCATCGCCCTCGTCGCGGTCGCCGCCGCCGTCGAGGGCCATCGTTGGCTGACCCTGCTGCTCCCGATCGACGGCTGGTCGCAAGGTCTCGAACTCGCGTTCACGATGCGCTACCTACCCAGCGGCGGCAACATCCTGTTGCTCTACATGGTGTTGATGGCGTCGGCGTACCTTCTGTTCCCCGTGTTGATGCGCGGCTGGTGGGCGGCGGTCCTCGCGGCGTCGCTCGCGCTCTATGTGATCTCGTTGGTGTGGTCCCCGGATTGGGTCTATCTGACCGCCTACATGGCCGGTCCACGCATTCAGAACTGGGCGGCCTGGCAGATCATGTTCGTGCCCGCAGTGGTGATCGGGTGGAAGTGGCGGGACTGGAACGTCGCCGAGCGCATCGACCGCACTCTGCCGGCGATCGTCGCCGTGGCGATCGGCGTCGCACTGTTCCTGCACTTCACAGTCGACACCGGACCATGGACCCACATCGAATCCGCCGTCGCGGACAAACTCGACTTCCGGCCCGCCCGGGCGATCGGCGCCTGGGTGGCGATCCCGGCTGTCTACGGAATCTTCCGCGCTCTGCTGCGGTGGTGGCACAAGGACTGGTTGCGACCGCTGGTCATGACCGGCACCCGGAGTCTGGACTCCTATGTCCTGCAAGCACTCGCGCTGGTGATCGTGCCCATCCACATCGCGCATCGGCCCTGGGGGTCGATGACCAACGCCTGTGTCGTCGGCGTGGTGTTCGGTCTGTGTTGGGCGTGGTCGGAGTTCCGCGCGGCCTACGGCGTCGACAAACTCCACCGGCTCCCGCTCATCACCGCCCAGCACGTCGCTGCCCAACACATCGCCGCGGACCACCGGCGGGTCGAGGAACCGATCGATCCGCCCAGGACCCGCTCACCCGACATCACGACCGTGGGAGTGCCATGACCGCCAGTTCCGATCCGATCGATCCGCGAACGGTCGGTGACCGCACCCTCTGCGTGCACGCAGGCAACTCGACGTCCGAGTCCGGGGCCATCCGGACACCGATCACGATGGCCAACTCGTATCACCTGCCCGACGATCCGTCGGCGATGGACTGGTCGGGCACCGAACGCCTCTTCTACTCGCGCAACTCGGGGGCCAACCAGATCGCCCTGCAGGACAAGCTCGCCGCGCTCGACCGCGGCGAGGAGGCGGTGGCACTCGCCTCCGGTGTCTCCGCGCTCCATGCAATCTTCTTCACCCACGTGTCCGCCGGTGACCATGTCGTCGTGTCCGACACCACCTACGAGGCCACCTACAAACTCTGGTCCTCGCTGCTCCCCCGCAAGTACGGCATCGAAGCGACTTTCGTCGACGTCACCGACCACGACGCGGTGCGGGAGGCGCTCCGGCCGACGACCCGGCTCGTCGTCACCGAGGCCGTCGCCAACCCGACCACGAAGGTCGCCGACATCGCCGAGTTGGCCGACATCGCGCACGACGGTGGCGCGTTGCTGGTGGTGGACTCGACCTTCACGCCACCTCCTCTGTATCGGCCCCTGACCGACGGCGCCGACCTCGTCGCGCATTCACTGACCAAATACATCAACGGTCACGGCGACGCGATGGGCGGAGCCGTCATCGGCCGGCGTGAGCTCATCGAACCCATCCGCGCCGAAGCGATGGTGGACGTCGGCGGAGTGATCTCGCCGTTCAATGCATGGCTCATCTCGCGCGGCGCGATCACACTCCCCTTGCGTCTGGCGGCGCATCAGTCGGCGGCGCAGCGCCTCGCCGAGATGCTCACCGACGACGACCGGATCGCCTTCGTCGCATACCCGGGCCTGCCCACACATCCCCAACATGACCTCGCCACACGACAATTCGGTGGACGTGGATTCGGCGGGATGATGGCGTTCGCCGTACGTGGCACACCGGCCGACCAGAACCGGTTCGTCTCGAACCTGCGCCTGATCACCTCCGCCGTCTCCCTCGGACACGACGAGTCGCTGATCGTGCACGTCGGTACCGACGGTCCGCGGGTGGCCGCCTACCCCGAGGACTTCCGACGTTACGGTCATCTCCGTTTCTCCGTCGGCCTCGAGGATCCCGACGACCTCGAACACGATCTGCAGTCGGCACTCCACGCCACCTTCGGCCGCCGCACCGCGACCACCACCCCGCTGGTCGAGTAGCGACGAGCAAGCACGACACCCCCGACCCCCAACCCGCTGGTCGAGTAGCCACGAGCGAGCGCAGCGAGCCCGACGCGTATCGAGACCACCCGCCCGATTCAGCTCGCCTCGAACAGGATTCCGCGTCCGATGGCCTCGCGCACGACGGGCAGCGCCGCCTGCGCGAGCGCGTCGGGGTCCACGCCGTGGAAGCCGGCGAGCAACTCGATCAGCGCGCCGAGCGGAACGTGTCCGCGACATCCTGCGAGCAGCGCCCGCGACACCTCGTCCACTCCGAGGACCGCACCCGGACCACCGGGGCGACGCACCGTCGCCGCCACCTGTTGCCACCCGTCCTCGCCCGGCAGCGACTGCTCCTCGAGGAACACCGGAGCCGTTGCCATCCGGACACCGAGAAGATCGTCGTCCGAACGTGTCCGGAGATAGTGCCGACGCGCGAGGAACGCCTGCGCCTCGGGACCGGTGACCTCCTCCCCGGCACCGACGATCTCCTCGATCACCTGATCAGGCGCCCGTCGCTCATCCCCTACATCCCTGCGACGCAACGTGATCAGACCCATGCCGATCCCGGCGATCCCCTGCTCGGCGAACCAGTCGAGCCACTGCGCCCCCCGGACGGCCGCGGCATCGGTCGACTCACCGGCATCCGACAACCACAGCGAGATGTAGCTGATGGGATCGGCGAGCTCGCGTTGCACCACCCAGGCATCGAGACCGGTGTCCGCCAGCCACCCGCGAACACGATCACGCCAGTCGGTCTCCCTCGGGACGATCCAGTTCGCCAAGATCTGGGCGGTACCACCCGGTTCCAGATGATCCGGCAGCTCGCGGATCAGCTCAGCGCACAGGCTGTCGCCGACCATCCCGGAGTCGCGGTAGATGTAGTCCTGCGCGCCCGCACCGACGACGAACGGCGGATTCGACACGATGAGGTCGAAACGCTCCCCGGCCACCGGTTCGAACAGACTGCCCGCGCGCAGATCCCAGCGCATGCCGTTCAAGCGCGCGGTCGCCGCGGCCAACGACAACGCCCGCGGGTTGGTGTCGGTGGCGACGATCTCGTCACAGTGCGCATCGAGGTGCAGGGCCTGGATACCGCAACCGGTGCCGATGTCGAGAGCCCGCCGGACCGGTGACCGGATGACGGCGCGCGCCAACGACACCGACGCTCCCCCGATCCCGAGCACGTGTTCGCGGTCGACGGGGCCGGATCGCATCGCGGCGTCCTGATCGGACACGACCAGGTACTCGCCCGCGTCGTCGGCGTGCGGTCGGATGTCGAGGGCCGCACGGAGGCGTCCGTCGATCGAGTCGAGCACCCCGTGTGCCGCCAGAGCGTCCCGGCCTGTCGTCGGAAATGCCTGCGCGACGGAAGAATCCGGCTCATCGGAGCCAAGGAGGAACAACCGGACGATGGTGGCCAGTGCGGTTCGATCGGTGTCCGCCGCCCTCGTCGAGTGCATGGCAGGCCACCACACGCCGCGTCCGAGTGCCTCGTTGGCGTCCTCGCCCAGCAGTGTGGCCACACCGTCCGTCGTGTATCCGGCAGCGCGGAGGTCGACCCCCAGGGCGTCGATGAACGCCTCGTCGGACAGGGGCGGTCGGGCCGTCATCCGACCTTCCGATACTTCTTGTGCATTGCCTGCTTGGACACTCCGAGCAACGTCCCGATCTCCGCCCAGGACAGGCCTGCGTGTCGCGCTCGTCGCACGGCCACTTCTTCGTCGCGGGCGAGGTCGCGCCGCCTCGCCGCGACTCGTGTCAACTCTTCGATCGGCGTCCCGCCGTCGTCGTCGAATCCGGTTCTCATGTGACCAGGGTGCCCACCGACGACCGTCTGGTCAACCATGGTTGACGAGACGGCGAAAATTGAATGCCCCACAACAATGTTGTGCACAACCTTTGTGCGCTATGGTGGACTCCGTGACCTCCGTTCGACTCGACGACCAGCTCTGCTTCGCCCTGTACACCGCCTCCCGTGCGGTGATCGCGGCGCAGCGGCCAGGTCTGCAGGACCTCGGTCTCACCTATCCGCAGTACCTCGCGATGCTCGTCCTCTGGGAAGAGGACGAGATCACTGTCGGCCGGCTGTGCCGTCGGCTTCATCTAGACTCAGGAACGGTGTCGCCACTGCTGCGGCGGCTCGAGGCACTCGGGTATCTCACCCGAGTGCGATCCGACACCGACGAACGTTCGGTCACGGTCGCGTTGACACCTGAGGGCGTGGCCCTGGGTGGACGGGCGGACTGTGTCTACGAGTCGTTGACCGCCGCGATCGCCGATGCCGCCGCCGTCGCCGAGGAGCGGGATACGCCCGCCTCCGAGGCAGACTCCGACGATCACGCCTCGTTCGACCCCGCGGCACTCATCGCGTTGCGAACCACCCTGCACGACCTCACCGACGAGCTGCGTCGACATCTCGACGCATCCACCCCATCGAAAGGAAGCCGATCATGAAGGCGATCTACACCGCAGAGGCCCTGGCAACGGGCGACGGTCGCAACGGCCATGCACGGACGTCCGACGGGAAGATCGATCTGGACCTGGACATGCCGAAGGAACTCGGCGGCTCCGGCGTGGGCACCAACCCCGAGCAGCTGTTCGCGGCCGGCTATGCGGCCTGCTTCCACAGCGCACTGCGACTCGTGGCCGGACAGTCCGGCGCCGACGTCACCGATTCGGCTGTCGGAGCGAGGGTGTCGCTCGGTTCGACCGACACCGGCGGATTCGGCCTCGCGGTCGAACTCGAGGTCACCTTGCCGGCCGTCGACGACGCCACGGCAAAGTCGCTGGTCGAGAAGGCGCACGAGGTCTGTCCCTACTCGAACGCGACCCGCGGCAACATCGACGTCACCCTGACCCTCGCCGACGACTGAGCGATCGAGCACACTCGAGCGTCCGGCTTCTCCGACAGTGAGGACACCCATGGCCACGACAGCATTTGCCCGTACGACCGACACCCAGTCCCGACCCGGGCGGCTTGCGCGCCTCGTCCTCGGCGGCATCCTGACCACCGCCGGGATCGGACACATGACGTTCCAGCGCAAGGAGTTCCAGGCCCAGGTGCCCGACTTCGTCCCGCTGTCGCCGGACGCCACCGTACTGGCGTCCGGCGTTGCCGAGATCGGCCTGGGGCTCGCCCTCATCGGGCTCCCCGACCGCCGACGGGCGGTGGGTGCGGCCGCCGCGGCGTTCTTCATCGCGGTGTTCCCGGGCAACATCCACCAGTACCGCAACAAGATCGACGCCTTCGGACTCGACACCGACCGTAAACGCTTCGTCCGGTTGTTCGGTCAGCCGGCACTGGTGGCACTCTCCTGGGTCGCACGCGGCTGAGGAGAACCGGCGCCACCGGGGATCCCGGTGCTCCGGGCATCCCGACATCGCGGCACCTCGTCGACGATGGTCATCGAGGTGCCGCAGTTGTCCGTCGTACCACCAGCTCGGGCGTGTGCCGATACACCCGCTGCGGGGCGGTCATGCGTTCCATGCGCTGCAGGACGAATTTCGCGGCCTGCGCGCCCACGGTGAAGTTTCCGTTGTCGACCGACGTCAAGGAGATGTGCCGAAGACTCGCCAGTTGTGTGTCGTCGTAACCGATCAGGGACAGGTCCCCGGGGATCGAGATGCCCCGATCATCGGCGGCCGACATCGCCCCCAGGCTCGCCATGTCGTTGAACGCCAGGATCGCCGTCGGCGGTGGAGCGGCATCGAGAAGCCGCGCCGACGCGGCGTATCCACCCTCCTCGGTCGTGCCGCCGTATTCGATCGCGACCGATTCGACCGGAAGCCCCGACGCGGAGATCATCTCCTCGAACCCCTGCCGTCGGAGCCGTCCCACCATGCCCGGCCCCTGGATGTGCGCCAACCGTCGATGCCCCAGGGCCAGAAGGTGTTCGGTGGCGATCCCCGCGCCGACCACATCGTCGTCGACGGCGATGTCGATCGTCGGCAGATCGGGTTCGAGGGTGCCGGCGAGCACGACCGGGATCGACCGCGCCGCGCGTTCGACGTCGACCCGCGCGTCGGTCGTGCCGACGACCACGAGACCGTCCACCTGGCGCGACAGCATCGTCTCGACCGTGTCCCGGCCGACCTGATGGTCGAGGCGACTGTCGACGAGGATCGGTGCTATGTCGACCGCATCGAAGGTGGTGGCGAGGCCTTCGAGGAGATCGACATACCACGGGTTGCGAAGATCGTTGATCACGACACCGACCGTGCCGCTGCGAGCTTCGGACAGGCCGCGCGCGATGGAGTTCGGGCGATAGCCGAGCTCGTCCATCGCGACACGGACACGGGTGCGCCGCTCGACGCTGACGTTGGGTTCGTCGCGCAGGACACGTGAGACCACGGACTTGGAAACCCCGGCGTGGGCAGCGACGTCACGGATCGTCGCAGCTCGTCGTCCGGCGGGGATTCCGCTGGCGCCACTTGCGGGCACATCGTCGAGACTCACAACCGCACATCCTATTGCTCTGGTGATCTGGACCACGTATGGTGACTGGGACCGGTCCCACATTGTCCCACAGATGGTCGGTTCCCGACAGGACAGGAGTAGACACAGATGATCCGGATGGCGCTGGTCGGAGCGGGGTTCATCGGCTCGGTACACGCCGCGAACCTCGCGTCTCACCCGGGTGTCGACCTCATCGGCATCCATGACGTCGACGACTCCCGGGCACTCGAACTCGCATCGCGAACCGGCACCACCGCACTCGGATCCGACGATGTCTTCGATCCGTCGAACGTGGATGCCGTCCTGATCGCTTCGTCCACCGACACCCACGCGACCCACCTCCGCAGGGCCGCGGCAACCGGGCTGGCGACCTTGTGCGAGAAGCCGATCGACCTCGACCTCGATCACGCCGTCGAGGTCGTCGGCGATGTGGGACATACTGGCCTGCCGATGATGGTCGACTTCAACCGACGATTCGACCGCGACTATGCCGAAGTCGCACGCACCGTGCGATCCGGCGAGATCGGTGGGGTCGAACTCGTCCAGATGACGACCCGCGGGCCTGCGCTGCCCCCTCTCGACTACATCGCTGTCTCGGGCGGTCAGATGCGCGACCAGACCGTGCACTTCTTCGATCTCGCGCGGTGGATCACCGGTGAGGATCCGGTGTCGGTGTTCGCGGCCGGTTCGGTGTTCACCGATCCACGGATGACCGACCTCGGCGATGTGGACACGTCGGTCGTGACCCTGCGGATGCCCAGCGGCGCCCTGGTGCAGATCGACAGTGCACGCCGCATCGGTTACGGCTACGACGAACGCATCGAGGTGCTGGGTTCCACCGGTCTCGTGGAGGCCGGGCGTCACCAGGTTGGTTCCGTGACCCGATACCGGGCAGGACAGATCGTCGGCGACGGCATGCATGCCGGATGGTTCGAGCGTGTCGCGCCGACCTATCGGGCTGCGCTCGACCATTTCGTATCGGCAGTGGAGACCGGCACCCCGATCGGACCCGCCCTCCCCGAGGCACTCAAGGCCCAGGCGATCGCCGAGGCGGCCACGCGATCACTGCGCACCGGTGAGCTCGAGCCGATCGGCTATCCGGTGCCGACATCGGCCGTCTGAGGCTCCGGAACACGAATCCCTACATATTTCCTTCCACGACAACAGATCTCACCGAGACGCCCCATACGAAAGGGATTCACCCATGAGCAGCATCATCGTCGGCTCCGCACCCGATTCCTGGGGCGTCTGGTTCCCGGACGATCCGCAGCAGACCCCCTACACCCGGTTCCTCGACGAGGTCGCCGCGTCCGGATACGAGTGGATCGAGCTCGGTCCGTACGGCTACCTGCCGACCGACCCCGCGCAGCTCCTCGACGAGCTCGGTGAGCGCGGCCTGAAATTGTCGGCGGGCACCGTGTTCGAGCATCTGCATCAGGACGCTTCATGGGACGCGGTCTGGACCCAGATCGAGGACGTCGCCAAGCTGACCGCCGCCGTGGGCGGCAAGCACGTCGTGGTGATCCCGGAGATGTGGCGCGACCCGGCGACCGGGGAGGTCCTGGAGGACCGCAACCTCACCGACGACCAGTGGCTCGCGAAGACCCGTGGCATGAACGAGCTCGGCCAGGCGATGTTCGAGAAGTACGGTGTGCGTGCGCAATACCATCCGCACGCGGACAGCCATGTGGACACCGAGGACAACATCTACCGATTCCTGGAGAACACCGGCGGTGAGTTCGTCAACCTCTGCCTCGACACCGGGCACGTGAGCTACTGCGGCGGAGACAATCTCGCCATCATCCGAGCGCACCCCGAGCGGATCGGTTACCTGCACCTCAAGCAGGTCGACGAGTCCGTCCGCGCGAAGGTGGCCGCCGACGACCTGCCCTTCGGCGAGGCCGTCCGCCTCGGTGCCATGACCGAGCCGCCACGTGGCATCCCGGAGATGCCGCCGTTGCTCGATGCCGTGGCCGACCTGGACATCGACATCTTCGCGATCGTCGAACAGGACATGTACCCGTGCTCGCCGGATGCGCCGCTGCCCATCGCCCAGCGCACCCAGAAGTACCTGGGCTCGTGCGGCGTGCCGTCCGTGCGCTTCCGCTGACCTCACGCCCGCTCGCCGTTCCCGCCGAGGAGAACCACCATGAAGGTCGCGCTCGACCCCACCCCGTTCCACCACAGCCACTCCACCACAGCCACTCACTGCTCGAACTACCCGGCGTCGTCGCCGACCTCGGCTACGAGTACCTGCAACTCACCCCACACGCGAATATGATCCCGTTCTTCAATCACCCCAAGGCCGACGACGCACTCGTCGCCGAGTTCCGCACCGCCTGCGCCGACGCCGGCGTCGGCATCGCCTCGGTCCTGCCCGTGCTGCGCTGGTCCGGCCCCGACGACGACGCCCGCGAAGCCGCCGTCCGCTATTGGAAACGCGCGATCCAGATCACCGTCAACCTCGGTGTGAACGTGATGAACACCGAGTTCTCCGGACGCCCGGAGAAGCCCGAGGAATCCGAACGCGCCTTCTACCGATCCATGGACGAACTCGTCCCCATCATCGAACGCGAGGGCATCGACGTCCGCATCGACCCACACCCCGACGACTTCGTCGAGGACGGACTCGCCGCGATCCGGATGATCCGCGGGATCAACTCGCCGAACATCGGGCTCGCCTTCGTCGCCTGCCACACCTTCCACATGGGCGCCAACATGCGCGAGATCATGACCACCGCGGGCGACATGCTCCGGCTCGTCCACGTGGCCGACACGATGGATCACCACGCATCGCACGGGTTGCGGTACATCACCAATCCGCCGGGCAACGCCGTTCGCGTGCACCAGCACCTCAAGATCGGCGACGGCGACGTCGACTGGGACGAGTTCTTCTCCACCCTCGGCCAGATCGGCTTCTACGACCGCGACGACTCCGTCATGGTGTCCAGTGTCTTCGCCGAGAACGAGAACGCCCCCGAGGTCTCCCGGTACCAACTGGCCACCATGACCGACTACGTCACTAAATACCGGAGCTGACAGGTGATCTCACGACTACCCGCACCGCGTACCCAGGATCCGACGACCGCGCCGGCCCTGCGGTGGGGGATCATGGGTCCTGGTTGGATCGCGGAGCGGTTCGTGTCCTCGTTGCACAAGCACACGAACCAGCAGGTCACGGCCGTCGGTTCGCGATCAGCCGGGCGCGCGGACGATTTCGCCCGGCGGATGGGTGTGCCGACCGCTCACAGCGGTTACGACGCGCTGCTGTCGGATCCGGCGGTGGAGATCGTGTACGTCAGTACGCCGCACCCCCAGCACCACCGGTGTGCCCTCGACGCGATCGCGGCCGGCAAGCATGTCCTCATCGAGAAGCCGATGGGGGTCAATGCGCGGCAGGCGCGCGAGATCGTCGCCGCGGCACACCATGCCGGCGTGTTCGCCGGTGAGGCGATGTGGACACGGTTCCTACCCAAATTCGACGTGATCCTCCAGATCGTCGACGACGGCATGCTCGGCACCGTTCGGGCCGTCGCCGCCGACCACGGCGAATACTTCACCACCGATCACCGGATCTACGACCCGGCACTCGCGGGCGGGCCGTTGCTCGACCTGGGTACCTATCCGGTCGCCTTCGCCCGATGGTTCCTCGGCGACGTGAGCACGGTGTCGGCGATCGGCCAACCCGCGAACCACGAACTCAACGGCCAGATCTCGGCCGTACTCGGGCACGTCGGTGGCGGGCAGTCGGTGCTGAACACGACGATCCTCGCGAACACCCCGACGACGGCGTTCGTCGCGGGTGAGAACGGGTATCTCGAGGTGCCCGGGCCGTTCTACCAGCCCGGGCCGTTCCGTGTCGTCCCCCGAGACGGAGAGCCGCTCGAACACACCGAGGAGACGGCGGCACATGCTGACGGACTGCACTTCTCCGCCGTCGATGCCGCGCGGCGAATCGCCGATGGCGCAATCGATTCGGACATCCATCCGTCCGCCGATGTCATCGCGACCCTGGATATCATGGATCGCGTGCGCGCACAGATCGGGATCGACTTCGCCGGCGATTGATCCCGGTCGTCATCTCAGCAGATGCCGACCCCAGCGAGGTCAGCGCGTCGGGGGTGCCGTCGTCCCGCGTACCTTGAGCGTCGGCTCGAGGACAGCGCCGGCATCGAGTGCGTGCACCTCCGTGAGGAGGTCGACGGCCAGTTCGACCGAGCTCTCCGCGAGGCCGTGTGCGTCCTGATGGATCGTCGTCAGGTCGATGCGTGGATTGTCGGATAGCCGGCCGTCGTCGTATCCCATGAGTGAGATCTCGCCCGGGATGTCGACGCCCTCGCGGGTGAACACGTCGAGGAGCCCGAGGGCGCATCGGTCGTGCCCGCCAGAATGGCTGTGGGCAACAACTTCTGGCCGAGGATGACGTGGGCGGCGGCGGCTCCTGCGGCTTCGTTGTGTGCCCCGCGGACGACGTGCGCGATCGCCGAGCCCATGGGCTCGCATCGCCGATCGATAAGCGGACCGTCGGTCCCGGACGCCGGATCGTTGCCGTCATCGACGTGCAGGATGTCGCGGTGACCGAGCTCGACGAGGTAGCCGACAGCCTGTCGCATGCGCATCGTGTCGTTGGTCCGGACTGTGGCGAGCCGCTCGCCGACCAGATCCCCGGGCAGCCGGCGACCGACCACGACCATCGGCGCACGCCCGGACAGCGCTGCGAGATCGTCGGGCGACGACATGAGCCCGAGGAGGATCACCGCGCCACAGCGATGATCGAGCAGGGTGTCGATAGCCGACGGTTCCGCGCGTCCCGGGAGGTTCGCGGTCAACAGGACGTCGTAGCCGAGTTTCTCGGCCGCGGGGTAGATGTTCGTGACGAGTTCGCCCTCGAACAGTTGCGACACGTCGATGAGGACGCCGAGCGTCCGGCTCTTCCCGAGCGCGAGAAGTCGGGCCGCGGCGTCAGGCCGATATCCCAGTTCGTCGGCGACGTGCAACACCCGGCGACGGGTCTCCTCGCCGGCCCCGGGCGTCCCGTCCAGCACGAACAACACCAGGGTGCGGGAGACGCCTGCCCGCGCGGCGACATCGGCCATGGTCGGACGACGTGATCCGCGGTCGGCCCCGCGATTGTCCCCTGCTCTCGGCGGCACTACGACTCCTCCCCGATGGTGACGGTTGACACAGTGACCCACCCGCATCCTCTATCGGGCCGAGCGAACGGATGCTGACTGGTTCATCACCTCCCTCGATCCGATCTACGAGCGCGACACCATGATCCCGGTCTCGCCCGGAGAGGTCCCACCAACCGACACGGCACACCGCGACGCGCGCCCGTCCTACGCTCACCTGACGCAGCTGCTGCGTTCCCGGGGCTACACGGTGGACGAGGACCTCATCGGCGACTACCGGCCCGAGGCGTCGCCGAGTTGTACCGGGAGGCGTTCGCACGGATGGGCGGAGTCGACTCACCGCTCGCGTGAGTACAGCTGGGCCTCAGGAAATCTCGCGGCGGTCGCCGTCGACGCGGGCCCGCACCAGACGTAGTGCGTGGGCGACCGTGGCGGTGACGATGTCCTCGGGTTCCCCGTCGAACGTCTCGTCCGAACTGCTCACCTCGCCGCGATCGAAGAGTCCGAAGCACACCGTGCCCGGCGGCTCCTCCTGCGCCGACGGACCGGCCTCACCGGTGACCGCCACCACCAGATCGGCACCGAGCAGGCGCGCCGTGTTCGCGGCCATCGCCTCCGCGGCCCTCGCGCACACGACGGGACCGTCGGGCACGCCGAGCAGCCCGTGCTTCACCTCAGGCCGGTAGGCGACGATCCCGCCACAGAACCACTCAACCGAGTTCGGCGCGCGACTCAGCTGTGCCGCGATGTTGCCGCCGGTGAGGGATTCGGCGACCGCCACGCGGACCTCACTGACGGTCGCGGCGTCGGCGATCAGTCGGCACTCACGATCGATCGTGACGGAGTCCATCATTCGCACCTCCTGAGTCGACGCGGGGTCGCGCCCGACGACAGCGCTCCGATCGGGCAGGTCGTCGCGTACCCGGCGTCGGATACCCCGCGGTCGGCGGGACGAATCACCCTGCACTCCGGCGCCGGGTGCGGCATCATCGGCGCTCATGACGGCCTCGGATGATGCGGACACCCGGTGAGCGATGCCGGGCTGGTCTTCTTTCACGGGCCGATGGGGGCGGGGAAGTCGACGTTCGCCCTGCAGACGCATTTCAACCAGGGCCGACAGGGGCGGTCGGGACTGCTGCTGACCACGTTGGACCGTTCCGGTGATCACGTGGTGACCAGTCGGATCGGTCTCAGCGCCCAGGCGTCCGCCGTGACGGTCGACGACGCGGTGGACGAGGTCGTGTTGCGCCGGCATGAGGCCGCGGCACTGGACTACGTGGTGTGCGATGAGGCGCAATTCCTCCGACGCCGCCAGGTCGATCAGCTCGCCCGGCTCGTTGACGAAGCGGAGATCGACGTGGTCGCCTTCGGACTGCTCACCGACTTCCGGGCGACACTCTTCCCCGGGTCGGCGCGACTGGTCGAGATCGCAGACGAGGTCCATCGGATGCAGGCCATCGTGCTGTGCTGGTGCGGTCGGCCAGGTTTCCTCAATGCACGCATCGTCGGCGGCGAGGTGGCCCGATCCGGTGACGTCGTCGCGGTCGGCGACACCCACGACGGACCGGTGATCTATCACGCGCTGTGCCGACGGCATTTCGTCGAAGGACGGTGGCGGCGGGACGACACGACCCTCGGCTGATGCCCACGGGCCACCTCGGAGTCCGAGTCGGCCCGCTCGCCGATCATCGTGGTGCGGGTCCTGCGAACTTACTTGAATCACGTCACCGCAGCTCAGCGGCTCGAGCGAACAATCACGCAAGCCGAGAAGGGTGGCCGACCCGTGAGAACGGTCTTACCACGCCCTGCCGCGAAGCAGAAGACCGCCGAGCAGGTCGAGGAGATGGTCGGACTTTGGTATCAGTGCCGCAATGTCGAGGAGGTCGCCAGGCTGGTCGGCGCGGATCAGACGACGGTGCGGCGGAATCTCCGCAAGGTTGGCGTCGACACGTCACCGCGGCGCATGACCAACGATGACATCCAAAAGATCGGGCGCCTAGCCGACGAGGGGCTGTCGCGCCGGCAGATCGGCGACAAAGTGGGCTGGACTCACGGTGCGGTAGCCAATGCGATCAAGCGGTACAGCGGGGACAGATAGCTACGCCGCCCGAGACGGGGGCTCATCAGTGACCGGGCCCGCAAGGAGTTCATCCGCTCGCTCGCGTCGCTGGAGTTCGTCGACATGGGCGAAGAGTGCCCGAACGAGCTTCTTGGCATCTGGCTCTGGGTGGACTAGTCCGCTCGTCCGGATCACCCGGTCGGCGTTGCGGCGCTTCTTTCGCTTCGCTCCTACGGGCAGCGCCGCGCGGCGAGCCGCTTCGGCCGCCCGCCGATCGTCGAGAGCGTCCAGCTCGCGCAGGAGCTTGTTGAACGCTTTGCCTGCTCGCTGCGGAAGCGAGGGGTCGCGCTTGGTCACGAACCGTCGGAACTCGATGAGGTCGGCATCGGACATGGCGGCATCGAGCACGAAAAACGCGTGCAGATCCCACTGCTCCGAGGCATTCAGGACGCTGAGCCGACTGCCGTCGTGGAGCCAAAGTCGACGAAGGTGTTCGTGGATGGCGAGATAGGCGGTATGGGTGAGGCGCGGCATCAGGACTGCCGTTTGATCTGGAAGGTCTCACAAAGCTGCTCATCCAGCTTGATCAGTGCGGCCGCACCATCGGCGCTCGGTTTTGCGTCGCCAGACTCCACGATCGCACTCGCTATCGCGACCTTCGAAGGCACTTTCAGGCCTAGCGGCTCCGCCCACTTTTCGATTACAGTCGGCCACGGCAGGCTGTTGTCAACGGGCAGCTCAGGCAGATCAGGGACTGTGGATCCGGTATTGCACTCCTTCAATAGTTCGCTCATTCGGTTCGCGTACACGCCTGGATCGAGAACATTCTCAAGCGTGATGGCATCCAGCGTTCTGATCAGAGACTCGTCAACGCCACCGTCAATGAGCCGCTTGCGAAGTTCACTGCCCCCGACGTCACCGTCGACCAAGAAGGCCACGCGCGCACCTTCTAGATCCAGATCCGGGTACACCTCTAGTGCAGCTTCCGAAAGCCCCGGCGCAATCTGATATTCCAGGAACTCTCGTCCAGTGGCAGCTCTAATCAGCGATGGAAGCACCACCATCTCAGAAGCTCCTTCAGCCAGGACTACATACCGAGCTGGAGTGAAAGCGGCGGCACTTGCACCCATAGCGAGCATGAGCGGCGAAAATCCTGCAGAGCCTGAACCTGCCCAAAAACTGTTCTTGATCTCACTCACCGAAAGTTGATCAGGTTTCGGAAGAACCGCTCGCACACCAACACCTAGATCGGGAGGCAAGCAGGCAGGAGAATGTGTTGTGTAGATAATCTTTGCCGCATCCTCCTGTCGCATAAACGTATCAACCAGATCCGCTTGAGCGTTGTAATGAAGATGGGTTTCCGCCTCATCAATAAGAAGGATGGGTGGCTTATCGATGCCCCGCACGGCCAGAAACGAACGCAGAGCAGCAAACATACGCAGACCGGCGCTACGTTCGTCAAAAGTCGTAATCTCGCGACCGTTCTCGCGCACCATGATCTGGAGAGTCGATCCGTCGAGGTTCAGATGTATCGTCACGTCCGACTGGTTCCAGGATGTGCCGTAGACGTGCTCGAGTTGCTGGTTGGCCTGCAAAATCTGGGTTTGTGCTTGTCCAATCTGGCCTGACGAGAGCACTTGCCACAAGCGCTGCAGGTCAAGATCAGCAAGAGTAGCAATACTAGCGAGCGCTGGGGGCGGGCTCTGAACCACGGAGTCGTCCAGCCCATAGCCCGATTGAAGATTTCTATCTTCGTCAGAGAACATAACAAACTCTGGCATTCGCGACTTCAATACCTCATGCACATCTCGCCACGGATCCGCACGCGTGTACCAACTATGAATTTGCTCCAGCGCCCGAATCACGGATTCGTTACTAAAAGAACCGTCAGACTGCAGGTGGCTGATTAGTGTCGATAACTCACCAAGAAGCTCGTCGGACATTTCTGACTTCAGTTCGCGTTCATCGAAGCTATCCATGAATGACTTGAGCCTGGACCCAAGAGGGACTACATCGGTTTCGTGTAGGTCATCAGCCTCTGACGCAAGAAATTCTTTCCCTGCCTTTGTCTTCGCGTACTTGCTAATCGCTGCAATTGCCTCAACGAGCGGCCCGGCACGTTTTGCCGGTTGAGGCCTAATACTATTAACGACTCCTCCACCAGCTCGACGTTGGTACGTCATCCGACGAGGGAGCTCTTCCAGATCGAGACCCAGCTCATCCACCGCAGATCGGTCGGCGTCATCGAGAACGAAATCCGCTGCCACAACGATGCTGTCATCTTCAACAGTCCCGAATCGTGCTCGATCACTTACATTGACCGACTCCGACGATGTGATGTAGTTGAGGGCTTTCAGTAACGTGGTCTTGCCAGCCTCATTAGGGCCGACTACCGCTATAACCTTACTATCCAGGTTGACTTTTCCCGAAGAGATTCGGCCAATCCCACTAATTGATACGCTTATAAGTCTCACAAAGCATTCCTTTTAACTTGTTATACAGCAATACTAACACGACGATACGACAGAGATTGTCGTGACTAAAACAACGTCACCGGTACATTCCACCCCTATGGTTGATCGCGTCACTCCCCCACCCCGGATGGACCAACCTAACGGGACTTGAAACAGGTTCTCAGGGGTCAGAGAGTATCGCGAGGGTCTGACAGTTTCCGCTAGAAACACAAAAAAGGCCACGTCGGTACAACCTGGCCTCTGTTTTGTGTGTCATGTTCTCTCGAACATACGTTCGATATGGTGCGGGTCCTGCAAACTTACTTGAATCACGTCACCGCAGCTCAGCGGCTTGAGCGCACCATTGCGCAGGCCGAGAAGGGTGGCCGACCTCCGAGAACGCACCCGCTACGCCCGGCCGCGAAGCAGAAAACGGCCGAACAGGTCGAAGAGATGGTCGGGCTGTGGTACCAGTGCCACAACGTCGAGGAGGTCGCCCGTCTGGTCGCCGCCGATCAGACGACGGTGCGGCGTAACCTCCGCAAGGTTGGCGTCGACACGTCACCGCGGCGCATGACCAACGACGACATCCAGAAGATCGGGCGCCTAGCCGACGAGGGGCTGTCGTGCCGGCAGATCGGCGACAAAGTGGGCTGGACTCACGGTGCGGTAGCCAATGCGATCAAGCGGTACCGCGGGGGACAGATAGCTACGCCGCCCGAGACGGGGGCTCATCAGTGACCGGGCCCGCAAGGAGTTCATCCGCTCGCTCGCGTCGCTGGAGTTCGTCGACATGGACAAAGAGTGCTCGAACGAGCTTCTTGGCATCTGGCTCTGGGTGGACTAGTCCGCTCGTCCGGATCACCCGGTCGGCGTTGCGGCGCTTCTTTCGCTTGGCTCCTACGGGCAGCGCCGCGCGGCGAGCTGCCTCGGCCGTCCGTCGATCGTCGAGGGCGTCCAGCTCGCGCAGGAGCTTGTTGAGCGCTTTGCCTGCTCGCTGCGGAAGCGAAGGATCGCGTTCGGTCACGAACCGACGGAACTCGATGAGGTCAACATCGGACATGGCGGCATCAAGCACGAAGAACGCGTGCAGATCCCACTGCTGCGAGGCATTCAGGACGCTGAGCTGACTGCCGTCGTGGAGCCAGAGTCGACGAAGGTGTTCGTGGATGGCGAGGTAGGCAGTCTGAGTGAGGCGTGGCATGTTAAGTGTCTAGATCCCCGCTCTCTAAGAGCATGAGATAGGCAGTGACGTGCATTATCGCGATGACAGTATTGATCCGCGAATACTGCCGTCCGCCAACAGCATGGGCGCTCGCGTGGCGACTAAAATTCTGAGGAACCTTGTCCCCACGACTTGTGTAGAACTCTGTAAAAGATCCCCAAATGCCACCAAAAACAATGCTTGCCCGCAACGGCAAGCTATTGAGGTCAAGTCGGTTGCGTTGAGCAGTGACAAGAGTCCGATCAGTAACGTCAAGCGTCTCCCGCAGCATTGTATCGAGCAGGCTCGCCGCTAACGCTTGAGCCGCTTCCGGGCTACCGGCCTCTAGAGCATCGATCGCTTTGAGGGTGAAATCGCGATACCCTGAATACTTGGTTTGCGCCACAGTGCTGACACTCGCTCGACAAGACTTCATGACAGTCTTCCATCGTCGACCGAGCAATCGCCTACGCTCCTGTTTCGTCGCTGCGTCGAATAGCTTCTGCAAGATTTCAGCTTCAGGCACCCAACCAAGTGCCAGACCCTCATCGAGCAGGAGGGATTCAAGCTTGGCCATCTCTCCGCTTTTCACTCCCTTCCAGTTTGGGGGATATGCAGCATCGATAGCCTTCAGGATGGCGTCAAGATCGAATATCGTCTCAAACTGTCTACGCTGCGTTTCATATATCTCCTTGAACGCAGTGAAGCTGGCCGGGTCGACAGCATTCTTGAAGGCGAGATTCTCAAGATTTATCGCTGGGCCAAATAGCCGACCGTAGTCAAGTCCAAGTGGCGGGAGGTCGAGCCTGAAAGCTGGCAGGTTAAGAGCGAACGCCTGCCCAAGGTCAAAGGTTCCGATCTTAGGCTGCAGGGCGTCAAGCATCATCTTCACAGCAGGCGATTCGAACGCTTTGAATGCATGATCAACGGATGGCATGAGCTTGCTCATGTCAATCGACCCAGCGATCTTACGCCGGGTCTCCCGGAGAATCCTTTCCTGCTCGGGTGTCAAAGGATCCTCATCACCGCTTCCATCCGCTCCGCTTGTTGCGACTGGCATCTTCTATCTCCCCGTTCCAAGCAGTCGCTCAACCATAAGCAGGAAACTCGCTACCGAAGATGATTCGCCAGAGTCGAATGGCCTCTTCGTGATCTCCGCGCAACTCGGCAGCGTTAGCGTTGGCCGCTCGTTGAGCTGCGCTTTGCATATTGCTGATCACCGATGACCGTGACGACCAGGTCAGGTAGCTAGATAGATCCCCACTATGTCCAGCGGGATCGGACACGCTCAGATGGTCTTGGCCCCAACGAAAGAACTTCTCGCATGCGTCACGACTGTCTGCATCAAGAGAGCTGAACGCATTCGCAACGATGACCTCAATGTGAAACGACTTCAGATATTTACTATGGACATTGTTCCATCGCTTTATCATGCGAATCATCGGCTTCAGTCGACTGCTGAGCTCGCGATTCCTCTGTGCGATCCAGTCGTCATGCTGGTCTGGATCGGTCGTCAGCCACCCACCATCCCCCTTGGGCAATGCATAGCCGCCACCAGACCACCTAAAAACGGGTGCTATATCTACGTGTGGCGCCGATTTGTAGAACAAGCGGACGGCCTGTCCGCGAGCTCCAACGACTTGAACATTATATTCGTTGAGTGAATCGCGAATGCGGTAGAGAAACTTCTTCGAGTCGAACCGATACTTCTCAAATATATTATCCTTGTTGGTAAAGACTGCCATCACGTCAACATCGTCGAGCGGACGAATTATTGTTCCCCGATCAGCCGATCCGATCAATTTTGTCGTATCCAGCGGAAGGTCGGACGTAGATCCGAATGACGACCTGAGATAGATCGTAGTCATGTCTTTGCGGCTTTTTACAGTCTCCTTTTGAGCGTCAGTCAGTCGCAACACCTCCTTAAACTCTTCGAATGCCTTCGCTGTTGTCAAAGCCATCAGCTCACCTCGTCCTGCTCATACGTCTGTCCGCCTGCCCGCAGGTTTCTTTTTGCTCGCCAATACGCATAGGTACCTGGCGGATCGGCTGTCCGATTCACTTCGTCCCGCCGAACTGTCAACTCGGCCAGCTGATCACGAACATCCTCATAGGGCAGCTTCTGCAGATCAACCATCAACAACTGACGTGCTGTCGTCTGCAACTCAAGGTAAGCGTTTGCAGCCGCCTGCGCTTGAGCAACTCGGCGAGACGGATTCAGCGTTGTCAGCGCCGCGCCAAAGCCTGCCGCAATCAACGCCAAAATTGCAGGTGTCGTACCGACGCCATCACTGGCCAGCCCAGTACCGCCTGAGATGGCCGCCAGAACAGCCGCAGGCAGTCCAAGCACAACATTCATGGCACGCCAAAACTTGAGCTGTTCGAACTGGCCCTGTCCGCTCCACACCGCACTCTCATGAATTCGGTGAATTTCATCCGAAATTGACTTGAGATTAGTAGGAACATCCGGGAGCTTGAGTCCCGCGCTCGCCTTCGATTTCGCCTTCTTTCGAAACACTACATCTATCTCCTATTTGGTCATACTTTATTTGGCGAACTTGTATCAATGTTCTTATCTCATCTTAATGCAAATTGCGGAAGATCCGATAGTACGATGCTCTTTCCACAACGCCACCGGTACACTCCACCCCTATTGTTGATCGAGTCACTCACCCGCCCCGGATGGACCGACCTTACGGGACTGGAAACAGGTTCTCAGGGGTCAGAGAGTATCGCGAGGGACTGACAAGTTCTGCTAGAAACGCACAAAAGGCCACGTCGGTACATCGTGACCCCTGGTGACTGTCATAAGTTCTCGAACATACGTTCGATTTGGTGCGGGTCCTGCAAACTTACTGTAATCACATCACCGCAGCTCAGCGGCTTACCAGGGTTCTAGAGCGTGCTTTGACCGCTAGTCGACGGCCTCGAGCGGTGCCAGTCCGGCCACCGGCGGCCAAGCAGCACACCCTCGAAGAGATCGAGGAGATGGTCGGGCTCTGGTGGCAATGCGGCAACGTCGCCAAGATCGGACGAATCGTGGGAGCCCACGAAAGCACCGTCCGACGGAACCTACGCAAGGCCGGCATCGACACCGCGCCCAGGGTGCTCGAGGTGAAAGACATCGAGGAGATCGGAAAGCTGAGCGAGCAAGGTTTGTCGATCCGGGAGATCGAGAAGCTTGTGGGGTGGACGCGCGGATCGGTCATGAAAGCAATCCGGTTGTACAACGAACACAACTCCCGCGAGAGCACTGAGTCGTGAAGCTAGGCCGCCACGTCGTCATCACGCCGAGATCTGTCGTCCGCTCGTGCCATCTCCCTCGCCACATCCAGGAGAACTCGAGCCAGCTTGTCGGTATTCGGGGTCGGATGAACAACGCCACTGATCCTGATCACCCGGTCGACGTTCTTGGTCTTGCGCTTGGGCCCAGCGGGTACCGTCGCCATCGCGGCCTGCTTCGCTTCACGCCGGACATCGAGGGCATCCATCTCCTGCACTAGCTTGGTCAGCGCCTTGCCGGCGCGCTGCGGCAACGACGGATCGTAGACGGTGATCTTCTGGCACTCCCCCAGCTCAGCATCCGAGAAGCGCCACTCCGTCGCATAGAAGGTATGGATGTCCCACTGCTCTGGTGCCGACAAGAGCGAGAACATCCCAGGGTCGTGACGCCAGAGCTGGCGCAGATGGTGGTGGAGGTTGAGGTAAGCGGGTTGGGTGAAGCGAGGCTCGTTGTTGCGCTCGTAGCGGTCGACGCTGAGGACCTCGGTGGCCTCGGTAGCCTCGGTATCGATTAGGGCTTGAAAGCCCGCACGGATCAGTTCAGCGAACATACTCGCCGGATCGGCGCCCTTGAGCGCATCGAGCTAGCTGATCAGGGCAGAACGGTCGTGGGTCATCGCGCGGTTCCGTTGCTCGAGTCACTGGTCAGGTAACTCGTTCATCACTACGCGATGGCCCACCCACAACCCCAGCCGCGCCACGCCCGAACTGCAGCTATCCAGCCTCACCGAAAGTCCACCACGTCACGGGACTTACCCGCGTAGGGCGTAGTGGCCGATGATGATCGCGTGGTCGCGTGGCAGGCCAACAACGCTCTGAACTTCCGTTCGCATTGCCTGCGGCCGCGACTAGGAGGATTGATACTTCCTTCAGCAGCTCGAAGCCTTCACGAACGAAGGGCTCCTGCGTCCGAGGCTCGCTTGAGCTCCTCGAGATCAACGACGTGGAGCTCGCGGAGCATTCCCGGATCGAACGGGCTGGTGCGGGACAACAGCTCAGGATTCATCGGCATACCCAAGCAACACTTCATGTGGCGGCGAATCCTCGCACCAGTAGTCGTTCGCGCTGTCTGGCTTCGTTCGGTGGCGCGCTGTCGTCAGGATGAGCTCATCCTTCGCCCGCGAGATAGCCACGAAGAACTCGGCCTTCACGTCGGCGTCCTTTTTGCCCCAGAAGAACTGGGACTCAACGCCGAAAACGATGACCTTCTCGAACTCCATGCCCTTGCATTTGTGGACCGTCAGGATCCGGACGGCATTTTCTTCCGACAGCCGGTCGAGCGCCGCGACCGGCTCACCGTCGACCGCCAGCTCGCGCTTGAAGCCATTGACGGCTTCCTTGATCACCTCATTGAGCCGCGAGCCCTGCTGATACGAAGGCGACAGCGCATTGAGCGCCGGACGTGATACGAACTTGACGAACGAGTTGATGAGCGGCTTCCACGAGGTGTAGTCCGAAGCATCAAACCCGGCAGCGCGCACTGTCACCCGTGCTTCACGGAGGATTGTTCGAAGCTTGCTGTCCAGCACGCCGTCAGCTTCTTCGATTCCGCCGCGCGTCACCACGCGCACCAATTCCGAGTACGCCTCGGGACGGCCGTCATCCGCAACGACCCGGAGGAAGTTGAAGATCAGGGCGGCAGCGGGCTCCGCGGTCAGATCCTGGGACTGCTGCTCGTTGCGGTACGGGACGCCAGCAGCGGTGAGGTGCCCTCCCAAAATGCTCGTAATGAGGTGCGGCTGCTGCCGAGCCAGCACTGTGATCTCCCGTGGCGGCACTCCTTCGTCGAGCCACTCGCCGATCATCTCCGTGACCGAAGCTGCTTCATCCTCGTCGGTATCGAAGCGGAGCACCTCCAGGATGCCTTCTTCACCTTCGAGGTCTTCGTCCGGGCTCGCCGCGGACGGGTCCATCTCCAAGATCATGCGGTTCTGCATCCGGCGCAGCCGAGGCTTGGATCGGAAGTTCTGATAGAGCTGCAGATCAGTCGCACGGAAGTCTTCGGCGAAGGTCGCCATGACACCTTCGAGTGCATCCGCGAAGCCCATGATGCGCTGCTTGGTGTCACCGACGCCGATGAGCTGCACGCCGGTGGCTGCGAATGCCTCCTTCAAGAAGGCGTACTGCGCCGTCGTTGCATCCTGAAACTCATCCATGAAGACGTGGCTGTAGGTCTGCCGCAACGCGCCACGCGCGTAGTCGTTCTTCTCGAGGATCTCCAGCGCGAGAGGCACGAGGTCGTCGAAGGTGATCTGCTGATTCTGGATGCGCGTGCGGGCATCGATCCGGTAGTCCGAGTTCAGCGCGTTCAGGCCCGTGAGCGCCGAACGGTAGTTGTCGATGAGGCGCTTGGCAAACGCGTGGAAGGTGAAGCTGTCGAATCGAGCGGCGTACTGAGAACCGGAGCGTAGCCGAACGCGGGACTGCAGGTTGCGGGCGGCGTCGACCTTGAACGAGATCGCCAGGATGCGCTTCGGGTACGGGTTCGCTCCCGTGCGAAACAGGAAGTCGGCGCGCTGGGCGAGAAGCTCTGTCTTGCCTGCGCCAGGGCCAGCGGTCACGACGACGTTCGCGTTGGTCTCGCGGACTGCTTTCAGAGCGTTCGGCTCGAGCTCAAGCCCGCCGACCGGAGTCCAGTCCTCTGGCTGAATCACTCCGGAAGCGCCTCGAGTTTGGCCTGCACGTCCGCGACCAGGCGTTGCAAGACTTCGGGGAGATCCGCCAGGAGCTGCCCGTTAGTCAGCGCCGCCATCGCCTTGAGGTGCGACGCGGGCTTGCTCTTGAGATCGAACAAGCGGTGATAATCATCGAAGAGCTCGAAGGCATCCTCGGGCAGGTGGTCCTCGTTCGCGTGAGACTTGCCGAGCACAGCGGCGACTATCTTCTCGTCGGGCGTTCCAACCGACTCCACCCCGTATGCGTCGGGGAAGGCCTCAAGCATCATCAGGTCGAGGTCTACGGGGTGCGAGAAGTAGACGCCCTTCTGCTCCAGCGCATAGATCGGACCGTGACCGTCCGTGAAGCTCACGTCGTTGTAGACGGGGAAATCGACGACGTCGTCCCACTTCGCAAGCCCGTCAATCTGGGCGTTCGTGAAGGTACCGGGGTTGAGTTTGTTGTACTGTTTAAGCGCGTTGCTCACGCGGCCCCAGCCTCCTTGGTACCGGCCGGAATCCAGATCAAGCAAGGTGACATGCGGGATCTCCAGTTCGTTCAATAGGCGCCAGAAGTGATTGACGTGACGACCACCCAGCGGGACAACGGAAACTGACGCGTCATCTTCCGCAACGCCAGCCGCAGCGAGTACACGCGGTAACACGATTTGCTCGCTATCGCCCTCACCGAGAACGACCAAGCGCGAGAAGTAGAGCTCAGGGAAGGCCAACACCGCCTCACGAACATACTTCGCCGTTTCGTCGTTCTTGGCCGGGAGGACGATCCGACGCACCTGAGACTGACGATCACCGTCAAGACGGAGGAAACAGATGGCCTCAGGATTGACGCGGCGCAGCAGGGCAGGCGAGTGGGTTGCAATCAGCGCCTGCGAGTCTCCATGCTCAGCAGCCTTGCGGAGCTGCCGGATGATGCGGCCGAGGTACTGCGGAGCAAGGCTGTTCTCCGGTTCCTCCAGCGCGATGATGGTGTGCACCGGCGGTCGGAGTCGGTGCTGATCGAAGGCCGTCTCCGTGCCGTCCAACACCTCCCGCGCGAGCGACTGCCAGGCGAGCACTAGCGAAATGTAGAGCAAGGACTTCTGGCCATCGCTGAGCCGATCGAACGGCAGCGACGAACCGGCCGGAGACGGCGCGAACGAGACCGTCAGCTGACGCAGCACACTCTCCAGGTCGCCACTGCCGAACGCGATTGAAGGGTCGGTGAAGAAGGCGCCGGAGTGAAGCCCAGACCATTCCCCCGCAAGCTGCACGCCGATGCTCTTGACCGCTGCGTTCCCTGCAAGCGAGTCGGTGAGATCCTTCGACAGCGTGTCGAGCGTGGTGCGCTCCGCTGTCCAGTCGGCAGCACGCAGCGCCCGTCCGACGAGCGAAGCGGTGGTGTAGGCGATGTGCTCAGCGGGATCGCGGCGCGCAGGCAGGTAGTGCACTTCGATGTTGGCGCGATCGAATCGGGACATATCAGCTCGCTGCGTCGGCGCCCCATCGGTATCAGCTTCGAGAATGTACTGGAGCTTCTCCTCGATGACATTGTCCGGAGCGATCGTGGCGGTGAGTCGGATACGGATCCGAGGTGCACCGTCTTCAGTCGCGATGCGCATGTGCGCGAAGTTCGGTGGGACAGACGGATGGTCGCCATCCTCACCCGATTCCGGCACCTCGACATCGACTTCGATCCAGAGCTCGGGCCCGTCTGCATGCACCTCAACAGCGGTGAGACCGGCAGAGATGTGGAAGTCGGAATATCGGATCTTGCGCTGCGTAGGTAGCGGGCTGAACAGCCGCGACAGCGCCTCGAGCACCGCCGTCTTGCCGGCGCCGTTCGGGCCAAGCACGTAGGTGACATCTCGCAGTGCGATCGTGGTCGGCGTCGGACCGAACGACTGGAAACCAGAAATCCGGAGGTAGGTGATCTGCATCAGACGTCCTTGTCTCTCATCACGTGGGTGGAGGCTCCTGAAGCCAAGTGGGCAGCGGGTTGATGCGGAAGCGCCTCATCCTGGCGATCAATTCGAGCGGCATAAATGGAGTTTCGCTCATTGTCGTAGACTTCGTACTGTCACCCGGTCCAACCAGCATCAACAGGCGGTGATCCTTGGGCACCACCCAGCTTAATTCCTTTATTCGCGATAGTTCTCGATATCTATACGGCTGACTCTCATGTAAATCCTTCTATTTGCATTATGTCACGTAATCAGAAAGAGCTGATGCAAACTCATTCAATACCGTTCGAAGATTGTGTCGTCCACACCGCCCAGCTGGTTGTTACGTTGAAAATAAGACCTTCCTTCGGCGCAAGCCCAATCTGTTAGCGCAGCTCACGGGAACATGTACCGAGACTCAACTACCTGCCAGGACTCGAAACACATCCACAGAGTTCAGAGCATAACCAGTGGGTGCGACACGATTTGGCTAGAAACACGAGAAAGGCCACATCGATACGACGTGACCCATGTTGATTGTCGTGATCATTCGAACCTACGTTCGACCTGGTGTCCCGCAGGGCAAGCATACTTGAATCCCGTCTCTGCAGGCGAGGGGCTTACGGGGCTGTTGGAAGAAGCTTCTCAGGGTGACTGCGCTCCACAAACGCGCATTTACCCGTGCCCACGAAACAGAAGACGGCCGCGCAGGTCGAGGACGGACGGTGGGGCTCTGGCACCAATGTCGCAACGTCGAACAGGTGGCGCGGCTCGTCGTTGCAGACCAGACACGACGCGTGCGACGGACCCTTAACACGGCTGCCTCGACACCACGCCGCACCGCATGACCGACGCTGACATCCAGGAGGTCGGCGCTTGGCCGATGAGGGACTATCGTGCCAGCAGATCGGCACACGGTTTGGGCTGGACGCACGGGGCTGTGGAACTGCGATCAAGCGATACCGCGGAGGACAGCTGGTCATGCCACCGGAGAGATGGAGACTCTCAGTGTCGAGCTGACAGCGAGTAGATGATCTACTTGCTCAGGCCACGGCATACCCTCGTGACTCTGCCTTCACCCGGGCAGCGCACCTTAAAGGTCATCAAGTCCGGCGTTCCGCTCCTCACTAATGGACCCCAAGTCCAGAAGTTCATAGTGCTCACCCGAAAATGTACCCTCGAGTGTTGAGCCGTCCTGGCTGGTGCCGAGCATTACGAGAAGGCGGCGGCGGTCCACTAGAACGCCTCTGTGGATCGCGGATGGTTTATACCAAGAACCGTCCGCCTGCCGGAAGTCAAAAGGGATGAAGCAGATGGGCACAGGCTTCGCGAGAAGCGACATGATCCCGTACCACGAGTCATCACTGACACTGTGCTGTTTGTCCACCCATTTCGGCGTACATGCACATTGCCCAAAGTAAACTATTAGACCATTGACATCGTCACCGAAGCCATTCCAGGCAACAATATCTAAACCATTATCGCCGACGTCACTAGTCCTGAACTCTGTCTCGAGGAAGCGAGTTCTCTCGTTCAGGTCCGCAGCAAGCGTCCTCAGCTTATCTGGCAATTTACCAGTGTATCGCGAGCCAACACCAAGAGAATTCTTGCCGAATATGTGCGTCTCTGCCGAATCGCCTAGATGGCGCTTCAGTGCTACGAAGCACACGAATTCAAAAATACTAGTAAGCTTTGATCGTGCAGACCTGTCAGGCACATAGCGAAGACTCGAGCTGATTAGAAGTAGCAGATATAGATTTCGCCATTCCGTTTCCCCTTTCACGCGAACAAGGGTTCCATCCTCCGAGACAGCAAATGGATATGCGGAGCCGAAACTGACTTGACGCGTAGTCATGTAGGCTAAAATCTCCCGGGCCTCACTAATGCACTTATCTTCGGGGTCGTCATCCTCGCCTCGAGCGAATGGATCAGCCTCGTCCTCCTTAGGGGAGGGGTCATCGAATGCTTCCGTCCCTCGCCACTCTTCACGTTGCGAAATTGCAGCCGCCAGATCGTGCACGCTCAGCTCCCCCTCAGCCGAATTGAGGCAGAGCAATTCCGCCCAATCCGCCCACCGATGTCGCTCATATGAACCGGGTAGGCGAGATAGGTTGCCAAGAAGGCCCACCTATGAACCTCCCCCAGCCTGCTGCCGACCAGCGTCTGCGAGTAGCCTGCTACTTAAATCTGCGACGCGCCCAACCGCCTCCATTGCCGGTTCATCGAGGGACTCATTCGGCAAGGCCCCTCTGGCAAGCACAAGAGCCTGATGAGCGTTCTCGACGTACTCGAGAAACTCTCTACTACTCTCAATTTGCTCAAATGCGGAGCTGAGTGACGCTCCCTGTTCTAATAGCCTGAGCGCATTGTCGTTCGCAATGACCTCAGACAGTTTTCTTATATTCCGTGATTCGCCAAGTACCGTCCGACCACGCGGCCCCTTCCTAAAGATCCAGGTGAAGATGTTCTCTACGTGGCTACGATTAAGCGTTTCCGAACGCAGGTCCTGACTGCTCTCGAGACCGAGATACTCAACCACATTGCTGTAGGCCAAGACAGATGATATCAGCGAGAATTCTACGGATTGCTCGGTAAGGCCCGCGATATCAAAGAAGTCATGCTCAGAAGCAAAATTGTATATCGTCAGCGAGCAGAGCAGTCGACCAACGTAGTCGGAACGACTCCCGATACTCCGGGCGAGTTCCTTGAATCGCTCGGTGGATTCGCCTTCGGACTCGCCATAACGCTGATCAAGATAGCGCGCTTTCGCTAGCGGATCCCATTCCTTAATCCCAGTGACGTGTCGATATCCAAGATGCTTTAGAATATCGTTACGGCCTTCGAAAACTAAGCACGGTAGTCGTCTGACTTCAGACTTCGCTGAGCCCGCCACCGTCTGCACCGACCTACTTTTCGTGGGCGCCGCTTGTGGATCAGCGAGGAGCTTGGTCGCTGCAAGCCTCCGGTTGCCCTCAATCACCTGGAACGAGGTGCCTCCGCCGCCAGCCGGACAAACGAGCAGAGGTTCACCAGGAAAGAACCCCTGAGAAGCGATCGATCGCATCAGGTCAATCAATCCAGCATCCCTGAGCATAAAGCTCAGTACGTCGTTCTGGTCCTCGCCGTCAACATGAGTGGGAAACCTGGGGTTCTGCGGATCGAAAGTGAGATCTTCTAGCGGGATCTCGCGGTACTCTGGAGTCAAATCACAGTCCTGTCCGTGAGGTCGGCCTGAGGGGTGCAAACTCTGTGCTATTTGGGGATCGGTCCGCGAGTTGGCGTGCCCGAAATCGAAAGACGGACGGCGACAGTTTACCGCTCCTCGCTGATGCTGGGCGCTGGCGTATGAACCACGTCTCCGGGGCGAGCTCGACGCCACAGGTCGCCATCAATGCGCACTGCGGACTGGTCATTACTCGGCACGAGCCTTACAGAAACATACTCATCGGTCTTTGGCACCGGAACGTCCAGCGCAGCTGCAAGATCGCGGTGATACATGCCGCTGAGAATAACGTAGCCTTCAGGCTTAAGGGCTGATCTTGCACCGCCGTTGTAGCGTACGCGTTTCTGGTGGTCGAGCTGACGACTCACTGTTGCAACACTGTTTCGGTGTACGATCATGCCCTCAGCGGCACGGAACAACTGGTTGGTACGCTGTGTGCCGAATCGATGACTGAAGATGTAGTCAACCGCATCTCGCGGAAGCTGTAGGAGAACGTTCGGTCGCAAATCTGCGCCCCTCCATAGCCAGCGGATCAGATTTCTGCCAAGCTCGTTCAGCTGGCTCTTCTTGTCCCGGTTGTAGCCGACTCGGCGCACGTCTGCAGTCACCCGAATTAAGCCCAGGGACCATGTCGACTTCGAATCGTCCCCTGTCGCGACGAGCGCCAGCTCGCCGAACACTTCGGGCGGAAGCATCCATCCCCCCACAGTCTGGCTCCATTTCGCGTCGACCTCATGGCCCGCGATCCGGTAGTCAGTGGCGTCTCCCCCCTCGAAACCGAACTCACGCTGCGCGTTGATCTCGAAGAGAGTTCCGAAGTGGGTCTTCTCGGTCTTCATGAGCTGATCCCACCGGTAGCGTCCGGTCTCCTGGCCGTTGTAGATCATGTCGTAGGTGTGACGGATGACGGCAGCCCACCGCGAACCGTCAGGATCGAGCCGTCTAAGTTCCCTAGCCACCTCGTCGAGAGCCCTGTCCGGCGCTTCGAGCGAGAAGAGGCCACCCGTCGTCATCCGCGTACCGTATCGCGCGCGAATGCTATGCGGACATCGGCCACGCGCACGAATCGAGACGCGTCCCGGCCGCGACACCACCGAGTTGGACCTCTTCCTGTGTTCAGCTACTTCGTGTCGCCTGCTGAGACCTGCGCCTACTTAACGGATATCCTCCCCGCGTGACAGCCGACGAGGGATTCCTTCCCCTACCGCTTCCCGACAGCGATGAACTGGCGGAAATTCTACCTAGGAGAGAATCTCGACGAATCTATGCATATCTCTACGATCGCCGGAACAACCCGCCAACGCAGGTTCAGATCGAGGAGCATCTCAGAGAGGTCCGCGGTGAATCCCACTCCAATCCGGGTCGGCGAAGGCGCGAGCTTGCGCCTTTGTTCGAGATCCGGAAGGTTGGTAGCGGCCGGAGGCCGGGCTACCTACTGGTCGGCTTGAAACCGACCGCCACATCGACTGCTGCCGACAGCCAGGTGACTGGAGCACTGCGAGCGCAGGTACTCCAACATCAACGCTGCGCTATGTGCGGGAAGACGCCGCTCAAGCATGGCGTCGAGCTTCAAGTCGACCACCGGCTCCCTCGGGCTTGGGGTGGACTGACAGTGCTCGAGAACCTCCAGCCCCTCTGCACCGAATGCAATCACGACAAGAGCGCTCTGTTCTCGACTTTCACAGCGTACGAAGAGAAGATCAAGCAGGCTGCAGGGTGGGACGACCCGAGGCAACGACTGGGCGAACTCCTCCGCGCCTTCGGGCGTGGCGGCTGGGTATCGTCGGACCTACTAGAGGCTGTCGCAAGCGCGAAAGAGCCACAGGACGACTGGCACCGGCGGCTCCGCGAGCTTCGCGACTTAGGGTGGGATTACCGGTTTAGGAAGAAGCGCGTCGGCGCTCGAGTCCGCGTCGACTACCAACTCACGAAGTCGGCGCCGTGGCCAGACGACATACCTAGAACTATCCGATTGAATTCAAAGTCCTAGAACAGCTCGTCTAGCCGCTTTCGCGCCGAGCGATTCCCTAATCGCGTTGCCGACTGCAGCCGCTACGGGCGGCGGAAACGCGTTGCCGATCTGCCTATAAGCAGCGGTCTTTCGTCCGAAGAACGTCCAGTCTGTCGGGAACCCCTGGATTGCAGCAACCATTTCGAGCGTCAGCCTGGGGACGTGATCGGCAGGCGTGAGCTCGTTAGGTCCGTGGTCCGCAATCCCTTTCCCGTCCACGCCGAGATTGAGCCAGGCGGCCTTCGCCCGGGTGGGCCCGAGATCGGCCCCGCCGTGCTTGCGCGAACCGCCGACGATCGTTGGGCCGATGCCGTCGGCGCGCTCGGCCCACTCTTCCGCGCCAACCCATCCATCACGCGCCATAAGAGGACGAAGGGTCTCGCCAACGGTTGCAGCGCTCCCCTCCGGGGCCGGCCAAGAGAACTTCTTCATGTAGGTCTTGCGCAGGCCCACGAGTATGAATCGAGGGCGAAGCTGGGGAACCCCGAACTCACACGCGTTGACGACTTGCCATTCCGTCTCGTAGCCAAGATCCGCGAGCCGCTGGCGAATGAAGGAGCGGTATGGCTGAAACTTCGCCGTCGACAGCCCCCGGACATTCTCGAGCATTACCGCAGAGGGCTTGGCTTGCTCCACGAGTCGGAGGGCCTCCGGAAACAGATCGCGCTCGTCATCCTGCCCCAACTGCTTCCCGGCGATCGAGAAAGGCGGACACGGGACGCCGCCCGCGAGCAAGTCGATCCCTCGGAAGTCTCGTCCGTTCACTTCGCGGACGTCGTCCTCGATGACCTTCCAGTCCGGTCGATTGATCCGCAGCGTTTCACACGGTTCACGCTCGATCTCAACTGCAGCTTCATGCCCGAACCCGGCCTGCTCGAGCCCCAGCGATTGCCCGCCAGCACCCGCGCAGATCTCGAGGCAACTCAGATCGCCCGCCACCTGCAGCTCCTTAACTACGATCGAACACCTGTTCGATACAGTACCGACGCACCACGTTGGATGCAACAGTTGCTAGTCCGTACCGTATGGCAATGCCCTCGGCACATCACGTCGGCTCGCCGAGCCCCGCCCAAGCGGCGTACTCGACAACACCCGGACGGTCGCGGAATATGGCCGCAATCCGCCGGACTGACACCAAACCAGAGATCGTTTTGCGACGCGCCTTGCATGCCCGCGGCAAGCGGTACCGCAAGGACTTCCCCATTCGAACCGGCGGCAAGCTTATCCGACCCGACATCGCTTTCACGCGTCTGCGCATCGCCGTCTTCGTCGATGGCTGCTTCTGGCACTCCTGCCCGAAACATGGACAGAGACCGAAGAACAACACCGAGTACTGGTCGCCGAAGCTGGCTCGCAATGTAGAACGCGATCGCCTTCAGACTGCGCTGCTCCAAGACGCCGGCTGGACGGTTATCCGCTTCTGGGAACATGAGTCCACCGACGACATGGTCAGCGTAGTTGTTCGTACGATTCGGATGGCCGAGAAGCGAGGCCGGTAGCGGCCGTCGTCAGAATCGAACGCCGCCGGGACAGTCGCTCGAGTCATACAGAACCTTGTGGGACTCAACCATGAGCGCGGGCTCGTGGTCGTTCAGAGACTGCCCACCCTGCGCGACCCAGCAAGGCCGGGAGCCGCCGTAGATGGTCTCGTCGAACTCGGGCGTCCAGTCCGGGGTTTTGACCGCGTAGTCTGCCTCGGTTCCATAGGCGTAGCAGTAGGCAGCTTCAGTTTGTTTCGTGAAGTGCCTGACGCAGTCGAGGGCCAGCTGTCCGATCTGCTTAGCGTCCCGGCTACCCGCGACGAATCGAACGTTCGACTGGCCGCCCTTGGCTTCTTTGGTAACTCCCTGGGCCCGGACCATTGCGGGATTGAAGGTGAGCACCGGCGACTGCGCCGCCGAGGCGGCCGGCGGCGCAGTCGCCGATGGGGACGATCCGCCACTTTGGACGGTCGTCGATTCTGCAGCGTTTATGGCCTGCAAGACGTCTCCCCACGATTCGGGCGGCCTGCTGTCGTCGCTGCTCCCGCACCCGGCGATCAGGGTGCAGCTGGCGAGCACCAAGAGACCTACCCGTGTTCGACTCATCACTCCGCCAGTATGTCGGTCACCGTTGGCCAGACTCAACGAGTTGCCGAAGCTCATCCGGGGTCTTCCACCCCGTACCTTGATGGATCATCACGTGGCAGTTGGCGCACAGGAGCACCAGATCGTCGAGTGTGGTTGTCACCTCGCCCGAGGCGTGCAGCGGCATGACGTGGTGCACCTGGATGTAGCCATTGCCGTGAGCGCCATACATTTTGCCGAAGTTGAACGCACAGACCTCACAGGCGATCGGCTTACCCGCAGAACGCACCGCCCGAAGCTTGGCGGCACGTAGCTGCGGATCGCGCTCTCGTGTCGCCACGAGGCGCCTCACCAGCCGCCCTTCGACGGCATGGACAAGCCCTTCTGCTGCAGTATCCACCGGGGCCGCACCCTCGGGATCCGGTACCGCAAAACTCGAGTCGGATTGAACCGTACGGGCAAGTTCCATCATTCGGCGCGGATCCCGCTCGAAGGCCAGTGCCACTTGCTCGGTCAGTCTGCCTCCGCGCGTCGCCGCTCCCCCGTAGTCCGAGCGGGACGTCCGGAGATCCTCGAGCTTCCTCTGGATGGAGCCTGGGCTGCGAAACGTTGGCGAGATCGCCAGTTCCGGATTCCGATCCCGCAGGATGCGCGACAACTCGATGACCGCCTCTTCATGAGCACGCAGCGTCCGGCGCCAGCCGTTGTCCTCCAAGAGTGCAGCAGCGAGCAACAGTTCGGACAGCGTCCAGTCAGTCACCCCTGTGACGTGAAACCCTAACTTGCGCAGTACTTCGGCGACCGCGAGACCACCGGTGAAGTCAGACGATGCCAGGCGCGCCCCGCCTACAGCGCCATAGGCAACCCCGGCAATCGCCTTCGAGTCGTACGCGCGGCCGTCGTGGATGAGAAAGTAGTCTCGCGCTTCCTTGAACGTGTTTCGCTCAAGAAAGGCATCCCTACCGAGGGCGTCACATTCGGCAATCGCGCCTAGGACACTGTCTCGTGTCAACAGCTGCAAGTTCGGCATGACCAGTACCGTATGGGACTACGCCGACGACGTTTAAGGAGCTGCGCGGGCCACATTAGAGATCGCCAAGATCGAGGCTAAAGGATGGGTCACCAACCAGGTCCGTGAACGTGATCCCAGTCTGAAGCTTCTCAACGAGCCTCGCCGCGTCTTCGCGTCGAACAAGGGCCAATATCTGGCCGTCGGCGCCTAGCAGCTCGAGCGCGTGATCACCGTCATCGTCGATGCGGCGGACACCCAGCGCGATCTCGCCCTTCGCGTTCGCCAACCAGGTGATGTCCCCCGATTCACCCATCACTCATGTCCTTACTGTGAAGCACTAGCGACCGTACGATCTAGCGCCGCAACGCGCGGTCAACGAGCACGATCAAACTTTCAATATCGCTGTTCTCCGTGGTTTCAAACCACACGGCCTCGCTCGCATCCTCAGTCTCGTAGACGCCAACGCCCCATCCGCGTTTCTCAGTTCGGTACCAGGCCAACGGTTCGTCAGCGTCGGTGATCAGCAGTGAATACTGTCCATCATCGATCTCAGCTTCGAGCGCAGCGCACATCCCGCCCGTCTGGGTGAACTTGAGGTCTATCCCCGCGAGTCCCAAGATGTCGATGACGTCGCGATACTCCTCGGCACCCTCCGCGAGCGCACGGTCATACCGATCACGGTCGAACAGTTGATTCATACTTGCGACGGTAGGCGATCGATCTGACATACGGCCCTTACGGCTGGGGCTTGAGATTGACCTTGGTGCTGCTGGCGAGTTGCCCGATCCAAGTCTCGTGCCGGTCGAGGCGCCCATGAACGGTATTGAACTCATCTCCGATTGCGTTCTGGATCTCACCGAGCTTGTCATCGATCTCGGTGACGCGGTTCTCCAGACCATCCAACCGCTTGTCGACGCGATCAAAACGATCATCCACCCTGTCGAATTTCGCCTCGAGCTTATCCATCCGAGCACCCAGCCGACCTTCAGCCTCATTGAGATTCACCGTCAGTAGGTCGACGCGCTCCCCCAGCAAACCGACACTGTCATGAACCTTGCGGAACTCGGTCTGCATGTACTTGAACAGTTGATCAACTTGTTTATCACTCATGTCTACATCCATTTTAGCAATTATTCACTGCCACAACCGATGTGAAATCCTCAACGAAGTGGATGGGTCGCGACAGGAGCGAGTGGACTTCGCTGGCACTCCGCCTTGTCAGGATCCAGGTGTATAACTGCCAATGGTGTAGTTCGTCGCGTTCGGCGACGGACGCGACGCAACAGCAGGTGCATGATGCCCGATGAAATCATCGACGTCAGCTTGTGGACTCTGTCGACCTTCCTCAGCGCCGCGACTCCGGCCGACCGGACTCGAGCGGTCAAGAATGCAGTCGAGATCTACGAGAACGCCTATGATCCGCGGAACGATTTCTACAAGCGGATCAGAACGGCGCTTGAGAACTCGGTAGCTGCAGGCTCCGACGACCCGCTCGAACTTGCCATCAGGAACGCTACAGAGGCCAAGCGCAGCCATTACACCCAGATAGCTACGGGCTGGAAACATTGGTCGCCCCGAAGCGAGGCCAGCGTCTCTGGACTACGCGGCTCTTGGACCAGCGGCTCGGTATCGATCCGAGTCTCACAACTGTTGACCACGTCGATCAAGCGTCGCGAGGTACTCGCCTCGACCTACCTTCGAGCCCCTGATCTCGACGACAATGCGGCTCAGGCGATGACGCGGATCATGGAACTTGCGTTCGACCGGCCTCCTGGGTCGACCGCCGTGCTCGATATCCGTCGTCCCCGCCTAATTCGCGGGCGACAGCGCCACTTCCGCAACTACGATGATTGGCTCGAATCCGAAGTTGCAGCATTCGAAGATCTGTTTTTGAGGATGCGGCGGGCAGCGTAGAGCAAACACGCGGCGCGACGCATCCCTGACGGCATCTCGTTGCCCGTGCCTTGCCTCTCGTTCCGCCTTTCACCTATCTCGGATGTCAGTGCGCGGCCTCGAATGCCTCGATCACCTCAAGCGGGATACGCCCTCGCTCACTGATCTCGTAGTCGTTCTGACGAGCCCAATCCCGGATCGCCTGGGTCTGCTCTTTGGATCGTTTGCCGAGCACGAGATTCTTGCGGCCCTTGGCGATGCCGGCACGCCGCGATGCCGCGACGTACTTTTCCAGTCCTTTGTGGAACTCTTTGGCGTGCGCGGCCGACGTGTCGAACTCGTACAGTTTGCCGTCGACACCGAACTGCACGGTGACCGCTTCCTTCAGCTCTTTACCGTCGATATCGTCGATGTACTGCACGACCGTTTGCTTCGCCACGATGCGTCCCCTCAAGAATCAATAGTGCGCTTTCACCCTCAACGTTTGTTGAGACTAACAGAAGTGCCGAATGGTCGTCGTCACGGACCCATAAGACTGTAGCGAAGCCGCGGCTATCCGTCCCTCTTGGCTGTCATCCGAAGTCTTGCAACTCCTGTCCGAAGGGAATCGCGACAAATACCCAAAACAGCGAGCCACCCACGGCCCCGCAAGCGAACCCGACCACGAGGGCCGACAACGCCCACACTCGCACCCGCCACGGCACGACGACCGCAGTTATCACTGCGGCCCAGGACAACACGACGCAGGCAGCGATAGACACGCCAGTATTGACGAGGCCGGCAACTGACACCACAAACACAGCAGCCCACCACCCAGCAATGCTGGCCGCTGCAAAGAACATCAACCCCAGCACGATCGGTCCGACTCGGTGCAGCACGGTCCTCACCGGCGATCGACCCTGGTAAGAACAATAGCCAGAATGATCATCAGCACCGCCATGAGAGCACCCATGACAGTCACGAGACTGAGATCGCTGTCCATATCACTTATTCCCGTCGATATGCGCGCGTCGAACTCTTGCTTCTGTCACGCAACCCCCAAACCACCGACACTGCAAGCGCGAGAATTGCGATCCCTATCGCAACCACCGCCGCAGGGATCTGCGGATAGTGCCCCGCTTCACCTGACGGAACGAGTTCATAGTGTTGCGGTAGAGCCAACAGGCAACCCGCGACCGGAATGACCAGCACAACGGGTAAGAGCCAATGGATCAACCTCCCGAGCTCGGGCTTGCGGGCAGCCAGAACTGCCGTCAGGCCGTACCCGAGAGCGAACAGGACGGGGATTGCCAGCAGCAGGGGTTCGGTGACGAGGTTCAAACCGAGCGAATCTCCCGACGTACCGCTAGCGACCAGCGCAACATTAGGGGAACGCGTTGTATACCAAAGCCCGATCGTGACAAGACCGAGAGCCAGGCCCACGCACGACCAGCGGACGAAGACAGATCTCACACTCATTTTCCGGATCCGTGATATCGAAGGTCATGACTTGTTTGGATCGGAATCACCGGGACACGCGTGGATTCACCCGAGCACAGCGCAGACGTCACCACAAGGGGCTGCCCACCCTGTAGGGCCTTGCACCACCTATCGACGCGGCTCATAGTGCATTCGATCGTCAAACGCGAACTGAAACCGATGAGCCTCAATGAGGCTAACGAACTCGTCGATCGAGTCGGTCTGAATAATGGTGTCTTCCCAGCCTTGCCCGCCGGAGCTAAGTAGCACGACCGGGCTATCATCGCCCGCCACCGTGTCCAATTGCAGCCACTCCGAACCGCCAGCGCCGCCGGCTACCATGACTGCACCATTGCGTGGAACCCACTCGTAGTACGCGTTGGTGACGTCAACGATGTCCTTCGGCGGGTAGATCGCGACGAACTCACCACTGGCTAACCACCCGGCCGAAAACAAGCTTGGAGACGTCAGATACCGACGCCACAAAGGCGGCAGCTTGACCCCGAGGCGTTCCTCCGCGTCGTCGACGTCACTGTTCGCACTGCCAGAGCGGTAACTGTAGCGGTGCAGTTTCGGTGCGGATAGAGCCGAAGCTGCGGCCTGCTCGATTGACTCGACGTGACCGTCGGGTGGGAGTTGGTACATCGAACACATGCCTCCCGGGGTAAGCCGAGAGCGCGCCTCGGCAAGCACTTCGCGCTCACGGTCTCCCCCAATCAGCGAGTCCGCGGTAGCCACGACTTCAGAGAGAACGCCCGGCACGCCACCACTCTGCTCTTGCAGCGCTGCAATCCATTTCATCTTCTACCCGTCCATTGCAAGCGACACATTCCGGCTGCACGTACTTCACCCGCAGACTGCCCGGGCGACCTAGTTTGGCTGACCTGGAACCGTGATGCCTAGTTCGCGGTCGGCCTGGCGGCGCTGGCTGACAACGTCGTGGACTAGCCACGTGCCGTCAACACGTCGCTTGACCTCGATGAGTATTCCCGGCCTGATTGTCGTACTGGGCGTGCCGTCCTCCGATGTATCGCTGCGAGTCTCGGCAGAGTCCGCATAAAACGTCGCCTCGGTATCGTCGATCGTGAGGTCCCGTCGTTTGATGAACTCGAGCCGGTACTTCGCGATGTTCAACGCCTCGCGGGTGATGTCGAAGTCTTCGTCGGAACCGGCATAGAACTGCCGCTGTGGCGAGTCCGGTGTGAGCGTGGCGAGGATGTCACGCCGCGATCCTGTCGACTTGGCCTGTTGGTACCGGTCCAGGGCTGCGTAGACGTCGTCCTGGCTAGACGCGAGAGACACAGAACCTTCTTCCTCCGGAGAACCACATGCGGTGAGTAGCAGAAGCGCGGCGATAGCGGTAGCGACGGCCGTCGCTACAAGACGCCGGTAACGGGAGTGATGCACCGCCCTGAGTCTCCTCTCGTTCCCTCCACGAATCCTGTCGCCATGTAGCCGATGGGATAGTTCGTATTGGCCTGCCCCGAAATTGAACTGTTCATGTTTCGGGTCATCGGAATATATGAGTTCGACTCAGGTGTAGGCCCCCAAATCGAATCCGGCGCATGACCAACCACGATGTCGCTATGAGGATACAGCTCCGGATGCGCCGCGCGTTCTCGCCGCGCGGCAGCTATCGCAGCGTTCTTGTTCGCGTCCGTTTGTTGGATCTTCTCCAGTGGGCCAAAGTTTCTTGCCTGTCCATCTGCTTGTCGGATGTAGCTCAGACGCTGGTTTCGCTCGTCACGAGTCTCGCCTGGCATAGGGCAGACAGCGACCAGTCCCATGCAGTCCGGCGCTGTCCCAGTTCCCCCTGAGGGGCAACTCGCCGAGCGATTACGGTTGTTGTGGCAATCCTGTGCCGATGAAAGATTGGCCAGACCGATCGACGTGGCGGCGATATTCTCCAGGGCCGCTTCATTGGTCGTCCCCGAGTTGTAAGCGGTCATGATCCGGTGCGCGACCTGGTCGGTCCAATGGTGCCCGGGGACAGTCGCCGTACCCGTGGGGCACGCCTCACGGAACTTCGTGTTCCAGTGGCGAATGAGCTTGTCGACCCCTTCACGGCACAGGTTGTTGGAGTTGGTGCCATCTTCGACATAGCCCTTACTGCAGCCAGGCTCATCGTTGCGTTGCTGCTCGCCCTGGGGGCGTGGACGGGGAGTCACAGTTCGCGGTGGCGGATTGGGCCGCCGGGTGCGAGCGTCTGTTGGCTCGATGCCACCAGGGCGCGGCGGCGCCACCGTCGTTTCGCGCGGCACGTCGACAATCGGCGTGCGTCCCGGTGCCGGGATGTCGGTGGGTGCGTGGGCTCCCATGTTGGGTCCGGGGGCTTCGGGGGTGTTGGTGTCGCTGGGCACCGTTGGTGCGGTGACCACGGGTGGGGGTGTCGTGGTGGTCGTGGTCGGGCCGGGGTCGTGACAGACGTACGGCACGGGTGGGTTCGGCGCTTCGGAGGCCGGGCGGCCGTGGGAGGCGGCCCATGACTGCGCCCAGGCACTGTTGTAGGCGGCGGTCTCGCGTGCGCAGCGCTCGGCAGGTGTTTCCGCACCGGCGGAATCGGCGGTGAAAGTCAGGACCAGCATCAGCGCGAGTACCGCTGCCACGGCCAAAGCGCCCAGGATTGCCACCCACGAACGGGATCGGCGTCGGGTCTGCGGATGACTCATATCAGTTGTCCCCCAGTGCCTCTCGGCGCGTCAAAGCCACATGCGGGCGGAGTGGATGTTGATGGTGTCATCAGCGGTCGGGGTCGACGCGGAGAACCGGACGATGACCCGCACCGTCGTCGGGCCGGCGCAGCCATCCACCCGGACGTGGACACGCTTGGCGCGAATCGACGCACGATTGGTCTGTAACGTCTTCTTACCCAACGAAATCTCAGTGATCCGACCCGGTTTGATCTGAGCCGAGATCGACGGACTCACCGACGCCGAACCACCCACCGAGACCCCCGGCTGTCCGCTGATCGTGACATTGGCGTTCGGCCCGATCGACGAGCCGAACCCGAACGTCGCGCCGTCGCTGACATCGACCTGGCAGCCCACGACCAGAAACTGTTCGAGGACCGCGGACTGCACCGGCTGCGTCGGGCGTCGCCCAGGGGACGGGGTGATCAACGCGCCCACCCGTGCCGAGATCCAGCCCTCACGAGAGGCGAAACTGTTGGCGATATTGCTCATCGGATTGACCACCAGCTCGCTGGCACGCAACTCGATCTTCCACCCGTCATCGGTGACCAGCGTGTCGTACTTCGACGCCACCGGCGTCGGCGTCGCCGCCACCACCCCAGCACCCCCGACCAGCGCCGCGACCGCGACGCACAGCGCCACTACCGATCTCCACCCGCGACCGATCATCCCCCGCACTCCTTCGTCCGCATCCCTGCGAGCCAGGCGACACCGGCACGAGCCCCTCACCCACCCGGGAGACCCGCGCCGACACCGCAACCAGTCATTCACCCTCACGAAGTGAATGCGCAGAAGGCTGGCACACCACCCAAAGATTCACAACAGCAAACTTTGTGCTTACTAATGGCTAATACCGGAACCGGACCGTAGTCCACACCATGCGGCACGGCCGACTGGCTGCGAATACACCACGCGGAGCCGACTTTGCAGACACGTCCGGCACATCCGCGACCTGTGAGTGACATCACTCGCCCCTGTCGTCCGCGCGGATGACAACCGCGCCAGGCTAATTCAGCCATTACGCGGGTGCCTGTTTCGTCCATCACTCACCAGCGATGCGCACTCTCGACGGCGAGCATCGCCGCTACTACCCCACCACGATCAACGCTGCGGCCAGAATCACGGGCAGCCTGCCGCAGGATCGAAAAAGAGGAGCGCCCCGGCATTCTCGGGGGGCGAGGGGTGTGCCGGGGCGCTGACCGCCATCAGTTCGCCACGCCGGGGAGGACGCAGGGACGCGGGGCGCGCAGATGGCGGCCACCAACCATGACGAACTCAGCCGTCACGATCGGTCGGCTCCACACTATCGGCACTGGGTGTCACAACGCGCTCGGGGGTCGCTGCGACGTCGCAGGCGAAGACGGTGCCGGCGGAGCATCACGGAGGGATTCAGGGACCATAGCGACGGCCGCACCCACAACGGCCACCGCAGCCACGATCATCGCGACAATGGCGACGCGTCTGACCCACGCACTCATGCTCCACACCCCTCCCCAGGCGCATCCGGAGCATGAACGTATCGGGAGTCGAGGCCGCCGTCTGGTTCGGAACCCGAATTCGTCTGCCTGGACCACAACCACGCACCGGCATGGGCATACACGGCCAGGCGGGCGCGGACGTGCAGGACAATGACCATCGTTTTGCAACATGCGTTGAGAACGTGAGCCTATGGTGGAGCTATGACCGCAGCAGAGCGCCACATCGACCTACCGATCGACATGGCTCGCGATGAACGCGAAGGCATGACGTCAGTACGAGGCATGCTGCTCAGCCTGGCCGCGTCACTACCCATGTGGGCACTGACCATCATCCTCGTCATGTGGCTGCTCTAGCAACGCTATCGCACTGCCGATCCTGCATTCGCGCTCGATCGCGCCATAAGAACGAATCCTGAGGACGGGGGCGGCTCGCCCGGACCTCCCCGGCAACAGGCGAGCCGCTAACCTCAAGCCTACGGAGACGATCTCACCACGCAGGGTTTCGCTGCAAGGACTACGCGGGTACTCGAGGCCATGGCCTGTTCCACGCCGCGCTTCGCTCTTGCCGCCGCAGTGGTCTTCGCAGCTTTGGCAGCGGTCTACGTCCTCGCGGCGATCTCCCAGCCGTCGGCACTAGTCGTCACGGGAGAGTGCATCCTGGGCGGCATCGCTCTGGCCGGTTGCGGCTACATGCTCGCCAATTGCGGACGGTAACTTGCCCCCGGTATCGATCGGGCTACAGGCATGATCACGTCATGGTGCCCTGTCGGGTCCGGAATCTAGGCGCGGGTTACCCGATACGAAGGCCCGCTAGCACAATGTCGGGCCATCGGCGTCCATGTGTATAGGGTGAATCGTAAGAACCCTGACCCTCCACTCGCGCCAACAGGGTCGATGCCGCAATGGGCGAACACACAACGGATAGTGAAGACTTCATCATGGGCGATGACGAGTTCGACACCCGGCCACTCACGGACACCGAAACAGTTGACCGACGCGAGTTGCTGACCGCAGCCGTCCGCCTCCGCCGTCACGAGTTGGGTTTGTCACGGCGCAGAGTACTCGCGAACGGTGGCCCATCCGCGTCTCGGTGCAAAAACATGTGGAGCGGCGCGGCGACTACGGCGACCTCGACCAAAACGCACTGCGCCGCTACGACACGGCGCTGCAATGGCAACCCGGCGCGGCAGAGCGCGTGCTGCTGGCGGGCTTCATGCCGCAGCCGGCGGGCCCACGCGACGACCAGGAGACCCTGGCTTCGCCAGCCATTGCCGAAATCCCGTTCGAAGAATGGCTCGACAGCATGATATGCGGCCTCATCGCCCTCGACTCCGCATTATCGGCCGGTACGCCGGATCGGCGCGAGTTCGACATCGACGTGGCAAGACTGCACCTGGAGAAGGTGCGCGACGATCTCCGCAAGACCGTCCAGGTCATCCACGACGCGCGTCCACTGATCACCGAGCACAGCCACGAGCAACTCGTGACCAGTCTGTTGGAGCGCAACCGGCACCGCGGCATGCGGCCGCCGTCGGCGGTCATGAAAGCTGCCCACCGCTACCTGGCGCTGCCTCCCCCACCGAAGCTCTCGGACCTCTACGGCTACGACCAAGCCGTCGATCACGTGTTGTACCGAAGGTTCCTGGTCAGCGACCACACGCCCGCCGAACTCTTCACCCCGGACCGCGTCGGCCGCTACATGGACAGGCTACGACGCAGCCCGAAACCATAAACGGTCGGAAACGACGACAATGGTTCCATTGCTCTACCCAGCGCGTAGTACGTCAATCGAAGGAATACGGAGGCCCCGCTCGTCATGGACAACGTCGACGACCACCAGGCACCACGGTCGATCCTCGATTACGCCGACACACCCCTGCACGCGCTTGCCCTTGCCGAAGTGAATGACGCTGCCTTCGCGGAACTGCGCCGCGAGACCGCTCTGGAGCGCAACCTCGCCATCCTCGAACGGCTCATCCCGCCTGCCTGTACCGACCTGGACGCGGCACACGCCTATCTCGAGGCCGCTATCAGCAATGCACGGGCAACGTTTCCGATCGCCGAAGCCACCTTGGCGGCCTGGGACCGACGCTCCGACACCGAGTTCCCGCTTCTCGGCAAGGTCGCGATACTCGCTATTGCCAAGCACATCGAGGGGCTTCCTGCCGACGACGCGCACGACGAATGAGATCTCAGGAACCCACGTAAATCCGAATGATTGCGGTAGGGCATGGCGGGCAACGCACAAGAAAGTACGCCAGGCATCTGCCTAGAGATACCGCGAGCTAGCCCAGCCGACACTATCTGTACACGGAAACGCCCCGCCTGCCCGAGACCGCGGGCAAGCAGGGCGTTTCACGTCTGCCTCCATCCCCTCAGGAGAACGGGGCGGTCCCCCGGAGGAGGCCGATGAGGCACCGCCGATCACCACACATCTGGGAGGATGCCTGCACTGACCGGCTGGCCTCAGCATAGTTGGCATGGCAACACCGCGCGCGTCGAAGCGGGGCCGTCAGCCCGATCAGCCCGCCACCGGGCTCAGAGCATCCGAGTCCGCGAACGCGATCCCGCCGTCATCGATAGCGATTGCCCACCGTCGCGGGCGAACCGTCGACCCATACCCATCGGCGACCGCCACATCCTCAGGCTGCTCACCGAAGTCATCAACAATCACCCCGACCCGCTCACGCTCATCCAGCGTCGCCACCCGCACTCGCTGACCAACTGCAAACGTCGCCGACATCGCAACACCGTCCTTCTGACATCCACCGCCCGCGCCGCGCCATCCACCGACGTGGAACGCTCGCCGCTGCCACAGGTATCCTCCGATCGCAAAATCAAGATTCGCGATCACGATGAGCATGACACAGCGCCGGCCGCAACCGAACGCTGCCAGCAGCACCAGCTCTGTCTTGGGTCATCACGCACCGCAGCCACCCAATTACAGTGCGCACGAATGCGTCCTGAGCTAATCTTCACCGGCGAAGTCCACATTCACTGACATACACAGAGCTAAGGGGTGGTCGACGTGCCGTACATGGGGATGCTCTACCTCGTCATCCTGGTGATCGCTCTCATCGACATCATCACCACCGACAACGGGCTCATTCGTGGCATGCCCAAACTGGGTTGGGTCCTGCTCGTCGTTGTCCTGCCCCTGATCGGCGCGCTCCTGTGGCTCGCGTTCGGCCGCCCCACCGCCGACGACCGCCCCCGCCACGCATCTGGCGCCGCAAGCGCATTTCCCGAATACGACCGCCCAGGACGCCATATTCCCCAGGACCCCGAAGCAGATCGAGTATTTCTGCAACAACTGCGCGACCGTGCCGAGCAGCAACGCCAAACCGCTCGTGACCAGCGCCGCGCAACCGAACGAGACACCGACCCGGACGCAGCCACGTGACCACACGCCGAACACCTCACACCGGGACCCCACGTCGACCCCGCACATCGAACCCGATCGGCAGCGATGCGCGCCAGGCAGAATGGTGGAACGAACGCCACGAACTGGTCGCCTTCGCACTTCGGTGGGCACCCTTCGGCGGTGGCAACGCCGAGGACATCCTCGTCACGTTCGGCCTGAGCGAGGAAACCTTCTTCCGACGTCTCCGCGTCATCCTCGACGGCCCAACGATGCCAGGCTTAGACGCTCCCGATTGGGAGCGGCTCCGCGACGTCTGCAACGAGCGGTTCTCAGAGTTACAGCGGCTGACAGACAGGTGAGAAGACCCACGCCGCTTACCTACCCAGTGAGGCCGACGTTGTCGGGAGAGCGGAGAAGAGCTCGTCCGTTAGTCGGTGTGGAGTGCATTGGACTGAGCCCTGATCTCACGCCCGCTGTGTCGTACAGGAGGCATGGGTAATGCGGCCAGAAGCACCGCGCTCGGTGGGTCGTGTGAACAGATGAATTGATGGCGCGAACGGTGCCAGCACATCCGAATTGTCCCGAATGGGCCGCTCCCTCGGCGATCCGATGGAACCGATCCGGTGGCTGGCGCGTCATACTGCTGATCGGTGTGATCACGGGGAGATCTGAATCAGGGGGTGTTCAGCATGGGAGCTGGCGGGGCAGGCGGCGAGGTTCACGCAAGTCCGCCGCAGATCGCGGCCGCGGCGAACCAGATCGACGGCACGATGGATGAGCTGCGTCGTCAGTTCAACAAGCTGGTCGACGAGCATGACCGTGTCGTCGGCGCGTCGTGGAAGGGCAAGGCCTCCGACTACTTCACGAAGGTCTGGAAACCTTGATGAACGACCTTCACCAAGGCGTTGCACAAGGCCGGCCGACGCTACGGCTGCACCGAAGCTGGCAATAACAGCGAGTTCGAAGGGCAGTTGCGTCTATAAGCGGCGGGGAAGACTTTGAAGTCTCGCTCGACGATCTGATCGCCTTGATCGACAGGACCAAAGTCTTCGACAAGCGCGTGTCCGACGCCGTGCAGGCATCGATGGGACCGTCACCAGTCTGCACGTTGACTGGACCGGGCATGGTGCCGAGGCCCATGACGCCGCGGTGAGGAAGTGATACGCCGAGGTGCACCAGATGCAAGAAGGCCTGTCGCGCGTCCAGGACGATTCTCGATGGAGCTCTACTCGCCCCGAGCACGCACCACAAAGTAGGAGCGCCCCAGCGTTCTCCGGGGGTGGTGAGGGGCGTGCCGGGGCGCTCACCGCCATCAGTTCACCACATCGCGGAGGACGCAGGGACGCGCGGATGGCGGCGCGGCGACCGTGACGTTCGCAAGGGATCACGATCAGCCTGCTCCACACAATCGGTACTGGGTGTCACAGCGCGCTCAAGGTTTGGCCCGGCGTCGTCGACGAGGGCGGCACCGTTGACCGGCAACGGGGTTCCTGAAGTTGTACAGCGCGGCGCCCGGGCCAATGACAGTCTCAAACCATGGGCGAGGCACCAGTCCCACGTCCACCCCTCACCGCCAGCTCCACGCGTCGACTGAAGGACGCTCATCTGTTGGTTTTTGGTCCACGATGACCCAACGGGGGTGAATGCAGTCTCGTCAGCCGCCGACAGGAGCAACAGCACGACTCTGGGCATTCACAATAGTTGAACACGAATTGCGTATACATAGTCATCGCCATCGGCGACCGTGTGTTAATAGTCGTTCGATTGGACTAATTCGAACCATGAACCTTCGCGGAGCAACGTCACCGAGTCAGCTATGCGACGCTGCTCGCACGCGGTGTGAGCGGGCACATGTCCAACCTCAATCCTAATCAAACCAACTTACTATTTCGACGTACTCAGCGTTATCACTGCTGGTCAGAGGACGGCTGTCCGTTCTCACTGAACTCGATTCGATCTTTAAGGACTCATTACCATTGAAGTAGCAACGAAGGGGCTGCGAAGGGGCGGACGCTATTGCGTCCGTATCTGGCGGCTCCCTGGCACCATCTGAATCTGTTGCAGCTCCCACGGGTGCGTGTTAATTTAGCGAGGCAAACAGTCAATAGGTGATCGACAGTCGAATTGATGTTGTCGGACGCCGGACGGTTGAAAGGAGGAGCAATGGACACGTACCAAGAGACGCGCGATGAGTCGCGCGAAGTCATCGTCACTTCCGACGATGGGGGAATCACCCCGACGCGTTGCGACTGCTGAGCACAGTCATTACCGGACGCGGGGCCATTAATGTAGGTGGCCTCGCGTTCGACTGTAATAGAGGCATTCGAGTTCGAGGTGGATTGGTATGCAAATCACGCTGAAGTCTAGTTCCGGTTCGGAAAGGACAGTCACGCCAAGCGCTAATAGGATTAGCGACCTTAGTGACGTTCGCGAGTACATCGCAGCTTTGAATTTCGAGGAAATTAAGTCCATTATTACGCAACCCGGGCTGCCGAGTGAGGCGCCTATCGAGGATATCCATGCTGACTTTTGTGAACTACACTACAAGCGATGGCTGTTCCTGAGGCGGAAGCATGAGGGGGAGTTGCTACCTCCGACGAAAGATATCGATGTGTTTTGGCACAGCCACATCCTTGATACCTATCGTTACCATGAGGACTGCGACCACATCTTTGGGTACTATTTTCATCACTTTCCGTATTTTGGCGTCCGAGGCCCCGATGACGAGCGCGCGCTGAAAGACGCTTTTCGCAAGATGGTTGTCCTGTATAAGGAAGAGTTTGGAGTTGACTTACCCGCTTTCCTCACGAGGTGATTCGATAGGCTGTGCGTGTGAGAGCGATCTTCGGACCAAACGCAGTGACCCGCAACGCGCTTTTGCCTGCGTCTGGAATAATTCTGCTAAGTAGTGCCACCGGAGGAATGTCTGCGGACATTTTTCAGATTTACGTCGTGGATACACTGGGATTCTCGCCCAATCTGGTTAGTATCGTTGCCCTGAGCATGCTAATCAGTATCCCGATCCAGCTGCTCGCTCCTTCGCTGGCAGACCGCGTCGGCTACCGGCGGATCATGAACTATGGCGCGATTACTGTCGCGACAGCCGTAGCGCTCTTACTCGTCGGCTCGGTTTTCTGGCAGACTGACCGTAACGCCCTCGCTGCGGCTTTGGTGATAGGTAGTACGCTGGCAGAAATTGGCATATCGATCTCATTCGGTGCAGCCTGGAGCGCCTGGTTGGCAGAGTTTACGGGTTCTGAGGAACGTCCCCTCTTTCTAGCAAGCATGCGCTTCTGGGCTCAAGCGACCGTCATGGCGGCGTTTATGATTCAAACCTTTGCGTTCGATGGCCGCATCACAGGCGCGCTATACCACGGCATCCTCATATACTGTCTCCTATATCTCTTAGGTTCGATGATTGTCTATCGCCGTCTGCCGGAGTCCCAACATCGGCCGGAAACTGGCACCCTCGAACCTTTCAGAAAGTGGCGAGATGTTCTCAATGATCCGGACTACCGACTGATATACTTCGCTGCGGCTGCGCAATTTCTCATTGGTGTGCCGCTAATGTCAGTTTACGCATTGACTGTTCTTGAAGTCTCGGCGTTCGTCGTTGGCCTGGTTCTGAGTCTAAGGAGTGTTGTATCGCTGGCGATCACGCCAGTTTCCGGGTGGTTCGTTTCAAAGGTTGGCCCAAGTCGAGCTTTGGGCTTCGTTGGGGTCACTCTATCGGTTGAGATGATTATTTGGACCTTTTTCCCCGAAGTGCGCGGCAAAGACCTCGGCTCTGTAATATTTGCCGTTCTGGTTCTTTCCTTTCAGATGACCAAATCAGCCTTTGCATTGACATTGTCAACAGTGGAGTACGAGGTCGTACAGCCATCACATCGAGTGCGGGCGTTCACTCTAATTGACCTGACTTCGTCGGCGGCGATGCAATTGAACATCGCCGTGGGAGCTTCCCTAGTGGCGTTAAGTTCGAGTGATGTTTATGTGAACACCTCGCTCATGCGTCTTGACCCGGTGAAGGTCTTCACTGCCCTGGGAGCGGTAACTGCTATCTATTTGACGATGCGATATCGAGCGCTCGCACGGAAGGCAACTGTTCAGGAAGAGCTCATTTGATCCGCCTAGCCATCGTTGGAGCTGGCGAGCAGACCAAGCGCACTCACTTGCCGTGCATCGCGCATATTCGGCGCGACGGTGTTCCCGTGTCGGTGTCTGCGATCGTCGACTACAAGGCCCAACTGGGTGCTGCAGTTGACAGGGCTCAGGCGGAGGGTGCCTGCGATATGCCGCCGTCTACGGTCGCGATCGACAGTGTTGCAGGGAGATTGCAGCGACCAGATGCGGTTGTGAGTCAGCTTACGGCGTTGGGCATACATGCGGTTGTGGTAGCCACGGATCCGCCTCCGCACTTGCGATACGTTGAAGCATTGGAAAGTGCGGGTCTGCCATACTTGTGCGACAAGCCGTTCATTTGCCCGGTCGATGTCTCTCTGAACCAGCAGTATGCGGCAGACGCTATTGCCTCTTTGGTGAAACTATCGAGGTCTTTTCGCACTCGGCACGGTCGCCCCCTCGGTAGCGTGAACATCACCCGACGTTTCGGTGATTCGATGAGGTTATCTAAGCAGCTGATTGAGGCCGCCGAGCGATCGCACGGAGTGAGAGTCAGTTTCGCATCGACCCAGTACAGCGATGGAGAACAGCGCGAAGCCGCCGAGTGCGACCGAGTCGGTGACCATCCCTTTGTCCACGGGTATGGCGCACTGAACCACTCTGGCTACCATGCGGTTGATACCGCCGTGTGGCTCGCGGGCCTCGATACTTATCCTTTCGGCTTAGGTTCGGTCGAAGTGCAGACAACGTCCCGCTCGGTAGACGACTATTTGGGCCGCCGCGGACAATCCGACCCTCACCTCATGAACGTTGGCGCTGAGTACGACTGCGTGGTGAACGCAAAGGTCAGGCGACACGACGGCCACTCGACGCTCGTCAGCGTCGCTAGTATTCATGACTCAACAAGCAACCGGCGTTGGTCACGAGCTCAATCCGTCGACGAGAAGCTTCATCTTGGCAGGTTGTCAAACGAGCTAACCCTGATTAATCAGGGTGAACTGCAAAACGTCTTGCTTCGGCTCCTCGAGGTTCCACACAGCGCAGCTACCGACCGATTGGCCGGTTTGCCTAGACGGTGTATGCAAGCCGACGTGACTCGGAATCCCTTGTTTGCGGCCGAACTAGGAAGGCCTGTGTACGAGGACCTCAGCCCGCCACCCACGCAGCGGAGTCTTTCAACATCTTCGAAGCTTCGAGCCTTGCAGAGTTTCATCTCCAAGGTACGCGGTGACCAGTACGACCAGAACATTGATCTCGATCGCCATTTTCTGTCGCAGTTGATACTGCTAATGGCGGCGCAATCGGTGGCAGGGGGTGGTGTCCGTGTGGTCGAGTCGGCCGACTCTTGGGCACGCGATTGACCTAGTCGCGAGCGGATACATAGGCGCGTTGCTCTTGCGTGCCGCAGGATGGGATGTCTTTCCGCTAGTGCGGCGGTATGACATGTTCGCGTATCCGCTCACTCGGGGAGGCATGCGAACTCTGGTGCTCTTCCACCACGCGAACGGCGAGACGACGGTTGTAGCCGCGGCTCATATTCTTCCGCTCGAACCGGCACGCTGCACCAGTATCCTTCGTTTGGCTCTCAATAAAGGAGACGACGAAGTGCGGAGGATCGCTCAAGTCTCCCTAGACGCTCAGCGACGCGGGTGGATACCGTTTGACCAGGTTAGAGGTCCGGCGAACCGACTGCGTTGCGACGATGTTGTCGCCGCCTGCGTGCACGTACTCGCGCCCAAGGATGTGAAGCTTACGTTGACTGTGGATCACTCAGCCTGCAGGGTCACCCTGTGAGCGTCAGTCTGCGGGTTGGGAAGTATGACCGCGATGGGTGGGTTCGCGCTTCGCGGCGCATCTCAGCTGGTGCAATACTACTTCGCGGTCTAACTGCACCACCAGCGTGGCTGATCGCGAAGGTCCCACGCAGTCACGTCGGTCCGGCAGGAATGTCCTCCCGCGCGGCCGTCTGGCTGTACCGCGCGGGAAAGGTGGCGGCGGTCGTCTTCTCGGCCGATGATCTACTGAGCAGTCGTCTGTCGTTTCGCTCAGTCGCGGCGGGGGCCCTGACCGAAGCGGCTAGCACACGCCGAATCGATGGTTTCGCGCCCTACCTGGACCACCTGTATTTGTACGCGCTTGGCGTCTTTGCGTTGGACAGGCTTGCTCCCTGCTCGTCAGAATCGCTTCCTGCTCTCTCTCACTATCCCTCGGCCATCTACACCGCATCCGGTTTGGTGAAACTCAGAGAGGCTCCACGGTCTTGGCTGCTCACGGGTGATATTGTTGAGAATGCAATCCAACTGTATGCGCCGCGACCAGTCCTACAGTTTGCGCGAATCTTCCCCCCAAAATGGATTTCCAGAGCAGTGCTCGTCTTCGAGATTTCCGCACTACCGGTCAGCGTGCTGGGGTCGCCCTCTCTGCGACGAACTTACGCTCAGCTAGGGCTTGCGTTTCATGCTACGAACGCGATCTGCCTACGAGTCTCGTTCTGGCATCTCGCTGTGCTGCACATTCCGATTATCGTCGCAGCACAGAGCAGCCGGGGTTGACACCTAAGAGCGGTTTGGGAAGTCGGTGCTGGTGCGCATCGACCCTGCCGACGACACCCACGAATACCTCAACTACTCACCCCCCCCCCGGAACCTGGCCCTACTCGGTTGAATCGGGGGCCGCGACGAGCGCCCAGGACCCCCACATCCCTCAAGACCCCGAATCAGACCGAGTATTCCTGCAACAACTACGCGACCGTGCCGAGCAAGAACGCCAAACCGCTTGAGACCGGCGCCGCGCAAACGAACGAACTACCGACCCAGACGCACGCCCGTGACGAGACGCAGAGCATCCCAAACTGGAACCCCACTTCGACCCCGCACTCCGGACCCGACCGGTAGCGATGCGCGCCAGGCAGAATGGTGGAACGAACGCCACGAGCTGGTCGCCTTCGCGCTGCGGTGGGCACCCTTCGGCGGTGGCAACGCCGAGGACATCCTCGTCACGTTCGGCCTCGCCGAGGAAGCCTATTTCCGACGTCTCCGCGTCATCCTCGACGGCCCGACGATGGCGGGCCTGGATGCAACTGTCTGGGAGCGACTGCGTCAGGTTTGTACCCACCCGACTGTCTGCGAAACCTGAGTCACCTGGATTGTGACCGGGAATGGGAGGCAAGGCAAGAACGCTGCCCTGCGTTATCGCTTCGAGCGTTGAAGTCTGGCCCACATCTGAATGGGTTCGGCCGCGAACCGGGCTACGCCGGCAGTTTGTTCAGCGTTGCTTTCGCCTGTTTACGGACCTCGCTGTCCGGGTCGTCGATGTACTGTTCGATCACGGGGCGCAGCCCGGCCGGTAGAGGCTTGAACTGGCGGATGAACTTCACACCCAGGGCCCTCACACTGGGATCGTCGAGCTGGTCGACGACGATCCTGAGTCCATCGTCGGAGCCTTGCTTGATGAGCCACTCCAGCACGGCCGCCCGCCCGGAGCCTAGCGAACGATCGGCGGCCACATTGGCCATGCGTTCATAGTCGGTCGGCACGGCCAGGTACTCGAGCGCGTTGCCGACGGCATACAAGTTCACCTCGGGCATACGTGGTTCGACATAGAACTGGTCGAAGAGCACTGGCACCGCATCAGTGCCCATCGCGTCGATGGTCGTAAGGGCGCGACACAGGCCATCGCGAAAATTGCCCAGCTCGCGAGCATCAGTCAGCCCAGACTTCTGCTCAGCGGTGCGCAGCCAATCGATCAAAAGGGGCACCAACTCCGGGTACCGTTCGGTGCTATTGACAAGATCGGGCAACGAACGAAAGGGCAGCTTCGCCTTCTTGCTTACGTTCGTGATGTCTGCGGAGAGACGCTCGTGCGCTCTGATCCATTCGGGTGACGGTGCCATCTCAGTTCAAACTCATCTTCTCAAGCGTGATTTGACCACTATCGATCAGCCGCTGTAGCGGCGGGGAAATTTGGGTTCGCTCGTCGACAACGAGCTTCATCGTATAGCCACGGGCGTGCGCGTAGTCCATCATGTCCTTGATCTGCTGTGTCGCGCCGATCTTGTTCGTGTTCTTGACCTCGGTAACCTCTTGCGCGACATCGTCAATGTCGTCGGGTACACGGGTTCGACCATTGATCTGGATCTTGGTCTTCGGCTTGTTGGGGTCGATGCCCGCCTTCAGCTCGCCGATGCGGCCCCTCAGATTGTTCTTCTGCCCCTGGGTGTTCGCTTCCTTGAGCTGCATCTGCAGGAAGTGAGTCAACCGGTCGCTGGACTTGGCTTTGGCGCCCTTCTCAAAGAAGTTGCCAACCTTGATGCCAGCTCGGGTGCGCTTGACCGTCTCGATGACGTTGCGGATCTTCGCCCCGTACCGCGTCACGGTGGCCGTCAGCTTGGCGGCGCCGACTGTGCCACCAAATCCGGCGGTGACCACCGCCAGGCCGACCGTGATGACCGCGTCGACCGCCAGGTCTTTCGCCATGTCGTTGAGCAGGCCGTCCATTTGCGAACGGACCTGCCCCAGGTACTCCTTGTGTGACTCGACGCTATCCTTCAGTGCGGCAGCCAGTTCGGTGTACTCGTCGATGAACGAGTCGAGTTCTTCGAGATCCTCGATGACGACGTCAATCTCGTCGCCGTTGAGGTCGCCGAACATACCGGAGACCCCCGACAGCTTGCCTTTGTAGCTGCCGCCACTGTCGGCGGCCACTTTCGACCAGGCGGCCGAGGCGGTGTCGAGCTTGCCGGTGTTGCCGTTAGGGACCGGAATACCGACCTTCTGCAAGAGCCCGATGACTTCTTCGAGGCCATCGCCTTCGCCGCCCTTCGCCGTCGGCATCGCGATGCACATGGCCAGCGGCGGCTCGCCAGGATCGGCGGGCGGGTTGCCATCCTGAGACCCGTTAGTGTTCGAGTCTCCTTCTGCGGCAGCATGGTTCTTACCCATTTGCAGCAGCACGCGCCCATACTTGTGGATCGCCGGGCCGAGGTTGCGCCCCATACTCTCAAAGGCCTGCGCCTGGGTGTCGTAGGCGTCGGCAAACGAATTGCCTGCGTCGTCGGTGCCGGCCATCTCGCCAGTCCCGGAAAGTGCGTTCAGGGTGTCCGCGTGCGCCTTCGAGAGCGCGTTGCCCACCTCGAAGAGCGCCGATGCTACTTGGTAGTAGTTACGTGGCCGGACAGTTTCTGCCATCCGGTCACCGGCCCAGCATCGACAGGTTGGTGGACTTTGCCGAGGTGTAGTTGGCGTGCGCGCGCCGCGCTGCGATGCGCATCTCCTCGACCTCCCCATTGGCGCGCGTCATTGCCCGCGCCCATGTCGCCTGCCGCTGCTGATAGGCATCCGACCCAATGCCACCCCACACCTGGGCGCATCGCTGGACGACATCGTTATCGACCTCGTCCATAATGTCGCTGAGGCGTTTGACGAACTTCGCGATCCGCTCGGTGGTGTCATCGAGCAGCTTCAGATCGATCGTGTAGCCGTCGTCGGGGCTCGCTGCACCGCTGCCCATGCTCAGATCCTCAACAACGAGGTCGAATTGTCGCCATCGGTCTCGTCGTACCGCTGGGCCGCGGCGGCGACCTTGTCACCGATATCATCGAGGTCGTCGATGATGACCTGGACGGCCTCTTTCAGCTCGCCCCAGCTATCCCCGTACGCTTTGGCTGATCCCCCGCGCCACACCCGCAACAGATCTTCGACGTCGCGGCTGATCCTGTCGAGTTCATCACCCATACCGCCCGAATGGCGCTTGGCACTCATCGCCGCATCAAGCTGCACATCCACCTGTGTGCGTGCTTCTGCCCCCACCGTTACCCCCTCGTCGTCGGAATAGCTCAGTCTGCTCGTCGTCAGTCCCACACCAGGTGAGGACTCACCGCTGCCGTCATCGGTCCCAGGTTGAATGTCGATGGATCGGGCATCTCGTACGGCACCAGGATCTGCATCGCGTACTCACGATGCTCCAAAAGCACTTCAAGTTGCTCCGCCCCGTCATCCTCGGTCGTCACGTTGGACACGATTGCGTAGGACCGCATGTCGTCAGCACGCGTCCGCAGATCCCCCACGAGCCGGTCCCGGATCGGCGTCTCGGACAGCGCATACTCGTCCGTGTCCTGCGGCACCGTGGCGACGATCCGCCGCTCGCCGTCGCCAGAGTTTACAACTGCGACCGGATCAAAGCCCCAGTTCTCACTCAGCCGCTCGGCCGCCACCTCGATACAGACATCCAACAGATCGTCGAAGTCAGCCTGACACTCCACGCTCGCCTGGTCTCGCCATCTCGCCATACTCGCCCCCGAATAGATAGTTGCCCATATTGAATCCCGACTCTCAAGCCAGCACCCTAACGCTTTCTTGGACGTCGCTACCGTCGCGGCGGTTCCGCCACCATCAGGTGACTTTCCTCACATCCGAGTGCCGCTCACGCGGAACCAATAGCCCGACTCTGACGTCTTAGCAGTATGGAGCAGAAGATCAGCGCCTCGTGGCCGTACGATTCTGAGTGCCCCGCGTGCCGCAAGCTCACCGGCGCCGATGCGGATCCGCTCGCCGACCGCGGCATCGACTGGCGAACGTACTTCCAAGGTGCTCCGAGAACCGAGACGAGATCCGCCAACGCGCCGAGCACTCGCAACCTGGAGGTGACCGCACGTAGCGCACGTCGGATCACGAAATAGACCGTCCATGACCCTTAGACGCAGCGCATTGCCTGCCGTTCCATCCAGCGGTGCGCGAATCGCTACCACCACGTCTTCGAAAATCCAAGACGCCTGCGGAACTCAGCAACATCGCTCGCCGCCGGCGGATCCACCTCGGGCCGACGAATGGGCTTCTGCAACGGATCCACCGTCTCCTCGACAAACCGCTCACACCATTTCACCCATTCCAGCGCTGCATCTCGGGCATCGCCCTCAGGCAGATCTATGCTCCGCCTTCTTAGAGCTGCCACAAAGTGACGCAGCCGATTTGCGAGCTCCCACTGCTCCATGTGCGCGGTCAGCGCTTTTCCGAACGCGTCCTCGACGTAGGCTGCGCTCGCCGCTTCGTCCTCGCGCTCGCGCTGACGTGCTTGCTTGTCCTCTTCGACACGTCGCCGCTCCCGCTGGTCTTCGTCCGCCACCGCCCAGCACTCGAAGGCGGCCAGGACATCGCCCAGTTTCTCATCGAGCGGCACGGATGCAGTATCGGGCCAGCTCTTTTCGGACGGGTACCCCGGGGAGTTAAGTGTTACGAGGGCGAGCCGATCGGACACCACATGGTCGTACGGAGGGATTCTCTTCCACGACCACTGCTTCGCTTCGGCCAATTCTCTGTCTGTCGGAACATGTGGGACACGGTCGTTGAGCTGCTTGATGTCGACAGGGCACCGAAAGTCGCCAGACGACAGTACGAAGAGGCCCCACGGTTGCTGGCGTCGCGTGTAGTAGTCGGTACCTGGCAGCTTGGTGACCTCGTCGATCTGGTAGCCGCGGGCCTCCGCCTCCTGAGCGAGACAATGCAACAGCACATAGGCCCGGCGCCGCTGATCGTTGGTGACGAAGTCCAGCCATCCTTGCGTCCGAAGCGACGCCACCACCGGGTGCCACCGCGAGATTCGAGATGACTCCAGCAGCTCCTTCGGACTGGCCGATTGCCAGTCAGTCACTGCAACCAGTCGAAACACAGTCTGGCGGTATGTGGCACCCGAGTACATCGCTAGGTGCTGCCCGTCCGGCGCCATCTTCCGCCGGTTGATCGTTCCGACGAGCGATCCATAGTTGGTTTTGTCGTCACGGGTGTCTCGCTCCAGGACGCCTCCCGCAACAACCACGTCCTGCAGGAGCTGCCGCGTCGGGGTGAGCCCGTCCGGTGTTGTACGGCGCGGAGGGGAAGTCGACCTCTTGCGCGGAGGCTTCGTGGCTGGTTCGCCAGTAGCCGTGAGGCCCTTCGCCTGCGCGATGTTTCGTCCTCGCTCAGGCCTGTCTCCCCAATGCCCCGGCGGATAGTCGTCGTGGTCAAGGTAGTGCTGACCCGCTGGCAGCAACTGCGCAGTCCAGCCGCCTTTCGGCCGCGACACCTTTACGAGGCGGCGAGATTCAAGAGCACGTGCGTTGAGCTTGTAACCGTGGCCTTCCCACACTCCAGGCGGGCATCCGTCAGCGATCCAACGAAGAACCGCCACCTGGTCGTCATGCAGTGGGTCCTTCAGTGGCACGTCGTCATCTCCCCCGTTGACCCGCGGCGTTTCCCGCAGACAGAGCGTGAGGCAGCTTCGTCGTTCGCGCGCGCCACACCGGGTGAATTCATCCGGCTGGACGACTATCTCGTCCGGCGCACTTCGTGCGTAGTCCCACTCTCCCAGACAATCGCTCGGCGCTCGGCGGCCCGCTTCCTGCGGCGTTGACGGCGCGGTGAAGGGACTTGCGTCGCCGCACCAACGTCCGCAACGCGGGCTATGCACGATGGTGTTCGCTTCCTTCCTGCCGACCACGACTCGGCTGTTTCGTGAGGCTGAGGACGGACTCCGATGATTGGACTAGACCTGCCATGGCGCCGGCAGGCACCACCCACAACCGGAACGCGCCATTCTCGATTTCCCTGCCGCTGAAGGTTCGCCGCTGCGGCGGCCAGCAGGACGCTCCCGACTTCAGATTGTTCTCGACGATTTCACCGACGAACTTCGATATGCTCGCGTTCAATTACGGCTAAGGGTGTGTGCAGACTTTAAGAGTTCGAGAGCGTAGCGATCAGCCGCTTCGCGTACGAAGGTTGACGACACCTTGTGCAGGAAGACAGCGATCAACACACCAAAGATCGCAATGAACAGTCCTCCGGCGGTTGCGGCGCGTTCCCAGCCGACTATGGAGCTGACCAATGCAAGCGCTAGGCCGACGAATGCCGCGGCGTAAGCGACAACTAGGCCTACACGGCGGAGGCCGAATAGGCTACGCCGGAAGCAATACCAAACCAGATGCCCTTTTAGTTGCGGGTAGCTGTCGGCCGAGTTGGTTAGAGCGATGAGCTTGCTTGCCGCGGCCGCATAAATATCGTCTGCCGCTGATGGGTCTGCCATTTCTTCGGCTAAACTCGGCAGTTTGAGTGATGGCCCTACTATCGAGTTGATAGCTTCGTGCAGATCTGCTAGTCGCGTGAGATTGCTTGCGGTCGCCCATCGCATATGAATGGTAGTCGGCGGACCACCCCACTCCACCCACAAACGGTCTTGAAGACGTTTACCGGGGCCGTGCCCGAGGTGGGCTGCGAGCATTGCGAGCACCAACCAAAGCGGGATCGGCAGCAGCTGCCACCACTGCCAGGCCCCGCCGACGACCACGACTGCCACCTGGATCGCTACTAGCGCAGGCGAAGTGACAAGTAGTAACGGCGATGCGTAAGCCTTGAACTCAAACCCGTCAAACACGGCTACCTAATCAGACTCGTCGAGCGGACCGAGACTCTCTATGGACGACCACCCTGGACGCGACAGGCCGCTTTGGTAGCACACGGTTCGGCCCTCGGTTGCGACAACATAGGCACCTCGCCGGAGGAGCGCGTTCACGACCTTTGGACTCGGGTGCTTCGGGCTGGCCTTGGCCGAGCTCACTATTGCCTTTACCTCTGACTCGATTCCCCGCGGCCCTACGATGCGGTCCAAGATAGAGGGAGACAGGTTTCGCCTACTACCGTGATGAGGCACTTGAAGAAGGGCCACACGTGAGATGTCAAAACCACCGTAGTGCCGCTCGTACTCGAGCGCCGCGTGCTCCAGTGCGGGGACCCCTGCATCACCAGTCAGCAAGATCCGAGTCTTGGTGTCGGTGATGGTGATGATGGTCGAACTGTTGTTGCGATGGGTGGTCTCGGGGTTCTCGGCAAGAGTCTCAGTATGCGGAAGGAAGCTCAGTGCACGATGAAGTAGATCTGTGCCGGACGCCACCATGGCGCGCATCGCCTTGGCCGCACGCGCCTTTGCGGCAGCGCCCGACCGTTCGTCATCAACGGATTGTCGTATCAGTTCCTCGTAATAGTCCTTCGTTGGACCCAACACTCGGAATCGTCCGTCCCACCGCACAAGGCCGCAGAACGGCTCGGTTACTGTCACCCCGCGGGCTGCCGCCGCCGCGATCACAGCGTCCACCTTCTCTATGTTGGTGAAAAATCCGCTGTCCGCGCTACTCATGTGATCGCGAGGTCGGTGGATAAGAAGCTCACCAACACTCATGTTCTCTATGACGTAGAGAAGCCCGTTGAGGTGGTCGGCATCAGGATGGGTAGACACGACGAGGTCAACGTGGTCGGTACTGTAGTACGTCTCGATGTGCTCGACTAGGTCTTCCCCTACCGCAGAAAACCCGCCGTCGACCACAAACACTCGGCTTGATCCGTCGTCCAGCCAGACTCGGCCCCCAATGGCATCACCGCTCTTGGTGCCTCCGCCTTGATCGGATTCGACCGGCAAGAAATCAATCTCGAACACTCTCTACCCCCACCCGTCGAGCTCGCCCTTCATTGTCTCTCGAACAGTACGGGCGGGGTACGACAACTCTTCAGCTATTGGTCTGTCGCACGTGCCACCGGAGCCTGAGCCCCTACGCACGAGTGCGAAAGGTCGTATCAGCGGTGGGCGACGCCGAGGTTGATACGCCGAACTGTCAGGCCGAGGGCTCGATGAAGAGCTCCACAGGGTCAACCCCCAAGTGGTTAGCGATTCGTTCGACCGTCTGCAGCGTGAGGTTCCGTTCGCCCCGCTCGACGCCACCCATATAGGTACGGTGCACTCCCATGAAGTCGGCGAAGACTTCCTGGCTGTAGCCGCGCTCCAGCCGATACCGACGCAAGTTGCGTCCAACGACTTTCTGCAGCTCGCCCTCCATAACGGAGAGCTACGTTTCCCCGGTGCTACTTGAAGGTCTACAGACTTATGAGTAGCGTCGATGCATCCATGCAGGTAGACGCAGGGAGCACTCATCGTGACGGTATCGCTGCACGCGCTGACGGAGGAGCACGTCCCCGTCGTTCTCCGCGCCTGCGCCGATTGGAAGGAACTCGCCCAGCATGGTCCGCCCTACTGGCGACCACGCAGCTCCGCCGAGCTCTTCCGCAAGATCGCTGCAACCGCCGGTCCCCAGCCGGCAACGGAGTACACGTTCGTTCTGGTGGAGGCTGACGGCCGCTTGGTCGGCGAGTGCTCGCTGCACACGATCGACTGGCGCAACCGGGTCGCCCAAGTAGGCATTTGCATCTGGGACCCTGCAGACCGCGGTCGCGGCTTCGGACGGGCAGGCGTCTGCCAGATGGTCGATTGGGGTAACGGGCACCTCGGGTTGCATCGGCTTGAGGCGTGGATCATTCGGGGAAACGAGGCGTCTCGCAGGTTGTTCACTAAGGCCGGTTTCGACCACGAGGCGACGCTACGCCAGCGATACTTGCACGCTGGTGCCCACTGCGACGTCGACGTCCTCGCACGAGTGGCACATCCGAAGCTTCGATTCGGTCTAGGCGTTGACCTGCGGTTTTGATACAATTGCCGTAGGCAATGACGCGAAAACCACAGTCATCAATGGCATTTCGGCTCCGCAAGACTAAGGCGGCCCTGCTCGCTGTCTGCCTGTCGCTGAGCGGTATCGTCCTTATCGCACTCGGCGGATGGATTGGATCGCTCGAGTTAGGCGCGTGGAGCTGGCTGCAGGCTGTTCCGTTCGGAGAGCTCGGCGGAACGCTGTTCGGCGCCGGGCTCTTGGGCACGCTGTTTGAGTACAGCTTCCGCAAGGATCAGGACGAGGCGACGGTCGAGCAGTTCCGTGCAATTATCAAGGAGCAGGCGCCGGCAATGCGGGACGCCGTGGTTGAGGGCTTCGCGATACACCCTGAAGACCTCCGGCGCGTCGCCAACCCGAAGCTGCTCGACGACATTGCCTCCAACGTCATGGCGATTAGACTTGGCGATGAACAGTTCGCGCGTGAGATCTACAGCGAGATCCGGGATCAGGCTATCCGCGCGGCTGAGCGCTGGCACGACGTTGAGGTTCGGATCAGACTCTCGGATACGCCAGCCGAGAGGTCGGCCGGCACTCCCCTGTTCGACGTCGTGGTCGAGTGGGAGTACACCACGGTCCCGTCCGGCACAGTGCGCCGCTTCGCCTGTGTCTCCGATCGCGCGGAGTATAACGACCTACTTCTCGACATCCCCACAACGTCGCCGTGGTTCATGAAGCCGAGATCTGGTGTCGACCCTTCCGCTCGAGAGAGCTACGAGCTGCTGGAACTCAGTGTCGACGGCCGACCTCAAGCGATCCGACGAACTGCTCGCAAGGGCAGCCAGATCTATACCGCGCACCTCGACGCGGAGGCGAGAAATGGTCACCCGGTGCGGGTTCGGCAGGTGTTTCGCACCGTGACGCCGCAGTGGGGCCACCGCCTCTTCTTCGAACTCCCCCAGCCCGCCCGCAACATAGGACTCACGATGGACTACACCGGCACGACGATCACCGACATGCGGGCTAGCGACACCGTCGGTTCCGCCAAGCCGGCGCTGATCACGTACAGCCCCGAGGCGGTTACTGGGAAGGTAATCACGGTCGAGTCCAGAAGCTGGCTGATGCCACGGAGTGGGTTTGCGTTCACCTGGACCCTTGACGCAGAACTGCCCCGAAACGTCGCACGCTCCGAGGCAGCCTGACTTTATGTTTACTCGCCGCCGCCCATGAGCGCCTCCCTTCTCGCGGTATGAGACGATGCTACTTATAAGTATTCCTACATTCAACTGTCAACTCATTGACTTCAGCACACAGTGCAGGCAGGTGAGTTGCTCTGCACCAAGGGCGAACCAAATGGGGGCGAGTTCGTCGGACAGACGTGGAGGATCCCCATCGACTGACCGTGGGCCCGAGCGGCGGCCGGAGACGCAGCGATCGCCTAGTGTCGCGTTTCATAAAGTTCTAATAGGTTGGGCTTTTGTCAGGATTTCGTCGGCGGCCTTTGTCCATACGAAGGGATGTTTGCGGTCGTTCCAGCCCGTGATGAAGGCACGGATTTTGGCGTTGAAGTCGGCGACCGAGGTGAAGGTGCCGCGTCGGATGGCTTGGCGGTCGATGATGCCGAACCATATTTCGACGACGTTGAGCCAGGATGCCGAGGTGGGCGTGAAGTGGACGTGGAAGTTGGTGTGCTCAGCCAGCCATGCTTTGACCTCGGGGGTTTTGTGCGAGGCGTAGTTGTCCATGACCAGGTGCAGTTGCTGGCCCGGGTAGGTGAACCGTCCTGGGTCTGGTGGAGACCGTGATCTCACCAGGAGAATGCCGGTATGGGTGCACCGAGAAAATTCGATCCAGAGACGCGTGAGCGGGCCGTGAGGATGTATCACGACCACCTCACCGAGCACGGCGGCGGCAAGCTCGCCGCCCGCGAGCATGTGGGCGCGCTGCTCGATATCAACCAGGCAACATTGCGCAACTGGATCGAGAAAGACGCACCGATCGTCACTGCTCGGGGAACGACAACGGTCGGCGAACATGACGCCGAGCTTGCTGCGCTTCGCAAGGAGAACGCTGAATTGCGCGGGGCCAACGAGATTTTGAAGACAGCGCGGTGGCGATGTCCAGCGCGGCGAACAAAGTGCTGGTGCCATGGCACTTGTAGTCGTGGGTGCGGCGTTCGATCTAGCCGGGTTTCATCAGCAGCATCGGGGCCGTGCGATCGCGTGCCTGGATCTGCACTTCCTCTCCCACGCACAGTACGATCGCGTTCTCCGGCGGTTCCAGGTAGAGGCCGACGATGTCGGTGACTTTGCCGACCAGTTCCGGGTCGGTGGAGTAATTGAACGTTCCCGCCCCGCCACGGCTGCACCCCGTACTCTCGCCACGCTCAGGCCACGGTGGCGTTGCCAATCTTCAAGTGGCGCGCCAGCAACCGCGACGACCAGTGCGAGACACCGTATCTCTTTGGCGGCCCTTCAATGTGGCGGCCACGATCGCGGCGTGGTCGACCCGCCCGGGGGCGCCCGGAACGCTCGGCGTCGACCAGTCCGGCCAGTCCCTCACGCAGATACCGGTTACGCCACTTCACCACCGTCGCGCTCGACGCGGCTGTCAACTCCTGTATCCGCGAGTTCGCCATCCCCTCGGCGGCCAACGCCACGATACCAACCCGCTTCACCGCACCCGCCGGCGCCGTCGTCGACCGCAAAATGCGTTCGAGTTCAACATCATCGCCATCACGAAGGGTCAACGCCGGAGCTGGGGAATCCGCCACAACTCATTCTCCCAACCGGTCAAGCGTTTACAAACTTACGAGACACGACACTAGATAGATCGCCTACCGCTCTTGCATCGAGCGCGCGGCACGCAATCTGTGTCGATCCCACCACGATCAACTAACCCGAAGTACCCGACTGCACTGTAGTTGCCCACACTGGACCAGCACCTCACGACTACTCGGATAGCACAACGACTGGGTCGGACCAACTCATCAGGCGAGCCCTCTATACGCGGCTTCCGACCAACGAGCGCAGGATTCGACCATCTGGTAATAGCGCTGTTGGCCAATGCCCATCGCGTCAAGAACGGAGACCGACGGATCGCTCTTTCGCAGAGATGACGGCGCCCTTAGGTAACGCAGACTAGGCGGACGACCGGTCAGGTTCGCAACCACCCCCCCGCGATCATAGGTCGATTCGTCAAATGCCTCAGGGCACAGCCGAATCACGCATGGCGTGACTTCGACCCGCCCCGGCGATACTAAGCATTGAAACCGAAAATCCCACAAACGCGGACCGTCGCGCAAAGTGTACGGTGTCGAGGTGGCGAATTCGAAGAAACGCAGTGGAAATATGGTATCGTCCGCATTCATTCCATAGCGCTCCCTCGCTGTGGAAAGCATATTATCGAGCCTTCTTTGTCGCTCGGCTACGGAGTTAACAGGAGCAAAACACTCGATCCCCACCCCACCAGAGCCGGCATTGATTTTCCCTATGACGGGCATTCCATCAGCGATAAAGGACTCGATAATCTCCCATGCATCGTGCTCACTTACCGCTTCCGCATGGCGAAGCGGTGTAAAACCAGTACCCTGCGCAAGGTCCTGTTGCCAGCTCTTATTATGCACGATTGCGGCAGCCGCGCCTTCATGTTGGAAGTCGGGTGGTGGATTATACGAATCTCCATCGCGCCGGATTATTCCACGCCGAACAAGCTCTGGAAGCAAGTTTGGATTGGTCCCGAATACGACGGGCCGACCCCTGTAGTAGATACCTCTACCGTCCGACGTGATGTGGTCGGCGAGATCTGGAATTCTTCCGCAGACTATTGATATTTCTTCGTCGCCTAGGTGATCTCGGTCATTTGTCAGCCGAACTACAAACTCTTCAGAGAGATACTGTGCAAATACGCCCGCCCTTAGATACAACTCTCCGATGTGAAGCAGACTTGGCGCATAAGCGATTAATGCAACGCTGGGAGCGTCAGTCCAACGTCGGCTACGTAAGGTCAAGTACATATGTCTCGCGCGTCTATCGTCACGACCCGAAATTGCCGATGACAACGCAGCATTCGAGCCATTTGCCTCGATTAAGCAGATTCGTCCGTCACGCGCAACTAAGGTGTCAAGCAAGAAAATACCAAATGATGACGTATCGGTCGCAATAGAAAACGAGGGCTCCGAAAGGGAATAAATTTCGGACCTCCGCGGCCCGTCGGACCCTTCAACCCAGCCCGCACCAACTTGACTCAGACGAGGGAAACTATGGCCTGCGGCGAGCAATGCCAACTCCACTGCAATAGCGTGAAAGTCTTTTTGTTGCTTCATAACTGCTCATTTCTTATGTCTCGTCGACAATATCTAGCGAGAGCAATACCTTGCGCAGCTCACCCGCTGATCGGCAAACTGAAATCGCACCGGCCTCCTTTAAGGATTCCCAGTCATCGAGACCCCAGGTCACGCCAATAAATGGAACTCTTGCCTGCTGAAAACGCGCGGCGTCAACAACCGAATCGGTTATTGCTATCGCACCTTCCGAAAATCTGCCGATCAAATCAAATTTTTCAGCCGCGTCACATCCAGCGATTTCAACGAAATGTCTGACTATTTCAGGACCCGCAGCTATGGCAAATGTGTCGGCGTGTCCTGCAGTCACCAGAACCTGGTCGATCTTGACTCCCGCCATAATCTCTTGCAGCCCTTCTACAACTCCGAGAGTGGGCGCGCGACACAACAAGCTTAGCCTGTGAAAATCTCGGATAGTTGTCAACTTCATTGGATCGACGAATTGCACTCCGGCAGCTGACAGAAGTTCTCGATAAGTTGAGACATCAGCTAACTGAAGAAGCGCGCCTAGATCGCGTGCAATGTTATTGATCGCATCCCCAGAGTCCACTATAGTTCCGTCCGAGTCCCAAATGACTCTTCGAAAACTCATTGCGCACCTAGATATCCGCCGATTGCCCCGGCTGTAAATCGAATACCATTTGACCGTTTCCTACAAGCTCGATGAACTCGCTGCGTGAACCTTCAATTGCAGCAATTTCGGTATGAATAGGAATAATTGTACCGGCAAAGGAGATGGAAGATAGATAGTCCGCCGCTTCTTGTGGCGTAAATACTTTGTTTCCACCGACCGGGATCAGAACAGTGTCGAATGCCACAGGCGGCTTAACGAATCTTTTGGAATCGGCCATGAAAAAGATGGTACGGTTCAGAATTTTCAGAAGATAGCCAAAATGCTCAATGCTTGCGCTAATTGGTCCATGATTCACCTGGATAGCCGTTACTATAACGTCTGCGAACGAAAAAGAGTCACAAGGTCCTAAGCCATAGTGCCTGGCGAATGCTAGCTGCTTCACCAAGGATTTAGGGCCGACAACGGGTACGGCAAGCCCGTCAATAAGGTCTCTGTCAAAATGGTCGGGGTGCTGATGGCTGACAAACACAATGTCAGGTTTCAGACGAGAGATGTCATCTAGGTTCGAGCCCGATCCAAAATCAAAGCCAATTCGAGCACCAATTGGTGACTCGATTATAAATCCTGCCTGATGTAATCTAGTAAGTTTCATTTGAAAACCCCTTTCTCGGATTCTTAGAGTGAGTTCTAGTGGCTCTTTCAGTATATTCTATTCCCGCTTTAGCTCATAGAGCGACTCAGCGTCCACCGCTGAAAGTATGGGAACACCCAGATCTGGAACAGCCTTGGGTCGCGCGACGAGTAAGATAGAGTCGATAGTCAACCCTGGCGATTCTCGGGAGATAGCTGCAATTGCGCGGCCTACCGAATCACCCGTGATAATCCAGTTGTCTACCAATACCACAGAACCTTGCGGAAGCTCGCCCTCCACACTGCGTTGAAGACCAGACTCGCGTGGTCCGTCGGGCAATACCGTGCCGTATGGAACGCGAAGGCCGCCAGCTAGCCACGCCCCCCATATTAGCCCGGAATTTGCCACTCCTATCACCGAGCATATATTTCGGCCATGCAGTTCAGCCATCATTCTGTTGATTATCTCGTTGCGCAGCTCGACATTTGCGCCAGCGCCTCTGATATCTAACAGGTACGGCATCTCATTTCCGGTGCGATCGCGTAGATGGTCTCGCTTACGCACCATATGCCGTGCTAGCTGCTTGTCATCCACCAGTGAACTCTCCAATCTCTACGACGCGCTGGGGGAGCCTTAATGATCGTGCACCGGGCCTACTCCCCGCCTCAACAACCAATCCAAGCTGATCAATACCGGGTACCTCTGCCGACTCGATCAGGCCGAGAGTCATCATTCTTGCGAGTGCAATTATCCCAGTAATGGGATAACTTCCATGCCTTCCATGGGAGTTAATGAAATACAGATTTCGACTTCCGCAAACCATCATCCTATCTCCATGCTCTAGCTTCTCTGCGAATTTCCTCTCGACGCGAGTATGGTCTCCCAAGATTATGAGATAATTATCTAGTTGAAAACAATCTGGATGGTCCGGAAATCTTGATGCAAATCCGACACTGAATTCGACGTGACCAGAGACTACTGACTGGGTCTTGGTTAGAACCTTGACTGCCAGCTGGTATCGATAACCCGACCTCGGCTCGTAAGCAACCACTTCAGCCTCTGGCCATTGCCGGCCATAGGCAGCGGCAGCGGCGACGACCGCGTTTCCACAGGGAACCAGCGCGGAACTGATACCGTCTTGATAAACCAGAACTTCAATTCTCTTCGAGCTTCGGGTCAAAGGGTCGACTACGGCCGCTTTACCCCAGGCCGACACTTCGAAATTCGGCCGACGTAAAGCGTCCGGACAGCCCGCAAGAAACTTTGACAAATCTGCATCCGCAGGAAATAACAGGCCTGCAGTCCTATTCTCGCCCGTCTTGGTGCGCGTTACGAAGCTTTGAGGTGGTCCGTCAGGATTCACATCAGCTCCGTAAATACGCCGAAGTGGACAGACTGTATAGTCGCTCGTCGACGTAGATCATCCCTATGTCGCTGTGTCACCGTTATTGCTATATTTAGGTTCTTACACATTTGGCCTCGGGTCGGTTCTGATTTAGTCTCGTGACGGTCGTGGTTCGGGCGAACACCCTGATGGTCGCCTCGGCAGGGCTGGTGGGGTTGACATTCGTCGAATGTCCCGTGCCCGTCTTGTACCACCCGAACGAAGATGGCGACTTTGGTTCTGACGGCGGGTCGTCCTAGTACTGAGTATTTCGTCTTAATTCCGGCCAGATGTGTGCTGACTGCCGCCTCTGTCATGAAATGTCGCTCGGCCGCCTCGCGTCTGAGTCTGACAACATCCCGTGCGCACAGCACCTGCACCTCACGGTTGGGGAGCTTGGGTGTTGGCCTAGCGCTGCGGCAATATCGAGAAGTTGAGTCTCCCCTTCTGACGAAGTCAGCACAGAAGTATGCGACTCGTTCCAGGGCGTACCCGCGAGCATCGGGCGCCCTCGATGCCCAGTGGGTGCACAACGAGGGCGCCTCGGCATTCAGAGCTGTCACTAGCCGTCAATCCGTTCTCGTATCTTCGCCTCTCACGACAACGGAGGCCTCAGATAGTGGAACATGCAACCCGTTGAGCAGGTAATAATGATTGCTTTGGCTAACGAGCTAAGAGGAAACGTCTGCGTACAACACACATTGACTCTGACCACAAGTTGGAAGCTGACATGTGCACATGCACCCCTGCCGGCCAGGTGATAGGTGACCGGGGTCGTCGCATCGCGGAAGCGGTTGCACCAGGTGGCGGGCTATAACATCCTGCACCGAGTGGACATGCGGACGCTTGCCACCGTGCGCGTGGCGCGTCAGCATGCTTGACTTTGTCATCAAATCGAGGCGTAAGGAGGGGAACGTTGACATCGGGGTCCGAACGATCCGAAAGCTCGCGTAGGCGCTTACTGATTGCAGGTCGAGCGTTGCTCGCAAACGGCGACGCGGAATTGTTGATGGCCGGTCTACGCATCGAACAGGTTGCGGCGGCGGCCGGAGTATCGACCCAAACCTTCCACAATGCCTACCCTCGGGGTAGCCGGGCCGCGGGCGGAAAAGCTCAGTTCATCGACGAATTGCTTCATTCCATCGTTCCGGACAGTTCGTCTCCGCCGGACGCCATGATCGCCGACATGTTTGAGCGAACCCGCGTGGGCGCCGATGGAGACCCACGGGTGTGGATCCGGGACCTGGTCGACCAGGCTAATGCCTACCTTCGCCAGGATACGAGCACCCCGCTCCGGTTACGAATCACTGCCTATGCCGCGCCAGACGGCCCGTCAGCACGCGCTGTGCACGACCAGTACAAGGTGGTCACCGCTGCTGTGATCGCCGCGCAGGCCGCAGCGTTCACCCGTCTCGGCGGCTTGAGTCTGCGGCAACCCTTCTCGATGAGGACTGTTGCGGTGGCTCTGACTGCCTTGGCTGAAGGGCTCGTACTGCGAACCCAGTATGACCCGGAGTCAGTACCAGATAACTTGCTGGGCGACAGCGTGGTCGCATTGTTGTCGGCTGTCATCGACTTCGATGAACAGCATGGCCACATCGACGATGCGATAGTGCCTTTGATCGACGACCCGTCCTCAGATCTCAACGTTGATGTCGATGCCTGGCCGGACGACCCTGAGCAAGCCGTGATCGACGCTGCGGCCACCGAGTTCGCCCAGCGCGGATACTTCGCCACCAGGCAGCAGCACATCGCGCGGCGCGCCGGAGTGCCCCTTCTGTCGCTGCGCGCCCTATTCCCGTCGAACGTCGACATCGTCGTGGCCGCCCTCGCACCGACAGTTGCCGTACTGCGGCGGCGTACTGAGAACGACCTGCGGCTGGGACGATCACCACGCGACATCATCTCGTCGTTCCCGGCACGAATGGCCGAGCAGATCATCGGCCATCGCAGTTTCGTAGACGCGATGGCGTTGGTGCTGAGCCTGCACGGCGCCCAAGCCCAGGTTAATGCGACCCACATTCGCGAAGAGCTCTTCTTCCCTGGCACGATCATGGGTTGCATCGCCAAAGGCCAGCAAGCGGGTCAGGTTATGAACGGCCTCGACGCCACCGATCTGGCGGTGACCCTGACCAACAACATCATTTTTCGGTGCCTCAGCAGACGGCAAGAGACCGCCGCCGAGGTCGGCGACGCCATCAATCGGATGTTCTTGCCGGTGCTGTTCGCCGTTGACGAGCCGCAGTCCGCGACGCCTGACGCCGAAGACAGGACTGCCTGATCTCGCCGAAGTGCGAACGGTCCAGCGGCCATTGACTTTGATGGTCAACGGCCGCTGGACTGTCACACGACTGACTACGACTACTGTACGGTACGAGACTTCCCGTCGGTATCGAAGCCGTCCGTACCGAAGGGCAACAGAACGACGCGGGGTTCGGCAACCGCACCGCGGCTGTTGTGCACGATTCGGTACTCGGCGCTGAGCTGTCGCAGACTGGCGATCACCAGTTGTTTGAGGTGTGCGGCAGTCTCTTGGTCGGCATCCTGACCGGCGCGAAGTTCCGCAACAAGGTCGACATCGGCATGGTCGCCATCGTCTGTTGCGGGTCGGAAGTAGAACTTGCCGGTTAATCGGGTCGCTAATGAGATGTGCTCGACGGCAGGACGAACGAAGTCGGGGTAGATGTTTGCCCCGCTTATGATCGCTGAGACGTCCGAGCGCCCCGCAACAAACAGGTACATCCCGGTTTGGTCGACCACAGCCGCCAAATCGGGTCGTCCACCGGCGACTAACCGCTCGACGACCTTCGAACCGGCAAGAACATCGCCCCGGTCGTTGACCCGGTATCGCACTAGAGGTAGCACGCCGCCGACTGTGAACAGCAGGTAGCCGTCCTGGTCGCGCTCCACGAACGTCGCCTCAGGCCGGTACTGAACAAACGCGGGTTGGTGAACATGGTCGCCGCCCTGCGCGTCCTCGACGCCGAAGACGCTGGCGTTGAGCGCCGGATCGGCGGCGGCAGCGCGCCGGATCGCTACCGTCGCGGATGTTTCGTAGCCGACGAAGCCGACGTCGGTGGCGCCGTACACGACTCGGATCCGATCACCCTCGGGGTCGCCGAGCAGCGCATGGTTCCGTTGGCGGACGATCTCGCTCATCGGCTCGCCTCCAAGGACCAACTTGATATCCCGGTTGGCCACCAATTTCGGCCGGTCCAAGATGTCGCGCGCCACTGGCGGATAGGCGAAGATTACGATCTGCTCGACCAGACCTTCGGCCTCCGCGATGACGCGTGCCACAGCGTCGACGTCCATACCGGGCGTCGCAATCAAGATGCGATGTCCCCGCCGGTGGAGCTCCAGCAAGGTGTCGTACATGAGCGTCCCACCGACGTACGGCCCGAGCGGGAACGTCACGACCACCAGCGCCGGACGGTAGTCGGTCTGCGCCAGTTCCCGCAGGCTCACGTCGAACATCGACGCACAGTGCAACATGGTTGCCCGGTCCCTAGGCCAGAACGTCGGAGTCCCGCTCGAACCCGAACTCTCTGAGATCGTATCGGCGCCGAACACGGCGGGTTCGACCAGATCGGTCAGCGGCTCAGCGTGCCGGTAACTGGCCTTGCTCGTCGGCGGCAGGGCCAGGAAGTCATCCGGCGTCGTCAGAGGCCGGTCGGGATCGATGCCGTTTCGCGTGAGGAAGCGACGGTAGGCGCGATTGCCTCGCCGCTGTGCTTCGGCGACGCGCAGCGCGCGATCCGCGCCGGCGACTGGTTGGTGCATGGACATGATAAGAGCCTTCCTTCTGCTGGTTGGAAGTGCCTCAGCCTCGTGAGCGAAATCGTCTCTCGCACAGTCGGTATTGAGTGGCACGTCATCAGCAGAAGGCATGGATCGGGGTGTTCCGGCTGTGGCGTAACAGACCGTCACACGGTGCCACACCGACGGACTTTGAGCCGTTAAGGAGCGTTCAGTGGATGCCCTGTGTCCATGAGTCGCGGTCCTTCTTCCGCTCCTCCGCCTCTTCAAGCTCTCGGCGGGCGTTCACTAGCCCGAAGGATCGACTCAGTTCGGAGTCGCAGTAGGCATCGATCTTCCGACACAGCTCCTCGGATGGGACCCGCCAGGACGCTGTTGCTACATTAAGCGCCCGGTAGGAGGATGGCTCGATGCGAAGGTTCTTTCCCATCTGTGCCGAAGTGAGCCCGGATTTCCTTATGGCTCTTAGCGCGGCGCGAACCGACCCTCGCAAGACGCGGCGGCGCTCCGAAATCTCACTGTCAAGTGTTCCGCTACTGTCTGCCGACTCGTCCGTGACCGCTGGCACAGCCAGGACCTCCGGGAACGTACCAACACCATCGATGCGTGGGCGACCCGGTAGGTAGGCGGCAAGCCGCCTCTCGAGATCAGGCGGGATCTTCGCGTTGAGTAGTCCTCGCGCGATCTGGGTTCGGAGATGCCTCGGTGCGTGTTCGGCAATGTCGGCGAGAACGTAGAAATGACGTGGTTCGGCGTGTCTGATCGCCGTCCCCACCGCGACGCGCATGCGGTTCGCCACGTCGTGCACTTGGGTGGCTGACAACCGTTCCATCTCCTCGACGACTTCTCGTAGCTGAAGAAGCACGTCGTCGATGTATCCATTCTCCACCTCGAGCGTCATGAACCGCGACAGATTGCCCGCTCCCCCGACCTCCGTGCGCATCCTTCCGAGAAGGCGGGGTGCGAACATGAGCGTAAACACTTCGTCCCATTCCGCCGGGCACGCTTCAGGCAGAAATGCGCGTGCCTCTAGCAGGGCGTCGCGCGCAGCGTCAACAACCCTCGGTTGATCAACTCGCCCTTCGATCCGAGCAGGGCGAATCCGAGGTTCCGGGTCACGGCTCGATGTGACGATCGACGAAAAGAGCACCGCGGCCGCGGGCAAATGAGCCGTCCTGATAGTCATTAAAGAAGCGGATTTTAGAACATTCGCCTTAGCAGACGGATCGCGGAGTCCCTGATACCAACCTAGGACTCTGTCAAATTCTGGTAGGAAAACTCTCGTCTTCACCAATAGTCCTAGTAGATCTGCGCCCTCCGCCTGCTCCTTGTCGGTCCCTGTCAGAAGTGCACCAATCCAATCCCGGAATATGGCACTCTGATTACGGAGCTCCTCGCGGTTGGCGTCATGGAGAAGAAGAGATTTTGCGGTGGATGGTCGCTTAACCTTCCGTGCCAGAGTAAGCGCTAGCGGCACCAAGACTGCCGGGCGCTCCGGCGCTCGCTCTCGCGCATGATCCAGAAAAATGTTCACAGCCCGCTGCCAGCTTTCGGAAGCGACGGGCGTGTCTTTCATGGACCGGATCGCTACGAGGGCTGAATGGTCGTCGGCGACAATGGCCGCCGCGGCGAGAGAAACCAGCCATCTTGGTGACGTCCAAAGGCGATTATTGGTTGACTGCGCGCGTGTAACTGGAGCGAGCACCTCGGTAACCACAGTCGATGGAATGCGGCTATCCATCAGAATCATGCGTGATGTCGCTGCCCACAGTTCTGGCCCAGGCACGAAGACTTGATGTTCGGCCGGAAGATGCCCGTCGAGGCAATCAGCGAGCCGTAAGATGACAGCGCCTCTTGCTGGACAATCGCGAATCAGCACCTGAACGACACATCCGCGACCCAATTGACGGGGCGCGGACGGACCACTAAGCCCGAACAGAATCGCCACGGTTGTGTCAATGATGGAAGTGTCGGACGATTGAGAGAATGTGGCGAGAACGAGACCCACCGCGACAAGCCTGCTGCCGAGTATTGGCGACTGGTCACCGTCTCTGAGCTCACCGTCTGCCGAAACGATCTGCGATTCCAGGCTACGACAGAGGCCCGCGACCCATGCTGCCCACTCATCTGCCCAAGCGCTGCCCCGTTGGGCGATCCAGCGCGCTGCAATCACCTCAGCAAGGGCGTCTCGAACTACCTTGGAATCGCTGTCACCGGAAGCGTCCTGGATTCGGTCGACGAGATCCTCAAGCTCCCTAAGATACGTATCTGATCCGAGCGTAGGCCAGTGGGCGGCAGCCAATCGAAGATATTGGGCGACAGCTTCTTTACCTTGGCGATCCTTGCCTGCATCGTTCTTGCGTGTCTTCTGCGCCAGCTCACGACGCTTCCGGTCACCCAACGTTATCTCATATATTACGTCGTGTATCAGGTCCCGTCCCAACGCGGGATCCTCTTGAATTACGCTGCTTAAGAGCACCCTAGGTTCGGCGTTGGCACGCACATATTCAGCATGTTCGACGGCAAGGCAGCTAAAGACACTTGCTAGCCGAACGAACTCCGTTACCGCCGCCGGCGATCGGCCAACTAGCGAGAGTGCCGCGGCCACCACATCGGTTCGGAGCTCCCGATGGCGAATCCATATTGAATTGAGGTGCTCTGCGACCGAGAACGGATCGCTATGTACGCCAGAGACGCTTCGCACGAATCTGCGAAGCGCGTCCGTGCTGAGGGTGGAGAGCAGCTGGGGATCAGCCGTTAAGAGCCACGGGTGATGCGCCCAGATCACCATTGCGATCGCAACGAGATTCGGCTCTTCAGACTCAACGAGATCACGAAGTGCTTCTTTGACCACGGGCCTAGCAAGCTCGTCGTTTGCGAGCATGACTAACACCTGCTCAAGGACTGCGCCGACGAACAGATCGTCAGGAAGCTGCCGCAATCGACGAACGAGTCTCGGCACCTCTCGGTCAGCACCACGACCGCACAAACCTTTCGCCGCCGCATACTCGAAGAAGGTCTGGTGGAAGTACCTCACCGATCGGTCGTGCACTCTGAACTTGTCTCTTGTCACGACGACACCGCGTTTTTCGAGGGCGCTTAGCGCGCGAGTCAGGTCATCCTGAGTGGGTGACAGTTGTGCATTCCGTGCGGCTTCGGCTCCACGGCGCACGACACTAGCAATGCTGGGCTCTGGAGATCCGAGAGCCAGCATTGCAATAGCGATAAGGCCAGCTGAGTCACTCAGATCGTCTTCCGGCGTGACCGAAGCGACGCCGTCGAGGTGGCGAACGTCGGTCGCTATGCGTCGCTCCCAGAAGAGGTCATACAGCCCAGTAACGTCGATCTCCAGCAGGGGGAAGTGCGGTGCCGACAGTTCGAACAGGAGACGTAGCAGTAGCGGGCTTCGACAGACCTCGTCAACGATGAGTCCTCGAGCCCGAGCGGACAGAATCGCCGCTACCGCATCTGAGGTTGGTGCGTGTGTTGTCGAGCAGTACGTAGCGGCGAGTGCCCCGATCGCATTCGGCAACTCACGTTCCAGGTCGTACGCCTCAAGAAACACCCGGCGACCGAAGCCAGGCGCAAGACTCCGAGCTTCGAGTGGACGCGTCGAGATTATCGTCGGCACTGCCATCGCCTTCATCTGCCCGACCAGCTCGACTACCTCGACGCGTGCGGATTCACTGTGCAGCAGTAGGTCAGCAGTGTCGAGCAGTAGGACTGCTCCCTTCGGCGACTCAGCGATCTCATCGACTACCGCTCTTGCGGAGATCACCCGCTCGCCGTGCGAGTCGCCCTGCAGCCATGTCGCGGAGACTAAAAGCGGACGTCTGCCACGGCGCTCTAATCTATTGCACAGAGACCACAACAGACTGGTCTTTCCGTACCCAGCCTCACCGACAAGCACACGCGTGTCAGAACCAGGATTTAAAAGGTCCGCTTCGAGCTGTGCCTCAACATCTCGGGTGACGTACAGACTGCCGGTGCTGGTCGCAGCACGTCCGAGAAGGTGTTGCGCCCCGACGTCCTCGATGTAGCGACGTGAAAGTCGCTCGACCCGGCCGAGGGCCGCGTCACTGAAGTTGGAGTTTGGGGAAGCTCCGACTGCGTGAGTGCGATTAGCACGCCCCTCTTCTGCGAACTGAAGCGCCAGCTGGGCAAACCGAACCACATACTGGTCGAACTTGTTGTGGTCTTCGTCATTTCGGAAGATGGCGATGCTGACGTTGAGTCCTGCCACGGCCGCCCTTCTTCTATGAGTGATCGCGGCCGGCACCTCAGGGTTGAGCCGCAACATGCGGCCAACGACCACGACCACGTTGCCCTCGGACATCGCCCGAGGTCCGCCGTGTTCCGGCGGCACAGGGCTGCCGAACTCCTCAACTAATGCGCGCAGAAATCGCTGGACGAGTTCGACACCAGTAGCATCACTCCCGCCGTGCCAGACGTCGGCCAAACGCTGTAGCGCGGGAGCTTCCGCGACTTCCGCTGAGTCAATTGCACCGCTACCGCCGGTGCGGGTCAGGAAATGGATGGCGGAGACCACCTCCCTGACACCAGGTTCCTCTGGCACGACACTCCTCAGCTTCCACGAAGCGCGAACCGCAATCGTAACGAACCGAACGTGCACGCACACCCCGGCGACGGCTCACTCGACATCGCTTCGCCAGGACAAGTAAGTGCTCCATGTCACACCAACTGTTCTGTCGCGCCTGTACACGGGGGTTGTCACCTCGAGCACCCAGGCGACCGTCATTGGTCATGGGTTTGACGTATCGGGGACCGTTCTCAATTTCGACTGGCACCTACGGTTGGCCGCACATCGCACCACGAACGAGAGGAAGATGATGCGAGTCAGGGATTTTAAAGTGTTTCGCAGAGCTCGCAGTGTTGCAGTTGGAATGACTTTTGCTACCGCGACTCTTGTCCTCGGGTCGGCCTGCTCCTCAACGGCCCAGCCGGGCGTCCTTGCCGATCTCCATGCGCTGCGAGAGCAGTGCAAGGGTGCACAACAGTCGGCGCTGATCGCCTCCGACGAATCGACCACGTCGCGCGGCAGTACCTCGCGCGCAATCCGTCAACAGGTGATCCACGGCGGGATTACACGGACGGCTGTATGCGGCGGCGTTTTCCGCCTCACTGTCTTCTCGGGCTCGCAGGTCGGACAAACGGTGTTCGACGGTGATCTACGTGCCGACGGCGCAACTGAAGTCGCGAGGCTGCGCAAAGTGCCGAAGATCGTCGACGACAGCATAGAAGCCATCGATAAGGCGCTGCCGGCGGCTCTTGCCACGTTGCCCGGCGACGGAACGGACACGACGGCTCAGTACCACGCAGCGGCGGAATTCTTCGCTCAGGCCAAACCAGCAGCGGGTGCGACGTCAATGACATTCACCGTGCTGACCGATGGCATCAGCACGGTGCCGACGGGGCTCACCGATCACGGCTTGACGACCACTGAAGCGACGCGGCTGGCGCGCACCGTCACGCCCGCCTTGTTGCCGGGTGTCCACATCCGGATCATCGGGGTGGGCCGGACGAGCGACGACGGGCAGCTGCCGAGCACGTACGTCGATGCCCTCAAAGCGTTCCAGACCGAAGTCTGCCAGGCCTCACGGGCAGCGTCGTGCCTGATCGTGACCGATCCGGAATCGCGCGGTGCGAAGTGATCGGGACTAGCACGCGACCCAGACGCCGGGCGGTTCCCCGCCCGACACCAGTCCGCGCCAACCGGCTGCCGCATGTTGACGGCGCCAGCGCGGTGGCGCGGCCGCAGACGCTGGCCGGTGCGACCTATCTCGAAGATGCCCACGACGCGGAGGCGCAGGAGCAGCTCCATCTTCACGCGGCTGCAGGCGTCGCACTGGCCCGTCCCCGGGCGGCGCGCGCGACCGCACTGGGTCTTCATGTTGATCGGGTTCGCCAGCTCGTCGCGATCGACGATCCGCTCGTCGTCTCGGCCCGGGACCACCTTCGAGACGCCGAGGCTGCGTTGAGCGCACTGGTGCTGCGATCCACACGTTCGCACTGGGGCTACCGCTGCAGGATGTTCGGACTCCTCCTCGGTGATGTGGTCGGCACGTCGACCGCGGCGATAAGCCTGGGTGAGATGCCGATGCTGGCGGTGATCCAAGGCTGCGCAGCCGGTGTCGCCGCGGTCACGGCGGGTCTGGCCGGTGAACAGCTGGGCCGAGCGTCGCAGGTCGGCATCCGCACGTATTCGGACGACATGCCGAAATCCCTGGAACCATACCGGCACCTACTCGACGGGCGCCGCCAGAAGACAGCCTGGCTCGCCGGGCTCAACCTTCTGGCGCTCGCGATCGTCTTCTTCATCGGATCCGGCATCTACACGCTGCGTGCCGCGATCGAGGGGTCCGCGGCCGGTTGGACATTTGCCGCATTGTCCTCGGGCATCGCGTTGGCCTCGTTCGTCAACTCCTGGACACACGCCGATGCCATCGCTGATCTGCTCGATGGCGCCGAACGCACCTACAAGCGAGCACTACGTCGCCATTTGCGTCTGACGGCCGGGCCGCGCCTTCTTCTCGGCCTGCATGCGGGCGAGATTGCCGCGTCGGTGGTCCGAGAACATGGCGCCCGCGGATCGGCGGCGAGCGAGCACCTCGCCGCCGACAAGAACCGCGCCCTCATGGAGAGTCCCGATGTCGTCGGGCACGGACGGGCGCTTGCCCCGATCGGGCGCAAGCCGCGCGGAGGTGAGACGCGGTGAACACCCGGCAGTCATCGTCACCGGTTCCAGTCCTGCTGCCCGTCGGACTCCTGCCCGACAGCGTGATTCCGACCCAGACCGATAGGCCTCGCACGACGTCCCGCCCTGAGCTAAGACCCAGACTCGTACTGCCGGACGTCGGCGCGTGTCCGGGGCACGCGGTCGACCTCATCGCACTTATCGACAACTCCCCGAGCGTCTCCGGCCCGGGCGGCAACGATCCGCTATCGGACCGGATCAGCGAGCTGCAGACGGCTATTCATCACATTGCCGCTTCCTGCCGCTGCCGGCGCGAACGGATCAGCCTGGTCTCGTTTGACTGTCCCAGCGGTACAGCCATCCTGCGCCAGACGCTTTCGAAATCAGGTCTTCGGCACCTCGAACGTGGTCTGCTTCGCATGCCGACAGACCCAGGGTCGAGCTCGCTCGGCCCAAGTCTCGACATCGCTGAGCAGATCACCAGCGAAGCTCAGGGCAAGGCCATGGTGGTGGTGCTCTCCGACTTCCTGCTCACCGACGACCACCCGGACGACGTCCTTGAACGGATCCGGAACCTAGGAGCTGACAAGCACGTGGTCATGCTCGGGGCCGAGCCACCCTCCGTACTCGAGGCTGACCCTACGGTCACCGTGTCGCGGATAGGACCATCGTCTCAACCGGGTGCCGTCGCAACGGCGCTAACGGCCGCGTTCATCGATGCAAGGGCGGCGGGTGATGCCCATCCGTAGCACCTCAGGTATCCAAGTTGTCTATTTGACAACGCAATTCGCGGTGACCAAACCACTGCCAGAATCGCCACTCTGACCCCTGCACTCCCGTGTCCGATCGCCCATCTCACCGGGCGACGCGTCACCCGGCCGGACGATTGAGCCGAGAACCCGGCTCAGCCGTAATAGGGACAGATCCCGGCACCTCCCGCACCTATCCCGGCACGACCTGCCAGGTCGTCGCCGCGGTTTCGTGCGCCCTAAAACACCGGGCCAGAAAGGAATTACACGCCATGACCACGCCCCACCCTGCACCACCTGCAGAACGCCAAACCAGCCTCCTCGATCTACTATCAACAGGATCGCCTGCGCCCAAAAGCCGCCTCGGACGGCACGCCGTCGCCGCAGCATCTCCCATCCGCCCCAAAGAGCCGACCAGCACCGAAGATCCCATCCGGTTCGTCGATGATCTCGCCGGCATCGGCGGATTCCATCTCGCGCTCGCAAGCCTCGGCGCTCAGTGCGTGTTCGCGACCGAGAACGACCCGCTCGCCCGTGCTACATACCAGAACAACTTTCAGACGCTTCGGCCCGAACTCTTCTCTTGCGGACGGTTCGCGTCCGACATCGGCGCAGTCGATCCCGCCGACATCCCCGAGCACGACGTCGTGACGGCGAGCTTCCCCGTCCAGCCGTTCTCGTTCAAGGAGATGCAGCGCGGCCACGACGAACACGACACCCTGCTCGTCCATCTCGCGCGCCTCATCAGGCACACCCAACCGCGGGCGTACATCTTCGAGGACGTCGCGGGCCTTCGGTTTCATCACCAAGGCAGGACATTCGCCGCTATCCGAAACACCATGACCTCGCAGCTCGGCTACTCGTTTCACACGGGGGTGCTCCGTGCCTGCGACTTCGGCCTTCCCCAGCTGCGCCCGCGGCTCTTCATGGTCGGATTCAAAGATCCATCGACACCGTTCGCCTTCCCCGATCCGGTGCCGCTTACACAGACGCTCGGCGACGTCCTTGGCGGACAGTGCGACCGAGAACTGAGCTACACGTTGCTCGGAAGCGGCCTCCGCGACCACGCCAACGCCCGGGTGAACTGGGATACCTACACCGTTGACGACCGAGTACACCGCCTGACCTCGCGAGAAGCCGCTGCGCTGCAAGGCTTCCCCGACGGTTTCAAGCTGCCCGCTTCCCGGGCCCGCGCCCTTCGTCAAGTCGGCAACTCAGTAGCTGTGCCGGTCGCGTCAGCCGTTGCACGCGAGGTCATTTCAGCACTTCGGGCCGCAAAACCCGGGTCAACCGCCAACAAGGAGATGCCCGCATGAGCACCGCACGACAGGCCCGCCAACACAATCGAGCTGGCACTCCCCCGCCGAAGTTTCGGACGATCATGGCCGACCCACCTTGGGACGTCCAGCAGAAGGGACATCTGGGAGCAAGTCAGCACTACTCGCTGATGACACTCGACCGCATCAAGGCTATGACCGTCGCCGACCTCGCCGAAGACGATGCGCACCTGTGGCTCTGGGTGACGAACGCGACGCTGCGCGACGGGTACGACGTCATGGAGTCCTGGGGCTTCGTGCCTCGATCGCCCCTGACCTGGATCAAACCGCGCCTCGGCCTCGGCAACTACCTACGTAACGCCACCGAGCACCTCATCCTCGGTACACGCGGCCGAGCGCCGGTGAACTTCCGCGCACAGCCGACCTGGATGTTCGCGCCGCTACAGGACCACTCCCATAAGCCCGAGGAGCAGTACGCCGTCATCGAGCGAATCTCGAGCGGCCCATACCTTGAGTTGTTCGCCCGGCGCCGACAACCCGGCTGGCATGCCTGGGGCAACGAAATCGACAGCGACATCACCATGCCCGGGTATCCCGTGCCGTCGGACACACAGAGAGGAGGCCACCGTGGCTGAGCCGAACCCGACTAAGAGCCCACTCGACTGGTTCGCCCGCTTCTGCCTCGTGGCACTGTTCGGCGCGGTGGCGCTGTCCATCGCCGTCGACCTACTGTCCCGGATCTGGATCTGGCTGGTCGTCATCGGAGTCTGCGCCGCCGCAGTGTGGATCGTGGTGCTGTGGTGGCGAGCAAGGAGCCGACCATGGTGAGTACTCAGCAGAATTTCATAATCTCATCAGTTAGAGGTCAGTTGTTGTCAAATCGACACTCGCCATTGACTTTTCCTGACCAGAGGCGCATAGACAAGAGAGACGACCTCCTTTGGGTGTGGGGATGTGCCGCAATCAGCGCCAGCCATCACGCCGTACAGAAAGGAGGACTCAGGCGATGACACGTTCCCGTCGCACCCATCCCCGCCGCGCGTACCGGCGCAATGCCGACCGGCGAATTCGTATCACTGACGATCGCCGCGATCCGCCAGATCGTGTTCGCCTTGCCCGCGCACTGCTGCAGCACGCCCGTGACCTGGCCGCCGCCCAGGCAGAAGCCGACGCCAAAGCAGAACGCACCGCGGCGCCCGAGCCCAGTCCGACTGACCATCGCGGTCCCGACTCGGAGGAAGCGAAGTGAGTGCGCGAAAGTCTCCTCCCTGGGTCTTCAGCGAGGTCTGGCCTGCACGACCACTCGAGCCGGATACGCTCGAGTCTTTCCTCGCACGGCTCGCTGCCGACCCTTCTAGTCCCCCGATCGTCTTCGAGGCGCGAGCACAGTCAGGTACCACCCGTCATCTTGTTGGGACACCCGCAGACCACGTGCGGTGGGTCCAGCGCACACTCCGTGATTTGATTCCGGGCTCCGTTTTGCTACCCGGCGACGCCAATGGCCGGCCCGCCGTCGCGACCGCGGTCCAGATCCGTTCTACTCCAGTAATTTTGGGACTGGCATACGATCCGATCGCCGTGGCGACGGCGCTGCTGTCAGCGCTCGACGTTCATCTTGCTCACAGCGACACTCTGGTACTGCAGGTAACTATTGGCCCGCGAGTTGCAGGACGGACCATGAGACGACCGGTTGCTGACCCGGCACAGCCGATCGTTCAGCTGCTGACCCAAGGTGTCATGCAGGCGCCAACGCCGATTCAGCGCAGCGTTTCAGATCGATTCGCGCACCATCGGTTCCAGACGTTGATTCGCATTGGCGCCGCCGCCGATACGTCCGGACGCAGGCGCCGCCTCATACTGGGTGTGTTCGGCGCGATTGGTACCGCACGCGCCGCTGGGGTCCATCTGACGCTCAAACGCGATGCGCCGGAGGCACTCAACGGTCCACACCTGCCGAGGCGGTGGCCTCTCACGCTGACCCCAGGCGAACTGTGTGGCGTTCTGGCGTGGCCGCTCGGCGATGCCGATCTGCCGGGCGTGCCCGCACTTCATCCCCGCCCGCTGCTGCCCGTTCGCCTGCCAACACCAGGCGGGCGCGCGTTTGGGTCGACATTTCTTCCAGGCAGCGGCATTACCGTCGGCGTCAACGCCACCGACAGCCTGATGCACATGGTTGCCCAGGGACCAACGGGGTCTGGCAAGAGCAATGTCCTGCTCCTGCAAATTGCCGCCGATATCGCCGCTGGCCGGGCGCTGCTGGTCATCGACCCCAAGCAACAGCTCATCGACGACATCATCGCCCGCGCGGTCCCCGCCGAACGCGCGAACGACGTAGTCATCGTCTCACTGACCGATCTCCATGTCCCAGGTATCAACCCGCTCGATGCCGGTGACCGTGATCCTGATGTCCTTGTCGACGGCCTGTTGGCTGTGTTCAGGGCAGTTTTCGCCGATGGGTGGGGACCACGTACCGAGGACATCTTCATGGCCAGTCTGCTGACACTCGCGCGGGCGGGAAGAGCCATCGGCACGCCGTTCACACTGGTCGATCTACCACGGCTTCTCACCGAAGCAGCATTTCGGCGGCGGGTCATCGGCCACGTCGCCGAGGAACCGACGCTGGCCGGTTTCTGGGCCACCTACGACGACCACAGCCCGGCCGCGCAAGCCGCCATGATCGCCGCTCCGCTCAACAAGCTCCGCCGCTACCTGTTACGCCCCGCCGTCCGACGCCTGCTCGATCAACCGCGTCCTGCCTTTCGCCTGCGCGATCTCTTCCGCGACAACAAGATCGTCCTGGTACCGCTCAACGAGGGACTGATCGGACCAATCACCGCGCAACTGGTCGGCTCCCTCATCGTCGCCGAGGCGTGGAACGCCGCCCAGGAACGGGCCACCGAACACGAGCCGATGAAACGTCCGGGCGTCGTGGTCGTCGACGAATGCCAAAACTACGTCCACCTGCCGACTCAGATCGGCGACGTCCTGGCACAATCGCGAAGCTACGGAGTGGCCTGGGTCCTCGCGCATCAAACGCGCTCACAGCTGCCTCCCGACCTACGAGAAGGTGTCGATAGCAACGCCCGCAACAAGGTGTTCTTCCGCCTGGAAAGCGCAAAAGACGCCGCCGAAGCAGCCAAACTCACCCATGGCGTGCTCGCACCCGAGGACTTCCAGGAGCTACCCACCCGCACCGCCTATGTCCGGGTCATGACCGGAGGCGAGTCCTCCGGCTGGACGATGGTGTCAACGCTCGCTCCGCCACCACCCACCGGCCTCGACAGTGACATCCGGCGCCAGAGCCGCGAACAGTACGGCCGTCAGGACGCGCAGCTGCCGACGGCGTCCGAAACCGCCCCTGCACCTCCCGCTCCGTCGACCGCTCCAATCCCACCCACATCGGTCGGCCGAAAGCGACGTCGCCCCAGAGCAAATGACGACGGAGGAACAGCATGAGGAGTGTCCGTCGAACCGTCCAGTCGACCATCCGGCCACGTTGCTCACGTTTTCCCGCTTCCGCAGCACGATCGGCCTCGTTCCGCCTTTCCGGGATGCAACTGACCGCTGATTCAGCGGTCCGGCCGGCCGGCCCGCGGGCCAGGTCTAGCGCGGCAAGGCATCGACGGAGGCCACCGCCATGATGCGCCTCTTGTCCGACCTCAAAGACCGTCTGTCAGAGCGTGACCTACAGATTCTCCACGACCTCGAAGACTTCCGGCTCCTCACCACCCGCCACATCCAGCGCCTGCACTTCACCACAGGTCACCGAACCTCATCGGCAGCCACACGGGCCTGCACGCGCGTTTTGGCACGGCTGACCGAACTCGGCCTCGTCGCCCACCTGACCCGGCGCATCGGCGGCGTCCGCCAAGGATCCGCCGCCACCACCTGGCAACTGGCCGCGACCGGAGAACGGCTCCTACGGGCGCTCCGCGGCAGCGGCACCCGCCGCCGCTACACCGAACCGGCAACCGAGTTCATTGCCCACACCCTTGAGGTCGCTGAACTCGCTGTGCGTCTGCGCGAGGCCGAGCGTGATCGGGCCCTGGAGGTTCCGGAGATCCAGGCCGAGCGCCGCGCCTGGACTCGCTTCATCGGCACTCACGGCGCCCCAGTGTGGCTACGGCCAGACCTACGCGCCGTCACCGCGGGAATCGACTTCGAACAGCACTGGTTCATCGAACTTGACCGGCGCACCGAACGCGGTGCCTTTCTCGAGCGAAAGCTCACGACCTACGGCGCCTACTACAACAGCGGCCAATACCAGGCCGCCCACGACCTCTTCCCCACCGTGCTGTGGGTCGTTCCGGATCTTCGGCGCAGCGAAGAACTTGCCCGCATCGCATCTTCACTCGGCCTTCCCCACGAGGTCTTCCGCTACTGCCTTCCGGATGCGTTCATAGACCTTGTGACCGCCGAAACCAATGGAGCACAGACAGTCCCACTGCCGGGAATCTTGCACCCCGACCCACCGACAACCGCTTAACCCCGAAAGGAGGAAACCTATGGATCACGAACTCCCACCCCAGCCCACACCCTCGGACGGCCCCGACCACCGACCGAGCCCCGCGCACGATCTCGACCCTCGGCTGCTCGAACTCGTCAACGCCCAGATCGAAGCAGCCGTCGACCGCCAAGGACCGATCCCAACCGACGTCGCGCGAGCAATCGCCGCCTGCCTCCACGACTTCGCATCCACTCCCGTCCGAGACCATCTCCGCCGCTTCGCGGTCGGCGGCGTGGAGGGTGGCCGCGACCTATGGCGGCCGGCGCTCACGGAAGTCCACGACGGCCGCGTCCCGGCGGACTTGCAGCGCTGGACCTGCTGGCTGGCAACCTACTCGCTCGCGTCGATGCCAGCTGAAACCGGTGGAGTTCATCCATCAGACGGTGACGCGCTGCACGCATTGCTCGATACCGCCGACCCAGACGGTCCACTGGATGTCGAGCATCTGGTTGAGGACTGGTCGCAGCGCTACCACGAGAGCTACCGAACCCTCGAGGACATGCTGCAAGGGATGACCCACCTGGAGGATGCTGAACGAAAGATGGTGGCCATCGCCGAGGCCTACCACCTCTCCGATTTCGTATCAATCGATCGTGACGCCATCCTTGACGAGATCACCGCTGAGCACACCGTGCTTGATGCCGGCGGCAGGCTCCATGTCTTCCTCGGCGCAGGCAATCAGGAATGAACCAGAAACAGTGCCCGGCACACTCACACCGGCAGCTCACGGCAGGTCTTCCATTCGCCGGGACGCACCACATCACCAAGTCGCCGCGTAAACCACTGCAACAGATGTAAATTCCGCGTCACAATCGCTATCGGCATAGCCAGTGACCAGAGTTATCATTAGGACAGATTGGTTAATGCGTTGAACGCCAATATAACTGAATCAAGGAAGGAAAGACACATGAATAGCATTCATACAGATACCAAGTATCGTACTGAATCAGAACATCATTCCGATAATGAATCTCCCAGGACAGCAGTATGCTACGTCCGGGTCGGCGCGACTGAACCAACAGAGGCCTCCACAGCAAGGAACTCGCAGCTCACTCGACTTCACAAGTATGCGGCCACCCAAAGCAATCCACGGCTCGTCGACGTTATCGATATGCACAGATCAGCCAACTCAACCACACGCTCCGGGCTGTACTACCTAATGGCGCTCGCCCGAGCCGAACGCATCGACAACTGCTACGTCACCAGCCTCGAAATCCTCGCCCAGCGTCCATCATTCCTCCGCCAGCTCACCACCGAACTCGAGCAACACGGCGTCGCCCTCCACGTCGTCACCGACGCCGAGAACCCGATACTCGAGGCCCCCTAATGCCTAGCGCGTACCTGCCGGCTACCCAAAGCCCGTCGAGCACTGCAGCGGCGGATTCAATCCATGACGAAGTAGCAGACAACGACACGCCGTCTCTCCAGACGATTACAGCGCCACCGGGCACTCGCGCTGTGGTCTATCTCCGCGTCTCCTCCTCTGGACAGGTCAACACCGACTACGACCCCGAGGGCATTTCCATCCCGGCTCAGCGGGTGGCCTGCGTGCGCAAGATCGACCAACTCGGGCTCAACATCGTCGGCGAGTACGTCGAACCTGGGCGCTCCGCTACCGAGATCACTAAACGCATCAAATTCCAGGAGATGCTCGCCCGTATCCGCCAGGACAAGGACGTCGACTTCGTCATCGTCTACAAACTCTCCCGCTTCGCCCGCAACCGCATCGACGATGCCGTCGTGATGGCCGACCTCCAGAAGCGCGGCGTCACCCTCATCTCCGCGACCGAGCAAATCGACGACACACCCGTCGGTCAGCTCATGCATGGCATCCTCGCCGCGTTCAACGAATACCGCTCCCGAGAAGACGGCGCGGACATCGCCTACAAGATGGGAGAGAAAGCCCGGAAGGGCGGCACCCTCGGCCGTGCCCCAATCGGGTATCTCAACACCATTGACAGACAGGATGGACGCGAAATCCGTTCGGTCGCCATAGACCCCGTCAGAGCACCTCTAGTAAGGGTCGCGTTTGAGCGGTACGCCGAGGGCGATGCCACGATCAAAGATATCGCGACTGAACTTACTGCCCGTGGGATGACGACCAGACCAACTCGCAACCGCCCAGCAGGGCCGATATCGCACACAAAGGTCGCTGCCATGCTTCGGGATCGCTATTACATCGGGCGCGTGAAGTACAAGGACGACGAGTTCCCAGGTCGTCACGAGCCAGTCGTGTCCGAGGAACTGTTCGACCGCGTACAACTGCTACTTGAGGAAAGAGGGTTTGCGGGCGAACGCCGCCGCAAACTTCATCACTATCTCAAGGGCAGCCTCTTCTGTGGCAAATGCCACTCGCGCGGGGTCCAGCGCCGGATGATCATGCAGCGTGCCACCGGCAGACACGGTGGACATTACAATTACTTCTTCTGCCGTGGCACCCAGGACCACACATGCGACGCCCCCTACAACAACAAGGAGCTAGTCGAAGCTGCCATCGAGGAGCACTACAAAACCATCCACTTCAGCCCAGAGTTCATCGAAGGACTTAGGAACGTAATGGAAGAACTTCTCGCCGACACCACCAAGGCCACACGTCTGCATCGCAAACAACTCGAAACGCTGCTCAAGTCTCTTGACGTGAAAGAAGAGAATCTGCTCGACCTCGCCTCAGATGGATCGATGGCTACGGCCAAGGTGCGCCGGCGCTTACGCGATATTGCCGAGCAACGGCAGCGAATTTCCGCCCAGCTCGACGAAGTATTAGACGATCTCGGACAGGGCGCCAAGTACATCGACCTCTGCCTTGAATTGCTTGCCAACCCATACAAGCTCTACCTGAGTGCCAGCGATGAGACACGTCGACGGCTCAACCAGGCCATTTTCAAGCATCTCTACATCCACGACGAGGACATCACGGCCCACGAGATCACCTCGCCCTTGGCGGAGCTTCTCGCGGCTGATGCTGGCTTCCGGACCTCACAGGCGCAGAATGCCCAGGGGCCCGCCGAAACGGTCGCCTACGCCGCGTACAGCGCGCACACGGCCCAACAGGAAGGCGCCGTCCCTTCGGCCGGCGCCAAACTATTCATCGATGACCTTCTCGAATCTGTACACGGACGTGCTGATTCAAGTAAGACTTGTATGGTGCGCGAGGCGGGACTTGAACCCGCACGTCCTAGGACACTGGAACCTAAATCCAGCGCGTCTGCCAATTCCGCCACTCGCGCGTGTCGCCGACCACACCGGCGCCCGGGCCAGCCTACCGCCCGCGAGCCGATCATCGCTGGCCAGGTACCGTCGAGGATATGCAATCTGGTTCGTCTGCCCGCGGCAGTCGGCGCCGTCCGGCGCTGATCGCTCTGGTGGTCGTGGCGGCGGCGTGCCTCGCACTCGCATGGTGGCAGTGGGACGTCTACGAATCCTCGGCCGGGACCGCGCAGAACCTCGGCTACGCGCTGCAGTGGCCCGCGTTCGCCGTCGCCGTGATCTGGGCGTACCGACGGTTCGTCGTGCTGGAGGGCAATCCCGACGAACAGGCCAAACTGACCGAATCCAAGGGCGCCACCGAGATCCCTGCAGGCATCCTGCCGGATCGGCCCACCACACCGAGCGCGTCGTCGCTGCGGTCGACCACCGCCCCGGACGATGACTCGGCGCTCGCCGACTACAACTCCTATCTGGCCGACCTCCGTCGGTCCGACGCATCACAACCGAGCAGTGAGGACCAACGCAGGTGACCGAGACGACCAGCAGCACCGAGACCGGCGCCCCCGTGGAGAAGGTGCGCGGCGCCCTGTTGCGGTATCGGATTCTGGCCTGGATCACCGGTCTGTGGCTGCTGTTACTCGTCGCCGAACTCGTCCTCAAGTACGGCTTCGACGTCGATGCGCTCGACTTCGTCCCGATCGTGCACGGCTGGGTCTACTTCGTCTACCTGATCCTCACCATCGACCTCGCCATCAAGGTGCGCTGGCCGCTCGGCAAGATCATCCTGACCTGCATCGCCGGCACGATCCCCTTCCTGTCCTTCTGGTTCGAGCACATCCGCACCAAGGAAGTGAAGGCGCAGTACAACCTCTGACGCCCCCGCCCGGTGTGTCGCCAGGTGATGTTCACGCACTGATCGCTTGGCGGTGACATCGTCGTCGGCGTCGATTCACGAGCCGCGGACAAGACTGAGCCGTGCGAATCGTGCAGCTCGCGAACTTCTACGGCGCCCGATCCGGTGGGCTCCGCACCGCCGTCGACCGATGGGGCGCAGGCTATGTCGCCGCGGGCCACGAGGTCGTCCTGGTGGTGCCGGGAGCGACGGATCACGCCGAGACGATGCCCAACGGCGTACACCGGATCGAGGTCGCCGCCGGCCGCCTCCCCTTCTCCGGCGGGTACCGCCTCGCGCCCGCCCGTCGTGTGGCCGGCATCCTCCGCCACCTGCGTCCCGATGCGCTCGAGGTGTCGGACCGATTGACCCTGCGCGGCTTCGGTCAGTGGGCGCATCGGCGCGGTATCCATTCGACGATGGTCTCGCACGAGCGACTCGACCGGTTGTTGTCGATGGCGATGCCGCCACCGATCGCGCGGGCGATGGCCGACGAGGCGAACCGCCGCACGGCGGTGTCGTTCGACACCGTGGTCTGCACCACGGATTTCGCTGCGGCCGAGTTCGATCGGATCGGTGCTACCAACGTGGCGCACGCCCCGCTGGGCGTCGATCTCGAGGTCTTCGATCCCCGTCACGCCGATCCCGCGGTCGGAGCGCGGTTTGCCGACGACACGACGACGCTGATCACCCACTGTGGTCGCCTCTCGCCGGAGAAGCGTGCCGATCGCAGTATCGAGGCGGTCGCTCGGCTCCACGCCGACCACCGGCGTGTCCACCTCGTCGTCGCGGGCGACGGCCCCTGCCGACCGGCACTCGAACGGTCCGCGCAGGGACTGCCGGTCACGTTCGTCGGACACCTCGCCGACCGGCAGCTCCTCGCCACGCTGCTCGCGACCACCGAGATCTCGTTGGCTCCCGGACCGCACGAGACGTTCTGTCTCTCGGCGCTCGAGTCATTGGCGTCCGGCACCCCGGTGGTGGGATCCCGGTCGTCGGCGGTCGCGGGGTTGGTCGACGCGACATGCGGTGCGCTGGCGGCGAATTCGGGTGCGGCCTTCGCCGATGCGATCGAACAGGTCCTGGAACTCCCCCGGCCCGAACGCGAGCGGGCCGCACGGCGACGGGCCACCCGCTACCGGTGGCCCGATTCGGTCGAGGCCATGCTGACCGTGCACCACCGACCCGGCACGCTCAACGGCTCGTCGAGATCAGCCGGCGAGCTCGCGTAGCGCCGGGACCAGCTGTGCCAGTGCCTTGCCCCGGTGACTGAGCGCGTCCTTCTCCGGCGCCGACAGTTCGGCGGCCGAGCGTCCGCCGGCTGCGTCGTCGTCGGGGACGAAGAGCGGGTCGTAGCCGAATCCGTTGTCGCCGCGCGGTGCTCGCAGGATGGTGCCGCGCCATTCACCCCGCACCACGGTCCGCTCGCCCGACGGCGCGACCAGCGCGCACGCCGACACGAAGGCACCGCCCCGTCGGTCGTCGGGGACGTCGCCGATCTGCGCGAGCAACAGCTCGTTGTTGGCCGCATCGTCGCCGTGCCGTCCACTCCAGCGCGCTGACAAGACTCCCGGCATCCCGTTCAGGGCATCCACGGCGATACCGGAATCGTCTGCCAGACAGGGTAATCCGGTCGCCCGAGTACCGGCGACGGCCTTGATGAGTGCGTTGTCCTCGAACGTCGCGCCGGTTTCCGGCTCCTCCGGGTACTCCGGCACGGCATCGAGTCCGACGACGTCGACTCCGGTGATGCCCGCGGCGTCGAGCACGCGGCGCAGTTCCGCGAGCTTCTTCGCGTTGCGACTGGCGAGGAGCACTGTCGCCATCAGGGCTTGTTCGGCAGGTCGCCGGGATACGGTGCGGCCAGCACTTCGCGCTGCGCGGCGAAGAGTTTCTCGGTGCCGATCATCGCGACATCGAGGAGCTTGTCGAGGGTGGCGCGCGGGAACGTCGCCCCCTCGCCCGTGCCCTGCACCTCGACGAGTGTGCCGGCGTCGGTGGCCACCACGTTCATGTCGACCTCGGCCCGCGAGTCCTCCTCGTAGGGCAGATCGAGCCGCACCCGCCCGTCGACGACGCCGACGCTCACTGCGGCGATCATGCACGACAGAGGCTGCGGATCGCTGAGCCGGCCGGCCGCCTTCAGCCACGTCACGGCGTCGGCGAGAGCGACATACGCACCGGTGATGGCGGCAGTCCGGGTGCCGCCGTCGGCCTGCAGGACGTCGCAGTCGACCGCGACAGTGTTCTCGCCCAATGCACTGAGGTCGATGCAGGCCCGCAGCGACCGGCCGACGAGACGGCTGATCTCGTGCGTGCGGCCGCCGACCTTGCCCTTCACCGACTCGCGACGGGATCGCTCGTGCGTCGACGACGGCAACATCGCGTATTCGGCGGTCAGCCAGCCGAGCCCGGAACCGCGCCGCCATGGCGGCACGCCCTCGGTCACACTTGCCGTACACATCACTCGCGTCCCACCGAACTCGACCAGCACCGAGCCGGCCGGATGACTCGTGAATCCGCGGGTGAAGGTGATCGGTCGGAGTTCGTCATCGGCCCTGCCGTCAGCTCGTGTCGTCACGGCCCCAACTCTAACGATCGCCCCCGACGGCCGATCGGGTCGGTCTCACGGCACGAGATCGAAGACCTGGCCGGGCCGGACCAGGTCGACCGGACCGGCGAAGGTGGACCGCGCCTCCGCGAGGATCGTCTCGGCATCGAACCACGGCGCGAGATGCGTGAGCGCAAGGGACCGCACGCCGGCCTTCGTCGCGATCTGCCCGGCCTCGTATCCCGACAGATGCAGGTTCGGGGGCCTCTCGTCGGGTGCGTGCGTCCAGGTCGCCTCACACAGGAAGATGTCGGCGCCGTCGGCGACGTCGACGACCTCGTCGCACATCGCGGTGTCACCGCTGTAGGCGATGACCTGTCCACCGGGCCCGGTGATGCGCAGTCCGTACGTCTCCGGTGGGTGATTGACCCGATAGGGAGTGATCGACACCCCCGCGATGGTGACCTCGACCCCGTCCTCCCACGCCTGGCAGTCAAAGGTGTCCGAGATGTCGTCGACGTCTCCGGGGATCTCCGCCGAGGCCGCGCCTATCCGCAACGCGGTGCCGGGTGGGCCGTAGAGCCGGGCACGTTCGGTGGCCGGTCGGGGCGCATAGCGTCGCCAGACCAGCATGGCGGGTATGTCGAGGCAGTGATCGGCGTGCAGATGGGACAGGACGACGTCGACGTCGACGGGATCCACCTCACGCTGCAGTTCGGACAGGACGCCCGGACCGCAGTCGATCAGCACGGGTCTCTCGCCCTCGACGGACAGCAGGTACCCGGAGCAGGCAGCGTCCGGTCCACCCACACTTCCGGCACATCCGAGGACGGAGAGACGCATAGGCCCTACTGTGCCATGCCCGCCTGAGGACGAGTCCGCATGTAGGTCACAACTCCCCAACGATGGTTGCGACGCTCAGAGGTGTTGGACCTGACCGATCGCCGGCCCGAGGAAACGGGTCGACAGACGGGCGAAGAACTCCGGATCGCCGGTGGAACGGAACTCGCGGATCGCCGCGCGATCGGAGTGCGGGTGCAGGAGATCGAGTTGGGTCAGCACCCGGAAGAGGTCTTTGGCCGTCTCCTCCGCGCTAGACACGAGGGTCACCTCGTCGCCCATCGCGAGCTGGATGACGCCGGACAGCAACGGGTAGTGCGTGCAGCCCAACACCACCGTGTCGACGTCGGCTTCCTGCAGCGGTTCGAGATATCCCTGTGCGAGTCCCAGGATCTGGCGCCCACTGGTCATGCCGCGCTCGACGAAGTCGACGAAGCGCGGGCAGGCGACGGCGGTGATCTCGGCGTCGCGGGCAGCCGCGAACGAATCTTGGTATGCGCGTGAGGCGATCGTTGCCTGCGTCCCGATGACACCGATACGGTTGGTCTTGGTGGCGACAACCGCACGACGCACAGCCGGCAGGATGACCTCGACGACCGGGATGGGTGCATAGCGTTCACGGGCGTCGCGCAGGCATGCGGCCGAGGCCGTATTGCACGCGATGACAATCGCTTTCACACCGCGTTCGGCGAGGTCGTCGCCGATGGCCAGGGCGTGCCGTCGGATGTCCGGGATCGCCAGGGGGCCGTACGGGCCGTTCGCGGTGTCGCCGATGTAGACGATGTCCTCGTCGGGCAGGAGGTCGATGATCGCGCGCGCCACCGTCAATCCGCCCACACCCGAGTCGAAGATGCCGATCGGCGCGGTCTGCTCGCCTATGACCGAACCCCCGGGTACGGCTGCTGGGTGCCGGCCTTCCGTGCCCGGCGACGATCACGATCGGCGAGGTACCAGGCGGCCAGGACACCGCCGATGGCGCCGAACAGATGCCCCTGCCATGACACCCCGGAGTCTGTGGGCAGCACACCCCACAGGACCGAACCGTAGATCAGAAATAGGACGACACCGCCGAGGATCTGCCAGATGTCGCGGTTGAACAGTCCGCGGATCAGCAGGTAGGTGAGCCAGCCGAAGATGATGCCGGACGCTCCGACGGTGATGCTGTACGGCGGGGCGAACAGCCACACGCCGAGACCGGAGACGACCCATACGATCGCCGTCACGATGACGAACCGCTGCGACATCAGCAGCAGGAATCCGAGCACCAGACCGGGTATCAGGTTGGCGAACAGGTGTTGCCAATCCGCGTGCAGGAACGGCGCCCAGAGGATCCCGTCGAGACCGTCCACCTGCCGTGGCTCGATGCCGGCGTCGTCGAGTCGATAGTTCGTGACGGCGTCGACGCCCTCGATCACGAACAGCAGCGCGGCGATTGCGGCCATGATGAGCGCCGATCGTTGCCACAGCGGCCGCGGTCGGTTCGGGGCGGTGCCCGATCCCGGGGGCGTCGGGTTCACGGTCATCGGTCTTCCTGTCGGTGGCTGCAGTGTCGTCACGCCCAGAGCTGGCCTTCGAGGGCCTCCTCTGCCTGCTCCAGGCTACCTCCGTACGCTCCGGTGCTCAGATACTTCCATCCGGCGTCGGGGATGACGAGGCCGATGTCGGCCCGCTCCCCCTTCTTCAGTGCGCCGCGGCCGACACCCCGGGCTGCCTGCAGGATGGCGCCGGTGGAGATCCCCGCGAAGATGCCCTCGGTGTCGATGAGCTCGCGGACGCGTGCCACCGCGTCGACGCCCTGCACCGAGAACCGTCTAGTGAGGACCGAATCGTCGTAGAGCTCCGGGACGAATCCCTCGTCGATGTTGCGCAGTCCGTACACCTCGTCGCCGTAGCGGGGCTCGGCAGCGACGATCTCGATGTCCGGATTCTGTTCGCGGAGGAACCGGCCCACACCCATCAGCGTGCCGGTCGTGCCCAGGCCGGCGACGAAGTGGGTGATCTCGGGCAGGTCGGCGAAGAGTTCGGGGCCGGTGCCCTCGTAGTGGGCGAGCATGTTGGCCTCATTGCCGTACTGGTACAGCATCACCCAGTCGGGATGCTCGGCGGCGAGTTCCTTGGCCATGGCGACCGCGGTGTTCGACCCGCCGGCCGCCGGCGACGAGATCACCTCGGCACCGAACATCGTCAGCAGCGACCGACGCTCCTCGGAGGTGTTCTCCGGCATCACGCAGATGAGGCGGTAGCCCTTGAGCTTGGCGGCCATGGCCAGTGAGATACCGGTGTTGCCGCTCGTCGGCTCGAGGATGATCGAGCCCGGTTCGAGCAGCCCGTCACGCTCGGCCTTCTCGATCATCCTCAGGGCCGGCCGGTCCTTGATCGAACCGGTCGGGTTGCGGTCCTCCAGCTTGGCCCACAGACGGACGTGGGGGCCGTCGTCGCTGTCGTCCCACCGCGGCGAGAGTCGTTGCAGGCCGATCAGCGGTGTGTGTCCGACCGACTCGATGAGCGAGGTGTAGCGGGCCACCGAGGCCTAGCCTCCGGCGACGGCGGGCAGGATCGTCACGTCGTCGCCGTCGTCGACGGAGGTGTCGAGTCCACCGGAGAACCGGACGTCCTCGTCGTTGACGTAGATGTTCACGAACCGGTGCAACTTGACTGCACCGTCGGAGTCGGCGGCGACGAGTCGTTCCTTGATGCCCGGATTGGCCGACTCGAGGCTGTCGATGATCTCCGCCAAGGTGGTCCCACTGGCCTCGACACGCTTCTCGCCTCCGGTATGGGTGCGCAGGATGGTCGGGATGGACACGGTTACCGCCATGGTCGTCAGCTCCTGATCTCGATGGGTTCTTCGGTCACGACGCCATCGACGATGCGATAGCTGCGGATCTCGGCGTCGTCGTCACGGGTGGACACCAGGACGTAGTGGGCGTTCGGTTCGCTCGCGTAGGAGACGTCGGTACGGCTCGGATAGGCCTCGGTCGCGGTGTGCGAGTGGTAGATCACCACCGGCTCCTCGTCGACGCGGTCCATCTCCCGCCACACCTCGAGCTGCTCGGCCGAGTCGAACCGGTAGAAGGTGGGCGAACGCTCGGCGTTGATCATCGGGATGAAGCGCTCTGGGACATCGGAACCCTCCGCTCCCGCGATGATCCCGCAGGCCTCGTCGGGATGGTCGGCGCGTGCGTGCGCCACCATCGCGTCCACCAACTCCTGGCCGATCGTCAGCACTCCAACTCCTCCTCGACAACAGCCCCTTGCGACATCAGCTGTCAGCAACGTCGCGATCCGCGCCGCTATTCCGCCGACCCACGGTATCCGCGCCATGCCGACGGCACCACGTCGGCATAGGTCGGGATTCCGGCGACCGGTGTCGCGGCGAGAACGGCTCCGACGATCGCGCGATGCACCACGACCGCGGCGACGCGGGAGACCTCCGCGAGCAACGCGACGTCGGGGTTCATCCCACCCGGCACCGGTGGCTGCTCGGGGTGCGCGGTGCGGGTCGACACGGCGAAGATGGTGTCGCCGTCGAGCGGCGAGTGGGCGGGGACGATCGCACGGGCGAGGCCGTCGTGGCCGGCCATCGCGACCCGGCGCGCGGATGCCGCGTCGAGGGCGGCATCGGTGGCGACGACACCGATCGTGGTGTTGAGGACGGTCTGTTTGGCGGTCAGCTCCGCATACCGAGCCACCTCGTCGACTGCTGGCACCCCCAGGCCGAAGTGGGCGGTGTCCGATGACGTTACACCCCAGGGTAATCCGGTCGACGGATCGATCACCGACCCCACCGGGTTCGCGACCATCAGAGCACCCACCGTGACACCGGCGGCCGGGCCGTCCGTCAGGGTGACCGACGCGGTCCCGACGCCGCCCTTGAGGGCACCGGCTCGTGCCCCCGCACCCGCGCCGACACTGCCGACCTCGAGGTCGACGGTCACCGCCGCCAGCGCCGCGCGGCCGAACCCGGCGTCGGGTCGGTGCTCCCAGGCACCCACCGGCAGATCGAAGATGACCGCGCCCGGGACGATCGGCACGACATGTCCACGGCCATCCATCGGGAGTCCGCTGCCCGCGCCCTCCAGTCCGAGCATCACGCCGTCGGCGGCGGCCAGTCCGTAGGCGCTGCCCCCGGAGAGGACGATCGCGTGGGCGGTCTGCACCGTGTTCACCGGGTCGAGGAGATCGGTCTCACGTGTGCCCGGACCACCGCCGCGGACATCGACCGCACAGACCGCGTCCGGGGCGTCGATCCGCACCACGGTGGTCCCGGTCGCCCAGCCGCGACCCGGGTCCGCGCCGTCCGGAGAAGCCACCCGGGCGTCGTCGTCGATCCGGTGGTGATGGCCGACCAGGATGCCGGCGACGTCGGTGATCCGGTCTCCCGGTCTGGCGATCATCCCCATCACATCAACGACTCGACGAGCAGTTCCTGCATGACCGTGAGCCAGTGATAGACGTCCAGGTGTGCGGCATGCGGATGATCGGGTGGAAGCGAGTCGGGCGTGTCCTCGGAGATGCCGAGCATCGCCCCGAGTGCGAGCCGGACGTCGTTGAGCGCCGTCAGCCACCCCATCGCCTGCGCCTCGGTGAGCGCGAGATCACCGCCGCCGTCGGGCAGGGTGTCGAGCACCACCTGCGCAGCCGACATCTTGGCGTCGATGATGTGCGGCTCGTGCATGCTGCGCAGCGCGCCGTTGATGTCACCGTTGACGACGTCGGTGGTGAGCTCACGGTCCTGATCCGGACGATGGAAGTCCGGCAGCAGTCGGCCGAGCGTGACGTCGGTCGGCGCGGCGGTGTGGCCCGTCGGGATTCCGGTGACCTCGGACAGTTCGTCGCGCGGTGCCGACGCCTCGCGTTCGGTCAGCAACTCGCGCATCGAGGTCACCATCGAGGCGAGCAGTTCCGCCTCGTGCACGTCGAGATGCGAGCAGATGCGCGTCGCGGCGCCACGGCCCTTGCGTTTCCAGGTACGCACGGTGGTGTCTGGTTCTCCGATCAGGTGTCCCGTTGCATGGTGGCCCAGAGTCCGGCGGCGTGGAGCTTGCGGACGTCCGACTCGACCTTGTCACGGTCCCCGGCCGATACGACCGCCTTGCCCTCGGTGTGCACTTGCATCATGAGCTGGTTGGCGCGCGACTCCGAGTAACCGAACACCTTCTGGAACACGAAGGTCACGTAGCGCATCAGATTGACGGGGTCGTCCCAGACGATGGTCACCCAGGGGCGGTCGAGTGCGGTCGCACCCTCCGCCACGCCCGGTTCGGCGACGGCGGTGCCACCGGGTCCGGGAGCGTCGGTCTGCTCGCCGCGGACTGTCGCGTCGATCCGCAGCCTGTGGATTCCCGGGTCACGCCGCTCCCTGTGGATTGTCCCGTCGCTCCGTTCGCCCGGGAAGGTAGCCTCGTGCGCACGAGTTACGTCAGGCGCCATACGACCAAGGGTAAGCGATTGTGACCATCGACAACACCGCGCTGCTGACCGATCAGTACGAACTGACCATGGTCTCGGCAGCGCTGCGGCATCCGGTTGCGCAGCGACCGTGCGTCTTCGAGGTGTTCGCCCGCAGGCTGCCCGACGGACGCCGTTACGGCGTCGTGGCGGGCACCGGACGTGTGCTCGACGAGCTCGCCGACTTCCGGTTCGGTGACGCGGAACTCGACGTCGTGCGGCGCTTCCTCGACGACGACACCGTGGACTGGCTGCGGGAGTACCGGTTCTCCGGCGACATCGACGGTTACCGCGAGGGCGAGCTCTATTTCCCCGGTTCGCCGATTCTCACCGTGCGGGCGAGCTTCGCCGAGGGTGTGCTCCTCGAGACCCTGATCCTCTCGATCCTCAACCACGACAGTGCGATCGCGTCCGCGGCCGCCCGGATGGTGAGCGCGGCCGGGTCCCGTCCGATCATCGAGATGGGCTCGCGCCGGACCCATGAACGCGCCGCGGTGTCGAGTGCTCGCGCCGCCTATCTGGCGGGAGTCGCCGCGACCTCCAATCTGGAGGCCGCGCGCACGTACGGCGTGCCCAGCGCGGGGACCGCCGCGCACGCGTTCACCCTCGGCTTCACCGGACCGGACGGTCCCGACGAGAAGGCGGCGTTCGCGGCGCAGATCGAGGCGCTCGGCGTGGGTACCACCCTGCTCGTCGACACCTACGACATCACCCAGGGCGTGCGCAACGCGATCGAGGTCGCGGGCACCGACCTCGGTGGTGTGCGCATCGATTCGGGTGATCTCGGTGTCCTGGCCCGCAAGGTCCGCGATCAGCTCGACGATCTGGGCGCCGCATCCACCAAGATCGTCGTGTCCGGCGACCTCGACGAGTACGCGATCGCCTCGCTGCGCGCCGAACCCGTCGACACCTACGGCGTGGGGACCTCACTGGTCACCGGCAGCGGCGCACCCACCGCGGGCATGGTCTACAAACTGGTGGAGGTCGACGGACGACCGGTGGCCAAACGCGCCAGTCACAAGGAATCCCGCGGCGGCGCGAAGACCGCTGTCCGGTCCGCGCGGGCATCGGGCACGATCGTCGAGGAGATCGTGCACCGCGCCACCGACGACACGCCGGCGGTCGATGGCCTGAACGTGCGTCCCCTGCAGATCCCCCTCGTCCGCGACGGTCGGCCCGTCGACGGTCTCCCCTCCCTCGCCGACGGCCGCGACCACCTCGCGAACGCCTTGGTGAGCCTCCCGTGGGAGGGGCTGGGCCTGTCGCACGGCGATCCCGCGGTCCCCACCCGATTCGTCCTCGGATAGGCGGCAGATGAGCAGCAAACCCAAGGATCTGGCCCTGATCGTCGTCGACGTGCAGAACGACTTCTGTGAAGGCGGCGCCCTCGGGGTGAACGGCGGGGCCGCCGTCGCCGCGGCGATCGAGAGCATCGTCGGCGACTACCGCACCGTCGTCGCCACCCGTGACTATCACATCGATCCGGGTGATCACTTCTCCGAGACGCCCGACTACGTCGACTCCTGGCCACCGCACTGCCGCGTGGACACCGACGGCGTGTGGTTCCACCCCTCGTTCGATGCGTCGGCCGCCCAGGCGATCTTCTCCAAGGGCCAGTACAGTGCCGCCTACTCCGGCTTCGAGGGGTCCACCGAAGACGATGTGCCACTGGCAGATTGGCTGCGCAAACACGGGATCGGCCGGGTCGACGTCGTCGGCATCGCCACCGATCACTGCGTACGTGCGACGGCCCTGGACGCGGCCGGGGAGGGTTTCACCACGCGGGTGCTGCTGAACTTCACCGCCGCGGTGTCCTCGGACACCGCATCGAAGGCGTTGTCGGCGATGCGCGCGGCCGGTGTCGATCTCGTCGGCGACCTCCTCTACGACGGATCCGCCCGGATCGAATGACCTCAACCCCTCCGGTGACCGCGCTCCTCGACGCCGCGGTCACCGCTCTCGGCGGTAGCCGGCGCGACGGCCAGGTGCGCATGGCGTCGGCCGTCGCCCATGCCATCGACACCGGCGAGCACCTGGCGGTGCAGGCCGGCACGGGCACCGGCAAATCGCTGGCCTATCTCGTGCCCGCCATCCGCCATGCCGTCGAGTCGGGACGGACCGTGGTGGTCTCCACCGCGACGATCGCCCTGCAGCGCCAGCTCATCGAGCGTGATCTGCCCCGACTGGCCGGCGCACTCGCCGGTCCGCTGCACCGTGAGCCGACCTTCGCCATCCTCAAGGGCCGCGGCAACTATCTGTGTCTCAACAAGATCCACAGCGGGACCGCCGAGGAGCCGGCCACCGAGTTGTTCGACGCGTTCGAACTGTCGCGTACCGGACGTGAGGTGACACGGCTGCGGGAGTGGACCTCGGAGACCGAGACCGGCGACCGCGACGACCTGTCCCCCGGTGTGTCGGACCGTTCCTGGCGCCAGGTGAGCGTGACCGCCCGTGAGTGTCTCGGCGCGGCGAACTGCAGCTATTCCGAGGACTGTTTCGCCGAGCGTTCACGCCGCGCGGCCGGCAAGGTCGACGTGATCGTCACCAACCACGCCCTCCTCGCGATCGACGCGATGAGCCCGGCGAGCATCCTGCCCGAACACGACGTGGTGATGATCGACGAGGCCCACGAACTCGTCGACCGGATCACGTCGGTCTCCACCGCCGAATTGTCCGGTGCGGGGATCACACTCGTGGCCCGGCGCTGCGGCAAGCTCCTCGACGACGAGACCACCGACGCGCTGCTGGGCGCCGGCGAGAACCTCGACGCCGTGCTGACGGAGCTCCCCGGCCGGGAATGGACACGTCTGCCGTCCGGCATGGCCGAGGCGCTGGCGAGTCTGCGCGACCGACTGTGGCTGGCCCGCAACGAGATCGGTCCGGTCCGGATGCCCGGCGCCTCCGACGAGTCGGCGGCGGCACGCAGCGCGGCCCTCACCTCACTCGAGGAGACCCACGACACCGTCGTCCGACTCCTCGGCGCCTTCGACACGCCCGACCCGGCCAAGCGGCACGACGTGGTGTGGGTCGCACACGAGAAGGCCGGCAACGACACCCGGGCGGTGGTGCGGATCGCACCGCTGTCGGTCGGCGGCCTGCTGCGCGCGTCGCTGTTCGCGAACTCGACGGTCATCCTCACCTCGGCGACCCTCACCGTCGGCGGCAACTTCGACGCGCTGGCCGCCACGTGGGGACTGCCCGCAGCCGGACGTCGTGACACCGACGGCGCGGACCCCGCGACCGAGCGCCCACCCGCACCGGAGATCGAGTCGACCGCCATCGGCAAGGCCGTGCCCGCCGACAACGCTCCACCGCGATGGTCCGGACTCGATGCCGGCTCACCCTTCGACTATCCGAAGGCGGCGATCCTCTACGTCGCCCGACATCTGCCCCGTCCGGGCCGGGATGCGATCGCCGAGCAGACCCTCGACGAACTCGCCGAACTCATCGCGGCCGCCGACGGACGGACCCTCGGTCTGTTCTCGTCGATGCGTGCGGCGCGCGAGGCCGCCGAGGCCATCCGTGAGCGCAGCGATCACCCGGTGCTCTGCCAGGGCGACGACACGACCTCCGCGCTGGTACGCCGGTTCGCCGAGGATCCGCAGACCTGCCTGTTCGGCACGCTGTCGCTGTGGCAGGGCGTCGACGTGCCCGGGCCGTCGTGCAGCCTCGTGGTGATCGACCGCATCCCCTTCCCCCGCCCCGACGATCCGCTGCTCACCGCGCGTCAGCGCGCCGTGGAGGCCCGCGGCGGCAACGGATTCCTGACCGTCGCCGCCAATCACGCGGCGCTGCTCTTGGCCCAGGGTGCGGGTCGCCTACTGCGATCCACCGACGACCGGGGTGTCGTCGCCGTTCTGGACTCCCGACTGGCCACGGCCGGATACGGTGGGTACCTGCTCGCGTCCCTGCCGCCGTTCTGGCGGACGACCGACGGCGATCTGGTCCGTTCTGCGTTGGGCAGACTGGCCGCGATCCCCTACGGTTGAGCGTGGCAGGGTTGCCGGAGACGCCACACCGGGAGCGTGCGCCAGAAGAGCCGCAGGACAGGGCCGCAGGACAGGGCCGCAGGTCTAGGACAGAGGAGGCCGCTGGTGATCGGGCGGATGGGGATCGACGATATCCAACCCCTGGTGTCTGCCGGGCAGGTGCCCGCCAAAGCCGTTGTCGGCGAGCTGATCCCGATCAGCGCAACCGCGTGGCGTGAAGGTCACGACGCGCTCGGGGTCACCGTGCACGTGGACGGCCCCAACCGTGCCGCGCTCGACATCCGGATGCAACCGGCCGGCCAACCGGACGTGTTCAACGCCGCGTTCGTCCCCGATGACGTCGGCTACTGGGTCTTCCGCATCGAGGCGTGGAGCGATCCGTACGCCACCTGGCGTTCAGCCGTGATCAAGAAGATCGACGCCGGTCAGGGGGCCGTCGACCTGGCCAACGACCTGGAGATCGGCGCCGATCTGCTCACGCGCGCCATCGACATCGTTCCGATCGAACACACCGAGACGCTCACCGACGCCGTCGAACAACTGCGTGCACGCCGTCGTCGGGTGGAGAACCGGGTCAACCTGGCCCTCTCCGACGAGGTCGCCGAACTCCTCGCCGCCTATCCCGTCCGCGACCTGGTCACCAAGTCACGCTCGTATCGCGTCTGGGTCGACCGTCGTCGAGCGCTGTTCGGATCGTGGTACGAGTTCTTCCCCCGGTCCACCGGTGGGTGGGACGGCGAGGGGCATCCCGTCCACGGCACGTTCCTGACCGCGGTCGACGATCTGCCCCGCATCGCCGGGATGGGCTTCGACGTCGTCTACCTGCCGCCGATCCATCCGGTCGGCCGGGTCAATCGCAAAGGGCCGGACAACACCCTCGTCGCCGGACCCGACGACGTCGGTTCCCCGTGGGCCATCGGCTCCGACGAGGGCGGTCACGACGCCATCCACCCCGCACTCGGTACCGAGGACGATTTCACCTACTTCATCGGCAGGGCAGCCGAACTCGGCCTCGAGGTCGCGATCGACCTCGCACTGCAGTGCGCGCCCGACCATCCGTGGGCGCGGGAGCACCCGGAATGGTTCACCACACAGCCCGACGGCACCATCGCGTATGCCGAGAACCCTCCGAAGAAGTATCAGGACATCTACCCGCTCAACTTCGACAACGACCGCAACGGGCTCTACCGCGCGGTGCTGAAGGTCGTGCTGAAGTGGGTCGGGCTGGGAGTCAAGATCTTTCGTGTGGACAATCCCCACACCAAGCCACCGAACTTCTGGGAGTGGCTGATCACCGAGGTGAAGAAGCGCGACCCAGACGTGCTGTTCCTGTCGGAGGCCTTCACCCGGCCGGCGCGCCTGTACGGGCTCGCCCGGATCGGGTTCACCCAGTCCTACACCTACTTCACCTGGAAGACGCTGAAGTGGGAACTCGAGGAGTTCGGACGTGAGATCGCCGGCCACGCCGACGAGGCGCGTCCGAACCTGTTCGTCAACACCCCGGACATCCTGCACGAAAGCCTGCAGCACGGCGGTCCCGGGATGTTCGCACTGCGTGCCGCGCTGGCGGCCACGCTCGCGCCGTCGTGGGGCGTCTATTCCGGTTACGAGCTCTACGAACACGTCGCGGTCGCCGAGGGCAGCGAGGAGTACCTGCATTCGGAGAAGTACGAACTCCGCCCGCGCGACTACAAGGCCGCGAGCAGCCGCGGCGAGTCGCTGGAACCGTGGATCACCACACTCAACGCGATCCGTCGGCGCCATCCCGCACTACAGCAGCTGCGGAACATCACCTTCCATCATCTCGACAACCCGGCGTTGATCGCCTATTCGAAGATCGACCCGGTCTCGGGCGACCGGGTCATCGTCGTGATCAACCTGAATCCCTTCGGCACCGAGAGCTCCACACTGTGGCTCGACCTGCCGAGCCTGGGATTCGACTGGCAGGACCGATTCACCGTGCGCGACGAGGTCTCCGGTCAGGAATTCCACTGGGGGCAGGCCAATTTCATCCAGCTCGAGCCCTGGCGGGCGGTGGCGCACATCCTGTCGCTGCCGCCGCTGGACCCGAGTACCGCCCGTCGACTCGCCTACCGGATGCAGTGAGGTTCCCGTGACCACGAGCCAGAGTCCTGAAGCATCGGCCTCCGACCACGACCTGCGTCGGCTGTTCAGTCTGACCCACCCCGACCCGCACGCCTTCCTCGGAGCGCACGACGCTCCCGGTGGCTGGACGATCCTGCGTACGTTACGTCCCGACGCCGTGTCCGTCGTCGCGGTGATCGGCGGCGAGGACCATCCGATGACCCGGCAGACCGACGACCTCTGGGTCGCCGCGGTGCCGATCAGTGACCTCATGGACTACCGGTATCGCGTCACGTACCCGAATGCACAAGGCGGCACCGACGATTACGTCGTCGCGGACGGCTATCGCTTCCTGCCCAGCCTGGGCGAGGTGGACGTGCACCTCTTCTCCGAGGGCCGGCACGAATCGCTGTGGGACGTGCTCGGAGCGCGGGTGGTCGCCTATACGACACCCGACGGCGAGGTTCGCGGCACAGCCTTCTCGGTGTGGGCACCGAACGCCCACGGCGTCGCGCTGATCGGAGACTTCGACGGGTGGGCCGGCCGCCAGACGCCGATGCGGTCCATCGGCAGCAGCGGGGTCTGGGAGGTGTTCGTCCCGGACATCGGCGACGGGGCCTCGTACAAGTTCCGCATCCACGGCGCCGACGGCGTCGTCCGCGACAAGGCCGATCCGATGGCGCGACGCACGCTGGTGCCGCCGTCGACGGTGTCGGTCGTCAGCGAGACCGACTACGAATGGTCCGACGACGAATGGATCGCCCGGCGCGCCGCCGGGACGCCCGTGGACGAACCGATCAGCGTGTACGAGGTCCACATCGCGTCGTGGCGGGCCGGACTGTCCTACCGGGAGCTGGCCACCGAGCTCGGCGACTATCTCGTGGAGAAGGGCTTCACCCACGTCGAGTTCCTGCCCGTCGCCGAGCACCCGTTCGGCGGGTCGTGGGGCTATCAGGTGACCTCCTACTTCGCCCCCACCGCACGGTTTGGTGGTCCCGACGACTTCCGGTACCTCGTCGACCATCTGCACTCGCTGGGCATCGGCATCATCGTCGACTGGGTGCCGGCCCATTTCCCCAAGGACGACTGGGCCCTTGCCCGCTTCGACGGCACACCGCTCTACGAGGACGGTGACCCCATGCGCGGCGAGCAACTCGACTGGGGCACCTACGTGTTCAACTTCGGTCGACGCGAGGTCCGCAACTTCCTCGTCGCCAATGCCCTGTTCTGGTTCGATCAGTTCCACATCGACGGACTGCGGGTCGACGCCGTCGCCTCGATGCTCTATCTCGACTACTCACGTCCCGACGGCCAATGGCGTCCGAACATCTACGGCGGACGCGAGAACCTGGAGGCGGTGCAGTTCCTGCAGGAGACGAATGCGACCGTGCACAAACACTTCCCGGGAGTGCTGACGATCGCGGAGGAATCGACGGCGTGGCCGGGCGTCACGCAGATGACCAATCTGGGCGGGCTCGGATTCACGTTCAAATGGAACATGGGCTGGATGCACGACACGCTCGGCTATCTCGGCCGGGACCAGATACATCGCAGCTTCCATCATCACGAGATCACCTTCTCGCTCATGTACGCCTGGAGCGAGAACTTCGTCCTGCCGATCTCGCACGATGAGGTCGTCCACGGCAAGGGCACCCTGTGGACCCGCATGCCCGGAGACTCGTTCACCAAGGCATGCGGCGTTCGAGTCCTGTTGGCGTACATGTGGTCCCACCCCGGCAAGCAGCTGCTGTTCATGGGTCAGGAGTTCGGCCAGACCGGCGAGTGGGCCGACAACCGCGGGCTCGACTGGTTCCAGCTGGAGGGGTGGGAGGGCGAACTGCACTCCGGCATCTCGGCTCTGGTCACCGATCTCAACCGGGTCTATCGCGCGCATCCCGCCCTCTACACACAGGACGCGACCCCCGACGGCTACTCGTGGATCGACGCCAATGACACCGCCAACAACGTCATCAGCTTCCTGCGGTTCGGCTCGGACGGCTCGATGATGGCCTGCCTGTTCAACTTCTCCGGCAGCGATCGGGCCGACTACCGCATCGGTCTGCCCACGGCAGGCACCTGGGACGAGGTCCTCAACACGGATTCGGCAGCCTACAGTGGCGCCGGGAAGGGCAACCTCGGCAGTGTCGTCGCCGACGGCCCCGGATGGCACGGGCGGGCCACCTCGGCTCAGGTCATGCTGCCGGCCAACTCGGCGATCTTCCTGGCACCGACCTCGCGCCCGAGCACCTCGGTCGAGACGTCAGCCCGGACCACGGAGCAGATCCCGTCGGCCTCCACCGCATCGGCGACCGTCGCGCCGGCCCCCACCGGAGGTCTGACCGACCGGCGCTGACCGCAGGACCCCGCCGTCGCCGATGTCCCTGCGCGACCTACACCGACGCCGACCACCCGTCCTCGCGGCACGGTCGGCGAGGGTGGGGATCAGTAGAGCGCGGTCGCCAGCTTCCGCCGCGCCGACACGACGAACGGCTCGGCGGGATCGAACAGCTCGAACAGCTCGAGCAACCGGGTACGTGCCCGGGTCCGATCGTCACCGGCGGTCACCTTGACGACGCCGATGATCCGGTCGAAGGCCTGCTCGGGCTGCTGCGACAGCAGCAGCACGTCCGCAGCCGCCAGTTGGGCGTCGACATCGGTCGGTGCCGCCGTGTCGACGATCGCCGGATCGTGCGCCTGGGCGCGAAGGACGAAATCGAGATTGCGGGCAGCCGAAGCCGCCTCGACGTTGTCGGGCTCCGCCTCTGCGATGGCCCGGTAGTCGGCGAGTGCGCCCTCGAAGTCACCGCCGTTCAGCTTGTCCTCGGCAGCCACCATCCGCGGGTCGTCGGCCTCGGGTTCGGCCTCGCCCTGCGGAGCCATGCCCGGTAGCGCATCGCCGACCTGGGCGAGGATCTCGTCGACCCACTGGGTGATCTCGGCCTCCGACCGCACGCCGTTGAACGCCGCGACGGGCTGTCCCTGCGCGATGGCCACGACCATCGGGATCGACTGCACTCGGAATGCCTGTGCGATCCGGGGATTGGCATCCACGTCGATCTTGGCCAGCACCCAGGTTCCCTGCGCGCGGGCGGCGAGGGACTCCAGCACCGGCGACAACTGTTTGCACGGACCGCACCATTCGGCCCACAGGTCGACCAGGACCAGTTGCTGCTGGGACCGGACGAGCACCTCGGACTCGAAGGTCTCCTCGGTGACGTCCATGACCGCACCACCGGCGGAGGCGTCCGGGCCACCCGCCGACGTCGGGCCCGCGGCGCCGTCGGGTGATGCCTCCGGTCGGGGCCGTGTCGGTCGTTGTCCCTGTTGACGCTGGGCGTCGGCTCGTTCCTTGAGGGCCGACAGGTCCACCGCCCCCGCCATGGCTACCGCTGCAGCCTGTTGCCGGGCGGCGGCCGCCGCCTGCTGCCGATTCGTTGGTCGTGTCACCGTTCCAGTGTGTCACGTCCGCGGGGAACGGTTCGCTGCTCGTGGGCAGGTCCGGCGTCACCCGGCCGCACCACACCCGCCGCGGCGGCGGCGAACACGAGGGCTCCGATCGCGACGACCAGACCGACCGCCAGAGTGCTCCGGTTGCTGATGAAGCCGACCACCGCCGGCCCCGCGAGCATGCCGAGGTAGCCGCAGCCGACGACAAGCGAGATGCTGCGCCCGCTCGACTCGGTGGTGAGGTTGCCCGCGGCGGTGAAGATCTGCGGGATGAGGCCGGCGAGACCGATGCCGAACACCGTCCACCCGACGATCGCCACCCACGCCGTCGGCGCCAGCACCGCGAGCGTCATCCCGACGATCCCGATCAACGCGCCGCAGCGGACGACAGCGATCGGACCCAGCGCGGCCGCGACGGGGTCGATGCCGAAACGAGCGACGGTCATCGCGGCGCTGAACGCGCCGAAGGCGATCGCGCCGACCGACTCCGGGCTCCCGAACGTCTCGACGATGTGCAGCGCACTCCAGTCGTACGCGGTGCCCTCCGCCAGCATCAGTGCGAACGCGACCGCCGCCAGCAACACCAGCCGTCGACGATCGATGCCGACCCACCATCGGCGCGAGGTCGCCCGACGCGGCGCCTCCGATCCCTCCGACGACGACTGCGTCGTCGATGTCACCGGCTCGCGGAGCCCCGCCGGGAGGAGACCCCGAGCAGCGCACGCGATCGCGATGAGCCCGACACCGCCGGCAACGCTCACCGTCACGAGGACCGGGACATCGCGCCACAGCGTCAGCGCGACGACACCCGACCCGACGAGACCACCCACCGAGAAGAAGCCGTGGAACGACGACATGATCGGCCGGCCGTAGTTGCGTTCGACCGCGACGGCCTGCGCGTTCATCGAGACGTCGAGTGCCCCGTTGGCGAAGCCGAACCCGACGAGGGCGATCGCCAGCGTGCCGGCACCGTCGGCGCTCACCGGCGCGAGGATCACCAGGGAGAGCAGCACTGCCGCCGCGATGGTGGTCGGGCGCGATCCCCACCGGTCGATGATCGGACCGCACAGCTGCATGCCGACGAACGCGGATCCGCCCAGCAACAGCAGCATGCCGCCGAGGGCGTCGTGCGAGATACCCGTGTGTTCGGTGACGACCGGGATGTGCGCGACCCACATCGCCGCGAGAAAGCCGTTCAGCGCGAAGACCGTGGCCACCGACGCCCGTGCCCGGCGATCGGTCGCCGCCGACCGCGCGCCGCCCATCACGCGAGGTGCCGGTCGATCCGCTCGACCTTGCCGGTCATCTCGTCGGTGTGGCCGGGCCGGATGTCCGCCTTGAGCACGAGCCCGACCCGCGGTGCGTGACGCGCGACCGCCTCGGTGGCCGCCCTGACGACGGCCATGACCTCGTCCCAATCGCCCTCGAGGTAGGTGAACATGGAGGTGGTCTGATGCGAAAGTCCGGACTCGCGGACGACCTCCACGGCCGACGCGACCGCCGCACTCATCCCGCCGTCCGCGTCGACGGCATCGCCGCCCGACGGTGTCAGGCTGAAGGCGACGATCATCGGGGCACCGAAGTCAGGCCGCGACGCGCGGTGCGGTCGTGTCGTCGGAGAGTTCGGCGAGGTGGCCGTTGCGCTGAGCCCACCACTCGAAGACGAGGGTGCCGAACGGCGGGACCGAGGACACCAGCGCCAGCACCGTGACGACGACACCCCAGCGCAGCTGGACCGCGGTGATCAGCGACACGACGACGAAGAGCACGAAGACGATGCCGTGCACCATGCCGGGCACGGCCACCGCCTCGGTGTGTCCGAGGACCCACTTGAAGAACATGGCGATCAGCAGGGCCAGCCATGTGATCGCCTCCAACACGGCGACGAACCGGAAGCGTTTGGCGGGTGTGCGGAGATCGAAGAAGTGCGACATGAGCTCCATTGTGCCGAATCGGACATTAAACTACGACAAGGTGTAGTAGAAGTCTCCTGCGGAGACATCCACCACCCGCGGATCAGCTCTTCGGCACCCGGATGATCAAGGCGTCGCCCTGCCCGCCGGCGCCGCACAGCGCGGCCGCGCCGACCCCGCCACCACGACGTTGCAGTTCCAGGGCCAGGTGCAGGGCGATACGAGCTCCCGACGTCCCGATCGGATGGCCGACGGCGATCGCGCCGCCGTTGACGTTCACGATCTCCGGGTCCACGCCGAGCTGCTTGGCCGAGGCGAGTCCGACCGCGGCGAAGGCCTCGTTGATCTCGATCAGATCGAGGTCCGCGGGCGAGATCCCGGCACGGTCGCACGCCTTGATGATGGCGTTCGCCGGCTGGGCCTGCAGCGACGAGTCCGGTCCGGCGACGACACCGTGGGGTCCGATCTCGGCCAGCCAGCTGACGCCGAGTTCGGTCGCCTTGGCCTTGCTCATCACCACGACCGCCGCGGCACCATCGGAGATCTGCGACGAGTTGCCGGCAGTGATGGTGCCGTCCTTGCGGAACGCCGGCCGAAGACCGCCCAGCGACTCCGCCGTGGTGTCGGCCCGCACGCCCTCGTCTTCGGCGAAGACGATCGGGTCACCCTTGCGCTGCGGAATCTCCACCGGCACCACCTCGTCGGCGAACACACCGTTCTTCCACGCGATCGCCGCGCGCTGATGACTGCGGGCGGCGAACTCATCCTGCTCGGCGCGGGTGAAACCGCATGTCACATCGGCTTCGGCAGCACTGGTGTCGACATCGTTGCCCTGCTCGGTCAGCGCGCCCATCGGCTGATCGGTGAACGCGTCCCACAGGCCGTCGAAGGCCATGTGGTCGACCAATTCGGTGTTGCCGTACTTGAATCCGCCACGACTGCCGGGCAGCAGATGCGGCGCCTGGGTCATCGACTCCTGCCCACCTGCGACGACACAATCGAACTCACCGGCGCGGATGAGCTGATCGGCGAGCGCGATCGCGTCGACACCCGACAGGCACATCTTGTTGATGGTCAGCGTCGGCACATCCCAGCCGATACCGGCCTTGATCGCGGTCTGACGCGCGGGCATCTGCCCCGCGCCGGCCGTCAGCACCTGACCCATGACCACGTACTCCACCGCCGACGCCGGCACCCCGGAACGCTCCAGCGCGCCCTTGATGGCGACCGCACCCAGATCCACCGCGCTGAAATCCTTCAGCGACCCGAGCAGACGCCCGAACGGGGTCCGCGCGCCCGCGACGATGACCGTCGACGACTGTTCGGTGGACGTGGACATGGGAGACCTCCAGCAATCGTGAGGAGCGGCAGACCGAGCGCCCGCTCTGTGCGCTTCCACCTCCAACGCTACCGTTAGTGCATGACCACCCAAGCATCAGACCCTGCCGCATCGGCATCGGCCACCGCCGCCATCTCGGACCTCGTCACCGCTGTCGACCACGTCGGCATCGCCGTGCCCGACCTGGACACCGCAAAGAAGTGGTACCTCGATCATCTGGGCTTCGAGACCTTGCACGAGGAGACCAACACGGATCAGGGTGTGATCGAGGCGATGGTCGGTCCGCGCTCGGCCGGAGAGACCGGCGGGGCGGTCGTCCAGCTACTTGCCCCGCTCAACGACGACTCGACGATCGCGAAGTTCCTCGACCGCAACGGGCCCGGACTCCAGCAGCTGGCCGTCCGGGTCACCGACGTCGACGCCGTGACGGCCCGGCTGACCGACGCGGGCATCCGCGTGCTCTACCCCGAGCCGCGACGCGGAACAGCGGACTCCCGCATCAACTTCGTGCACCCGAAGGACGCGGGTGGCGTCCTGCTCGAGCTGGTCGAGCCCGCGAGGGATTCCCCAGCTCACTGACACCGCGGACTGAGTTAGACTGTGCCGCATGTCAGCTCCCGCACCGCGGCAACTCCCGTTCGCCATCGTCATGCGCGGCTTCGATCGCGATCAGGTCGCCGAGCACCTACAGCGCATGGATGCGGAGTTGCGGGTGCTCGCAGCCGACCGTGACGCAGCGACCGCCAACGCCCACGAGCTCGCCGCACATCTCGAGCAGGCACGTGACGAGATCGAGGAACTGCGGCGCGAGATCGACAAGCTGTCGGTTCCGCCCACCACCGCACAGGGCATGAGCGAGCGGCTCGGCCGGATGCTTCAGCTCGCCTCCGACGAGGCGTCCGAGATCCGCGCCGAGGCCGCCGCCGAGGCCGCAGAGATCACCTCGATCGCCCGGCAGGAGGCAGCCTCCCTCCGCGACGACGCCGAGTCCGACGCCGAACGGGTGCGCGACGCGGCCGAGACCAAGGGCCAGAAGCTCGTCGCCGACGCCGAGGAGAAGTCCCGCAAGGCCCGCGAGAAGGCGGATGCACTCGCCGCGAAGTCGGCAGAGGAGGCCGAGGAGGCCGCCAAGCTGATCACCGAACGCAAGGCCGCGATGGAGGCGGAGCACAAGGAGACGATGAACGCCGCCCGCGACGAGGCGCGACGGATCGTCACCAAGGCCAAGGGTGAAGCCGCCGAACTCGAGTTGCAGAGCACCCGGGCCCGGCAGGCGGAGCGGGAACGACACGACGCCGAGATCACCTCGCAGCGCGACCGCGCCCGCCACGAGGCTCAGCGGATGAAGGACACGGCACTCGAGATCGCGACCGAGCGCCTCGCCCGCTCGCGCGAGTTGGCCGGCAAGGCCGACCTCGCCCGTAAGCAGGTCGTCGATCAGCTCAACCAGGTGCGCGATCAGCTGGCGAAGGTCCCCGCCCAGCTCGCCGAGCGTCACCAGGATCTCGCCGAGCTGACCGACAACGACGACATCGAGCTCCTCAATCGCGCGCTGTCGAGCTCATCGCAGGTCAGGCGTTCCGGCCAGACCAACGGCACGGCGGCCGGCGGCGCCACCGGCAACAGCACCACCACCGCCGACCACACCGCGGCTCCGACGCCGACGGACACCTCATCCGGCACGGAGGCCGACGACTCGGCGGCGACGACGACCTGACGTCGTTCACGCGCGACGACGGGAGCGGCCCCGTTAGGATCCCGGCCATGAAGAAGCGTGCGTTCGTGCTGCTCAACCGCATGATGAACGCGGTCATCTCCCGGCTACGACCGCAACGTTTCCGCGGTGCCGACCTCCTGCTGCTGACGACGACCGGACGGACGAGCGGAACGCCGCGCACCACTCCCCTCATCTACAGACCCGACGGCGACCGCTGGATCGTTGTGGCGTCGAACGGCGGCGCCGACTGGGAGCCCGGATGGTGGCTGAATCTCCGCGCCGGCTCCCCGGCGACGATCGACATCGGTGGGACGATCACTCCCGTGATCGGGACCGAACTGAGCGGCGACGAACGCACGGCGATGTGGTCGACGCTCAACGACGAGGTCTTCGACTACCAGGGCTACCAGGACAAGGTGCATCGCACGATCGCGGTCGTCGCACTCACCCCCGCACCCTGACACCTGACACGCGACAAACCGCGACGCCCATCGGCGCGGCAACGGCCTCAGAACAAACGGAACTCGGTGCTCTCCGCACCGCGAAGTGCATCGTAATCCAGTACCAGACAACGGATTCCACGATCCTCGGCCAATGTCCGGGCCTGCGGCTTGATCTGCTGCGCGGCGAACACACCGGTGACCGGGGCCAGGATCGGATCACGGTTGAGCAACTCGAGGTAGCGGGTCAGCTGTTCGACACCGTCGATCTCCCCGCGCCGTTTGATCTCCACCGCCACGGTCGACCCGACGGCGTCGCGGCACAGCAGGTCCACCGGCCCGATGGCGGTCATGTACTCGCGGCGGATCAGGCTGTGCCCAGGCCCGAGGGTCTCGACATGTTCGGCGAGCAACTCTTGCAGGTGCGCCTCCACGCCGTCCTTGACCAGACCGGGATCGACGCCCAGCTCGTGCTCCGAGTCGTGCTCGATCGACGCGATCCTGATGCGCAGTTCCTCGCCCGACTTGTTCGTGACGACCCAGTAGGCCTCCGCCTCGACACCGTCGGGTACGACCGACTCGGTCATCCAGCACGGTGGACTCATCCAGTTGAGCGGTTTGTACGCACGATCATCGGCGTGCACGCTCACCGATCCGTCCGACTTGATCAGCAGCAGGCGCTTCGCCATCGGCAGATGTGCGGTCAGTCGCCCGACATAGTCCACTTGGCAGTTCGCGATAACCAGACGCACGGGGGTCAGCTTAACGCCGACCCCGTCGCGCGCCGACGATCACACCCCGTCGAATCCATCGCCGGGTCCGTATCGCTGTTTCAGCAGGAACGCCTCGGCGTCGGTGACCGCCTCGGCCATCGTCGCGTGCACGTGCGGCAATGTCGGATCGAATCCGCGAAGCGCTTCGGGCGCAACGATGTCCGGAACCACGCGATCGTTTCGGTGCCGGTCCACACTCGCGCGCATCACGCCGTCGGGATCGACGACCATGCCGCGCTGCCCGCGATCGTCGAGGACGTGTTTGAAGGTCAGCACCATCGTCCGGGCGACCGGATCGACGATCCCGATCCGGGAGATGTCGACGATCGCGACGTCGTAGTGGTCGATGTCGGTCTCGAGCCGCCGCATGGCGGCCTCGGCACCGGAGAACGTCAGATCACCCTGCAACTCGTAGACACGCACACGTTCCCGACACGTCTTCAGGTAACTGCGCTCCCGCTCGGTCCAGTCGTCGCCGACCTCGAACTCCCCGATGTCATAGGTGGAACGGATGGTCACCCGGCTCTCGCGGGTCAGGTTGAACATGTGCAGACCGAGATCGGTCGACAGATGCCGGCAGGTGTCGATCCCCCGAACGCTGTTGCCGTGGACGTCGAGGCGGGGCGAGTAGACGCCGATCCCCAGCTGGCCCGGCAGGATCGCGAGTATCCCGCCACCCACCCCGCTCTTCGCGGGCAGTCCCACCGTGGTCACCCAGTCGCCTGCGCCGTCGTACATCCCACAGGTGGTCATCACCGACAGCACGCGCTGGGCCACTTCCTGTGTCATGACCTGGCGCCCGGTCCGCGGGTTGAGGCCACCATTGGCGATGGTCGCGCCGATGACCGACAGGTCGTCGGTGGTGACCCGCAGCGAACACTGGCGATAGTAGAGATCCAGCGCTGCCTCCGGGTCGGTGTCCACCACACCGAAACTGTCCAGCATGTAGGCGATCGCGCGGTTGCGGGCACCGGTCTGTGCCTCCGAGGAGTAGACGTCCTCGTCGAGCTCGAGGTGTCGGCCGGCACAACCGGAGTAGAACTCGACGAGCTCGCCGAACACCGACTCGACCGTCGACGCGTCGACATCGCGGACGGGCGGCAGCAGCAGCGACGCCGCCATGATCGCCCCGGCGTTGATCATCGGATTGCGCGGACGGCGATCGGCGTCGACGCTGATCTCGTTGAACGCCTCACCGGATGGCTCGACCCCGATCCGTGCATCCACCTGGGCCGGACCGAGTCGGGTGAGGACCAGCGCGTACGTCAGCGGCTTGGAGATGGACTGGATCGTGAACGCGACGCCGCTGTCGCCCTGCGAGTAGACGTTGCCGTCGTGGACACACATCGACAGGCCGTATCCATCCGGGTCCACACGCGCGAGTTCGGGGATGTAGTCGGCCACCGCACCCGAGGAGTCCGCGGAGCAGACGCCCATGATGTGGCGGAGATATCCATCGACATGCGTGGTCACACCACTGAATCTATGCCACGGCCGGGTTGTCGGCCGCCTCGCACGCGCCCCGGCACGCGACAACCGCCGAAGTGCTGCGGCTCGCCTCGTCGCCCACACCGTTTCGTCGGTGGTCGATGCGACCGGCCGGTCGGCATCGTGGTCGCGGACGTCCACCGACGACAAGGGAGTCCTCCGGTGTCCCTCCCTCTCGCCACCGCCCACAGCTCATCCGCGCCGTCTGCCGGCGCCCTTACCGACAACGCATCCGCACCGCCGCGCCTCACGTTCGAGCCCGCTTCCCGCCAGCAGATGACCCGCACGACACACACCTGCTCGTGCTGTCCGCTCGCGATGCCCTCGGATGGGACGCGACGACCGGTGAGCGCGTCGCCGACGCCTTCGGTCGGCTCGGTTCATCGCGCGTCGAGGTCGACGACTCCCTCCGGCTGATCGTGGCCGCCGGGACGACGTTCGATCAGGTCGTCCTGATCCGTGTCTGTGCCGGTACCGCAGAGCTCACCGGCGTATCCCCGCAACCACCCGGCACCGAGAAGGGCAAGAGCCTGGCGACCGACAAGATCGGGGTCGTCTCCGGCACTGTCCTCAGGATCTCCACCGTGGCAACGGGTTACACGCTCACCGCGTCCATCGGGCTGATCGTGGCGGCCGTCGGACTGAAGATGCCGGTGATCCTGATCGCCGAGTTCATCCCGATGTTCCTGACCGCGTGCGCCTATCGTGAGCTGAACTCCGGCACCCCGACTGTGGCGCGTCGTTCACGTGGTCCACCAAGGCCTTCGGCCCGTACGTCGGACGGATGTGCGGGTGGGGCATGGTCATCGCGACGATCATCGTCCTCTCCAACCTCGCCGCGGTCGGTGTCGAGTTCTTCTATCTGACCCTCGGGCGCGTGTTCGACTCCACATGGCTCTCCGGGCTCGACGACGACAAGACCGTCAACATCGTGACCACCCTGGTGTTCCTCGCCATCGCCACCTGGGTGTCGATGCGCGGGATCACCACCAGCGAACGAATCCAGTACGTCTTGGTGGCCTTTCAGATGGTCGTGCTGATCACATTCGCGGTCGTCGCCCTCATCCAGGTCGGCGACGGCGGGGCGCCCGCCCACCTGCAGTTCGACATCGACTGGTTCAATCGTTCACCGGTCCGAGGATCGCGGCGTTCGCCGTCGGCCTCACGGGTTCGATCTTCGCGTTCTGGGTCTGGGACACCTGTCTGACGCTGGGTGAGGAATGCAAGGACCCCAAGCGCACCCGGGGTCGCTCCGGTCTCCTGTGCGTCGTGTCGATCCTGCTGACCTACCTCCTCGTCGCCGTCGCGACCATGATGTACACCGGCGTCGGCACCGACGGCGTCGGTCTCGGCAACCCGGAGAACGCCGAGAACGTCTTCGGCGCGCTCGCCGAACCGATCCTCGGCAAGTGGGGCGGCATCCTGCTGTTCCTCGCCATCCTGGTGTCGTCGGTCGCCAGTCTGCAGACGACCTTCCTGCCCGTCGCACGCACCATGCTCGCCATGGGCAGCTAAGGCGCGTTCCCGAAGGAGTTCGCCGAGATCCCCCGGTTCCTCGCACCGTCGTTCGCGGCGCTCGTCGCCGGGACCGTGACCGCGGTCTTCTACACAGTGGTCACCGTCCTGTCCGAGCACACACTTCTCGACACGATCGCCGCGCTGGGCATCATGATCTGCTGGTACTACGGCATCACCGCGTTCGCCTGTGTGGTACTTCCGCCACACACTCTTCGCGAACCTGCACAATGCGATCTTCCGACTGGTCTTCCCGATGCTCGGCGGGATCGCCCTGCTCGCCGTCTTCGTCATCTCGGTCGGTGAGAGCATGAACCCCGACAACGGCGGCGGGGCGTCGATCTTCGGCGTCGGGCCGGTCTTCTCCATCGGCTTCGGGCTGTTCATCCTCGGCGGCGTCGTCATGCTGGTGCTGCGTGCCCTGCGACCCGAGTTCTTCCGGTCCGAGACGCTGCCGCGATCGGTTCCGGAGCGCCATCCGACATCGACGACCACCGAGACACCGACCTCGGTGCGCTGATCGTCCCCACGAGTAGAGCTGCACGAGAAGAATGGATTCCATGAACGTCATCACCGCACTCACCCCGCCCCCGTCGTTGGCGCGTGTCGATGTCCCCGCGCGGCCGCCGCTGCGCGTCGCGCTGGTCCAGCATCGCTGGCAGGAGGACCCGAGCGCACTCGAGGCCGAGCTGGCCGACGGGATCGCGACGGCCGCCGAGCAGGGCGCGCAGGTCGTGTTCCTGCCCGAGCTGACGCTGAGCCGCTACCCGGCGTTCGTGCGGGGCGGCGACAACCCCGGCGCCTACGCCGAGGACCTGCTGTCCGGCCCGACCCACCGGTTCGCGCTCGACGCCGCCAAACGGCACGACATCCTGGTGCACGCGTCGCTCTACGAGCATGCACAGGCAGAGGACGCCGCACCCGGCACCGACGACGACGGCCTCGGATACAACACGGCGATCCTCGTCGGACCCGACGGTCTCGTCGGGCGGACACGCAAGCTCCACATCCCGGTGACCGCGGGATACTACGAGGACACATACTTCCGCGGCGGCCCGTCCTCCACAGAGGCCTACACCGTGCACACCCCCGACGCGCTGGGTGGCGCACGGATCGGCATGCCGACCTGCTGGGACGAGTGGTTCCCCGAGGTCGCCCGGATGTACTCGCTCGCCGGCGCCGAGATCATCGTCTACCCGACGGCGATCGGCTCCGAGCCCGATCACCCCGACTTCGACACGCAGCCGCTGTGGCAGCAGGTCATCGTCGGCAACGGTATCGCCAACGGCACGTTCATGATCGCCCCCAATCGTCATGGCGACGAGGGTGCGATCACGTTCTACGGTTCGTCGTTCATCTCGGATCCCTACGGCCGCATCCTGGTCCAGGCACCGCGCGACGAATCCGCGGTCCTCGTCGCCGATCTCGACCTCGATCAGCGTCGCGACTGGCTGACCCTGTTCCCCTTCCTGGCCACCCGCCGACCGGACACCTACGGGCGCCTGACCGAGCCGGTCGACACCGAGAATCCCACCGGGAGGGCATGATGGCGTGGCGGATGCCGGCCGAGCACGAACCACATCTGCGGACGTGGATGGCGTTCCCCAGCGCCGGCTACTCCCTCGGTGACACCGCCGAGGAGCACCACGAGGCGCGCACGGCGTGGGCCGCGGTCGCCAACGCGATCAGCGACTTCGAGCCGGTGGTGGTCATCGTCGACCCGGACGAGATGGACGCCGCGAAGCGCTATCTGACCTCGGCCGTCGACATCGTCGAGGCCCCACTCGACGACGCATGGATGCGGGACATCGGTCCCACCTTCGTCCTCGATGACGACGGCCACGTCGGTGGTGTCGATTGGGTCTTCAACGGCTGGGGCGCCCAGGACTGGGCGAGATGGGACCGCGACCAGCACATCGGACGATTCGTCCTGGAGCACGCCGGGGCGGACCGCGACGGTGAAGGCGTCACGCCCATCTCATCGACCATGGTGAACGAGGGTGGTGGCATCCAGGTCGACGGCGAGGGCACCGTTCTGGTCACCGAGACCGTGCAGCTCGACCCGGGACGTAATCCGCGGATGTCGCGCGCCGACGTCGAGAACGAACTGCGTCGCACGATCGGCGCCGACACGGTGATCTGGCTGCCCCGCGGTCTGACCCGGGACTCCGAGCGATATGGCACACGCGGACACGTCGACATCGTCGCGGCGCTGGCCGCGCCGGGTACGGTCCTCGTCCACTCGCAGCGCTATCGCTCGCATCCGGATCATGCCGTGTCGCAGGAGATCATCGGCATCCTGCGCAACGCAACCGATGCCGGCGGGCGCGCTCTGGACGTCGTCGAGGTGCCCGCACCCGAGGCCCTCACCGACGCAGACGGATTCGTCGACCACAGCTACATCAACCACTATGTCGGGAACGGCGTCGTCGTGGCGTGCGGCTTCGCCGACCGCAACGACGCGCAAGCGGCCGAGATCCTCGGCGCCGCCTACCCCGGGCGAGCGGTCGTCGCGATCGACGCACGGCCGATCTTCGACCGTGGCGGCGGCATCCACTGCATCACCCAGAACGAGCCGGCCGCGCAGGCCTGACCATCACCCCCGCGCCGACGACCCGGACGGCATGTGCCACCCGCACAACATATCTCGCATCGAGGAGACCACATGACCACCATCAATCGTGACGTGATCGTCGTCGGCGCCGGGCCGTCGGGCCTGACCGCCGCACATCACCTCGCCGCCGCGGGCCGCAGCGTGGCCGTCCTCGAGGCCCGCGATCGCGTGGGCGGTCGGACCTGGACCGACACCATCGACGGCGCCGTGCTGGAGATCGGCGGACAGTGGGTGTCACCGGATCAGTCCGGCCTGTACGAGATGCTCGACGAACTTGGCCTCGAGACCTACCCGCGCCACCGCGAGGGCAGTTCGGTGTATGTCACCCCGACGGGTGAGCGGATCGTGTACGACGGTGACGACTTCCCGGTCGGCGAACGCACTCTCGCCGAGATGAACCGACTCATCGGGATCATCGACGACCTCCCCGCGCAGATCGGGGCCGAGGAGCCGTGGGCGCATCCGCGGGCGGCCGAGTTGGACACCGTGTCCTTCCGGGTCTGGCTCGAAGGCTCACCGACGACGCCGAGGCCATCGACAACATCGCCCTGTTCGTCGCCGGCGGGATGCTGACCAAACCGGCACACGCGTTCTCGGTGCTGCAGGCAGTGTTGATGGCGGCATCCGCCGGATCGTTCAGCAATGTCGTCGACGAGGACTTCGTCCTCGACCGACGTGTCGTCGGCGGCATGCAACAGGTCTCGCAGCGCCTGGCCGAGCGCCTCGGCGACGACGTGTTCCTCGGTTCGCCGGTCCGCACGGTTCGGTGGAATCCGGACGGCGGCGTCACCGTCATCGCCGACGACGGCTGGAATGCCATGCACAGCGGGTGATCCTGGCGGTCCGCCGAATCTGTACAGCCGAATCTCGTTCGGTCCGCCGTTGCCGCGCCGGCAGCACCAGATGCATCGGCACCAGTCCCTGGGCCTGGTCATCAAGGTGCACCCGGTCTACGAGACACCGTTCCGGCGCGCGGACGGCTTGTCGGGCACGGGGTTCGGCGGGTCCGAGCTCGTGCAGGAGGTCTACGACAACACCAAACCACGACGACGATCGTGGCACCCTCGTCGGATTCTTCTCCGACCAGAAGGCCGACGCCATGTTCGAGTTGCCCGCCGACGAGCGCCGGAAACACATCCTCGCGTCGATCGCGCGGTTCCTCGGCCCGAAGGCAATCGAACCCGTCGTGTACTACGAATCCGATTGGGGTTCCGAGGAATGGACCCGCGGTGCCTATGCCGCGAGCTTCGTCCTCGGTGGGCTGCATCGCTACGGCCGCGATCAGCGCACGCCGGTCGGACCGATCCACTTCTCCTGCTCCGACATCGCCGGCGCCGGATATCAGCACGGCGACGGCGCCATCCGGAATCGGCAAACGCACCGCGCAGGTGATCGACGACGACCTGGACTGATCAGCCGGCGCCGAGATGCACCTGCACGCCGTCGGCGAACCGGTAGGGGTTGGCGGCGAGGAGCCCACCGAGATGCTTGCGCAGCCGCGACATCTCGGCGCGCACCGTGATGGTTCGATCACCGACGCCGAACAGGTGCTCGGACATCTGGGCCGCACTCCGACCCTCGGGGTGATGTGCCAGCAACGTCAGGATCTCGGTGTGCCGCGGGGACGGCTGCATCGTCCACCGTCCGGCACCGCCCGACACGGTGACCGACGGATTCCGAGGATCGCTCAGGTCCAGGTCGATGGCGGTTCCAGACGAGTGCGACTCGGGCTCGGCGATCCGCACCAGCCATCCACCGGGCAGAGGTTCGAGGTCGCATTCGCCGAGGCTGTGCAGCATGGTCCGGCCGGGTGCGGTCTGGCGGGGCAGGGTCAGCCGGCTGCGCGGCGTGATGCCGTCGAGCGCGGCCACCCAACCGTCGTTGTCGACAGCGAGGGCCGGACTGCACAGTCGGGCCAGCATCGGCGCGGCCACCGATCGCAGTTGATCGAGCGATCTCCGATGGTGATCGCGCAGTTGTGATTCGGCCAGCCTGGCGACCACGTCGACGAGCGCGACCGTGGTCGGATGGATGGTCGCCGCGGGGCCGCTGACGTCGACGGCGCCGAGCACCGCCCCGGTCCGCGGATCGCGGATGGGCGCACCGGCGCAGGTCCACGAATGGTGGGTCCGCACGAAATGCTCGGCAGAGAACACCTGCACCGCTCGCCGCGACATCAGTGCGGTCCCGATGGCGTTCGTGCCGACCGTGTTCTCGCCCCAATCGGCACCCTCGACGAATCCGAGGCGGTCGGCGCGCTGCAGAACGCGAGGCGCGCCGCTCCGCCAGAGCACGTGGCCGTGCGCGTCCGCGACGACGAGGATGTTGTCGCCATCGGCGATCACCGACTCCAATCCGCGCGTCAGGTCCTCCAGCACCACCGCCAGACCCGAGTCCAGACGCCGGGCCTCGAGTTCGGACACGTCGAGGCCGTCGTCGAGCGCACCGACATCCGGATCGACACCCGCCGTCAACACCCGGTCCCAGGAGTCACTGATCACCGACCGCGGCCGCGCGGGCATCTTCTCCCCCGCCATGGCCGCATCGTAGACGGCAGCCAACAGCTGGGCGTAGTGACGCGGATCGTCGCCCGCCGACATCGCGGGCTCGGGACCGGCGTGGATCTCTGGTACCGACACCCCCCGATTGTGCTCCGGATCACAGGTCTGCCGCAAAGACGGAAGAGAGGTTGCACGGGGTTGCGCCTCGACGGGCTGTGCCCGCAACCCGATGCAACCCTTGCCCCTCACATCGGTTCCGCGATGTGCTGTGGCTCACACCGAGATGCCCGCTCACGTGCAAGGAGAAGACCATGACGCAGACCCTCGAACCCACCGGCACCGGTTCCGCGGAGCCGACCGCCGACGACGCTCAGCGCCGGGTCGACGCCTGGCTCGCGGACTTCTCTGCGGCACTGGCCGCCCGTGACATCGCACGGGTGACCGGCATGTTCGCCGCGGACAGTTTCTGGCGGGACCTCGTGTCCTTCACCTGGAACCTGAAGACGGTCGAGGGCCGTGATCAGATCGCCGACATGCTCGGCGAACGCGTGGCCGACACCGATCCCCGTGGGTTCCGGACCAGTGAACCGCCCACGGACGACGACGGCGTGGTGACCGCGTTCATCGAGTTCGAGACCGCAACCGGCCGCGGTGTCGGGCATCTGCGGCTGAAGCCCGACCCCGAGACCGGGGACGATGTCGCCTGGACCCTGCTCACCACCCTGCAGGAACTCAAGGGACACGAAGAGCCTTCCGGCCCCGGACGCGTGCTCGGCGCGGTCCACGGTTCCGATCCCGATCGCCGGTCGTGGGCGGAGAAGCGGGACGACGAGGAGGCCGAGCTGGGTCGCTCCCGACAGCCCTACGTCCTCGTCATCGGAGGCGGCCAGGGCGGTATCGCGCTCGGCGCACGTCTGAGGCAACTCGGCGTGCCGTCGATCGTCGTCGACCGACACGAGCGTCCGGGCGATCAGTGGCGCAAACGCTACAAGTCCCTCTGCCTGCACGATCCCGTCTGGTACGACCACCTGCCCTATCTCCCGTTCCCGGAGAACTGGCCGGTGTTCGCACCCAAGGACAAGATCGGTGACTGGCTCGAGTTCTACACCAAGGTCATGGAGGTCCCCTACTGGAGCGCGACGACCTGCCGCTCGGCGACGTACGACGAGGCGCGCGGGCAGTGGACCGTCGAACTCGATCGCGACGGCGAGTCGCTGACCCTGCATCCGACGCAGCTGGTGCTCGCCACCGGCATGTCGGGCAAGGCCAACGTGCCGACGATCCCCGGCCAAGACATCTTCGCCGGAGACCAACACCATTCCAGCCAGCACCCCGGACCCGACCGCTATGCCGGCCGCAAGGTGGTGGTGATCGGGTCGAACAATTCGGCGCACGACATCTGCAAAGCGCTGGTTGAGAACGGCATCGACACCGCGATGGTGCAGCGTTCGTCGACCCACATCGTGCGTTCCGACTCGCTGATGGAGATCGGGCTCGGCGCCCTCTACAGCGAGCAGGCCGTCGCGTCCGGAATGACGACCAAGAAGGCCGATCTCACGTTCGCATCGCTGCCGTATCGGATCATGCACGAGTTCCAGATCCCGCTCTACGACCAGATCCGCGATCGTGACAAGGAGTTCTACAATCGGCTCGAGGCGGCCGGGTTCGACCTCGACTTCGGCGACGACGACTCGGGCCTGTTCATGAAGTACCTGCGCCGCGGTTCCGGCTACTACATCGACGTCGGTGCCTGCGAACTCGTCGCCGACGGCACCATCAAGCTCGAACACGGGCAAGTCGATCACCTCACCGAGCACAGCGTCGTGCTCGCCGACGGGACCGAGTTGCCGGCCGACGTCGTCGTCTACGCGACCGGATACGGATCGATGAACGGGTGGGCCGCCGACCTGATGGGCCAGGAGGTGGCCGACCGAGTGGGCAAGGTGTGGGGCCTCGGTTCGGAGACCACGAAGGATCCCGGTCCGTGGGAAGGCGAGCAGCGCAACATGTGGAAACCGACTCAGCAGCCGGGCCTCTGGTTCCACGGCGGCAACCTGCATCAGTCGAGGCACTACTCGCTGTATCTCGCGCTGCAACTGAAAGCACGGTACGAGGGCATCCCGACCCCGGTATACGGGCTCCAGGAGGTACACCACCTGAGCTGACCTCGGCACGGTCGTCGACGGGCCGGCCCGCACGAGCGGTCCGGCCCGCCCTCGTCTCACCGTGGTGACCGGACGCGTCGTGGAGCACGCCACCATGTCCACCTCGGCGGTCTGATGTGTGCCATGTTGGCGGATGCGTGCCCCCGTCGACCGGCGCACAGTGAGTTCACCTGCATGATTTCGGAGAGCTCACGATCGGAGTGCACGATGAGGTTGCTGGTCGCGTATCTGGCCACCCCCGGCGGGGAGGATGCGGTCGCGCTGGGCGCGTGCCTCGCCCGCACTCTTCACGCATCGCTCGACATCTCGCTGGTCATCCCCCCGGACAAGCCGGAGGCATTCGCCGCCACCGGCAGCTATGCCGACGTCCTCGACGAGGCCGCCAAGGAATGGCTGGACCAGGCCGCCGCGCTCGTCCCCGAGGACGTGACCGTTCGAACTCATGTCGCGGTCGACGAGAACTCGGCCGACGGCATCCTCAAGGAGATCGATCGACTGGACTCCACGATGCTGGTCGTCGGGGGCTCGGGCGGCGGCCTCATCGGTCGACACTCACTCGGTTCCGTCGTCAACGACCTCCTGCATTCCTCTCCGGTCCCGGTGGCGCTCGCGCCCCGCGGATTCAGCCGCACCGGGCCGCAGCGGGTCCGCGAGATCACCGCAGCCATCGGCCGACGTCCGGGCGCGGAGATCCTGCTGGACACCGCCGTCGAACTCAGCGCACAGGGGCAGATCCCGCTACGCCTGATGTCGCTGGTGTCGCGCGACGACTGGCCGCCGAAGCTCTCGGCCGAGGAGGAGCAGCAGGCCGTCGAGCGCGGGATGGAGCTCGCCGGCCGCGCCCTCGACGAGGCGCGTTCGCGTCTTCCCGAGGGGACCGGACTCGACTCGGCGGTCGCGGAGGGCCGCAACATCGAGGATGCCGTGCTGACCGTCGACTGGCACGACGGAGACGTCATCATGGTCGGCTCGAGCCGACTCGCCGCACCCCGAAAACTCTTCCTCGGTTCGACGGCGGCGAAGATGCTCCGCGTCCTGGCCGTACCGATGATCGTCGTGCCGCGGCAGGCACAGTCATGAGCGACCCGGCCGGAGGCGGGCCGGGTCCGCAGGGCGGCTCGTCAGATCTCGTCGACAAGGGACTCGCCTCCGGCAAGGTCGGCACCTTCGCCGGCGCCGTGCTCGGCATCTCCTGCGTCGCACCCGGTTACACACTGACGGCCAGCATCGGGCTGATCGTCGCCGCCGTCGGCCTGAAGATGCCGGCGATCTTCATCGCCGGGTTCATCCCGATGTTCCTCACTGCCTACGCCTATCGGGAGCTCAATTCCCGCGCGCCCGACTGCGGCGCCTCGTTCACGTGGTCCACCAAGGCATTCGGGCCGTACGTGGGATGGATGTGCGGTTGGGGCATGGTGCTCGCGACGATCATCGTGTTGTCGAACCTCGCCGCGATCGCCGTCGAGTTCTGCTATCTCTTCATCGCCCGGGTGTTCAACAGCCCCGGGATCGCCGACCTCGCCGACAACAAGGCGATCAACATCGTGACCACGCTCGCCTTCATCGCCGTCGCCACCTACATCTCCGGCCGCGGCATCACGACCAGCGAGCGGGTCCAGTACATCCTGGTCGGCTTCCAGATGATCGTCCTCGTCGCGTTCGCCATCGCCGCCATCGTCGAATCGGTGAACGGGGACGCGCCCGCCGGACTCAGCTTCAGCCTCGACTGGTTCAACCCGTTCACCGGGCTCGCACTGGGGGCGTTCGTCATCGGCGTCACCGGTTCCATCTTCGCCTTCTGGGGATGGGACACCTGCCTCACCCTCGGTGAGGAATCCAAGGACCCGACAAAGGTTCCCGGCCGTGCGGGTCTGCTGTGCGTGATCTCGATCCTGTTGACCTATCTTCTCGTCGCGGTGGCGGTCATGATGTATGCCGGCGTCGGCGACACCGGTATCGGACTGGGCAACGACAAGATCTCGGAAAATGTCTTCGGCGCACTCGCCTATCCCGTCATGGGGAGTTGGGCGGGACCACTGTTGTTCTTGGCGATTCTCGCGTCGTCGGCCGCGAGCCTGCAGACGACGTTCCTACCCGCGGCACGAACAATGCTGGCCATGGGAGCCTATGGCGCCTTCCCACGGCGCCTGGCCTCCGTCCACCCGCGATATCTCGTGCCGACGTACAGCACCGTCCTCGCGGGTGTTGTCACCGGCGCGTTCTACACGATCGTCAGCCTGCTGTCGGAGCACACACTGCTGGACACCATCGCCGCACTCGGCATCATGATCTGCTGGTACTACGGGATCACCGCATTCGCGTGCGTCTGGTTCTTCCGTCGCGAGCTGTTCACCAGCGTGCGCAACGCGGTCTTCAAGTTCCTGTTCCCACTGCTCGGCGGCCTGATGCTCGCCACCGTCTTCGTGATCTCCGTGCGTGAGAGCATGAACCCCGACAACGGCAGTGGCGCATCGATCTTCGGTATCGGTCTCGTCTTCTACATGGGCTTCGGACTCCTCGGTCTCGGCGTGATCCTCATGTTCGTGATGAGAGCCGTCTCGCCCGAGTTCTTCGCCGGGCGCACCCTTCGGCGCGACACACCGGCTCTCCTCGACGAGAGCTCGCTGATCGACCGTTGACGTTGCAACACTGAACGGATGAACCGACAACCGTTGACCAGGTCGACACCATGGCGGGGACGGACGATCGCCTGGGACCGTTTCGGCGCCGGGGAGCCCGTGGTATTCCTGCACGGGACCCCCTGGTCGTCCGCGCTGTGGCAACCGATCGCCGACGCCTGCGCTGCAGGATTCCGCGTACACCTCTGGGACATGCCGGGATACGGACACTCCTCCAAAGATCCTGACCACCCGGTGGACATCGGCGTACAGGCCCGCCTCTTCGCGCATCTCCTCGAGATGTGGGAGCTGGAGAGTCCGCACGTGATCGCCCACGACATCGGCGGCGCCATCGCCCTTCGCGCGGCACTGCTCCACGACGCGCATTACCGATCGCTCTGCCTCGTGGACGTCGTGGCGCTGAGGCCCTGGGGCTCGCCGTTCTTCTCACTGGTCCACGACAACGCCGACGTGTTCGCCGCACTGCCAGCGGCAATCCATCGCGGCGCCCTCGAGGCCTACATCCGCGGAGCCGCGCACCGAGAGATCCGGGCAGACGATCTCGAGCTGCTGCTGACACCGTGGCTCGACGAATCGGGGCAATCGGCCTTCTATCGACAGATCGCCCAGGCCGACCAGGCGTTCACCGACGAGATCGAACCGCGATATCCCGACCTCGACATCCCGACTCACATCGTCTGGGGGTCCGAGGACCAATGGATACCCGTGGACACGGCCCATCGGCTGCACGATCTCATTCCCGAAGCAACAGTGAGCACGATCGCCGGCGCTGGTCACCTGATCCAGCTCGACGCACCGGCCGCACTCACCGGGGAGATTCTCCGATGGTTGTCGTCGCACGAGACGAACAACAGGCGAACGTAAAAGGCTTGAACGCACAAAAGACTGTGGCCCCCGAATTGCCTTCGGGGGCCACAGTTC
>NZ_JASXSI010000019.1 GCF_030315685.1 Gordonia sp. ABSL11-1 | reverse complement strand
TTTTCTCTAGGCAGGGATAGACCCTTCCGCGACCACGGGCTTGACCCGTAGGTTCCGGAAGGAGTCTGCGGGTCTGGCTCTCGTTACGAGGGAGAGGACGCCGAAATGGCACCCGCCAGCACGACCCACACCGCGTGGGAAACGATCGCAGAGGCTGCGAAACGCACCCGGTATTCCGAAGACACACTCCGCGAGCTGATTTCGTCGGGCCGTCTGCCTGCGTACCGCTTGAGCAGCCGCCCGAAGGCGAGAATCCGACTCAAAGCAGCCGACGTCGACGCTCTCCTGGAGCCGATGATCCCGACGGAAATCTACGGCGGCGCACGATGAGCACGCTGACAGACCAGATCATCACTCAGCTCGACGTCAGCGCCAGACTTCTCGACCGTGTCGAGCGCCACGTTGGCGATATTCCTTCCAGGGAGCTCACCGACGCAATCAGGGAGCTGCTTCCCGCCCTCGACCCCGGCGACGTGAACGTGTTCGTCATCGTGCAACTGTCTGAGGAAGTGCGCGCACGACGGCGCGCGAGAACGCTGGAGGCAGAACGGAAAGCGGAAGTCGAGGCACGACGTGACGCCGCTGAGGCTGAACGCCAGCGACTCGCCGCGATGACTCCGGAGCAGCGCAAGACCGAAACTGCTGAGCGCAACCAGCAATACCGGTGGGATCGACGCGGCCACGGCAACCTCCGGAAGGACGGAGCCGCCGCCGACGGGTGCCCGTGCGGTGAGTGCGAGGCCGCTCGGATACACCTGCGAGAAGGAGCTGAGCGAGAAGCTGAACGGCGAGAGCAGTTCAACCTCAATCTCAGCGGCCTGATCTCCGAGTACGAACAGTCGTTGCGGATCAAGTGGACTCAGGAGCTGCTTGATTCGACGTTCGCGATGCCCGATGGAACCACGGTTGCGTGGGGTGACGCGACGATCGACCAGCACCAAGCTCGAATCACCATGCTGACCAAGAACATCGCCGCCAACACCGAGGCCGCCTCCCGCCACCAGCGAGCGATCAGGGACCTGGAGACGCACGGCGTGGCATCGCTGCGTTCGCTTCCGTGACGGCTGCGCGAATCCACCAACCCGCAGCTCCCACAAACAACGGCGAAGGCCCCCAGCCGAGAATCCAGGGGCCTCCAACACCACCGAAAGGATCGAGGACGTGATCCGCGATCATTCTACCGCGACTGACGCCGCCACCCAGAAGATCGAGCAACGCGCAATCGCTCTGACGAAAACGCTGGGCGCAGCTCCCCTTTCCACCGACCGCAGCGCTGTGCGTGAATACCTCCGCGATCTCACCGACGCCGGTATACACACCCTGTTCGTGTACCCGGGATCGAAAGCTCCCGCCGACACCCGCACCGTGCGAGCGCGACTCGCCGACGATCAGGACGCGCAGCGCGAAGCGAAAGCGGCAGGGCGAGCCGACTGGCGACGGGTGAAGTCGAAGTCGGGGCACTACCTCGCTACCACTGATGCCGGCGTTTTAGACGGATACCTCGATCAATACGTCACCATCTTCGGCGACGACGTCCCGATCAATCTCGGCGTCAAGCTCGGTCCCTCGAACATTGTTGTGGTGGATTGCGATACGGCCGATCATGTGCAGTCGTTTCTCTCCGACACTGACGCGCCCTCCGACCTCGCACCGACAGTCCGGTCGCCGGGAGTCTGCGACGAACGAGGCCGCTGGGTACACAAAGACGGCGGTCATTTCTGGTTCGTGGTCCCCGATGACGTGGAGTTGCCGAGCCGATCTGGAACGTGGACCGCTTCCGGTGGTTACACGGTGATGTGGGGCGAACGGTATGTTCTGGTTCCTCCGTCCACTCGCAAGGAGGGAGCCTACGAGGGCACCGGTGACGTTCACGTAATCCCCGAGTGGCTGCTTGGTCGCTTGGCTGAGCACGCCGCAACAACGGCGCGGCAGTCCGAGATGGCGGGTGCATCCGACGAGTCCACGTCGATTGTCGAATGGAGCCAGTCACGGCCGTGGGCGGAAATTCTGGGTCCGGACTGGTCGCCGACCGAGCGGACCGACACGTGTGGCTGTGAAACGTGGACCGCCCCGGGCGTCCATGCCAGCGACAAGTCTGCGACGGCCCACGAGGCCGGTTGCACCGTCACCCAGCACGACCCCGATAACCCGCCCCTTCATTTCTGGACGACCGGCGACCGCGGACAGTTCAGTGGCTGGCCGCACAACAACATCAGCAAGCTCCAGGCAGTTGCCGTGACCGAGTTTGACGGCAATGTCGGGGAGGCAATGGCAGTGATGGACTTGTTCGACGATGAGCCGATGTCTCTTGCTGCTGAGGGGAACAAACCCGGAAGAGATATGCCTTCGTCCTCGAAACGGCGACTCGAAATCACCTGGGCTAACACAATTGAGCCCGAACCTGTCGTATGGCTGTGGGTGGACATCACGGGACGGAACCTGGCTCCGAAATCGGCGGAAACCGACGCGGTCGACCCGTTCGTGGTCGGTGATATTGCCTGTGTTGCGCCGGGGCACAGCTGGTCACGCCCGGAGGTTGAGACTGATGGACGTCTCGCGTGTGGGATGGTGTCGATTGCGGCGGGCCGCGAGGGCTCGGGAAAGTCGAGCTTCGGCATCTGGCTGGCCGCCAAGATCACTCGCGGGCTACTCCCCGGAGAGCACTACGGCACCCCGAAGCGGGTGTTCTACCTCGCAACCGAGGACAGCTGGCGACACACCCTCGTGCCTCGTTTAATGGCTGCACACGCCGATCTCTCGATGATCGCGCGGGTCGAAGTCGTTGAACACGAAACCAGCTCGGCAACCTTGTGCCTGCCTGACGACGTCGGGCTCCTTACCGAGCAAATCACTGCTCACGAGGTTGCGCTTGTGGTTGTTGACCCGCTCATGAGTACCATCGGCGGCGGCCTGGACGCCAACGCCAGTAAAGATGTTCGGCGGGCTCTGGAGCCGTTGGCCGCGATGGCCGACGAGACCGGCGCGGCCGTGGTCGCAATCGCTCACTTCAACAAAGCAACTGGACTCGATGCGCTGAGTCGGATCACCGGAAGCGGTGCGTTCAAGGACGTCGCCCGAGCCGTGATGGTGTTCGCGGACGATGGTGATGAGCGAGTCTTCACACAGCCCAAACACTCCGTCGGCCGGAGTGATCTCCCTTCGCTCACCTACCGGATTGACCAGGCGGTCGTCGACACCCCCAAGGGCAAAACCTCGACGGGCGTGTTCAGCTTTACCGGCTGGGCCGACCGCAGTGTCGATGATGTGCTCGCCGACTCCCGAACAATCCGACCACGCAAGTCCCCGCAGATGAAGTTCCTTATCGACTACATCTCGGAGCACCGCGACCCCGACACTGGCGAGGTTGATCTCGATGACGTGGTCGAAGCGGGCAAGGCCAAGGAATACACGCGCAAGCAACTCATCAGCGCCAGGTCTCGATGCGACGATCCGGCGATCGCGACGCGCTCGGAGGGCTTCGGCAAGGATAAGCGGACGTACTGGTCCCTGGAAGACTGACGGGTCCGAGATTGCTCGCGCGCGTGCCCAGGTGAGATTCTTGAGATTCTTGCTCTCACCTGGGCAAACACATGAGATTCATGGGAGATTCATGAGTGCGATTCTTGTGGGGTATTGAGATTCATGGCGCACCAAGAATCTCCCGTAAATCTCTTCATAAATCTCCTATGAATCTCGCCTATAACCCCAGGTAAGAACATAAATCACATAAATCTCACACGAGACCACGCGCGAGGGAGATTTCTGACAAGCGGCGTACCGTCGATCACGCCGTCGCCGAGGCGGACGGGTGGAGAAGCTGTGGGATCGAATCATCGCCCGCGCCAACGTATTAACCTCCCCTGTCGGCGTTCTTGGTCTGCACCGTTCTGCGGCATGATTGCGGCATGCCCCAGGTGATGCCCTTGCGCGATGCCCGCGCCCGAGCTGAGCGAGTGTTCTATCTTCGCTCAGTTGCCGGGCTATCTTGGTCGGCTATCCGCGACGAGTGTGGGTACACGTCGAACGGTGGTGCGCAGCGCGCCTACAAGCGATACCTCGACCGCAACCCCGTTCCGGACGGTGACACCGTGCTCGCCGAGATCATCGAACGCAAGCGGGTCACGACAGGCGTCGCCACCAAGGCACTCGCACGAGCTGTGTCATCGCAGGACTGGTCCGCCGCCGCATCCCTGCTGCGGACGATCAACGCCCAGGACAACGAACTCGCGAAGCTCTACGGGCTCCATGCACCTGAGCGCCACCAGCACCAAGTAGCAGTGGCGACTGCCGACCGGTTCGACCAGCTCGAACGCGAATTACTAGCCACCATCGACGGACAGGTAATCGAATGACCGAGACTCACACCAACCCCAAGGCTGAGTCGATCCGAGCGGCGATGGGGGTTGCCCGTACCGCCGCCGACGCCAACCTCGACACCGACACGCTCGGTCTGTTGACGGCAGGCCTGGCCGTCGATCAACGTATCGCCGACGGCGACCTCACCCCCGACGCTCTTGATCGCGAGGTCGCCGAGGGCATCGTCAGGGTCTTCGGCGACGTTCGCCGCGATGGCCCGCTATGGAGTCAGCATCTCCAGGTGTTCGAGGAGGTGCTGCGGATACTGAGCGAGGACGAACGGGCGGCGGCATGGCGGCGCACTGCGTGGTGCGACGCCGACGACCACCCCGCGCTGGCCGCACCCGCCGAGGCCGAGCCGTGGGATGAGCCCGCCCCGGAGCTGAGCGAGCCGGAGACGCACGAACAGCCTTCGCCCGCAGTCGATGTACCCCCACCGCCTGAGCCCGACGAGAGCGGCGATAAGGAGATCATCGAGGCCGAGATCGTCGAGGTCGAGCAGGTCACGTCGAGTCAGCGGCGCTATCGAGCACCCGTCGGAACGTTCGGACCTCCCGGTGTCACCAACCCGGCGCTTGCCCGCAGTATCAGCGGACGTCGTCAGCCCATCATCGAGATCGGCGGCGAGGCGGCAGGGTGGGGCTGATCGAATTGGCAACGCACACAACAGTGTTACTCCAACCGTCGTCGGGGTAACGATATAGACTAGGAGCATGGCCAACATGCGCGTCACTCGGACCCGACCCACCGCCCCGTCTGGCACGGCGGTCGCCTACCTTCGGGTGTCGACGACTGAGCAGTCCGACTCGGGGCTCGGCCTCGATGCCCAACGGCGAACCATCGAGGCATACGCCGAGGCGCGTGGGTTGACGATCGTCGAGTGGTTCGAGGATGCGGGAGTGAGCGGTGGCACCGCACCCACCAAACGACCCGCGATGAGCGATGCCCTCGACGCGCTGGCGAATCGACAGGCTGAGACCCTGCTCGCTGCCAAGCTCGACCGGATCAGCCGATCGCTGGCCGATGCGGTTGACCTCGATCGCATCGCAGCGAGGCAGGGATGGCGAATCACCACCGCTGACCAGATGGTCGACACAACCACCCCGGCTGGCCGGGCCGCGATGAACATGTTGCGGGTGTTCTCCGAGTTCGAGCGGGACATGATCTCGCAGCGCACCCGCGAGGCGCTGGCTGAGAAGCGGGCGCAGGGCGTCCAGCTCGGCACGCCCTCCAAGCTGACTGACGCCGTCGTCGAGCGCATCTGCCGAGCTGCGTACGGGGGTGCATCGTTGCGCTCGATCGGCTCATCTCTGGAGGCTGACGGCGTGCAGACCAGCAGCGGGTCGACCACCTGGCACGCTAACGCCGTGCGCCGGGTGCTCGACGGCCGACGAGGCCGAGCAATCACCGCCCACCTCGAAGCGACCGACCCCGATCACCCGGCGGCGTAGTCCGAGCGATGTAAACCCCGAGCTTGTATGGCGTTGTGGCCGATAGGGTTGCGGCCATGAGTTCCGATGCCGAACCGCCGATCTCGTCGCTACCGCTCAGTGAGCAGCCCGACGCGATTTGGCGTCAAGTCCAAGCGAACGAACGCGCGGCTGCCCGGCTGTTTTGGCCCTCTCCGATCATTGAGCGACTGCTTTGGCAGGTGTGCGGCGCCTGGGAGACCGTGATCGAGGAGGTTCGGTTCTTCCGTTACGTGATCGAGGAGAATCCACCGACCGAGCCGCCGTTCGTCTATCCGGACGGCGACAACGTGGCCCGCGACCTGCGGCGCATCGCCCGATGGCTGAACATCCGCCTGCCCAGCGAGACCGAGTGGACCGCCGAGTGCAAGCGTGCCAAGGCGATGCGTGACGATCTCGGCCACATGCTGCACTTCACTTCCATCTCCGGTGAGACGCCCAACCAGTCGGTGACCATTCGCAGGGTGCCCTACCGAGAGCCCGACGAGATGCGTATCGACAGCGGTTGGGCAATGCATAACCGCAAGACGGTGACGATTACCGAGGCCGAGGCTGGCGAAGTATTGGCTGGGCTGAAGTACGTCAACGACAGCATCTTCGCTCTCCGCAAGTTCGGGATGGAGTTCTCGACGGACCCCGACAACGACGGCATTCGGGACGTCCTCGGAATCCTGCCCTGGTGGCTCGACGATTGGGGACCTCGCCCCGGCGAAGAAGGCTGGACCGTACCGACAATGCGCCAGCTCCGAGTGCTTCCACAGCACGATTACATCGAGACCCTGCCTGAGTCCCAGCGCCCGCAGCCCTGAGCAACGACGACCACCCACATAATCCTCACGTGAGGATTAAGGGACACGGTCGACGGCCATAACACCTAGCGCTCTCGGTATTGTCACGCCATGCCCGCCTCCCAGCGCACCTGCTCGATCTGCGGCTCGACGTTCTACGGTCGGGTGGACGCCCTCTACTGCGGCCGTAGCTGCCAGCAGAAGGCATACCGCGCCCGTCACGCGACGTCTACCACTCACGTGACGAATAGCTCGCCCGTGACGATTCCGGCCGCCCCGTCACCCGTGCCGCCGGGCGATGAGTGGATGGCCGGACGTTTACGCTGGTACCGAACCCAAGCCGATCGACTCGCCGAGGCCGAGTCGATACCTGCGAGCAAGAAGAAGACCCGCGCCGACGCGATCGAAACAGCTCATCAATGGGACGGCGGCGCGGTGATCCGCGATTGGGTTACGGGCGTCATGTACCTCGGAGTTGACCCACTCGGCGAAACATTGCCCGCGTCGATCTCGCCTGACGTCGCCGCCGACCTGGCTCGCGATCTCGAAGCGGTGCTACCGCGTATCGCCGAGCTGACTGCGCTACTCAGGGGACGAGCTGCCCAACCATCACGCCAGCGGTCGCCGTTCACCCCCCGGCAGGTCGGCTACGAAGCCGTCACGTGACGACTAGCCCTCGCGTGATGCCACTCGGTAGCACGATCTCGCTCGAAATCGTGCTTACCCCGGTCAGCACGCCGACGCTACGCCGCTCGATTGCGACGCCACCTCGGCTGCACTGCTGGACACTAAACCACCAGCAACGCAACGGGTTCTGACATTCGAGGCACTCTCCAGGTCCTTGAGGCCGAAGTCGGTTGCACCCCGACTTGCTTACATCGTGAGCATGAGCACGCAAGCGATGGCCGACCCCCGCAGCCGGTCGATGGCCGGGTGGCGATCTCGGCTCGGAGTTCTCGCCAGCCGTGGCGAAACGAGCGGCCCCCGCGTCGATGAGGCGCGGGCAGCGCTGTCGTGGTGGAGGCTGCGCGCCGCCGTGAATCGCGAGGTCGCCTCCGGGCTCGTCGATCAGGACCAGGCCGATGCCGTGCTCGATTCCCTCATCGGGGAGGTCACCATGTCGACCTGATCGGGGAGGTCACCATGTCGACCTGATCCTCACCACCGTGCGCGTCCCACAACCGAGAAGGACCACCACCGCACGACACCACGAGGAGTCCCGCATGACCACCACCATCGAGACCCAGATCATGACCGAACTACGCCGACGCGACCCCGACGCCGACGGCACCCTCGTCCGGCTCGCGACCATCCGACCCACGATCACCGGCAGCTATTGGGCGGTGCAGGAGGCCGTCACCGAGCTTTGGCAACGCGGCGAGATCGCCGTCGTCAAGGTCGGCGGGTCGCCGCTGATCAGGCTCGCCGACGAGTTCGACAAGGCGATCGGCCCGAAGGTGTATGCGGCATGACCGCCGCCGCGATCGAGCCGGACGAGATCGGCCGGCAGATGTGGGCCACCGCCTCATCGGCCGACTCAATCGCCCCCGACTGGGTCGGTGAGGTATTCCGCCTCGCCGCCCACGGCCGACCCGACCTCGCCCTCAAAGCTGCGACCAGCGGCCCCACCATCACCACCCTCGACAAGGAGCACTCCGCATGACCACCCGAATCAAGCGCGGCGACATCGCCAAGGTCAGTACGTCCGGCGATCGGTTCGCCACGATCCGCCGAGAGCAGCGCCAATGGCCCACCCGACGCACCCCGCGCGTCTACAGCCAGGACGAGTTGCGGGAGCGGCGGCGTCACGCCCACATCGTCGCCTACAACGGCAGTTTCGACCTCGCCGCCGAGATCGAGGGTGTGCTCTCGCCGGTCGCGGCCGAGCTGGCCGCCGAGCCGTGCCCCGGGTCGTACACCAACGCCGCCGAGACCATCACCACCGCCGTGCACGCTCTCGTGACCTCGGTGGCGGGGACGGTGACCGCCCGCGACGCAAGGGGCAAGCTCGACACCCTCGCTCCCGCTGATCGTGAACGCGCCCGCGCCGCGTTGGTTGGCCTGTCGAAGCCCACCGCTCCGGTCATCACCCGGGAGCATGTGCTCGCCGGTACCTGGGTGGCCCCGCTGATCGAGCTAGCCGCCACGTATGCCCGGCCGCTGGCCGATGCGCTCGGCGCGGTGGCACAGACCGTGGACGGCGAACCCAGCGCCCTCAGTCAGGCACTCACCGCTGAGCTGCGGGACCTCGACCGCGCGGTGCTGGACCTGTCGCGTCGCATTCACCGTGCTCGCACCTACCGCGAGCAGAACCCCCGCCCGGTCGACCGCCCGCACGAGGACGAACTCGACGCACACCGAAAAACACTGCACGAACTCGGAATTGAGGCAACGCAATGACCACCCCCACCCTTCACCCGGTCCGCTTCGAGGCACCGCTCGTCAACCCCAGCCCCTCGGGGCTCTACGGGGTGACCCAGTGGACCGACGACCCGATCCCGCGCTGGCTCGCCAGCGGTGTGCAGGTCCGGCCGCACAACTTCGGCGGCGGGGATGCCTTCGGCGTCTGGGCGGCGGAATGGTGCGGCGACCCGGGCGACGAACTCAAGGACGGTGAGCGTCCTGATCCCGAGACCGACCCGTTCGACCCGATCACCGTCTGGGCGTACGACCAGTGCGACATTACGGCGCTGTCCCAGGACGAGGTACGCCTGCGCGCTCGGCAGAACCTCCGCCTACTGGAGCCGGTCGCCGTCGAGCGTGAGATCGCCGCCCGGCTCATCGCCGACGCACCTGCTGGTCCGGCACCGAGCGATCTAGTGTCCGCCGTCGGCCATCTGGAGGCCGAACTCGCGAAGACGAACACCACCGGATTCATCCACGCGTCGGCCGGCGTCGCGGCGGCAGCCTCGGCCGCCAACCTCATCATCCGCACCGGCTCGACATTCAAGACACCCCTCGGCCATACCTGGGTGTTTGGCGGTGGCTACGTCGATGGCCTCGGCAAGGCGCTGATCGCCACCAGCCCGACGTTCGGCTGGCGTGACGAGGTCGCCCTCCGCGAGACCATCAGCGCCGAGACGAACGAGTTCGTCGCGATCGCCGAGAGATCCGTTGTTGTCGGCTACGAAGCCGCGATCGCGTCGGCGACGCTCACCTGACCACCTGGCGTCTGATCGGGGGCGGCGGGCTTACACCTTTCACTGCCACCCCCAACCGGCACCGGCAGGGGCTTGGTTACGGACCACCTTGCCGGTGCCGGATCGTCACCTTCACCTCACAGATAGGACACCCCCGATGGGCAAGAAACTGATGTTGAGAGACATCACCGCCGCCGAGCGCGAACAATTCGCAATCGCGATTCACGAAAGTGGTCATGCGATCACCGCGACCCTCCTCGGTGACGAGGTCGGCGTCGTAGAACTGACTCCCGATCACCCGACGACTCTGGGGCAATGCACCTTGTCTCACGAAACCTTCCCCGGCGTCAACAACGCCCGCATCGCGTTCGCCGGGCCGTACAGCGAAGCCTTCTGGCGACATGGGGGTCCGCCTCCCTCTGCTGCGTTGCGTCGGGTGTTGATGGCCGGTGGCCGTCAGGATGAGAAGGTCGTCCGCGAGAGCGGTGACGAGCGACCGGCCGACGTACCGCGCTTGATCTCGAACTGCTGGGGCTCGATCACTGGATTGGCGAGGGTTTTGTTCATCAACGGCAGTGCGACCCAGGCCGACATCGACAAGGCACTGTTCTTACCCGAGCACGAGCCCGAGGCGCGAGCGTTCGCCCTCGCCTCGATCCGATCCGGCAGCGCTCCCGGTAGCTTCAAGGTGACGCCCGCTGCGCTGCTCTGACTCAAGCTCGCAGGGCGTCGGCGGCCTCCGCGAACGAATCTCGCAGATGTTGCTCGCGCTGCTCGCGGATAGCCGGATCAGGTGTCCATAGTGCCTGTCGGCTGGTGTGGTAGCTCTCGATTGTGGTGAGCCCGCGCGCATCGGCGGGATAGCGGCGGCGGAATCGCTTCCACGCCACCTGAGCATCCCCTCCGTGCGCCATGACGACCTTGAGGTTCGGGCACAGCTCAACGACCCGTCTCAGCACCGGCAGACCGCGATCGACTTCTGGCGACGTGGGCTTGCGGTTGATGTACCAGGGAAATGAGTTCCACCCCATGACGTCCCCGACCTCGATACCGGCGTCGGTGAGCAACGTGATGAGTCGTTCCGCTGATGGATCATCGTTCTCGGGGCTCAGCATCCCGCTCCCCTGACCGTCGCGCGTCTTGGGCCCTGGGTCGCGGAAGATCACCAGCAAACGCGCGTTGATACCGCCCATCGCGGGCGCGACGTACGGCATCCACTCATCATCAGTACGCAATTCATCGACAAGGCGATTTATCGGCTCGACGTGCGGCAAGTAGACCCCGCCCGCCTGCTCACGTCGATACCGTGCATCAGCCATCATCCGGACCATGCGCGAACTGTATCGGCTCCTACCGACAGCTCCGCTCAATCCGAGGGAAATGTCAGAGCGCAGAGGCATACTCACGCGCATGAATGACACCTGGACGGAGCGGGACCTGCCGGTGCTGCGAGCAGCAGTGGAGATATACGACGAGACGGGCGGGCCCGTCCAAACGAACCAGCTGATGAGAGCGTGCGGGTTTGATGTCGAAACAGTGCAGCGCGCGGTGCGAGCTCTCGGCCGAGAACCGTACTTTGACGTAGACGAGGACACCAGCGGGGCTGTCTCTATTGCTGGCCCGCCGACCGGTCAAGCACTGCGGGTTGCCGGGCAGTGGCCTTCCCCTGAGACACAGCTGGAGCGCCTGATCTCGGCGCTACAGGCCGTCGCCGATGACGATTCGCGGCCCCAAGAGGAGCGCAGCCGCTTCCGCCAGGTCGCGTTGTTGCTGGGCGGGGCGGCGTCGCAGATCGCCATCGGCGCACTCGGCGGAGCGGGTGGAAACCTGCTGTCCTAGACCACTGTCCACGGCCCCCAGAGCGCCCATGGCCAAGAACCTAGCATCCGTTGCGAGGACTAGGGCGTACCAGAGGACATCGCGGCTAATTCGTGGGCACGCTCCTTGACGTGCATCTTCAAGTTCTCGCGGTAGAACTCATAACGCTGGTGGTCGCTCAACGCGGCCGCAATCTCCTGGTCGGTGAAACCAGCGTGCGAGAGCAGGCACAGCCTCAACACCCAAATTGCCGACGACTCAGCGATCATCCAGTTGTAGACCTGCTCCTCGAACGGACGTCCGGTGTTGTGGTGCGCCAGGTCGTTGCGGGCGTTCCTGATGACCTCGTCCCACTTCGCCACCGGCTCTGTTATCTCGGGGGCGATCCTCTGCGCTGCCGCGTGCAGATCACGCACGCGATCGATGTAGTCCTTCTTTCCGCCGACGATGCGCTTGTGAATGCCCTCGATGAGCGAGCACGCCACGAGGCCCTGCACCTGCATGGCCTGCTTCTCAACCGGGTTCGCGACAGCAGCCGCGAGTCCGTCCATGGTCTGCTCGATTGCGAGCCAGCCCGCGATGCGGTTCAACGTCACAGACGACGGCGGAAGGAGATTGTGGGGGTCGGGCCACGACGTCTTGCTGGGGTCCTGGTCTCGGGTCTTTACGTCGAGCCAGTCGGTCTGCCCAGACTCGCGGACCTGGATTCGTAGCGGTGTGAGATCGACGTCGACAGCAAGCTTCATCAGTGTCATCACCGAACGCACGGTGCGGTCCGCCGAGCGCAGCGTGAGCGTGAATGACGGACGGAACTCCAACCACATTAGTCCGTCCTCGCGCTCACACAGCACCTCGCCTGCGTTGCTAGACGCACTATCGGTGTCGGGCAATTGCTCCCACCAACCCGGGCCGTCGAGAACGACCCGTACAGCGCCGAGCTTGGTTGCATGGCCAGCTGAAAGGTGCGCCCCGATGATCAGGGTGTAGGGGTCCCAGACCTGTTGAAACATCGCCGCCACGTCAAATCCGTTCGTCGGAGGGTGTTGGAGATACGAGTCAACGCACGTGACTGGCCCCGCTCCGGTGTCGCCGAGCAATACGCGAGGCACCCCGTCCGCCACAATCCGCGCGGGGTCGCCGCTGTGAGTGATCGACGCACCCGTGCTAGTGACTTCCAGCGGGCTTGCCAATTCGTCGATCACGCGGGACTTGAGTGTGAGTCGAGCCCGAGACCCGGGTTCCCAACTCAGAGTTCCCTCAATACGTTTGGCGGCGTCGTCAGGCGACCAGAACTCGCCCGTTGTCTCTAGTGGTTCCATGCGGCGAAGAGTAGCCGCGACCTACGACACAATTGCTAGTTTCGCAGTCGTCCTACGGCCCGCTTGCGGCCCGGCTACCTCGAATAACGCCCTGACCTGGTGGTCCCGGCTGGGATCGAACCAGCGACCTTCCCGGTGTGAACGGGACGCTCTTCCACTGAGCCACGGGACCATGTTCGGCGCAGAGAGCGCGCGCCGGTGCACGAGGAGGAAGATTACACGCAGACCTGCACCTACCCCAAATCCGGGTGACGACGTCATGTCGAATCTGGCAACCGAGTGAACACATGGCTGTGACCAGGCGATTTGGCGAGGCATGAGGTCGTCGGATAGTGTTCTGCTTCGCGTCGAGAGCAACAAAGATCCACAAGATCGCTCCCGACCACGCGGATGTAGCGCAGCTGGTAGCGCATCACCTTGCCAAGGTGAGGGTCGCGGGTTCGAATCCCGTCATCCGCTCGGCGCGAGTGCGAGTCGACTCGCATCTGGCGGTGTGGCCGAGTGGTGAGGCAACGGCCTGCAAAGCCGTGCACACGGGTTCGATTCCCGTCGCCGCCTCTGAGATCACCAACTTCATAGTCTCGCGCGATTAGCTCAGCGGGAGAGCGCTTCCCTGACACGGAAGAGGTCACTGGTTCAATCCCAGTATCGCGCACCAAGAAGGCCGCCCGGATACGGGCGGCCCTTCTGTTCTCTCCGTCCGAACGATGGTGTCGCGCGGCGGCGGCGCTCGGTGGTATCGGCCATCCAGTAGCACCATGGGGCCATGGCATTCGGAAAGTCCAAGGAACCGCGACCCGTGAAATTCTCCGCGGAAGCACAGGAACTGCGCCGGCAGGGCGCCACCGTCTACACGCCCAAACTCTCGTCGTCGAGCAAGGAGTGGGGCGACATCATCTCGGCGATCGAATCCGCCGGGTGGACGCTCGAGCACTGGTCGGTGTGGGCGAACGGCAACCTGATGGATGCCGACGCCTACCCGGTGTTCCGCGCCCGCTGACAGGAGTCGGCTCGGGTGTCACTGTTCACGCCGGTACACGCAACCCCTTCGCGATCGTCGGCCATGCGCGATGCAGATCCTGGTTCCAGTAACCCCACGAGTGCAGGCCGGCCCGGAAGTCGTAGGTCGCCTTCACACCGGCACGATCGGCCTGCGCCTTGAATCCCTCCGTGCACTTGAGGACGACGCCTTCGAGAATGCCGCCGACCGGCGACGCCAGACCGGCAAGACCCAATGCCGGGTCCGGAACACCGTTGCCGACGGCGACGTAGATCGGCTTGCCGCGAAGGACCGACACATGTCGCGCGGGATCGTGCTCTGCCCAGTCCGTGTCGTGCAGTGGGCCCCACATGTTGTCCGGGTTGCCCCCGCGTGTCACCACCGACGCCGCGGTGGCCTGCCGGAGCTCGGCGGTCCCCTGGTCCAGGCATCCACTGAACGCCGCGACCCCGGAGTACAGCTCCGGATGCCGCACCGCTATCGACATGGCCCCGAGAGCGCCCATCGACAGTCCGCCGATCACCTTGGTCCCATTGCCGCGGAACCGCGAATCGATCAGTGGCGGAAGCTCTTCGGAGAGGAATGTCTCCCACTTGTTGAGCCCCAGGACCGGGTCGTCGGAGATCCAGTCCGTGTAGTACGACCCGGTGCCACCGATCGGCAACACGACGTTGACCGACTTGTCGGCCATGAACCGCGCGATGTCGGTCTGGTAGGTCCACCCGCTCTGCGTGTAGTTGGTGTACACACCACCGTCGATCCCGTCGAGCAGATAGAGCGTGGGCCTCGCGACGTCCCGATTCCGCGGGAGCAGCACCGAGACGCGGATCGAACGGTCCATCGCCTTCGAGAACACCGTCAGCTGAGCACGATTCGGCTCGGTCATGGACACCGCGAGGATGCGGGATGCGCCCGCCTCATCGCGTGGCGCCGCACCCGCCGACCCGGCCGCAGCCGCACTCCCCCCGATCACCGCGCACGCGGCAACCATCACCGCGACAGCCTTCTGCCACATTCGTCATGTCCTTCTTCCCCCCGAAAGATGCCAACCCGCCCGCGATTATGGTGCACGACCGTCCACTGAGGTGCAGAACGTGGTGTCCGCGAGACGCACGTGGCCACTGGGACGACGAGGCAGCAATTCATCCGAATGGATGAGGTGGAACGCTCAGTCAGATGACGTCGAACGTCACGGCGGGCGATACGTTCGCCGTCACCTCACGCGCCGACGACTCGATCCCGACCGTCAACGGTCGTTCATCCGTCGGAGGGGTGCGCGGGGTGGTCTCGATGCGCGTCGGGCTCGCTGCGCTCGCTCGGCGTTACTCGACCAACAGGGGGAGACGGCGAACATCTGTCGCCCGAGGAGATCGTCCAACTGACCTACATCACCGCGATGCACGACATGCACGCCACGATGAGCAAAGGCCCTGCGCCTCGAGTTCGACGACGTCCCCGAACGTGTCGAGGAGGTCCGCATCCCCGAGGGGGTCGCGGTCGCGGACCTGTCGGCCGACCTCGCCGGCGAATGACACCCGTCTGACCCACCACCCTGCGTAGGCTGTCGCGCATGGATGTCGAGGCCGTCTTCACCGGCGTCGCAGTGACGTTCGAGGTCGTCGGCGCCGTCGCGATGATCGTCGGCTTCGTCATCGCGGCCGTGCTCGCTGCGCGCGCGTTGCGCCGCGACGAGGGCGGCCGGGTCGCGTACACGGTGCTGCGCAACACGATCGGCGCCGGGATCCTTCTCGGCCTCGAGGTGCTCGTCGCCGCCGACCTCATCCGGACCATCACCTCGAAACCCTCGATCGAGGACGCCGCGATCCTCGGACTCATCGTGCTGATCCGGACCGTGCTGTCCATGTCCATCCAGATCGAGATCGAGGAATCACTACCGTGGCGGCGAGCGCTTCTCACCAGCGGAGGGCAACTGATCGGCGACGCCGTCGCGCGGGACGCCGCTGCGGCGGCTGACGGACGAGACCGCCGGGCGTAGATTGCCCCTGTGCACGACACCCTGCTGATCGAGATCCTGACCGACCCGGCCGGCGCCGACGCCGTCGCCGAGGTCGCGGCCGCGACCTTCCCGCTGGCCTGTCCACCACACTCGACGCCCGACGACATCGCCGCATTCATCCGTGACAATCTCGATGCGCGGTCGTTCGCCCGGCACATCGCGAATCCGAACAGTGACGTGCTCGTCGCCCGCCCCGCCGTCGACGGACCCGTCGTCGGGTACGGCCTCGTCCACCACGAGGCGCCGGCCCATCCCGATGTCGCCGCCGTCGTCACCGATCGACCGGTCTCCGAGCTCTCCAAGATCTATGTTCTCCCCGATCATCACGCACGCAGCAGTGCCACGGCGCCCTCGCGGTCCCTGATGACGGCCGCCCTCGACTGCGCCCGCGCTCGCGGGAGCCTTGCGATGTGGCTCGGTGTCAATCAGGAGAACGAACGCGCGCAACGCTTCTACGCGAAGTCCGGATTCACCCGGGCCGGCGTGAAAACGTTCGACCTGAACGGGACGGTCGAGCACGATTTCGTCTTCGTCCGTCCACTGAGATGATCGGCGGTCTGGCAAGGTCGGGGGTATGACACTTCCAGACGGCATCGACGGTGCCCGGGTCGGTGAGGTCGCCGGCCTCGACGCCCTGATCGTCGAGACAGTCCACGCGTCGGCGGCAATCTCCCTGTTCGGCGGGCAGCTGATCTCGTTCCGTCCCACCGGCTACGGAACCGATCTGCTGTGGCTCTCACCGCAACTCGCTGCTCCCCCGACCCCGCTCCGTGGCGGCGTACCGGTCTGCTGGCCGTATTTCGCCCGCGAGGGTCAGCCCGACGATGTCCCCTCACACGGCTACGCGCGCACCGCACGCTGGGAACCGATCGGTGGCGGCAACACCGCCGACGGCACCGAGATCGTGCTCGCTCCCGTCGGGCTCGACGACCTCGACCTCCGGTTACGGATGACCGTGCACATCGGCGCGACACTGCACCAGGAGATCCACACCCACAACCCCGGCACCGTGCCACTGACGCTCACCGAGGCGCTGCACAACTACTTCCGGGTCTCCGACGTCACCGCGGTACGGGTGCAGGGTCTGGACTCACTGGCCTACCTGGACAAATTCGACGCATCGAGTCGCCATGTGCAACATGGTGATTGGGTCCTGCCCGAGGAACCGGCGCGCAGTGACCGCGTCTACCCGAACGCGCCCGGGCACTATCGCATCGTCGATCCGGGTCTCGAGCGGGTGATCGAGGTGTCCGTCCACGACGGGAGCACCGCGGTGGTGTGGAACCCCGGCCCCGAGGTGGCCGCCGGGATGGCCGATGTCGGGCCGTCGTGGCGTGAGTTCGTGTGTGTGGAGGCAGCCAACGCCGGACCGGACGTCGTCGAGGTGTCGCCCGGTGGGACACACACGCTCGGGCAGACCATCTCGGTCACCGGTCTGCGCTGAACCCCGGACCGCCGACCGGCCGGACCGCCGAACGCCCGGACCGCTGAACCGTCAGACGGCCGATTCCGCGAACCGGGAGAGTGCGAGCAGACGCGAGGTCGCGCGCAGGTACTTCTTGCGGTACCCGCCGGACAGCATCTCCTCGGTGAAGATCTCGTCGAGTTTGCTGCCCGACACCGTCACCGGGATGTTGGCGTCGTAGAGCCGGTCGGCGAGCACGACGATCCGCAGCGCCACCGACTGGTCCTTCGCCGGGTGCACCCCGCGCATGCAGACCAGCGACACCCCGTCCACGAGATCCTTGTACTTGGACGGGTGCAGGGTGCTGAGGTGCTCACACAGGGCGTCGAAGTCATCGAGCGTGGCGCCCGGTGTAGAGGCCGCCAGTTCGTCGAGCTCGGCATCCGATCGGGGCTCCGGCGCCGGCGGGAGGTCGCGGTGCCGGTAGTCGGGACCGTCGACACGGATGGTCTCGAACACCGACGACAGCTTGCGGATCTCGCGGAGGAAGTCCTGCGCGGCGAAACGCCCCTCACCCAACTGTCCGGGCAGCGTGTTCGACGTGGCCGCGATCGAGACGCCCTTCGCGGTGAGCTCGGTCAACAGCCGCGACACCAACATCGTGTCGCCCGGGTCGTCCAGTTCGAACTCGTCGATGCACAGGACCGTGTGCTGCGACAGCCGCTCGACGGCGTTCACGAATCCGAGTGCGCCGACCACATGGGTGACCTCCACGAACGTGGCGAAGGCCTTGGGTTCGGGCATCGAGTGGTAGATCGACGCGAGCAGATGTGTCTTGCCGACGCCGAATCCGCCGTCCAGGTACAACCCGATGCCCTGGCCGGTCGCGGACTTGCGGGAGAACAGACCGCGCTTGCCACCGCGGACCTTGGTCGCCCGCGCGACGAAATCACGGGCCTTGGAGACCGCCTGCGACTGCGAGGGCTCCGCCGGGTCGGGGATGTAGGAGTCGAAGCTGACCGAGTCGAACGTCGACGGTGGCACCATCTCGCCGACGAGTGCCTCGGGTGCAACCGCGGGATTCCGGTCGCAGAGTCGTGCCGTCATACGGGGAGCGTAGCCACCTCCGACATGATGGAGTCATGTTCGGTCTACAGAAAGCGACTCAGGTCACATCGGGTCCGGATGACGTCGCCACCCTGCGCTGGCTCGCCGAGCAGTACGCGTATCCCACGCGGCCGTCGTCGGCGCCCTGCCTCGCCCGGCCCTACCTCCGGGTCAACATGGTGAGCACCGTCGACGGGGCAGTCACCTTCGACGGCCGCTCCGGCGACCTGGGCGGTCCGGGCGACAAGGCGATCTTCCGGGTGCTGCGCGCACTCGCCGACGTGGTGCTCGTCGGGGCGCGCACGGCGGTGACCGAGGGTTACGGTCAGCCCGCCGCCGACGACGTGTTCGCCGCCGGCCGACGCGCGCGTGAGCAGACGCCCGCACCTGCGCTCGCCCTGGTGTCCCGATCGTTGTCCATCCCGGCCGATTTCGGACCCGTCGGGCACCCCGATACGGTCGTCCTGACCTGTCGTGCCGCCGCAGCCGAACGGCGGGACGCCCTGCTCGCGGCGGGTGCCACGGTCATCGACTGCGGCGACGGCTCGGTCGAGGTCGATCAGGTGCTCGATCTGTGCGCCGAACGCGGGTGGGTACGGGTACTGGGCGAGGGCGGGCCGTCGCTGCTGGGCACGTTCATCGACGCCGACGCGGTCGACGAGGTGTGCATGACCACGAGTCCCACGCTGGTCGCCGGTGACGCCGGCCGAATCGCCCACCACTCGTCGCCCGGGCGGAAGCACCCGATGCGACCGGCCACGATCCTCACCGACGAGGACGGATTCGTCTTCACGCGCTGGACCCGGGACGTCGGCGGGAAGGAGTGACACCCCACAACCGTTCGACGGTGCGTCGAGCGGGGTGACTACGCTCGCGGACATGCGACGAGCACACCGGCGGCGGGTCCGCGGTCCCGGACGGCGCACCGCAGTGGTGTGTGTGGCCGCGGCGACGTCCCTTCTCCTGGCGCTGACCGGCTGCGCGATCGGACCCGACACCGGACCTGAGGTCGTGACGGGCGGCGACGGCGGCGGAGAGGTCGCGCCGTCGTCGTCGGGCCCGGCTCCCCTGCCCCCGCTGGCGGCCCCGCGCACCGATTTCGACTGGTCGGACTGCGGGCGGGCATCGGTCGGCCGTTTCGGTGTCTCCGCCCCCGGCGGGATCAGCGTCGAGTGCGCGGAGATGGACGTGCCGGTGGACCCCGACCGCCCCACCGGTGACACCATCTCGATCAGTCTCTCCCGTGCGAAGACCGCTGCCACGCCGGCCGGTGCGGCGCCTCTCGTCCTCACGTCCGGATCCGACCTCCCGTCGTCTCGCACACTGTTGTTGATGGCGAGCGGGCCCGGACGAACGCTGCTCGACAAGCATCCCGTGGTGGCGATCGATCGACGTGGGACGCCGGAGAGCAGCGCCCTGGACTGCATGACCCGCGTCGAGCGGAACGCCTTGGGCAACAACGGCCTCGCGGGTGCGTCACCGTCAGATCAGGACGAACGGATCACGCGCCTCGCCCGGGCGGCGTCGTCGGCGTCGGACGGGTGCACCGAGACCCTGACACCCCATCAACTCGACTTCGGTGCGGCGTTCGCCGCCTCCGACATCGAGGCGCTGCGCACCCGGTGGGGCGTCGACCATCTCGGACTGGTCGGGGTCGGCGAAGGCTCCGATGTCGTCCTCGCCTACGCCAGCAACTACTCGGGCCGTGCGGGCCGGATCATCCTGGACACGCCGACACCGTTCGGCGCGAATGCCCGGGACCGCGGTGCCACCCAGTCCACGGGTGTACAGGCCTCGCTGCGGGCCTTCGTCCAGCAGTGCGGGCCGTCGGGGGCGTGTCCGCTGGGCGGCGACGGCATGGCCACCATCGGTGCCGTCCTGACAAAGGGGCGGACCGGAGGTCTCGCCGGCATCACCGACACCGAGGCGCTCAATGCGATCACCACCGCGTTGGCCCTGGCCGCGCCGGATCGTCCACAGGCGGTGACCGAGGTCGCCTCGGCCGTCGCGGCCGCCGATCGCGGCGACACCGGAGCCCTCGCCGACCTCGCCGAGCGCGCCGACGGGTTGCGTACCACCGACGGCCAGCTGGTCGCCCGGTGCAACGACGTCACCGGCCCGGTCGGCCAGAACGAGATCCCCGGCCTGATCGATGCGTGGCAAAAACAGAATCCGCTGACGGGCGCCAACAGTGCACTGTCGCTGTTGCGGTGCAACGCGTGGGCGACGTCGACCCCGGTCAATCCGGCGACCGCGCTTCCGGTCGATCCGCTCGTGCTCAACGGAGCCAACGATCCGATCAACGGGGGTGGCGGCGCGGAGGCACTCGGCGGGTTGTTCATCAAGGCCGGGACCACCCCGACGACGGTGTCGTGGGACGGACTCGGGTACTCCGTCCTCGCCCGCAGTGCCTGTGCCGCCGACGTCGTCACGCAATATCTGGGTGAGGCGCCGCTCGGCGAACCGACCGACCGCGGTTGTCCGACCTGATCGACATGGGAATCGTCCCCGCTCGGGATGCGGGCTGTCGTCGATGTGCATGCCCGACGTAGTACGGTTCGCGGGTGGCGATTCTCGACAGGTACCTCCACCCCCAGATGACTCCGCAGCGGATCATCCCGATGGTGCTGTGGCCGATCACCATCATGATGATCTTCCACCGGTCGGTGATCCTGGGCGTCAACGGTGATCGCACCGACGACTTCAAGCCGGTCTACCAGGCGGCGCTGCAGTTCCTGAATCGCCAACCGGTGTACGGCGAGAACCTCGACACCGTCGATCCGCACTACCTGTACCCGCCGTCGGGAACACTGCTGATGGCGCCGATGGCGACCATCGATCCGGAACGGGCGCGGTGGTTGTTCATCGCGGTGAGTGTCCTCGCCCTCGTCGGCAGCGCGTATCTGCTGGCCCGCCTGTTCGGCTACTCGGCGCGGTCCTGGGTCGTCCCGGTGGTGCTGTTCTTCTTCTTCAGCACCGAAACCGTCGCGCACACACTGGTGTTCACGAACTTCAACTCGTTCGTCCTGCTCGGGATGCTGGCGTTCATGGTGCTGATGATGAGTCGTCACGACCTGTGGGCGGGGGTTCCCATCGGACTGGTGCTGGCGGTGAAACCGATCATCGCCCCGCTGCTGCTGCTGCCGTTGCTGAACCGTCAGTGGCGCATCCTGGTGACCGCCATCGGCATCCCGCTGGTCCTCACCGCCATCGCCTGGCCGCTGAGTGTGGACCCGATGTCGTTCATCGACCGCACCATGCCGTATCTCGGCGAGGCCCGCGACTACTACAACAGCTCGATCGCGGGGAACGGCGCCTACTTCGGCGTCGCCGACTGGTTGGTCGTCCTCTTGCGGATCGCGTTCGTGCTGATGGCGATCTTCGCCCTGTGGTTCCTCTACCGGTATTACCGCCGCAGCGATGAACTGCTGTGGCTCACCACGTCCTCCGGCGTCCTGATGGTCACCACGTTCCTCGTGGGCGCGCTCGGCCAGGGTTATTATTCCATGCTGCTGTTCCCGCTGCTGATGACGGTCCTGCTGCCGGGATCGACGATGCGCAACTGGCCTGCCTGGCTGGGCGTGTACGGCTGCATGACGTTCGATTCGTTCTACTCGGTCCGGTGGGAGGCGTTCGGCCGCCAACTCGAGTTCAACAAGGTGACCTGGGGCTGGTCGCTGCTGATGATCGCGGTGTTCTGCTCGCTGCTGTTCCGGTATCTCGACATGCGCCGCGACGGCGTCACCGGCCTCGACGACGACGCACCGTCGACGACACCGGAGCAGGCACCCGAGCCGACACCGACCGACGCCCCCGACGACGGTGGCGGGAGTCAGGAGACTGTCGCTACCGTGGAGAAATGAGCCCGAACACCCCGGCCGAGTCCGATGCCACCGACGCGAACCAGATCAGCGACGGCGAGTGGCGTGAGCGGTTGACGCCCGCGGAGTACCGGGTGCTGCGTCAGGCGGGCACCGAGGCCCCGTTCACCGGCGAGTACACCGACACCACGACTGTCGGCGTCTACCGCTGCCGGGCCTGCGACGCCGAACTCTTCCGCAGCGACCAGAAGTTCGAATCCCATTGCGGCTGGCCGTCGTTCTTCTCGCCGCTGGCCGGCGAGAAGATCATCGAACGGGTCGATACCTCACTCGGCATGCGCCGTGTCGAGGTGCTGTGCGCGAATTGCGGCAGCCACCTCGGACACGTCTTCGAGGGCGAGGGCTACGACACGCCCACAGACCTGCGGTACTGCATCAACTCGATCAGCCTCACGCTCGAGCCGGCCGAGGACTGAGGACCCCACCGCTCACCGGATTGCTCAGGGCAGCGCGTCGATCAGTGCGGTCGGCTCGACCCGCGGACCCGTGAAGAACGGGGTCTCCTCCCGGACGTGGAGGCGTGCCTCGGTGGCGCGTAGGTCACGCATGAGGTCGACGATCCGGTGTAGTTCCGGCGCCTCGAACGCGAGCAGCCACTCGTAGTCGCCCAGGGCGAACGACGCCACCGTGTTCGCGCGGACGTCCTTGTACGCACGAGCCGCCTTCCCGTGGTCGGCGAGCATCTTCCGACGCTCCTCGTCGGGCAGCAGGTACCACTCGTAGGAACGCACGAACGGGTAGACACATATGTAGTTCCCGGGCTCCTCCCCGGCGAGGAACGCCGGGATGTGGCTCTTGTTGAACTCCGCCGGGCGGTGCAGTGCGACGTTGCTCCAGACCGCGTCGCAGGCCTTGCCGAGGAGGGTCTCCCGACGGAACCGTGCATAGGCCGACTGCAGCTGTTCGACCTCCTCGGCATGCCACCAGATCATGAAGTCGGCGTCAGCCCGCAGTCCGGAGACGTCGTAGACGCCGCGGACCACGACACCGGAGTCCTCGAGGGACTTCAGGAAGTCGGTGGCATCGGCCTTCACCTGACCGCGGTCGTCGCCGAGTTCGCCGGGCCGCACCGCGAACACCGAGAACATCAGGTAGCGGACGGTGGCGTTGAGTTCTGCATAGTCCAAGCGGCTCATGACTTTCATCGTGCCACCGTCGCCGACGGCGCGATCAGTCAGGTCAGCTCGGCGAGGAGTGCTGTCACCGCACGTCCGGCCCGGCCGATACAGGCCGGCACACCCACACCGGCGTAGGCCGAGCCGGCCAGGACCACGCCCCGGGGGCGTAGGCGCTCGGCCCCGGCCATCGCCGCGAGGTGTCCCGGTGCGTACACGGGCAGGCCGTCGGTCCATCTCTGGACCGCGACGTCGACGACCCCCGACGACGGGGCCGACAGCCCGGCCGCGCGGCACACCGCGTCGAGGTCTTCGAGTGCCTCGGTCCGAATCCGATCGTCGACCCCGGGCTCCACGCCGGCGTCCGGGATCGCCGCCCGGTATCGACCGAACGACGCACGCAACGATACCGGGCCGTCGTCGTCGGACAGATGCGCCCATTTCTGTGAGCTGAACGTGAAGGCCTTGGCGCGCAACCCTTCTCCGGTGGCGACCAGGACACCGGAATGTTCGGGCAACGGCGTGCCCGGCGCGAGTGCGATCGAGACCACCACCGACGAGGCGCGCCGGACGTCCTGCAACGATCGGGCGAGCTCCGGCACCACCCGGTGCAGCACGCGACCGGCGTGCCAGGCCGGCAGCGCCAGGACCACACCGTCGTAGTCGGCGGAGTCGGACTGTCCGAGGCCGAGCGTCCAGCCCTTCCCGGACGGTTCGAGTCCGGACACAGACGAGCAGAATCGGGGCTCGACGTCGGCAGCGGCGATCAGGGCATCGACCAGCACACGGTAGCCACCGACGAGCGTCCCGAAGACCGGGCCGGCCCGGCCACCCTGCCCCACCAGGTCCCGAACCGCCGACGTGAGGTTCGGCGCACCGGCGTCGAGGCGCGTCGCGAGGGCCGGAAGTGCTTCGCGCACACCGATGTCGGTGGCCAGGCTCGAATACACGCCACCGAGCATCGGGTCGACGCTCCGCGTGACGACCGAGGGTCCGAATCGGTCGGCGACCAGTTCGCCGAGCGACGGGTCGGCGCCGGGATCCCATCGCCAGGCCCGATCCGGCTCGACGGCGAGCCGCTCGAGATCGGGCGGATCGACCAGATCGGCGACGGCCTCGACGCTCGCCGGGACGCCCATGAGCGCCGGGGTCGGCAGCGGGTGAAGCCGGCCGCGCGCCCACACCGCCGGCCGTCGGGCGGTCGGCGACACCACCCGGTCGGCGAGCCCGAGCTCGCCGATGAGGTCGACCGCCTCGGGACGCCGCACGATGAACGCCTCGGCGCCGACGTCGACCGGACGTCCACCGACGTCGACCGTGTTCAGGATTCCCCCCGGACGGTCACCGCACTCGTGGACCTCGATCTGTGCGTCCGCGCCGAGCGCCTGCCGCAGCCGGTACGCGGCGGTCAGACCGGAGACACCGCCGCCGACGACCGCGATCCGCCGCGCCCCTGAGGCCATCAGATCGAGTGGATCAGCTCGACGGCCCGGGTGAGCACGTCGGGATCGGTACCCGGCAGCACGCCGTGACCGAGGTTGACGATGTGCCCGACGGCGCCGGCGCGGACCGCACGCTCACCGTCGGCGACGACGCGCCGGACCTCACGCTCGACGACCTCCGGGCCGGCGAACAACAACGTCGGGTCCAGATTGCCCTGAACGGCCTTGCCCGGGCCGACCCGCCGGACCGCCTCGTCGAGCGGGACCCGCCAATCCACCCCGATCACATCGGCGCCCGCGTCGGCCATCGCGCCCAGCAGCTCGCCGGTGCCGACGCCGAAATGGATGCGGGGCACCCCGAACTCGGCGACCTCGGCGAACACCCGCGCACTGTGCGGCGCCACGTAGGTCTGGTAGTCGGCGAGCGAGAGCATCCCGGCCCACGAATCGAACAATTGGACGGCGTCCACCCCGGCGTCGAGCTGCACACGGAGGAAGGCGATGGTGATGTCCGCGAGCCGGCCCATCAGCGCGTGCCAGACGTCGGGCGACCCGTGCATCATCGCCTTGGTGCGCTCGTAGTTGCGGCTGGGCCCACCCTCGATGAGGTAGGACGCGAGGGTGAAGGGAGCTCCGGCGAAACCGATCAGGGCGACGCGCTCCGGCAGTTCTGCGAGCAGGAGTTCGATCGCGTGGGCGATCGCGCCGACCGACTCGGGTTCGAGGCGCGGCAGCGCGGAGACGTCGGCGGGTTCGCGCACGGGCGCTGCGATCACCGGACCGGTGCCGGCGACGATGTCGAGGTCGATGCCGGCCGCCTTCAACGGCACGACGATGTCGGAGAACAGGATCGCGGCGTCGACATCGTGACGGCGGACCGGCTGCATGGTGATCTCGCAGACCAGTGCCGGGTCGAAGCACGACTCGAGCATCCCATGATCGGCGCGGATCGCTCGGTACTCGGGCAGCGATCGCCCCGCCTGCCGCATGAACCACACCGGGCGTCGTTCGGGTGTCCCGCCGGTCGCGGCGGCCACCAGGGGGAATCGGTTCGCGCGTCGCGCGTGGGATCGCGTTGTCTCGGACATCAGTGCCTACTCTGCCATGCGTCGGCGCGCCTCCGACCACCGTGGGGTGGCCCGACCTACCGTCGGATTCGTGACCTCTTCTGGAGCTCCGACGGAGCCTGCTGACTTCCGCGCCGCGGTGGCGTCACTGCACGCCGCGCGGATCCGGCCGGAGATCGAGGTCGGCCCGATCCGTCCGCCGCAACGACTGGCCCCCTACAGCTACGCAGTCGGCGCCGAGGTGCGCCAGAGCGGCGACGACTCCGACGACGTCCCCGTGGACTCGCCGGGCAGTTCGTTCGGCCGCCTCATCCTGCTGTACGACCCGGCCGGCCAGGACGCCTGGAACGGCACGATGCGGCTGGTCGCCTACGTGCAGGCCGAGGTCGAGGCCGCGCTGGCGATGGACCCGCTGCTGCCGGAGGTCGCGTGGAGTTGGCTGTCCGACGCCCTCGGCGTACCTCCCGGCGAGTCGGCGAGCTCGCCGGGCGCGTCGGCGGATCGGACGATCGATGTGACAGCACTCGGCGGAACGGTGACCTCGACGACGTCGGTGCGGTACGGCGACATCGCCGGGCCCCCGCGGGCCCATCAGCTCGAGCTGCGCGCGTCGTGGACCGCCACCGGCCTCGAGATCGGCGGTCACCTCGAGGCGTTCTGCGAGGTGCTGTCGTCGGCGGCCGGGTTGCCCCCGGCCGGTGTCACCGAACTGGGTTCGGCCTGAGCCGAACGGGAGGTCCGCCATGAGCAGCGGTGACGACGGACGGGACCGGTCGTCCGACGATCCCCGCGCGGAGGCCACGACGGACCCCGCCGAACCGAGCACGACTCCCCTGCTGCAGCCCGCCGATGGTGTTCCACCGGTCCTGATCACCCCGGAGGAGTTCGCCGACGCGGCCGCACGGATCGCCGGCGCCGCGGGGCCGATCGCGGTCGACACCGAACGCGCCTCCGGATACCGCTACTCGCAGCGGGCCTACCTGGTGCAGATCCGGAGGTCGGGAGCCGGGACGTTCCTCCTCGACCCGATCGAACACCCCGAGGCTCTCGCGCCGGTGATTGCCGCCCTCGACGGACCCGAATGGGTGCTGCATGCCGCCGATCAGGACCTCCCGTGCCTGCGCGACCTCGGCTTCCTCTGCCGCCAGCTCTACGACACCGAGCTCGCCGGGCGTCTCCTCGGCCTGGCGAAGGTCAACCTCGCCGCCATGGTCGCCGAGTTCCTCGGGCTGGGTCTCGTGAAGGGGCACGGCGCCGCCGACTGGTCGCGCCGCCCGCTGCCCGACGACTGGCTCAACTACGCCGCCCTGGATGTCGAGGTGCTGATCGAGTTGCGCGACGCGATGGACTCCGCCCTCGCCGATGCCGGCAAGGATCGCTGGGCGCGGGAGGAGTTCCGCTTCGTGCTGGACCGGCCGGCACCGCCGCCGCGGACCGAGCGCTGGCGCAAGACGTCGAACATCCACACCATCAAGGACGTCCGGACTCTGGCGGCCGTCCGCGAATTATGGAAGGCGCGTGAGGAACTCGCGCAGAAGCGGGACGTGGCACCGGGACGCATCCTGCCCGACTCCGCCATCGTCACCGCCGCGACCGCCGATCCCACGACCCCTGCCGAACTGACCCGGCTCCCCGTCTTCGGCGGCCCCAGGCAGCGGCGGCAGGCCGGGGTCTGGCTCTCGGCGCTGCAGCGGGCCCGCACACTACCCGACGATCAGCTGCCCTCGCGGAAGACACCCTCGGTGGGGTTACCCCCGGTCAACCGGTGGGATCAGCGCAATCCGGAGGCGGCCGAACGTGCCGCCGCGGTCCGGCCCGCGGTCCGCGAGGTCGCCGAGGCGCATCGGGTCCCGGTGGAGAATCTGCTGGCCCCGGAGACCGTCCGCCAGCTGTGCTGGGACGGCGTGCCGCTGCCCGCCACGGCGGAGGCGGTGGATCGTCGACTGGCCGACGACGGAGCACGGCCCTGGCAGCGGGACCTGTGCGCGGCCGCGATCGCCGAAGCGCTGAATTCGGTTGCGGTCGAGTCCGACTCGCCCGATTCAGGGCAGTAGTCCGCGTCTCGCGCGAACTACTGCCACCAATCGGCGTTCACTGATCGGCGTCGGGTGCGTTCGACATCTCGCGGCCGGACAGGTCGGCATCGTCGTCGAGTCCGGGTACCGACTGCATGCCCGCGACGGTCGCGGTGATCGTGCGCGCCAGGTCCTGGGCGGTGAGTCCGAACTCGGCGAGCAGCTGCCCGCGCGAGGCATGCTGCACGAACTGCTGCGGAATTCCCCGATGCTGCACCGGCACGGCGACGTCCGCCGACGACAATGCGTCGCTCACCGCCGATCCGACCCCACCGCGCACACCGCTGTCCTCGAGGGTCACCACGAGACGGTGCCGGGTGGCGAGTTCGGCGATGGATCCGGGCACCGGGAGCACCCAGCGGGGGTCGACGACCGTCGCGTCGATGCCCTGACGACCGAGCCGTTCGGCGGTGTCGACGGCCAGGGCACAGAACGCGCCGACCGCGACGATGAGCACGTCACCGGTGGCCTCCCCGACTCCAGGCGCGGTCCGATAGAGCACGTCGACACCGTCGTCGAGTCGTTCGACCGACCGGATGTCCTCGGGGACGGCACCTTTGGAGAAGCGCAGGGCGGTGGGCCCGTCCGTGACGGCGAGCGCCTCGTCGAACTCCTCACGCAGGCGGACCGCGTCACGCGGCGCCGCGACCCGGAGGCCGGGCACGAGTGACATCAGCGACAGGTCCCACATCCCGTGATGGCTGGGGCCGTCGGGTCCGGTGATGCCCGATCGATCGAGGACGAGGGTGACCGGAAGTCGCAGCAGCGCCACGTCCATCAGCAGCTGGTCGAAGGCGCGGTTGAGGAACGTCGAGTAAATGGCGACGACGGGATGCAGCCCGCCCAGCGCCAGGCCGGCGGCCGAGGTCACCGCATGCTGTTCGGCGATGCCGACGTCGAACATGCGGTCCGGGAACCGCTGGCCGAAGGGCGTCAGGCCGGTGGGCCCGGGCATCGCGGCGGTGATCGCGACGACGTCGTGTCGACGCGACCCGGCCTCGACGAGGGCCGCCGAGAACACCGACGTCCAGTCCTGCGGCGACACACTCGTCGCACGACCGGTCCGCGGATCGATGATGCCTGTGGAGTGCATCTGGTCGGCTTCATGGTTTTCCGCCGGAGCGTAACCCATGCCCTTCCGTGTCACCGTGTGCACGATGACCGGTCCACCGAACGACTTCGCTTGTCCGAGAGCGGATTCCAGGGCACCGAGGTCGTGGCCGTCGACCGGACCCACGTACTTGAGTCCGAGGTCGGTGAACATCGCCTGCGGGGCGATGAGGTCTTTCAGGCCACTCTTCATCCCGTGGAGCACCGCGTAGGCGGGCGGTCCGACGACCGGGACCTGCTTGACGACCTTGCGGCTCTCGTCGAGGAACCGTTCGTAGCCGGGCTGCAGGCGCAGCCCCGACAGATGGCTCGCGAGCCCGCCGATCGTCGGCGCGTAGGAACGGCCGTTGTCGTTGACGACGATGATCACCGGGCGATCGCCGTCGGCGATGTTGTTGAGTGCCTCCCAGCACATCCCGCCGGTGAGCGCCCCGTCGCCGACGACCGCGACGACGGTCCGGTCATTTTGGCCGGTCAGCTCGAACGATTTGGCCAGTCCGTCGGCGTAGGAGAGCGCCGCCGACGCGTGCGACGACTCGACCCAGTCGTGATCGCTCTCGGCGCGGTCCTGATATCCGGTCAGACCGTCCTTCTGGCGCAGTTCGCCGAAGCCGTCCTTGCGGCCGGTGACGATCTTGTGCACGTAGCTCTGGTGGCCGGTGTCGAAGATGATCGGATCGACGGGTGAGTCGAACACCCGGTGCAGCGCGAGTGTCAGTTCGACGACGCCCAGATTGGGGCCCAGATGCCCACCCGTCGCGGAGACCTTGTCGATGAGGAATTCCCGGATCTCCCCTGCCAGGGTGTCCATCTCGTCCGACGACAGCGTCCGCAGGTCGGCCGGCGAACCGATTCCGTCGAGCACGCCCATCGAGTCCTCCATCATGTCGGTGAATCCAGATCACGCCGCGCCGGGCTGTCGGCGGGCGTCGCACCGGGCTCACCCCCGAGCACGGTCCTGTGGAAAACAGTCTACGGACCTCCGCACGCTCGTCCGGACGGGCAAGCGACGTTGCGGGGCCGATTCGGTCACATCCGGCGATGAGCCGGGACGAGACAGGCGATCGCCTCCACATGGTGGGTCAGCGGGAACGCGTCGAAGGCACGGATGTCGCGCGGCCGGTATCCCTGCTCCGCGAACAGGGCCAGATCGCGGGCGAACCGACCGACGTCACAGCCCACGTGCACGATGACGTCCGGATCGGCGTCGGTGACCGCGCCGATCACCGCCGCGCCTGCGCCGGTCCGCGGTGGGTCGAGGACGACGACATCCGGGCTCGGCAACGCGGCCGACGTCGCCGCCACCTCCCCACGGTGGAGTGCCACGCGCTCGTCGCCGGCGAAGGTCTGCTCGGCGGAGGTGAGGGCGACGGGGTCGGATTCGACGACGTGGACGGCCCCCACCGCGTTGCCTTCGATCGCCCTGTCGAGGAGGGCGGCAGCGAAGATCCCCGCGCCTCCGTACAGGTCCCACGCCACCGCGGCATCCGACCTCGGGTGCACTCCGGCGGCGGCGACCATGTCGACGACCGTGTCGGCGTACACGCCCGGCGCCGCACGATGTGCCTGCCAGAACGCCGGCACGGGGATCTGCCAGACGCGGTCGCCGACCCGATGGGCGGCCGTCACGTCGCCGTCCACGACCCGCTGCGCACGGACCGATTCGCGTCGTCGACGCGCCGACTGGGTGGCCGTACGGTCTCCGCGGCGGCCCCGGCCCCGTCGGGCCGGCGGTGTCACCGGTCCGAGTTCGGTCACATGCCGTCGGCCGTGCATGTCGGCGACGACGGCGAGCTCGGCACCGGGCGTGAGGGTCATGTCGTCCAGGCCGTCCAGCAGGCCGGGCGACGGCGCGGCACATCGATGGCCGGTGACGATCCGCGATCCACGAAACGCGTGCATGCCGGCGCGGCCGTCGTCGTCGACGCCGAGTCGGGTGCGCACCCGCCACCCGGTGCCGTCGTCGCCCAGTGATCGGACGACCTCGTCGTCGACGCCGGCCGCCGCGAGGTCCGCGTCGTCGAACCCGCCGATCCGTCCGAGGGCATCGGAGAGGATCTGTGCCTTCAGCGTGCGGGCGTGCGAAACGTCGATGTATCCGAGGTCGCAGCAGCCGGCGCCGTGCCGGGCGGCGTCGCACGGCGACATCACACGATGCGCCGACGGCTCGAGGATCTCGACGACCTCCGCCCGTCGGAAGCTCGCCCGGCGATCGTCGACGACCCGTGCACGGACGAGCTCCCCGGGCACGGCGCCGCGGACGAACACCACCTGTCCGTCGACGCGTCCGACGGCCTCGCCGCCGTTGGCCGGCCGGTCCGGGCGCACGACGAGCTCCGGCATCGGATCACCGGGGTCCAGGGATGCGGTCACCGGGGTTCCGAGTCGCCGCCCAGGGCGCGACGGGTGTCGCCGGGGGCCGAGTAGACGAGGTCTCGGTTCTTGAGTCGGTCGGACGAGGTGAGCTGCCACGGCACCGAGGTGACCATGACGCCCGGTTCGAACAGCAGCCGGCCCTTCAGCCGCAGTGCCGACTGATTGTGCAGGATCTGTTCCCACCAGTGCCCGACGACGTATTCGGGGATGAACACGGTGATGACGTCTCGTGGCGACTCCCGGCGGACCCGGCGCACGTACTCGATGACCGGACGGGTGATCTCGCGGTACGGCGACGCGATCACCTTGAGCGGCACGGTGATGTCGCTGGCCTCCCATTGCGAGACGAGCTTGCGGGTGTCGCGGTCGTCGACGTTGACCGTGATCGCCTCGAGGACGTCGGGTCTGGTCGCACGGGCGTAGAGAACCGCACGCTTGGTCGCGAGGTGCAGCGTGGACACCAGGACGATCGAGTGGGTCCGGCTCGGCAGCACCACGTCCTCCTCCTGCCGCTCGAGTTCGCGTTGCACCGTCGCGTAGTGGTGGTGGATCAGCTTCATCAGGATGAAGAGCAGCACCATGGCGAGGATCGCGATCCAGGCTCCCGCGGTGAACTTGGTGAGGAGCACCACGATCAGGACGGTCGCTGTCATGACCAGGCCGATCGCGTTGATGACGCGCGACTGCATCATCTTCCGGCGCGCCCGCGGGTCGGTCTCGGTCCGCAGGTGTCGCGTCCAGTGCCGGACCATGCCGGTCTGACTCAGCGTGAACGAGACGAACACACCGACGATGTAGAGCTGGATCAGCTTGGTGACCTCGGCGCCGAAGGCGACCACGAAGATGATCGCGACCAGCGCCAGGAACACGATGCCGTTGGAGAACGCCAGGCGGTCGCCGCGGGTGTGCAGCTGCCGGGGCAGATAGCGGTCCTGGGCGAGCACCGACCCGAGGACCGGGAATCCGTTGAACGCCGTGTTCGCGGCGAGCATCAGGATCAGTGCGGTCGCGGTGGCGACGAAATAGAAGCCGGGCGTGAAGGAGTCGAACACCGCGTGGGCCAGTTGCGCGATCATCGCCTTCTGCTGATAGCCCTCCGGGGCCCCGATGAGGTCCTGTGCCGGGTTCATCACGTACTTGGCACCGATCTGCTGCGCGAGCAGGACGATGCCCAGCAGCAACACGATCGAGAACGCACCGAGCATGAACAGGGTCGAGGCGGCGTTGCGCGACTTGGGTTTCCGGAACGCCGGTACGCCGTTGCTGATCGCCTCCACGCCGGTCAGGGCCGCACAGCCGGAGGAGAAGGCCCGTGCGATGAGGAACACGAAGGCGATCCCGACGAGGTGATCGTGCTCGGCACGGATGGTGAAGTCGGCGGTCTCGGACTCGATGTCCTGGCCGAGGACGAAGATCTCGATGAAGCCCCATCCCAGCATCGCGAGGACACCGATGATGAATGCGTAGGTGGGTATCGCCAGGACGGAGCCCGACTCCCTGATGCCGCGCAGGTTCACCGCCGCGAGCAGCACGATGGCCGCCACGCAGAACCAGACCTTGTGTTGGGACACGAACGGGATCGCCGAACCGATGTTCTCCGCCGCCGACGAGATCGAGACGGCCACGGTGAGGATGTAGTCGACGAGCAGTGCACTGCCGACGGTGAGACCGGCGTTGGGGCCCAGGTTGACCGTGGCGACCTCGTAGTCGCCGCCGCCCGAGGGATAGGCGTGGACGTTCTGCCGGTAGCTGGCCACCACCACGACCATCACGACCGCCACGGCGAGCGCCACCCACGGTGTGAAGGCCAGCGCACTCAGTCCGGCAACCGACAGGACGAGGAAGATCTCCTGGGGCGCATAGGCCACCGACGACATGGCATCGGAGGCGAACACCGGGAGCGCGATGCGCTTGGGCAACAAGGTGTGACCCAGTCTGTCGCTACGGAACGGGCGACCGAGCAGCAACCTTTTGGCCGCGACGGACACCTTGGACACGGTGGACACCAGGCAACACTAGAGCGTGTAGTAGACAAAGGCCATAAGAGGCCCGCTTCGGCGATCATCCCGCCCGCCCGACGGGTCGTACGGGTAGGTTCGATGCGTCCGCGCTGCGTGCGGACGACGACCACAGACGTTCGGGCCGGCCGTCCCGGCCGGATCTCCACGCCTCGGGAAGGGTGCACGTGCAGGTAGTCATCATGGGATGCGGACGCGTGGGGTCGGCGCTGGCGATGGCGATGCAGAAGCGCGGCCACCAGGTCGCCATCATCGACCGCGATCACTCCGCCTTCGTCCGTCTGGGTCCGGATTTCCGGGGTACCAAGGTGATCGGGGTGGGCTTCGACCGCGAGGTGCTGACCCGCGCCGGTATCGAGCAGGCCGACGCGTTCGCGGCCGTGTCCTCGGGCGACAACTCGAACATCATCGCCGCCCGGGTGGCCCGCGAGACCTTCGGGATCGAGCGCGTCGTCGCCCGGATCTACGACGCCAAACGCGCCGAGGTCTACGAACGACTCGGCATCCCCACCGTCGCCACCGTGCCGTGGACGACAGAGCGATTCGTCTCCGCCCTCGGCGAGACCTCGACGACCACCGAATGGCGCGACCCGTCCGGCTCGCTGGCCATCGCCCAGCTCGATGTCGACGAGTCCTGGATCGGTGTGACCGTCGGCAAGTTCCAGGAACAGACCGGCGCCCGCATCGCCTTCCTCAACCGGGTCGGACGACCGATCCTTCCTGATGTCAAAACCGTTCTGCAGCAAGATGATCTGGTCTTCGCGGCGATCCTGATCGACAATCTCGACGATGCCCGGACGGCGGCACGCTCGCCCCGGACCAGTACGGACTGACCCGAGTTCGGAGGAAGGAAGACGATGAAGGTCGCCATCGCCGGTGCCGGCGCGGTCGGACGGTCGATCGCTCGCGAGTTGCTGCTCAACGGGCACGAGGTCACCCTCTTCGAGCGCAACACCGGCCACATCGAGACCGAGGCCGTCCCCCAGGCGACGTGGGTGCAGGCCGACGCCTGCGAGCTGAGCAATCTCGAGCAGGCCGAACTGCAGACGTTCGACGTGATGGTCGCGGCGACCGGCGACGACAAAGCCAACCTGGTCGTCAGCCTGCTGGCGAAGACCGAGTTCGCGGTCAATCGGGTCGTCGCCCGCGTGAACGATCCCCGCAACGAGTGGCTGTTCGACGAGGACTGGGGTGTCGACGTCGCCGTGTCGACGCCACGAATCCTCGCCTCCCTCGTCGAGGAGGCGGTATCCGTGGGTGATCTGGTGCGGCTGATGACGTTTCGTCAGGGGCAGGCCAATCTGGTGGAACTCACCCTGCCGCCCAACACTCCGCTCGCGGGCAAGCCGGTACGCAAGCTCGATCTGCCGCGCGACGCGGCGCTCGTCGCGATCCTGCGCGGTGGCCGGGTGATCGTGCCCCAGTCCGACGACCCGATCGAAGGTGGCGACGAACTCGTCTTCATCGCCCCGGCCGAGGCGGAACCCGCACTGCACGAGGCGATGCAGCTCAGCTGAGGGACGGCTCCCCGGCCGCCGCCGCGGATCAGCGCAGCGGCTGTTCGGGGGACCCGGACTCGACCTGGGCAGCATCCCTGTCCGGCTGCCCGTCGCGCTGGTCCTCGTCGCGCGTGGCACGTCGGACCAGGACGATCGTGGCGAGGACGGCCAGCGCCGTGAGCGGCCATCCCATGGCGATCCGCGCGACGGCCAGCCACCCGGTGCTGCCGTGATCGTAGAGCTCCGATTGCGTGAGGTAGCGCGCGGCGAACACCAGCGCCCAGAACGCGGTGGCGATGTCGTAGGCGATCAGCGTGCGGCGGTGTTTACGCCAGCCCATGCCCTCACCGCTGATGAGGTTCCAGGCGACACCGATCAGCGGCCATCGCACCAGGATCGACAGGACGAACACGATCGCGTAGACCAGCGTGGTCCAGATGCCGAACAGGAAGTACCCTTTCGCGTCTCCGACGCGGTGGGCGATGAACACACAGATCGCGACTCCGATGAGTCCGGAGATCGCCGGGTTGAGCGGCTCACGGCGGACCAGTCGCACGCAGAAGATCAGAGCGGCGACGACAAGCGCCGCGATCATGGCCGGCTGCAGTCCCCAGATCGCGTTGACCGGCACGAAGACGACGATCGGCACGGTCGAGTAGATCAGGCCGGACACGCCACCCATCTGTTCGAGGATCGATGGCGACGACCCGCCCTCCCCCGAGGACCCCGCAGGATCGTCGGAGGGGATGTCACTCGTCTTCCGGGCCATACAGCTCGTAGTAGGGGTTGTAGATCAGCTTGGTGCCCTCGTGTTCGGCGAGCCGACCGCGCACGGTCAGCTTGCGACCGGGCTCGATGCCGGGGATGCGGTTACGTCCGAGCCACTTGAGCAACACGGTGTCCGAACCGTCGAAGAACTCCGCCTTGACGCCGGCCTTGGCGCTGCGCGAACACGTCTCCACCGACCGCAGCTCGCCGTGCATGGTGACCTCGTCGCCGCGACAACACTCGGCGGCGCGCTGGGCTCCGGTCGCGCGGGATTCCTCGGCGATCTGCTCTGCGTCGGCATCACCGAGGTCCTCGGTCAGCCGGCGCGTCAACCGCTTGAGATAGCCGGTGGTAGCCATCACACCCTCCTGGGTGATTCATCTCGATGAGACGTCGGGCGGTAGCTGACGGCCCTGTTTACAGTCGCCAGAGTAATCCCGACCGTGCTCTCTGTACAACGTCGGGCATGATCATGACATGCCCGCCATCGAGGGGTCGGATCCGAGGGGTCCACAGTTGCTCATCGGCATGCCGGGCACCGGATCCGACGCCGATTACGTGCGCCGCGCGTTCGGTCCCGCGGCCGATGAGTCCGGTCTCACACTCGTGGCACTCGAGCCGTCCGAACGCCTCGTCGCCGATCATCTGAGACGACTCGACGAGCTGGCGGACGTGTACGGTCCACCGGTCGTCGGCGGGGTGTCGATCGGCGCGGCGATCGCGCTCGCCTGGGCGCTGCAGAATCCGTGTGGGGGCGTGTGGGCGGCTCTGCCGGCGTGGACCGGCGACCCGGCGACGGCGCCCGCCGCGTGGAGCGCGACCGCGACCGCACGGGCACTGCAGAGCGACGGGTTGGAACACACGATCGCGATGATGTCGGCGACGAGCCCTCCGTGGCTGGCCGCCGAACTCGGGCGTTCGTGGCGGGCGTTGCATCCACGCCTGCTCGATCAACTCGCCGAGGCGGCATCGTTCCGCGCTCCGGGTCTCGACGACATCGCCACATTGACGGCACCGATCGCGGTCACCATCGCCGTCGACGACCCGGTACACCCCGGTCAGGTCGGCCGGGACTGGGCGACGGCGGCACCCCGCTCCTCGTTGACCGAGGTCGGACTCGAGGACTGGGGCAACGATCCATCGATTCTCGGATTCGCCTGTGCACGCGGGTGGTCGGCGATGCGCGGACCCACCGGGCCCGTCGGGCACAAGCCCCCGCCCGACTGACGATTCACCCGACGGCGGCGCTCACTGACGTCGATTACGCCGGAATCGCTGCATCGCCGATCCCGACGAGCGCGGTGCCTCGTCCTCGGGGTCGGGGTCGACATCGCGGTCCGGCTCGTCGTCCGACGGCGATGCTGGCTCCTCGCCGTACACGGTGGCCGAGGCAAGTTGGTCGATCGCGCCACCGGCCGGCGCGTCCGCCGGCTGCCCGCCCGGCGGCACCGATGACTCCGGCTGTTCGGCGGACTGCTCGGCCTGCATCTGTTCCTGCGCGGCCGCGACCTGCTCGGCCAGCACCGGCGGCAACACGATCGGCAGAGCGTCCCGCGGCGGGTGCGGATCGGTGCCCCGTCGCACCACCGATTCGGCGAGCACCGCTCGTGCGAGGCGACCGAGTTCGTCGGCGGAGTCGTCGGGTCCGCTGGCGATGCAGCGCACCATCCACCGCGGGCCGTCGACACCGACGAACCGGTGGGCGGCACCCGGAACGGTCGCCACCACCTCGCGGCCCCAATGGCCGTCCTCGATCGCGACCTGCGCTCCTTCGTCGCGCAGCGATCCGGCGAGCTCGGTCACCACCTCCCGCCACAGTCCGGGCGACTTGGGTGCGGCGAATGCGCTCACACTGATCCGTCCGTGCGGCGTCACCAGATAGACGGCCTCCGGCTGGTGCTCCGCCGACATCTCGACGGTCACCTGTCCACCCTCGACGACAGGTACCAGCACCGACCCGAGGTCCAGGTGCGAGTTCTCCAGGTCCTCCGGCGGCGTTGCGAGCGCCTCGATGTCATAGGGGCCCTGTGCCGAACCGATCGTCAGATCGTTCTCGTCGTCGCGTGCCATCTTGTTCTGTCCACTCCTCGGGTCCGGATGCGCAGACGACGCCGTCAGGCGCCGGTCTCGCCGTCGATATCGGGGGCGACCTCCGCAAGGATCGCGTGGCCGCCGCTCGAGCCGTAGCCGCCGGCTCCGCGGCTCGTCTCGTCGAGTTCATCGACCTCGACGAAGTCGGGCAACTCGACACGCTGGACGAGCAACTGTGCGATCCGGTCGCCACGCCCGATGGTGATCGTCTCCGCGGAATCGAGATTGATCAGGCAGACCTTGATCTCGCCGCGGTAGCCGGCGTCGATGGTGCCCGGGGTGTTGACGATGGAGAGACCCGCACGCGCGGCAAGACCCGAGCGGGGATGGATGAGGCCGACCGTGCCGACCGGAAGCGCGATCGCGATACCCGTCGGCACCAGTTGACGACGGCCGGGCGCCAATTCGAGGTCGATCGTCGAACACAGATCGACACCCGCGTCGCCCGGGTGTGCCCGGGTGGGAAGGGGTATGCCGGGATCGAGGCGACGGACCGCGACGGGCCCGATCGGATCAGGCCGGCTGGATGAAGTGGTGGAGGGATTCGGCGCCACGAGGGAAGACTACGCTGGTCGCGTGAGTACCCCAGCATCACCCGAGAATCCGACGGGTCGCCCCTCCGGCGACGACGCCGGCACCTCCGCCGGACACGGGAACCGACCGGCGCCAGAACACAACTCGGGTTCAGACCGCTACCACGAACGGCTGTACGTGCCGCTGTGGTGGTGGTTGGCCGCCGCAGTCGTGACGGGTGTCGTCGGCTACGAGATCCAGCTGTCCGCCCGGGATTCCGTGTGGAGCATTGCCGGCTATGTGGCCGTGGGCCTGCTGTGCGCGTGGATGCTGTGGTCGCTGGGCCGGCCGTCGGTGAGGGTGACCGCCGACGGTCAGTTACAGGCGGGTCGGGCACGGCTCCCGCGCTCGGTCATCGCCCGCGGCGCAACGGTACCGGCCACCGCGAAGAGTGCGGCGCTCGGTCGTCAGCTCGATCCCGCGGCTTTCCTGGTCCACAAGGCGTGGGTGAAGACGATGGTGCTGTTGGTGCTCGACGATCCCGACGATCCGACACCGTATTGGCTGGTGTCGACACGGGATCCGTCCGCGGTGCTCGCGGCGCTCGACGTGCCGGATGCGGCCGCGGAGGCGGGGATCGCCGACTGACGTCGACGGCGGGGCCGGCAGCGGCCCCGCTCGACCCACTGTGGTTCGCCCGTGTGTTCAGGGGCTGGAATTACAGATCCAGTGGGGCTGCCGCCGGACCGGGACCTGGTGTCAGGCGCAGTCGACGCAGATCAGCGACGAACCGTTCTCGCGGGCCAGCCGGCTGCGGTGATAGACGAGAAAACAGCTGGTGCAGGTGAACTCGTCGGCCTGCTTGGGGATCACACGAACCGACAACTCCTCGCCGGACAGGTCTGCACCCGGCAGTTCGAACGATTCTGCGGTATCACTCTCGTCGACGTCGACGGCCGAGGACTGCGCTTCGCTGCGCCGCGCCTTCAGCTCCTCGAGAGAATCCTCGCTGATGTCCTCGGTCTCCGTGCGTCGCGGCGCGTCGTAATCAGTAGCCATTGTGTGCCTTACCTGGTGTGAGAGTGTGAGGGGCGCTCTGCGGATGCCGGCTTGTGGCCGAGCAAACATGAGGTGCCTGAGCCCGCCGGGATTGTCTTGCCGGCGGCGCCACTACAACGTCATGACCGGTGCAATTCGTTACCCAGAACCCCGCGGATCGTCGTGATCTTTGTCACAGCCGGATCACGTTCTCTCCGCACGTCCCCCTCTGGCTTAGGAGGTCGGGCGCCCGAAGCTTAGTGCACCGATGCGGCTGGGTCAACGATCTCTTCGCGGAGATCATTCCCGTGCGTGTCGAGGCAGTCCTCGAGTCTCCGCGGCAGGGGGTGTCCGGCCTGCCTCCGCACCGGGCGGAGGCACACCCTCTACAGTGGTGCCGCAAGGCCGACGGAGTGAAGGAGCCAGTTCACGGTGGTGTCGCAGATTACCGCGGGAACCCCGGTCGACCCGCGCGGTCGCCCATTCCGTCGTCGCCGGTACATCCCGGCGGTCATCGCCGCAGTCGTCCTGCTCGTCGGGGCACTCATCGTATGGGCGGTCGCGCTGCGCGGTTCCGGTGGGGCCGCCGTGCCGACCGCCTGCAATCAACCTTCTCCTGCCTCCGCGTCGGCGTCAGCGCCTCTCGCCCCGGCAGGTGCACCCGCACCGCCGTCCACCGCGCCGCCGACGCTCACCGACGTCGACCGCCAGGAGATGCTGCAGGTCGCTCCCGCGGCACTGTCGACGTTCCAGGTGCGAGTCCTGAACGCGTCGGCGCAGCGCGGGGCCGCCCAGTCCGTCTCCGACGATCTCACCTCGCAAGGATTCAGCCCCGTCCCCGACGCCCCGTACGCCGACGACACGCTCTATCCGAATCAGGACCTGGCCTGCTACGGGCAGATCCGATTCGGTCCCGCCGGAAAGGCGAGCGCCGCCGCGGTGTGGCTGGCACTCCCCTGTGCCCAGCTCGTCGACGACGGCCGTCAGGGCACGTCCGTCGACGTCGCTCTCGGCGAGTACTACGAGGGCCGGGAGCAGACGCAGGACGCCCAGGCCGCACTCGAGGCGTTGCGCTCAGCCGACCCGAAGAATCCCCAGACGGGCGCCGACCCCGCGCTGGTCGCAGCGGTGCACTCCGCCTCCTGCTGAACGATCGCCAACGCCCGCCGTTGCCGCACTCTCAATCGGGCATCGCCCGTCTGGCCCCGACGTCGTCGAGCAGCCGCACGAACGCCTCGGCGATCCCCGGCGCGGCGGCGATGGTCACATGCCCGTCCGATGACCGCGATTGCGGTGGCGGAGTGTGGACAACGGCCCCCGCCTCGGCGGCGATGAGTGCGCCCGCGGCCCAATCCCAGGGACTCAGTCCGTGCTCGTAATGGGCGTCGACGGCACCACTGGCGACCATGCACAGGTCCAACGCAGCGGCGCCCACCCGGCGCAGATCGCGAATCCGGGGCAGCAGATCCGCGACGATGGCGCCCTGGGCGCTTCGACGACCCGCACCGTAGGAGAACCCGGTGGCGACGAGCGCGAGATCCAGCCGGTCGATCGGATTGCACGACAATGCGGCGGGGCCGTTGCCGGTGTCGACCCGGGCACCACCGCCCGCCGATGCGGAGTACGTGATCGCGCGGGCGACATCGACCACCGCGCCTGCCACCGATCGTCCGTCCACCTGTGCCGCGACGGAGACGGCGTAGGCGGGGATGCCGTACATGAAGTTGACCGTGCCGTCGATCGGGTCGACGACCCAGCGCACCCCCGACGGAACCTCGACCGTGCCACCGGCCTCCTCCCCCAGGACCTCGTCGTCCGGTCGTTGCTCGCGCAACTCCCGTCGGATCAATTGCTCGGTCTCGGTGTCGGCGAGGGTCACCGGATCGGTTGGCGTCGACTTCGTCGCGACCGGCGCCGGCCCGTCGGCGCGGGTGCCGGGCCGGGGATCATGTCCCGGGTCGGTACCGAAGAGTTGTGGCCGGCGCATCCGGACGTGGTCGGCTGCACGCTCCGCCACATCGATCGCGACACGTTCGAGTTCGGCGAAACCGGCGGCATCCGTCACGCACCTATGTCAACACACCTGCGCAAGCCGCGCCCACACGGGACCGGTGGGCGATCTCCCGGCGTCATCGAGGTGTCGGATTCGTGTCGACGGCAGCATGGCAGCGGCGGGCTGGATAGCCTTAGACCACAGCAGTTCCCGTGGGTTCATCCAGAGAGGACATCGATATGACCGACGTCGAGACAGCGAGCACCGCCACGGACACGTCGGCCAGGACACTCGGCTTCGGCGTGGATGTCGGCGGTTCCGGGATCAAGGGCGGGATCGTGGACCTGCAGACCGGTCAGCTCGTGGGTGAGCGGTTCAAGGTCCTCACCCCTCAGCCGGCGACCCCCGACTCGGTCGCCGGGGGCGTGGCCGAGGTCGTCGATCACTTCGGTTGGGCGGGACCCGTCGGGATCACGCTCCCCGGTGTCGTCACCGACGGCACGATGCGGACCGCCGCCAACATCGACAAGAGCTGGATCGGCACCGAGGTCTACAACCTGTTCGGGAACGCTCTCGGCGGCCGCGCGGTCTCGGTCCTCAACGATGCCGACGCAGCGGGTATGGCCGAGGACCGGTTCGGCGGCGGGGCCGGCGTCGACGGCGTGATCATGCTGCTCACCCTCGGCACCGGCATCGGTACCGCACTGCTGATCAACGGCACCCTCGTACCCAACACGGAACTCGGGCACCTGGTCATCGACGGCAAGGAAGCCGAGCACCGCGCGTCGTCGAAAGTGAAGGAGGACAAGGGCTGGTCGTACGAGAAATGGGCCGGCAAGCTGTCGGATGTCCTCGAGGTCTACGAGGCACTCCTGTGGCCGACGTTGTTCATCGTCGGCGGCGGGATCAGCAGGAAGTCGGACAAGTGGATTCCGTATCTGACGAACACGACACCGGTGGTCCCGGCGACCCTGCTCAACACGGCGGGTATCGTCGGCGCCGCGATGGCCGTGGACGCCGGCCTCCGCACGTGATCACCGACGGCCGTCGAGTACGTCGTCTCCACGGTGCGACAGCCCACTGACCTGGGCTTTGCCACATCACGAGATGCGATGTCGTTACAATGGTCCACACCGGTCATCACGGACCGAGAATTCAAGCCCTGCTCCGCGTCGGCGCATGCCGCCGTGAGTGATTCACGATAGTCAGTTCCGAAAGGTTGTACGTGGCAGCCACCAAGACCCGACAGGCCGACGTCGACGACTCAACAGACGCGACTACCGCCACGGAGAACGCGCCGGCCAAGCCCGCCGCCAAAAAGGTCGCCAAGAAGGCCCCCGCTCGCAAGGCCACCGCGAAGAAGGCGGCCAAGAAGGCTCCTGCCAAACGCGGTGCGAAGAAGGCCACCAAGCCGGCCGGTGCCGACAGTCCCGACGACGTCGAGGACGACGCCGGTTCGATCGACGACATCGACGCGCCCGACGGTGAACTCGACGAGGACGTCGAGATCGACGACGATCTCGAGGTCGACGACGACGAGGACGAAGCCGACGACGGCGACGACGAGACCGAGGCGGAGTCCACTCCGGCGGCAGCCGACCCCGCGAAGCCGGCGACGGCTCGCGCGAAGGCAGCCGAGGAGAAGGAGAACAGCAAGACCGCCGGCGACTTCGTCTGGGACGAAGAGGAATCCGAAGCCCTGCGTCAGGCTCGCAAGGACGCCGAACTCACCGCGTCCGCCGACTCGGTCCGCGCCTACCTCAAGCAGATCGGCAAGGTCGCGCTGCTCAACGCCGAGGAAGAGGTCGAGCTCGCCAAGCGCATCGAGGCCGGCCTGTTCGCGACGGAGCGCCTGCGTCGCATCGTCGACTCCGGAGAGAAGCTCAGCACGGCCTCCAAGCGGGATCTGAACTGGATCTCGCGTGACGGCAACCGCGCGAAGAACCATCTCCTCGAGGCCAACCTCCGACTCGTGGTGTCGCTCGCCAAGCGCTACACCGGCCGCGGCATGGCGTTCCTGGATCTCATCCAGGAGGGCAATCTCGGTCTCATCCGCGCGGTCGAGAAGTTCGACTACACCAAGGGCTACAAGTTCTCCACGTACGCCACCTGGTGGATTCGTCAGGCGATCACCCGCGCGATGGCCGACCAGGCCCGCACCATCCGCATCCCGGTGCACATGGTCGAGGTCATCAACAAGCTCGGTCGCATCCAGCGTGAGCTCCTCCAGGATCTGGGCCGCGAGCCCACCCCGGAGGAGCTCGCCAAGGAGATGGACATCACGCCGGAGAAGGTGCTGGAGATCCAGCAGTACGCGCGCGAGCCCATCTCGCTGGATCAGACCATCGGCGACGAGGGCGACAGTCAGCTCGGCGACTTCATCGAGGACTCCGAGGCCGTGGTGGCCGTCGACGCGGTGAGCTTCACGCTGCTGCAGGATCAGCTGCAGTCGGTGCTCGAGACGCTCTCCGAGCGCGAGGCCGGCGTCGTACGGCTGCGGTTCGGGCTCACCGACGGACAGCCCCGCACCCTCGACGAGATCGGGCAGGTGTACGGCGTCACGCGCGAGCGCATCCGTCAGATCGAGTCGAAGACGATGTCGAAACTGCGTCACCCGTCGCGGTCGCAGGTGCTGCGCGACTACCTCGACTGACCGGGGACAGACGACCCACGAGGGGATCATCGCACGAGCGATGGTCCCCTCGCCCGTCTCGCGGCGCAGGCTGATTCCGGCCGGTCATCCGTCGACGGACCTCGAGGTCAGGCGATGGGCACGAACGTGCCGTCGGGGCCCGGAGGGTAGAGGCGGACATCGACGACAGCGTCGACCGGCAGCGTCCCGTACAGGTGGGGAAAGCGCATGCCGTCGGGATCGCTCGGCACCCCCGACTCCCAGACCACCGGTGCGCTCAGCCGGTGGGGATCGATGACGAGCAGCACGAGATCCGTTCGGCCGGCGAACAGTCGATTGGCCGGGAGGTGCACTTGTCTTGGAGCCGACAGGTGGATGAATCCGTCGTCGGCGAAGGAGTCGGGTTCCCGTCGTCCCGATTCTCGGGCGGCGTCCCACTCGGTCACGGTGCACAGGTGCAGGAGGATCGCGTCCGAGGGCACGTCCGGTTCCGTGTCGGAGTCGTCGCCGAAGGCCATCCCATCACGTCCTGCCATCCGACAGTCCTCCCGTCAAGGGTTGTGCTCGCACCGATTCCCTCGCGGTCCCGAATGCCGGATTTCCGGCGGCGACCACCTACGATTCTGCGCATGCTGGTGACCCGACCGACCGTCGACCTCCTCCGGGTGGCGTCGATGCTGTGTCAGGTGCGTCGCGGCGTGATCGCCTGATCCCCCTGCGACGCGCCTCGCGGTCCGTCATCTCGTCCCTTCCTCCGAAAGTCACCGACTCACCATGAGAACCATTGTCCTGATCGCCATCGTCGGTTTCGCCGCGCAGCTCGTGGACGGCAGCCTCGGTATGGCCTACGGCGTCACCACCACGACCCTGTTGTTGGCAATCGGCACCAACCCGGCCGCGGCGTCGGCGACCGTGCACCTCGCGGAGATCGGCACCACACTCGTGTCCGGCGTCTCCCACTGGCGGTTCGGCAACGTCGATTGGAAGGTCGTTCGCCGGATCGCCCTTCCGGGCGCCATCGGCGCATTCCTCGGCGCGACGATCCTGTCCAACCTGTCGACCGAGGCCGCGGCGCCGATCATGGCGATCATCCTGCTGCTCCTCGGGCTCTACATCCTTCTCCGCTTCACCTTCCAGGGCATCCCGCGCCACAACCTCGGCAAGCCGTTGCGCAAGCGCTTCCTCGGGCCGCTCGGCTTCGTCGCCGGGTTCGTCGACGCCACCGGCGGCGGTGGCTGGGGTCCGGTGGGCACACCTGCCATCCTCGCCAGCGGCCGCCTCGAACCCCGCAAGGTCATCGGGTCGATCGACACCAGTGAGTTCATCATCGCCGTCGCCGCGAGCCTCGGCTTCCTGTTCAGCCTCGGCTCGCAGGGGATTAACTTCGCATGGGTGGCTGCCATCCTCGTCGGTGGTGTTATCGCCGCGCCGATCGCCGCATGGCTGGTCCGCCACATCCCGCCGCGACTCCTGGGATCGTCGGTCGGCGGCCTGATCATCTTCACCAACACCCGCAGCCTGTTCCGCAGCGATCTCGTGGACGTCCCGCAGACGGCGCAGACCGTCATCTACGGAATCATCATCGTCGCGTGGGCCGCAGCCTTCGCCTACTCGCTGCAGCAGTACTTCGGCGACCGTGAGAACGAGTCCTCCGACGCCGTCTCCCGGGTACGCGAGGAGCAGGAGCAGGTCGGGGCACGCTCGGACGAGGGCGACGCCGTCGCGGCGAGCTGATCTCGCAACGTCGTCGTGAGCCGAGGTGAGATCTGCGTCGCACTACGCGCAACACTTCGGTGAGCCGATGTTGCCGTCAGGAGAGCCGTTGTTACGGGTGAGTGACGACACACCCGGGTGACCCGCGGAACAATACGAAACCCCCAAACGTCTGAAAGGGTGAGGGTGACGCACAGACCGATGCGTCGGCTCACGAAGGGAATGGCGACCGGCACCGCACGGGACCGCCGGACCGGGACGGAGGAATCATGTCAGACACCGCCACCACACCCCCGATCTACATGCCGCTGACCGCTGCCGACCGCTGCGACCGCTGCGGCGCTGCCGCAAAGGTGCGGGCCGTGCTGCCTGCCGGCGGAGAACTTCTCTTCTGCCGTCACCACTTCAACGAGCATGAGACCAAGCTCGTGGAGCTCTCGGCCACCGTCGTGGAATCCGAGGGCGAGCTGGTCTGATCACCACCGCCGACAACGACTGGCAGAAGGCCCGACCGGACATCCTGGTCGGGCCTTCTGCCGTCGTCGCTTCTGCCGTCGTCGCTTCTGCCGTCGTCGCTTCTGCCGTCGTCGCTTCTGCCGTCGTCGCTTCTGCCGTCGTCGCTTCTGCCGTCGTCGCTTCTGCCGTCGTCGCTTCCGCCGTCGTCGCTTCCGCTGACCCGTTCAGCGCCACTCGCGCAGCGCGGCGATCCGCTCGCGCAGCTGATCGGCGGTCGCCATCGCGGTCGGCGGCCCACCCAACCGGGTACGCAATTCGTTGTGCACCATCCCGTGCGGCTTCCCGGTCCGGTGATGATGCATGGCGACCAGGGTGTTGAGTTCCTTGCGGAGCGCGTGCAGGTTCTCACCGGCCGGACGCGCCGGCTCAGCGGGCACCGCCGGGGTCACCGCCGCCGACCGCTCCGCCACCTGTTCGGCCTGCCGCCTGCGGAGGAGTTCGCGGACCTGATTCGCATCGAGCAGACCCGGCAGACCCAGGTACTCCGACTCCTCCTCACTCCCGGAAAAGGTGGCGGTGCCATAGGAGGCGCCGTCGAAGATCAGCTGGTCGAGTTCGGCGTCGGCGTGCAGTGACTGGAACGCCTTCTCCTCCTCGCCCGGCTCGTCCTTCTGCTTGTTGGCGTCGATGAGCAGCGCGTCATCGAGGCCGTCGCTCTCCCGGTGCGGCTTGCCGAGCACGTGGTCACGCTCGGCCTCCATCTGACTCGCCAGATTCAGCAGCACCGGGACCGACGGCAGGAACACGCTCGCGGTCTCCCCGGGCCGGCGTGACCGCACGAACCGGCCGATCGCCTGGGCGAAGAACAGCGGGGTCGACGAACTCGTCGCGTAGACGCCGACGGCGAGTCGCGGGACGTCGACGCCCTCGGACACCATGCGGACCGCGACCATCCACTCGTCGTCGGATGCGGCGAACTCCGCGATCCGCGACGACGACTTCGGGTCGTCGGACAGCACGAGGGTCGGTTTCCGGCCGCTGATCGCGGTGAGCAGCTCGGCGTAGTCACGGGCCACCGTCTGATCGGTGGCGATCACGAGGCCGCCGGCGTCCGGGACCCCGGCAGCCCTCAGCTGCTTCAGGCGCGTGTGCGCTGCCTCGAGAACCGACGGTATCCAGTCGCCGTGCGGGTCGAGCGCCGTACGCCACGCGCGTGCGGTGTGCTCGGCCGACAACGGCTCCCCGAGCCGCGCGGTGAACTCCTCACCCGCGCTCGTCCGCCAGCTCGCCTGCCCGCTGTAGGCGAGGAACACCACAGGGCGGACGACGCCGTCGGCGAGCGCATCGGCGTACCCGTAGGTGTGGTCGGCCTTCGAGCGCAGGACTCCCCCACCCTCGGGCTCGTATGTGACGAACGGGATCGGCGAATCGTCGGAACGGAAGGGGGTACCCGTCAACGCCAACCGCCGCGTCGCGTCGGAGAAGGCCTCGCGGATGGCCTCGCCCCACGACTTCGCGTCTCCACCGTGGTGGATCTCGTCCAGGATGACCAGGGTCCGCCGATTCTCGGTGCGCACCCGGTGGCGGGTGGGATGTGCTGCGACCTGTGCATAGGTGAGGGCCACCCCGTGGTAATCGGCGCTCGTCTGGCCGGTGGAGTTGCTGAACCGCGAGTCCAGTGCGATGCCGACACGGGCGGCGGCCTCGGCCCACTGGTGTTTGAGATGTTCCGTCGGCGTGACGACGGCGACCTGGTCCACCGTCCGGTCGGCCAGCAACTCGCTGGCGACCCGCAGGCCGAAGGTGGTCTTGCCGGCGCCCGGCGTCGCGACAGCGAGGAAGTCGGCCGGCCGTCGGGTCAGATACTTCGTGAGGGCACGTCGCTGCCAGGCTCGCAGTGGCGGGCCCGCCGGGGCGGCGACGTCGGCGATGGTCGGGTCGTCGGCTGCTGAGGTCACTCCTGCACTGCTCCTGACACCAGTTCGATCACTCCGGGCGGCACGCTCCGGCGCATGAAACGTCCCCTCGGGCATGCGATCACCACACGAGGGGACGCCCGCCATGCTACCGGGGGCCGCCGACGACAGCGCGCCCGACGCGCAGTCCGTCGCGCGACGTGGGCCGACGGACCCAACCGGTCGACGGTCGGGTTCGTCACGGCGACGCACCGCACCCGGACCGGTCACCCGTTTGTTTCCTCGATCAGGGATGATCGAGCCATCAGCAGTCGTGAGCGGAACCCAGCACCGATCACCGAGGACGGCACGTCGTCGGCCGATGGTCGCTACCGGCGTGCCCGCCGAGACGAGTCCTCACGCCCGGCGACCTCACCGACGATCCCGCTGATCGATCCCGGGACGCCGACGACACCGCTGCCGGCGCGCCCGCCCCAACAGAACGCCGCGCCGCGCGCCCGGTCCACCCGCGTACCGGCCCCGACCGATCCACGAGCCGCGTCTGCCGCGACGAATGGACCAGACGACCACACCGCCACCACCGACCACGATCACAGTCCGCCGTCGGACCCCGGCCACGACAACCCGATCGACGTCCCCCACGAACCGGGCCCGCCCGTTCTCCCGAACCTGCATGTGCTGGTCTGGCGGACGACGAAGAAGGCCTGGGACGACGGCATCGTCGGTTGGGCGGCCCAGGCCGCGTTCTGGCAGGCGCTGTCGTTGCCGCCGCTGATCCTCGGACTCCTCGGCAGCGTGGGCTACGTGTCCGGGTGGTTCGGTCCGGACACCGTCGACGTCATCTACGACCGGATCATCTCGTTCGCCAGCCGCACCTTCTCGGAGAGCGTCGTCACCGACCTGATCACGCCGACCGTCGACAACGTGCTCGGACGTGGACGTGTCGGGGTCATCTCGGCGGGCTTCCTCATCTCCCTGTGGGCCGGATCATCGGCGGTTTCGTGTTTCGTCGCCTCCATCGTGCGCGCGCACGATCAGCATGAGGTGCGAAACCCGGTGTGGCAGAGGATCTTCGCGTTGCTGCTCTACATCGGGTTCCTGCTGGTGTCGGTCTTCGTGCTGCCCCTGGTGGCGCTGGGACCCAACTATCTGCACGAGATCGTGCCCGATTCGTGGGACCCGATCATCACCAATCTGATCGACTACGGCTACTTCCCGTTCGTCGCGGCGCTGCTACTGATCGTGCTGACGACGCTCTATCACCTGGCGCTGCCGAATCCACTGCCGTGGCACCGTCTCGTCGGCGGCGCGATCGTCGCCGGGGTGTTCTTCTGGGTCGCCAGCTACATCCTGCGCATGTACCTGACCGCGATCACCCGCGCGGGCTACACCTACGGTGCGCTCGCCACACCGATCGCGTTCCTGCTGTTCACGTTCTTCCTCGGCTTCGCGATCGTCGTCGGCGCCGAGTTCAATGCCGCCGTGCAGTCCCTCTGGCCTGCCAAACCGTCGCCGACGACCCAGGTGCGCGACTGGGTGTCCTCGCAGACCTCGGATTTCACCGGACAACTCAAGACACTGCCCGATCGGCTCGCGACCGGGCCGATACGCCGGGGCCGGACGGACGCCGAGTCCGGGCGGCCGACGAAGCACCGCGACCACCCGGACCCCTGAGAGTCACTCCTTGCGCATGCGCGCGTAGATCTTCTTGCACTTCGGGCAGACCGGTGAACCTGGTTTGGCCGACCGGGTGACGGGGAATGTCTCCCCGCACAACGCCACCACGTGATTACCCATGACCGCGCTCTCCGCGATCTTGTCCTTCTTCACGTAGTGGAAGAACTTGGGGCGATCGTCATCACCCTGGTCGGTGCTGTCGGCATCGGGCCGTTCGTCGACGTCGGTCTTCTCGTCGAGGTCCGGCCGCTCGATTGTCTGAGTTCCCATACCGACCATTGTGCGTCACCACAACGCCGAAAGGTGGACCGCTCCGAATGACCTCTGTGAGACATCACCCGGACGGTTCCCTGTGCAGGGGGCGCGAGTGCATCCGTGACATCGAAGTGGGATGGTGGAGACATGGGCAGAGAAGGACCTACGGGGCACGGAACCGACCCCGAAGCCTTTCTGATCACCCACGCGCAGCAATCGCTGGAGGATCAGCATCGCACGCGTGTGCGCAAGTACTTGACGCTGATGGCTTTTCGCGTGCCCGCCCTGGTCATCGCCGGGATCGTCTACAGCTCGACCGGCTCGGGTCTGCTCGCTCTGGCGATCGTCGCGGCCTCCATCCCGATCCCGTGGATCGCGGTCCTGATCGCCAACGACCGGCCGCCCCGCAAGCGCGGCGAGGTTCCCCAGTACAAGTACGGCGCCGATCATTCCGTGGTCGGCCGATCCTCCCTCAGCGGTCCCGGGTCGTCACTCGAGACGCGGATCGTCGACTCGACGACGGAGCCCTCGGACGACGTCCGACGCGACGAACACGACCGCCGTTCCCGCTGACCCACACTCTCAGCAACTTCTCATGTACCCGGCTGAACCCGCAGGCATCTGCGCAGGTCAGCGCAGGCGACGGCGACTTCGGGCCGAAGCGCCCCGGGAACTTTCGCCCACCTGTTCGCGTTGAACCCCTTGAACGCACTCAAGTCAGGAGGCCGAATGTCACGCTCGACAGTTTCACGCCCGACCACGACTACTGGATTCGCCGATGATCCCGCCCGGACCCGCCCCGCGATGACCGAACAGGATCTCGACGCCCAGTCACCGGCTGCCGACCTCGTCCGCGTCTATCTCAACGGCATCGGCCGCACGGCCCTGCTCAACGCCGAGCAGGAGGTCGAACTCGCCAAGCAGATCGAGGCCGGGCTCTATGCCAAGCACCTCCTGGCGACCAAGAAGCGCCTCTCGGCCACCAAGAAGCGTGACCTGGCGATCATCGTCCGAGAGGGCGAGTACGCCCGTTCGCACCTCCTGGAGGCCAACCTGCGTCTCGTCGTGTCGCTCGCGAAGCGCTACACCGGCCGCGGCATGCCGTTGCTCGACCTGATCCAGGAGGGCAATCTCGGTCTGATCCGCGCTATGGAGAAGTTCGACTACGCCAAGGGTTTCAAGTTCTCCACGTATGCCACATGGTGGATCCGTCAGGCGATCACCCGCGGCATGGCCGATCAGAGCCGCACGATCCGGCTGCCCGTCCATCTCGTGGAGCAGGTGAACAAGCTGGCGCGCATCAAGCGCGAGCTCCATCAACAACTCGGCCGCGAGGCGACCGATGACGAACTGGCCAACGAGTCCGGCATCCCGGCCGAGAAGATCGCGGATCTGCTCGACCACAGCCGCGACCCGGTGAGCCTCGACATGCCCGTCGGCAGCGACGAGGAGGCCCCGCTCGGTGACTTCATCGAGGACGCCGAGGCCACCTCCGCGGAGAATGCCGTGATCGCCGGTCTGCTGCACTCCGACATCCGGTCGGTGCTGTCCACGCTCGACGAGCGCGAGCAGCAGGTCATCCGGATGCGCTACGGCCTCGACGACGGTCAGCCACGCACGCTCGACCAGATCGGTCGCATGTTCGGCCTGTCGCGTGAGCGTGTGCGTCAGATCGAACGTGAGGTCATGGGCAAACTGCGTCAGGGCGAGCGCGCCGAACGGTTGCGCGCCTACGCCAGCTGATCGGATGTCCTGCCGGCAGTGCGCCGGCGGGTCCCCAGATCACCCCAGTCGTCTCGGCCCGGTGTCCGCTCGTGTGGGCACCGGGCCGACACGTATCAGGGCGTTGAGGACCGCGACGCCGTCCGGCGCCGCCAGGATGGGGTCGCAGAGCACCTCGCGCACCTCCGGGATGTCGTCGACGAGGGTCGAGATGCGCAGCAGCAGATCGGCCAGGGCGTCGCGGCTGACCGGCGGCTCCCCCGCATAGCCCGCGAGCAACGGCGCCGACCGCGGCTCGTCGACGAGTTCGGCCGCGTCCAGCGGCGACAGTGGGATCGCGCGGTAACCGTGATCGCCGAGCAGGTCGAAGGTTCGCCCGGACAGACCGAACGAGATCAGCGAACCGAACGACGGGTCGTCGCGCACCCGGATGGTGGTCCCGATCCCCTTGGGCGCCATCTTCTGGACGTGCAACACCCGATCGCCGGTCAGGTCCGCCAGTTCGGTGAACGCGGTCACGACGGCGGTGGCGTCGGGCAGGTCGAGTCGCGCACCCTCGCGGTCGAGGCGTCCACGCCACATGTCGGAGGTCGCCTTGACCGCCACCGGGAATCCGAGGTCACGAGCGGCCGCCGACGCCTCGTGCATGGTGCTCACCTCGCGGAACGGCACGATCGGGATGCCGTACCAGCGCAGCAGCATCGCCGATTCGACGTGCCCGAGAGTCCGTCCACCCGGATCCCCCGGTGCCGGTTTCCCTGCGGATACGTCCATCGCCTCGCGCACGAACGCCCGCGCGGACTCGGGATCCGTGCCATCGGGGCGGTGGATCTCGGACTCGGGGCGTTGGCGCCAGCGCGCGTACTGCCACAGACGTGCCAGCGCGTTCGCCGCCCTCTCCGGGCTGCCGTACGACGGAATCGAACCGGCCTGCGGGAGACCGTTGGGTCCGGGCCTCATCAGACCCGGCGGGATGCCCTCGACAGCGAGGAATGTCGTGACGATGGGTTTCGGTCCGTCGGCGGCGGGCGTGGTCGCCGCCGCCATCAGCGCACGCGCATGCCAGTCGGCGTCGACCGCGACAGGTGGCACGAAGACCACGATCACCGCGTCCACGGACGGATCGGCCATCGCGTCGGTGACCGCGGCCTCGAAGGCATCCTCCGTGGCCCCGGCACCGAGATCGATGGCATCAGTCACCTCGAGGCCACCGCCGCGGGCGGTGTCGGCAGCCAGGCTGCCCAACACCGACGAATTGCCGATGATCCGTGTCCTCGGTCCGCGCGGGATCGGCTGATACGCGAACACCGTTGCGCAGTCGAACAATTCGGAGATGGTGTGCACCTGTATGACACCGGCTTGCTCGAGTACCATCTGCGCGATCTGGTCGTCGAGGCTCGAGGCCGACGACCGGGCCGCCCGCGCCGCAGTCATCGCACCCTTGCCGGACTTCACCGCCACGATGGGCTTCGACCGCGACACCCGCCGGGCGATCCGGGAGAACTTCCGTGGATTGCCGAAGCTCTCGAGGTACAACAGCACGACATCGGTGGACGTGTCGGTGTCCCAGTACTGCAAGAGGTCGTTGCCGGACACATCGGCACGGTTCCCGGCCGAGACGAACGTGGACAGGCCGATCTGCCGTCGCGCGGCCGTGTCGAGGATGGCGATGCCGAGCGCACCGGATTGACAGAAGAACCCCACCCGGCCGGCGGCAGGGATGCGGGGTGCGAGCGTCGCGTTCAGCGCCACATCGGGATCGTTGTTGGCCACTCCAAGCGCGTTCGGCCCGACCAGGCGCATGCCGTGCTCGCGGACCTGGTCGACGAGTCTGCGTTCGCTCTCGAGTCCGGCCTCGCCGGCCTCACCGAAGCCCGATGAGACGACGACGAGTGTCCGGACACCCTTCACAAGGCAGTCGTCGAGGACGTCGTCGACGGTCGCCGCCGGCACGGCCACCACCGCGAGGTCGACCGGGTCGGGGATGTCGCGAACCGTGCGATAGGCGCGGATACCCCGCACCGACGGCGGTCGCGGGTGGCCGCGACGCTGCGCGGGCGTGGTCCGAGCCGGGCCGGGACCGTGGGATCGGGCGGACCCATCGGATTCCACCGGGGGCTCGTCGTCGGGGGTGCCCGGACCGTTCACCGGGAACACCGGACCGGTGAATCCTCCGGCGATGATGTTGGCCAGCAACGCGTTTCCGACCTTCTTGCGATCGGTCGACGCACCGATCACCGCGACCGACGACGGGCGCAGCAGGTTGGCCACGCTTCGCGCCTCCGACGCGCGTTCGCGGGCGTTGCGCACCGAGGTCATCGCCTCGGTCGGGTCGATGAGGAACTCGACGTGCACGGTGCTGCCGTCGAAGCTCCGCGACAGCTGATAGCCGGCGTCGCGGAACACCGCGACCATGTTGGGGTTCTCGCTGAGTACCTCGGCCTCGAATCGGGTGAAGCCGTTCTCCGCCGCCGCCCCGGCGAGATGCTCGAGCAGGATCGGTCCCAGGCCGCGGCCCTGGTGGTCGTCGGAGACGACGAACGCGACCTCCGCGGATTCGGGCTTGCCGTCGAACTCCAGACCCTCGTAGAGGCCGATCGCGATGATGTCTCCACCGAGGACCGCGACCAGCGCGACCCGCTTCTGGTAGTCGACCGTCGTCATCCGCGCCACCTCGCGGGGAGGCAGGGTCGGCGTGGGCCCGAAGTACCGCATGTATCGGGTGCGTTCCGACAGACCGCCGTGGAAGCGCACCACCCGGTCCGCGTCGTCGGGCACGATCGGTCGCAGGTGTACGACGCCGCCGTCGGACGCCAACACGTCGGCGATCCAGTGGCGCGGATAGTCCCACGGCTCGCGGGGCTGGGGCTGCTCGGCGATGGGGGCGCCCTCCGCCGGTGCCGTCATGTCCTGATCAGTCACGCGGGTCCTCCGGATCGAGACCGTGCAGCGGATACACCGCACGACGGGTGGCCAGGATGGCCCGGTCGGTCTGGCGTTGCGCGGAATCGCTGATCCCCTCGGGCGGCGGCTGACCAGTGTCCCCGTCCCAGGCCACGAAGTCCACGTCGCCCCCGTCACCCATGACGGCGACGGGTGAATGGGCGTACTCCGAGTGCACCTGCTCGGCGATCTGTTCGGCGGTGGCACACCAGGAGTCGTCGACCTCCGTGTCGACGTCGACGTCACGGTCGAGGACGATGGCGAGCAGGTGCGCCCAACTGCGCGGCACGACGTTGACGACACCGTAACCGCCGCCGCCGACGGCGATCCAGCGCCCGTCGCAGTACTTCTCGGCGAAACCACGCATGGCCTGCATGGCCGCCCGCTGCCCGTCGACGGTGAGCGCGAGATCGGTGAGCGGGTCGGCGCGGTGACTGTCCACGCCGCACTGGCTGATCAGGATCTGGGGGCGGAACTGCTCGAGCACCGATGGCACGACCGCATGGAACGCCCGCAGCCAGAGACGGTCGGTGACGTCGGGCATGAGCGGCAGATTGACCGCGGTGCCCTGTCCGGCGTCGTCTCCGACCTCGGTGGGCCAGCCCGTGCCCGGCCACAGCGTCGCCGGGTGCTGGTGCAGCGACACCGTCAGCACGCGAGGATCGGCGGCGAACGCAGCCTGCACACCGTCGCCGTGATGCGCATCGATGTCGAGGTAGGCGATCCGGTCGAATCCGTTGTCCAGCAACCAGTCGATCGCGATCGCACAGTCGTTGTAGATGCAGAACCCGGCGGCTCGGGCGCGCATCGCGTGGTGCATCCCCCCGCTGATGTTCACGGCCCGACGCACCGAGCCCGATCCGACCGCCTGTGCGGCGGCCAGTGTGCCGCCGACCAGAAGTCGCGCCGCCTCGTGCATGCCGTCGAACACCGGGTTGTCGGCGTCACCGAGTCCGAAGAGGCGCTCGAGCAACGGCCCGGAGAGTGACGCGGTACCCGAACCGACGGCGCGGACCGCGTCGATGTAGTCGGTCGAATGGACGACGGTCAGCGCTGAGTCGTCGATCTCGAGGGGCGCCCGACTGTCGACGCCGTCGAGGACACCGAGACTCTGCGCGAGCGTCATGGTCAGGGCCAGCCGAACCGGGTTCATCGGGTGGGTGTGCGCCCACTTGTAGGACAGGAAATCCTCGCTCCAGATGACCGCTGCCGCCTCGTCGCCCCTTGTCCGCGTCACGACCCCAGGCTAGTGCGTCCCCGGACGCACCGACGTGCTTCACCGTCCGCCCCACCGTGGACCGGCGCGTCTCCGGGCGCCACCGGCAGCACGGGCCGCGGATTCCGACATTTCAACCGACGCGACGACACGCGGGCAGCGAATGCCAGGTGCTGGTCAAGGTACCCTTGGGCACAGACGAAGGGACTGCGCACAGTGAACGATCTTGTCGACACCACCGAGATGTACCTGCGGACGATCTATGACCTCGAAGAGGAAGGGATCATCCCTCTCCGCGCGCGTATCGCCGAACGGTTGGAGCAGAGCGGTCCGACCGTGTCGCAGACGGTGGCGCGGATGGAACGAGACGGTCTGCTCCACGTCGCCGGTGACCGGCACCTCGAGCTGACCGACAAGGGCCGTGAACTCGCGATCGCGGTCATGCGCAAGCATCGGCTGGCCGAGCGACTGCTCGTCGACGTCATCGGGATGCCCTGGGACGAGGTCCATGAGGAGGCCTGCCGTTGGGAGCACGTCATGAGCGAGAACGTGGAGCGTCGTCTGCTCACCGTCCTCGACAACCCGACGACATCCCCCTACGGCAACCCGATCCCCGGTCTCGAACTGCTCGGCGCCCAGCAGGCCCCCCTCGGCGGCAGCGCGACACGTCTCTCCGATCTCCCGCAGGGGGATCCGGTCGTCGTCATCGTGCGCCGCCTGTCCGAGCACGCCCAGTCCGATCACGCGCTCATCAGCGAGCTGCGCGACGCCGGTGTGGTGCCCAACGCCCGTGTCACGGTCACCCTCGCACCGGGCAAGGCCGTCCTGAGTTCCCCCGGGCACGACGGTCTCGAACTGTCGGACGAGATGGCGCACTCGGTGTTCGTGGAGAAGGTCTGATCCACCGCCGTCACCCGGCGTCACGTTCGAGGGTCGGCGCCGGCAGCGGCACACCGAGCCGCTCCGCGACGTCATAGCAGTCGTCGATCATGTCGTGTAGCAGATGTGGTGCCAGTCCGCCCCGCAGCGCGCTGTCGAGCAGGGTCGCCAACGACCAATGGGGATCGGCGCGCAACGCGTGATCGAGTGCCACACCCGCATGCCCGCCCTCCCCGTTGATGTAGTGCAGGTGCGCCAGCATCGTCGCCGCACTGGCCTGTGCTGGACCGCGGAGCCGTCGGGCGAGTTCACGCCAGAGCGACTCCGCGGCCCCGCGCAGATCCGTGACCGCGAAACTGAGTGCAGCGTCCCGGACCGGCAGTCGCGTCAGGGCGACGCCCAGCCGGGTCACCTCCGCACAGTCGAGATCCGCCGCCTCATCCGGTCGTCGCGGTCCCGAGGCCACGATCACCTGATGGACGACGGCGCGCAGTAGCGACGCGTCGTCCGTCTCGTCCGTTTCGTCCGCGGTGTCCATCTGGTCCACGCCGGCCGATGCACCGTGGTCCACCTCGTCGAGATGTGGTCCGGCGCAGTGGTCGAGCGGGGCCAGCATCGCCTCCATGTCTGATCGGCGGGCGAGCACACCGTGCCCCGTCCGGACGGCTCGCTGGAGTGCGGTCGGACTTGACTGCGGATCGCCGAGACGTCCACGCGTCGGGGCGTCGCGGGCGATCGGGATGATCGAACCGTGGACGAGCGGGTCGCGGCCGGCCTCCCAGACAGTGAGCCAACGACCGCCCTCTGTGAACTCAGGAATCACGAAACCTGTTGCGATTCCACCGATCTCGGAGAACCGACGATCGGCGATCCCACATACCCGCCGATATCTCAGGTCGGCTGCGGGGAACCTGTCGTCGACGATCACGAGCACGGCCGCGCGCACCTCGTTGCGTACACACACCTCGGCGAGGCTGCTGAACAGCTCGGCAAGGGCCGGTACCAGCTCACCGTCGTCGTCGAAGACGAGGTCATGGCGCATCGCTGTCCGCACGATGCGTGGGTCGTCGCCGAACGCCAGGACGACGATCGAGCGGTCGGGGATGAATCCGAGCAGACCCGGCACAGCGGTGAGCAGGCCGGTCGGGGACAGCGGGCGAGCACTGGGAATGGGTGACATGCCCGAATCGTGGCGTGGGGGCCTGCCACGTCAACGCTCGCAGACCCGTCGGCGAACCGGGTTGTGCACAGATCCCGCACCATCCACAGATCCACCTGCGTCGATGCGCCGGATGAGCGCGGGATTCTCAGCCGAAAGCGGCGTCGACCGCGTCGTCGAACAACGCATCGAGCTGTGCTCCGGTCTCGGGTGTCATCGCCCCGCCGCCCTGCCGGCGGTACTCGACGAGCACCCGGACTCCCTCACGTTGAGCCATCAGGGTCGTCGTCGACGTGATCATCGGCGGCGCACCCGGCCCACCCGTGGTGATGGTGCGTTCGATCGCCCCGGTCTGCACCGAGTCACGGCCGGGCGCCGGGACGACCTCGGTGCTCACCGCCGACGCGGCGGTGGGCACTGAGCCCGACGTCGTGTGCGGGCAGCGGCCTGCGAGTTCGGTCACATCGTCGACAGAATTCGCGGCATGGGCGACCGCCGAGGTGAACGTCGCCGTCGGGGTCGTCGGCGACGGACCCACCAGCACGACCGCGCCGTCGGACGGGATGGCGACGGGTGTGCAGTCGGCGGGGCTCACCGAGCCGTTCAGCGGGCGTCCGGCGAGGTCGGCGAGCGCCCCGGGCACCGCGGCGGCCGGAACGCGGGTAGCGGTGCCCGCCGGGAAGGCGCTGGACGACACGGCGTTCTCCGCGAGATCGCCCGCCCCGGCCGTGGCCTGCCCGTCGACACTGCACCCGGACAGTGCAGTCCACAGTGCGGCGACCACGAACGGCACGAGAGCGACTCCCCGACGCGCTCTGGGGCGTTCTGTTCCGGTCACAAGGTTCCACTGTGCCACCGCGCCTCGGCCATCTCGCGCACCGACACCCGGCGGCATCTCCGCCCGAGGGCAACCACACCGGCGGGAATCGACCCCCGCCGGACGTTGTTGAACCGATCGATACCGCATGGACCGGGGGAATTGGCCCCGGACCGCTCTGATGCGGGACAATCTTCTCCACACGACACGAGGAGGGACGACTCATGGACGACAAGTCCGTCGAGCGCAGTTCGCTGTACTCACTCGAGTTCCCCGCACCCCAGGTCACCGACCACGAGGGCACCGGCCCCGTGCTGGTCCACGCACTGAACGGGTTTGCCGACGCCGGCCATGCGGTCGCGCTCGCCGCCCAGCATCTGCGGGATGCGCTGGACTCCGAACTGGTGGCCACGTTCTCCAGCGACGAACTGATCGATTATCGCTCGCGTCGGCCCACCATCAGCTTCAACGGCGACACGTTCACCGACGTCGAGATGCCGTCGCTGACCATGCACGCCATCCGAGACACGGCCGGGCGACCGTTCCTGCTGCTCGCCGGATCGGAACCCGATCTGCGCTGGGAACAGTTCGTTGAGGCTGTCCGTGGTCTCGCCGAGCGCTTCGGCGTCACCGACGTGATCGGACTCAACGCCATCCCCATGGCGGTCCCCCACACCCGCCCGCCCTCGATCACCGCTCACGGCAGCGACCCGGAGCGTCTCGGCGATCTCCCGCGCTGGGGATCGGCGATGAGGCTGCCGGCCAGCGCGTCGATGCTCCTCGAACTGCGGATGAGCGAGCACGATTACCGCGCTGCCGGGCTGTCGGTGCACGTGCCGCACTATCTGTCGCAGGCCGACTACCCCGCGGCATCGGCACGGCTGCTCGGCGCCGTCGGTGAACTCACCGGCCTCGAACTGCCGATCACGGCGCTCGACAACGCGGCGGCCAAGGTGCGGACGCAGATCGATGCCGAGGTCTCCGGAAACGCGGAGATCGAGTCGGTCGTCACCGCGCTCGAGGCGCAATACGACACCTTCACCCAGGCCCAGGAAGAGCGTGCGTCACTGCTCGCCGCCGAATCCGATCTGCCCAGCGGAGAGGAACTCGGCGCCGAGTTGGAGAAGTTCCTGGCCGAGCAGATGCGTGACGGCGGTGAGGACGGCGGGCAGTTCGGCACCGGTCCGTACGGTGGTCCGGACGAACCAGGCGGTCCCCCATCACCGATGTGACCGCCGCGGGCGAGGCGTACCTGACTCCGGTCGCCGACGAGGACACCGCATTCGCGAACTTCACGTCCTGGTGGAAAGACCGCGGCATCGAGCTCTACTCCCATCAAGAGGAGTCGCTGCTCGAGCTGATCTCGGGCGGCAACGTGATCCTGGCGACGCCGACCGGGTCGGGCAAGTCCCTCGTGGCCTCGGGGGCCATCTACTTCGCGCGGTGTCGAGGCGAACGCGCGTTCTACACCGCGCCCATCAAGGCCCTGGTCAGCGAAAAATTCTTCGAGCTGTGCGCCACCTTCGGGGCCGCGGAGGTCGGACTGCTCACCGGCGACGCGGCCGTCAACGCAGACGCACCGATCATCTGTGCCACGGCGGAGATCGTCGCGAATCTCGCCCTGCGCGACGGTTCGCGCAGCGACATCGGCATGCTCGTCGCCGACGAGTTCCACTACTACGGTGAACCCGATCGCGGTTGGGCGTGGCAGGTTCCCATCCTCGAACTCCCCCACACTCAGTTCCTGCTGATGTCGGCGACACTCGGCGACGTGTCGTTCTTCGTCGACGACCTGGGCCGCCGGACGGGTCGTCCGACGAGCGCGATCACCGGCACCGAACGGCCGGTGCCGCTCCAACACAGCTACGCGATGACCCCGGTCCACGAGACGATCGAAGAACTCATCACCGCGGGCCGAGCCCCGATCTACGTCGTCCACTTCACCCAGGCGGCCGCCGTCGAGCGGGCGCAGGCACTGTTGTCGGCGAAGATCACGGACAAGGCCGAGCGAGCGGTGATCGCCGCCGCGATCGGCGACTTCCGTTTCCACACCGGGTTCGGCGGCACCCTGTCGAAGTTGCTGCGTGCCGGGATCGGCGTGCACCACGCCGGAATGCTGCCCCGCTACCGACGGCTCGTGGAGCGACTGGCCCAGCAGGGCCTGCTGAAGGTGGTCGCCGGGACCGACACCCTCGGCGTCGGCATCAACGTCCCCATCCGCACGGTGCTGTTCGCCTCGCTGAGCAAGTACGACGGAACCCGGGTGCGCCGTCTGCGGGCCCGCGAGTTCCATCAGATCGCGGGCCGCGCGGGCCGGGCAGGATTCGACACCGTCGGCTATGTTGTCGCACAGGCCCCCGAACACGACGTCGAGAACGCACGGGCGGTCGCCAAGGCGGGCGACGACCCGAAGAAGCTGCGAAAGCTGGTACGCAAGAAGCCCCCCGAGGGCTTCGTGTCGTGGGGCGAGAAGACCTTCACCCAGTTGATCGACGCGCCCGACGAGCCACTGCGATCCCATTTCCGGATGACCACCGCCATCCTCATGGAGGTGCTGTCGCGTCCTGGTGACTGCTTCGCCGCGATGCGGCATCTCCTCGAGGAGAGTCACGAGCCACGCAACCGCCAGCTGCGTCACATCCGACACACGATCGAGCTCTACCGCGGACTCCGCGAATCGGGCATCGTGGTGCAGCTCGACGCCCCCGACGAGGACGGCCGCAATGTCCGGTTGTCGGTGGACATGCCCGAGAATTTCGCGCTCACCAATCCACTTTCCTCGTTCGCCGTCGCGGCGTTCGAGATCCTCGATCCCGACTCCTCCACCTATCCGCTGGACGTGGTGTCGATCCTCGAGTCGACCCTCGAGGATCCACGTCCACTCGTGTTCGCGCAGCGCAAGGCCGCCCGTGATGCGGCGCTGGCCGAGATGAAGGCGGACGGGGTCGAATACGAGGAACGCATGGCCCGACTCGAGGAGATCACCTGGCCGCGGCCACTCGCGGAGGAGATCGAGTTCGCCTACGGTGTGTATCGCCGCGGGCATCCGTGGGTGTCGTCCTATCCGCCGTCGCCGAAATCTGTGCTCCGCGAGATGCTCGAGCGCGCGATGACGTTCAACGAACTCATCTCGGCCTACGGCCTCGCACGCAGCGAAGGTGTCGTGCTGCGCTACTTGTCCGACTGCTATCGCGTTCTGCGGCAAGGGCTGCCGAACACGGTGAGCACGCCCGCGATCATCGAGATCACCGAGCAGCTCGGCGACGCGGTCCGCGGGGTCGACTCCAGCCTCCTGGACGAATGGGAGGAGATGACACTCACCCGCGGGTGAGTTCGGCCCCGGGCCGGCTCACGGTTCACGCCGGGACCCCCCTACTCCCTCATTCCCTGTTCACGCTGCACGTCGCCCGTCGCGTCGACGATCTCGGCGATCACTCCGGCCAGGGTCCGATAGGAATCCGACCGGCCGGCCGACTCGCGGAACACCAATCCGATCCGCCGGCCCGGGCGCGGTCGCGCGAACGTGGCGGTGGCGAGTGATCCGCCGTCGGTCTCGGCTGCCACCGCCGTCTGCGGGATCAGCGTCACCCCCAGCCCGCCTTCCACACATTGCACCGCCGTCGCCAGCGACGCCGCCCGTGTCTGGCCGAGTTCGGGAGCGACGCCGGCCAACCGGCACACCTCCAGCGCCTGATCTCGGAGGCAATGTCCTTCATCGAGAAGTAGCAGCGGCAGATCGGCCAACGATGCCGGATCGACCCGGCGACGACCGGCCAGCGGGTGCCGGACAGGCAGCGCGAGCACGAAGTCCTCGGTGTACATGGGAATCTCGGTCAATCCGCGTTCGACGGTGGGCAACGCCATGATCGCGACATCGAGTGATCCGTCTCTCAACTGACGGAGCAGGCGGCCGGTCTGATCCTCGATGATCTGCAGCTCCAGCGACGGCAGTCGCTCGCCGATGCCGCGCAGCACTGTCGGCAGGATATACGGCGCCACAGTGGGAATGAGTCCCAGTCGTAGGCCACCGGACAAGGGATCGCCACGGCCCGAGGCCTCGGCCACGAGGTCGTCGACCGCGTCCACTGCCGCGATCGCCTTGGGCAACAACCGCTCCCCTTCCGGAGTCACGAAGACACGCCGGGTGGTCCGCTCCACCAATTGCATCCCGAGTCCCGCCTCCAGAGCACTCAGCGCCTGCGACAACGTCGGCTGACTCAGGTCGAGATCCTCAGCGGCGGAACCGAAGTGGCGTCGCTTCGCGATGGCGACAAAAGCCCGGAGCCCGGTCACCGACGGCTGATAAGTTCTATTGGGCATGCCTATCAATATAGTGCCTATCATCACGTTTCGCTCTAGCCGAGAATCCGGCACGATGGTGCATGTCTGACGACGAATTCCTTCGCGCACATGACGTACCGATCCACACCACCACGAGGAGCGAAACAGCGCATGGCTCTGCTCACAATCGGCGATCAGTTCCCCGCCTACGATCTCACCGCCGTCATCGGCGGCGATCTGTCCAAGGTGAACGCACAGCAGCCCGATGACTACTTCACGACGGTCACCAGCGAGGATCATCCCGGCAAGTGGCGGATCGTCTTCTTCTGGCCGAAGGACTTCACCTTCGTGTGCCCGACCGAGATCGCTGCCTTCGGCAAGCTCAACGACGAGTTCGCCGACCGTGACGCCCAGGTTCTCGGCGCATCTGTGGACAACGAGTTCGTGCACTTCCAGTGGCGCGCACAGCATGAGGACCTCAAGACGCTGCCGTTCCCGATGCTGAGCGACCTCAAGCGTGAACTGGCCTCCGCTGCAGGCGTTCTCAACGCCGACGGGGTCGCTGACCGCGCCACTTTCATCATCGACCCCAATAATGAGATCCAGTTCGTCTCGGTCACCGCCGGATCGGTCGGCCGCAATGTCGACGAGGTCCTGCGCGTGCTCGACGCGCTGCAGTCCGACGAACTCTGCGCCTGCAACTGGCGCAAGGGCGACCCGACCATCGACGCCGGTGAACTGCTCACCGCGAGCGTCTGAGAGGAGACCGCATGAGCATCGACAACCTGAAGGACGCACTTCCCGAGTACGCCAAGGATCTCAAGCTGAATCTCGGCTCGATCAGCCGGACCACCGCCCTCACCGAGGAGCAGCTATGGGGCACATTGCTGTCGACGGCCGCGGCGACCCGTAATGCCAAGGTGCTGGCCGAGATCGCCGAGGAGGCAGCCGACACGCTGTCGGCCGAGGCCTACAACGCTGCGCTCGGGGCGACCTCGATCATGGGGATGAACAACGTCTTCTACCGTGGTCGAGGATTCCTCGGCGGCAAGTACGACGATCTCCGTCCCGGCCTGCGGATGAACATCATCGGCAATCCCGGGGTCGACAAGGCGCTGTTCGAACTCTGGTCGTTCGCGGTGTCCTCCATCAACGGCTGTGAACACTGTGTCGGCGCCCACGAGAACACGCTGCGCGAAGCGAGCGTCGATCGTGAGGCGATCTTCGAGGCGCTGAAGGTCGCCTCGATCGTCGCCGGTGTCGCGCAGGCGATCGCGACGACCGAGGTCCTCGCCGGCGTCTGATCCGACCACACATACGACGGCAGGCCCACCGGATTCCGGCGGGCCTGCCGTCGTCGGTCCGTCTCGGTCAGGAGAGCGCGGCGCGCGTCCGGTCGGCGAGCTCGGTCACCTCGTCGGTGGTCATGACGAAGGCGGGCGAGATCTGCAGGGCTCCCTGGCCTGCGGCGCGACCGCTGACCCCGCACTCGCGGAGTCGGCCGATCGTCGGGATCGCCTGTGCCGGGTCCGCCAGTTGCACTGCCGAGACCGCGCCGAGCCCGGTCCGCACCTCGGCGACCGACTCGAGGTCCGTCAGGGGCGAGAGTGCCCGCGCCAGATCGCCTTCGAGACGCGATGCCTCGGCGAGCAGCCCCTCCTTCTCGATGATGTCGAGGTTGGCCATCGCTGCTGCCGCCGCTCCTGCGTGACCGCCGTAGGTGTAGCCGTGGCGCCACCAGACCCCACCCCCGTAGAAGGGCTCGGCGATGCGCGGGGCGATGAACACCGCACCCATCGGGACATAGCCCGACGTGAGGCCCTTGGCGGTGGTCATCAGGTCGGGTTCGAGGTCGAACCGTGACGACGCAAACCACGAATCGCCGCCGATACGGCCGAAGCCGGTGACGACCTCGTCGGCGACGAACAGCACATCGTGGTCGCGGCAGATCTGGCGGACCTCGGAAAGGTAGCCCTCGGGCGGGAGGTACACACCGCCCGCGCCGATGATCGGCTCGCAGAAGAAGGCCGCGACCCGGTCGGCGCCGAGCCGTTCGATGAGCCCCAGGAGGCTCTTGGCGTTGTCCCACTCCACCGTCTCGGCGTCGGCCATCAGTTCCCCGTAGCCTTCGCGGTTCACCGGGATCCCGGCGAGCGCGGTACCGGCGACATGCATGCCGTGATACGCCTTGGTGCGGCCCACGATGATGTTCTTCTCGGGCTTGCCCCGTTCATGCCAATAGCGCCGCGCCAGCTTCGCCGCGGTGTCGACGGAATCGCTGCCACCCGAGGTGAAGAAGATCTTGCTGCCGGGCACCGGCGCGATCTCGGCGAGCCGGTCGGCGAGATCCACCGTGACGTCGGCGGTCAGGTCACCGAATCCCGAGTAATGGGCGAGCCGCCCGAGCTGATCGGCGACCGCCTGCGCCACCTCGGTGCGCCCGTGCCCGATGTTGGTGAACCACAGACCTGCGGTGGCGTCGAGGTACTCGCGTCCCTCGGCATCCCAGATGCGTGTCCCGTGCCCGCGACTGACCACGAACGGGCCGTTCGAGGTGACCGAGCCCATGTCGGCGAAACCGTGCCAGAGTGAACCTGCCATGCCCCAATCATGCAGGGTGGTCGGACGACGGGCCGAATCAGGTCCGGCGCGCACCGGCGGGCGCGTGACGCCCCCGCGCGACGGGGAGAATATCCTGGAACCATCATGCCCGCGCCGACCACCGACGACCGACGACAGCTCGCCGACCAGATCTCCGAACTCACCATCGTCGATGCTCATCGACTGCACCGTCGGCTCGACAAGCTGGGGCGGTCGCCACAGGCAGCGGCGTGGACGCGTCTGACCGCCGACGTCGAGTCGGCGCAACGCCGGATCGATCGTCGGCGGGCCACTGTGCCCGTCATCTCCTTCCCACCGGAGCTGCCGGTCTCCGAGGCGCGCGCCGAGATCGCCGCCGCCATCGCCGATCACCAGGTGGTCGTCGTCGCCGGCGAGACCGGATCCGGTAAGACGACGCAGCTCCCCAAGATCTGCCTGGAACTCGGCCGAGGCGTCCGCGGCGTGATCGGCCACACCCAGCCGCGGCGCATCGCGGCGAGTTCGGTCGCCCGGCGTATCGCCGACGAGACCGCGACCGAGATCGGTGACGCCGTCGGCTATTCCGTCCGCTTCACCGACCGATCCGGCGCCGACACCCTCGTCAAGGTGATGACCGACGGAATCCTGTTGCGCGAGATCGGCACCGACCCCCTGTTACGCCACTACGACACGCTCATCATCGACGAGGCGCACGAGCGCAGTCTCAACATCGACTTCATCCTCGGCTATCTCAAACGCCTGTTGCCGCGACGTCCCGACCTGAAGGTGATCATCACGTCGGCAACGATCGAACCGGACCGCTTCGCGCGGCACTTCGGCGACGAGTCGACCGAGGTGCCGATCCTCGAGGTGTCCGGACGGGCCCACCCCGTCGAGATCCGCTATCGCCCGTTCGGCGACGCCCGCGACCCCGACTCCGACCACCGCGATCTCGACCAGGCCCAGGCGATCGATCAGGCCGTCGGCGACCTGTGGTCGTCGCGCCGCACCGGCGACATCTTGGTGTTCCTGCCGACCGAGCGGGACATCCGCGAGACCGCCGATGCTCTCGGGCACCGGGTGTCGGCGGGCGCCGAGATCGTGCCCCTGTTCGCGCGACTCTCGATCGCGGACCAGCAACGCGTCTTCGCGCCGTCCTCGGGGCGCCGCATCGTGCTGGCGACGAATGTCGCGGAGACATCGCTCACGGTCCCGGGCATCCGCTACGTCATCGACACCGGCACCGCCCGCATCTCCCGCTATTCGACACGCTCCAAGGTGAACCGGCTGCCTATCGAACCCATCTCCCAGGCCAGTGCGCGACAGCGGGCCGGCCGGTGTGGCCGTGTGGCCCCGGGAATCTGTATCCGTCTCTATACCGAGGACGACTTCGACGCCCGACCGGCCTTCACCGACCCGGAGATCCTGCGCACCAATCTGGCGGCGGTGATCTTGCAGATGGCCGCCCTGCGCCTCGGCGACGTGTCCGCGTTCCCGTTCGTCCAGCCTCCCGACGCGCGCGCCATCCGCGACGGCATGGCCGTCCTCACCGAACTCGGCGCCATCCGAGAGACCACCCGCGACGACCACGAACCCGTGCTGACGCCGGTCGGGCGTGACATGGCCCGCATCCCGGTCGATCCACGGCTGGCGCGCATGCTCATCGCTGGGCACGAACTCGGTTGTCTCGACCACATTCTCGTGATCGCAGCGGCACTCTCGCTGGCCGACGTCCGTGAGCGGCCGGCCGAGAACCGCGAGGCCGCCGACGCCGCACATCGTCGATTCGCGGTTCCCGGGTCCGAGTTCCTCACCTACCTGGAATTGTGGTCCTACCTCGAGGAACGACGACGAGAGCTGTCCGGCAACCAGTTCCGCCGGCTCTGCGAGCGCGAGTTCCTCCACTTCCTGCGAATCCGCGAATGGACCGAACTGCACCGGCAGCTGTCGCGTATCGTCGCCGACCTCACCTGGACGGTCCCCGGCAGCGAACGCGATCCGGACGCGATCCACCGTGCGATCCTGTCCGGACTGCTGGGCAACATCGCTGTCCGTCAGGGCGACACACGAGACTTCACCGGCGCCCGGAACACGACACTCGCGATCTTCCCCGGGTCGTCGCTGGCCCGGAAGCCGCCGTCGTTCATCATGGCTGCCGAGATCATCGAGACGTCGCGGCTGTTCGCCCACACGGTGGCCGGCATCGATCCGCTCTGGGCGGAGAAGCTGGCAGGCGATCTGGTGCGGCGCACCTACAGCGAGCCGCACTGGTCCGGAAAGAGGGGCGCGGCGATGGCGTATGAACGCGTCACGCTGTACGGGGTGCCGCTGGTGGCCCGGCGACGCGTCCCGTACGGCGCCATCGACCCCGTCACGTCGCGCGAGATGTTCATCCGACACGCGCTCGTCGAGGGCGACTGGCGCACCGATCACGGCTTCTTCCAGCACAACCGGGATCTACTCGAGGCCGCCGCCGACGTCGAGCACCGGGCCCGGCGCCGGGACGTGGTCATCAGCGAGCAGCAGCTGTTCGACTTCTACGACGCCCGCGTGGGCGCCGACGTGGTGTCGACTCGTCACTTCAACACCTGGTGGAAGGCGGCGCGACGCTCCGATCCCGACCTCCTCGACCTCCGGCCCGAAGACGTCGCCGCCGACGTGTCCGTCGCCGACACCGACTTCCCGGGCGCCTGGCAGCAGGGCGAGACACGTCTGGAACTGCGCTACCGTTTCGAACCCGGAGCACCCGACGACGGGGTGACCGTCGTCATCCCGCGTCCGCTGCTCGACCATGTCCGGACTGCCGGCTTCGACTGGACCGTGCCCGGACTGCGATCCGAACTCGCGACCGAGCTCGTGAAGTCGCTGCCGAAGTCGCTGCGCAAGTCGATGGCGCCGGCCCAGCGATTCGCCGACCTCGCACTGTCCCGCCTGACCCCGCGCGCCGAACCCCTGACGGTGGGGCTGGCCCGCGAACTGTCGACCATCACGACGATGACGGTGTCCCCCAAGGATTTCGACCTCGAACGCATCCCGGCGCACCTGACCATGAATTTCGCCGTCGTCGGCCGCGACGGCGCCACGATCGCCAGCGGGAAGTCGCTCACCGCACTCAAGAAGCGTCTCACCGACACCGAGGACGACGCTCCGGCGCGACGTGAGGTGTTCACGGACTGGACCGCCGAGGGCATCGGCAACCTGGCGGACGAGCAGACGTCGACCGTCGCCGGGCAGGCGATCACTCGGTACCCGACACTCGAGGTCGCCACGGACCGCAACCGCATCGTCGGTGTCCGCACCGGCCTGGCGGCCTCCACCGCGGAACGGGACCGACGACTCACCGAGGCGGTGGTCGCGTTGCTCGAACTCCGGCTGCCGGCCTTGTCGCGCAAGATCACCGGGACCCTGGACCCGGCTGGACGCCTCGCGCTCAGCCAGAGCCCGTATCTGCGGCCCGACGACCTGATCGGCGACTGTACCCGCCGCGCGATCCGCGACCTCGCGGCGACGCGGGATCTCGCGTCGATCCGGACACCTGAGCAGTTCACCGAGCTGGCCGATCGCATGCGGCCGGCCGTGGCAGCCAAGGCACCCGAGATCTTCGCCTCGGCGACCGAGGTCTTGCGGCGTGTGGCGCCGCTGCGCCGCGAGATCGATGGTCTCAGTGGCACACTCGCTGCCGACGATGTGGCCGAACAGCTGGCCGAACTCGTCTTCGACGGGTTCGTCGCCACGACGCCACACCGCCATCTCGCGAACATCCCGCGGTATCTCGAGGCGGCCGAGCACCGGCTGGCCGATCTGTCCGTCGCACCGTCACGCGATCGCGACGGGGTGGCCGCCATCGATCGGGTCGTGGCCCGATGGAATCAGCGATCGGCGCAACTCCCGGCAGCACGTCGCTCCGCGCTCGACGAATTCGCGCACTGGCTGATCGAGGAACTCCGGGTGGGTATCTTCGCGCAGCGACTCGGCACCGCGTATCCCATCTCGGAGAAGCGGGCCGTGCGATCGATCGCCGAGTTCACCTGAGACGGCGAGGCAGTCAGGTGCCTGCCGGGTCGACCGACTTCTCCTGGCTGAGGTCACCCTGCAGGTCGTCGATCTCCCGTTGGAAGTCCTCCAGCGAGTCGAAGGATCGGTAGACCGAGGCGAAGCGCAGATAGGCGACCTCATCGAGATCGCGCAACGGCCGGAGGATGGCCAGCCCCACCTCGTTGCTGGGGATCTCGGCCGACCCCGACGCGCGGACCGCATCCTCGACCTGCTGCGCCAGCTTCGCGAGCGCGTCCTCCGCGACGTCACGACCCTGGCACGCGCGGCGAACCCCGCGCATCACCTTCTCGCGACTGAACGGCTCGGTCACGCCGTTGCGCTTGACCACCGACAGGACTGCGCTCTCCACCGTCGAGAACCGGCGACCGCACTCCGCACACGAACGGCGTCGTCGGATCGCCTGCCCCTCATCGGCGACACGCGAGTCGATGACCTTGGTGTCTTCGTTCTTGCAAAACGGGCAGCGCATGTCATCCTCACGCACATCTCGGGACACACCGGCGCACCGCATGCCCGTTGCACCGTGCCGGTTTCCGGCCGGACCTTGTGCCACGAGGATACCGCCCCCGACTCAGCGGTACGCGGGCGCAATCAGCGCCTGCCCGACGCGCAGGCCCGCACCCGACAGGTTGTTGCGCTCGACGATCTGATCGATCACCGACTGACGTGGCAGTTCGGGTGCGACGCGGTCGGCGATCGAGCTGAGTGTGTCGCCTGCTCGGACGTGCACGACCTCGGTGCCGACCGGTGTCGGGGCGACCGAGGCAGCGTAGTTCGAGCCCACGATCGCGACCACCCACACCATCAGCGCGAGCGCGGCACCGACCACGACGGCGAGCGCGGTGGCGCGACGTCGGGCGAAGACCCGGCGATCGGTCACGGGAGTCGCGCATCGCGTGCTCGCCGCACGAGAGGTCGGGACCGGCCCCGCCGGACGACGATCGGCCGGCCGTGTCGGTTCCATCCGTGCTGCGCGGCGGGGGCGTGAACCGGTACCCGTCTGTCGCGGGGCACGGCCCGGGACGTCGATCGACGGGTCACCGACCCGGCGACGGGCCGCTTTCGGGGTCGGAGTCGGATCCGACACCGCGACGCCGACGTCCCCGCGGCGGACGTACGGAGTGGTGCGCGTGAGAGTTGCCGTGCTCATCATGTCCTCCTGGCGTCCCCGACCGACCCGGGTGATCGATCACGTGTTCGATGGAACGCATGTTCGATTTCTAGCACGATGCCCCGACAAAGTCTCGACACACGTCGAACAAATGTTTGAAGATGTCGGTTCGGTCCGTTAGTGTCGGCCCTACAGAACCCCATCAGCCAGCAGTTTTGCTTCACGGTCCCGATCCGGCCCACTGAGCGGGTTCGCCGACATCCCGACAGGAAGGACTCACCGATGAGCGAGAAGGCCGGCGGGCGGCGCGGAGCCGCCCGCGGTTCCGACCCCACGACGGCGGGCGGCACCGACCCGGACGCCACCGACCCCGTCGTCGCCGACCCCGAGGTCGCCGAGGCCACCCTCACCCCCCGGCAGCGCGGGGTGCTCGAGTTCATCCGCCGGTCCGTCCGTGAGCGCGGCTACCCGCCGAGCATCCGGGAGATCGGGGACGCGGTGGGCCTCACGTCGACCTCGTCGGTCGCCCACCAGCTCCGGACGCTGGAGCGCAAGGGTCTGCTCAAACGCGACCACAACCGGCCGCGTGCGGTCAACATCCAGGACGGCGATCACACGCCGCCCGGCGGATCCGCGGCGGGCGCCGAGGACGGCGGCCTGCCCACCCCGACCTTCGTACCGGTGCTGGGTCGCATCGCCGCCGGTGGACCGATCCTGGCCGAGGAAGCCGTCGAGGACGTCTTCCCGCTCCCCCGCGAGCTCGTCGGCGAAGGATCACTGTTCCTGCTCCGTGTTGTCGGCGAGTCGATGATCGACGCGGCGATCTGTGATGGCGACTGGGTCGTCGTGCGTCAGCAGAACGTCGCCGACAACGGGGACATCGTCGCCGCGATGATCGACGGTGAGGCGACGGTGAAGACGTTCAAGCGCAAGGACGGTCACGTCTGGCTGATGCCGCACAACGAACTCTTCGAGCCGATCCCGGGCGACGACGCCGCCGTCCTCGGCAAGGTCGTCACGGTGATGCGTCGGATCTGATCCGGCCCTGGGTGATCAGGACTGCAGCGCGGCCGTCGCGGCCGCTCTGGCAGCGGCCGGGTCGGACGTCGCCAGAGCGGCGTCGGCGGCGATGCGGCACTGATCGAGGGTGACGCCGCCGAGCCGGACCCCGACCGCGGCGGCCGCGGCGGGCGCCGCCGACAACGACGTCACGCCCATGCCGACGAGGACGCACGCGAGCAATGGGTCCGCGGCCGCCTCACCGCACACCCCGACCGGCTTGTCGGCATCGAGACCTGCCCGCGCCACCATCCCGATCAGGGCGAGCACGGCCGGTTGCCACGGGTCGGTGAGAGCGGCCAGTTCCGCGGACATCCGGTCCGCCGCCATCGTGTACTGGGTGAGGTCGTTGGTACCGATCGACACGAAGTCCACCTCCGCCAGGATCGACGGGGCCAGGATCGCCGCAGCCGGCACCTCGACCATCACACCGGCGACCATGCCACGCTGCCGGACCTCGGCCGCGAACTCGGCGGCCTCAGCGGCCGACGCGATCATCGGGGCCATCACCCACGGGGTGGTGCCCGCGGCCGCACCGGCAGCTGAGATCGCATCGAGCTGAGCGGTGCGGATCTCGGGATGGTCGATCGCGATCCTGTTGCCGCGCACACCCAGTGCGGGATTCGCCTCGTCTGCGGGCGTCACGAATTTCAGCGGTTTGTCCGACCCGGCATCCAGTGTCCGGATGACCACCTTCTGCCCGGGGAACGCCTCGAGGACCTCACGATAGAGCGCGGTCTGCTCGTCGACCGACGGCTCATCGGGACGGTCGAGGAACGCCAGCTCGGTCCGGAACAGTCCCACCCCCTCGACGGGATGACCGGTGGCGGTGCGCGCCGAGGTGCCGTCCGCGACGTTGGCGAGGATCGAGATCGAACGACCGTCGGCGGTCTGTCCGGGCCCTTCCCAGCCGGCCATGGCCGCAGCGGCACGGCGACTCGACTCCACGGCCGCCACTGCGGCGGACTCGTCCGGGTCCACTTCGAGGGTCCCCGCCGTCCCGTCCACGAGGACCGTGCTGCCGGCAGCGACGACGCCGAGTCCGGTGACCGCCACGACACAGGGAATTCCCAACTGCCGGGCGATGATCGCCGTGTGGGAGGTCGGTCCGCCCAGCCGGGTGACCAGGGCGATGATCTTGACCGGATCGAGGCCGGCCGTGTCGGCCGGGGCCAGGTCGTCGGCGAGCAACACCGACGCCTCGTCGGGTTCGGGGACACCCGGTTCGGGGACGCCGAGCAGTTCGGCGACGACGCGGTCGCGGACATCGTTGAGATCGGTGACACGCTCGGCCATCAGCCCGCCGAGCTTGGTGAACATCGCGGCGAACTGTTCGGTGGCGGCAGTCGCGGCCGCAGGTGCGGCCGTCCCCTTGCCGATCAGCGCTGATGCAGCACCGACCCACCCCCGGTCCTCGGCCAGAGCTGCCGTCGCGCTGAGCACCTCGGAGGCGGCTCCCGACGAGTGGGAGGCGCGTTCACGGAGCCGTCCGGCGACGGCAGACGCCGCATCGGTGAACCGTTTGGTCTCGACCTCACGCTCCTCCGGGGGCACCGGTACCGCGGTCGCGGGGTCGTACGCGGGTCGCTCACCGGGCCACACCGCGGGACCGTAGGCCTGACCGCCGACGACCGGGGTTCCGCTCAGTACCTGTGTCTGCTCCACCGAAGTCCTATCTCTGCGTCGACCGGGCGCGGCCCAATGTGGATTGACGCCGCATTCGACCAGTTCTGTGATTCAAGTTACAAGAAATCCTTGACTTGTCAACACAAACAGGCGTAAACACAGATATAGCAACATCGAAAGCCACACAAATCCACAGACCTTCAGGTCTCGCATGATCCGCATGAGATGAGGAACCGTGTACGCCGAAGAGCGCCAGCAGGCGATCGCCGATCAGGTGCGCGCCAACGGTCGTGCGTCCGTGACCGCGCTCGCGACGCTGTTCGACGTCACCAGCGAGACCGTCCGACGCGACCTCGCGGTTCTCGAGCGCTCCGGGCACCTGCAGCGGGTGCACGGAGGGGCGGTTCGCCCGGGGACGACCCCGGTTCTCGGTGAGCAGGGCATCGACGAACGTCAGATGACCCGGACCGATCAGAAGCTCGCGATCGGCCGGACCGCGACGCGCTTCCTTCCTCCGGACGGCGGCTCGGTCTTCTTCGACGCCGGCACCACGACCTGCCAGGCGGCGCTCGCCATGCCCCGGGACCGACGCCTGACCCTGATCACGCACAGCATCCCGATCGCCGCGGTCCTCGCCGACAACCGCAGCGCAGACCTCCATGTCCTCGGCGGACGCGTCCGTGGCCTCACCCAGGCCACCGTCGGCGCCGAGACTGTGGCCGCCCTCGAGCGGCTGCGCGTCTCGACGGCATTCGTCGGCAGCAACGGCATCAGCCACTCCCACGGACTGTCGACCCCGGACCCGGACGAGGCCGCCATCAAGTCGGCCATCGTACGTGTCGCCAATCGCGTTGTGGTCCTGGCAGATTCGTCGAAGATCGATCGGGAGGACCTGTCCTCGTTCGCCGATCTCGACGACGTCGACGTCTTGATCACCGACGACGACATCGACCCGGTCGCCTCGGCCGCGCTCTCCGCGCGCGGTATCGACGTGGTGATCGCATGAGCGAGAGAGACGACATGACATCTCCGATCCCGGCCGCACCCACCATCCTCACCGTCACCGCGAATCCCAGCCTCGACCGCACCCTGGAGCTGCCCGCCCCGCTGGCCCGAGGTGGCGTCCAACGCGCACGGGCGGTACGCGCGGAACCGGGCGGCAAGGGCGTGAATGTCTCTCGGGTGGTCGCCCAGGCGGGCATCAGCACGCGGGCGATCCTGCCCGCGCGCGCCGGCGACCCCCTGCTGACGGCCCTCGACGGCGTCGCACTCCCCTACCTGGCGTTTCCGATCGACGGCGAGGTCCGGTCGAACATCACCGTCGCCGACCCCGACGGCACGACGACGAAGATCAACGCGCCCGGCCACGCGCTCGACGCCGCACAGGCGGGCCGGCTCGCCGATCTGGTGATCGACAACGCCCGCGACACGGCTTGGGTCGCCCTGTGCGGGTCCCTGCCGCCGGGACTGCCCGACACCTGGTATCGCACCGTCATCGATGGCCTCGTGGACCTCGGTTGCCGGGTGGCCGTCGACACCTCGGGGGCACCGCTGTCGGCAACCGTCACCGGGCGTGTCGACCTGCTCAAGCCGAACGACGAGGAGCTCGCGGAGGCCACCGGGGTCGACCCGGCACGGCTCGTCGCCGCCACCGCCCGCGGTGACTACTATCCACTGATCGCTGCTGCGCGGGCACTCGTCGATCGGACCGGCGCCGCGATCCTCGCGACCCTCGGCGCCTCCGGCGCGATGCTCATCACGGGGTCCGGGACCTGGTTCGCGACACCGCCGCCCATCGTCCCGCGCAGCACGGTCGGTGCCGGCGACTCCGCCCTTGCCGGCTACCTCATCGCGGAGACGCGCGGAGACGCCGAACCCGACCGGCTCCGCACCGCGGTCGCTTACGGCTCCGCGGCCACCGCTCTGGCCGGCACCCAACCACCGTCGCCCGACTCGCTCGACCTCGACCGTGTCGGGATCACCGAACTCTCGGGAGCCGCCCCGAGGAGATGACGTCGCACAACCATCGCGCTCCCCACGCGAACCCACCCCGCCGATCCCCTCTCGACGACAAAGGAAATCCCATGTCAGAACAGATCATCACGACGCAGACGGTGCGTCTCGACGTCGATGCCGGCGCCGAACCCGCCGCCGTCATCGGCTATCTCGCCGACGCGCTCGCGGACGCAGGCCGCACCACCGACGCCACCGACCTCGCCCGCGGCGCCCTCGAACGCGAAGCCAAGTCCGCGACCGGGCTCCCCGGTGGCATCGCGATCCCGCATGCCCGCGCGGAATCCGTCACCGAGGCGAGTCTGGCCATGGCGCGCCTCTCCCAGAAGGTCGACTTCGGCGCACCGGACGGACCGGCGGATCTGGTGTTCCTCATCGCCGCTCCCGCGGGCGGGGCGAGTGAGCACATGAAACTGCTGAGCTCGCTCGCGCGGTCGCTGGTGCGGCCCGACTTCGTCGCGGCCCTGCGTGCGGCGGACAGCGACGAACGGGTCGTCGAACTCGTCGACGAGGCGATCAATCCGCCGGCGACACCTCCGACAGCGGCGGCACCCGCTGCGACGGGGGCCGCGACGGCCACCCCAGCTGCCGCTGCCACGACACCCCCGGCATCTGCGGCACCGGCGACGACCGACAAGCGCCCGTCGATCGTGGCGATCACGGCGTGTCCGACGGGCATCGCGCACACCTACATGGCCGCCGACGCACTCAAGTACGCGGCGGAGCGCGCCGATGTCGACTTCCATGTCGAGACGCAGGGGTCGTCGGCGACCACGGCATTCGATCCGTCGGTGATCGCCGACGCCGATGCCGTCATCTTCGCCACCGATGTCGGCGTCAAGGGCAAGGAACGCTTCCACGGCAAACCGGTCATCTCCTCGGGTGTCAAGCGCGCCATCAACGAGCCCGACACGATGATCGCCGAAGCCGTTGCGGCATCGACCGATCCGCGTGCCGCGGTGGTCACCGCAGGCGACGGAGACACCGGCGCCGACCGTTCCGGCGACGCCGGTGGCGTCGGGCTGGGCAAACAGACCCAGCAGGCCCTGATGACCGGCGTCAGCTACATGATCCCGTTCGTCGCGGCCGGTGGTCTGCTCATCGCGCTCGCCTTCCTGCCCTTCCTCGGCGGCTACGAGATCGCCAATGGCACTCTCGACACGAGCGGCGCGCTCAACGACGGCCAGTTCATCGCACTGAACAACAGCCTGTGGGACCTGCCCGCCGGTGGCCTCGGCCAGTACATCGGCGCGGTACTGTTCGCGGTCGGCGGACTCGCGATGAGCATGCTCGTCCCGGTCCTGGCGGGCTACATATCCTTCGCCATCGCCGACCGTCCCGGCATCGCACCGGGTTTCGTCGCCGGTCTCGTGTCGGTCGCCGTGGGCGCCAGCTTCATCGGCGGCCTGGTCGGTGGTCTGATCGCCGGCATCGCATGCCTCTGGATCTCACGACTCCCGTTGCCGCAGTGGGCACGTGGTCTGATGCCCGTGGTGATCATCCCGCTGCTCGGCAGCCTGATCATCGGCGTCCTGCTCTACATGCTGCTCGGCAAGCCGCTGGCCTGGGTCACCGAGCAGATGACCGAAGGCCTCAACAGCATGTCCGGTGGCTCCGCCATCGCACTCGGAATCGTGCTCGGCCTGATGATGTGCTTCGACCTCGGTGGTCCGGTCAACAAGGCGGCTTACCTGTTCGCCACCGCCGGACTGGCGATCGGCGGCACCGCACAACTCGAGATCATGGCAGCCGTCATGTGCGCCGGAATGGTCCCGCCGCTGGCGTTGGCACTGGCGACCGTGCTCCGACCGCGGCTGTTCACCGAGCCGGAGCGCGAGAACGGCAAAGCGGCCTGGCTGCTCGGTGCGTCGTTCATCTCGGAGGGCGCGATCCCGTTCGCGGCCACCGACCCCTTCCGCGTGATCCCGTCGATGATGGCGGGCGGCGCACTGTCCGGCGCGCTGATCATGGCGTTCGGCGTGACCCAGCGGGCGCCGCACGGCGGGATCTTCGTGTTCTTCACGATGAATCACTGGTATCTGTTCCTGATCGCACTCGCCGCGGGCACCATACTCAGCGCCGTCCTCGTGATCGTGGCCAAGCAGTGGCACACCGAGCGTGACCGTGCCACGGTGGTGTCGGAACTCGAAACCGTCCCCGCCTGAGTCCGACTCAGGACACACTGGACCGATGACCTGACCATCCGACCACGACGATGGGGTGTCCGCGAGGGCACCCCATCGTCCACTGAGCACCATCCTCGCCCGACCATCCGTATCCTCGTCCCCGAAGACTCACACCAAGGAGTGACCATGCCCAGCACCACCGTCGCCGTCGGGTCCGCCGTCGGTCTGCACGCCCGTCCCGCAACGATCATCGCCGAGGCGGTCGGCGACGCGGGGACCACGGTGACCCTCGCGCTCGAGGGCGGCGAACCGGTGGATGCCGGATCCGCGCTGATGATCATGACCCTGGGTGCGGAGAAGGGCACCACCGTCGTCGTCACCGCCGAGGATCAGGCCACCCTCGACGCGATCGCCACCCTGGTCGCGAAAGACCTCGACGCCGAGTAGGCCTCGCACGCCTCCGCTCGTTCGCGCCACGACCGGCGTGCCGGTGAATGGGGGTGCGGGTAGATCGGCTCCCCGACCGCCCCGCGCCGACCGTGCCCTCGAATTCGCCCCCCGTGCCCTCGAATCCGCCGACTGTGTCCACGTTTTCGCCGACCGTGCCCGGTTCATGACTGCGGGACCCGATCGGCGAGATCCTGGACCCGCTCGGCGCGCGAGCCTAACCCGTCGTGAGGTCGTCCAGTGCGCCGGCGAAGGCGGCGGGGACCCGGACACGCATGGTGGTGCCGGCAGCGGTGTGCTCGCTGGAGAGCACCTCACCCTCCTCGTGGATACGCGAGATGAGATCGCCACGGGTATAGGGGACGTCGATGGTCAGTTCGACGTCGCCGCGGCCCACGAACTCGCGGACCCGGTCGAACAGTTCGGGTAGACCTTCGCCCGTACGGGCCGACACGAACACCGCATCGCCGAGCGCACCACGCAGTTCGGCCATCCGGGTCGCGTCGATCGCGTCGATCTTGTTGACCACCAACAGTTCCGGTGGTGGCGCCACGTTCTCCTCGGCGACCACCTCGTTGATCACGCGACGTACGGCCGAGATCTGTTCGGTGGGGAACGGATCCGACCCGTCCACGACATGGAGGACGAGGTCGGCGTCGACGACCTCTTCGAGGGTGGACCGGAAGGCCTCGACGAGTTGGGTGGGCAGGTGGCGGACGAAGCCGACGGTATCGGTGAACACCACTGCGCGTCCGTCGTCGAGGGTGGCGCGCCGGGTCGTCGGGTCGAGGGTCGCGAACAGGGCGTCCTGCACGAGAACCCCAGACCCGGTCATCGCGTTGACCAGGCTCGACTTCCCCGCGTTGGTGTAACCGGCTACGGTGAGTCGCGGGATGGCGGTCCGCTCTCGCGCGGCGCGCATGACCGTCCGCGACTTCTTCATCCCCCGGATCTCACGCCGTAGCTTCGCCATCCGTTCACGGATGCGCCGACGATCCGTCTCGATCTTCGTCTCGCCGGGTCCGCGCAGACCCACGCCGCCGTTGCTGCCGGCGCGGCCGCCGGCCTGTCGGGACATCGACTCACCCCACCCGCGCAGTCGCGGGAGCATGTACTCCATCTGGGCGAGCGAGACCTGCGCCTTGCCCTCCCGCGACGTCGCGTGCTGCGCGAAGATGTCCAGGATGAGCGCGGTCCGGTCGATGACCTTGACCTTGACGATCTTCTCGAGCGCGGTCAGCTGCGCAGGCGTGAGCTCACCGTCGCAGATCACGGTGTCGGCGCCGGACGCGAGAACGGCCTCACGGAGCTCGTCTGCCTTGCCGGAACCGATATAGGTCGCCGAGTCGGGGCGTGAGCGCCGCTGGATGAGTGCGTCGAGCACCTGCGAACCCGCGGTCTCGGCGAGCGCGGCGAGTTCGACCATGCTGGCGCGTGCCTGGGCTGCGCTGCCCTCGGTCCACACGCCGACGAGGACGACGCGTTCGAGTCGCAGCTGGCGATACTCGACCTCGGTGACGTCCGTGAGTTCCGTCGAGAGACCCGCGACACGCTGCAGTGACGCGCGCTCTTCGAGTTGGAGTTCACCGGTGGTCGGCTGGGTGAGACCGCGCAGGATATCGGCCCGGGACCCCGGAGCGGTGTCGCTCTCCGGCGGGTCGGCCAGGTCGTCCTCCGGGAAGGATTCGGGAAACGGTGTGGATGCTGATTCGGTCATGAGTAGGACCATGATCTCACGGGCCGACACCGCGAGGCATCCGGTTTTCCCGGGCAGGGACCTCGTCAGCGGTGTGGGCGGTCCCAGCCGGGGTGCAGCGTCCCGTCGGCGACCAGCATCGACGGTCCGCGAAGCGTCGCGCCGTCGTCCCGGATACCGACCTCGACCCGGCCTCCCGGGACGGTGATGACCAGGGTGCCGACCTTGTCGTCTCGGGTGGCGAGGACGGCTGCGCCGGCGGCCACCAGCCCCGTCCCGCAACTGCGCGTCTCACCGACGCCGCGTTCGAAGACACGCATCGCGGCGGGGAGACGACCGGCGTCGTCCGCCGGGCCGGCCGGTGTCACGAGTTCGACGTTCGCGCCGTGGGGGAAGACCTCGTCGTCGAGCGTGACCCCGGCCGTGAAGTCGACGGCAGCGAGCGCGTCCGGCGTCAGATCAGGCACGACGCATGCGAGATGCGGATTCCCGACGTCGACCACGAGTCCGCGGTAGGCGTCGTCGCCGATCCGGACCAGCGATGCGCCGTCCGCGGTGACCGCACCCATCTCGACCGTGACGTCGGCGTGCACCGCGTCATGGGAGTGCACGATGACCGGTCGGGCACCAGCACGCGAACCGACGACGAACTGGTCGTCGGCCATCAGGCCGGCGGCCCGCAGATGATGGGCGAACACGCGTACGCCGTTTCCACACATCTCGGCGATCGAGCCGTCGGCATTGCGGTAGTCCATGAACCAGTCGTCGGGTCCGACACCATCGGGCAGTGCGTCGAGCACACCTCGTTCGATGAGCGCCGCCGATCGGACCACCCGTAGCAGACCGTCGGCGCCGATCCCTCGACGTCGGTCGCAGAGCGCGGTGACGAGCGGCTCGGTGAGGTTCAGCGCAGCGGCCGGATCCGTGAGGATGACGAAGTCGTTCTGGGTGCCGTGGCCCTTGACGAATCGAAGGCGTTCGGCGACCTGGGGCTGTGCCATCACCCCACCAGGGTACGGGTGCGGTGAGCGCGATCTTCCTCGGCCGGCCGTCACCTCGTGGTCCTCACTGACCCGCCGCACGCAGGGCGGCCGACAGGAGATCGCCGCGGGCGGCATCGAGCCACGTGATCCGATGATCCCGACGGAACCAGGACCGCTGGCGCCGTACGTATCGTCGGGTCCCGATGAAGGTCAGTTCCTCGGCGGCCTCGAGGTCGTGCTCACCGCGGAGAGCGGCGAGGACCTGCGCGTAACCGATGGCTCGCGAGGCGGTAAGACCGTCGCGCAGACCGATGTCACACAGGGCACGGACCTCGTCGACCAGCCCGGTCTCGAACATCAGGCGGGTACGCAGGCGGATGCGCTCGTCGAGTTCGGCGGTGTCCCGATCGAGGGCGATGATGCGGGTCTGCCACCGAGGTTCACCGATCGTCGGTGCCGATGCGGCGAACGGGAGGCCGGTCAGTTCGACCACCTCGAGAGCCCGGACGATGCGACGACCGTCGGTGGCCAGGATGGATGCCGCCGCGCCCGGATCGACGTCGGTGAGTCGGGCGTGCAGGGCGGTGACCCCGATCTCGTCCAGCAGCGACTCGTATCGCGCCCGCACGTCCGGATCGGTCGCCGGGAACCGCCAATCATCCAGCAGGCCCTGGATGTACATCATCGACCCGCCGACGAGGACGGGGGTGCGGCCGGCGGCGCGCAGCCGTTCGACGTCGGCTGTCGCCGCCTGTTGGTAGCGCGCCACGGTGGCCGTCTCGGTCACGTCGAGCACGTCGATCTGGTGATGCGGGATTCCGCGGCGTTCCTCCATCGGCAGTTTCGCGGTCCCGATGTCCATCCCGCGGTATTGCTGCATCGCATCGAGATTGACGATCTCTCCGCCGAGACGCTCGGCGAGATCGAGCGCGAGGTCGGACTTTCCTCCCGCCGTCGGCCCGACGACGGCGACGGGTGTCGGGCCGACGGACGCGGTCGGCTCGACCGGCGGCGGCGAGCCGACGGTCACCGCGGGGTCCAGGTGGCCACGACGTAGCCGACGCCGAACGGCGCGTCCGCGTACCGGAGCTCACCGTCGAGGTCGTCGTCCGCGCACAGTGCGGCCGCCACCTGCCAGGCCGGACGTCCCGACACCCCTTCGGCGTCACACTCCCCTGCTTCGAGGTCGGCCAGCGCCGCACGGTCGGCCCCGGCGAGCGCTTCGACGATCCGCTGCTGCAGGACGATCGACGATGCGCGCAGCCCGCCGCCGGGGGCACGTGCGGTCATCGAGGTCGCGCCGTCGCCGACGACGAGGACGCCGACGGGTCCGACGGCGGCATCGATCCGGGCGCGCGCATCCGCACCGATCCGGGTGCAATCGTCGACACTGCTGTCGGGAGGCAGAATCAGGGGGGTCACCTCGCCGACGCCGACCTCCCCGCGCAGCCAGCCGGCGATCAGCATCGTCAACGGCATGTCCCGGTCGATCCCGACGGCGCCGCTGTCGGCTTCGCTTTCCGTCGGGTCCAGCAGACTCACCGGCACGTCGACGCCGAACCGTGCAAACGTCCCCGAGGGGCCGCGCCCGCTGCGACCCGCGTCCGCGGCGCCGATCGCGACCCAGCGGGACGCCGCATCGGCGAGTCCGCGCCCTGCCGCCAGCGTCGCCGTCCGGACGGGACCAGTGTCGTCGGCGCGCGGTCCGGCGATGGCCGGCACGAGCAGCGGAGCACTCGGCACGAAGACCACAGACGCCAGCACGACGTCGACGGTAGTCGAACACACCCCGGAGGCGACCGGCGAGTCGGTGGCATACCCGAGCTGCCGGACGCAATGTCGTGGCAGCGGCCCCACGACGAGCCCTGACCTGTTTGAATGGGAAGACCCATGTGTCGGCACCGTCCGCCGATACGCGGTTTCGATGCAACGGCAGCCGTGACGCGCGGCACCACACCTGCGGGAGAGGGCACCTGCACATGACAAATCCGACCGATCCGACCACGACCTCCGACACGGCGCCGGCCACTGCTTCCGGCGACGCCGATGCGCCGCCGGTACCGCACCCGACACCCAAGCCCGGGCCGAAACCCGGCCCACGTCCCGGCCCACATCCACGTGCGGCCGACGCCCCTGTCGTCCCGACGCTGGTACCGCACGGTGACCCGCACAAGTTCGGACGGATCGACAGCGAGGGCGTCGTCTGGCTGCGCAGGGGCGGTGGGGAGCGGGAGATCGGTTCCTGGCAGGCCGGGTCGATCGAGGACGGACTCGCCCATTTCGCGCGGAAGTTCGACGACCTCGCGACCGAGGTGGAGATCCTCGAGGAGCGACTCGCGGCCCGCTCGGGCGACCCTCGCAAGGCCCAGACCGCGGCGAAGCACCTTCTCGACGCCCTCCCGACCGCTGCGGTGATCGGTGATGTGGCCGCACTGGAGGAACGACTCACGGTGATCGTCGGCAGCGCCGACGAGGTGGCCGACTCCATCAAGGCCGAACGCGACAAGGCCCGATCCGCGGCCATCGCCCGCAAGGAGGAACTGGCCACCGAGGCCGAACAGATCGGCGCCGACTCCACCCAGTGGAAGGTGGCCGGCGATCGTCTGCGCGCCATCCTCGACGAATGGAAGACCATCAAGGGCGTCGACCGCAAGACCGACGACACCTTGTGGAAGCGATACGCCAAGGCGCGCGACGCGTTCAACCGCCGCCGCGGGGCGCACTTCGCCGAACTCGACCGGGAGCGTGCCGGGGCCAAGGCGCGCAAGGAAGAACTGATCACCCGCGCCGAGGAGCTGTCCGGCTCCACCGACTGGGGGCCGACGTCCGCGAGGTTCCGCGAGTTGCTGACCGAGTGGAAGGCCGCCGGCCGCGCACCGCGGGACGCCGACGACGCGCTGTGGCAGCGGTTCAAAGCCGCGCAGGACGTGTTCTTCTCCGCTCGCAACGCGGCGACGTCGGAACGCGACAACGAATTCGCGGCCAACGCGGCGGCCAAGCTCGCACTGCTGGACGAGGCCGAGAAGACCATCGACCCGTCGTCGGATCTCGAGGCGGCGCGGCGCGATTTCCGGTCCTTCCGGGACAAGTGGGACGAGGTCGGCAAGGTACCCCGCGAACAGATGGGCAGCCTCGAGGCCCGTGCACGCGCGCTGGAGAAGCGGTTGCGCGATGCCGAGGACGCCCAGTGGCAGCGCACGGATCCCGAGGCGCAGGCCCGGGCCGCCCAGTTCGCCGATCGCGCGGCACAACTCGAGGATCAGGCGCGCAAAGCCGATGAGCGCGGCAAGGCCAAGGACGCCGCCACGCTGCGCGAGCAGGCCGCCCAGTGGAAAGAGTGGGCCGACGCCGCGGCCAGCGCCATCGCCGACCGCTGATCGACCGGCAGGTGGCTCGAACGTTCCCGCGACCGTCGGGACGCGCGGCTCACTCGATCAACGCGGTCAGCGCGGTGATCGCCGACTCCGGCAACGGGCGTGACCGCCTGGTCGCCTCGTCCATCGAGACGATGACGGTACGCGCGGTGGCGACACAGCGGTCGCCTTGGAAGATCCCCTGCTCGAGCGTCACCGAACTCCGCCCGATCGTCGCGACCCGTGTCCCGACGACCACGTCCCCGGGCCACGTCATCTCGGCCCGGAAGTCCAGTTCGAGCCGCGCGATGACGAATCCGGAACCCGGTTCGGCCAGCGGTGCGTGCGGGTCGTAGAGGACGGCGACGCGTCCGGATTCCAGGAACGTCGCGAACACCGCATTGTTGACGTGCCCCTGCCGATCGGTGTCCGCATAGCGGACCTTCTCGGTGACGCGGGCGGGATAGTCGTCGACGGTGATGGTGTCGGTCATAACACGATCCCACCACAGCCGCGCGCAGGCGGATTCGGCCTCCTCCCTCGCCCGGAGGGCGACGGCGGAGGCCGAATCACCTGTCACCGGGCCGACGCGGTCAGCCCTGCGGTCACCCGGGTGCCGGCATCAGGGATGCGTCAGCGGGTATTTGTCGATGATCGGCGACAGCAGGTGCGCCGCACGAGCACCGGTGATGACGTCGTCCGGCGCGACCTGGGTGACCACCTTCAACTCGGCGTCCTCGTAGACGTGTTCGCCGATCATCCGGACCTTCTCGTCGTAGGGCCAGACGAACGCCCAGCGTCCGACGGACGAGATACCAGCCGTCGGGGTCGAACGCCGACCGGGTGGATGCGGAATCGTCGTCGAGTGCACCGAAGACGTTGTCCCCCAACATCCGTCCGGGACGAACTGACTGAACTCGGGCCTCTCCGGCAAAGCCCCAATCGGCGACGGCCATCTTCTGCCTGCCTGTCCACATCACCAGCACGGCGGCCAGGACGGTTTCCTGGACCGATTCCGGCGGGAGAAACCCGGAGTGACCCTAGCCTTCGTCCAACTCAGCTGGGGTGAACAGATCAGTCGGCTGCTCGACGGCGATGTCGACGCGTCCCTCGCCCGGCCGCCCTACGACGACACGAACGGGTTCGATGCCCTGGCCGGTGCACGCCGAGAAGCGGGTGGTCGCTCTGCCGGCCGACAGCCAACTGGCCGTCCGGGACTCACTGCGGATCGACGATCTCGACGGATACCCGGTCGTCGGCGCAGCGGGGATCGGACGCGCATGGACGAGGTACTGGGTGATCGACCCGCGCCCGGGTGGACGCGCCGTCGACTACGGCGTGTGGGCGGCGACGATGGAGGAGGAGGCCTTCAACGGTGCCGCCCTGGGCGGGAACACAATGATCACCGCGGAATCGGTCGCCAATCGGTTCCAGCATGCCGGGGTCATGTATCGCGATCTCGTCGACGGTGGAAGTTGCCAGGTCGAGCTGTGCACACGGACCACCGACAGCCGCCCGGCGGTCAGGGCTCTACGTCGTGCTGCCCGAGACGCGGCCCCGGCGGTAGGGGGCGAGCACACCCGGATGGCCGACCGGCACCGGTCGGGTCCGATCACCCCTGACCAGGTTTGTGCTGCAACGACCGGGCGAGGTCCTCGCGCGCGGCCGCCTCCTTGCGGCGTTCCTCCTCGAGGGCCAGCTGGTAGGTGCTGCGCGCCCACACGACACGCGCCCAATGGAAGGTCAGCACCAGCACGGCGAGCCAGCCGACGATGAGACCGATGCCGACGCCCGACGGCGGCTGCACTCCTCCGACGCCCGGGGTGTTCCGCGACCACCACGCCAGCATGCCGGCCACACAAGCGATCGCGTTGCCGCACAGCGCGATCCAGGCGAGAATCCAGCGCCGGGTGAGCAGTGCGAGGACCGAGGCGCCGATCCCGAAGATCGCCACCAGGTAGACGAACACCTTGGACGTGATGGTCACCCGTTCGGCGACCGAGTCCGGCGCGAAGGTCAGCACCTCGATACCAGTGGCGGTTCCGGTGTGCGGGAGCACCAACGACAGCATGGCCACGAGAACTGCCACCGCGACCACCACTGCGCGCATCCCCGGGTCGATCTCGCCGGCGACTTTGCGCTCGGCCTTGCGGAGATCTCCCTCGTATTCGGCGAACCGACCCACATCCGACTCTCGTCGTGCCCGGGGGTCCGACGGCCGGTCGGTCTGGCGGTCATCGTCTGCGGTCATCAGCCACATCCTCCTGAACATCCGACGGTGACCGGCTCGACCGGCGCGGCCCCGATGGTGGGCATACCCAGGCCGACGCCGACCGGCGCCGTGGTGGGCATGCGACTCGCCTCATGTGCGTCGCCCGCCCTGGTGCGACGATGCGTCGCCGGACCGGAATCGGCGATGAGGTGGTGCGGTGCGGCTCCGGTGACGCGGGTCGTGACCACGTCCCCGGGCCTGATCGTCGCGGCCGGGTCGAGATACCCGTGCTCCCCGGCCGTCGTGGCGAAGTGGACCAGACGTCCGTCGCGCGCTCGGCCGGTCATGCGTCCGGTGTGCGCGGACTTGCGTCCCTCATCGGCGACGACGAGCAGTTCGACCTCGGACCCGACGATCCGCCGGTTCTCGTCGAGGCAGATCTCTTCCTGCAGGGCGATCAGTCGGCGGTACCGCTCCCCGACGACCTCCGGTGGTACCTGATCCGGCATCGTCGCGGCCGGGGTCCCGGGGCGGGGCGAGTACTGAAAGGTGAACGCACTCGAGAATCGTGCTTGCGCAACGACATCCAGTGTCTGCTGAAAATCCTCTTCGGTCTCACCCGGGAACCCGACGATGATGTCGGTGGTGATCGCGGCATCGGGCATGGCCGCGCGGACCTTGTCGAGGATGCCGAGGAACTTCCGCTGCCGATAGCTGCGTCGCATCGACTTGAGAATCCGGTCGGACCCCGACTGCAGCGGCATGTGCAACTGCGGGCAGACGTTGTGTGTCTGCGCCATGGCGTCGATCACGTCGTCGGTGAACTCGGCCGGATGCGGAGAGGTGAACCGGACACGCTCGAGACCATCGATGTGCCCGCACGCCCGGAGCAGGTCGGCAAATGCCCCACGCTGTCGGCCGAGAGCAGGATCGGCGAAGGACATGCCGTATGCGTTGACGTTCTGGCCGAGCAGCGTCACCTCGAGCACGCCCTGCTCGACGAGCGCGGACACCTCGGCCAGGACGTCTCCGGGGCGTCGGTCGACCTCTTTGCCACGCAGCGACGGCACGATGCAGAACGTGCACGTGTTGTTGCAGCCGACCGACACCGACACCCACCCGGAGTAGGCCGAGTCCCGCTTGGCGGGAAGGGTCGACGGGAACCTCTCGAGGGACTCGAGGATCTCCACCTCGGCGGTCTCGTTGTGCCGGGCGCGTTCGAGCAGTGCCGGCAGTGACCCGATGTTGTGGGTGCCGAAGACGACGTCGACCCACGGCGCCTTACGCAGGACCGCGTCCTTGTCCTTCTGAGCGAGACAGCCGCCGACGGCGATCTGCATGCCGGGCCGCTCGGCCTTGGCAGGCGCCAGATGCGACAGATTCCCGTACAACTTGTTGTCGGCGTTCTCCCTGATGGCGCACGTGTTGAAGACGACCAGGTCGGCGTCTCCGCCGTCGGAGGCCTGAACGTAACCGGCGTCCTCCAACAGTCCCGCGATCCGCTCCGAATCGTGCACATTCATCTGGCAGCCGTACGTCCGGACCTGATAACTGCGGGTGGAATCGGCCGACGCCCCGGACCACTGTCCGTGGGCGCCACGCCGCTGCGACAACTCGATGCTCACCTTTTCCAGGGTACTGGCCTGCGCAAATCGGCCTTGCGCGGCATTCGCGGCGTTCGCGATCGACCCGATGGTCGCGACGCAGGGGCGAGGCACGATTAAGGTGAGCGTCTATGACCGATTCGCCGAGCGACGATTCCGTGACGACCGGGGATGCGACGACCGGGCAGGCGGCGCCGATGATCGTGATGAAGGGCGTCCAGAAGCACTTCGGGTCGCTGCACGTGCTCCGCGACATCGACCTCGAGGTGCCGGCCGGACAGGTCGTCGTGGTGCTCGGCCCGTCGGGATCGGGCAAGTCGACACTGTGCCGGACGATCAACCGTCTCGAGCCCATCGACGGCGGTGAGATCTCCATCGGCGGGCAACTCCTGCCCGAGGAGGGCAAGGATCTCGCCCGCCTGCGTGCCGACGTCGGCATGGTGTTCCAGTCGTTCAACCTGTTCGCCCACAAGACGATCCTGGAGAACGTCACCCTCGCCCCGATCAAGGTGCGCAGGAAGAGCAAGGACGACGCCACCAAGCGGGCACTCGAGCTCCTCGACCGTGTGGGCATCGCCAGCCAGAAAGACAAGTTCCCGGCGCAACTCTCCGGCGGTCAGCAACAGCGTGTGGCGATCGCGCGGTCGTTGGCCATGGACCCGAAGATCATGCTGTTCGACGAACCGACCTCGGCCCTCGATCCAGAGATGGTCAACGAGGTACTCGACGTCATGGTCTCGCTCGCCAGGGAGGGCATGACGATGCTGGTGGTCACCCATGAGATGGGCTTCGCGCGCAAGGCGGCCGACCGGGTGATCTTCATGGCCGACGGCGCGATCGTCGAGGACTCCGACCCGGACAGCTTCTTCTCGGCACCGAGATCCGAGCGCGCCAAGGACTTCCTCGGGAAGATCCTGGGCCACTGACATGGCGGCCACCCGAGCATCCACATCGCACCCCGGCGTACGTCGGTTCTCCGGTCTCGCCGTCCTCGCCCTGGCCCTCGCTCTCCTCGCGGGCACCGTCTCCGCGTGCGGCAACACCGACCCTCGCAACCTGATCGACTCGATCCGCAGCGGGTCCGTCGTCCTGGGTACCAAGTACGATCAGCCGGGCCTCGGCATCCGCAACCCCGACAAGTCGGTGACCGGTTTCGACCCCTCGGTCTCGGAGTTCGTCATCGATCACATCGCCGACTCGCTCGGGGTCGATCGGCCCGAGATCCGTTGGCGCGAGACACCGTCGGCACAGCGTGAGACGTTGATCGACAATGGCGAGGTGGACATGATCGCCGCGACGTACTCGATCACCGCGGCGCGACAGAAGGAGGTCGACTTCGCCGGACCCTACCTGGTCAACTACCAGGGATTGCTGGTCCGCGAGGACGACGACTCCATCTCCACCCTGACCGATCTGAACTCCGGGAAGAAGTTGTGCTCGGTCACCGGATCGACTCCCGCGCAGAACGTCAAGGCACAGCTGCCGTCGGTGCAGTTGCAGGAGTACGACTCCTACTCGTCGTGCGTCGAGGCGCTGCGGCGCGGCAAGGTCGACGCGCTGACGACCGACGAGGTGATCCTGGCCGGGTATGCGAACTTCTTCCCCGGCGAGTTCAAGCTGGTCGGCATGAGCTATCCGAAGGACGCCTGCGTCAAGGATGCGCTGAAGAGGGCGGGGACGCCGTTCTCCACCGAGTACTACGGCATCGGCATGGCGAAGCAGTATCCCGAGGCGGTGACCAAGGTGAACGAGGCGCTCGACGCGATGATGGTGCCCGGCCCCGGCGGTGAGTCGCCCTGGGACCGTGCGCTACGCGATGCGATCGGCAACCCGACCGTGGACTCGATGATCGCCCGCGCAGACGCGCCTGATTCGAAGTACAAGTTCACTCCCGATCCCGGGAATCTGGGGTTCCTCGACTCCACCTCCACACCGTGCCCGCCGGGCCTGAGCTGACGCGGAAGGGATTGACGCGCAATGAGTGAACTCTGGGCGGACATGGGGCCACAATTGTGGCCGGCCTTCTGGGTGACGCTGAAACTGACCTTCTTCTCGGCCATCGGTGCGCTGGTCTGGGGGACGCTGCTGGCGGCGATGCGGGTGTCCCCGGTGCCGGTGATGCGTGGGTTCGCCGAGACCTACGTGAACATCGTCCGGAACACCCCGCTCACGCTGATCGTGCTGTTCTGCTCGATCGGGCTCTACCAGAATCTCGGACTCGCCCTCGCACCCGACAACGAGAACTTCATCGAGAACAACAACTTCTGGCTCGCGGCGCTCGCGTTCGTGCTCTACACCGCGACGTTCGTGTGCGAGACGTTGCGCTCCGGCTTCAACACGGTGCCGCTCGGGCAGGCCGAGGCGGCCCGTTCGCTCGGCCTCACCTTTCCCCAGGTGTTCGGCATCATCGTTCTCCCCCAGGCGATCCGATCGGTCATCGGCCCCCTCGGCAGCGTGCTGATCGCACTCACCAAGAACACCACCATCGCCTCGGTGATCGGTGTCGCGGAGGCATCGCTGCTGATGAAGGAGGAGATCGAGACGTACTCCGACCAGATCGTCGCGATCTTCGTCATCATCGCGATCGGCTTCATGATCATCACCCTGACCGAAGGATTCGTCTTCGGATATCTGGCCAAGCGACTGGCGGTGAAGCGATGAGTGCCGACGCCACCGTCCTCTACGACGCCCCCGGACCGAAGGCGCGGCTGCGCAACAGGATCATCGCGGTCATCTTCATCGCCATCTTGGTCGCCGTCGCCGTGTACGTCCTGGTCATCCTCGCCGGTAACGATCAGCTCAGCGGCGAGAAATGGGATCCCTTCATCACATCGACCACGTGGACGACCTACATCCTGCCCGGGCTGTGGGGAACGCTGAAGGCCGCCGCCCTCTCGATCGTGCTGGCTCTCGTCCTCGGTGCCGTCCTCGGTATCGGCCGACTGTCCGACCACGGCTGGGTGCGACGCCTGTCCGGTGTGTTCGTGGAGATCTTCCGCGCGATCCCGGTGTTGATCCTGATGATCTTCGCCTATTACCTCTTCGCCGACTACGCGATCTTCCCGTCGTCACAACTCGCGTTCGCCGCCGTCGTCACCGGTCTCACCCTGTACAACGGGTCGGTCATCGCCGAGATCCTGCGATCCGGAATCAACTCGCTGCCGAAGGGTCAGACCGAGGCATCGATGGCGTTGGGGCTCCGCAAGTCCCAGATGATGCGGGTCATCCTGCTGCCCCAGGCCGTCACCGCCATGCTGCCCGCGCTCGTCTCGCAGATGGTGATCGCACTGAAGGACAGCGCACTCGGATACGCCATCGGCTACATCGAGGTGGTGCGCTCGGGAATCCAGTCCGCGTCGTACTACGGCAACTATCTGCCGGCCCTGGTCGTGGTCGCCATCGTGATGATCGTCATCAACTTCGGTTTGACCACGCTGGCAACGTATCTCGAGGGACGCCTGCGGAAGGGCAAGCGCGGTACCGTCGTTCCCGACGCCGAGGAAGCCGATCTCGCGGCGATGGAGAACATGCCGTTCGGGCAGAAGTAGACCGCGACGTCGTTGATCGCAGGGCCGTCGCGGTCGGCCCTCAGGCCGCCGCGACGGCGTCGAGCGCGTCTTTCACGACGTCGATCGCCGTCGCCTGCGGATAGCCGCGCCGGACCAGCATCCCGACCAGCCGACGGAACAGCGTCTCGCGCAGCGCCGGATCGGCCTGGAGTCGTTCCACCTGGCTGGGCGTGAGTTTCTTGGCGACGAGGTCGGCCGCGACGGCACGTTCGTCGTCGGGATCGACCTCGGCCAGTGCGGACTCGATGACGCCGGCGTCGACGCCTTTGGCCTTCAGTTCGTGCCGTAGCGCGACCCGGCCGCGGCCGGAGTACGCGTGGCGCGAGCGCACCCACTCGTTCGCGAACTCGACGTCGTCGAGGAGCTGATGACGGTCCAGCCGGGTCATCACGTCGTCGATGTCGTCGGGGTCGAAACCCTTGCGGGCCAGCCTGTCCACCATCTCCTGCCGGGTACGCGCACGGACCCCGAGGAGTCGGAGTGCGGTGTCCCAGGCGCTGGGGCCCTTCCGTTCCTCGGGGTCCGTGGTGGTGCTCATGACCCGATCAGAACTCCACCGGCGCGGGAGCGACCTCGTCGGCGTCGACGACGGCTCCGATGCCGAGCTTCTCCTTGATCTTCTTCTCGATCTCGTCGCGGACGTCGTCGTTCTCGAGCAGGAACTTGCGGGCGTTCTCCTTGCCCTGGCCGAGCTGGTCCCCCTCGTAGGTGAACCACGAACCGGACTTCCGGATGAAGCCCTCGGCGACACCCATGTCGATCAGCGAGCCCTCCTTGCTGATGCCCTGTCCGTAGAGGATGTCGAACTCGGCCTGCTTGAACGGCGGGGCGACCTTGTTCTTGACCACCTTGACGCGGGTGCGGTTGCCCACGGCGTCGGTGCCGTCCTTGAGCGTCTCGATGCGACGCACGTCCAGACGCACGGATGCGTAGAACTTGAGCGCCTTGCCACCGGTGGTCGTCTCCGGCGAACCGAACATGACGCCGATCTTCTCGCGCAGCTGGTTGATGAAGATCGCCGTGGTCTTCGAATTGCTCAGGGCAGAGGTCATCTTGCGCAACGCCTGGCTCATCAGGCGTGCCTGCAGGCCGACGTGGCTGTCACCCATCTCGCCCTCGATCTCCGCGCGCGGCACCAGCGCGGCCACTGAGTCGATGACGAGGATGTCGAGTGCCCCGGAGCGGATCAGCATGTCCGCGATCTCGAGTGCCTGCTCACCGGTGTCGGGCTGCGAGACGAGGAGGGCGTCGGTGTCGACACCGAGTTTGGCCGCGTAGTCGGGGTCGAGTGCGTGCTCGGCGTCGATGAATGCGGCGATGCCGCCCTGCGCCTGCGCGTTCGCCACGGCGTGCAGGGCGACCGTCGTCTTACCCGACGACTCCGGTCCGTAGATCTCGACGACGCGGCCGCGCGGGAGCCCGCCGATGCCCAGAGCGACGTCCAGCGAGATGGAACCCGTCGGGATGACCTCGATCGGCTGACGCGTCTCCTCGCCGAGGCGCATGACCGATCCCTTGCCGAAGTTCTTGTCGATCTGCGCGAGTGCCAGATCGAGCGCCTTCTCCCGATCCTGGGGTGCAGCTGCCATGGGAATCTCCTCCGAACTCTCGACCGGCGATCCGGCCGGATGGTGTGTGGGTCTGTGCTGTGGCCGTTGTGATGAGCACGCTAGCCATGGGGTCTGACAATGTTCGTCGGCTCGGCTCCACGTCATTCATGTCCCGTGTCTTTGACGCATACGACGGGAACGCGGTTCCGTCGGAGTCCAGAGTGGACGAACATGTGTTCGATGGCAAGTGTGACACGCCAGCGTGTCGAGGAGGTCCGCCGGCCTGTCCGCGCCACCTCGGCGCGCCCTTCGGCGGAGTGGCGCTACCAGCGCTCGCGCGGGACATCGAAGTCCCGGCAGATCGCCACCCAGACGTCGCGCGGGTCGATCCCGTCCTCGATGGCCTGGGCGCCGGTCCGTCCGCCGAACTCGGTCAGGACATGGTCGATCAGGATCGAATCCGCCGACCGTTCCCCGAATTCGGTGGTGATCAGTTCGGTGAATTCGGTCAATCGCACCCCGCCAGCCTACGGGAGCAACCGGCACACGACGCGGACCGGATCGACCGTCGCACGCGCCGATCCGGCGGCTTCGGCGGCGGCCTCGGCGAAGCGCCGATCGGTGAGTACCGATCGGATCGAGCCCGCCAGCGCATCGGCGGTCACCGGCCGTACCAGGAGTCCGCTGCCCTGTCGCAGGACCCGATTCGCCAGTTCCCACTGGTCGCCACCGCCGGGGACCGTCACCACCGGAACCCCTGCCGACAACGCCTTCGCGAGCATCCCGTGCCCTCCGCCGCACACGACGAGATCGGCATCGGCCAGCAACTCGTCCTGACGCGCCGTCCCTGCGACCACCGAGTCCGAGTGGGGTACACCGTCGGGAATGTCGAGCGCCGAGACCACCACGCGTACAGGGAATCCCAAGATCTCCGGCCGCATCGCCTCGAGGGCGACGGACACCATGTCGGCCGCGCCCGTCACCGCGGTCGACGGGGCGAGGAGGATCAGCGGGTCCCGGCCCGCGGGTTGCGCGAACACCTCGTCTGTCGGTTCCCACAGTAGAGGGCCGACCAGGTGCGTGTCCGCCGGCCAGTCCGGCCGGTGGACCTCCAGGGCGGGCAGTGTCGCGATCAGTCGCGCGACGGGAGGGACGGGAGCACCGTCGAGCCCGATCGCCGTCCGCACCCGCGCCCGCTGACGTTCACCCTGTCGCAGCGACCACGACGTCGCCGTCCGCATCGCCGCGTCACGGGCCCGCCCGGACCACCCGGTACCGGACGCGAGACCTGCGCCGATCGGGGGCAGCCCGCGCGACGGCCGATAGAGCGGATGCGGCGACAGTTCGATCCACGGCAGGCCGGTCAGTTCCGCCGCCCACGCACCGCCGACCGTGATGACGTCGGAGATGACGAGATCGGTCTTGTGGAGCGCGAGCTGGGGAGCCAATCCGCACGCGATGCGCGCCGCGCGCCGACTCAGTTTGGCCCCCGCATCCTCGTCGTCGTCGGCGGCGCGGGCGGCGAGCCCCGGGAGCTCCGCGACATCGATCCCGCGAGGCGAGGCGGCACCGGTCCACCGGCTACCGGTGAACACGACCGCCTCGACACCCTCGGCGGCGAGGCGTCCGGCCAGCGCGAACGCCGGAAACGCATGTCCCGCATCAGGTCCCGCAACGATGGCGACATGCGCCACGGCACACTCCTCACGACGACGGACGACACGCGACAGCCGATCGGCGACCGCGTCGGCCGGGAACCCGGGAACAACGACGGCCTCCCACGAGGTGAGAGGCCGTCGGATGCGGCTGACTGCTGCCGCGTCGTCTTCTGAATCAGTTGCCGGTCTGCGGCGGCTGTTCGGTGGTGGGCTGAGCTGCCGGCTGTGCGGGCTGCGCGGTCGGCTGTGCGGTCCCACTCCCGGACGCGGGCAGTGCACCACCGCCCATGCTGGCCCGGATCTGTTCGAGACGCGCGTGGCCGGCCATCTGGACCCCGGCCTGCTCGACCTCCTGCATCCGGCCCTGCACGGTGTTCTTGGCGAGGTCGGCCTGTCCGAGTGCGTTCGCATACCGCCGCTCGATCTTGTCACGCACCTGATCGAGGTTGGGGGTGTTGCCCGGGACCGAGAGCTCGCTCATCTGGTTCAGGGAGGCACTGACCTGCTCCTGCATCTTCGCCTGCTCGAGCTGGCTGAGCAGCTTGGAGCGCTCGGCCAGCTTCTGCTGCAACATCATCGCGTTGCGCTCGACGGCCTTCTTCGCCTGCTCGGCGGCCTGCAGCGACTGATCGTGCAGGACCTTGAGATCCTCGACGCTCTGCTCGGCGGTCACCAGCTGCGCGGCGAACGCCTCGGCGGCGTTGGTGTACTCCTGCGCCTTCGCCGCATCGCCTGCCGCACTCGCCTGATCGGCGAGGGTCAGCGCCTGCCGGGTGTTGGCCTGTAGCTTCTCGATCTCCTCGAGCTGCCGGTTGAGCTTCATCTCCAGCTGACGCTGATTACCGATGACCGACGCCGCCTGCTGCGACAACGCCTGATGCTGACGCTGAGCGTCCTCGATCGCCTGTTGGATCTGGATCTTCGGGTCCGCGTTCTCGTCGATCTTCGCGTTGCCGAGTGCCATCAGGTAGCGCCACAACTTCACGAACGGGTTCGCCATGCTTGCGTCAACTCCATAGTCCGGTGGTCGGTGGGATTGTCTAAACCAATCTAGCTGTTGTGTCCCGGACGCGGTGACGCACTCACGGTACGAAACCGCGACCCGCACGCCGGACGGTGTGCGGGTGGGATGAACATCGACGTCTGAGCTCAGGCCGCGGCGAGAGCGGCGGTCTCAGCCCGCCCGGGAGGACCCGGGATGACGACCTTGGCGTCCAGCACGCCCATCTCCGCGGCCGCCGCGGCCGCCTCGGACGCACCGATCAGCCGCTCGCTGTCGGCCGGGAGCATCGCATGACCGACGTCCAGCAGCAGTTCGGCGATCTCGACGTCGAGGGCGTCACAGATGGCGGCGAGCAGTTCGCTCGACGCCTCCTTCTGGCCACGCTCGACCTCCGACAGGTAGCCGAGGCTGACCCGGGCGTCGGTGGACACCTCACGCAGGGTGCGACCCTGCGCGGTGCGCACGCGGCGAAGACTGTCGCCGAGCGCCTCCCGCAGTAGCACTGCCATCGAGGTCCTCCTCACTGCTCTGTGGTCTGTCCTGTCGTGACGACGACATCATCACGACCGACATCATCATCACGACCGACATCATCATCACGACCGACATCGTCACGACAACGCCATCTCGATCACGACAACGTCATCAGGACAACGCCGAGACCCCGTTCCGGGTTCCCGACATCCCCGGCTGCCGAGACCAGGCTCGTGCCGACGAGAGTAGTCGAACAATCCACCCGGTGCCGTCCCGGGCGAGCGCGTCGCACCGGTTGCGCCGTCGGCGAACACGACGCGCGGCGACGACGAGTGCGTCAGCGCTGCCCTGCGTCGGTCCGGGTCCCGTCCGGGTCGGCGGCCCCCGTCCGGGCACCCGATGTCGATCTGTTGCGCAAGGTGACGGCCTGCCACACGTAGTCGAAGCCGGTGAAAACGGTCACGACCAGCGCCACACCCATGATCACGGCGGCCACGACATGCCAGGCTCCCGCCAGCGGCAGCAGGTACAGACCGATGGCCACTGCCTGCAGCAGGGTCTTGAGCTTGCCGCCCCGGCTGGCCGGGATGACGCCGTGTCGCAGCACCCAGAAGCGCAGAGCGGTGACACCGAGTTCGCGGGCCAGGATCACCGCGGTCACCCACCAGGACAGATCCCCGAGAATCGACAGCCCGACCAATGCCGCCCCGATGAGCGCCTTGTCGGCGATCGGATCGGCCATTTTTCCGAAATCGGTGATCAGACCGCGGCGACGCGCCAACCGGCCGTCGTACCGGTCCGTGATCGCGGCGATCCCGAAGATCAGCGCGGCGATGATCCGCCACCCGGTGTCTTCACCACCGTCGACGAACAGTGCCGCGATGAACACCGGTACGAGAACGATCCGAAAGACGGTGAGGGCGTTGGCGATGTTGACCACGGGTACCGGATCGACCGGATCGGTGATGTGGTCGGGTCCGCGCCCGGCACCGGCGATGCCGTGCTCGGAGACCGCACGCCGCATCCGATCGGTCATGACATACCGATCCGTGGTGGCCGCCGTTCAACCCGGCGATACTGCTCCCGCACGTACCCAAGCCTATCGGCAGCCCCCGCCGACGATCCGTCAGGTGTGCATCAGCGGACCACGATCGTGCATCGCGAGACAGCCGCCCGCGACCGGAAATCACTCGTGCGGTGTCCTCGCGGACGCGACTACTGTGAGATGCCATGTCCCCTGTCGCCCCCGAACCGGCATCCCCGACACCGGAACCCGCTCCGCCGGGCCCGACCACGCCCCCGGCCGGGTCCGTACCGGCAGCCGCGAGGAAGCGCGACGTCGTGATCCGGCGGGCACGCACCTCGGATGTCCCCCGCATCAAGGAACTGATCGACCAGTACGCGGGGCGCATCCTGCTGGAGAAGAACCTCGTCACGCTCTACGAGGCGGTCCAGGAGTTCTGGGTGGCGGACCTCGACGACGTCGTCGTCGGCTGTGGCGCGCTGCATGTCCTGTGGGCCGATCTGGGTGAGGTCCGCACGGTCGCCGTCGACACCGCCCACGCCGGTCGCGGCATCGGGCACCGACTCGTCGGCCAGCTGATGGGGGCGGCGCGCGAGCTGCAACTGTCGCGCGTGTTCGTGCTGACCTTCGAGACCTCGTTTTTCGCGCGGCACGGTTTCGCCGAGATCGAGGGCACACCGGTCACCCGCGAGGTCTTCGAGGAGATGTGCCGGTCCTACGACACGGGCGTCGCCGAGTTCCTCGATCTGAGCTACGTCAAACCGAATACTCTCGGCAACACCCGCATGCTGGCCACCCTGAACTGACCACGACAGGAGACGACGATGGCGATCTTCGCCGTGCACTACGCCTACGGGCCGATGAAGGCCGCGCGCCGCGACGAGCACCGCCCGCTGCACCGCGAATGGCTGGGTGAGGAATTCCGCGCCGGCAACGTGCTGACCTGCGGGCCGTATCCGGACGGTAGCGGTGCGCTGATCATGATCCGCGCGGAGAGTCTCGACGGCGCCGAGGCGTTCCTGGCGAACGATCCGTTCATCGCGCACGCGGCCGTCGACGGTGTGCGTGTCGTCGAGTGGACGCAGGTGTTCGGTCCCTTCGACTCCTAGGAGACTGCTGAAATAGGGGCCGTCGGGGTTTGTTGTTTTGGTGTTGGGGTTGCCGGGTTGGTTGACGTTGCATCGGGTGCGGGCCCGGGCCCCCGGG
>NZ_JASXSI010000018.1 GCF_030315685.1 Gordonia sp. ABSL11-1 | reverse complement strand
TAGTACAACCGGCGACGCGCGAAACATCCGTTGGTGCGAGAGCGGCGAACGGTTCGGCGAGTACCGCGTCGGCTGTTCGTCCTCTTCGCCGATGTAGATGCGCTTGAAGAACGCCTGGTTGGCGAGGCGCTTGCCGTTGTCGTCTGACTGCATGTACGTCTGCGCGCAACGGGTGAGCAGGCCCATCGCGGTGGCGAGGTGCTTGCGGTGCCCGGTGTGTTCCTCATGCTCGCTGTCGAGCTTGCGGTCGATCTCGGCGAGGCCGGCGCGGATGCGGTCTTGGTGGCGTTTGAGGGTCTCGAGGTCGATGGCGTCGGCGAAGTGCGTGGCGAGGAGCTTGTCGGACTCGTCGTGGAGGCGTTTGCGGTTCGCGGCGAGCTCGGAGAGTTCTTGGGACCGGGACGCGAGGCGCTCCTCGAACGCCGCGTCGACCTGAGAGGCGAGGGCGTTGTAGGTGTCCTCGCTGATCCCGATCCGCTGGTAGCAGGCGGCGACGAGGTCTTCGGCGACGCCGACGGGGATGGCTTTGCGGGTGCAGGTGGTGGCTTTGCGTGCTCGGCCGGTGCAGATGTAGTAGGCGTACCGGACCCGGTGTGGCTCTTGGCGAACGCGAACTGGAGCCGGGCGGGCAGGCAGCGCAGTACAGCGTGCCTTTGAGGTAGTGCTCGTGCTTGCGGTAGCGGACCTCCGCGCTGGCGCGTGAGGACAGCAGACGTTGCACCTGTTCCCAGGTCTCGGTGCTGATGAGGGGTTCGTGGCTGCCGGGATGGACGGCACCGTTGTAACGGATCTGCCCGATGTAGTAGGGGTTGCGGAGCAGTTTGAAGAACCCGGACAGGCTCACCGGTTTCGCTGCCTTTCGAGGGGACGGGACGGTGGTGAGCCCGCGGGCGGTGATGTCGGTCAGCACTCGTTCGACGGACGTGTCGCCGGTGGCGTAGGTCTCAAACGCCCAGCGGACCAGGTTGCCCGGTCGGGGTCGATGTCGACGGTGCGATACTCGCGTCCTTCCGGGGTGTGCCGCCGGACGTTGAGGTACCCCAGCGGTGCTTTGCTGGGGGTTCCGCCGGTCGCGATCTTCTGAGTGAGACCTTTGGTGACCTCCGCGGCGAGGTTGCGGGAGTGGTACTCGGCGATCGTGGCCATCACCCCGTGCACGAGCGCACCGGAGGGCGTCTCGTCGATGCTCTCGCTGCAGGAGACGAGGATGACGCCCGCCTGGGTGAGGGCGTGCTGGATTGTCACGTCCACGAACCGATCGCGGGCGAGCCGGTCGACCTTGTGCACGATGCAGTAGGTGACCTGGTGTGCCTTGACGTATGCGAGCATGCGTTGCAGGTCGGGCCGGTCGGCCGATCGGGCAGACTTCCCCGGATCGGTGAACTCTTCCACCACGGTCGCGCCGAGCTCGTCGGCCTTGCGGCGGTTCGCTTCGCGTTGCGCGGGGATCGAGAACCCCTCGGCGCGTCCGCCTTTGAGTGCCTGCTCCTCGGTGGGGCACGCTGGTAGGTCACGGCCGTCAACGGCAGCGGTTCGCGGGTTACCGACGCTTCCGGTTCAATCAGCATAGTCACGATGTCCTCCTTCATCGTCCTCGGGCCCGCTTCTATGCGGATCCGGTCGTCGCCGGCCTGCGCGGGGTGCTATTGAACCTTGGGTTCGCCACTGCCGGGCAGGGTTGCCGCGCCGTTGTTCGCCACGGGCTGTCCGCCGCCGGCACCTCCGGGCTCGGCCCGGGCGCGGGTTGCGGCACGGTGCTCGGTTTCGGCGAGATGGAGCACGAGATCCACCAGCCGCTGCATGTCGGGAACGGGCCGCTTCACGGGCTCCGCGTACAGGCGCCTTCCGGTATCGGTGCTGGTTCGATGTGTCCGACGTGTCATACCGCCCAGGTACGAGTGGCGTCCGACGGGCGCGCTAACGGAGACGGGCACCCCGCATGAACGCGTCGCTCTATTCGCTGTCGATGATCTCCTGCACGACCCGGTCCTGCTCTGCGCGGCGCGCGGCGACTCGTTCATCGACGAACGCGAGGAAGTCGTCGGTGCGGTCGGTGACGGGATGCTCGGTGGTGTCGGGTGGCGTGAAGTCTTCTGCTTCGCCGCCGGGCCATGCGGTGACGCGAGTCGCGCGGTCGCGGTCCAGGCGGGTGCTGGAGATGGTCACCCAATCACGCAGGCGCTCACGCGCTATGGCGAAGTCGTTGTGCCAGACGATGCCCATGTTGCCGTTGGCTTGCTGGTCGTAGCAGATCTCCCATGCTGTTTCAGTGCGGACAGTTACCAGATCAGCTCGGGGTGGCGGTGCCACATGGGTGGGATGATCTGCGGCGGCAGCCCGTACTCGTGGCGGATCCTGTCGACGAAGGCGTTGAGCTCGAGGAGTTCGTGTTCGAGATCGACCGGGCTCAGGGCATGCCAGTTGACGGTGCGGGGCACGGTGCCGAGCTGGGCGCGGAGGTCTTTGGCGTACTCGGCTTGCACCATGCGCTTGACCTGCGCCAGTAGTGCCGGGGGCAGGCTGGACAGGTCCGGGGCACCTCGCCGTCGTGAGTGTCGCCGGGATCGGGGGTCGGGTTCATGATCGTCCTCCTCGAAGTGGAGCGTGGAGACGACTGCAGGGCAAGCCGGCAACCGTGGTGGCTGGCCTGCCCCGCAGCAGGTGGGCGCTACCGGGCGACCGCGTCGCGGCGGCGGGTCCGGCTGCGCCAGCGTGTCCATGGCCATGAGAAAGTCCCCATTGGTGGCCAGGTCGAGGTCCCCACTGGTGGCCAGATAGAAGTCCCCGCCTTGTGTTCGTCGTGTCGACCCGGAACTGAAGGTCCAGGCGATGACGGTGTTACGTGCCAACCACTCACCATCACCGCCGGGGAGTTCCAATTGTGGTCTGCGAAGGACCGTATGGACATCATTTCTGCTTACCGCGAAGTCGGGAGCTGCCGAGGGGCCGCCGAGTTGTGCGGCACCACCCACAAGACTCCACAAGACTGTGAAGCGTGTCGTTGACCGGTTCGAGGCCGGTGACGATTCGCCACCGGAGCACGTTGAGCGTTCCCGCAACTACGACGCTGTGGCCGACCTGGTCGATGAACGTGTCAAACGATCACACGGCCGCATCACCGCGAAACGGCTGTTACTGGTTGCCCGCACCGCCGGCTACGACGGATCGGACCGCAACTTCCGTCGCCTCGTCGCGCAGTCAAAAGCGCAGTGTCGCAGAGACAATCACCGAGGACGCCGCCCGGCTGTATGGGCTCCCCATCCGCGCGGTCGGTTCCCGGGACGCCGCCTGCCCACACAGCACGTGGTACGAGCACCGCCCAGTAGCCGAACCCGTGCTCTGCCCAGTGCGCGAGCATCGGCCCGAGGAACTGGGCGGTATGGTCGCGATCGGGGTGGGTCTCCTGTGGGTCGTACTGGTAGACGGCGGGGTCGCGGTGGACCGCGAACACTCCCGCGGCATCGTTGGCAGTCGGGCGGCGCAGCAGCACCCCGGAGTCAGCCTCGATCCGTGTCCAGGGCTGCTGCGGTGCGCTGATGGCCGTCATGAGGTCAGGGCGATGGCCGCGACGAAGGCCGCGACGAGGATGTCGAGCACTGCGCAGAACTGGGCGAACGAGTGATCCACGATTCGTCCGGTGCGGTGGTGGTGGATGTCCCATGCGGCGTGGGCGAGGAGCGCCGCGGCTAGCAGCAGGCCACCGACGGTCATATTCAGGCGAACGGCGAGCACTGCGGTCGAGCCGAGCACGAGCATCGCAGCGGTCTGCAGCGGCAGCGCCCACCACGGGCGAGTGCGTCGACCCACAAGGCCCACTGCCAGGAGGGCCGCGGCCAGGGCGAGGATCCACGTGTCGCGTCGAGCCCGGCGAACTTGTCCAGCGCGACCAGCGAGAACGTGATCCCGAAGGCGACCCACGCAGCCCATCGACGCCCAGTGGCCGCTGCCGCCAAGTACGCCAGCCCGGAGGCGGCGACGATGGACGCGACATCTCGTCCGTCGCTCAGCCCATAGGCGGTTGCTGCTGCGACGAGCACTCCCAGCGCCGCCGGCCAGGCCCGTTGCCATCGCGGACCTCGGCGGCTGAGCCGTGCCGGGCCGCGGTGCTCTTCCTGCGTCATGGTGGCGGTATCTCCAGACTCCTTCTTCTTGAACACGAATGTCCAACTTGATAAACTGTACGCCAATGTTCGAGTTGATGGGAAGGGGCGATCGTATGCAGACGCCGCGTAGCGTCGAAGCCGCTGGCCAGGGAGCTACCCGGAAACCGGGTGCACTCGTCCAAATCCGGCCAGCGGTGCCAGCCGATGCCGTCGGCATCGCGCGCATCTGGCAGGAAGGGTGGGCTGACGCGCACCTCGGCCATGTCGCCGATGCCCTCGTTGTCGCACGCACTCCCGCTTCGTTCGCTGAACGTGCCCATGAACTCCTCGCCGACACGCTCGTCGCCGTTCGGGGTGACGTCGTCGCCGGATTCGTGACGATCGACGGCGATCAGGTGGACCAGCTCTACCCGGACCGCGCTGCACGCGGCGTCGGTATCGGCGCGGCGTTGCTCACCGCAGCGGAACAGGTCGTGATCACAGGAGGCCACCGGCATGCCTGGCTGGCGGTGGCGACCGGGAACGCCCGCGCCCGGCGCTTCTACGAGCGGCAGGGCTGGATCGACGACGGCCCCTTCATGCACCAGGCGCCCGTCCCGGGCGGGGCGGTCGCGGTCGACTGCCACCGGTTCCTCAGCCCCCAACGTTGAGTTGCCTGAGTGGGCCGTCGCACATCACCCGGTAACATGAACAGCGTTGTCTATGCTAGGAGGTTGTCGATGGGTCCCAGCCCTACCGGAACGAGTGCCCGTGGCGACGGCGGCACGGCGACGCGCCCCAAGCGTGCCGACGCCCTGCGCAACATCGAGGCGATCATCGACGCAGCCACCCGGCTGCTGGCCGTCAACCCCGACGCGAGCGTGAACGAGATCGCCGAAGAAGCCGGCGTCGGCCGGATCACCCTCTACGGCCACTTCGACTCCCGGGCCACCCTGCTCCGCGAGGTCTCCGAGCGCGCGATCGCACACACAGAGGAAGAGCTCGCGCGGATCGACGTCGACGGTGACCCACGCGATGCGCTCGGTCGGCTGCTGGAAGCCACCTGGCATCTGACGCATCGCTTCGGCGCGCTCGTGGTCGCCGCTTCCCAGGCACTGTCACCCGAGCAGATGCATCGCGCTCACGATGAGCCCTCTGCCCGCGCACGGCGCCTTCTCGAGCGTGGTCGCGCGGCGGGCGAGTTCCGGGGAGACGTACCGATCGACTGGCAGATCAGCGTGATCCAGGCGATCCTTCACGGCGGATCTGCCGCGGTGCACCGCGGCGAGATCACGGCTGACGCCGCGCCCGCGCTCGTTCGAGACACGGTTATCGCCGCGCTCTCGCGCTGACGTCGGCTATAGCACTGCAGGAGGCTCGGTCGCGCCCGGCAGGTGTCTCTTCGGACCCCGGCGTCGCCTTGCCGAGCGGGGAGGTTCGGCGCGGATGCGGTCGCGGACCCGGGTCATGATGTCGGCGAGCTGGTCGCTCTCCTGGTCGGTGAGGAGGTCGAGCAGGAGTGTGCGCACGACGTGGATGTGACCGGGCAGGATGCGCCGGATGAGCTCTGCGCCCTCCTCGGCGATAGTCACGAGGGTGGCGCGTTCATCGTCGGGACTGCGGTCCCGTGAGATCAGGCCGCGCCGTTCGAGGAGCCCTGCCTGGTAAGTCAGGCCGCTGCGGCTATGGACCAGGCCATCGGCCAGGTCGGTCATCGTGGCGTGTCCGTCACCGGAGGCCAGGCGCATGAGGATCTGGAACTGCACCGTGCTCAGGTTCCCCTCTGCGCGCAGGTGCTGTTCGACTTGGTCGTTCAGCAGGCTCGTGGCCTCGCTCAGCGCGAAGTACGCCTGGAGGCGGCGCGGGTCAGGGGGATCGGTCCCTGGCGGCAGGAGGCTCGGTTCGCTCATGGGCCCCTCATCGTCGGCTGGCCGCAGCGCGGCGTACAGGATTGTGTTTCAACTTCGCAGCATAGTACGGTCTAGACGTTACTAATTCGAAGCAATCTGGAGGTTGTTCATGAGAGCGATCCGCTACCACGAGTACGGCGACAGCAGTGTGCTGCACCTGGAGGACGCCCCCGATGCCCGGCCCGGCGCCGGAGAGGTCGTGGTCCAGGTGGCGGGCACGTCGGTCAACATGCTCGACGTGGCCATCCGGCTCGGCATCCTGCAGAACGACGCGCCGATCGCGTTCCCGCACATCCCTGGCGTCGACGTGGCAGGCCGTATCAGCGAGGTCGGGCCGGGGGTCACGGACTGGCACACAGGCGACGCAGTCATCGCGTTTCTGCCCGCGACTGCCGCAGGGGCAGCGGCGGAGTATGTCTCGGCGCCGGCCGCACTGCTCGCCCCCGCACCCGCGTCGGTCGACCTCGCCGACGCGGCCGCGCTCCCACTCGCCGGGCTGACCGCCTGGCAGGCGCTGGTCGAGAACGCCCGCCTGCGGGCCGGGCAGTCGATCCTCGTCAACGGCGCCGGTGGAGGCGTCGGAGGATTCGCCGTCCAGCTCGCCCGGCGCGAGGCGGCGACGGTGACCGCGACCGCGAGCGACCGAAGTCGCGAGCGGGTTCGCGCGGCGGGCGCTGACCGGATCGTCGACTACGCGGCGACGCCGGTCGCCGAGCAGCTCGCCGGCGAGCGCTTCGACGTCGTGCTCAACCTCGTACGCAACAGCCCTGTGGAGGCCGCCGCACTGGCCGATCTCGTCGTCGATCGCGGCGTCTTCGTCAGCGCCACCACTCCCGGCCCCGAACGGCCCGAGCGGAACATCCGCGTCGAGCAGGTCGCGGTGCGCAGCGACCCGGTCCAACTGACACGGCTGGTCGCGCTCGTCGACGGGGGAGAGCTTGTCCTCGACATCGCCCAGCGGCTCCCGCTCGCCGACCTTCACGTCGCTCACGACCAGGCCCTCCACGGCATGCTGCCCGGCAAGACCGTCCTCATCGTCTGACGCCCGAGGGTCCCACGCCTGCCCTCTTGTCGAACATGAGCGTACGATTTATTGTATTCGTACACCACTGTTCGAGTTGAGAGCGAGGATAGCCGGATGACTGCTGCTGACGACGCGTCCGTCGAGAGGGAGCCGACGCCGGATCCGCGCCGGTGGCGCGTCCTGGCGATGCTCGGCATCGCGCAGCTGATGCTGATCATCGACGTGACCGTCGTGGCTGTCGCGCTGCCGGAGATGGGCGCCGATCTCGGCCTTGATCGCGCAGGGCTGGCGTGGGTTGCGAGCATCTACGCGCTCGCCTTCGGCGGATTGATGCTGCTGGGCGGGCGAGCGGCCGATGTCTTCGGCCCCCGCCGCCTCGTCCTCGCGGGCCTCGTGCTGTTCACCGCGGCATCACTGGTCGCGGGCCTGGCAGGCACAGCCGAGCTGCTGCTCCTTGCCCGCGCGCTGCAAGGCGTCGGCGCCGCGATGATGTCGCCCGCGGCGCTGTCGATCATCGTCCGCACATTCGCTGGACCCGAGCTGAGCCGTGCGCTGGGCGTGTGGTCGGCGCTCGGCGGTGCCGGCGCCGCGTTGGGCGTCCTCCTCGGCGGCGTGCTCACAGAGGGACCCGGCTGGCCGTGGGTGTTCTACGTCAACGTGCCTCTCGGAGCGATCCTGCTCTTGACGCTGCTTCGCTGGGTACGACCGATGCCGGGAACCGGGGGTCGGCTCGACCTGCTCGGCGCCGCGATAGCGACGCTTGCAGCAAGTGCGATCGTGTTCGGCCTCGTCTCAGCCGGCGACCACGGCTGGCTGAGCCCGCACACTCTCATCGCCGCCGCGGTCGGCATCGCCGGATACGCACTGTTCGCCTGGCGCATCAGGACCGCGGCCACACCCCTGGTCGATCCCGGCATGCTCCACCGCCGACCGATCCTGCGTGGACTTGCACTCGTCTTCGTGTCCACGGCGCTGATGATCGCGGTGTTCTTCCTCGGCTCCTTCGCGCTACAGCAGTCCCACGGCTTCACCGCACTCCAGACGGGGCTGTCCTTCCTCCCGGTCGCGGTGGGCACGATCCTCGGCTCGAACCTCGCGGGGCGCCTCCTGCCCCGCTGGGGCGTGCGCACCGTCTCGGTGGTCGGGCTGCTGATCACCGCAGCCGGTCTGGCGGCAGCCGCAGGGATCGCATCGGTGACCGTGCTGATCGTGGCCACGAGCGTTGCGGGCTTCGGGATCGGCGCGGGATTCGTCGCCGCCGCGGGAAGCCTGTTCTCCGCCGTCCAGCCGCAGGAGGCGGGAGTCGCTTCGGGCGCGCTGAGCACCCTCCACGAGTTCGGTGCGGCTACCGGGGTGTCGGCGGTCTCCAGCGTCGCGGCCGGGGCGCTGCTGGCCCCCACGGCGGATGCCTTCGCCCCCGGCTATTGGTTCGCCGCCGCTGTCGCCGCCGCCGCGGGACTGCTCTCGCTGGCCCGGCCCAAGGAGACCACCCATGCGTGACAGCGTCAGGATGCCGCGCGCTCCTCTCGCCGGGGGAGGAGCCGGATCTCCACCCGTGCGCAGAGGCGCACCACAACGGGTTCGCGATTCGCTGGTCGGTATGAATGAGACAGCACGGCCAGAGGCCGACGCCGTGGTGAGCGTCCGGGGCCTGTCGAAGTCCTACGGAGGCAAGCTCGTCCTCGACCGCTTCGACATGGACATCCAAGCCGGCGAGGTCGTCGGGCTGATCGGTGCCAACGGCGCTGGGAAGACCACGGCGGTCGAGTGCATCCAAGGCCTTCGCCGCCAGGATGCCGGCAGCATCCGGGTCTTCGGACTGGACCCGGCGCGCGACGCGCAGCGCGTCCGGTCGCAGATCGGCAGTCAGCTGCAGGACTCGGGCCTGCCGGACCGGATGCGGGTATCCGAAGCGGTCGCCCTGTTCGCCGGCCCGGACGCCTCAGACCCTGCCGCGCTCATGGAGCAGTTCGGGATCGCCCACCGCGCCCGCGCTCCGTTCGCGGGACTCAGCGGCGGGGAGCGGCAGCGGCTGTTCCTCGTGCTCGCCCTGCTGAACCGCCCCCGGATGGTGATCCTCGACGAGCTCACGCAGGGCCTGGATCCCGCCGCCCGCCGAGGCGTCTGGGCCGCCGTCGAGCAGCTTCGCCGCACCGGCGTCACCGTGCTGCTGGTCACCCACGAACTCACCGAAGCCGAGGCGCTGTGCGACCGAGTGCTTGCGATGCGCGCCGGACGGATCCTCGACCAAGGGACCCCCGCCGAGCTCATCGAGCGTCACGCCGGCCAGGCGATCATTCGCTTCACCCTTCCCGTGTCCGACGACCACGCTGCGGCGACGGCACTTCAGCAGCTCAACAGGCTGCCAGAGGTGCAGTCGGTGACTCGCACCGGCGACATCGTCACCGTCCGCGGTGGTCGCGTCGTCATCGCGCACGTCGGCGCCTGGCTGACGAGTCGGCCGGAACCGGTCCCCGCCGACCTCGACGTGCACATCCCCGATCTCGAGACCGCCCTGCTGACGCTGCTCACCGATCCGCCCGACGAGGCAACCGAGAAGGCCGGTGCCCTCGCGGCGCCCGCACAGGCGACAGGAGGCTTGCGATGACGAACACAGCGCTCACTCGACCTGCCGGGGTCGACGGCCCGAAGCCGCGGAGGCGGTCGGTGACCGGCAAGCTGCTCGCACAGGAGTTGCGGCTGGTGTCCCGCGATCCGTTCACGCTGATCTTCGCCGTCGGGTTCCCGGTGCTGTGCATGCTGACCCTCGGCGGCGTGTTCGGTACCGAGCCGGCGCACGGCTTCCCGATCAACCCCGCGCACTACTACATCGCCTCCTACTTCACGGTGATGATCGGCGCCGTCGGGTTCGTGATGCTCCCGCTGCACATCGCCTCCTACCGCGAGCGCGGGGTGCTGCGACGCTTCACCGCCGCCGGTTTCTCCCGCTGGTCGTTCCTGTACGCCGAGTCGTGGCTGGGGCTGAACTCGATCGCGGTCGCCGGGGTCGTGCTGTTGCTGGTCGCCGCCCCGGTCTACGGTGTCCCGCCCGTCCAGGATCCGCTGCGCGCCGGCGCGGGGATCGTAGTCGCCTCGATCGCCTTCGTCGCTATCGGCGTGCTGCTCGGGACCCTGCTGCCCACCGCGCGCGCCGCCCAGGCCGTCGGACTGCTGCTCTACTTCCCGTCCTTCCTGCTCGGCGTCGGCGGCCCGCCGACCTCGGTCATGCCCCCGGTCCTGCGGGCGGTCGCCGAGAACCAGCCCCTCGCGCTCGCGAACCAGGCCATCCGCGACCCGTGGCTCGGCCTGGGCGACGGCACGATGCCGCTGCTGATCGTCGCCGCGATCGCCGTCGTCGCCACCGTGCTCGCCGCACCCAGGAGCCGACTGTGAAACGACCCGTCGGTGCTCGATCGCGGCTGAGGCGAGCGGTACCCATCGTGGCAGCGCCCACGGCGATCATCATTCTCACCGCGGCGGGTGCCGTCCAGACGCACCGCGAACCACTGATCGCCGCGGCACTCTGCATCCTGGCGGTTCTGACCAGCGCGGTGCTGATCTGGATTGACGCGACGGGCTGGCCGCTCGTGGTCGGGCTTGCCGTGCTGGCTACTGGCGTCGCCTTGGCGTGCTGGGGCGATCCGCGCAATCTCGGCTGGTTCGGGATGTGCGTGATCGCCGGCTGGGCCGCGCTCGTGCTCACGACACGATGGGCCATCGCCGTCGACGCAGCCTTGACGGCAGCGTTCATCGTCATGCTCTCCGTGGTCAGCCCCGAGCCGGGATGGATCACGTGGACGTTCGGCGTTGCCCTGACCTGCGGCGCATTCGTCTTCGTCCGCAGGGAGCGCGAGCTCGTCGAGCGCCTGCATGCCGCCCAGGCCGAGCTCGCCGAACGTGCCCGCACCGACGAGCGGCACCGCATCGCCCGCGAGATGCACGACCTCGTCGGGCACAGCCTGACCGTCTCGCTGCTGCACCTGGGCAGCGCCCGCCTGGCCCTCGACGACGACCTCGACGCCGCCCGCACCGCGCTCACTGAGGCGGAGAACGCTGCCCGAGACAGCCTCGAGGATGTCCGCGCCGCCGTTGGCTTGATGCGCAGCGGCGACGCGGCAGCGGCATCGCCGACCCCGGCGGTCGCCGACATCCCCGACCTGATCCACTCCTATCGCAACGCGGGAGCCGACATCGACCTCGACCTGCGGGGAGTCCCGGCGGGCATTGCCGCCAGCCGCAGCCTCACCGCATACCGGATCGTCCAGGAGTCCCTCACCAACGCCGTCCGCCATGGCGACGGAGGACCGATCAAGGTCCGCCTCGACACGACCCGTGAACGCATCAAGATCACGGTTCGCAACGGGGGCGCTCCTCCTGGCCGGCGCCCGGCAGGCACGGGAATCACCGCGATGAACGAACGCGTCGCCACACTCGGCGGCACACTCTCCGCCGGACCATCAGCGGGAGGATGGTTGGTCGAGGCGGTGATCCCCGCATGACCGAACCCCACATCCGCGTCCTGGTCGTCGACGACCAAGAGCTCATCCGCGCAGGACTCCGCGGGATCCTGCGGGAACGCTACGGGTTCACCATCGTCGGCGAGCTCGACACCGGAATCGACGTCACCCAGGCCGTCGCCCAACATGAACCCGACGTCATCGTGATGGACGTCCGGATGCCCCATGTCGACGGGATCACCGCCACGCACGCACTCACCCGCGCGGGCAACGCACCACCAGTGCTGGTGCTGACCACGTTCGACGAGGAAGAGATCCTCGCCGGTGCACTCCGCGCCGGCGCAGCCGGGTTCCTACTCAAGGGCGCCCCCGCCGAGGATCTTCAGCGCGCCGTTCGCACCCTCGCCGCCGGGGGAGCCTGGCTCGACCCCGCCATCACCGGACGGGTCCTCACTACCTACCGCGAAGGCCGCCCGCCGATGCGACCGGGTGACCAGGTCGACCGGCTCACCCCGCGCGAGAAGGACGTGCTCGCCCTCATCGGTGCGGGCCTGTCCAACGCCGAGATCGCCGCCGACCTGTTCCTCGGCGAAGGCACCGTCAAAACCCACATCAGCCACGTCTTCACCAAACTCGACCTCCGCGACCGGGCAGCAGCCGTCGTCTTCGCGTTCGACCACGGCCTCGTCCAACCCGGCGACCCTCGACAGCAGGCGGAGACATGAGCACCGCGACCGACCGATCCAGACTCCTGGTGCGAATCCGGAACATCCACGAGCGCATCATCGGTGCTGATCCCGAGGACATCGCTCCGCTGCTGGCAACCCTGGGCCAGCCCGACGATGCTCTCTATCCTCCGCTCCGCTGTAGGAGCCGATGACGTTCGACAAACCCGTCGGAGTCGGGGCCAGCGGAACGCACGGCACCATCAGCGCTTACGAGCCTGGCAAGCTCATCGAGATCACGTTCCCGAGTGGAACAGGCATCCCAGGAACACACACATTCACCGTGACAGGTCTCGGCGACGATTGCTGGCTCGGCATGACGTCGACGCTCGGGTGACCCCGATCGCGTGGCTCGCGTGGAAAACGATCATCGCCCCGGCCCACAACCCCATCATCGAGGAGCTGCTCGACAGGCTGCAGAGCGCCGTCGGCGCCCCGCGGACGTTGCCGGCGAGGTTGTCTGCCTACGCGGCTCCTGCAGTGGTTCGATCGAGCCAAGGCACGCCCCGCAGACCCCGATCGCACCAGTCTGTCCGTTGTCTCCCAACCTGACACACCGCGGGACTGAGGAAGGACGGGCACGTGACTCCTATCGCCAAGCACACGAAGCACGGGATGGGCGGCGCCCACGCCAGGGGCGGCACTCCTTCTCACCGCACTCCTCGCGAGCTGCGCGGCGGGCGCCGACGACCCTGCCGCTCCTCCGTCCGACACTCCAAGCAGCACATCGTCACCATCAGCTAGTACTACAGCCGTAGATCGGTTCTATTGTGGGGGTGACCTGCGGTTTTGGTGGCATTGTCGTGCTCGTTGTTGGTGTCGTCGTCGCCAGAGTGACCAGTCGAGGACGGTACGGGTGGTGTGCTGCGGTATGAGGATGAGGCTGATGAAGAGTCGGCGGAATTCGTTGACGCTCAACCGGATCAGTGATGGGTTTGGGTGTTCGGTGCAGCGTTGAGCTGCGGTGGTGACGGCCAGGAAGGCGCGGGCGAGCATGACCAGGATGGTCCAGCGGTGCCATGAGGTCCAGGTGCGCACTTGGTGTTGGTCCAGGCCGGTCAACCCTGTGCTGGTCTGGAAGGCTTCCTCGACCGTCCAGCGTTTTCCGGCCACTCGCATGAGGTCGGTCACGGTATGGTCGTCCGGCGCAGAGCACCGGTAGTAGGCCAACTCGCCGGTGGCATAGTTGCGACGGATCGCCTCAGCCATCAACGGCTCGTCCTCCACGATCAACACGCATGCCTCTCATGCTACGAAGCGGCGCATATCGTGAGCGTATGAGTTCCTCCGGTGCACAGGCATTGCTCCGGCACCAGAGGGAGCGAAATCCGCTGGTGATCACCAGACCGGAAAGTTCTTCAGTCGCCGTGCCTACATTGCCTCGTGGCATCGACACGCGCCGTCCGCACTTGCCGCACGGGCGAGGTGTCGCAGGAATGGGCTCGAAGATCACTCCCGTCGGCTTCTCCCAGGTTCATGTGGTTCAGGGCGCCGACGGCAGGAATCCGACGACAAGGCCCAGCCCTATGATCGCCATACCACCCCAGACGCCCGGCGAGGGTGGCGGTGCCCCGAAGAACATGCCGATAACCGCGGCTGCGGGCGGTGCGAGCCCGGCGCACAGGCCGGCCGTTCCCGCGCCCATCCGCTGGACTCCGGTGAACCAGAGGACGAAGCCGAGCGCGGTGACCACGATGCCGAGGTACAGGATCGCGGCGATCGACTCGGGTTCGACGAGCATCGTCAGAGCCGGGTTTTCGACAATGAAGGACATGATCGCGAAGACGACGGCCGCGGCCAGCGAGGTCGCCGCGGAGTAGCTCCACGGACCCATGCGCGGGAGCGCTTGAGCGCCCAGCAGTCTGAACCCGGCCTCGCATATGATCAACAGCGCCGCCATAGTCACCCCGATGACGTCGGCGTGTCCCCATCCGGTGACGACGACGGCACCGGCACTGACGATCACGGCGCCACCCGTCACGCGCGGGGAAGGTCGCCGCCGCTGGGCCAACGGCCCCATGATCGCGAGCACCACAGGGATGCACGCGACGGCGGCACCGAGGAGTCCCGGCTCCGCGTGACGAGTGCCGACGATGGTGGCGAGCGTGAAGCCGACGAGCCCGACGAGAGCCCCGAGCACCACCCAAAGGATGTCGCGGCCGCGCGGCGTGACCAGCCTGATCTCGAAGACCCGCGCCAGAGCGAGGATCGCGAATCCGGCCACGGCGTATCGGGCGGACTGGATCGCCAGCACCGGAAGGTACTGGGTCACGGCAATGACGGAGACGTTGCTGCCCACAAGCGCCATAGCTACGAAACCCGGCCACGACGCAGCCCAGAATCGCGCACCACTCGCACCGGTCGCGGGTTGCGTCGTCACCGCCCGTTCCCCTGCGCCATGAGACCGATCCTGGGGTCGAGGAACGCATCCGCGCCTCTGACGACGGTCGGATGCGCATCTCTCCCCACCGGTGGGCGCTGGCGTGGGTGTGCTGATGGTTCTGTCGATGTCATGTCATGTTCAGCCCCGACCCCGGGTGTCGCGATGGATCTCGCTACTGATTCCTCGGGATGCCGCGATGGCAGCGAGACTGGCGGCGAGCCGCTCGAGGTCGTCCTCGTTGAGGCCCTTCGTGAAGGCCGCCTCATGGGCCTCGGCGATAGGACGAAGCTCAGCGAGGAGACGCTGCCCGTCAGGGGTGAGGTGCACTTCGTGACTGCGGCGGTCTGTCGCACTGCGTCGCCGTTCGACGTGCCCGGCACGTTCGAGCCGGTCCAGTACCGCGACGACCCGGCTCGGCCCGACGCCGAGCTGCTCACTCACCGCCTTCTGGCTGATTCCGGGGTTCCGGCCGACCATGCGCAGCAGACCGGCCTCGGACGCGGTGATGCCCAGGGGCGCGAGCGCCTCCTCGAAGGCGGCGGAGGCGTCTGCGCCGAGCTGGGCGAGCAGGAAAGCGATGCGGCGTGGGCGGCGAGCGTTCATACCGACCACGATACCTCACTTGCAGAATCATTCATACTATGTATTATCACTTCCATGAACGAAAGGAAGCTCCCGATGAGCACGCACACCACAGCCCCGGCCCGCGCGGCCGGTGGACCCAACCCCGGCATCCTGGGCCTTGCCTCCCTTGGTCTGCTGATCGGCAGCCTCGTCTCGATGGCGGTGCTCTCCGGCGGTGGCACCATCACCTCCCCCTTCGGCGACACCGAGACCGTGGCCGGGTTCTTCGCCAACCACGGCTTCGCGGTTCGGTTCGCGGCGATGCTGCAGCTGGGGTCGTCGATCCCGCTCGGGATCTACGCCGCCACGATCTACGCCCGTCAGCAGCGACTCGGCATCCGCGTGCCCGGTCCGAACATCGGGTTGTTCGGCGGCACGGCGGCGGCGATCCTGCTCGCGGTCTCGGCGATCGTCACCTGGACGCAGAGCCAGGACGTCGTCAGCGCGGATCGTGCGCTCACCCATGCGCTCGCCTACGTGAGCTTCGCCGCAGGCGGATTCGCGCACGTCCTCGGGCTCGGGCTGCTCGTGGCCGGCATCGCCGTACCGGCCCTGCTGCTGCGTCTGGTCCCGACCTGGTTCGCGTGGATCGGGCTCGTGATCGCCGTGCTCGCAGAGCTGAGCTTCTTGACGATGGTGCTCGAGCCGCTGCAGTTCCTCATCCCGATCGGACGGTTCGGATCGCTGATCTGGCTCGTCGCCGCCGGGTTCCTGCTGCCCAAGACCCGCCACACCGAGTCTCGCCCGGCACAGGGAGCACGCGCATGAACGGCCCGCTGGAGGGCCGCACGGCGCTCATCGTCGGCGCCAACGGCGGCATAGGGCGCGCCATCGCCCGGGCCCTCGATACAGCCGGAGCCCGGCTCGTCCTGGCCGCGCGGGACACGGAAAGGCTCGACCGACTCGCGGCCGAGCTCAAAGCCTCCGGCATCCCGAGCCGGACCGTCGGCCTCGAAGTCACCGACGACGACGCGCTCGCCGCCGTGGTGGAAGGGGCGGCAGCGGAGGGCATGGACATCGCGGTGAACAACGCCGGCGCCACCCATCGTCCTGCGCCGCTGGGGGAACTCTCCGCCGCGGATGCAGACCGGGTGCTGACCGTCACGTTGCGCGGCACCCTCGTCGCGATGCAGCACGAGCTGGCGGCTCTGCGCGATGGCGGCAGCATCGTGAACGTGGTCTCCACCGCGGGTCTTGCCGGAGCACCCGGGATGGCGGCCTATGTCGCGGCCAAGCACGGTGTGGTGGGGCTGACCCGCACCGCCGCACTCGACTACGCCGATCGCGGCATCCGCGTCAACGCCGTCGCCCCCGGGTCCATCGACTCCGGCGGCATCGCCGCCCAGCCCGACGAGATCAAGCAGCAGATCGGCTCGTTCGCCCCGCTTGCACGCCTCGGCGGGCCGGAGGAGGTGGCCGCCGCAGTCTTGTGGCTCGCCTCCCCGGCCGCGTCGTACACCACCGGCACCATCCTCACCGTCGACGGCGGCAAAGGCGCTCGCGGCGCCTGACCTGTCCATCCGTGTACCAAAGGAGAACGACCATGAACAACAAGACCCCCTATGCACCGCAGGCGGCGGCGCAACTGCAGTACGTGCACCTGGAGAAGCTCTATGGCTACCTCCCCGGGCTCACCGAATCCCTGCCGACGATCTTCGGCGTGAGCCCGCAGGAGTACGCAGACATCCGGGAGCGGTTCCACACCCAGACCCGCTCCGCGGCAGTGCAGTTGCTCGCCGACCCCGTGTTCGCCGATCGCGTGTCTCAGGTCCCGTTCCCGCGCGGCGCCCGCATCCTCGCCGTCGGCGACTCCATCACCGACGACCTGCAGTCCTGGGCCGAGATCCTCCGCCACGTCCTCGCCATCGCCCGGCCCGACGACGAGCTCACCGTCGTCAACGCCGGACTCTCCGCGCACACCACCGCGATGATCCTGCGCCGCTGGCCCTCGCTGCTGCATCCCGCACCGGACTGGATCCTCTGCGGGCTCGGCGGCAACGACGTCACCCGCATCGCCGGCGGCAAGCCCCAAGCCACCCTCACCGAAAGCATCGAGAACCTCCGCGAGCTGCGTCGCATCTCCGCCGAACGCACCGACGCGCGCTGGGTCTGGCTCACCCCGGTCCCCGTGGACGAGGAACGCGCGGCCGCCAACCCCGGATTCCGGTACGGGGCGAGCAGCTGGCGCAACACCGACGTCACCGCCCTCGCCAAAGCTATCCGCGACTTCGACGACTCTGTCGTCGACCTCGTCGATGTGTTCGGTGTCCCCGCCCATCCGGAACTGCAAGGACCAGACGGTGTACACCCATCCCTGACCGGCCAGCAACGGATCGTCACGGCACTCGTCGAGACGCTTCACCGACTGGTCGTTGGTGCGAACGAGGGCTGACGACCGGGATCGCAGGTCGGTGGCGCTCTCAGCCATCCTCGCGAACCGAGAACACGCTGCCGTCCGGGTCGGCGAGGGTCACGGCATGACGCTCCTCAGCGAGGATCGTGGCGCCGAGGGAAACCAATCGCCGGAGCTCTGCCGTCAGGTCGTCCGCGATCAACTCGAATCGCTGCTCGTCCGGGACGCACTCGGTGCCGTCATCCTCGCCGTCCCACGCGATCTTCGTGCCGCCCGCGGGCGACTGGAAAGCGGTCTGCACGCCTTCGTCCCACACGAGCGGCCAGCCAAGCGCATCCCGCCAGAACAGGCCGAGTTCTACGGCCACCGCACGGTCGCCGCCGCGATCCGGGCCGGCGCCCAGGTGTCAGTCACCGTGCGCCAGGATGCACACATACGGGCGCAGATCGCCACAATCGCCGAGGACGCCTGGACCCCCATCGAGTACACCGACGCCATCTTCGACGCCGACAGCGGCCAGTGGGTCTCGCGTGCCGAGGTCGCCGAAATGCCGTTCACCGCGTTCACCTCCAAAGCCAAGCCACTGCAGGTTCGAGGGCGGCTGGTCGTACGCCGCATCCCCGACTTTCAGCCCGGGGGCGACGGCCTGTTCGACGTGTGGCGCTTTCATGCGTTCTTCACCACCAGCGACCTCGACACCGTCACCGCCGACAAGACCCACCGCGGCCATGCGATCATCGAGCAAGTCCACGCCGACCTGAAAGCCTCCGCGCTCGCGCATCTGCCGCCGGGAAAGTTCAGCGCCAACGCCGCCTGGCTGGTGTGCGCGGTCATCGCGTTCAACCTCACCCGTGCCGCCGCCAGCCTCAGCGGGCAGTGTCTTGCCAAAGCCACCACCCCCACGATCCGCCGCACCCTGATCTGCGTTCCCGCGCGGATCGCCTCCTCAGCCGGGCGCATCACGATGCACCTACCCACACGCTGGCCCTGGGAAAGCGAATGGAATCGGTTGTTCAACAACACAATCGGCCAACAACACGCGGCCTAACACCTAACCCGATCAGCTCGCCGGCCCCGATCTCAAAACTCAGTGAAACGAGCCGAAATCGGAGATCGGCAACTCACTCATACCCATCACCGGCCTGAACGTGCTCAACACCATTCATCGCACCCCCAAAAGCCGATCGGTGGATCGAGGAATAGCTCCACAGTCGAGAAACCTGCTCTGACCTGCATCGAAAGGGCGTTTTTGTTCCCGGGGTAGCCTGCCTCAGAGTCTCAGTGGGCCAAGGGGATTCAGTGGCCCCAAGGTGGCCCGGCAGCGGGCCTCACAGCCGTCCGTTGGCGAAGGGTAGGCGTCCACGGTGGTCGCGGAATGCGACGATCATCGCGCTCTCGATGGTGGCGGCGTCAGCGTCCGGTGTTTCACGCCAGCCGAGCAGTTCCGTGTGATCGGCGAGTTGCCAGATACGTCGGCCGCCGGTGTGCGCGACGGGCTCTCCGGCTCCATACCGCCGATACTCATCCAGGCGCACACGGAGTCCGCGACGCCCGGTCTTCCCGGCGTTGGCTTTACCGATATCGTGCACTCCGCGGTCGGAGTGGTGGATCAGCCTGGCCGCATCCTGGCCGGCCGGCGAGCGTGCCCACAAACCCATGTCCAGGGCGTCGAGCGCGAGGTCGGTGTGCATGGCTGTCAAGACCTACCGGCCGACGACCATGCGCGAGTACACGTCGAGCATCAATGCCGCGTACACCCAGCCGGAGTGGGTGCGGATGTAGGTCAGGTCGGCGACCCACAAGATACTCGGCGCTTCTGCAGCGAACTGCTGTTTGACCCGATCAGCCGGCTGTGGCGTCTCGGCTACCTCATTGCGAGTGGTCTTACGTGTTTCAACCGCGGTATCCCTTGCAATCCATCGGCTTTCATCGATCGTTCGACGGTGCGGCGGGCCACGTCGAACTCCTTTCTGCGTAGTTCGGCGTGGACCTTGCGAGTACCCTGGACACCGAGGTTGTCGTGCGTGCACGGTGCGGATCTCGCCGAGCATCTCGCGGTTGTCAGCGGTCACGAACTGCTCGTGGCGCTTCGACACGTCGAGAGCCCAGATGGGTCCGTATGGTGGACGGGCGATCTGGGCGGCCGAACCTCGCAGGGCCGCGCAAATCGGATCGACTCCGTGTTCATCGCGATGAGCAGTGACGAACTCCATGATCAGCGCTGCGGGCGGTCGATCTCCGCCGCGAAACGGCAGACGCCTGCTTCAAGATCGTGTTCGCTCGCCACAGCTCACGGTTCTCCCGTTCCCGCTGCGCGATGCGTTCAGCGTCGCTGAGTGTGGTACCCAGACGCACGCCGCCATCGACCTCGGCCTGCTTGACCCACGTCCGAAGCGCTTCAGGATGCACGCCGAGTTGGTCAGCGATCCGTTTGAGCGCTCCCGACCGCGTGGCCTGGTCCTGACGGGCTTTCACCGCCATCCGCGTTGCCCGCTCTTCAGCTCAACGCTGTACTTCCGAGGTGCTGCCGTTGCTCTATCCTTCACGGGTTCGAGAGCTCCGACAAGCCCGGGGCGATTCACACCCTCATCTGCATACCGGCACGTATGGCGTCCCCAGTCCGACGCCTGAGAATTCGCCTGTCGACCGGATGACCAAGGGAACGCGAGTGGAAGCTGTTGTTCCACAACACCATCAGGCGAAAACACGCCGCTTGAGTCCTAACTGCGCCCGGCTCACCCGGCTCCGACCCGAAACCCCGTGAAACACGCCGACATCAGAGATCGGCGACTGCCACATACCCGCACCCAGCTCGACCATGCACAACACGTTTGACCAGACACCAGAAAGCCAATCGGTGGATCGAGGCCAGAATACCGACCATCGTGATTCTTGAGTAGGCGACTGCGCCGTAGCGCCATAGAGTGCACGTCCAGCAAGGTTGCCGCTTTCGGGTTGCGGCGCGAGTCGATCCATCCGGGGGGATCTGTGCGCAAGAAATCGCATTGTCGTGAGCTGGTACTGGGACTGGCGTCGGTTGGCGCCATCGCCGGGTCGGTGTTGTTCGCCGCGCCGGCGGCGGCGGCACCCAGCCCGATCAATGGAATCCTGTCGATCGCACCGGGTTCGTGCGGCGGAGGCTCGGCTTCGGGTTCCTTCTTCCGCATGATTCTCCCCGAAGGCAACGCGTCGGGCCCGTTCTTGGCCAACGGTGACTCGACCTGTTCGGACAAGACCATCACGCTGCTCGCACCGGGCACCGACGGCGGCCTGCGCAGCGGAAGCTATCAACCGCAGCCGTCGGCGGCCTTCGACGCGCAGGGAAACGCGTTGTCGGGGAGCGTGACCAGCCCGGTGAAGTTCTACGGCATCGGCTTCGCCACGGCCACCAACCGGGTCGATCCGCAGACCCGGTCATCGACTTCGGTGCCGCAGCTCTACGTGGACGGCTCGTCGATCACGGGGAACCTCAGCGCTTTCGGCGTCACCTGGAACAGGCAGGTCTTCAACCAGGGGTCGCCCAAGCCGGGCGGTTCCTTCCCCGGCAAGACGACGCCGGTGCGCGGACAGTACGACGCGGCATCCCAGACCTATGTGATCGAGTGGACGAGCCAGATCGTCGGCGGACCGTTCAACAACTTCACCGGCCTGTGGCACCTGACGGGCCGCGTTTCCGGTGGCCCGGTGGCCGCGCCCCAGGCTCCCGGAAACGCCGGCGCCGCGCCCGGAGCGCCACGGGCGGCGCCGGGTGCACCGGCCGCACCGGGTGCCCCAGCCGCACCGGGTGCCCCGGTGGCTCCCGGTGTCGCGGCCGCGCCGGCCGCTCAGGCAGCGCCGCCCACGGTGGCCAACAATGTGACGCTGCAGGCCCGCGACGATTCGAGGTTGTCTTCCTCGCGCTGGTTCGTCGCCGCACTCGTGTTGCTGACCGCGCTGGCAACAGCGGTCCTCACCAACGCTGACCGCCTCTTCCGTGGCGGCCGGGGATCGTCGTGACAGCGGTTCCCGCAACCTTTCTCGATCTGCCGCATGCCCAGGCCGTACTCCGGGACACACCGGATCGGCTCACGCGGAACAGGTTCGCGGGTGTGGTGGTGCTCCTCATCGGCCTGCTTCTCGTCGTGGCACCGGTGTTCGGCGGTCTGTTCGGTGACGTCGCCGCCGGACGGCAGATGCTCGATCAGTTCGGGCCGCACCTGCAGGCGGACAAACTCGCGCACTACCGCGACGACGTTCGGCTGCTGCGTGACGCGGGTTCGGGACTCGATGCGATCTATCAGCGGTCCGACGTGGCGCCCGGCCGCTTTCCGGCCGTCGACGAGTACCGGCGGTCCGCGCCGGCGATCGCCGACCGTGCCGACGCGCTGCTCACGCGCATCGAATCAGGGGTGCCCGACTACCAGCGGCTCGCCGGGATCGGCGGATTCGACCGCATCCCGTTTCTGCTCGTCGGGGTGGGACTGGCCGCCCTGATCGCGAGCGCGGCGATTCTCGGATCGGCTGCGGGGGCGCGCCGTGCCGTGGTGGCGGCCGCGGTAGCGGGATTGCTGCTCGCCGCCTACCCGTTCGCCGGAGGGCTTGCGCGTGCCGGTGACTCCGGTGACCGGATGCTGCACACACTGGCGCCGGTGATGACGGCCGCCCAGGTTCGGCAGTCGCAAAGCGACTTCGTTGTCACCGTCAGCGCCCTTGGCGTACTCGACACCGAGTTCCGTTCGGTCCGGCGTGAGGGGGCCGACCACGGTGCGGTGGCCGCGCTGCAGGCGCAATGGCCACGGGTGTCGGGCGATCTGGCGGACCTGGTCGGCACGGTGAACGACAATCTCGACAACTTCGCGGCACTTCGTTCGCTCAACGCCGTCACGGCCCCGGTCGGGGCCGGCGGCTTCCGGGCTCTGCCATGGGCTCTGTTCGCCACAGGTGTCGTCCTGTTCGTGGCAACCCTCGCCGCATGGCCACGAAGGATTGTTCGCGAGCGGACCGGATCCGACGGAGGAGAGAAGTAGATGACGCCAACAGCCCATCCGAAACGGCGGTGGTCCACCACAGCGGCACTCGGCGTTCTCCTCGCCTTGGCGGTGGCGCTCACCGGACTGACCGCGTGCGGTAAGACACCGAGCATCCCGGACGGCGAGTTGGTCGGCCTGTTCCGGTTGACCCCGGGCGCGGTACAGGACGGAAAGCTGACCGGTACGTACTTCCGGATGATCCAGCCGGGCGGAACCGCCGACAACGGGCCGTACATGGTAAACGCGAACTCACCCGCCGACGGGGGACAGGCGACGATACTCGAACCCGGCAGCGCGGGCGGACTGCGCACCGGTGGGTACCAGACCCAGCCGGTTCCCGCTTTCGCCCCGGATGGTGACTCACTCGCCGGGTCCATCACCAAGCCGACGAAGTTCTTCGCGGTCGCCTTCAGCATCTCGACAAATCCGATCGATCTGCAGACGAAGACTGCCGTCCCGCCGCCGACGGTCACCCTCCACGACGGGAAGCTGACGGCCGACGTGTCGTCGTGGGCCGCGTCCTGGAACCGGCAGGACTTCAACCAGGGCGCACCGAAGCCGGTCTCGTCGACCCAGGCCAAGGCGCCGGGACAGCAACAGGCAGAACGTGTTTGGGACTGGGCAGCCAATCGGTGGCTGCAGGCACCGCAGAAGGCGACGGTCACCGGTCCCGGTGCGACCGGCACCTTCGACCCGGATACCAAGGCATTCACACTCGACTGGACCAGTCTGATCCAGGGTGGCCCGTTCAACAGCTTCATCGGAAAATGGCACCTGACGGGCACGTTCGAACCGTCGCAGAAGGCGCCGGAGAGTGCAGGTGCGTCATGAGCTGGCAGTGGCTATCCCTGAAGCCGCCATCCCTTCGGCGCCGGTCCTCTGCCGAGCCGCCGCCTCAGACACCCGATGCGGCCGGCGGCGATTCGCTTCCCGAGGATTCGGACCCGCCCACCGACAGGATCGCCGTCCCGGCCGGTGCCCTCGCGTATGCCGACGGGGGTCAGCCGGGTGCGCCGCGGGCGGATACCGGCCACCATCAGGCATTGCTGATCGCACGGGTCGTGGCCGCGGCCGTGATCGTCCTCGCACTGGTCGCCGCGATCCTGCTGCCGACGGGGCGCCCGGGGGAGTACCGCGTCGTCTCGGAGAAACAGAGTGTTGCGTCGACTCCGCCGACCAAGGTCACGGTTCCCGGCTTGACACTGCCACGCGGGTCGGTCCCGCCGGCAGCGGCGGCACCCGCCGCCGGCATCCCTCTGGCGACCGGGGTGCCGTTGGCGACGAGCCCGAACGCCGGGGCGAGCGGACCGCCGGTCAACGGCGGGACACTGAAACTCTCTCCGTCCGACGGTGCCGCCCCGGGTGGCGGCCCGACGCTGCCCGGCGGTGCCGGATCCTCCCCATTGCCACAGCAGAAGCCGTGCTCGCGCGGGTGGCCGGCGCCGCGCGCCGATCAGCAGGGTGGCCTGGGATCACTCATCGGGCTCGCACCGTTCGCGGGGCCCCTCTCCTCCGAGGCCTTCGCGCTGGGCTCGGTCTACCAGCCGATCCTCCAGTTGGCCGGTCCGATACTGGCCGAGGTGGAGCCGGTGGTGACCAGCAACCTCTACTGGATCAACCCACTGATCGACCGCGTCCAGGCGGTCGAGTCGGTCGTCCTCGCGGCCATCCTTCCCTACTACGGCCCGTACCGGCAGCAACTCCTCGATGCCGAGGTGGAGTTGGGCAGGGTGCTCACCCCGATCCTGCAGCGCTTCTACGCCTCCGACGCCGCGAGTTGCCTCGTCGCTTGGGAAGCCCAGATCGTCGACCGGGCCAAGGGAAGGCCGATCCAGGTGTTCTCTCTTGCCCGGCCCGGAGCAATCATCACCCTCGGTCCGCGCAGGTGACGGTGGTCGCCGCACCTCCGGCCGCGGGCGTGACCGTTGCGGGCGCGGTGAAAGCGGTCGAGGGGATGCGCATCCTCGACGACGTCTCGTTCACCGCGGCAGCGGGCCGGATCACGGCGCTACTCGGTCCCAACGGTGCGGGTAAGACCACCATCCTGCGGGCGATGCTCGGCCTCGTGCGCCTCGACGCCGGAGCGGTCCTCGTCGGCGGCCAGCCACCCGGGCGGGCGGGTGACCCGGCACGGACGGTGGGCGCGGCGTTGAGCATCGAAGGTCTCCATCCGGCCCGCACCGCCACCGGGCACCTCCGCATCGTCGCGGCGGCCACCGGCGTCAGCGCCGATCGGATCCGGGACGTCCTCGAGGTCGTGGGGCTGTCGTCGACGGCGCGTCTGCGGGTGGGCCAGATGTCACTCGGCATGCGGCAGCGCCTCGCCCTGGCCACCGCGCTGCTGGCCGATCCCCAGGTACTGATCCTCGACGAACCGCACAACGGGCTCGACGCGGAGGCGATCCGGTGGCTGCGTCACGTCCTGCGGCGGTTTGCCGATGCCGGGCGCACCGTGCTGATTTCGAGCCATTTGCTTGCCGAATTGCAGTGTTCCGCGGATGAAGTCGTGGTGCTGGACCGGGGCCGGGTGGTCGCGCAGTGCGCGGTCGCCGACGTCGCCGGTGCGGGGGCAGGCCCCGACGCCCTGGAGAATTGGTACTTCGACCGTGTCGGTGCGGCCAGATGAGGGCCGCGATACGCGCGGAGGTGCTGAAGATCGCGACGGTCCGTGGCCTGTGGATCACCTGGATCGTCGCCACCGTGTCGATACCGGTGATCGTGCTCGCGATCGTAGGTGGCCGTGGACTTGCTGCGGGGGGCAGCGTCGTATCCGGCGCGGTGTCGGGATTCCTGTTGCCGCTGCTGCTGTTCGGGGTCTGGGCTGCGGCGGTCGGTGCCGACGAGTTCGCCCGGGAGACGATCATCGTCAGTATCGCGCTGGAGCCGCGGCGGATACGGCTGTTCGTCGCCAAGTCGGCGACGGTTGCTCTCGCCGCCGTGGTCGGTGTCGCGATCGGGCTCGCGGTGTCGGTACCCGCGGTGATCATGATCCTGCCGCCCGGTGCGACACCGGTGGGGCCGTGGTACGCGCTGGTGTGGCCACCACTGGTTGCCGCCGCGGTGTCCGTGACCGGCGTCGCCGTCGGCGTCGCGGCCCGCTCCACCCTGACCGCGGTGGGCATCGTCGTGATCGCGCTGCTGTTCCCGGGTGCCGCGGGCGGACTGCTCGGCGCCGCTCAGCCGTGGATCGCCGGCGCCGACCCGTCCGTGGTGGTGGCCCGCCTGGTGCACAGCGGCACAATCGGTGCGGCCGAGACCTTTCCGGCGCCGGTCGGCCTCGCCCTCGTCATCGTGGTGGGGGTGAGCGTCGTGATCGCCGCGGTGGCTGCACGGCGGTTCGTCTTCATCGACATCTGATCGAAGCGTGGCGGCCCGGGCAGCGCTGCATGCCGGTCGTGAGCACACGGACCATCGCGACGGTCCATGGATGTCGTCATCGGACTTCGTTGCGCACGAACCGGGCGGGCATCGGTGAGGTTGACGTATGCATAGTGCTGCGAGCTGGGAAAGGTGGTGTGCTCTCCGGGCCCGAGGTTGATCGGGGGAGTGGGCGTCGGTGAAGGTGATGCGCAGGCGACCAGCGACGACCAGCAGCGTCTCCTGCCAGTCCGCCCGTTGTGCTGCGCGCCGTCCGCGGTGCCCGCCTCGATGCTCGGGTCGCGACGTACTTCGGTCCCGCAACCAAGGGCGACACCGGCGCCGCCATTGAACCGCCCCCGGCGTGTCCGGAGATTCTCGTTGTCGGGAACGGGAGGACTGCACGATGGTTCGCAGGGGTATTCGAAGGAGTTGCGGTGAGGGCGGTGGCGGTCGACTGTCACCGGTTCCTCAGCCCGCGGCGGCGATCTGCCGGGGTGAGTCCTGCGTCGCTCATCGGACGACATGAACAGCGTTGTCCATGCTTGGAGGTAGTCGGTGGCTATTAGCCATATCGATACGAGTGCCCGTAGCGACCACGGCGCGGCGACGCGTCCCAAGCGTGCCGACGCCCTGCACAACGTCGAGGCGATCCTCGATGCAGCCACCCGGCGGCTGGCTGTCGACCCCGACGCCAGCGTGAACGAGATAGCCGAAGAAGCCGGCGTCGGCCGGATCACGCTTTACGGTCACTTCGACTTACGGTCACTTCGACTCGCGGGCGACCCCGCTCCGCGAGGTTTCCGAGCGGGCGATCGCATACACCGACGAAGACGGGTGACCCGCCCGATGCGCTCGGTCGGCTGCTGGAGGCCACCTGGCACCTGACGCATCGCTTCGGTGCGCTCGTGGTAGCCGCGTCCCAGGCACTGTCGCCCGAGCAGATGCACCGCGCCACGATGAGCCTTTCACCCGCGCCGTATCGTCTTCCTGCTCGCCCAGCTCGGCGCAGACGCCTCCGCCGCTTTCGAGGAGGCGCTCACGCCCCTGGGCCTCACCGCGTCCGAAGTGGGACTGCTGCGCCTTGTCGGACGAAACCCGGGGATCAGCCAGAAGGCGGCGAGCGAGCAGCTCGGCGTCGGACCGAGCCGGGTCGTGGCGGTACTGGACCGGCTCGAACGCGCCGGGCACGTCGAGCGGCTGCGCAGCGTGTTCGACCGCCGCAGCCACGAAGTGCTCCTCACCCCGGACGGGGAACGACTTCTCGCAGCACTGTGACCGATCGCCGAGACCCACGAGGCGGCCTTCACCCAGGGCCTCGGCGAGGACGACCTGGACCGGCTCGCCGCCAGCCTCGCGGCCATCGCCGCATCGCGCGGAATCAGCGACGACATCCGTCGCGATACCCGCGGCGAGGGCTGAACATGCCATGACATCGACACAACCATCCGTCCCCTGACCTGCGCGCCTAGCCGTAGGCAGAAATGAGCATCCGACCGTCGTCAGAGGCGCGGATGCGTCCTCGACCCCAGGATCGGTCTCGTGACGGAGGCACACGGTCGTGAGGAGGCAATCCGCGACCGGTGCCAGCAGCGCGCGTCCTCTGGACCAGGCTGGTCATTCCGGGCGGGCGCGACATCCTGTGGGTAGTGCTCGGGCTCTCGTCGGATTCACGCTCGCCGCCCGTCACGCGGAGCCCCGGGCTCCTCGGTGCCGGTGCGGTCGCCGTCACCGGACCTCTACGACGTAGCCGAACTGGCGAAACATCACCGAAGACGGCGTCTGTCGCTGCCGTCATGAGGGTGTGTCGACGGTAGGCCCCAGCAGTGTGTGGCTGAGCACATCTACGACGAAGGATTCCCACTGTGCTGGGGTCCAGCCTCGGTCGCTGAGGACCAGGAACATGCTCAATCCCGATATGGCACAGAGTATGTCGGTTGCTTGACCGACCGGCACCCGCAAGGTGTCCATGGCGTCGAGTTGCTTGGCGAGGATCCCGAAGGCGGTCGCGGTCTGTGCCTCGTTGGTCGCCCATTGCTCGGCCATCTCGGTGTCGACGATGGCGGCATCGCGAACGACCCGCATGATCGGACCGACCCTGGTCAGGACACTTCGGCCGTTCGATGTCCAGAGTTCGAGCACCCGGCGGGGATTCGACTGTGCCCTCGCCTCTTCCAGCCACGGGCGTTCGAGAAGCGCTACGGGGTCGTCGTCCCCGACCGCGGCGACGTCGACAGCCTCCTTGAGCACGGTGCGCTTGTTGCCGAAGTGGAAGTAGACCGTCTGGACGGCGACACCTGCCTGCGCCGCGATCTGTTCCAACGTGGTGGCGTGGTAGCCGTCGGCGATGAACCGTTCGGCTGCCGCGGTCACGATCTTGGCTCTCGTCTCTCGGGTGCGTGCTCCGCGAACTCTCTTGACATCTCCACTCATGAGTTGCATTCTAACTCTAGAGTCCGACTACAAAAAGAGGAGGGTGCCGTGATCGAAGGTATTCACCACGTCAAGCTGCCGGTGAGCGATCTCGCGCGCAGCCGCTCGTGGTACGAGCAAACGCTCGGGTTTCGCGTGACGATCGAGTTCGTCGAAGACGGCGAGGTCAAGGGCGTGGCGATCACGCGCGAGGGTTGCGGGCCTGCGCTCGCCCTCCGGCACGACCCCGGTCGCGCGAAGGCGATGGCCGGCTTCGACCCCATCGCCCTGCTCGTCGGCGACCGGGACGACGTCCATGCCTGGGCGGCTGCTCTCGATCAGGCCGGCCAGCCCCATGGCGGTGTGGTCGTCGGCCACCAGGGCGGTGCGGTGCTCGTCGGCCTCCTCGACCCCGACGGAATCGAGATCCGTCTCTATGCAGATTGACCCTCGGCTGCCCACAGGGCTCATTCCCATCCATCCACACCAAGATTCACCACACCGAAGAGAGAACGACATGCCCGAAACCATCCACGCTCACGACGTGACAGATCACACCGACGGGTCTGAGCCCATAGTCGGCGACGCTGCTGTTGCCATCGCCTCGTTGCACGCCATGGGCAACGGCACACTCGACGACTTCGGCGTGCTCTACACCGCCGACGTGGTGAACCGGGAGGCCGTCGCCGAGCCACCGGACACTCGTGGCGAGGGGCCGGCAGCTATGTATGCCACGGCGCTCTGGTTACGTGCCGCGTTCAGCGACCTCGCCTGGCAGGTGCACGACCTCGCCCAGGATGGAGACCACGTCGTCATCCACGCAACAATGTCCGGTCGTCAGACCGGTCCCTTCGTCGCCTACCGGCCCGACGGCGAAGTCGAGGTCGCGTTCCCGCCACGCGGTCGTGCCTTCGCGGTCACCCAGACCCACTGGTTCCGCATGCGTGACGGCCGGGTCGCCGAGCATTGGGCCAACCGTGACGATCTCGGCATGGGAAAGCAGCTGGGCTGGACACCGCCCACGCCCGGATACCTGGTCCGGATGCTCCTGGCTACCCGCCGCGCCCGAGGGGCTTCCCGATGACCGCGCCATGCCCGACGCCCGCCCGCATCCTGTTCGCCACGACGCCCGCCGACGGACATACGGTGCCGGCGTTGCCGATCGCACGCGCTCTGGTCGAACGCGGCCACCGTGTCCGCTGGTACGCCGGGAGCAAGTACGCCGACCGGATCCGAGCCATCGGCGCGGAGTATGTCCCGATGAGCGACCACGACTTCAGCCTGATCGGTCTCGACGAGTACTTTCCCGCACGCAAGGAGCTGTCCGGCCTCGCCAAGCTGAAATTCGACATGGTCGTCGGCTTCTCCGAGCCGACCCGAACCCATCTGGCGGATTTGTCGGCCGCGCTCGAGCGTGAGCCCGCAGATCTGGTGGTCGGTGACACGGGGATGGGCGCGGGCCCGATGCTCACCGAACTCGGCGGCCCGCCGTTCGCCGCGTTGGGGATCAGCGTCGTCGGCTTCCCGAGCGACGACGTACCGCCCTTCGGGGTGGGGCTCGGGCCGACGACCACACTCCTCGGCTCCCTACGCAACAGGCTGTTGCACACACTGGTACGAAGGACTCTGTTTGCCGGGATGACTCGCGCCGTCAACCAGATCCGGATCGATCACGGCCTGCCGACGCGCGACGAGATCGTGTTCGAGTACATGCTGCACGCTGCCCTTTACCTCCAACTGGGGGCGAAAGGATTCGAGTACCCGCAGCGCGATCTTCCCGGGCATGTCCGTTTCGTCGGCCCTGTCCGCCCCGAGCCGCTCGACAGCTGGACCGAGCCGGAGTGGTGGGCGGATCTGGGTGCCGGCACGCCGGTGGTCGTGCTCAACCAGGGCACCGTGGCCACCGACCCGGCGGAGCTGTTGCAGCCCGGGCTCGCGGCGCTGGCCGACGAGGACGTCCTGGTGGTCGCGGTGACCGGAGGCAGGGATCCGCGAGACCTCGGCGCGCTGCCGGCGAACGCTCGCGTCGAGCGGTTCATCCCGTTCGACCGGCTGCTGCCGTTGGCCGACGTGCTGGTCACGAACGCCGGCTTCGGCGCCGTTCAACTCGCGCTCGCCGCCGGAGTGCCGATTGTCGCCGCGGGGAAGACCGAGGACAAGATCGAGGTCGCTGCCAGGGTCGGCCGGTCCGGGGTTGGAATCAACCTGCGGACCCAGCGGCCACGACCGGACGCCATCTCTGCCGCCGTCCGTCAGGTGCTGGGCGACAATCGTTTCCGACGGCGAGCCGCGGAGCTACAGAGCGAGATCTCCGCCGCAGGTCGCGAGCACGGCGCTGTTGACGAACTGGAGAAGCTGCTGTGCCAGAGGCGAAAGGGTGTGCAACTCGATCCGCTCACTGAACAACAGCCCGTTCCGCGTGTTGGCTGACCGGCATCGGTCCAAGGTCCACAACGATCCGTCGCGGCGCCCACACAGGGTGGTTCGGATCCGGCGATGAGTCGTGGTCTGTTGCGCATGCGTTCTTGGTGGGGGCGTGCGTGTTTGGCGGCGGTACGGGTGCGGCGTCGTCGCGGGCGTCGAGTTCCCGCGGCACACCCGTCGGACCGCGAGGCCGGCGCCAATGGGGAGGAGAATGGACGCTGCTGCAGACTTTCGCCGGCGATCTCGCTCCGCTGGACGACGCTGTGACACACCAACACCGTGTCCTGTGGCGGATACGAGAGCCATCTCGAAGAGCGGGAGGCGGCGCGCCGGCACCGGCGCGGAGAATACGAGGAATTCGCAGACGAGAAGGCCGATCCGGTTGGGACAGGCGTAAGCACAGCGCGAATGGTCGGGTCAAGGCATTCGCAACGGTACCCGCAAAGCTCCCGACACCGAGAAGGTCCGATGTCGTGCGGCCACCGAATCGTACCAACGGGGCAGGAAGTTCGATGTTGCTCACGCTGCTCCTCGGCAGGATCGGACCCGCGCGGGGACCGCGCAACTCGATGCCAACGTCGCCGTCGGCGAAATCGACAAGGCGAGTGGCCGATGCACGGGCACAACGCCACTGGCCGACTGATTCGGCGTCGTCGTCCCCGATCTGAGTCCCGTCAAAGTTCGGACGCCGCTCGCGAAGCCCACTTGCGCGCCGACCACGGCGATCAGGCCTGCTGGCGATCTGTCGCCGGGCTAACGGGGGCTAACGGACCCGGGCTGCGCTCGCGCTGCTGCGGGCTCGCGGAACCGATGTTCCGGTAGTCGACGAGCGACCAACCGCCTCGACCTGCCTGCCCACCGAACTCGTCACGTGCCCATCGTCTTCACCAGGTCGGCGAACTTGGGGAGCAGAACCCGGTTCCACGAGCGCTCGATGCCGTTGCGTGCGAACTTCTGGTGGCGATCCTTGATGTCGAACCCGCTCATCCGCCAGAACAGGCGGGTGCCGCGCCCGTGTGGACTCAGGCGATAGTCCATGATCCAACGCTGCGGCGGGTCACCCCGAAGGTCTGTCCAACTGTAGGCGAGATGGTCGGGTTCTGATGCGGCAACGACCTGGCACGCCATCTCCGCGTTGGGCTTGTCCGGTACCGCTACCTGAACGATAAACGTCGTACCGACCGTTGGCTCGAACCCGACAGTCGGCGAAAGCCACCGGGCGATGAGCTCGGGCTCGGTAAGTGCGCGCCATGCGACAGCGGGCGGATGCTCCACGAATACGGAGAGATCGATCATGGACGGGTCCTGCTCCGATTCCTCGAACATCGCTCAACCGTAGACGCGTTATCAGCAGGCCCAGAAAGGCACCGCAACGGGATCGTCGGGGCGACCCGATCTTGACGACGTACGCACCGCCGCGGAGTTTCAACGCGAACGCCGCCTGGCCGGCGTCTGCGGTCCTCGCGTTCAACCTGACCCGCGCCGCCGCCAGCCTCAGCGGATCCCGCCTGGCCACAGCCACCACGTCCACGGTTCGTCACACCGTGATCACCGTGTCCGCCCGCGTCGCGTCTTCTCCCACCGCGACTCACCCTGCACCTACCGGCCCGTTGGCCTCGGAGGACACCGTAGCGAGGGAGACCGAATACTGTCTTCGAGTCCGAGGACGACGACGGCAACAAGCACTCCGAGCGCAAGTCCCTGGATCCCACTCTGATCGAGGGCGAGACGTGGTCCGTCAGCAAGCGCAACAAAGGCGGGAAGGAAACCAACCTTCACGATGGATCGCCGTAGTTGAGCGAATGAGGCGACATATGGGTCGACGAACATGCGTTCGGAGCCCTCGCCGATCGCCTGCGGGTTGCCCGAGACGCCCAGGCACGCGGTGCGACCCGGTCGACACCCGAGGTCGTGTGAGCGCTGGTAGATGAGACGCCAAGCGACACGTAACAGACCCCCGCGCACACCGGCTTTTCACGCTGGCAGTGTGGCCGCATAGGGTGGCAGGCATGGCCGACAGCGTCGAAGACCAGGACGTCCGAGTCGGACACCCGGAGCGCGAGCGGGCGACCAGCCTGCTCAGCGATGCGTTCTCGTCCGGATATCTGGAGATCATCGAGTTCGAGGAACGCTCGGAGGCAGTCATCGCCGCACGTACCCGCGGAGACCTGCGTGCGCTGCTCGCCGACCTGCCGAACGCCGCGATGCTGTTCCCGGATGCCCGTCCGACCGCGACGTCGTCGACGGCCGTCACACCGGCCGGCCGCACGGAGTGGGACATCGACTGGACGACCCTGCGACGCAAGGGCGGATGGCAGGTCCCACCGGAGATGTTGGTCAGCGGTTCCTGGGGCACGCTCGATGTCGACTTCTCGAAGGCGGTCTTCACCACGGCGACAGTCGATCTGGCGCTCCAGGTCTCGACCTGCACGGTGAAGCTGCGACTCGGCGCCGACCAGGAGATCCGGAGCGCGGACCTTACGACGACGGGGTGGTCGTCACTGAAGGACAAGGCCGGCCCTCCGGCGAGGCCCGGTGGGGCGGTGATCGTCCTGTCCGGCGCACTGTCGGCGATGACGGGGCTCGTGATCAAGCGGGTGTGATCGGTGTGCCTGGAGTGGCACCCGCTTCGGTACATGGCCGTACGCGAGCGCCCTCAGCCGGTCAGGAGCGCGTCGGTGACCTCGATAGGCCGACTCAGTCCCATGAGGTGACCTCCCGGCACGACCATCGGGTCGACGCCCAGACGTTCTCGGGCGATGACCTGCTGGAAGTCCGGTGGGAAGAAGCGGTCGTCGCGTCCGGTGATGACCCGCATCGCGGCCGGCCACTCGTCGAACGGGGTCGGGCAGCTCATGATGTCCTCTGCCTGCTCGGGTTCGGGACGGCTCATGGCCTGGGCCACGAGGTCGGCGGGGAGGTCGTGGAAGAACTCGGCCATCATGTCGACATCGTCGCCGAGGACGCGACCCTGCTCTGCGGCCAATGCGGCGCGGGCCGGTCCGGCGCCGCTCGTGGAGAACCAGTGCCCAGGGGTCTCGCGTGGATTCGGGATCATCGCGTTCGCCAACACGATCCCGTCCGCGCCCAGACGGGCGGCCAGGACCGGGGCGGTGAAACCGCCCAGCGAGAGTCCCACGACGATCATGTCGTCGTCCACCGGATTGACGCCTGCCGAGGTGAGCTGGTCGATGCACGCGTCCGCGTAGGTGTCGAAGTCGGCGTCGGGGTTCGCGGCGGGCAGCGCGAGCGCGACCGCACGGTGTCCGCGCCCGGCCAGTTCCGCGACCACCCGATGCCAATCCCATGCGTCTCCACCGGCCCCCGGTATGAACGCGAACGTCGTCACGGGGTCATCGTAGGCAGGGTGATGCCGGGAATGGCGGTGAACGATCCCTGCGGCCGGGCCGGTACGACGACAGGCCCGGTCCGTGGAACGGACCGGGCCTGTCGTAGGCCACCGATGGCGGCGTGAGTCGGCGGCGTGTGCCGCCATCGATCAGTGCGCGGCCTCGAATGCCTCGATCACGCTGAGCGGGATACGGCCACGATCGCTGACGTCGTATCCGTTCTTGTTCGCCCAGTCGCGAATCGCCTTCGTTTGTTCTTTGCTCCGCGTCGTCGAGATCGGAGTCGTACGCTTCACGCCACGCGATGACGTGACCCGCGAAACCGAGACGTACTTCGTCAGAGAATCGCGGAACTGCGCGGCATGTTTCGCCGATGTGTCGAATTCGTAGGTCTTTCCGTCCAACGACCAGCGCACGGTCTCGTAATCGTCGAGGACCTTGCCGTCGATGTCATCAATGACTTGAACGATTTCCTTCTTCGCCATGGTGAACTCCCTGTCCTCGTGGTGAGAATCTGTTCTCGCGTGAATTGTCCCGACCAACGAGTCGTGGTACGCAAAGTCTGGGCTGACGGGGCAACAACCTTTGATTCACTTTGTTGGTCGAACACATACTAGACCTTACAAATTAAGGAGTTCCTGAGAACCTCGCCATTCCTCGGGGTATGCAAAGAACGCATCCGGAGGCAAGGCGGGATCGGTCACGAAGTGGGCGGAGGGACGTTTCTGGTCTCGGGTTCAGAACTGTTTGCCGGCCCGTCGTCGGCGGTGGCGGATCCGGGCAGGCCGACCAATGCGGCCGGTGCGCGGTCGGCGGCTTCGATTGCGCGGTAACCCGTTGGTGTGAGGGCGAATCCGGATTTCGAGCGTGATTCCAGACAGAACACTCCCGACACCTCGACGAGGCACGAGAATCGTGACACGGAAATCGTGTACCCGTAGTCGACGATTGAACTCCGGTAGAGAGCCGGATAGCGGTTCGAGCACGCGCCGTCCTCGGCACCATCGGAGTGGAGGATCACGAGATTTCCGGCCCACTGGCACGTCGTCGGCGTGTCGGGAGGTGGAGTCCCGCGCCTTTCGGTGTTGATGCGACAAGCCAGCGTTGCTGTTCCATTGGTTCCTGTCGAACAGTTCACGCTACGGCTGGGATTCGAGAAGTGAAACCGTGAGGTGTCCACCAATGCAGATTCCGGGGTGACCGACCCTTGGTGATACCGGGAATTGTCCACGCGGGGCGCGAGAGCGATAACCCGCCCATAGGTCCAGTTGGGCAATGCGGCGACCGGTGTGTCGTCGTCGGAGAGTTGAGATGTGGTCGTGGTGGTCGTGATCTCGGATTCCGTCGACAACACATCGGTCGGCGGGATCACGATCTGCGACGGTGTCGTCTCCGTCGGCACCGAGCATGCCGACAACACTCCCGCGGCGAGAACGGTACCGGCGAGAATGCCCCAGACGCGTCGCGATCGGTGTCCCGGGTGTCCGTACTCTTGCACTGTGTCGACCCCCAAGATCGTGTTGTTCTACGTGTTCACACCGCTGGCGGATCCGGAGGCCATCCGGCTGTGGCAGCAATCGGTGTGTGAACAGCACGGTCTCCGGGGCAGGATCATCGTGTCACCTCACGGCATCAACAGCACGGTCGGTGGCGACATCACCCAGGTGAAAAAGTACGTGAAGGCGACGCGGTCCTATCCCGCGTTCAAGAATGCCGACATCAAATGGTCGGATGGCAGCGGTGACGATTTCCCTCGCCTGAGCGTCCGCGTGCGTCCGGAGATCGTGACGTTCGGTGTCCCCGGCGAGGTGGCGGTCGATTCCCGCGGTGTCGTCGGCGGCGGGGTCCATCTGAGTCCGCAGGATGTCCACGCCCTCGTCGCCGACCGGGGTGACGAGGTGGTCTTCTTCGACGGTCGCAACCGGATCGAGGCAGAGGTCGGCCACTTCGACGGTGCCGTCATCACAGATGCCACCTCCACCCGCGATTTCGTCCCGCTGCTCGACAGCGGTCGCTACGACGACCTCAAAGATCGTCCGGTCGTCACCTACTGCACCGGGGGCGTGCGGTGCGAGGTGCTCACGAGTCTCATGCGGGCCCGGGGATTCCGGGAGGTGTACCAACTCGACGGCGGCATCGTGCGATACGGCGAAGAGTTCGGCGACCGGGGGCTGTGGCAGGGCTCCCTCTATGTGTTCGACGAGCGGATGACCGTGGACTTCTCGGATGACGCGCCCGTCGTCGGCGCCTGTGTCCGATGCGGCACCGCCACGAATGCGGTCGCGAACTTCCCGGATGCGCTGGGCCGGGAACTGGCGGTGCTGTGCCCGTCGTGTCAATCCGAGGTCGCCGGTGACGTCGGTCCGACCGGCGAGGCCGAGAAGCCCGCGGTGGGGGAGCGGCACCGGTGAGTCGTCGGCAGGTGCCCGTCATCGTGGTGGCCGGCTTTCTCGGGTCCGGGAAGACGACGCTGCTCAATCACCTGTTACGCCAGGCGTCCGGATCGCGGATCGGAGTCCTCGTCAACGACTTCGGTTCCATCAACATCGACGCGATGCTGATCGCCGGGCAGACGGACGGAACCGTGAGTATGTCGAACGGGTGCATGTGTTGCAGTGTCGACGCCGACGGGGTGGAGGATGCGCTCACCCGCCTGCTGCGGCCGTCTGCGCAGATCGATGCCATCGTGATCGAAGCCAGCGGGATCGCCGAACCCCGGGCACTGATCCGGATGATCACCGGCTTCGCCGACCCGCGGCTGCGCTACGGCGGCCTGGTCTACGTCGTCGACGCCGCACAGTTCGCCGATCTGCGTGTGCGACATCCCGAGATCGACCGGCACATCCAGATCGCCGATCTGGTCGTCGTCAACAAGACCGACCTCGTCGGCGAGGCGCAGATCGCCGACGTCCGTGCACTGGTGGCGGCGAGCAACGACACTGCTCCGATGATCGCGACGGCCGACGCCGTCGTCGATCCCGAGATGCTCTTCGACGCCCGTCGCCGGTCGGGCGACGACTCCGCACCGCGCCACGGGCAACTGACGCTCGACGAACTGCTTGCCGAGGACTCACACGCGCATCCGACCTCGGGTGGCGAGGACCACCGGGACCATCTGCACGAGCGCTATCAGTCGGTCGAGTTCGTCTCCGACGCCCCGATGAATCCGCGTCGACTGGCCGAATTCCTCGAACGTCCGCCTGCGGGGTGCTACCGCATCAAGGGTGTGGTCGCGTTCGACGTCCCCGGCCATCGTCAGAAGTTCATCGTCCACGGTGTCGGCGGGTTCGTCCGCGTCGAGCGGCGAGCGTGGGGCGGTGCACAGCGGGCCACGTCCATCGTCGTGATCGGCGCCGGCGTGGACCCTGACGCGGTCCACACGGCCCTGACCTGCGCTGTCGACGATGGTGTGCCTGATGAGCACGGCATTCTCAGCATCACCCGGCACCTGGTCACAGCTCCCTAACGGTTTCGATCGGCCCAGGTCGCGAATTTTCAAAACAGCCGGCGGCCTGTTTCACTTGGTACGAATGTGACTAATGTGGCCAGTGTTGCATCTTGGAAGGGAGTGTGGCGCCCGATCCGACCGCAGGTCGGCCGAGGGCGTCCGATGTGTGATGACCCAGCGACGCAGGATGACCCAGCAGATGACGATCCAGAGTGTGATGACCCGCCGTGTGCCTGTCTGGCATGGAGGGCTGCTCCGCCGACGAATGATGGCGACCGCGGTGTCGGCACTGATGGTCGTGGCCGGCTCGATCGCCGTCACTACGGCGACGGCACCCACCGCGGGCGCCGCCCCCGGGGTCAACATCCTGGCCGGCAAGACGATCTTCCTCGATCCAGGTCATCAGGGGAGTTCGGCCGGACACAGTCTCAACGCCCAGGTGCCCGACGGTCGTGGCGGGAAGAAGGACTGCCAGACCACCGGGGCCACCGCGGTGAACGGCGCCAAGGAGCACACGGTGAACTGGCAGATCACCCAACTGGTGAAGTCGGGACTCGAGAGCCAGGGCGCCCGCGTCGTGCTCAGCCGTCCCGACGACACCGGCTGGGGTGGATGCGTCGACCAGCGGGCCGCTGCCGCCAGTCGGTCCGGTGCGGCGGTGGCCGTCAGCCTGCACGCCGATTCGACGACCGCAGGGTCCGACGGGTCGAAGAAGGGCTTCCACATGATCGTCCCGTCGCTGCCGGTGCCGGATGCGACGGTGAACCGCGTACAGGGTGGCGACGGGCGCACGGCGTCGACGACGATGCGCGACGCCTTCCTGAAGGCAGGCTTCCCGGCGGCCAACTACGCCGGGGTCGACAAGGGGATTCAGACCCGCTCGGACATCGCGGCGGTGAACCTGACCAAGGTGCCGGCCGTGTTCATCGAGATGGGCAACCTGTCCAATCCCGGTGAGGCTGCGGCACTCTCGGGCAAGGACGGCCAACTCAAGTACGCCATGGCCATCACCGACGGCATCATGAACTACGTCCGCGGACCGGCCGCCGCGCCTTCGGTGCCCAACAACAGTGCGCCCGACAACAGTGCGCCCAGCACGTCGGCGCCCGGTGGGACCTCGGGTACCGCGAATCCGCCGACGACGACAGCGCCGAGCGGCACGACCGACGACTCGGGTCTGGCATCGGTGATCCCCTTCGTGCAACAGCTCCTCGGCACCGAGGACCCGCAGGCCATCGCCCAACTCCTCCTCGGCCAGGGTCAGGACGTGTCGGCCGAGGTACTGAGGGCCATGCTCTCGATCGTCTACGGCCTGTTCGGTGGCAAGCTGCCGATCGGCTGAGGGCCCGGCCTGTCGTCGAAGGTCGATGCCGGGGCTCGTGATCGCCACTAGGGTGGGGCCATGGGGCTCAAAGATCTGATCGTGATGAAGACGCCGGTGCCCACCCTGGCAGGTCGCACCGTCCTGATCACGGGTGCGGCGAGCGGGATCGGGCGGGCCACCGCGAAGGCGGCGGCCGACGACGGCGCGCATCTGGTGCTGACCGATCTCCATCCGGACGCACTCGACGCGGCCGTGGCGGAGATCGGGGCCGACGGCGGGTCGGTCGTCTATCACCAGGCCGGCGACATCTCCGACCACGACTGGGTGCGGTCGTTCGCCAACCAGGTCGATGCCGAGGTCGGCGTCATGGACGTGGTGATGAACATCGCGGGAGTCTCGGCGTGGGGGACCGTCGAGAACCTGGAGCATCGGCACTGGCGCACGATGGTCGACGTCAATCTGATGGGTCCGATCCACATCATCGAATGCTTTGTCCCGCAGATGATCCGGCGCGGGCAGGGGGGACACCTGGTGAACGTGTCGTCGGCGGCGGGATTGCTCGCCCTGCCGTGGCATGCCGCCTACAGCGCCAGCAAGTTCGGCCTGCGCGGTGTATCGGAGGTCTTGCGCTTCGACCTGCGTCGGCACGGGATCGGCGTGTCGCTGGTGTGCCCCGGCGGTGTGGACACCCCGCTCGTGGAGTCCGTCGACATCGTCGGCATCAATCGGGACGACCGACGGGTGAAAGCCGCCATCAACCAGTTCCACAAGTCGGCCGTCTCGCCCGAGAAGGCTGCGGACGCGATCCTGAAAGGTATTCGTAAGAACCACTTCCTCGTCTACACCTCCTTCGACATCCGGTTCGGGTACTGGTGGTCGCGGAAATTCGCCCTGCCCTACGAGATCGCGATGCGCGTCGCGAATGATCAGTTCGACCGTCTGGCGAAGGCCACTGCGCGGTCGTCGGAACGTGCCGGCCTCACAGCCCCTGACGACACCACCGACACCGATGTCACCTCCGGATGACCTCGGTCTTCCGGAAACAGCGTCGCGACGTCGACCCCGACTTCTTCCGTGCCGAGGCGGCGGGTCTGCGCTGGCTGGGTGCCGGCGGTGGTCCTGTGGTGGGCGTCGTCGACGTCGGTGAGGACTTCATCGAGCTCGATCGCCTGGAGTCCGCACGTCCCACCCGCCGTGCGGCCCAGGCGTTCGGCGGTGCGCTCGCCCGGTTGCACGATTCCGGTGCAGCCGAATTCGGCTCCGCACCTGAGGGATTCGACGGCCACCAGTTCATCGGTGAGCGTCCGCTGAGTTCGCGGACACATTCCGGATGGGGTGAGTTCTACGCTGCCGAGCGTGTGTTGCCGTATCTCGCGCCGGCGATCGACGCGGGCAACATCGGCGCCGACGACGTCGACGCGACGCGCCAGGCGTGCACCCTGATCGCCGACGGCGTCTTCGACGACGGTGATGCCCCGTCGCGCATCCACGGAGACCTGTGGACGGGGAATGTCGTCTGGACGTCGGACGGCGTGGTCATGATCGATCCCGCCGCACACGGGGGGCACCGGGAGACCGACCTGGCGATGCTCGCGCTGTTCGGATGCCCACTGCTCGATGACATCGTGGCGGGCTATGAGGCGGTGCATCCGCTGCGGGCGGGATGGCACGACCGGGTGGCGCTGCACCAGCTGCATCCGCTGGCCGTCCATGCCGCCGGTCACGGTCCGACGTACGGGTCGGCTCTGGGGCGTGCGGCGCGGGCCTGCGTCGCGCTCGCCGACGGTGGGCGCTAGCGTCGGTCCGTGTCCATCGATCGTTCCGTCCTGGTCGTCGCCGCCACGCGGGCGGAGGCGAAATATGTCCCCTCCGGTGCCCGATTGCTCATCACCGGTATCGGCAAGGTCCGTGCCGCGTCCGCTCTCACCCGGGTCCTCACCGAGTCCGTACTGGCAGATGGTCACGACCCCGGCGGTGTGGACCGCGAACCCCCGGTGCGCAGCGTCGTCAACGTCGGGACCGCAGGGTCCCTGCACGATCACCATGCCGGTCTGTTCTGCCCGTCGGTGGTCGTCGAGCATGACATCAGCAGCGCGGAACTCCGGTCGATGGGCTATCCGGTCGTGGACCGGTGGGAACTGCCCGACGGCGACGGCACCGTCCTCGCCTCCGGCGACACGTTCGTCGCCGATCCCGCGCGACGCGCGACGCTTGCGCAGATCGCCGACCTCGTGGACATGGAGGGATGTGCCCTGGCGCATGTGAGTGCTGAGTTCGGGGTGCCGTGCCGAATGGTGAAGGTGGTGAGCGACGGCGCCGACGAGGGTGCGCTGGACTGGCCCGAACTCGTGGACGCTGCAGCGCGACAGCTGGGTGAGTGGCTGGAGGTCGATCGGGTCTGGTGAGCCGATCGACGGTGTCGGAAAGGCGTGCTCCCCGGCGGTCCGCGGTGAGTGACGCTGATCGGGCGATCAGCCGCGGTTGCGCGCCCGGGTCGAGGGGTAGCCGGACGTCGATGCCTGCCGGGTCTGTGCCTGCCGCGTGGGAGCCTGTCGGGTCGACGACTCGTATCGCGCGTGGTCACCGCTCGCCGACGACGGGCGTGGGCGGACGGCCGCGGCAGTGGGCCGGGGATCGGCCATCGCCTGGGCGTCGGGGCTCGCGGGATCATCCTCGTCGACGCCGTTGATGCGTTCACCCGCTTCGGCGCGGTATACGGCGCCGGCGGTCGCCCGGCGCCTCGGAGCGGGCGCGACCGGCGCTGCCGCGGCGGCGGTGCTGTCCGGACGTGGTGTCGAGGTCCGGCGGGGCTTCGCGTCGGCGGTGGGGCCGGGCGTCTTCGTAGTGCGCTCGCCGGATTCGGTCTGCCGGTTGCGCGGTGTGGCAGACCGGGCGGCACGTTCCGCCGTCGTCCGCGACCGTCGCTCGGTGCCCGAAGCGCGCTGATCGGTGTCCTTCGCCCCGGCTGTCGCCGTGGCAGGAGCGGATCGCTTCCTCGCGGTGGAGGCCTGTTTCGATGTCGACGATCCCGCGGCACGCCTGCGCGTCCCCGTCGATCGATCGCGCGTGAGGTACCACCGGGCCACGACCAACGCGAGGGTGACCAGGAAGGTCAGTGCCATCCACGGGAAGGCGTTCGCGATCGGCAACAGCACGCGGAAGATCAGACTCTTCAGTCCTGACCCAGCCCGGTCGGCGTTGAGCGTGTAGAGCGCGATGATGCCGACAAGGAAGGCGATCAGAGGAGGCTGGGCGGCTGCGGTGAACAGGGCGCGCCGGCGGACGGCCAGAGCCGCCGCGACACAGCCGACGAGATAGCAGAACTTGAAGATGGCGCCGAGAGCGTCGGTGTTGCTCGCGTCGATCACAGCACCGATGCCGGTGATGACCGTCGCCACGAGCACCGCACCCCACCAGGGGAGACCGCGGACCGTGGGGAGCACGGACTGCTGATCCAGCGGCACCGCTGAACGCTGTTGGGCAGAAGACACATGTTGACGGTACCGGGTCAACCCCCGATTTCCGCTAACCCCCGGGTGATGTTGCCCATCGGTCGTCGCGATCGGCGTCCTCGCTGGTCCGGATACCTCCCGCGTTGCGGACCGAGATGTCGACCGGCGCGGCGACGGTGTGTTCCGACTCACCCTCGAGTGCGTCCAACTCGGCCAGCTTGCGGGCTGTCACCGCGACCCGGCTGTCGACGGCGCCCACCGTCGAGTTGAAAGAGTCGACGGCCCGGCGAAGTGATCCGCCCAGTCGATCGAGGTGACCCAGAACACCCCCGATCCGATGGTGCAGCTCGGTGCCGAGCTGATGGATGGCGGCGGCGTCACGAGCCATCGCGTCGTGACGCCAGCCCAGGGCGACGGTACGCAGCAGCGCGACGAGGGTGGCCGGGGTGGTGAGCACGACATTCTTGGCGAAGCCGTACTCGATCAGTTCGGCGTCGGCTCGGACGGCCGCTTCGAGGACCGGGTCGCTGGGGAGGAAGAGCACAACCATCTCCGGGGTGTTCTCGAACGCCGACCAATAAGCCTTCGACGACAGCTGAGCGATGTGGGCGCGGACGGCGCGCGCGTGCTCGGAGAGATGAGGTCCGGCGACGCCGGTATCGCCGGCCTCGACCGCTGCGAGATAGGCGTGCAGCGGGACCTTGGCGTCGACGATGATGTCGCGGCCGCCGGCGAGGTGGACCACCATGTCCGGTCGTACCGCCCCCGACGGTCCGTCGGCCGACACCTGCGTGCTGAAGTCGCAGTGACGTGACATACCGGCGAGCTCGACCACCCGTTCCAGCTGCAACTCGCCCCATCGCCCGCGGACGTGGGGTGTGTGCAGCGCATTGGAGAGCTGGCGTGTCTGGTCGGACAACCGCGCCGACATCGCGTGCATACCCCGCACCTGCTCGGTGAGCCCGGCGTAGGCGCTGACCCGATGGTGTTCGGTCCTCCGCAGCTCGTCGGACAACTGGGCGAGCACCCCGCGCAGCGGATCGACGATGTGGGCGACCTGCGAGCCGATCGCCGACGACTGGCGGCGGGCCGCCTCCTCGGACGCCGACGACAGCGAGTGCGTCACCATCGCCTGCGCCTCCCGGATGCCGTCGAGCTCGGCCCGGGCGGCGGCCAGCGCCGCGGCGGACCGCGAGGCGTTGGCCAGCCACCCGATGACGAGCCCGACGAGCATGCCGGCGATGAGGGCGATGACGACCGAGGTGTTCATGGCCGTCATCGTGCTCGACGGGTACGACAGTGTCGCGGCTCGCTCGGCGCTCGCTACTCCTCCGCTCGCTACTTCTCAGCCCGCGGTCCCGTCGGTCTCGCGCCGACCTTCCCGATCGAGCAGCGACTGTTTGATCGGCAGCCCGTACCGGAATCCGCCGAGGGTCCCGTCGCTGCGCAACACCCGGTGGCACGGCACGAACAGGGCGGCGGCGTTGCGTGCACAGGCGGCGGCCGCGGCGCGGACCGCGGTGGGTTCCCCGGACAACTCGGCGAACTCGGTATAGGTCACCGGATCCCCCGGGGTGACGGTCCGGAGTTCGGTCCAGGCCCGCATCAGGAACGGACCCGACTGCTGGCGAACCTCCACGGTGTCGATCGCCGAGAGCGTGCCCGAGTAGTAGGACTCGACGGCGTCCCGGACCGTGACGAGCCCGTCTGTGCGGCGCACGAACTCGGGCCGCAGGCTCCGATGGACGAGTGCGACGAGGTAGTCGGGATCGTCGGTCCACCCGGAGGCGAGGACACGGTCCTCGGCGTCGGCCACGACCGTGAAGGTGCCGTCGGGGGTGGTGACCGATGTCCACTGTGCGGTCGTGGTGTCGTCCGTGTCGGGGGTCGTCCCGGCTGCGCTGCCGGTGATGGTGTCGGACGGGGTGGTGATGGTGGAGGTCATCGTGCTCCTTGTGCCGGCTCGGCCGGTGTCGACCGGCGAGGTGAGGTGGTCGATCGCCGAGGCGATCGGTGGGTTGCCCGCGTGGGGTTGTCGCGTCGACGTCGGCACACTCGATATCTCTGTGCGCAGTATTGCCTCGGTCACCGACAATCGGCGACGCCACAGGTGCATCGATGCGTAGGAACGCCACGGCGACCATCCGGGTGCGCCGTCGCGCAGGTCGACGCCGAGTTGCTCGGCGGCACGCACGACGACGAGATCACGATCGAGCAGGATGTCGGGGTCGCCGGTGACGCGCATCGCGACGTAGTCGGCCGTCCATCGTCCGACCCCGGGGCATTCCAGCAGAGCCGTGCGCATGTCGTCGGTGGAGCAGCCGGGGTGCAGGTCGATCCGGTGTTCCGCGAGCGCCGACGCGGCTCCGATGACGGCGTCGACCCGACGCCGCGGACCGGTGAGGATGCGACGCCCGTGTTCGGCGATCGCGGCGGGTTCCGGGAACAGGAGCCAGTGCGCGGCGTCGCCGTCCTCGACACCAGAACCTCGCCGATCGTGCCCGGCTTCGGTCGCCCACCGGGGTGTCCGACCGAGTTCGCCGGTCAGGCGGTTGATGTGATGGCGGGCGACCTTGACGCTGATCTGCTGCCCGATCATGGTGCGGATCAGAGTCTCGGCCGGGTCGATCGCTCCGGGCACCCGCAGGCCCGGTGCGTCGGCGACGAGCGGGGCGAGCATCGGATCACGGCCCAGCGCCGCGTCGGTGCTCTGGGCGTCGGCGTCGAGATCGAGCAGCCGGCGGATCCGGTTGACGGCGACGGCGAGATCACGCATGTCGAGGTGCGCGATCCGGGCGACCACATGGCTGGGCGTGGGCTCCACCGTGACCAGCGCCGGGCCGTGGGGGAGGTCGATGGCACGCCGGTATCGCCAACGACCGTCATCGAGCGTGTCGACGATCTCGACTCCCGCGGTCGCGTGCGACGCGAGAAACCAGTGGAGCCAACGGGTATCGAGGGGCGGTCGATAGGCGAGCCGGAGCGTCACCTCGCCGACGGCCGATGCCTCCGCCGTCCGTGACGGCGACGGCAGCGTCCGCAGTCGGCTCGGGGTGAGGCCGAACACCTCGCGGATCGTGTCGTTGAACTGCCGCACGCTGGTGAATCCGGCGGCAAAGGCAATGTCGGACATCGGCATCGCCGTGCACTGGATCAGGACCCGCGCGGTCGCGGCCCGATGGGCGCGGGCCAGGGCGAGGGGACCGGCGCCCAGCTGCGCGGCCAGGACGCGGTTGAGATGCCGTGGGGTGTAACCGAGTCGCGTGGCGAGACCGTCGACGCCGTCCCGCTCGACGACACCGTCGGTGATCAGCCGCATGGCTCGCGACGACAGGTCTGCACCGCAGTTCCACAGCGGCGAACCGGGCACCGCATCCGGGGCGCACCGACGACACGCACGAAAACCCTCCTGCTGTGCGGCGGCCGCGGTCAGCACGAAGTGCACGTTGTGCGGGCGCGGGGTCTGTGCCGAACATGACGGCCGGCAGTAGATGCCGGTGGTGTGCACGGCGACGAAGAACTGGCCGTCGAATCGCGCGTCCCGGGACGAGACCGCCCGATAGCAGCGGTCGAACTCGAGGGTGTCGGGAGTGCGGATCGCGGTGGTCACCCCACCACTGTGACAGTGATCGTCCGATAATCCTGGCGGGAATCGGACATGGTGATGCGACGGCCCGCTCATCGGCCATTTGAGTGACGTAGCTAACATTCCCTGGCACGATGTTGGTCATGAACACACCGTTCGATGGTGACCGACAATGGCGTCGGAGCCGCGAACCAGCCCTGTCCGAACTCCCGGCGTGGGGACTGGAGATCATGATGGGTCTGTACGGACCCGAGACCATCGAGAAGGCCTGCGGCCACGGGACTCGGCGACAAGCCTCGGCGCGCGGCGGACAAGCCAGGCGGTACGCCGCCGCCGGCGGTGCGCCGGCTCGCACCGGCTCGGCGTCGACGACCACCCGGCCCGACGACGCCGCGCCGACGATGCTCGACCCGATCTGCTCGGCGCAGCCGATCTCGCCGATGGTGCTCCAACTCGAGGCGGTCAACGAATTGGTCCGCTACGTCGAGCGCAAGTTCAAGCGGCACTGACTCTTAGCGCCTTATGCGTCAGGGCCGCTCGCGCCGACGTCCGGCCCGCCGTGACGCGCCCGACGGGCGACACACCGTCGGAACGACTCACGCGCGCAGCGAGTATGTGACGATCTCTGCGTGGCAGAAGAAGCGGATGTTCCCGGCACATCGGATACGTCGAAACGGTCCGGGAGGCCGTCGGACGAGTCGTCGACGACGACGGTGACCGCACCTCCGACCCGCGCGCAGGTGGTCCTGTCGGGCCTGCGGTCGTCGGCGGTCGTCAGTCTTCAGATCGTCCTGGTCGTCGCGGCCTTCTGGGTGCTGATGTGGGTCCTCGGGAAGCTCTGGGTGATCCTGCTCCCGGTCTTGTTCGCCATCATCGTGTGCACCGTGCTCTGGCCGCCGGCGCGGTGGATGCGTAACCGGGGTGTCCCCGCGGCAGCGGCATCGCTGGTGATGATGCTCCTCGCGGTCGGCGTGTTCGCCGGCGTCATCAGCCTCATCGTGCCGAGCATCGTGAGCCAGGCGCCGGAGCTGGCCTCCCGGGCCACAGACGGTGTGCACAAGCTCCAGGACTGGATCCAGGGACCGCCGTTGAACGTCAAGGACGAGCAACTCGACAACATGGTCGGCACGGTCACCGACAAGTTGCAGTCGAGCGCGTCGAGCATCGCCGAAGGTGTCTTCAGCGGTGTCGGCACCGCGACCTCGATCCTGGTCACCCTGTTCACTGCGCTGATCCTGGTGTTCTTCTTCCTCAAGGACGGTCCCAAGTTCATCCCGTGGCTCGACCGCACCGCCGGCAAGCCGTCCGGTACGCACATCGGTGAGGTGCTGACCCGGATGTGGAACAGCCTCGGTGGTTTCATCCGCACCCAGGCCATCGTGAGTTTCGTCGACGCCGCCCTGATCGGTGCCGGCTTGTTCATCCTCGGTGTCCCGCTCGCCGGGGTGCTGGTGGTCATCACGTTCCTGGGCGGTTTCATCCCGATCGTCGGTGCGTTCGTCGCGGGTGCGCTCGCCGTGTTGATCGCGCTCGTCTCCAACGGGCTGACGACGGCGCTCATCGTCCTCGGCATCATCCTCGCCGTGCAGCAACTCGAGGGCAATGTGCTGCAGCCGTGGTTGCAGTCGAAGTCGATGGATCTGCATGCGGTGATCGTGCTGCTGGCCGTCACGCTCGGCGGCACCCTGTTCGGCATCACGGGCGCGTTTCTCGCCGTGCCCGCGGCGGCTGCGCTGGCGGTGATACTGCGGTATCTCAACGAACAGATCGCCGAACGCGCCGGTGAGACGCTGCCGCCGACGAACACGCCGGTCAGCGCACACGCTGGTGAGGTGCGGGACGACGATCCGCCCGACGATGCGCCGGCGCAGGACCCGGGCACGTCGACGGCGACGTGATCGCCGGCCCGAGCGTCCGGCCGCGGACCCCCTGGCACTGACGCCCCGTCCACTGCGCCCGACGACTGCGCCCGCCGTCCCCGCGTGCGCGGCCGATAGACTGGGCGCCCGTGAGTCTCACCCTCGGAATCGTCGGACTGCCCAACGTCGGCAAGTCGACCCTGTTCAATGCTCTGACCCGCAACGACGTGCTCGCGGCGAACTACCCGTTCGCCACCATCGAGCCGAACATCGGCGTCGTCGAGCTCCCGGACAAGCGCCTCGATCGGCTGGCGGAAATCTTCTCCAGCGAGCGCATCCTCCCAGCCACCGTGTCCTTCGTCGACATAGCGGGCATCGTCAAGGGCGCTTCCGAGGGGGAGGGGATGGGCAACCAGTTCCTCGCGAACATCCGTGAGGCCGATGCCATCTGCCAGGTGGTCCGTGTCTTCGCCGACGACGACGTCGTGCACGTCGACGGCCGCGTGGACCCGCTATCCGACATCGGCGTGATCGAGACCGAGCTGATCCTCGCCGACCTGCAGACCATCGAGAAATCGCTGCCGCGGTTGGAGAAGGACTCCCGCAAGAACAAGGACCTCGTCGAGACGGTCGCCGCCGCGCAGAAGGCCCAAGAGATCCTCAACTCGGGCAAAACGCTGTTCTCACAAAAGGATTCGTTCGATCTGACCGCGGTTCGCGAGCTGCATCTGATGACCGCGAAGCCGTTCCTCTACGTTTTCAACGCCGACGAGGGCGTGCTGACCGACGACGCCCGTAAGGACGAACTGCGGGCCGCGATCGCGCCGGCCGACGCGGTCTTCCTCGACGCGAAGGTCGAGAGCGAACTGCTCGAACTCGACGAGGCCGACGCGCAGGAACTACTCGACTCGATCGGTCAGGACGAGCCCGGGCTGCGCTCTCTCGCCCGCGCCGGATTCCACACGCTCGGCCTGCAGACCTACCTGACAGCCGGCCCCAAGGAATCGCGGGCCTGGACGATCCACCGCGGCGACACCGCGCCGAAGGCCGCCGGCGTCATCCACACGGACTTCGAGAAGGGCTTCATCAAGGCCGAGATCGTGTCCTTCGACGACCTGGACGCCGCGGGCACGATGGCCGCCGCCAAGGCCGCGGGCAAGGTGCGCATGGAGGGCAAGGACTACGTGATGGCCGACGGTGACGTGGTGGAGTTCCGGTTCAACGTGTAATTGATTCCAATTCAACATCTTCCGCCTTGCGCTGGGCGATTCGAGTGTAGACGAACACGTCACGGCGCTCGGCCCCGATCCGCAGCCAACCGCGCAACAATTCCCCGCGCACGAATCCGCAGGTCTCGGCAGTGCGCCGCGATGCCTCGTTCCGCGGCTCCACGTGCAACTCCATGCGCGCAACTTCAGGAAAGCTGAAGGCCCATCGGCGAGCGTCGTCAGCGCGGCCCGGGCAAACCCATGCCCGCGATTGGCTGTGGTGATCCAGTAGCCCGTTGACACGCGCCCTTCAGAAATATCTCGTGTCCACAGTCCGATCTGTCCGACCGCAATGTCGTCGTTCGTCGTGGCAACTGCGAACGAGTATCCGACTCCGGCGGGAAGCCGATCGTGTTGACGCTGAATGAAAGCTAGTGCGTCGTCGGTCGAGCTGTCACTGCGTACTGAGATCAAAGGGTTCAGGGGTCGTGCGACGCCGCTGCCACAAGCGGGGCGTCGTCGTCGGTGAATGGGCGAAGCCGCACTCCTGTGCCGTGAGTTACGGGAACTGTGAGCGGCATGGGCATGTGGCGAGAATAGCTGCTCGATGGCATCATTGCTGGCATATTCTGATGCGATCGGAGATGCGGTATGCGCACCACAGTGACCCTCGACGACGAGCTCTTGGCGAAAGCGGCCGAGCTGACCGGCGTTCATGAGAGGGCGGCGCTCATTCGTAATGGGCTGGAGGCGTTGATTCGCACCGAGAGTGCGCGTCGGCTGGCTGCCCTCGGTGGCACCGATCCGGCCGCGGCGGCCGCTCCGCGTCGTCGGTCGTCGGTCGGATGATCCTTGTTGACACGTCGGTCTGGATCGACCATCTGCACACCAAGAACGAGCTTCTGACGACGTTGCTTGCCGACGATGAGATCGGCTGTCACCCACTGGTTGTAGAAGAACTCGCAATGGGATCGATCGCGAACCGGGACGTCGTGATCGATCTGCTGGGCAATCTTGCCCGGTTTCCCGTTCTCACCCATGGGGAGTTGCTGCACCTCGTCGAGACTCGACGACTCTGGGGTCGCGGGTTGAGCCCGGTCGATGCTGGGCTACTGGGTTCTGCACTTCTCGTCGACGGCGCCACGCTGTGGACAAGGGACAAGCGGCTGAGAGCGGTATGCGTCGAGGTCGGGGTGAATTCTGTCATCGGGTGACGTTTATCGACGCCGTCACGCGGTGGAGTTCCGGTTCAACGTCCAGCGACCGCCGCGTAGCCTGTCAACGGTGAGTGATGATCTCCTGATCAGAGACTCGTTCGGCGAGGCCGAGTATGCCGATCTCGTCGGCGTATGGCGCAGTGCCGTCGACGCCACGCATGACTTTCTCGCTGAGGCCGACCGTGACGAGATCGAGTCGCGGCTGGCGTCGGACTACTTGCCGCAGGTCGATCTGCACGTTGCCGATCGCGGCGGGCTCCCAGTCGGGTTCGCAGGAGTCTCAGGGGAGAGCCTCGAGATGCTCTTTGTCGACGCGCGCCAGCGCGGCCATGGGATCGGTACCGTCCTTCTGTCGTTCGTCATCGCCGAGCGTGGCGTGACAACCGTAGACGTCAACGAGCAGAATACGCAGGCGGTCGAGTTCTACCGTCGCCGCGGTTTCGTCCGTGTCGGCAGGAGCGAGCTGGACGACCAGGGTCGCCACTACCCGATTCTTCACATGGCATCTCGTGGCGAGGGTACAGATTCCGAAGCGGCCGAGTTCCGCGTCAACGTCTAGCGACGCGACCGGTGGTCGTGCCATGAGCAAAGATGCAGAGGTCGCCGACGGATCCCTATCGACGCTGCCGACGATGGGATTGCGCTGGTAGTCTGGCCCCATGGAAGCCACGATTGATTCGGGCGGGCGTTTGCTCTTGCCGAAGGCCCTTCGGGAACTGTTGGGGATAACGCCGGGCTCGACCGTGGACATCTCGCTGTACGGCGGGGGTCTGCAGGTGACTCCGGGCGGACGAACGGCACGGTTGGTGAAGGGTGCAGACGGGCACCTGGTCACCGAGTCTGACACGACGGTGACCGACGAGGTCATGTTCGCGTTGATCGATTCCACCAGACGGTGACCACGAGTCGGCGATTCGCCGTCGATACCAGTGTCGCGGTGCCCCTACTCGTGGCGTCTCACGCCGCTCACGATGTGGTTCGATCCCACGTTGACGGCCGGTCGCTTGCGCTCAGCGGACATGCCCTGACGGAGACGTATTCAGTGCTGACTCGTCTGCCGGGGGACGCCCGAGTGGCTCCGTCTGACGCCGTACTCCTGATCGACGACAACTTCGTCGAGGCGCTGGTTCTCCCCACTGGTGTTGTGGCCGAGGCTCATCGGCTTCTTGCCCGTATGGGAGTGGCAGGTGGGGCGACGTACGACGGTGTGGTCGCACTCGCCGCCAGAGAGAACGATGCCGTCCTGCTCACAAGAGATGCACGGGCGCGGCCCACATATGACGCGGTGGGCGTTCGGGTAGAAGAAATCGTTGGATGACGTGAATCGTGTGGCGCAGCGCCGTCGACGCCGTGCATGACTTCCTCGAGTCGCAGCACCGGGACGAGGTCGAGCCGACGCTCGCCACGTATTACCGCCGAACATCCGCCCCTTGGTCGCTGGGGGAGCCGCGGTTTCGCGGGACCACAGTCGGGAAGGTCGAATGCACCCACCCGCACGCTGTCGTCGAGCGCCGACGACGACGTTCCGTCGAACGCCACGCGCACAGGAGCACTCACCGCGTTCCGCGGAACGTCCGGGCCGCTACCTCGGCGACACCCTCGCCACCGGAGAACATCGAGTCGTGCAGTGCGACGGTGGCGGCAACAGCCAAGGGGCGCCCACTTCCCGCTCGGCCCTGACCGGCCGTGGCACCATCGGCCCATGACCTCGGATCAGACCCTCAGCGACGCGGAACGACGCATCCTCGCCGGCTGGGCCGCCGACTGCGCAGGCCGGGTCGTGCAGTTGTTCGAGGCGGACCCACCCGCCGACGAGCAGATCCGCGATGCGCTGGACCGCGCCCGAGCGTACGGCGACGGGGGCGGCACGGCTGCGGAGGAGATCCGCAAGAGGATGATCGCCGTGAAGGCGGCGAGTGCCGCGACCACACCGGCGGGTGCCGCAGCTGCACGATCCGTGGGACAGGCTGCGGCAGTGGCGCACATGGGCGCCCACGCACTGGGCGCCGCGGCCTACGCCGTCAAGGCGGTGTCGCTGGCGAACCCACAACGGCCGGATGCAGTCGACGACGAGGTGTCGTGGCAGGTGGCACATCTGAGCGACGATGCACGGGCGGTCCTGCAACTACTGCCTGTCATCGGCGAGGGCTCCGGCGGTCCGCTCGGTCCCGGGCTCCTGTCGCGCGGCGTACTGGGATCGGTCATCCGGGACATCCAGACGCGGATTCGCGTCGACTGAGGCGATGATCTATCGCCAAAGCCGCGCGTCGGCCGAGCGCGTGGTCGATACTGCATCCGTGATCCGTACACAGCAAAGCCTGATCTGCGCCGTGTCGATGGTGGTGCTTGCCGTCGCGGGCCTGGTGGTGGCGGCCCCGGCGAACGCGGCACCGTCCGGATGGCGGTACACCATGGTGGCGTTCAGCAATGCCAGCGACCGCGACATGGACGTGTATCAATCGGGCGACGGCACACGGTTCCAGGTGCTCCGGCAGTCCGCGTATCGGCCACCGGCCGGGCGAGTGCGCGACGCCAGCATCTTCCGCAACTCAGATGGCCTGTACTACATCACCTACACGACGGCGGCCGGCGCGAACATCGGCTTCGCCCGTAGCGCCGATCGCGTGCACTGGACCCCGATCGGGAACTACCCCGTCCCGCTCTGCTGCGCACTCCTGCCCGGCACCGGCGACGGCAAAGGGCTGTTGGGTTCGTCCAGCGGGCCGGGCTCCTCGGGGTCTGCCGGGTCGAGCGACGGTCCGTCGTTGTCGCCCTTCACCACCAAGGCGTGGGCGCCGGAGTGGTTCGTCGAAGGCGGCCGGGTCAATGTCATCCTGTCGATGTCGACCGGCGGTGGTTTCGTGCCCTACCTGATGACCGCCCTCGAACCGGGGTTGCGCCTCTGGACGCCTCCGGTTCCGCTCATCGGGATCGGTGCCGATCACATCGACACCACGGTGGTGAAGGTCGGCGGGACATACCACGCGTTCACCAAGAACGAGACGAGAAAGGTCATCCAGCACGCGGTCTCGTCGTCGCTGATCGGTCCCTACCGATTCGTCGCACCCGGTAACTGGGGCACGTATGTGGAGGGGCCGGCGGTGGTCCAGCTGCCGAGCGGCGCCTGGCGCATGTACCTCGACGCCTACCGTCGCGGACGGCACCTCTACTCCGACAGCCGGGACGGTCTGCGCACCTGGACTCCGGTCAAGGAACTCCCCGGGCTGTCCGGGATCGCGCGGCACGTGGGTGTGATGCGCGAACCCGCATAGCTGCGCCGCCCGGACCCGACGACCCGGTGAGATCGCCGAACCCGGGAGAACAGGGGTTGTAATCACTATGCTCGGCGGAGGATGTCCGGACCGGTGACGTGCTGCGCCCAGCCGTCGTCGTAATGCTTGACGACCATGGGCATCGCGACTGCCGGCGTCGCTGACTCCGCGCCGGCACAGGCACGTCTCGACGCGCTGCGCGGCAAGAAGCTGTACCTCTACCTCTACTCGGGGGCGGGGCAGCTCGGACCCGCCGACATGAACCGGGACGTCACACCTGAGGAAGGCCTGTACCGGGTCGTTCTTGCCGCGTCGGGTGCGTTCGAAATCGCCACGAGTCAGTGTTCACACCGGTTCTCCGGCCAGTTGCGCGCGGCCGGCCTGCCGTACACCGACGCCCTGCAACCCGTCGGAACCCATCATTGGTACTACTGGGCTCATTGGTACTACTGGGCGAAGGAACTGCCCCGCATGTGGCAGGCGATATCGCCGGCTCTGTGATCGGCCCCCGTTGACGTGACCGGCCCCGTTGACCGGCCTGAGCGCACTGACACGGACTGATGGATTCAGGCTGACCGATTCGGACCCGGATTGTCGGGCCGGCGGCGCGTTTCGTAAGCAGCATCGTAGGGGAAAGGAGGGCCCCATGATCGCCACGCTCAACGGTCTCGTCGACCTCGTCGACGCACACATCGGCACCGACATCGACGTCGCGGGTTTCGCTCGTGCGCATGCGACCACCGAGTATCACCTGCGCCGGATGTTCGCCGCGCTGGCATCGATGCCGCTGTCGGAATATGTGCGTCGCCGTCGGATGACGCTTGCCGCAACCGAATTGATCGCAACCGACGACACTCTGCTCGATGTCGCCGTGCGTCACGGATACGGTTCGGTCGAGGCATTCGGCCGCGCGTTCCGAGCCGTGCACCGCGTGAGTCCGTCGGATGTGCGCACGCATGGAGGCCCGCTCAGGACACAACCGGTGCTCAGGTTTCGCCTGAGTGTCGAAGGGAGCACACCGATGCACGTCACGATCACCGACCACCCCGCCATCGTGCTCGTCGGTCACGCCGCGCGGATCCCGCTCATCTATCGGGGCGTGAACCCGCACATCCGAGACCACATCGCGTCGATACCCGCCGACGAGCATGCGCGACTGAAAGCCCTGGGGGACACCGATCCTGCTGGCATTCTGGCGGTCACCTGGGGGAAGGAGCCGGACGCGCCCGAGGGGTCGCCCATCACCTATCTGCACGGCGTCGCCCTCCGCCCGGTTTCCGCCGTGCCGGCCGACCTCGATGCGATGACCGTCGACGCCGGGACCTGGGCGACATTCCATTCGAGCGGACCGTTTCCCGATGCCCTGCAGGAGACGTGGGCGGCGACCGCCACGGAGTGGTTCCCGTCGAATCCCTGGCGGCTGCGCCCGGGCCCGACGATCTTGCGGTACCTCGAACTGACGGAAACGCATGCGACCAGCGAGATCTGGATGCCCGTCGAGCGGGAGCGATCGATGCGCCCATCGGACTGATCGACTGAGTGCCAGACGATGGCGTCGTGCAGCGCATCACTTGATGCGCGACGTCGTGCGGCGAGACGAATCAACAAGTCTCCTGGACGTCCTCCACTATCGTGAGTCCATGAGCAACGACTGGCGGGAGACCAGGGTCGCCGACGTCCGGACACTCATCATGCGCGCCGATCCCGGCATAGTCGAGGAGATCAAGTGGCGCAAGCCGTCCAACCCCGACGGGGTGCCGACGTTCTCGTTCGACGGTCTGATCTGCACCCTCGAGACCTACAAGGACAAGATCAAGGTGACGTTCGGCAAGGGCGCCTCGCTGCCCGACCCGGCGCCGCTGTTCAACGCCAGTCTCGGCGCAGGGGTTCGCCGGGCGATCGACATCGGAGAGGACGACACCCTCGACGCTGACGCTTTCGTCGCCCTCGTGCAGGCCGCGGTCGCCCTCAACCGCGAGTAGTCGACGCGGCCGACCATGGACGTGCGGAGAGGGATCGCGACACACAGATGACGGTGAACGTAACGCCGAGCGTTACGTTCACCGTCATCTGATGCCAGACACGCGCCACCTCCTCGCCGACGAGGTCGACGACCTGCGCCCAGTTCTTCTCGAAGGTCTCGTACCAGACGTCGACGGTGCGGACGTAGTGCTCCCGCATCGCCTCGGTGTCGCGGACCTCGAGTCCGGCGTCCTCGAGGAGCTCGACGGTCTGACCGAAAGCCCGTAGCGTCTCACGCGGGACGTCCCGATCGAGACCGAGGTCGAGAGCCCATCAGCGCCACTGCCGCACCCAGCCGGATCACCACGGTCTCGGTTCCGGTGAGCGCGTTCGCCAGCGACGTCGCGACGACAACGAATCCGAACACGACGGCGATCATCCCGCCGATCCGCCGGCGACCCGGTTCGGTCACCATCCACACGCCCCGGCGCCTGCGAGAGCCACACCCGCGAGGCCGATCACGATGCGGAAACCGCTGTGGATCAGGAAGAGCAGGATCAGCGCGGCGCACCATGCGATCGCCACCAGTGCGATGATCGCACTCAGTCGTCGTCCGGGGGTGGGACGGATGTCGGACCGGGCGCGGGCGTTCCGCGACACCGGGATCCCGGGATCCCGCGATTCGTCACCGCGGCCGGAGCAGGAACGAGCGGGCACCCGCCTGCCATGCGCGATGGAGGTCCTCGGCATCCGGGGTGCCGTCCGCGCCGATGCCGATGTTGTTGAATCTCGCGAACTGCGCGTTGCGACGGCAGATCTCGGCGTAGTGGGCGACCACGGTCTCCTCGTCGCAGAAGGCCTCGACCTCCGCGGTGCGTCGGGACCCGCGGAGCCGGATGTCGACCGGCGTCCTGGTCTGTAGGTTCTTTCCCCACCCGAAGGGCGTTCCGACGAGAAGTGCGTCGCCGTGATGAGTGTAGGCGACCGGTACGCTGAACCTCCGGCCCGATGTCCTGCCGACGACGTAGATCGTGATCAGACGCGCTCCGATCCCCCTGCCGGCCACCGGAGTGGCGAGCAGGCCCCGGACGACGCGGTTGGCGAGTCCCTGCAGCCTCATCGTCTGTGGCTGCGCCGGTGTGGATTCGGTCACAGTCTGCAGATTACCCGACCTGACGTGGAACAACGCCTCGGAAACGAATCCGATGCCACCGGTCGCGTGGCGCCCTGATGCGCGGCGGACGAAGGTGGATTGATCTGTCACCCGCTGAGAGGAATTGCCATGAACGCGCCCATCATGCCGAAGGCCGACGCCGCTGAACTGATCGTCGCGGCCCGGATACGACAGGGCCTCTCCTGGGCCGACGTCGCCGAGCGGATCGAGGCGCCGCTCGTCTGGACCGTCGCGGCATTGCTCGGTCAGCATCCAGTGCCCATCGAGAAGGCCACGCTGGTGTGTGAGCTCCTCGGGCTCGGCGAGGGCGTCGTCGAGAGCCTGACGCGTCAGCCGACCCGGGTCGCCGACGACGCCGCCGCATCGGATCCGACGATCTATCGGTTCCACGAGGCACTCGCGGTGTACGGACCGGCGCTCAAGGAGCTCATCCACGAGGAGTTCGGTGACGGGATCATGAGCGCCATCAACTTCAAGGTCGACATCGCTCGCCGTGCCGACCCGGACGGAGACCGGGTCGTGGTGACCTTCGACGGGAAATTCCTGGACTACCGCTGGTGAACCGAGAGTGAACCGCGCGGATCGGCGAAACCGCCATCGGCGCCGATCGGGCGGTCGTAGAGTCTGTCGTCGGCCACACCCGGCCGGCATCCGGCGCCGTCGATCACGGCTCTAACTCGGACAATACGCGCGATCGACGCACATCGGTCGCGCAGAGGGGACCGATCTCACGATGACGAATTTCCAGCCACGCCAGGGCACGTTCGCCTCGGGCGACGCGCCTCCGGGGCAACTGGGCTCGGGTCTCAAACCCCGCCACATCACCATGATCTCCATCGCCGGCGTCATCGGCGCCGGACTCTTCGTCGGTTCGGCGAACGCGATCGAGAAGGCCGGCCCCGCGGTCCTGATCTCCTACGCCCTCGCCGGTTCCCTGGTGGTGCTGGTGATGCGCATGCTGGGGGAGATGGCGACGTCGAGTCCCGACACCGGTTCGTTCTCGGTGTACGCCGACCGCGCCCTCGGCCGCTGGGCCGGATTCTCGGTCGGCTGGCTGTACTGGTGGTTCTGGGTGCTGGTGATCCCCGTGGAGGCGACTGCCGCCGCGGCGATCCTCACCGATCTCGTGGGTGGCGCCCAGTGGATCTGGGCGCTGGCCGTCACCGTCGCGCTGACCGTCACGAACCTGATCAGCGTGGGTAACTACGGAGAGTTCGAGTTCTGGTTCGCGCTCATCAAGGTGGTCGCGATCGTCGCGTTCATCGCGATCGGTGTCCTGGCCATTCTCGGTCTCATCCCGAGCTCGGAGGTGAGCGGTATCCACCACCTGTGGGAGCCGGATGGATTCATGCCCAACGGTTTCGGTGCGGTCATCGCCGGAATGCTCGTCACGATGTTCTCCTTCATGGGCACCGAGATCGTGACGATCGCGGCCGCCGAATCGCCGAACCCGGAACGGGGTATCACCAAGGCGGTCAACTCGGTCATCTGGCGGATCTCGTTGTTCTACATCGGGTCGATCTTCGTGGTCGTCGCATTGATGCCCTACGACCAACTCGATGACGGGTCCTATCAGTCGGTCCTCGAGGCGATCGGTATCCCCGGGTCCGCCTTGATCATGGACATCGTGATCCTCACGGCCGTGGCGTCGTGCCTGAACTCCGCGCTCTACACCGCGTCGCGGATGCTCTACTCACTCGGCAGTCGCCACGACGCGCCGCAGGCTGTCAAGAGGCTGACGTCCGCCGGGGTGCCCTGGGTTGCGGTCCTCGCGTCGATGGTCGTCGGCTTCGTCGCCGTCATCGGCAATTATGCGTTGCCGGACAAGATCTTCGGCTATCTGCTGGCGACGAGCGGCGCGGTCGCGCTGTTCGTCTACCTCAGCGTGGCGGCCAGCCAGCTCGTGCTCGGGCGAACCATCCGCGCCGACGGTCATCGGCCGGCGGTGAGGATGTGGCTCTTCCCGTACCTCACGATCGTGGTCATGGTGTTCATCGTCGGCGTGCTCGTCCTCATGGTGTTCGACGACGACCAGCGCCAGGCGATCGGTTTCTCGGTGCTGTCCCTGGCGATCATCGTGATCCTCGGAGTCGTGGTGCAGCGGCGTCATGCGGGACAGGACAGGGACGTCGAGGTGAGGGCCGGCGGCCGGCGGACCTGAGCGCCTCAGCGCACCTCGACCCGGATGCCCGGCACCGATCGCAGGCCGTCGGCGCCCAGCACCTCGGCCATCGTGACCGGACCGAGGGACACCGATGCCTGCGCGGCGACCGCCGCGCGCGCGACCAGCGCTCCGGTTGTCGCCGACTGACCGCGACCATGGGCCGAGACCTGTTGTCCGGTCAACCGATTGACGACCAGTACACTGCAGTCGTCGTCGCCGAGATGAGAGGCACGATCGAGCAGAGGACGAAGCAGTGGCAGCCGTCCGACGATACCCAGACCGATGGTGGAGAGACGATCGCCACGTCGACCTCGTCACCCGCGCGGGTGACGAGCGCGGCGATCAGCGCGATGGTCAGGCCGGGCGCGAGTCCTGCACCGAGGACCGTCGTCGTCGGGACTGCCACGGCGGCGAGGCGGTCCAGGTACGCGCCGGACGCGGACATGTCGACGAACGGAGTCGCCGCGCACGCCTGCCGAACGGCGACATCCTCGACGCCGGAGGCGTTGACGACGACGTCGTGATCCGTTGCGGCGGCGGTCAGCGCACCGACACCTTGCGGCGTCCGGAGGTCGATCCGCAGGCCGTCGGGTCCGGCGGACCGGCCCGTCGGGACGGCCTCATGCCCGAGGGCACCGAGTTCCACGGCGACGACGCTCCCGACTGCGCCATGACCTCCGAGGACGAGAGCTCTCATTCCGGTCACCGTACCGGCACTGCTCGACCGCTCTTCGACCATCGATGTGTGCGGCAGGCGACGTGCGGTCGATCTGTCTACCGCGACGCCCCCCGCGCCGGACATTCCGTCGGTTGCCGGACGGTTGCCGGGGCAGCAGAGTTGCGCCATGACCATCGGCGCACCCATTCACGATCCCGACGCGGCGGCTCCGCAGGCCGGCTACGGCGACAAGGTGCTCGCCGTCGAACCGGGAGGAAACGAGCCCATCCCGCTCGACGCGCGGCACGGCTCGCCGCGGGGGCTGTTCTGGACCTGGACCGCGCCCAATCTCGAGTTCGCGACGATCTTCGTCGGCGTGATCTCGATCCTCTACTTCGGTCTGTCGTTCTGGCAGGCCGTCGTCGCGATGGCACTGGGCAACCTGCTCGGTGCCGTCGCGCACTTCCTGCTGTCGGCGGAGGGCCCGCTGCACGGCGTCCCGCAGATGGTTCTCGGCCGGTTGTCGTTCGGATACCGCGGCAACGTGCTCCCGGCGACGTTCATGGCGATCATGTGCGGGGTCGGGTGGTTCGCGACGAACAGTGTCAGCGGGGCGTTCGCCCTGTCGACACTGTTCGGGATGACCCCGCTGCTCGGACTCGTCGTGATCGTGGTGGCGCAGACGGCATTCGCATTTTTCGGCCACAATCTCGTGCAGCGTTTCGAACGGCTGGCCGCACCGGTTCTGGCCCTCGTGTTCGTGATCGCCGCCGTCATCATCTTCAGCAAGTCGCATGTGTCGGCACCGGCCGCCGACGGCGGGTTCTCGACGGGCGGCTTCCTGCTGACTGTGGGCGCAGCCTTCGGCTACACGGCCGGCTGGACCCCCTACGCCGCCGACTACACCCGCTACCTCCCGCCGACGGTGTCGAAGGTGCAGACCGGCCTGTTCGCGTCGGCGGGGCTCTTCCTCTCCTGCACCTTCCTGATGGTGGTCGGTGCCGCCTCTGTGACCATCGGTGATCCGGCCTCGGACAACCCGACCGAGGCCTTCACCGCCAATCTCCCCACGGCGGTCGCCGATCTCACCCTGCTCGCGATCGCGGTCGGCGCCGTCGCCGCGAACGCGATCAACGTCTACTCGGGGGCGATGGCATTCGTCACCATGGGCTTTCGGCTCCCGGTTGGGCTGCAGCGAGCGCTCGTGAGCGTGTTCTTCGGAGTGGTCGGATTCCTCGTCGCGTGGTGGGCCCTGGCCGATGCCGCGGCATCGTATGAGGCATTCCTGCTGCTGGTCGCCTACTGGATCGGACCGTGGCTCGGCGTGGTGTTCGCCGACCGCCTGCTGCGCAGGGAGCCCCCGTCGTTGACGATGCTGTATGACACCCGATACACCAACTGGGGCGGCGTGGCCGCCTTCGTGATCGCGCTCGCCGCATCGGTCCTGCTGTTCTGCAATCAGGAACGATTCGTCGGCTTCGTCGTTCGTGCGGTCCCGGAGCTGGGTGACGTGGGTGCGTTCGTCGGGTTCGCCCTCGCGTTCGTCGGCTACATCGTGCTGGCCCGCCGCACGGTCGTCCGCTCGGAGACCACGTACGGCTGACCGTCCGTTGTCTGGTCCGACGTACGAAAGGCGCTGACCGCCAGCATCATCGACGGGTACATCGCCGCCGCGGTCGGATCGAAGCCGAGGAGTCCGCGGATACGCTCGAGGCGTTGGTACAGACTCTGTCGGCCGATGTGCAGGGCCTCAGCCGAACGGGTCGCGCTGCATCCGTGCCGGAGATGCGTCTCCAGGGTGGCCACCAGATGGGTTGACTGGGTGGCGTCATGAGCGATGAGCGGTGCCACCATCTCCCGCAGTTCCTGTCGGACAGCGGAGCCGGTCGTGCGGATCGCGGCGTCGGCCGCCAGCTCACGGCTGGTGAACACCTTCCGGCCACCGCGGGTCAACAGCGATGCCGCATCGAGTCGTTCGGCGCAGCGAAGCAGTGATCGGCTGATGGCGGCGGACAGCTCCGGGCCCGGCTGGACGTCACCGAGGCGATGTCCGTCGCCGACGATCGCCGTGATCCGCGCGCCCGGGTCGACGGCGGTGGCGATGGCCGCGGCGACTCGCTCGACCGGGTCGTCGCCGCCGGTGGGGGAGTCCGTGACAGGGACGAGTGCGTACACCGTGGCGTCGACGGTGGCGATCACCGCTGCGGACGGTATCGCGACACGTGACAGGATCGCCTCCGCCATCCGCGGGTCGGGCGCCTCGGCGGCGACGGTGACCAGAACGACGGAATCCGAAACCGACACACCGGAACCTGCCAGCCGCGCGAACAGATCGGCGCGACGGACGGGGCGTCCGGCGACGATCTCGGACACGAGCTGAGCACCGAGCGCGGATCCGCGTGTGCCCGAACGCGTCAGCGCAGAGGCCAGGGGACCGGTGGCCACCGACAGGAGCGAGGCGACCTGGTCGTCGGGCACACGCGGTCGGTCGGCTGCGTCGAGGCCCGCGACGAGCCGTGCGATCTCGCGGCCACGCACCGCGACCGGCACCGACGCCACCGCGGAATCCACGATGCGCCACGCCGACCGATCGTCGTCGACCCCGTGGGCCGCGATGAGCGCACCCCCGGAGCCGATCAGCACGACGGACCGGCCGGTCACCGCGGCGACATGGGAGAGCATGCTGGCCACGCCGCCGCTGCCCATCAGGTCGTGGTGCAACGCGTCGTCGAGTTCCGATCGCAGTCGCAGGCCGGCGAGCTCGCCGGAGACGATGGCCGTGTTGGCTTCGCGGCACACCTCGATGAACGGGAGCACGCGTCGCAGTTCGATGATCGGCAAGCGTGCCGAGGAACCTTCGCGCAGCATCTCGTCGGGAACGGCGTCGAAGGTCCGGCCGATCTCGAACGCGAGGCCCGCGACCCCGCGTTCGGCGAGGTCGCGGACGTAATGTCTGCGGGTTCCGGCGTCGAGCCCGCCCAGTCCGAGGCCGGTGGTCAGGAGCAGCTCGCCACCCGCCAGCAGGGGACCGATCTCGAAGATCTCGCTCGAATGGACCCAGCCGACGGGCACGTCGAGGCGGTCGTGGGCGGTCAGCACACGGGGATCGGCTCGTCGGAGATGCCGGTCGATGACCTGCCGGAGGGTGGGGACCGCGGGTGATGACGTCATGGCGTCCGACGATATGCACGTTCGAGGTCCACCGCAGGGCGACGGACTGTCAGTTGTCGCGGCGCGCGGTGGCAGGCACGCTCGGACCATGAGCATCCGCACCGACGCGTTGTCGGGACTCGATCCGGCCGTCCTGCTCGACACCGCCTATCGGCAGGCCCGCCTCGGCCTCGACGAGGGTGGCATCCCGATCGGCGCCGCCCTCGTCGCCGCCGACGGCACAGTGCTGGGGGAAGGCCGCAATCGTCGTGTGCAGCACGCCGACCCGTCTGTCCACGGTGAGACAGACGCGTTCCGGGCCGCGGGGCGGCAACGTGACTATTCGACGACGATCATGGTGACGACCCTGGCGCCGTGCTGGTACTGCAGCGGACTCATCCGACAGTTCGGTATCGGTGCCGTCGTCGTCGGCGAGAACCGCACCTTCAACGGGGGTGAACAGTGGCTACTCGATCTCGGCATCCCCGTCACGCTTGTCGACGACGAGCGGTGCGTCGCGATGATGACCGACTTCATCGGGTCCCACCCCGAGCTGTGGAACGAGGACATCGGGGTGCCCGACGCCGATGGCGACCCCACCGACGCGGCAGGAGGCCTCCTATGACGCACAGTCCGATCCTCACCGTCGACCTCTCGCAGTGGCGCGCAGGCGGACCGGCCGCCGATCAGGTGTGCGCGGCCGTCGACGAGTCGTTGCAGAAAGCCGGTTTCCTCCTGGTCACCGGGCATGGCATCGACCCGGGGCTGCCGACTGCGTTACGCAGCGCAGCACGCGAATTCTTCGCGTTCCCACCGGAGATCAAGGCGCAGTACGCGGTCGGTGTCGGTGGTCGGGGGTGGATCGGGCCGGGCATGGAGGCCAACGGATACTCCGAGGGCACCGACACACCACCCGACCTCAAGGAGACCTACAACTCGGGAGCCCAGACGCCGGTCGGAATCCCGGCCGTGGACGACTACTGGTTCGCCCCGGACGTGTGGCCTGCGGAGGCGCCCGGGTTGCGTGAGTTGTTCACGACCTGGACGGCTCAGATGAAGGCGCTGTCGGACGATCTGCTGGCGTTGATGTCCGCGTCGCTGGGGTTCCCGGGACCCGACAATCCGTTTCGCGGACTGGCCGGGAACGCGACGTGGACCTCGAACATCAATCACTATCCGCCGATGGCGGTGGTGGGTGAACCCGAACCCGGGCAGTTCCGGATCGGGCCGCACACCGACTTCGGGACGGTGACGGTCCTCGACCGGGAACCGGGTGCCGGCGGTCTGCAGGTCTACAGCGACGAGGGTGGCTGGGCGGACGCGCCCTACGATCCGGCGGCGCTGACGATCAACATCGGCGATCTGCTCGAGTACTGGTCCGGCGGCCGGTGGCCTGCGGGCCGGCACCGCGTCCTGCCGCCCCAGGCCGATGCACCCGAGGAAGATCTCGTGTCGCTGATCTTCTTCTACGAACTGGACCACGACGCCGTCGTCACGCCCATCGAACCGCCGATCGGTCAGCGGGCCGGTCTGCCGCCGGTGGTCTCGGGGGACTTCATCAAGGAGCGCCTCGACGCGATCACCGTCGGCTGACCCGGAGATCGCCGCGGGCCGCGGGCCCCGCCGGATCGGGTGTCAACCCGGCCGGCGCCGACAAACGGTTCCGTCGATCCGATGACCGACGGAGCCGCCCCGCTCCCCGGGTCTGTCAGGGCACCAGCCCGAAGGGGCTGCCGCCTCCGAACGGCGATTGACCTCGGCCGGACCGGCCGCCGTCGTCGCCGGATTCGGGAATGGTGGTCTGTTCCTTGTCCACCGTGCTGCCCAGCTTCACCTGGACGGTCCGCGCGCCGTCGCCGGAGCCGATGGTCACCGGCACCGTCTCGCCCGGCGAGTGGGTCAGCACCTGCGCCATCAGGTCCGCGTAGTTGCTGATGGGGGTGTTGCCGATCTTGGTGATCACGTCGCCCGAGGAGATGCCTGCGTCCGCCGCCGCGCCGTCGGCCTGGACGGACGTGATCTGGGCGCCGGTGGTCTTGCTCTCCGATGCGAGCGAACCCGACACGCCGAGAACGGGTTTGGTGGCCTTCCCGTCCTCGAGCAACTCGTTGGCGACCCGTTTCGCCGCATTGACCGGGATCGCGAAGCCCAGGCCATAGGCCTGCGGACCGCCATTCGCGGCCTGCCCGGTGTCGACGGCGGAGTTCACGCCGACGACCTGGCCCTGCAGGTTGACCAGCGGCCCACCGGAATTGCCGGGATTGATCGGGGTGTCTGTCTGCAGTCCGTTGTAGACGGTCAGACCGGACCCACTCTCGTCGCCGGCGGTCACCGTCCGCGACAGCGCGCTGACGATGCCCGACGTGACCGTGTTGGAGAGGTTCTCGGGGCTGCCGACAGCCACCACCTGCTCGCCGACCTGTAGGCTGCTCGAGTCACCGAGCGCGGCCGGGGTGAGTCCCGACGCGCCGTCGAGCTTGATCACGGCGAGGTCGTACGACGGGGAGGAACCGGTGACCTTTGCACTGTGGGTCGCGCCGTCGCTGGTCGTCACCTGGATGGTGCTGCCCTGCCCGGCGGCGGCCACGACGTGATGATTGGTCAGCACGTAGCCGTCGGGGGAGAGCACGATCCCACTGCCGACCGCGGTGCCCTGGGGGGTCTCGACCTTGATGTCGGCTGCCGACTTCGAGGCGACCTGCGCCGCGTAGGTCACCGACCCGGGTTTCACGTCGGCCGCATTGGCCGCATCAGCCGGCTGTGAGTTCAGCACCGGCACAGACGGTGTCGAGTCACGGTCGAGGAGGGCGCTGCCGCCGACGCCGACGGCTCCACCGATCAGGCCGGCGAGGAGGGCGGTGGCGATGATCGGCTTCGTCATGCCGCCGCGCTGACGAGCGGGTGCCGGCGGCGGGTAAGCCGCCCCCGCGTGGTTGTCCCACGGCTGGTAGGGCGGGAGATGGGGACCCTGCTGGTGGAGGGGTTCGGTGACCGGGCTCGGGTGGCCGTCGGTCGGCTGGGATTCGTTCACGACACCACGATGCCGGGCGGCTATGAGAGAAGAGCAAGAGAGAAGGTGGCGATTTCCTGTCAATTCGCTGGTCGGGTTCTCAGGCAAATCCCATCCACGGCAGACGTAGCCGGAATCGTCGCCCGGCGGCGATATCGGCTACGTCTGACCCAGGGCCGCGTCTGACTCAGCGGCCGCGACGGACGGCGATCTCGTTGCCGAGCCGGTATCCCGCGACGAGCGGCAGGGCGTCGCCGCTCCAGAATCGTCCGGGATCGAACCAGTTCGAGTCCTTCGCCGCGTCCAGCAGGCCGATCTCGGCATAGGTGATCGCGACGACCTCCGCGCAATAGGCGGCCTGCAGCGACGCTGTCTGCGCACGGCGCCGGGCGCGTCGTTCGCGGGCACGGCGATCGAGGATCGGGATGCCGCGCACGAGGTCGACATTGTTCGGGACCCGGCCCCGGAACCACCGTCCGGCGAGTCGTGCGGTCGCCGGGAACGGCGTGCCGTCGAGTCGTGCGATCACCTTCAGCAGGGCGTCCTCCTGCGCCGTGGTGACGTCGGGGGTCAGCTGCCGCAGCCAGCAGTCCTGACCGTAGCGGTCCATCCACTGCAGAACCGCCTCGCGTCCGTCGTGGAGCTGGACACCTCGATGGTGGTCTCCGGTCCACACGTCGGTCAGCTTGTCGCCGAGCTCGGCATGCCACAGCAGCGGCGGCAGGTCGTCGATGGCCACGGTCATGGCCACATGGTTGACCGGAGCGTTGGTCAGCGCCTGGATGGCCCGGTCGGGAGCCGACCGGCCGCGGAACAGCCAGACGTCGCCGGTGCGGGTCGCCTCGAGCGCCTCCCCGAGGCCGATCCCTGCTCGTCCGCCGGTGAACTCCTGTCCTGTACGCACGTGGGCAGCGTAGAACAGCAACTATCCTCGGGCACATGCGTAGGGCATGGAAATGGTTGGGACTGGCCGGTGCAGTCGGGGTCGCCGCCGGCGGCGTGCTCGTCGCCCGCGACCAACGGCAACGCAACTCCTACAGCGCCGACGATGTCCGGGAGCGACTGCATCGTCGTCACGCCGAGGCGGGTGTACGCGACGCCGCCGACGGCGACGAGGATCCGTGAATCCGCTTGCGCCACTCGAGGCGCCGGTGGATCCCGTCGTCGCGCTGACGCGGATCGCCTGGCTGCTCGAGAGGGATCGGCAGAGCACCTATCGCGTGGAGGCATTTCGGAAGGCGGCGGCCGCTGCTCGAGGCGCCGGTCGCGACGAACTCGGCCGGCGGACGTCGGCGCGGACCCTGACCGACATCCCCGGGGTCGGCAAGACCACCGCCGAGGTCATCGCCGAGGCGGTGGGCGGACAGCTGCCCCGCTATCTGGCCGACCTGCAGGACGCGGCGCCGGCCTCCCTCGCCGATGGTGGCGACGACCTGTATCGCGCGATTCGCGGCGACCTGCACGCCCACACCGAATGGAGCGACGGTGGCGCACCGCTCGAGGAGATGGCCGCCGCGGCAACTGCTCTCGGCCACGAATGGATCGCCATCACCGACCACTCGCCGCGTCTGACGGTCGCGAACGGATTGAGTACCGAACGTCTCGACCGGCAGGTACGGCAGATCGAGGAGCTCAACCACGAACGCTCCGACACCGACGAGTGGTGCCGCGTCCTGACGGGGATCGAGGTGGACATCCTCGACGACGGCGCGCTCGACCAGACGGACGAGATGCTCGATCGACTCGACATCGTCACGGCGTCGGTGCACTCGAAACTGAGAATGGACGCCGCGCCGATGACCCGACGGATGGTCGCCGCGGCGTCCGATCCGCGGGTGAACGTGCTCGGGCACTGCACCGGTCGTCGCGTCGGTACCGGCCGCGGCGCCCGGCCACAGTCGGTGTTCGACGCCCGTGCGGTGTTCACCGCCTGCCTCGACAACCGGACGGCGGTGGAGATCAATTCGCGCCCTGAGCGCGTCGACCCACCCGACGAGCTCATCGAACTCGCCCGTGAGCTCGGCTGTCTGTTCGCGATCGACTCCGATGCCCACGCGCCGGGGCAACTCGACTTCAAGGCCCTCGGTGCCGAGCGCGCCGAACGTCTCGGCATCGACGCCGACCGGGTCGTCACCACGTGGCCGCTGGATCGACTGCTGGAGTGGGTGTCCCGGTAGGTCGCGCCCGATCGTCGCGGGCGTCGACGGAGACGCGAAAAAGACGTCGACCGGCGGGCCTTCGGGGGCAGGCTCACCGGTCGACGTCGTGCGCACGGCGGTCGTGGAGTCCGGACGTGTCGGGACTACTTGACCTCCGAGCGCAGTATGCGGATCACCCCCAGCGTCAATGGGATAGCGATCCACACGACTGTGGACACGACCAGGCGCGCCCATTCGCCGCCCGTCGCCCAGTCGCCGGACTGGAGGGGGGCATGGGTGGCGCTGGTGTCGACCCACTGGCCGAGGTTGTCCTTGAACCACGGCACGAGTTCACTCACCAGGGTGAGCGCGGTCGGCATCGCGAAATAGGCGACGATCGCTCCGGGCGTGTTGAGAATCAGTGCGGCGAAACCGAATCCGAGAAGCAGCCCGAAGATCTGCAGGATGGCCGAGTTCACCAGTCCGGCCGCGGTGAACGACCAGGACCCGGCCGGGTCGATGTAGACGATGCCTGCGATCACGTTGCCGACGGCCCCGAGTACCAGCGACAGGGCGACGGCCCCGACTCCGGCGATGAGTGCCGCGAGGAGTTTGGCGGTGACGACACGTTCGCGGCGTGGCTCCATGGTGAACGTGGTGAGCGCGGTGCGCTGACTCCATTCCCCCGTCACCAGGAGGATGGCGAGGATCGGCAGGATCACGCCGGTGGGGATGTTCATCATCCCGAAGAACTGTCCGTACGTGAGGTTTTCGGGAGTGTTGCGGTTCGCGATGAGCATCGCGACGACGACCACCACCGAGATCACCCCGATCGACGCGGTGAGCCAGAACCCGGCGCGCGTGTCCACCAGTTTGCGGAGTTCGACGGCGGTCAGGCGTGTCAGCGGAATCGGGGAGCTGCGCCGGTCGGGTCGGGTGTCGGCGGCGGTGTCGCGGACAGGTGCGTTGTGGACAGGTGAGTTGTGGACGTGGGCGGTCATGACGGAGCTCCCTGGAGGACGGGTTGTTCACGCTGGGTCTGTGCGGTGAGTTGTAGGAACATCTCTTCGAGCTGTGCGCCGTCGCCGGGACGTAGTTCCACCAACACGATGCCGGTCGCGGCGGCCACCCGGCCGACGTCTTCCGGCGAGGCGGCGGTGGTGAATCCGCCATCGTCGGAGGGGGTGACGTCGATCCCGGCCGACCCGAGCGCGGTGGCGAGAGCCGAGTCGTCCAGCGACCGGACGCGGGTGCCGCCGGCGGCGAGCAGCTCGGACTTGGTGCCCTGCGCGACGATCCGGCCCTGGCCGATGACCAGGATCTCGTCGGCGATGATCTCGATCTCGTGCAGCAGATGTGAGGAGAGCAGCACGGTGCCACCGCGATTCGCGTAATCACGGAGCAGGGTGCGCATCCAGTGGATACCGGCCGGGTCGAGGCCGTTCGCCGGCTCGTCGAGGATCAGGATGTGCGGATCGCCGAGCAGCGCGTTGGCGATACCGAGCCGCTGCCGCATGCCCAACGAGTAGTTGCGCACCCGGCGGTCCGCCTCGGTGGGGGTGAGACTCACCATCTCCAGCATCTCGTCGACACGCGAGCGGGGGACCCCCAGCGTCATCGCGCTCAGTCGCAGGATCTCGGCCCCGGTCCGGCCGGCGTGCTGGGCCGACGCGTCGAGCAGCACACCCACCTGCGTTGCCGGATTGGGGATCTCCCGATACGACTTCCCGCCGACGGTGGCCGAACCGGAGGTGGGTGGGGTCAGCCCGGCGATGATGCGCATGGTCGTCGACTTCCCGGCACCGTTGGGGCCGAGGAAGCCGGTGACCTGTCCGGGTGCACAGGTGAAGGAGACATCGTCGACGGCCGTGTGGTCGCCATATCTCTTGGTGAGGTTCTCGACGGTGATCATGTCGTCCATCGTCGTCCGGCAGCGTGTCGCGCACATCGGGCGGCAGGCCACGATGACCCCCTACCGAAGTCGGAGGCGGATGTGGCCGTCGGTATGAGGTGACCCCGAGGAACCGCCGATTACGGTGGGGGTGTGCGCCCCGAGGACTATCAGCCGACATTGACGTGGTGGAGCCACATCTGGCGGTTGATCCTGATGCTCGTGATCTCCGGCATCGTCTGGGGCACACGCCTCGGATATCAATGGGAGCACGCACTCTGGTGGTTCGCGCTGGATCTGGGCGTCGGTGTGCTCACCTACCTCGCGGTCTGGTGGCGTCGATCCCACCCGGTCGCGGTCGCCACGGTGGGGAACCTCGCGAGCATGGTGTCCACCAGTTCGGCCGGCGCCGGTGCACTCGCGATGGTCTCGCTGTCGACCCGACGTCACTGGCACGAGATCGTCCCGCAGGTCGGTCTGGCCCTCGTGTGCGGCGTGGTCGCCGAGGAGTTCTTCAACGTCCCCGACGTCGAGGAGCCCCTGGTCCTGCGCTACGGGATCATGGTGGCGGTCATCGCGACGATGGTGGCCTGGGGCATGTACATCGGGTCGCGGCGCGAACTGCTCGCGAGTTGGCGTGCGCGGGCGATGCTGGCCGAGGCCGAACGGGACGCGGAGGTCCGGCAGGCCAGATCGGTCGAGCGGGCGCGGATCGCCCGGGAGATGCATGACGTCCTGGCACACCGGATCTCGACGATAAGCATGTACGCGGGGGCGCTGTCCTACCGCGACGACCTCGATCGCGGACAGATCCGGGAGACGGCGCAGACCATTCGTGAGACGTCGCATCGGGCGCTGACCGAGCTCCGCGAGGTGCTCGGTGTCCTCCGGGAAGGTCCAGGTGATGCCGATCCGGAACAGCCGCAAGCACTCCCGGAGGATCTCGAGGTTCTCGTCGACGAGAACCGTGCCAGCGGGATGCGGATCGAGTATCACTGTTCCGCCGATCTGACCGGGATGTCCCCGGCCCGGTTCCGCACCCTGTACCGGTGCCTGCAGGAGGCCCTGACCAACGCCCGCAAGCATGCACCGGCGTCGACCGTCACCGTCCGGATCAAGGGTGACGAGGAATCGGGGGTCGATCTGCTCGTCGACAACCCGCTGTTGCTGCGTGCCGACGACCAGACGCTGCCGAGGTCGGGACTCGGTCTCGTCGGCGTCGCCGAACGCGTGGCGCTCAGCGGCGGCCGGCAGTCGGCGCTGCGCACCGACGACCGTCACTTCGTCCTACACGTCTGGCTACCGTGGCAATCATGACCGCGCGCATCATGATCGTCGACGACGACCCGCTCGTCCGTTCCGGACTGCGCCTGCTCCTGGGCGGCGACTCCGATCTCGACGTCGTCGCCGAGGCCGCGAACGGTCAGGACGCGGTGGACCGGCATGCCACGGACCCGGTCGACATGCTGCTGATGGACCTACGGATGCCGGTGTTGGACGGGATCGCCGCGACGACCGCGCTCAAGGCGCTCGACGATCCGCCCGCGGTCATCGTGCTGACGACCTTCGACGCCGACGACCACGTCGTCCGGGCGCTCGCCGTCGGCGCGGACGGATTCCTGCTCAAGGACACCCCGCCGCACGACATCGTCGCCGCGATCAAGAACGTGCTCCGTGGGCAGCCCGCGCTGAGTCCGTCGGTGACGGCGGCGCTGATCAAACAGGTGGTCGCCGGCGATGCCGGTGCGGCCGGTCGCACGACCGACGCCCACGCTGCGCTGTCCGTGCTGACCGAGCGGGAACGGGACGTCGCGATCTGCCTGGCCACGGGTGCGTCGAACGCGGAGATCGCCGCGCAGCTGTACATGAGCGTGGCGACCGTGAAGGCCCACATCTCGCACATCTTCACCAAACTCGGCACCTCGAACCGGGTGCAGGTGGCGATCCTGCTACATGATGCGGGCCTGGCCTGACGGGCGTCGTCCGGGCAGGATACGACCGGTGGCGGGCGTGTCCGATTCTGTGGACACTGGAGTCCACACGGCGACAGGTCACATGACGCCGGCCCGCTACCCCAGGAGGACATGATGGCGGAGAACAACGGACCATTCGGGATGAGCCCGGAGGACTTCGACAGGTTCGCTCGCGAGGCCTCCGACGGCGTCCGCGACATCGTCGGCAAGTTCCTGTCCAACCCCGGCGGCCAGGCCACATGGTCGACGCTGTTCTCCGAGACCGGGCGCAGTGCCCGTCCCGAGCCGGAGACCACCGGCGAGACCGGCACCGGCGTCTGGGCGGTCTTCGTGGTCAGCGACGACGGTGGGGCACGCGTCGAACAGGTCTACGCCACGGAGCTCGATGCGTTGCGCGCCAACAAACACAACACCGATCCGCGCCGTAAGGTTCGCTTCCTGCCCTACGGCATCACGGTGAGTGCGCTCGACGAGGACGATTCGCCGGAGGCCTGATCCCCGCCGACGTTGCTACCGTGGGTGGGTCGACGATGACAATCCGGACGAGCCCGCCGTACCCGGCCCGCGACAAGACGGTGGCGTGGAGGTCAGTGCCATGTCGTGGCTCGTTCTCGTCATTTCTGGTGTGCTCGAAGCGGTTTGGGCGACCGCGATGGGCAAGTCCGAGGGTTTCACCAAGCTGGCGCCGAGTGTCGTCTTCGCCGCCGCGCTCGTCGCGAGCATGGGCGGTCTCGCCTATGCGATGCGCGATCTACCGACCGGAACGGCGTATGCGGTCTGGGTCGGCATCGGCGCGACGCTGACCGTCGTCTACGCGATGATGACCGGCGAGGAATCGATCAGTGTGATCAAGAGGCTCTGCATCGTCGCGATCGTCGGCGGTGTCATCGGACTCAGGATGGCCGGCTGAGCACTCACCGATCACGACCCGAGCCGGTGTGGACATCGATCCGGCTCAGATCACTGCGCGGATCTCACTGCGCCGATCTCAGCGCCGCGCGCCGGTCCTGCGCCTCGCGGAATCGGCGGTGCTGGAGGTCGGTGACCGGGACGAGTTGGGGGACCGGGTGCGGCCGACCGTCGTCGTCGGTGGCCACCATCGTGAAATAGCAACTGTTCGTGTGCCGACGTTCACCGGTGAGCACATTCTCCGTGTCCACCCGGATGCCGACCTCCATCGAGGTCCGCCCGGTGTAGTTGACGGACGCCGACAACGTGAGCACCTCACCCACCCGGATCGGTTCGCGGAAGATCACCCGGTCCACCGACAACGTGACGGCGTAACGCCGCGAGTATCTGCTCGCGCAGGCATATGCCACCTGATCGAGCAGTTTCAGCAGCGTCCCACCGTGCACGTTGCCGGCGAAGTTGGCCATGTCGGGTGTCATCAACAACGACATCGACAGGCTGATCCGGTCGTTGCCGGTGCCGCCCCCGGTATCGGCCGGGAACTCGCCACCGGCTGCCTCGGTGATCTCCATCTGTTGCTCCCGTCCGCGTGAGTGAGGTGATCGCACATCACCTTCTCAGCTACCGGCGGGTTGTGCTGGGGAGTCGGGGAGAGGAACACCCGTCAGCGAGTGGGGGGCTCCGCGAGTCCCTGGGCGAGTCCGACGCCGGCGCCGACCCCCGCACCGATGGCGGTGAAGGGCGCCGCGGTCACGGCGGCGCCGGTGGCGGCTCCGGCGACCGGACCGGCGACGAGGCCGGCGGGCAGGAACGGGACGCCTGCGACGAGACCGGCGACGCCGCCGACCACGCCGCCGACCACGCCGGCGGCGGCCGCCAGCGGTGCGCCGACGGTGCCCGTGGCGACCGCGGCCCCCGTCGCTGCACCGGCGACGGTCGCCGCGGCCACGCGATCCGATCGTGCCGGGTCGAGCCCGACTGAGTCGCCGAAGGTCGCGATCTGCGCCTCGGCACCGGCGGCGGCGTCGTTGACCTGATCGGTCTGTTCTGCGGGCAACCACTGGGGTGTCGGCGCCTGCACGTCGCCGATGCGAACGGTGTCGGCCGGTGGTGTGATCGACCGGACAGGTGCAGCCGGGGTCGGTCCATGTAGCGCGCCGAAGTCGACCGGCTGCAGGGAGCGACCCCGGGGCAGCGGACGTGTCCCCGGGCCGACGCGCTTCGCGTCGGCGTCGGCGTGGTCGGCGACGGGCCGCGCCGCGTCGTACGAATGTCCGGTGTCCGACGCCGCGGAGGCGATGTCGGCTCCGGCGAACGTAAGGACGGCTGGTGCCGACCCGGCGGCCACCCAGGTCACCATCCGCGATCGCCGGTGCGGCGCGCGATGACGACCATGCGTGCGTGTGCTCACGAATACCTCCGTCGTCTGAACGTGTTGCTCTGGCACACGGGGTTCGCGTGGGGGAGACCGCCGGATGGGTCGTCGGGGGCCGCTGATGTGTCGTCGGAGCCCTCCGCCCGGGGGTGGGTGAAGATGTCCGAATGCTGCTGCTCGCCGAGGCCACGACGGCGCCGGACACGGCGATCATCTCGCTCTTCTGGGTGACTCTCGCAGTGGCGCTCTCGCCGATCCTGGCCAAGGCACTGCGCGGCCATATGCACCGGTGTGGCTCAGTGAGCGGTTCGTCCCGCACGGGGCGAACCTGCCGGCGGAGCCCGAGCGCGTCCAGCTGGCGCTCTACGCCGCCACCGGCCTCCCCATCATCGGGGCGGTGACGCAGTTCGCGACCGAGGCCGGACTGATGTCGACCGACCTGGCGTTGACGCTGGTCGCGGCCGGCGCGACGACGGTACTGCTGTTCCCGATGATCGCATGCCTGATCGGTTCGCGGTCCGGGTCTGTCCGCGCCCCCTGATGAGAGTGACCTGTGAGCGACGGCGAACGCCGGACCGACGCGTCATGGATGACGCGAGGGCCCGGCGTTCGAGGTGTCGGTCAGCCGACTCAGAGGTTGGAACCGCAGACCGGCCACGCGCCCGGCCCCTGGGTAGCGAGCACGTTCTCGGCGACGCGGATCTGCTCGTCACGCGATGCGTCGGCAGGGTTGCCGCTGCCACCGTTGGCCTCCCAGGTGCTCTGCGTGAACTGCAGACCGCCGTAGAAACCGTTGCCGGTGTTGGTGGACCAGTTGCCACCGCTCTCGCACTGTGCAACAGCGTCCCAGTTGCCGGCCGCCGATGCGGTTCCGGCGAACGCTGCGAGCGGGGCCAGGGTCATCGCGCCGACGAGTCCGGCGCGCACTGCGAGCTTCTTCATGCTGATGGTCATCGTTCCTCCTATCGCCGCCCCGTAGCGGGCTGGGCAGCTGATCTTCGGACCGGTGGCGACCGTACAAGCCGATAACGGAAAGGTCACGTCGCATCGGTGACCTGCAGGATTATTATCACGTCTGGATAACAGCGATATCATTACAGTGAATTGCCTGCGCATCGCGGAATTCCGCTGAGGATGTCGCGCTTGTCGAATTCCCATGTCCGGTGACGAGGAACACACAATTCTTGTGCGGTGGATCACTCCGCGGAACCGGCTGACGGAGGAGCGGCTCAGGCCAGTTCTGCGCGGAGTCCGTCGTCGAGGGATGCGCGCACGAGGGCCGCGGCCAGGACTGCCGGCCGGCCGTCGGCGAGCGTGGCCAACGCCTCTGGATCGTCGGGCAGACCGAGGTCGGACGCCGCCGACAGCGCGCGCTTGTCGAAGTACGGTGACACCCACGTCCAGACGTCCTGGACCTCGCGCAGGAAGACGTCCGCCCCGACCGGGCCGATACCGGTGAACTCCTGCAGCAGGTCTGCCGCCCGGTCGGTGTCGTGCCCGGCCCGCTCCGCCAGTTCACGCAGGTCGCCGTGGTAGTCGTCGAGCACCCGGCGCGCCGCGTCGCCGAGTCGGGTGGCGGTGCTCTCGTCGTAGCGCACGTAATGCCCCCGTCCGAGGGCGTCCACGAGATCCTGCCACGACGCGTCGGCCATCTTCTGTGGCGTCCGGTGGTCGGAGGCGAAGAGTTCGCACGCTGCCGCTACCGCGATGTCCGCGGAGATGCGCGCGCTGAGCAGCAGCGAGAGCACCAGCAGCTCGAACAGCGGCGCCGGCGTGTCCTTGAGGGTGATCCCGGCATCGTCGGCATAGGTGCGCCCGGCGCGCTCGATGAGTGCCGTGGCGGTGGTGCGCTGAGCTCGGGTTGTCACCGGGTGATCCCTTCGTCGTCGGAGACCCCGGGGTACCCGGCGCGGTGAGGATCAATCCCGGTGCCACGGATCGCGGCGATCGTCAGCAGCAGCGTGCCCCCGGGTTGCGGTCCTGTTCCGCGTACCGGTTGCGCCAGTATTCGCGCTCGGACAGCACCGGCTCGCCCGGATGCGTCCGTTCCCGGTGCTCGACGTACCGCGCGTAATCGCGATCGCCCATCACACTGCCCACGTACCAGGACAACGCGGCGGCACCGCGGCGCAAACCGTCGATCATGGTGACCTCGTGCCGGATTCGGCTCCCGAACCGCCGCCGTCGCCCGTGCCCGGCGTCGACGACGATGTGGCGAGGGCCGGTCTGTACTCGTCCCACGCGCGCTGGACCTGCTTCTCCACCGGTGTTGGGAGCAGCCCCTTCGGCCCGAAGATGTGCGACGGGACCGGCTCGTCCTCGGTCGTCGGCAGACCGCGCTTGCGGACCGCCTGCACGCAGATGTACGCGCCGACGACGGCGACGATCAGCACCAGGACGGCGAAGACGATCGACAGGGTGCCCTGGATGAAGGTGTTGCGGATGACGGCGTCGATCTCGTCGGCGGTCTTGGCCGTCTTGAACGTGGTCAGTCCCTGATCCCGCGCGTCGACGAACGCCCGGTGCTGCGCCCAGTAGCCGATGGACGGATTGCTGGAGAAGATCTTCTGCCACGAGGCCGACATCGTGACGATCAGATCCCACACGAGCGGCACGCCCGGGACCCACGCCCACCTGAACTGTCCGCGTTTCATCAGCACGACCGTCACCACGGTGAGCGCGACTGCGGCGAGGAGTTGGTTGGCGATGCCGAAGAGCGGGAACAACGTGTTGATGCCGCCGAGCGGATCGGTCACACCCATCAGCAGGATCGACCCCCAGCCGGCACAGACGATCAGCGTGCACAGCCAGGCGCCCGGACGCCAGGACGGATCCTTGAAGCGCTTGGCGCCGGGCAGGTTTCCGATCCCGTCCGACAACATGAATCGCGCGACGCGGGTGCCGGCGTCGACGGTGGTCAGGATGAACAGCGCCTCGAACATGATCGCGAAGTGATACCAGAACGATCGCAGCGATTCGCCGCCGATCGCGTCCTGCAGGGTATCGGCCATGCCCATCGCGAGTGTGGGCGCGCCGCCCGTCTTCGAGACGACCGACGCCTCCTCGACACCATCGGCCGCCTGCTGGAAATACTCGCCGGACACCGGTGGACCCGACAGCCCCAGACCGTTGACGTAGTCGGCGGCGCCGTCCGGGGTGCCGCCGGTGACCGCCTTCGGTGCGTTCATACCGAAGTAGAGGTGCTGATCGAGGATGCACGCCGTGATGAGCGCCATGATCGCGACGAACGACTCGGTGAGCATGCCGCCGTAACCGATGATCCGGGCCTGGCCCTCCTTCGCGAGCATCTTCGGGGTCGTTCCCGAGGCGATGAGGGAGTGGAAGCCGGACAGCGCACCGCAGGCGATGGTGATGAACAGGAACGGGAACAGCTCACCGGCGAAGGCCGGCCCCTGTCCGTTCCATGCGAAGTCGCTGACCGCGGGTGCTTGCATGACCGGACGGACCAGCAGGATGCCGAGCGCGAGCAGCGCGATCGTGCCGACCTTCATGAAGGTCGACAGATAGTCGCGCGGAGCGAGCAACAACCACACCGGCAGCACGGCGGCGGCGATGCCGTAGATGATGATCGCCCAGCTGAGGATGACCGGCGACAGGCTGAACCAATCGTGGCCCCAGGACGATTCACCGACATACCGTCCCGCGACGATCGCGGCGAGCAGCAGGACGACACCGATGGCGGACACCTCGGAGACGCGGCCGGGACGCAGGTATCGCAGGTAGACCCCCATGAACAGTGCGATGGGGATGGTCATCGCGATGGAGAAGACGCCCCACGGGCTCTCGGCGAGCGCGTTGACGACGACGAGTGCCAGCACGGCGATCAGGATGATCATGATGACGAACACCGCGACGATCGCGGCCGTCCCGCCGACCGCGCCGAGTTCGTCGCGCGCCATCTGGCCCAGGCTGCGCCCGCGACGCCGCGTCGAGATCGACAGCACCAGATAGTCCTGCACACAGCCGGCGAGAACGGCACCGACGATGATCCAGATGGTGCCCGGCAGATACCCCATCTGGGCGGCCAGCACCGGACCGACCAGCGGTCCGGCACCGGCGATCGCCGCGAAATGGTGGCCGAACAGCACGCGGCGATCGGTCGGCATGTAGTCACGCGAGTTGTCGAGGACCTCGGCCGGTGTCGCGTGATCGTCGCGCGGCTTCACGACTTTCATCTCGATCAGCCGGGCGTAGAACCGGTAGGCGATGACGTAGGTGCACACGGCGGCGAGGACGAACCAGACCGCGTTCACCGTCTCCCCGCGGACGAAGGCGACGATCGCCCACGAGATGGCACCGATCAGACCGATCACCGCGAACAGGATCTTCTTCGGCGTGGTCATCGGGGAGCGGTCGATGATCGCCACGGGTGGTGCGTCCGGGTCGGTTCTGACGAACTCGATGTTCGGGTCGTCCGCGCGTTCGTCGGTAATCGTCATCAGCGCAACCTTCCTCGGGCGAGTGTGGCCCGCGTCACTATACATCTCGCTGCACGTCCCACCCGTGGGGGACATTGAAACGAGACGAACCCTCCGGCAGTGTGGGCGGTATGTCGAGCACTGCGCCCTCGGGTGGTCCGGACGAACCTCATCAGAGCGGGCAGGACGCGTTCACCCGACCGACCGTTTATCGTCAGCGGGCGCAGGAGATCGTGGCCGGCTGCACCGTCGCGCAGAAGGCCTCTCTGACGTCGGGGGCCTCGTTCTGGCACACGCTCGGGCTACCCGATGCCGAGGTCGCGCCGGTGATGTTGACCGACGGCCCGCATGGAATCCGCAAGCAGAGTGGTGACGCGGATGCCCTCGGACTCAACGATTCTGTTGCGGCCGTGTGCTTTCCGCCTGCAGTGGCGATGGCCTCGTCCTTCGACCCGGATCTGGTCGAGCTCGTCGGTGACGCGATCGGGACCGAGTGTGTCGCGCAGGGCGTCGGAGTGATCCTGGGTCCGGGGATCAACATCAAGCGGTCACCGCTGGGCGGCCGGAACTTCGAGTATCTTTCCGAGGACCCGTTTCTGACCGGGCGGATCGGGGCGGCCCTGGTGCGGGGGGTGCAGCGCCACGGTATCGGCACGTCGGTCAAGCATTTCGCCGTCAACAATCAGGAGCACGAACGGCTCCGGGTCAGTGCCGACGTCGACGACCGGCCGCTGCACGAGATCTATCTCCGCGCGTTCGAACACATCGTCCGGACCGAACAGCCGTGGACGATCATGGCGTCCTACAACAAGATCAACGGCGTGTACGCGACCCAGAACGCGTGGCTGTTGACCGAGACCTTGCGCGGGCGATGGGGTTTCGACGGGTTGGTGGTGTCCGACTGGATGGCCGTCGACGACCGGGTCGCGGCACTCGCGGCGGGTCTGGATCTCGAGATGCCCTCGAGCGGAGACATCGGGCCCGGTGCGGTGCGCGATGCCGTCGCCGACGGACGCATCCCCGGCGACGTGCTCGACGAGTCGGCGACCCGCGTCGTCGAACTCGCGCTGGCCGCCGCCGAGACGGCCGATGCCGATGCCTCCTACGATCGCGACGCCCACCACCGGTTGGCCCGCGACGTCGCACGGCGGTGTCCGGTGTTGCTGCGCAACGACGACGTCGACACGGCAGGCGCGCTCCTGCCGCTGTCACCGTCGACGTCGGTGGCCGTCATCGGGGAGTTCGCGTGGACGCCGCGCATCCAGGGCGGCGGCAGTTCGCGGATCAATCCGTTCCGGGTCGACGTCGCGCTCGACGAGATGCGAGCGATCGCCGATCCGGACGCTGTCGATTTCGCACCCGGATTCGTCATCGGCGCAACGGAATCCGATCCAGATCTCGTAGACGATGCCGTCGCCGCCGCGCGGTGGGCCGACGTGGCGGTGGTGTTCGTCGGACTCGGCGACGACGATGAGTCCGAGGGTTTCGATCGGGACGACTGGGCTCTGCCGGCCCCGCAGATCGACCTGGTGGTCCGGGTTCTCGAGGCCAATCCACGGACGGTCGTGGTGGTGTCCAACGGTGGTGTCGTCGACCTCGCCGAGGTGGATGCGGCGCCGGCGATCCTGGAGGCGTGGCTGCTCGGTCAGGCCGGTGGCGGCGCGATCGCCGACATTCTCTACGGTCTGGCCGATCCGTCGGGTCGCCTCGCCGAGACGATCCCGATGCGCCTCGAGGACAGTCCCGCATTCCTGGACTTCGGCGACGAGCACCTCCACGTGCGGTACGGGGAGGGTGTGTTCGTCGGCTACCGCTGGTACGACGCCCGTGGGCTCACTGTTCGATACCCGTTCGGGCACGGTCTGTCCTACACCACCTTCGACTTCACCGATCTCCGGGTGGACACCGCCGACGACGGTCTGCGGGTCGAGGTGACCGTCCGCAACACCGGCGATCGGCCGGGCCGGGCGGTAGCGCAGGTCTACCTCGCGCATCTCTCGTCGGCGGTGGCGCGCGCACCGCGTGCGTTGGCGGGAGTCGGGATCGCCGACCTGGAGCCCGCAGAGAGCAGGCGAATCGCGATCGACGTGCCGAGAAGTGAACTCGCATACTGGGATCGGTCGGTCGATGCCTGGGTCGTCGAAGGTGGTGACCATCGCGTGGAGATCGGGGCGTCGAGTCGCGACATCCGGCTGACGACGACGGTGCGGATCGCCGGCGACGCGCTCGACGAACCGCTCGGCCCGTCGTCGACGCTGGGCGAGATCCTCGATCACCCCACCGCGGGACCGCGACTGCGTGCACGGATGGCCGCGACGATGGGAGTCGACGACCTGGATCCGACGATCCTGATGATGGTGTCGTCGTTCCCGATCGGCCGTGTCGCGCCGATGCTGGGACTCGACGCCGACGACGTCCTCGCCGAACAGGCGTGACGCCGCTCGGGATCAGGCCGTCCGCCGCCGCACCGTGACCATCCCACCACGCCGTGGAGCGTAGGCGACCCCGCGCGAGTGCCACGCCTCGCCGCGTGCGGTGGTCGGCTGGATAGTGAAGTCGCGCATGAGTGTTCGGAGTACGATGTCCATCTCCATCTGGGCGAACGCGGCCCCGATGCAGCGCCGGGTCCCTCCGCCGAACGGTAGCCACGCCGCCGACGGTGGCGTCCCGAGGAATCGGTTCGGATCGAACCGTTCCGGATCGCGGAACTGTGCACTGTCGTCGTGGAGCAACGAGATCGCGACGAAGATGTTGCAGCCCTTCGGGATTCGGTAAGGTCCCAGATCGACGTGGTCGGCGACGACGTGACGTCCGGCGAGGTCGATCACCGGTCGGCTCCGCTGGACCTCCATGATCGTGGCGAGGCGGAACTCACCGCCGCCGGCATCGACCTCCGCGGTCAGCTCGGCCAACACGTCCGGGTTGCGCTGCAGGCGTTCGACCGCCCACGCGAGGGTGGTGGCCGTCGTCTCGTGCCCGGCGACGAGGAGCGTCAGCAACTCGTCGGCGATCTCCGAGTCGGTCATCACCGTGCCGTCGTCGTAGTGGCTCTGCAGCATCAACGCCAGGATGTCACCGCGATCGTCGAGGGAGTCGTCGGCGCGCGCCTCTGCGATCAATCGGGCGATCGCTGCGTCGTAGGTCGCGCGCTGGGCGATGAACTGACGTCGCGGATCGACGCGGCCGAGCGAGAGGCCGATGTCCGGGATGGTGGCGAGACGTGAACCGACGGTGACCATCGGCGGGATGATCTCCCGTAGGGTGTCGAGCGCGCCGCCCTCTGCGCCGAACACGGTTCGCAGGATCACATTGAGCGTGACGCGATTCATCGATTCCAGCGTCGCGAACGGTGTTCCCGATGGCCAGGTCCTCGATTCGTTCTCGAACTCCTCCTCGACGATCGCCTCGTACGCGGCGATCCTCTTGCCGTGCAGGGGTGGCGTCAGGAGCTTGCGTCGTCGGCGGTGGTCGGTGCCCTCGAGCGCGAACACCGATCCGTCACCCAGGATGCGGCCCAGATTCGGGCGGACATTGTTCACCTGATCGGTCGGCGTGGTGAACAGCTGCCGGGCCATCGTCGGATCGGCGATCAGGACGACGCGGCCGAAGAGTGGGACACCGATGGTGAAGGCGTTGCCGTACCGGGCGCGCAGCGCGGCGATCGTCTGGCGTCTGCGCGCCACGAAGGCCACTCCCTGGAGGAGTGCCGGCAGTCGGGGGCCGGGCGGGAGGTGCGTGTCGTGGTCTCTGGCGTCCGATCTCGCGTCGTCGGTGCGGTCGTCATCAGTGGTGTCGATCGGCTGTGCGGTGCTCATCCCCGCACCCCCTTCCCGGGCCGGATCGGTGGTACAGCTTCGTACCGCACCGACGGTACGCCTGCGTACCAGGGATCGGCAAGGTTCTCGCGTCGTATCGTGGTGGAATGCCCGATGCAGCCGTGTCCGACGCCGGAGTCTCCACCGGGGAGCGCGCGGGGTCGTCGGCGGCCCCGCCCGCCGGGGGAGTGCGCGAGCGTCTCCTCGACGCGATGGCCACCTGCCTGATGCAACGCGGATATCGCGAGACCACCGTCGCCGATGTCGTACGCGTCGCCCGGACATCGCGGAGATCGTTCTATCAGGAGTTCACCGACAAACAGTCGTGCTTCGTCGAGCTGTTGCGTTCGGCCAACGACTCGATGATCGCCGCCATCGCGGACGGAGTGGACCGTGAGGCTGCGTGGACGGAGCAGATCCGCCAGGCGGTCGAGGCCTACGTCGGGGTCAGCGAGCGACATCCGGAGATCACCTGGAGTTGGATCCGCGAGCTGCCCGCGTTGGGGCACTCGGCACGTCAGGTCCAGGTCGACGCCATGGAATCGCTCATCGAGGTGCTCGTGCCGCTGACCGACTCACCGGCCATGCGGGCTGCCGGGATCAGCCCGATGAGCCATGCGACCGCGGTCATGATCTGGGGTGGCATACGTGAACTGGCCGCGTCCGCGGTCGAGGAGAAGCGATCGCTGTACACGATCGTCGAGCCCGCGGTGGCGGCGTGTGTGGCCCTCATCGGCGCGAACATCCAGAGTTGACCGGAGGTCCACACCATGTCGCAACACGTGTCACAGCGTCCGGATGTGCGACCCGCGGGTAACCCCGATGCGCAGGCCGAGGAGTGGGTGGAAGTGGCGATAGACCACCCGCTGGGGATCATCACCCTCACGGCCGCCCGGCGTCGGAATCCGTTGTCGACCACCACGATGCGTGCCATCGCGGACGGGTTGTGCCGGCTTGACGCCGACCCGGACGTGCGTGTGGTGATCATCCGTGCGGTGGGCCCGGCGTTCTCTGCCGGCCACGATCTCGGCGAATTGGTCGATCGCACTGTGGACGACGAGCGGGCCGTGTTCGCCGCCTGCACCGACCTCATGGCCGCCGTCCACGCGGTCGCGGTGCCGGTGATCGCCGAGGTCGCGGGAATCGCGTTCGCGGCCGGATGCCAACTGGTCGCCACCTGTGACCTCGCGGTCGCCGGTCGATCGGCCCGATTCAGTACCCCGGGCGTCCGGATCGGGCTGTTCTGTTCGACTCCGATGGTGGCGCTGACCCGGGCGATCGGGCGGAAGCGGGCGATGGCGATGCTCCTCACCGGGGACCCCATCGATGCCGCGACCGCCGCCGACTGGGGACTGATCAACGACGTCGTCGACGACGACGATCTCACCGATGTCGTCCGCGATCTCGCCTGCCGCATCGCGGCATCGAGTGCGTCGACGCTGGCCATCGGCAAGCGGGCTTTCTACGAGCAGGTCGATCTCGGCGAACGCGACGCATATCAGTTGATGCAGGAGACGATGTCGCAGAACGCGATCACCTGCGATGCCCAGGAGGGTATGAGCGCGTTCCTGCAGAAGCGGCCGCCGGTCTGGACCGACTCATGACCCGCGGCGTGGTCTCCCGCCCGACGGTCTGGACTCCGTGCCCGACGGCGTGATCGCGGCCAGTCGCCTTTCGGCGCGTCGCTGATACGGCAGCGCCCGACGTCTCGGGCGAGCCGCATCGCCTCACGCAGATCGTCTTTTCCGGGGTCACCGAGGATCCGCCGTGCGGTGCCGCGATACAGCACCGCCGGACCCCGGCACACCAGGCCGGGCCACTGGACGATCAGACCCGACGACCATGAGGCGACGAGATGCTCGATCCGCGAACAGATCTCGGCTGTCCCCGCCGCGGTGTACGGGTCGAGGGACACGGCGTGGAGTGCACCGATGCCTCGGCGAGGAGTCGGGCGCGGTCCGACAGCGCGCCGACCGTCGTGGCGAACCGATCCATCAACGTGGCGCTCGTCTCATAATCACCGCGCAGCAACGCGAGCATCACCTGCCACCACACCTGCATGGTGTCGAGGTCGCCTCACGGCCGTCGCGCGACGATGCGCGAGGTCGGCGGATGTTCGTCGCGCCATGCGCGGATCGCCCGCCTCGAGAGTGCAGACACGCTGCAGATGGAGCGCGGTGGCCTGCCGGTCGTTGTCGCCTGCCCACCTGTCGACCAACTCGCCGGCGACCTTCCGGCGGTCCTCGACCAACGCGGGTTCGCATCTGACGAGGAAGTCGGCCAGAGGATCTCGTAGTCCTCGGACCCGCCGGCGGAGGCGATTCTCGCTGCACCCAGATGATCGTCGGCGCCCGGCGCCCGGCGCCCGGCGCCCGGCGCGCGGTGAGTCGTGCGGCCTCGCCGGCATGGCGGCGCGCCACAGTCGGGGGCGTCACCGCGTCGCTGTGCGAGAGAGCTCCCCGGACGAGACCGATATGCGCGGAGGACACCACCCCGAATCCCGACCAGTACCCGGCGACCCCGTGCGGCGCCGACAGCAACGCGGTCGCCGCCAGTTCCTGCCAGTCCGCGTCACGCCGGCTGATCCGGCCCGCGGCGTCGAACGACTGTGTGGCCGAGTCGAAGTCGACGATGCGTGTCGCGGTTGTGCCCGCAACCCGGTGCAGGTCGACGGTGATCGTGTCGTCGTGGTGTGCGACGGACAGGCCACGATAGGCCAGCTCGAGCGCACGATGGTCGGACGATCCGTCCAGCGCCTCCGCCGCGGCCTCGAGGCATGTACCCGCCGTCTGCATCGACGTCGGTTCTCGACGGCGCTCGCGGTGAGGTGGACGGCATGAGACTCGAGATCGCGTGGGCGCACCGTCGCGTAGGCGTCGGCCAGCCGGGCGTGGATGGCGAGGCGGTCTGCCCTCGACGACTCGGCGAGCACGAGGTCCTGCACGATCTGATGCACGAGTAGGACGTCGTCGTCGACCCGCTGGGGCGTTCCCGCGATCCGTAACTCCTCGACGATCGTCCGAGCCGACGGACCGATCACCTCGTCGAGTACATCGGCCGGCAACCCTCCACCGGCCGCTGCCAAGAGCTCGAGCGCATCACGCGCGCCGGTGGACAGCCTGTCCACCTCCGCCCGGATCGGTGCGTGTGCCGACACCGCGTCGGGCGGTCGGCCGAGTCGCGAGGTGTCGCACAAGGTCACCGCGAGAAGGGGATTGCCGAGGGACGGCTCGGCGATCGACACCGCGTCGACCGAGGGTGGGGCGCCGATCGCGCGAAGCCGGCCTGCCGATGAAGCGACGCGGCGGAAGGTCGTACCGGACCGCGAACCGCTCGATGAGTGTGGTCTTCCCGATGCCATGCCGGGCCGACGAGCACGGCACAGGCCGGGCGGGCCGCGCCGGTCACCCACACCCGTTCGAGCAGTGCGATCTCATCAGACCGCCCGATCAGACTGCCGCCGAGCGGTTTCGGCGACGTGGTGCTCGGCGCGGACCGGGCGGAACCGAGGAGTTCGGGCTCCAGCGTGACCGTGTCGTCCCCGGGTCGAGCCCGAGTTCGTCGGACGGGGACTGCCGAAGTCGACGGAGAACGGCCAGCGCATCCGCGGTGCGACCTTCCTCGTACAACGCGCGGGCCGAGAACCCGGATCGAGAGATGCGCGTCGGGTGATCCCCACGTGTACCGTCCGATTCACTCCGCGGGTTCGCCGATGTGGGTCACGAACCATCCTGACCTGGTCCGATGGCGGCCACGAAGTGGGCACCAGTCGCGCACAAGGCCAACACCAGCGCGGCCGACGAGCGTGTGGGACATGACAAGAACAACTCGATCACCCGAACCGCATCGGCACCCCGTTGCCGTCGACTCCACTACCGTCGACCCCTCTACCGCCGCCGAACCGACTGCGACCGTCACCACCGATGGTCCCGGACCGTTCCGGACACCGACGTGGGATTCGCTCCGCCGCCTCGGTGGCGCCGCGCTGACGATCGGCAGGCTCGCCTGCATCGTCGGCGGCACGTTGCATCCGATCGTCGACAGTGACGCCCCTCGGTCCAGGCGCTGCATGGTGCGGGAGCGCCGTGGGCGCAGATCCTGCTCGCCGTCGCCAGACGGTGCTCCTGCTGGGTCTGCCCGTCATGTACGCATGGCTCGCACCGCGAATCGGGATCGTCGGCCTCGTGGGTGTGATCGCCTACACCGTCGGCAACCTCGTCACCGCAACCGGGCAGCTCACCGTCGAACTGTTCGTCGCGTATCCCTTGGCCCACCTTCCGGCGGCCCACCTTCCGGCGACGGCTGGGCTCATCGCCGATGACGACACCATGCTGAGCACCACGGCGTTCGCGATGCTCAACACCGAGGGCGGACTGGTGATGCTCGGAGGGCCGGGCCTCCTGGGTGCGAGCCTGATCCGCCATCGGCACAGTGGCGCACACCGTGGAGCCGAGGGGCCTCAGCCCCGGGTCGTCGCCGCGTAGCGGGCGAGATGAGCATCGGCAGAACCGAACTCGTACTCGATGGCGGTGAGTCGTCGGAAGAAGTGGCCGATCGCGAGTTCTTCGGTCATCCCCATACCGCCGTGCAGTTGCACCGCGTTCTGTCCGATGAACCGCGCCGCCCGGCTTACCGTCGCCTTCGCGGCGGACACCGCGGCCGCCCGCTCGGTCGGTGCGGCGTCGAGGGTGAGCACCGCGAAATACTGTGCGGCGACGGCCTGCTCGAGCTCGATGTACATGTCGACCATGCGATGCTGCAGGGCCTGGAAGCTACCGATCGCCTGGCCGAACTGCTGACGCTGCTTGGCATACTCGACGGTGTCGGTGAAGACCTTGCGCATCGCGCCGACCGCCTCGGACACCACCGCGGCGGTCGCCTCGTCCCAGGCCTGCTCGAGCAGCGGCAGGGCGTCGCCCTCCGGACCGATGAGGGCGTCGGCGTCGAGTCGCAGATCGGTGAACTCGAGATCTGCGGCGCGACGGTCGTCGATGGTGCGGACCGCGTGCATCGTCAGGCCGTCCGGGCCCGCATCACCGAGGTCGACGAGGAACAGCGACACGCCGTCGCGGTCGCGGACGTCTCCCGACGTGCGGGCGCTGATGAGGAGATGATCGGCGATCGGTGCGGTCGTCACGACTGCCTTGGTGCCGTTCAGGATCCACCCGTTTCCATCGCGCTCGGCGCGCGTCCCGACATGGTTCAGCAGGCCTCCCGAGCCGTCCTCGACGGTGGCGAGGGCGGACAGAGCGGCGCCCTCGGCGATCTTCTCGGCGACGGCCAGTGCGCGTTCGTGTTTCGTGCGTTCGAGCAGACGGGCGCCGAGGACGACCGAGTCGACGAACGGTTCGACGACCAATGCGTATCCGAGGGCCTCGGTCACGACCATCAGCTCCTCGGGCCCGCCGTCTGCGCCGCCGACCGATTCCGGCAGGCAAGCGCCGATGACACCGAGATCCTCGGCGAAGGCGCGCCAGATCTCCGGTTGCCATCCGGCGCCGACCTTCGCTGCCTCGCGGCTGGTGTTGAGGTCGTACCGGGCGCCCAGGAATTTGGTCAGGCCGTCGCGGAGGAGTTGCTGTTCAGGGGTGAGGGTGAAGTCCATGTGGGTTCTTCCGATGTCTCAGGTGAGATGTCTCAGGTGGCCGGGAGGTCGGTCGCTGCGCGTGGCGGGGCGAGTGCCTCAGCCGAGGCCCAGTGCCGCCTTTGCCAGGATGTTGCGCTGGATCTCGTTGCTGCCCGCGTAGATCGAGCCGGCGCGGTCGTTCATGTAGTGCAGCGGGGCGACGGCCTGCCAGGCCTCGCCGCTGACATAGCCGTCGGCGGGCGGCTCGTACTGCGCGATCGGACCGCCGGGAGCCGCAGCGTGCGGCTGATAGACGCGGCCGTGGACGCCGGCCGCCTCGAGATCGAGTTCGGTGATCTTCTGACTCAGCTCGGTGCCCAGGATCTTGAGCATCGACGCGATCGACCCGGCCTCCGAGGCGGAACCGAGCGCGGCGAGCGCCCGGTACTCGAGTACCTCGAGGATCTTGGCCCGCACACGAGCGTCGGCCAGTTTGGCCGCGAAGGCCGGCTCGTCGATCAGCGGAACGCCCGACGGACCGGTCACCGTCGCGGCGCGCTCGGCGATGCTCTCGCACATGACCTGCAGTGCGGGTGCGGCGGCGCCGCCACCACGCTCGAAGATCAGCAGGTACTTCGCGACCGTCCAACCCTCGTCGATGGTGCCGAGCACGTTGGCTTTCGGGACGCGAACGCCGTCGAAGAAGACCTGCGCCTGGATCTGTTCGCCCGAGGCCATCACCAGATTCTGGATCTCGATGCCCGGCGAGCGCATGTCGATCAACAGGAAGGTGATGCCCTGCTGTTTGCGCTCCTGGCGAGAGGTGCGCACCAAGCAGAACATCCAGTTCGCCTCGTCCGCATGGGTGGTCCAGATCTTGCTGCCGGTGACCACGAAGTCGTCGCCGTCGCTGACGGCCGCCATCGACAATGACGCGAGGTCCGAACCCGCCTCGGGCTCGGAGTAGCCCTGGCAGAAGAACACGCTGCCGTCGAGGATGCCGGGCAGGAAGTAGTCCTTCTGCTCCTGGGTGCCGAACGCCATGATCGCGTGCGACACCATCCGGATTCCCATCGGGGACAGTGCGGGTGCGCCCGCAAGGATCGACTCACGGCTGAAGATGTAGTGCTGGGCCTGAGACCAGTCGCAACCGCCGTGGTCGACGGGCCACGCGGGCGCCGCCCATCCGCGCTCGTGCAGGATGGCCTGCCACTTCATCGACGCCTCGTGATCGGCGTAGACGCTGGTGCGCAGGCGCCCGGCCGCCTTGAGGTCGGGGGTCAGGTTCGCCTCGAGGAACTCGCGCACTTCGTCGCGGAATGCGATGTCTGCGTCCGACCAGGTCATGTCCATCGAGCTGTTACCCCTGTCTGCGTCACGATCCGGCCCCGACGACGGTCGCGTATCAAATATATGTTCGCGCTGAAAATGTACTTCAGGTCACCCCGTGGAGAAAAGTCGGATGCCCGGATCGTCTGGACCCGCATGTGTTGATGGGAGGACGATCCAGGCAGTGCCTGCTGGTCAGGGCAGTTCTCGAGCACTGACTCCCGGCTCACGCGACGCGGTTGAACGGATCGTGCTCGGCCATGATCTTGTCCATGCGCGCCTCGTCGAGCCTTGCTCGGACGGAGGTCTGTTCCTGGCGATCGCGGACGACCTTGGCGAGCGTGAAGGTGCTCGAGGTCAGGAACAGCAGCGTGATGCCGAGGAATCCACGCTGCCACGGGTCGATCGGCAGATACAGGATGCCGACGACGGCGGTGGCGAGGCTGATCGCGAAGGCGATCGAGGCCTGGAGGAAGAATGCAGCGGTGGTCGGGGTCTGGGGCATGTCGTTGGATGCGGTCATGCCGACCACGCTGCCAGCACGCATCCGTCCGTGGATGCGTGCGACTACTCAGGTGTTCTGAGTGGACCCGCCGGAATCCTCGGTCGGCGGGTTCTCTCCGGGCTCCGACGGCGTCGGGTCGGACCTTGTCGGTGCGGAGCCCGGCGGCTCGACGTCGCCGGAGGCCGCTGTCGGTGCAGACGCTCCGGCGGCCGCCTCGGGGACGGGTTCCTTCGGGCCGGTCGCCATTGACGCCTGGTCCTTGGGTGCCGACGATGCGAGGAGCACGTCGGCCCAGCGGGTGGCGGGATCGATGTCGATCAGCAGGGCCTTCGACATGAGGGTCAGTGGCACCGCGAGGATCGCACCCAAAGGTCCGATCACCCACGCCCAGAACACGAGTGACAGGAAGGTGAGGGTCGTCGACAGTCCGACGGCATCGCCGACGAACTTCGGCTGGATCACCGATTGGATGATCACGTTGATGACGCTGTAGACGACGATGACCAGCAGCATCTGGCCGGCGCCACCGTCGAGGAGCGCCAGGATCGCCGGGGGGATCAGGCCGATCACGAAGCCGATGTTGGGGATGTAATTGGTGATGAACGACAGCAGACCCCACAGCACGGGCAGCGGTACGCCGATCAGCCAGAGGAAGCCGGTGTCGAAGAGGGCCACGATCAGGCCGAAGACCGTGGAGACCAGCAGGTAGCTGCGGGTGCCGCGCGCGAAGTTGCTGAATGCCGCTGCAATGTCGGGACGTTGGTCGCGCAGCACACCGATGCGCTTGTCGAAGGAGATGGCATCGGCCGACATGAACAACAGCACGGTCAGGACGAGGATCAGTGCCGACGCGACCGACAGTGTGCTCTCCAGCACCTCGGACACGTAGCCGATGGCCTTGCTGGGGTCCATGTGGGAGATCGCCTGGTGCACCTGATCCTGGCTGACCCCGTGGTCGGTGAGGAATTTCTGGAAGCTGTCGATCATCGACTGGAACTTGTCCGAGTACTCCGGCAGGATCGTTGCGAGCCGCGCAACGGAGAATGCCAGGGATCCGAACAGGCCCAACAGGATTCCATAGACGGCGAGCAGGGTTGCGACGAAGGCGAGCCAACTCGGGAGACCCTTGCGGCGCAGCCACGCGGGGATCGGTTGCACGGCGACCGTGAGCATCAGCCCGAGGAACACCGGACCGACGAGACCGGACACCGCCTTCATCCCACCGACGGTGACGATCAGACCGGCGATCGTGAGCAACACGATCGTTCCGCGGGGAATCGCCCAGCCGGGCTGCGGGGTGGGTCCTGCCTGAGCGGATCCTGTCTGCCCAGACGCTGTCGTATCGGGCGCTGTCGTATCGGGCGCCGTGTGCTCGACCGCCATTCGGACTGCCTCTCGTCTGCACCGTGACGTCGTCGACGATCAGGTCGCTGCCCGCTGACGACGGTCCGCCGTCAGGTCGCGCTGATCGTACCGCCGACGGCCGGTCGGCGGGCTCATCCAGATCGGGTGGGGTGGTGGGTCGAGCCGTCAGCGTCCCGTCCAGCGCGGCGTGCGCTTCGACACGAACGCGGTGATGCCTTCGATGGTGTCCTGGCTGACGAGGAGTGAGTCGAGGGCGCCGAACGTCTCCTCGATGGCATCGATCTCGTCGGGGATCGTCGCGGCGGCGTCCATGGCGCGCAGCGATTCCCGGACTGACGTCGGCGAACCGGCGAGGATGTCGTCGGCGACCGCACGCGCCAGTGCCATCACCTCCCCGGCCGGTGCTACCCGGCCGACGAGCCCGGCGGCCTTCGCCTCGGTGGCGTCGATGCGGCGTCCGGTCAGAATCATGTCGCGCGCGAGAGCACCGCCCACCGCGGCGGGGAGTCGCACGAGGCCACCGGCCACCGCCGCGAGTCCTACGCGGACCTCGGGCAGGCCGAACGTCGCACGCTCGTCGGCGACGACGATGTGGCACGCCATCGCGATCTCGCAGCCGCCCCCGAGTGCGTAACCGTTCACTGCGGCGATCACCGGCTTCGGCTTGTGTCGACGGGAGGTGAGGCCGGCGAACCCGTTCTTCGGGATCTCCAGGCCCGCGCCCGCCGTCTGTGCAAGGTCGTTGCCCGCCGAGAAGGCCTTGTCCCCGGCGCCGGTGAGGATCGCGACCCACAGGTCGGGGTCGGCGAAGTATGCATCGAAGATGTCGTCCAACTCGGTATTTGCCGCTGGGTGCAACGCATTTCGTGCGTCCGGACGGTTGATCGTCACCTCCAGTACGTGGTTGTCGCGGCGGATGACGACATGCTCGTAGCGATCACGGAACCCGGGTCGGGCCGGGGGGTGCCGACGCATCATCGCCGCGCGACTCGTATACACCCGGTTGCCGCGGGACGACGACTGGACGTAGATGTCGGAGCCGATCGGATCGTCGGTCGCCAAGAGATCGAACATCGCGTCGTCGTCACTGCCGACGGTGGCGACGAATCGACTGTCGTCGCGCAGTCGCCCGATGACGATCGCGCGTCGAGCTCCGTCCTTGCCGGGGAGGACGGTGAACGTCTCGAGCGTGGCCGGTCCGTCGGCGTAGTCGCTTGTCTGAACCGCCGGCGCGGTGTCGAGTTCCTCCTGGATGCCCGCGGAGTCGCCGTCGCTCCAGGGCGCAGGCAGCGAACTGTAGATCCCGACCGAGGTCTTGCTGAGGATTCCGCCGTTGGCCACGACCAGCGCGTACGAATCGGTCGAGGCGCGGGTGCGGTCGACGGCTTCGGCGATCGCATGCATCGAGTAGTTGTTCCCCGGACCACCGAAGAACGGGAGTCCGCCAGTCAGGGTGAGTCCGCGGGTGTCGTCGGGTGCGACACCGAGTGGATCGATGACGTTGGAGACGGCGATGGGGAAGCAGCTGTAGATGTCGATGAACGCGATCTCGTCGAGCGTGACGTCGGCGACGTCGAGTGCATGCCGAACGGCGGCGGCGGCCCCGGGCCCGCGACTGAGATCAGGACGCTTCATCAGTGTCTGCTCACGCGTGTCGGCATGTCCGTGCAGGAACACCCACCGAGACGCGTCGATGCCCAGTTCACGGGCGCGGCCGACGGACATGATGACGACGGCGGCCGCTTGATTGACCTGATCGCGGGCGACGAGCAGGCGCGTGAACGGGTCGGCGACGACCCGGTTCTCCTGATTCGTGGTGATCAGCTCGTCGATGCTGCGCGCGGTGGGTGCAGCCGCATGAGGATTGTCGGCGGCGACAGCAGACAGGGGTGCGAAGAGTTCGCCCATCGTCCGGGCATACTCGTCGCGACCGAGCCCAAGCCGGTGGCGGCGCGCGTTCTCGAGCACCGCGTACTGCGCCAGTGGGGCGATGAGCCCATGTCGCGCCTCGTGATGAGACGTCAGCCCTCCGATCGCGAAGCCTCGATCCTCCAGCTGGCCACCGACCTGCTCGGAATGGTCTGGACGCTTGTCAGCGTCCACGGTCGACATGAGGTGTCGGACCGTCGACATCACCTCGGCGCCGAAGAGGACGGCTCCGTTGCTGCGACCCGCATGGATCTCGCCAGCGAACTCGGTCAGCAGGCTCTGCGGGCTCTGCCCCCCGGTGACACCCAGCACGGCCCGGTTTGGGCTCAGGCCGATCTGTTTCGCAACCGCGCGGGGCATGTTGTCCGGTCGGCCCAGCGGTGACGTGGACAACGGGCTCGATTCCTCGAACGTCCGCACACCGACGATCGTGTCGATCTCGGCCGCGATGGCGGGCAGCGTCACGCCGCTGTCGCCCAGGGCGGTCTCGACCGCGATCGCGGCCAGGTCGACTTCCGGCATCGCGCGGTAATCCGGATCGCTCAATCGTTCGGATGCCTGGCCCACGCCGACGACGACGGGGGTGTTCGCAGGCAGCTGGGACAGCGGGACGGTTCTCGGCATGGTGGACCTTTCCGGGAGCAGTCGGACGAGGTGCGATCTGACCATTCGTCGATGGCATCGTGCTGGCTCCATTAAGTCATCCGGTGCCACTGCGACGTACACCGGCCCCGAACATGTTGCAGTTCGCTCACACCGATGAGCTTGCGTGGTAAGAATGATTACAAGTAATCAGATTGGAGATTCCGATGAGCGAGTTCGAGACAGTGGCGGGATGGCTGGCAGGTCGGCTGCCCGACGGCCTGTTCACCGCATCGCCTGAGGTGCGGGTGGACAGGGAGGAGATCACGATCATCGGAACGATCTCGCCGCCGGATCTCGACGACGACGCCGATGAGACGACTCGACGACAGGCGGAGGCCGGCCGGATCGCCCGATTCCGGGAGACGACCCGCGATCAGAGGATCGAGGTCGCGCGAGAAGCCGAGCACCGATTTGACCGAAAAGTGGCCTGGGGCATCCGATGTGGCGAGTCCTCTCAGTTGTTCACTCATCTCGCGGTGCCCGTCATGACCCGTCTGCGTCAACCGCAGCGGCAGGTCCTCGACACGCTCGTCGCTGCGGGCGTGGCCCGTAGTCGCGCCGATGCTCTTTCCTGGTGCGTGAAACTCGTCGGGCAGCATACGGATTCGTGGCTGTCGGAGCTCCGGGATGCGATGGGAAAGGTCGATCAGGTCCGGGATGCCGGTCCTGTCGTCGACTGACCACACACGCTGCGTGTGGATATCCGGTCCACCGGCCGAACGCGGAAGTGTTTGCTTGGTTCCGCGTTCGGCCGGCAGAGGCACGCGCGTATCACACTGTTGAGTTGTCAAGGTACGGATGCGGTCCCGGCGTGGCCGGGTGCAGGGTGAGATGGTCTGTCTGTCGGATCGGGTCGGGTCAGGCGGCGGTGGGCAGGTTGTCGAGGGTCAGGGTGCGTCGGTTGTAGCTGGGTATGGGTCGTCGGTGTGGGTCGACGGTTGTCGGTGGTGTCAGCCAGGCGTGTTTGTCGGCGCCGATGAATACGTCCCATCCGTTGTGGTGGATGTCGGCGTGACAGGACGGGCACAGTAGGCAGCCGTTTTCGAGGCAGGTGTCGCCGCCCTCGCTCCGGTGGGCGATGTGGTGGGCCTGGGTGCGGCTGGCGGGGGCTCCGCATTTGATGCAGCACTTATCCCGGATCAGGAGCGCTTTGCGGTGGGCGGGTGTGAACAGTCGTTTCTCTCTGCCGACGTCGAGCGGGACGGTTTCGCCGTCGACGATGATGGTGGTGATCGCAGGGTCACAGGCGAGGGCTTTCATGGTGGCAGGGGTGACTGATCCCATGAACGGCAGCTCTGCCAGTGTCGGTGTGTCGGCGGGAATGGTCAGCAACACCTGTGTTCTCGGGGCCAAAGCCCGCTCGGGATCGCCGCTGCGGGCGGCGATGTCGAGCACAGCTTCGAGGGCGTCGGCGAAGCGGCGTTCGGTCGATCGGGCATCGGGGGAGCCGTCGGGTTCAGGTCGGGGCGCACCGTAGTGTTCCATGTCGACGTGGAACTTCTCCCCGACTTCGGTGTCGAGGTCGGCCTCGACGTGCAGGCGCCCGTCAGTGGTCTTGCTTTTCGTGAGCGTGTTGATGGAGCGGTCTTCAGCGGCCGGCAACCCGCCGTCGGTGTCGTCGGCGAGGACGTTGCCCAGGGTGCGGGCACGGTCGACGATCTCGGCGGGGGTGGCGCCGGAGAAGTGTTGTCCGAGAAGATCTGTCACATAGTTTAGACGCATCGCATCGTCGATCGGTTCCGGTGATCTTTTCCCGATGTGCTCGACCCCGCGGACGACGGCGTCAGCATGCTCACCGGACAGAACGCCGTCAGCCGCATGGGCGGCCAACGTGGGCAGGGTGGTGAGCGATCCGGCAACACGGATGAGTCGCTGCGCGGCGGCGGGCGCGAACCCCATGACAATCAACAACTCTCGGGTGCTACGTCCGTGATCCTTCGCCACCCGCAACCGTTCGAGCGCAGCGGTCAGCACCGCGGCGTGATGGTCGATCAGGTTACGCAGTGTAAGGAGTGCCCGCATGGCGTCGAACGCCTGCGGCCCGGTCAAATTCTCGTCGTCGACGGAGAGATCGTGCACGGCGTCAGAGATGTCCGAGATGTTGTCGATGATGCTCACAGCAGTCCCCCAAGAGTCGACGGATCAGGTCAGCAGGAGACTCATCGGATTCTTGGGGCCACACCCCGGGGGTGTGGCGGTAACGCACATCAATTCGAACCTGCTGACACCAATCTATCGAACATACATTCCCCTGAGTTCGCGTGTGTCTATGTCGATGATGATCTGTGCTTTCGTAGTGAAGACATGTGTCTATGACGGGGTGGCGTGTGTGCGGAGTTGTCCGTGGGCGCGGGCGAGTTGCTCACGCAGTTGGCGGTTCTCGGCTTGGAGTTCGGTGATGCGGCGGTGAGCAAGGTCGTGTCGGTTTTTCCAGGATTGCTCGCTGGCTGCGGTGGGTGAGGATCGTGGCGGGCGTGTATTCCGGGCCGTTGTGACGCGCTGGAGGATGTCGGGCTGGGTGTAGATCCAGGACCGGGACACACCTGCGGCGCGCGCGAGTCCGGCGATGGTGATTGGCTGCTGGCGCTCGACGAGGTCGTCGAGGGCGTGCTGGGCGCGACGGCGGGTGGTGTCGTGGCGGTCCTGAGCGGCTGCAGCGAGATGTTGACTGTTGTCGGAATGCACGAGGATCACTCGCTTGGTTCGTCTGTAGGACAGAGGTTTTCGAGGCTGTCGATGATGGCGGTGAGGTTGTCCGCGGTTTGTGTGTTCATCTCGATCAGGCGTAGCTGTCCGCGTTGTTCGGCGCGTTTGATGATGCCTTGGGTGAGGGCAAGTTGTTCTTTGTGTTGGGGCAGGAACTCGTCGGTGGTGATGAACACTGGGCAGGTCAGACATGCGTTGGCGTGCGGGCAGGACTGCTGAAGTGGCAGACCGCAGTACCCGTTGGGCAGCGCTTGGGTGGCGGTGGCCAGGTGGTGTTTCATCCAGGCGGCATCAGCGAGGTGATCGTCGGGTGTATCGATGGACTCGCCGTGAATGTTGACCTTGCGGGCCCGTTCCCAGTGCTGGCGCACGGTGTCGTCGTGCAATCGCGCGTAGTGCGCGGTCATCTCGGCCGATGAGTGATCCAGAATTTTGCGGACGACCTCTTGTGGGACGACGTGGTTGATCAGCCGGGTGCCCAGGGTGTGGCGGAACTGGTGCAGGGTGATGTGGGCGGGAATGCCGAACTCGTCGACGATGCGGCAGGCGGTGATCCATTCGTCGAGGATTCGGCGCGCCGTCCCCGGGACTGCGGGAATCGTTCCTGTTGGGTTGGCCTGGGTACGGGGAAATAACATCACCGGTCCGGGTGGGTAGGTGTCGAGCAGCCGCTGGGCGTGGTCGGTGATTGCGGCGGCCATGGAGGTTGAGATCGGCACGAGGGCTTCGCGTTTCATCTTTCGGTTGGTGTAACGCAGATACGGCGCCCCATGGTGGTCGCGGACGACGCAATCGTGGGCGGGAATGTTGAGGGCATCATTGATGCGAAGTCCGGTATCGATGAGCATCGGGAACAATAACGCCCAACGAGGGTCGTCGAGCTGAGCCAGATTGTCGGGATGTTCGAGTTGGGCCATGATCATGTCCGGCAGCGCTCGAGGTAGCAGCGCCGTCTTGGGTGGGATGTCTTCGGAGTAGACGGCGGTTTGGGTGGGTAGGTCGGGAATCCAGTCGTGTTGTCGACAGGCAGCCAAGAACGCTCGCACAGTGGAGAGTCGTTGTCCGCGGCCGTTGGCGCTGTAGCCATCGGCGGCCATGCGAGTGAGCGTCTTGCTGATGACGGTGCGGTCGAAGTCTGTGGGTGTGGCGTCTGGACCGGCGTGGGCCAGGAGCACTTCGGCGATCGTGGTGAGCACGGTGCAGTCGCGATGAATGCCGCTTTGACTGTGCCCGGTGTCGATGCGCCAGCGCAGGAACCGCTTGACTGCTCCACGCAGCCAGGGTGTTTCGATTCTGGTGAGGTCGATCATCATGCCGCCACGGTTGGTCGGGAATCCGAGGCGTCGTAGTCGCCACACGTCGCGGCGGTATTCATCTTCGCGGGTCGCTCCGCGCGCAAGGTCGATTTGATCGATGCAGAACAGCAGGAACGGCGTCTGCAATCGCACAAGCTCGTCGATAGGGGTGGCGTGGCGCTGACGACTTGGCGAGGCCTGGCGACTGTGTAAGGTCGCGGTGGCCGGCCATGCCGATTCGGGGTGTTGCAACAGCGAGGTGATGGCGCTGTGTTTGAGGCGGCTGACGAGGCGGTTCAGCGTGTGCAGCGAGATCGCAGTGTCGGTGCCGTGTTGTCGGGCTTGGAGAATGCCGTAGGCCAGTTCCGACCGCAACGGTGGCGGCAGGGCATGCAGGGACAGATAGTCCGGCCCCGGCGGAGGTCCGGGGTCCCAGTCACCGTCTGGCGGGCTGCCGGCGCCGCGCCAGCGCTGGTAGTGGATAAAGCATCGCGCGCAGGTCCGTGCAATGCGTGGGCAACCAGAGACCGAGCAGTGGGGTCCGCCGCCGACTGGATCGCCCGGATGCATCAGCACGCGGTGCCGTGTATCGAGGAGCGGAGCCGCAGCCTGCTCCATGAGGTCGTGTACATGGACTGGCAACGTCGGCACCGACGCCTGCGTGCGGGATATACGATGGGCGCGGCTGGTGCGGTCACTCATCGAGCACCCGGTGTCGGGGTGTCGAGGATGCCGGAATCGACCAGGACGCGGCGCAGGTCCTCGACGGTGAGGTGGGCGTAAGTGTCGGTGGTAGTGGTGATCGAGGCGTGACCGAGCAGCTTCTGCACGACCTCGGCGGGTACGCCGCGGCGCAGCAGACGGGTGGCGTAGGTGTGGCGGAACATGTGCGAGGTGAAACGGATGCCGGTCTGCCGATTCAGGCGACCGACGAGATCGGTAACGTTCCAATAGCGCCAGGCAACACCACGGTGACCGCCCCACAGGTTGACGAACACATAGTCGCAGTCAGATCTCGATACTCGGTGAGCAGGTAGTCGCTGTACAGCCGGACCAGGGGACCCGAGATCGGTACTTGGCGTTGGCCTCCCTTGACCCGGGCGCCGTTGGCGTTGGTGCGCGAGACGACGGTGACCAGCGATCGGGCCGGGTCGATGTCCTCGTGACGCAATCCCAAAGCTTCTCCTGAACGTAGACCGCTGCCGGCGAGTAGCTCGATGAAGAACCGGTCGCGCAGCCGGAGGCAGGCGCGGCTGATCGTGGCGATCTCGGTGTCAGACAGCGTGGTCGGTAGCGTTCGGGGTGTCGCGAGTTTGAGGGTTCGGCGGCGCTGGTCGGTCCCCAGGTGTGCTAGGAACGGCCGCCAGGAGCCGCGGTTGCCGCCCGGAGATAGCGTGGTCAGCAACTGGACGCAGTCGACTCCGTGGCGGTGATGGAATCGATAGAACGAGCCGAGTGCGGCAAGTTTGCGGTTGATCGTCGCCGCGCCGCATCCCCCCTCGACCGTGGCGATCCCGACGACGTCGCGTGTGCGCTTCTCGCGCGGTACCCGCAGCCACCCGACGAACCAGGACAGCTGCTCGAGCTGCACATTGGCCCAGTCCAGCTCCCGGGCACTGAGGAACTCGAAGAAGTCACGCAGATCGAACGCATAGGAACGCACGGTGCCCGGCGAGCGGCCGACCCCTGATAGATACGCCAAGAATTGCTCAGCCGGCTTGATCACATCGCCCTGTTCGTCGAGCACCGTCCACGACTGCGCCCCGTCCGGCATCTCTACCCGCTGCACCCGCATCCGGCCCACCTCCACCCATCACTCGTAATCGAACATATGGGCGAAGACTAGGCCGTTGGTGTGACAGCCCGCCCCCACCCCGACTCGCCATCTGCGATGCGGGCCGGGGCGGAGGCGGCGAGTCAGGATGACGCAGCGGGCGCCGGTACGTCGATGCCGGTCGCTACGCGGAGTTGGTCGGCGTTGTACCCGTTGGCAGCGTTCATGTCACAGCGCACAGCTCCGTAGCCTTCGGGTAGCCCGTTGCCGTGCCCTTGGCCGTCGGTGTACTGGTGGGCGATCATCTGCGCACCAAGGTCTTCGGTGCCGGGCGGGAACGCCGGCGGCGATCCGTAGGACGGGATGACGAACCCGATCGGCGGACGCACCGTCCAGATAGCGGCATCGTTGGGGTTCAGGTAGCCAACTACCCGACGCGGCCGGCGGTGCAGGTGTGGGCCGCGCCAATCGCTGATGGTCCAGACCAGCTGGTTGATCGCATCACTGTGATCACCGCTGATCTGCCCGCCCCACGACTCCACATCGACCATCGACACCACATCCGGCCGATTCTCGCCCTGCATCTGGACATGCACGTCGGCCACCTCACGCCAGTTCGGCCGGTACACGCAGTACACGATCAACCCACGCAGCCGACCCGCATCCAACCATTTCCGAGCAATATCCCAGTTCGTAGAAAAGTTGTGATCACGATAGGTTCCATCATTCGAACGGATCGACAACCACTCATACGGATACGACTCATCGACCACCGGTTGATGCTCCGAAATATCGGCAAACAACGTATCAGACATGACATTATCCCTTTGCTTACTGGCGATTGGTTTGTTTCCAAACAAAGCGCATGAATCGCCGCCATTCGCATTGTTCGACGCAGAGAGCACCGACGCTGACTGACCGTGCACCACCACCACACACCCGGCGGTCACGGATTCGATCGCACGTCCAAAGGCGCTGTTGCTCAGCGTATCAATGGTGTACAGGCATCCTCCGACACGTTCGACCACCAAGCCATCGACCGCCGCCGTTACCGCGTGTCTGATAGCAGTAAATATCGGATTATCTGCATTCTTGTGTCGAGGACACTGTCCACGACGTGCCCCTGCCTTGTCCGCGCGGATCGGCCACTCGATACGAACCACCAACTTCTTCTGATCCGAAACCATCGCCTTCCTGCACATTTCCAAGTTTGTCGGTGCCAGGTGCCAATCTGTGGTCAGCTCGTGACTTCGAGCCACAATTCGTCGCCACGGCGACACCCCAACAAGGAGAATCATCATGCAAGAGCAGAACACCCCCGGCGCCGCCACCGCGGCCACGGACACGGCGACCGATCCGGCGACCGGCGACGCTGCCGTCCAGGCCACTGGTGCGGCGGCTGTCGGGACCCTGGCGGTCCAGGCCCAAGCCGCGGCCGGCTGCCAGATCTACCCGCCCACCTCGTTCCAGGTGTGCGGAGCGATCCGCGACAAGTACAACCAGATGGGCGGACCGACCAGCTTTCTGCTGCTGCCCAAGTCCAACGAGCTGACCAACCCCGGCAACACCGGCAAACGCTCGGAGTTCATCGGCGGAAACATCTACTGGTCCGCAGCCACCGGCGCCCACCCCGTTGCCCACGAATTCCTATTCAAATGGGGCGACCACGGGTATGAGACTGGCTTCCTCAAGTACCCCACCACCGACGAAATCGTGCTCTCAGATGGAGTCCGGCGGCGCCAGGAATTCCAGGGAGGATCAATCTACTGGTCGCCGGCCACCGGCGCCCACAGCATCCAGGGCACCATCCGACAAAAGTGGGTAGACCTCGGCGCTGACCAGAGCTATCTCGGATTGCCCACTACCGACGAGGTGGTGACACCCGACGGAGTGGGCCGGTTCAACCGGTTCCTCAACAACGCCGTGATCTACTGGTCACCGTCGAGTGGTGCGCACCCGGTCGCCGGCCGCATCCTCGAAGTGTGGAGCGCCGCAGGTTACGAGAAGAGCCCATAGGGCTACCCCGTCGAAGATGCGATCCCGGTCAGCGGCGAGACTGGTTCCTACACCCAGAAGTTCCAGTTCGGATCGATCTATGCCAGCGCTGCCGGCGCGTTTCGCGGAGCAATGCCCGCTGATGCCGGGTTCGCGTCCTACGACACCAACGAGCATCCCGGATACCCCAACCCCGAGGTCGACCTCAGCCAGTACGGCGTAGACCCCGACCCTGATGGTTCCAAAGCGGCCGCGGTCGCAACCGGTGCAGCCGGTGTTCGTGCTGCATTTATCTACTTGGATGAACAAACAGCCCTCAACATGTGGGATCACTATTTCAGCAACCAAGGCATCCAGTACAAGGTGGAAGCGGCGACCATGGACCCATGGATGACCGCCACCGTTCAGCATTACCCGCCGGATGAGCACGGCGTAGTCCCCACACCGCCTGCAACAACCGCGGCCACCAACCGAGAAGCAGTCATCGCTGCGGCAATCGCGGAAGCAGACCGCACCAAGAAGCCGGCGAAACGCGTCTTCGGCACCCCCTGGGTGCTAACCGCCGGGGACGACGGCGACTACATCCATTCTCTCGGCCGACACCAACTGTCGTCAACCACGGCTGTGATCGCCCAGCCAGGAACCGCGGGCAACCACAAAATCGAGCTGCGCCAGCAGTTGCACATTTACGACAGCTACGACTACTCCAGGACCAGCGACCCTTCTTCAAATCCCGCCAACGATGCGGCACGGGTTGGTCACGAGGCCATGCGGATCGGTCTCGCAAAGCCCTACTTCGTTCTGGGCAGCGGCGGAGTGTCGGCGTGGTCCGGCGTGCGATGATGGCCACATGCCACCAACCACAGTGAAATCTCCGACGATCGCGTCAGGACCCGTAGCGGTCCTCGGGGCGATCGTCGGAGGTGTGGTCGGCCTTCTGGCCCCCCTACCGCTGGCGCTCTTCCTGCGCCACTGGCTAGGCCTTCCCGAGATTGACCCCACCCCGGCACCCAAAGCTCTCACGGCAACCTACTGGCTACCATGGACCCTGAGCTGGATCGCTGCGAACCTTCCAGGAGTCATCCTAATTCTGTGGCCACCCACCCGCCGTGTGGGCCGCTGGTATCTGATCGCATCGATCTCGATCAGCACACTAATCGTGTGGTTCTACTTCGGATTCGAGTACAAGGGCTTCTCACCGGACTGACTGAGGCTCTCCGCAAGATTTGAGCGGTGAACAAGTCCCCGCCGAAACTACAGCGGCCATCGCTTGCTGTGCGCACTTCGTACAGGTGAACCACCGACACCGAGCCCGGAAGTCGCCGACAAGTACTTCGGACACGAGTCCGAAATATCGCACAGCTCAGGGTAATACCGCATTGGATGGACC
>NZ_JASXSI010000017.1 GCF_030315685.1 Gordonia sp. ABSL11-1 | reverse complement strand
ATCGTCGGAGACCGGGATTGGCCGAGGATTAGCCGCGGATTAGCCGAGGTCTAGCCTTGGATTAGCCGAGGATTAGCCGAGGTCTAGACCTCGACGCCGAGGTCAGCCAGGGTTGCGCGTGCCTGGTCGGTCTCGGATGTCGTGGTGGCCTTCGGCGCGAGCTGATGGCGGTGGCTCCCGGCCTGGCGGACCCGCCGCACGAGATCCGTTGCAGCGGTGTAGATCTCGCGTAAGACGACCTCGACACGTTCGGACGGTGATCGGCCTCGAGAGTCGCCGGGTGCCACAGCCTTGCCGAGGTGGTCGGCCAGCTCGGCGGCGAACGGGGCGGCGTCTTCTGCCAAAATCGCCGCCCACTGGCCGGACCGGATGTCGGCGTCGGAGATCTTGGGGTCGCCGGCCACCTCGGCCAGCGACACCAATGCCTTGACGGTTTGGCCTCGGTTCATCACCGGAACATGCGTGGTTCGGTGATGGGCGTCGCGCTCGGTGAGTAGCTGTACGATGGTCCGCACCGCGCCGGACACCGCGACGATCATGTCGTCGACCTGCTCGGCGAACAGCGTCGGGCGGGGGTCGGTGGCGACCCGCTCGGCCAGCGGGCCACACATATGGCGCGGATCTCCTCGGTGAGGTCGAACGCGCCGCCGTAGACAACCGGCATCCGCTTGCACCGCCGCTCTCGCAGCTAGGCCTGTGTCGGCGCGGCGGGCGGGTTGCCCACCTTCTTCGGTATTCGTCGGCAGCTCACCTCAGTTTCCTATCTTGAGTCGGTGTTGTGCTGTGTTGCAACGGGTCTCGGTCAGATGTTTGACCAGTCGTTGGGCCGTGGCCGGACGGTTTCGCCGCCGTGCGTCACGCTGGCGGCCGAGGACGACGCGCCGTTCGTGCCGCCCTCGGAACGGCATGCAGCGAGAACCGCGGACCAGGAACAATGCACAGAGCATGGGCCAGCGGATGCGCATGACTGATCCTGGTCCATCCGGCTGTGACATGTTGCACATTCTGGTGAACCCGCCGGGGTGACGGTTCCGGGCAACGGTTGCGGGTGACGGTCCGATCGGCAACAGGGATGGTGTCAGTGGGCGAGATCGTGGTCTCGGAGTTCGTGTCCCTCGACGGTGTGATGGAGGCGCCGGGAGGCGAGGAGGGCTACCCGCACACGGGATGGACCTTCGACTTCCACACACCAGAGCTGCGGCGGGCGAAGCTGGGCGAGATCCTCGAGGCGCGAGTGCATCTGCTGGGGCGTCGGACCTACGAGTCATTCGCCGGCGCATGGCCGCACTATGAGGACGACGACGGATTCGCCGCCAAGATGAACACGATGCCCAAGCGGGTCGTGACGAGCACGTTGCGCGACCTGTCCTGGACCAACTCTCAGGTACTCGACGGGCCGGTCACCGAGTCGGTCACGCGGTTGCGCGACGAGACCGATGGGGTCGTCCTCGTCGCCGGGAGCCGCACCCTCGTCCATCATCTGCTCGCGGAAGGGCTCGTCGACGAGCTGCGCCTGGCCGTGTTCCCGGTCATCCTCGGTTCCGGATTCCGGGTTTTTCCCGACACTGAGCACGCCACCGGCCTCACGTTGCAGAGCCACGGTGCCCTCGGCAGCGGTGTGCAGCTGGTGACCTACCGACGAGCCTGACGGCGACGCGTCGTCGGCGGCGCAAAAGCGACCTTCCGGGCGACACGGCGATTCGCCTCGCGCCGGGGCGTCACCTGCGAGTACGTTCGGCTCGTGCGCGCCGGTACCGCCGAGGATCCCAGGACGGGGGACAGGCGTGCCGCACCCGAGATCGCCTGGTGGCTGATCGGCGTGACCGCGCTGGCCGCCGTCGCCGTCGTCGTCTGGCATCTGACCGCGGTCTCCCCGCACAACCCGTTCTACGGACTGTTCAGCAACTACACCGACCTCCGGGTGTATCGGGCGGGGTCGCAGACCGTCCTCGACGACCGGCCGCTCTATGCGGACCCGGTGCTGTGGGGACTCGACTTCACCTATCCGCCGTTCTCCGCACTGGTGTTGATCCCGTTCGCATGGATGACCCAGATGACCGCGGCCGTCGTCTGGTGGTCGGCCACCGTCGCCGCTCTGATGCTGGTTATCGTGCTGGGCTTCCGCAGCCTCGGCTATCGTCTCGACGGCCGACTCTGGACCTTCGGTGCGCTGCTCACCGTGTGTGCGACCGTGCTCGAACCGGTCCGGACGACGATCTGGTTGGGGCAGATCAACATCTTCCTGATGGCGCTGGTCGTCGCGGATCTGGTGCTGCTGGAGATGATCCGGCCAGGATCGCGCCTCAAGGGCATCGGGGTCGGGATCGCCGCCGGCCTCAAGCTGACTCCGGGCTTCTTCCTGATCTACCTCGCGGCCGGGCGGCAGTGGCGAGCGCTGGCGACCGGCGTCGCGACGTTCGCGGCGACGATCGTCGTCGGCCTGCTGGTGATCCCGCGCGACGCGTGGGGGTATTGGACCGATCACGTCGGCGGTGCAGCGCGGGTGGGCCGCGTCGATTCGCCGGCCAATCAGTCGGTCAACGGTTTCCTCTCACAGATGCTGGCCTACTTCGACGTCCGACGATTCGCCCACCCGGTGCGCGGCTTCCCGCTGTACGAGGCGCCGTGGTGGCTGTGGATGCCGATCGCTCTCGTCGCCGGCGGACTCGGGATCTGGGCCGCACTGGTGGCCCACCGCCGCGGACAGGAACTGCTCGCCGTCTCCATCGTCGGGATGACGGCGGCCACCGTCTCACCTTTCTCGTGGGGCCATCACTGGGTGTGGTTCGTCCCGTTGTTCGTCGTCGCCTTCGACATCGCCTATCGGGGGCTGCTCGAATCCGGATGGTCGGCGTCGTGGTGGTGGCTGGGTCCGGCCGGAATCGTGACGCTCTCGTTCACCTGGTGGCACCACTGGTACAACAGTGGGCCCCGACTAGGGTCCGATCACGCGATCGCGTTGGGACTCTTCATGATGCCGCGGTGGCCCGATCCGCAGTGGTACGACCGTCTCGCGGTCGTCCTGTGTGCGGGGTGCTACCCGCTCGTGCTGCTGATCACCATCGTCGTCACGCTGGTCGTCGACCGCCGTCTGCGACGGACCGCGACGCCCGCGCCGGCGGTGCGCGCGACGGATCCGGCAATGCCGGTCGCGTAGGCTGGCGGGCGAAAACTCCTCAGATCGGGTCACGGAACAGGAGAAGATGTCGGCCTGGAAACGGTTGCGGCTGTGGGGCCGTCAGCGGCGCTATGTCATCCGGCGCAACCCGAAGCTGTATCGCACCTACCGGATCGGTGTCGGCATCGTCGGCGCCGTCGTGTTGGCCGGCGGGATCGTCGCGATTCCGTATCCCGGCCCCGGATGGCTGATCGTCTTCCTCGGACTGGGCATCCTCGCCTCGGAGTTCGCGTGGGCACACCGCCTGCTCACGTTCGCGAGGGGAAAGTACGACGCGTGGATCGACTGGATCGGTAGGCAGCACTGGTCGGTGCAGACCGCGGTGTGGTTGAGTACCGCAGCGATCGTGCTCGGGACCCTCTGGCTGCTCGGAGCGCTGGGGCTGGTCGCCGGGTGGGTGAACATCGACGCCGGGTGGCTCGACAGCCCGATCTTCTCCTGACCCGATCCGCCACGCCGCCAATCGGTCGGCGGGTGCGGGCGCACGAGGCGGCGCAGATACGATCAGACTGCAACCGAACCCCATCGACACGTACGGCGTGTTACGACTGCTAGGAGCATCCCCGTGCCCGACGAACGCCAGGTGCCCCACCCCGCCACCATCCGTGTGCCGGCCGGGACCACCGCGGGTACGGCGCTACGCGAACTCGAACTGCCCAACAAGGGGCCCGAGGCAGTGGTCGTCGTCCGCGATGCGGCGGGAGCGCTGCGGGATCTGTCCTGGGCGCCCGACCTCGACACCGACGTCGAGCCGGTGGCAGCGAACACCGAGGCCGGCCGCAGCGTGATCCGGCACTCGTGTGCGCACGTCCTCGCGCAGGCGGTGCAGGAGCTGTTCCCCGACGCCAAACTCGGCATCGGTCCGCCGATCAGGGACGGCTTCTACTATGACTTCGACGTCGCTGAGCCGTTCACCCCGGAGGACATCGCGGCCCTCGAGAAGAAGATGAAACAGATCATCAAGTCCGGTCAGCGGTTCTCCCGGCGGGTCTACGCGTCGAAGGACGCCGCCCGGATGGAGCTGGCGAAGGAGCCTTACAAGCTCGAACTGATCGACGACAAGGGTGCGGCCGACGACAGCGAGATCATGGAGGTCGGTGGAGCCGAGCTCACCGCCTACGACAATCTCAACCCACGGACCGGCGAGCTCATCTGGTGCGATCTGTGCCGGGGCCCGCACGTGCCGACGACCAAGTACATCAGCGCGTTCAAGCTGACCCGCAGCTCCGCCGCGTACTGGCGGGGAGATCAGGACAACGCCGACCTGCAGCGCATCTACGGCACCGCATGGGAATCGACGGAGGCGCAGGAGGCCTACCTCGAGCTGCTCGCCGAGGCCGAACGTCGGGATCATCGTAAACTCGGTGCCGAACTCGACCTGTTCAGCTTCCCCGACGAACTGGGTTCGGGACTGCCGGTCTTCCATCCCAAGGGCGGCATCATCCGCACCGAGATGGAGGACTACTCGCGGCGTCGGCACATCGCGGCAGGATACGAGTTCGTCAACACCCCACACATCACCAAGGGCCATCTGTACCAGGTGTCCGGGCACCTCGACTGGTATGCCGACGGCATGTTCCCGCCGATGCAGCTCGACGCCGAGTACAACGAGGACGGCACCGTACGCAAGCCGGCGCAGGACTACTACCTGAAGCCGATGAACTGCCCGATGCACAACCTGATCTTCCGGTCGCGTGGTCGGTCCTACCGCGAATTGCCGTTGCGGCTCTTCGAGTTCGGCTCGGTCTACCGGTACGAGAAGTCCGGTGTGATCCACGGTTTGACCCGCGTGCGCGGCATGACCCAGGACGACGCGCACATCTACTGCACACGCGAGCAGATGCGCGACGAGCTGCGGTCGCTGCTCACCTTCGTGCTCGATCTGCTCAAGGACTACGGTCTGAACGACTACTATCTCGAACTCTCCACGAAGGACCCGAAGAAGTTCGTGGGCGACGACGAGTCGTGGGAGATCGCGACGAACACGCTCGCCGAGGTGGCGCGTGAATCCGGTCTGGATCTCGTGCCCGATCCGGGGGGCGCCGCGTTCTACGGGCCGAAGATCTCGGTGCAGGTGCGCGATGCGCTCGGCCGGAATTGGCAGATGTCGACGATCCAGCTGGACTTCAACCAGCCGGCCCGCTTCGACCTCGAGTACACCGGCGCCGACGGCGCCAAGCACCAGCCGGTGATGATCCACCGTGCGCTCTTCGGATCGATCGAGCGATTCTTCGGCGTGCTCACCGAGCACTATGCGGGTGCCTTCCCGGCGTGGTTGGCGCCGGTACAGGTCGTCGGCATCCCGGTCGCCGAGGCGTTCGCCGACCACCTGCAGACGGTCGTCGACGGGCTGCGGCGCCGCGGCGTGCGCGCCGAGGTCGACCATTCCGATGACCGGATGCAGAAGAAGATCCGCAACCACACCACCGGTAAGGTGCCGTTCATGCTTCTCGCCGGCGAGCGCGACGTCAGCGCCGACGCGGTCAGCTTCCGGTTCCGCGACGGCTCCCAGGTCAACGGTGTTCCCGTCGCCCGGGCCGCCGACTTCATCGCCGAATGGATCGCTGCGCGCCGCAACGAGTCCCCGACAGCCGACGCCGTGGCGGAGCTCGTCGCACCGTCCGAGGGGACCGATGACGTCTGAGGGGGACCCGGCCGAGATCCGGGACTGCGGCACCGGGGACCCGGATCGGCTGCAGCGGCTGTGGAGTCCGCACCGGATGACCTACATCACGGCGGACCCGCCGCCGTCGTCGAAGTCGACCGGTCACCCGTTCCTCGACATCCCGCTGATGTCGGACGAGGACGGCCTGATCGTCGCCCGGGGGGAGTCGGTGTATGCCGTGCTCAACCTGTACCCGTACAACCCCGGTCACACGATGATCGTGCCGTATCGCCAGGTCGCCGATCTGGAGGCGCTGACCTCGGCCGAATCTGCGGAGCTGATGGCCTTCACGCAGCGGATGATCCGCACGATCAAGGCCGTGTCCAACCCGAACGCCTTCAACGTCGGGCTCAACCTCGGGTACGCCGCGGGCGGATCGCTGGCCGAACACCTGCACCAGCACATCGTCCCGCGCTGGATCGGTGATGCGAACTTCATCACGGTTGTCGGGGAGACGAAGGTCATGCCACAGTTGCTGCGCGACACCCGGTCGTTGCTGTCGTCGGCCTGGTCAGAGCAACCGTGATACCGCAGATCCGGACAGGGACGAAGGGAGCGGTCAGATGTTGAGCATCCGGGGCCGGGCCTCGGTGTCCAAGGTGACCCTGCCGCTCGGTCGTGCGTTGCTGCGCACCGGTCTCAGCCCGGACATCATGACCCTGATCGGCACCGCGGCCACGATCGCCGCGGCGCTGACCCTGTTCCCCATGGGATATCTGTTCGCCGGCACGCTGGTCATCTGGTTGTTCGTCATGTTCGACATGCTCGACGGCGCGATGGCGCGGGCCCGCGGCGGCGGCACGCGCTTCGGCGCCGTTCTCGACGCCACGTGCGACCGCATCGCCGACGGGGCCATCTTCGCCGGACTCGCGTGGTGGTGCGCCATCACCGAACCGCACCGACTCCTGCTCGTCGCGACCCTGATCTGCCTGGTCACCTCGCAGGTGATCTCGTATGCGAAGGCGCGTGCCGAGGCAAGCGGTCTCAACGGTGACGGCGGATGGATCGAACGGCCGGACCGGCTGATCATCGTGCTCGTCGGATCGGGACTCACCGGACTGGGACTCTCATGGGCGATCCACATCGCGATGTGGGCCCTGGCCGTGCTCTCCGTGGTCACCGTCGGACAGCGGATGTGGTCGATCCACAACTCGCCGGGGGCGCGTGATCTCATCCCACTGGCGACGGCCACGTCCGACGACGATGAGACGTCGACCGACACGACTCCGGACGAGGAGCCCCCGACGACGGGCACCCAACCCCAGGCCGGGGCACACTGACACCCATGACGACGGGGGAGATGCACCGATGAGCCCGGTCAGCGCGAGGCTCTCGGATCTGGGCTACGCGGCAGGCTGGTCCGCTGTGCGCCACGCTCCGGAGTCCCTGGCACGCGGATTGTTCGACCGGGCGGGCGACGTCGCCGGTCGTCGCAACGGTGGACCGGAGCAGTTGCGGCGCAACCTCTCCCGCGTCATCGGGACCACACCGGATCAGGTTCCCGACGATCTCGTCGCCGACGCCGTGCGTTCGTACGCGCGCTACTGGTGTGAGGCCTTCCGGTTGCCGGCGCAGGACCTGGCCACGACTGCGGCCACCATGACCCTGCCCGACAAGGACCACGGCATCCTGGATGACGCGAAGAACCGGGGCAAGGGTGTGATCCTCGCCCTCCCGCACTCCGGCAACTGGGACATGGCCGGCGTCTGGCTGGTCCAGCACTACGGGCAGTTCGCCACGGTCGCCGAGCGCCTCCGGCCGGAATCGTTGTTCAACCGGTTCGTCGCGTACCGCGAATCCCTCGGATTCGAGATCTTCCCGCTCAGTGGTGGTGAACAGCCGCCGTTCGGACTGCTCGCCGAACGTCTGCGCGCCGGCGGGATCATCTGCCTGCTCGGTGAACGCGATCTCGCCCGACACGGCGTCCCGGTCACCTTCTTCGGTGAGCGCACCCGCATGCCCGCCGGACCCGCACGGCTGGCGATCGAGACGGGTGCCGCGCTCATCCCGGTGCACCACTGGTTCACCGAGACGCCGACCTCGATCGCCTCGTGCGGTCAGCCGATCGACGTGTCCGGCGGGGTCGGACTCGCGACCCAGGCACTCGCGGACGTGTTCGCCACGAACATCGCGGCCCACCCGCAGGACTGGCACATGCTGCAGCCGCTGTGGGAGGCCGACTGGTCCGACGAGCGGCGTGCGCGACTCACGGCGCGGGAGGCCACGCCGGAAGAGACCGCGCCGGGGGAGGCCGAGCGATGAGGATCGGGATGGTGTGCCCGTACTCGTTCGACGTGCCCGGCGGTGTGCAGGCGCATGTGGTCGAACTCGCGCAGGTCTTCATCGAGCGGGGACACGAGGTCAGTGTCCTGGCGCCGTCGGCACCGGAGACGCCGTTGCCGGACTACGTCGTCTCCGCGGGACCCGCCCTGGCCATCCCGTACAACGGTTCGGTGTCGCGCCTGAGCTTCAGTCCGACCGGCTATCTACGGCTGCGCAGGTGGGTCGACGAGAGCGGATTCGACGTCCTGCACGTCCACGAGCCGAACGCGCCGAGCATCTCGATGCTGTCGCTGATGGTGGCGTCCGGTCCGATCGTCACCACGTTCCACACGTCGACCACGAAGTCGTTGTGGCTCACCGTGTTCCAGGGCATCCTGCGGCCGTACCACGAGCGCATCTCAGGGAAGATCGCCGTGTCCGAGCTCGCGCGCAGATGGCAGATGGAATCGTTGGGCTCCGACGCCGTCGAGATCCCCAACGGGATCGACGTGGGGTTCTTCGAGAACGCGCGACCGCTCGACGGACACCCCTGGCCGGGACACACGATCCTGTTCCTGGGCCGCTATGACGAGCCGCGTAAGGGCATCGACATCCTCATGCGTGCGCTACCCGCCGTGGTGGAGAACTTTCCCGACGTGCGGGTCCTCGTCGTCGGCGGCGGGAACGAACGCGCACTCCGACGACGTGCGGGTGCGCTGGCCGAGCATCTGGTGTTCCTCGGGCAGGTCGACGACGACACCAAGGCACGCGCACTGCGTTCGGCCGACGTCTACTGCGCCCCGAATCTCGGCGGCGAGAGCTTCGGCATCGTCCTCGTCGAGGCAATGGCGGCAGGTGCCGCGGTCGTCGCCAGCGACCTGAACGCCTTCCGCAGGGTCCTCGACGACGGTCGTGCCGGCCGGCTCGTCCGCACCGGAGCATCTGACGATCTGGCCGAGGCGGTCATCGAGCTGCTCGGCGACGACGAGACCAGGGCCGAACTGGTCGAGGCCGGCCGACGTCGGGCCGACCGGTACGACTGGTCACGTGTCGCCGATCAGATCCTGCGGGTGTACGACACCGTGACCGTCGGAGCCGGACCGGTCGTCGTGTCCGACTGAGGACACCGACGACACCCGGACCGCAAGCTGCACAACCGCGTTCGACGCCCCGGGCTCGACACCCTAGGGTTCGACGCAGACCCGCGCCGCCGATCAGACACCACAGGGGGACCTCGTGACCATCTCAGGCCTGACCATCGTGATCGTCGGGGTGATCATCCTGCTCGCCGTCCTGGCCGGCGGCTGGGCGTTCCAGACCGCCAACCGTCTCGACCGACTGAACGTGCGGGTCGACCTCGCCCGACAGGCGCTCGACGCTGCGCTCGCCCGACGTGCCGTCGTCGCCCGGGCCATCGCGGCCGGGATGATCGCCAGCTACGACGACGACGCGCGTGCAGCGGGTCAGGCGCTTGCCGTCGCCGCCGACCAAGCCGAACACGCTGCGCCGCAGTTCCGTGAACAGGCGGAGAACAGGGTGTCGGGATTGCTCGCCCAGACCGACACCCAGACCCGTCCGCAGGGTCTCGTCGTCGAACTCGCCGATGCCGAGACGCGCGTGATGATGGCCCGCCGCTTCTACAACGACGCCGTCCGGGACACCCGGAATCTCGCCGAGCGGCGTCTTGTCCGGTGGTTGCACCTGGGCGGCACGGCCGAGTTGCCGCAGTTCTTCGAGATCATCGAGCGGGTCACGCCGAGCAGCGGATCCTGACCGGCCGGACTCGCTCGGCGCCGCGCTGTACGGACGCCGGCGCAGCCGGCGGGCCCGGAAGCGGCGTTCACCGAGGTGGCCGATGAATCGTGTCGACACGCTCGCATAGACTTGTGGGCGACATCCGCATCGATGCGGTGCCGGCCTGTGCGCCGGACATGACGACCCAGGAGACATCAGTGAGTCAACCCCAGTCAGGGAACACTCCCGGACCGGACGCCGTGAACGGCCTCAACGGCACGGCTGCGAACGGAACGGTGGCCAACGGCCACCGCGACGGGGCGCCGACGGTCGGGCAGGGCACCGCGCGGGTCAAGCGGGGGATGGCCGAGATGCTCAAGGGCGGCGTGATCATGGATGTGGTCACCCCCGAGCAGGCCAAGATCGCCGAGGACGCCGGAGCGGTGGCGGTGATGGCGCTCGAGCGTGTGCCCGCCGACATCCGTGCGCAGGGCGGTGTGTCGCGGATGAGTGATCCGGACATGATCGACGGCATCATCTCGACGGTGTCGATCCCGGTGATGGCCAAGGCGCGGATCGGGCATTTCGTCGAGGCGCAGATATTGCAGAGCCTCGGCGTCGACTATGTCGACGAGTCGGAGGTGTTGACCCCCGCCGATTACGCCAATCACATCGACAAGTGGGCGTTCACGGTGCCGTTCGTGTGTGGCGCGACGAATCTGGGCGAGGCGTTGCGGCGGATCACCGAGGGGGCGGCGATGATCCGCTCGAAGGGTGAGGCCGGGACGGGTGACGTGTCGAACGCGACGACCCACATGCGTCGGATCCGTGACGAGATCCGGCGGTTGACGTCGTTGCCGAGTGACGAATTGTACGTGGCGGCAAAGGACTTGCAGGCGCCGTACGAGCTGGTGGCCGAAGTGGCCCAGGCAGGCAAGTTGCCGGTGACCTTGTTCACCGCGGGCGGCATCGCGACGCCGGCCGATGCGGCGATGATGATGCAGCTCGGTGCCGAGGGTGTCTTTGTCGGATCGGGCATCTTCAAGTCGGGCAACCCGGCTCAGCGTGCCGCGGCGATCGTGGCGGCGACGACCTTCTACGACGATCCCGACGTGCTGGCGAAGGTGTCGCGTGGACTCGGTGAGGCGATGGTCGGGATCAATGTCGATGACATCCCCCAACCGCATCGGCTCGCCGAACGGGGCTGGTAGTCCGATCTGCCGTAGGATCTGCTGACCATGGACTCGGCGACCATTGTGCGGGACGCATCCCGTTGCGGCACCCACACACTCGGCGGACTCCGGCTCGACTGGGCGGTCGTGTGCAACGTCGGCCGGGTGCGCGAGACCAACGAGGACGCGGCTCTCGTCGCACCGGGCATCTATCTGCTCGCCGACGGCATGGGTGGCCACGATAGCGGTGAGATCGCCAGTGAGGCGGCCCTGTTGACCCTGGCCGGCATCCCGGCGATGGGGGAACAGACCGACACCCAGATCGCGCTGATCGAGCTGTTGGCGGTGGCGCAGGGCAAGATCGGCGCCATCGCGACCGAGTCCGATCGCCGAGCGGGCACCACCGCCACCGGCGCGGTGCTGGTCACCCACGAGGACGAGCCGCATTGGCTGGTGCTCAACATCGGCGACTCGAGGACCTATCGTCTGCAGAGCGGTGTCCTGGAGCAGCTCACCGTCGACCACTCCCAGGTGCAGGAGTTCGTCGACGCCGGATTCATCACCCGGGAGCAGGCGCGGGTCGACCCGCGGCGCAACGTGATCACCCGTGCGTTGGGCGCGGGAATGGCCGAGCCACACGCGGACTTCTTCTCGCTCGCCGCGCTTCCCGGCGACATCATCCTGGTCTGCTCGGACGGACTCACCGGCGAGCTGCCCGACGAGGAGATCGCCGACATCCTGAGCGGGGCCGAGAGTGCCGAGGTGGCCGCCGAGGCGCTCGTCGAAGGGGCGCTGGCGCTCGGGGCGCACGACAACGTCACCGTCGTGGTGGTCGAGGTCGGCACCGAGGTGGACGAAGAGACGTCCGGCGAGGCTCACTGACGACTCGGCCGGCGATGTGTGCGCCGGTCGTCGCAGGTCAGGTGAATAGTCCCCACCGGAATTCGAGTAGTTCTGCGCATCCTGGAACCTGACGCCCATTCGTAGCGTCTAACTCACGACAGCGGGGCAGAACGACGGAGATGCCCCCGGACGAGTGAGGACACGCCATGACAGTCACCGCCCAGCACATACCGCAGCATCACTCTCCTGTCCGCGCCGGAGCGATCGAGCGTGACCGGGACGTACGGCGTCGGGTCGAGGCGACCCGGCGGCGTCAGGAGGCGCTGGCACGCCTCGCGCAGCGTCGGATGCCCCTTCCCGGGAGTCCGCTGCCCGTACCTCCGGGGAACGGACACCGGACGCCGGGCGTCGGCGACGCGATGACACGGCGCGACGCCTCCATGACCGACCGTGCCCACATGTTGCTGGTGACGTCCGCCGGGGAGTGCGGGGCCGAGATCCGGCGGTGCGCTTGCGGGGAGTCGTCGTCGGACGTCGCCGATCTGGACCGTCCGTCGCTGACCACCCGAGAGGTCCAGGTGCTGCGCACCTGGCTGATGGTCGACTCGAAACCTGCTGTGGCCGAAGAACTCTTCATCTCCTTGGGCACCGTCAACACCCATCTGACACGTATTCGCGCCAAGTACGCGGAGATCGATCGCGCCGCACCCACCAAGGCCGCACTCGTCGCCCGTGCGGTCCAGGACGGACTGATCTCGCTCGACGAGCTGTGATCGGAGACGTCACGATCGCCACCGACGTAGAGCTGCGGCCGTTCCCGGGTCGGGGGTTTCGGGAACGGCCGCGGCACCCCGCTTGTCGTCCGGGACCGGTCGTGGCGTTACAGAGGCCTGCTCGCGGTCGGGAGCGTGCCACCCCGATCACCCGGATGCGCCTGTCCGATAGATACTGTTCTGCGTGGCAACCATCGAAGAGATCCTTCAGGTCGAGGCGATCGAGACCGACATCTTCCGGGGACCGGCGTTCCCGAGTCACCTGCAGCGGACCTTCGGTGGGCAGGTGGCCGGGCAGGCACTGATGTCGGCGACCCGCACAGTGCCGGATGACTTCGCCGTCCACTCACTGCACGGCTACTTCCTCCGACCGGGCAATCCCGATATCCCGGCGGTCTTCCTGGTCGACCGGATCCGCGACGGCAGGTCCTTCACCACCCGTCGCGTCACCGGCATCCAGAAGGGCGAGGCGATCTTCACGATGTCCGCGTCGTTCCACGTGCGGACCGACCATGGCATCCAGCATCAGGACCGGATGCCCCCGGCTCCCGCGCCCGACGGCCTACCGGATCGGATGACCGATCTCCCCGAGGAGGCGAAGGCGGTGTTCAAGGAGTGGAAGAACTTCGACATCCGCGTCGTGCCACGGGAACTGCTCACCACGTCCGACTACTTCGCCGCCCAGCAGCGCGTCTGGTTCCGCTACCGACATCGCCTGCCCGACGATCAGGTCTTCCACGTCGGCACGCTGGCCTACATGAGTGACATGACGCTGCTCGGGTCGTCGAAGGTGCCGCACCCCGGTGTCGAGCCGCAGGCCGCGTCCCTCGACCACGCGATGTGGTTCATGCGTCCCTTCCGCGCCGACGAGTGGCTGCTTTACGACCAGACGTCGCCGTCGGCCGATGCGGGGCGCGCACTGACGCAGGGACGGATCTTCGACCGTGCGGGCCGGATGGTCGCGGCGGTCACGCAGGAGGGACTCAGCCGGACCGGGCGCGACCTGCCCGCCGATCAGCACGCGCGGCGGGACCGGTGAGCGCGCCGGCCCCGCGCGACGACACGGCCCCGCGCGACGACACAGCCCCGCGCGACGACACAGCTCCGCGCGACGACACAGCTCCGCTTGCCGGCCGCCGGCCGGTCGTCGGTGTCCTCGCCCTGCAGGGCGACGTCCGCGAGCACCTCGCCGCACTCACCGAGGCCGGGGCCCACGCGCGTCCTGTGCGTCGGCCCACCGAGCTCGACGACGTCGATGCGATCGTCATCCCGGGTGGGGAGTCGACCACGATGAGTCATCTGCTCACCGTGTTCGAGCTGTTCGACCCGTTGCGGGACCGACTCGCGGCCGGGATGCCTGCCTACGGTTCGTGCGCCGGGATGATCATGCTCGCCAGCACGATCCTCGATACCCGGCCGGATGCGCGGCATCTCGACGCCCTGGACATCACCGTGCGCCGCAACGCCTTCGGACGGCAGGTGGAGAGTTTCGAGACCGACCTGCGGTTCGACGGGATCACCGACGGTCACGAGGAGCCGTCGATGCGTGCCGTGTTCATCCGGGCTCCGTGGGTCGAGTCGATCGCGCCGGACGTCGAGGTCCTCGCCCGGGTACCCGACGGGCCGGCCAAGGACCGGATCGTCGCGGTCCGGCAGGGTCGGGTCCTCGCGACCTCCTTCCATCCCGAGGTCACCGGCGACCGGCGAGTCCACCGGTTCTTCGTGGACATGGTGCGGGCCGCGACCGGGTGATCGGATGCCCGGACCGGCGGGCGCGACGAGTCGGGACCGGCCCCTCGACGCGGACCGGTAAGATCTGGACGTTGGGCCTGCCGCCGCCGGGGCGTGCGCGCGCGGGCCACCATCGTTGTCGAGAAGGATGCGGGAGTCTCATGAGCGGCCATTCCAAATGGGCCACCACCAAGCACAAGAAGGCGGTCGTCGACGCCAAGCGCGGCAAGATGTTCGCCAAGCTGATCAAGAACATCGAGGTGGCGGCGCGTACCGGCGGTGGTGATCCGGCCGGCAACCCGACTCTGTACGACGCCATCCAGAAGGCCAAGAAGTCGTCGGTCCCCAACGACAACATCGAGCGGGCCCGCAAGCGCGGCGGTGGTGAAGAGGCGGGTGGCGCCGACTGGCAGACCATCATGTACGAGGGCTACGGCCCGAACGGTGTCGCCGTCCTGATCGAATGCCTCACCGACAACCGGAACCGTGCTGCGGGTGAGGTCCGTACGGCGATGACCCGCAACGGCGGCAACATGGCCGACCCGGGCTCGGTGTCCTACCTCTTCACCCGCAAGGGTGTGGTGACGCTGGACAAGAACGGGCAGTCCGAGGACGACGTCCTCCTCGCGGTTCTCGACGCCGGTGCCGAGGAGGTCAACGACCTCGGTGAGTCGTTCGAGGTCGTCAGCGAGCCCACCGATCTCGTCGCCGTGCGCACCGCGCTGCAGGACGCCGGGATCGACTACGACTCCGCGGAAGCGGACTTCCGTGCGTCCGTGGAGGTTCCGGTGGACGCCGACGGTGCGCGCAAGGTGTTCAAGCTGATCGACGCGCTGGAGGACTCCGACGACGTCCAGAACGTCTACAGCAACGTCGACGTGAGCGACGACGTCCTTGCCGAACTCGACGCCTGACGGGACGACCGCGCGGATCAGCTCAACCGGCGAGCCGCGGGCCGTTCGGGGTGGTCATAGCGCACCTCGATGTCCGGCGGCGGTGCGTCGCGGGCGTTCTCGAGCAGCGCCGGGATCGTCCACTGCTCGGTATCCGGGGTGCGTCGGCGCAGTGCGCCCTCGCTCATGACCAGCGCGACCGTCGCATCGACGGCCAGTCCGCTGCCGCGCAGCATCGGACCCGCGAGCACCAGGACCTGATCGGTGGCCGCGGCTCGCGGTGCGTCCCGGAACGACCGATCCCGGAGCGGATCCCACAGTCTCGGCAGCCACTGCCCGCTCGACCGCAGTGCGTCGACGACCTCGCGCCGCACCGCCGCGTGGTCGAACCAGATGGTCCGATAACTCTCGGTGTCGGCGTGACCGAACTCCAGTCGCAGTGACGCGGGACGGAGGAAATCGGCCATCGCGACGACCGATGCGGCTCGACCCGATGCCACCAGGCGGTCGGCGACCGCTGCGGCGAGGCTGACGGGTCTCGCGGCGTCGGCACCGTCGACCGCGACGATCCGTCGTCCCGGTCTGTCCGCGGCGAGGCCGGCGACGAGATCGACGAGGCCGTCGGGGGAGATGGGCTGCAGGTTCGGCATGGCACCCGCCATTGTCCCTGCCGCGGTCTGCCGGTCCGCGCGTGTTGCTCGCCTCGGTCGTCGGGGACAGCCGATAGAATCTCGAACAACTGTTCGGTTCGGCGAGACGGAGGATTGCGCGTGCGCGTGATGGGAGTGGACCCCGGACTGACGAGGTGCGGGATCGCGCTCGTCGAGTCTGGGAAAGGCCGAGCGGTCACCGCACTCGACGTCGACGTGGTGCGCACTCCCAGCGACATGGAACTCGCAGAACGGCTCCTGGCCATCCACAACGCCGCCGCCCACTGGCTCGACGTGCACCGACCCGACGTCGTCGCCATCGAGCGGGTCTTCGCCCAGAACCAGGTGTCGACGGCGATGGGCACCGCTCAGGCGGGCGGCGTCATCGCGCTCGCCGCCGGGCAGCGCGACATCCCCGTGCGATTCCACACGCCGTCCGAGGTCAAGGCCGCGGTGACCGGCAGTGGTCGCGCAGACAAGGCGCAGGTCACGATGATGGTGACGAAGATTCTCGGGATGCAGACGAAGCCGCGACCCGCCGACGCCGCCGACGCGCTCGCGCTGGCGATCTGTCACTGCTGGCGCGGCCCGATGACGGAGAAGATGATCGAGGCGCAGCGTACGGCCGAGGAACTCACGCGCCGTCACCGCGGGCGCGTCGCGCAGGCCGCGGCCGGCCGCACGACGCCGCGGCCACGAGCGAGCAAGGGGGGAGTGGCGTGATCGCATCCGTTCGAGGGCCGGTGATCGACATCGCGCTCGACCACGTCGTCGTCGACTGCGCGGGCGTCGGCTATCGCGTGCTCGTCACCCCCGCGACCGTGGCCTCCGTCCGACGCGGCGAGGAGGCGACCCTGCTCACCTCCATGATCGTGCGGGAGGACTCGATGACCCTCTACGGGTTCACCGAGCCGGATTCGCGGTCTCTGTTCACCCTGCTGCAGACCGTGACCGGAGTGGGCCCGCGCCTGGCCATGGCCACTCTCGCCGTCATCGAACCCGATGCATTGCGACGGGCGCTCGCCGATTCCGATGTGAAGGCCCTCACGGCGGTCCCGGGCGTCGGCAAGCGTGTCGCCGAGCGCCTCGTCGTCGAACTGCGGGACAAGGTCGACGCGCCCGCCACGCAGGGCGCGACCAGTCCGGTGTCCGGTGGGGGTGCGGTGCGCGATCAGGTGGCCGAGGCGCTCGTCGGGCTCGGGTTCACCACCGGTCCGGCGGACAAGGCGGTCGCCGCGGTGCTCGCCGATGTCCCTGACGCCGACGCGTCGACGGTCCTGCGCAAGTCGCTGGCGATGCTGGGGAAGAAGGCCTGATGAACGAACTCCCACCGGACCCCGACGAGCGCGACGTGAGTGCGGGAGAGTTGCACTCCGACGGCGACTTCGACGCCGGGCTGCGGCCACGGTCGCTGGCGGACTTCATCGGTCAGCCGCGGGTGTGCGAGCAGCTCGAGTTGGTCCTGCACGGTGCGAAGGGCCGTGGCGGCACACCCGACCACATCCTGCTGTCGGGGCCACCGGGACTCGGCAAGACATCGCTGGCGATGATCATCGCCGGCGAGATGGGTGCGGCGATCCGGGTCACCTCCGGCCCGGCGCTGGAACGGGCAGGCGATCTGGCCGCCATGCTGTCGAACCTCGTCGAGGGCGATGTGCTGTTCATCGACGAGATCCATCGCATCGCCCGCCCCGCAGAGGAGATGCTTTACCTCGCGATGGAGGACTTCCGCGTCGACGTCGTCGTCGGCAAGGGGCCGGGTGCGACGTCCATTCCGCTGGATGTCGCACCGTTCACACTCGTCGGCGCGACGACACGATCGGGTTCGCTCACCGGTCCGCTGCGCGACCGTTTCGGGTTCACCGCGCACATGGAGTTCTACGAGACCGACGAACTCATCCGGGTGCTGCGGCGGTCGGCGGGCATCCTCGGTATCCGGCTGCTCGACGACGCCTCGGCCGAGATCGCCCGCCGCTCGCGCGGAACGCCACGGATCGCGAATCGGCTCCTGCGCCGCGTCCGCGACTACGCAGAGGTCCGCGCCGACGGCATCATCACCGTCGAGATCGCCCGCGCCGCCCTGGCCGTCTACGACGTCGACGACCTGGGGTTCGACCGACTCGATCGGGCCGTGCTCAACGCCCTCGTCCGAGGCTTCGGCGGAGGCCCGGTCGGCGTGTCCACGCTGGCGGTCGCCGTCGGCGAGGAACCGACGACGGTCGAGGAGGTCTGCGAGCCGTTCCTGGTCCGGGCCGGGATGATGGCGCGCACGCCGCGTGGACGTGTCGCGACGGCCGCCGCCTGGCATCACCTCGGGTTGACGCCGCCGGCGGGCGCGATGAACGCGAGTTTCGGAGTGCGCTCCCGTGAGGACGCCACGGGGAGTCTCTTCGACGATCTGTAACCGCTCGGGTCACCCTCCTACGCGGGCATGGCACACTGGTGAGAGCCCGCCGGAGGAGTTGGTGCATCCGAGCGTGCCCTCGTGCGGCCGTCGGCTGACCCGCCGAATCCGACATACCACCCAGACACACCACGACCGAACCGACAAGGATTGTTGCTGTCACCATGGAGTCCCTCTTCTTCCCCCTCCTGCTCGCCCTGCTCGCGGGGTTCATGTTCCTGAGCATCCGCAAGCAGAAGAAGCGCATGTCCGAGATGCAGGAGATGCAGAACTCCGTCGCCACCGGCGCGCGGGTACAGCTCACCTCCGGGATGTTCGCGACCGTGGTGGACGACTCGGCGGCCGACTTCGTCGACCTGGAGATCTCCACCGGCGTCGTCAGCCGGTTCAACCGTCTCGCCGTGGTGCGGGTGGTGCCGACCGACGAGGCCGCGGCCACCTACCCGGGTGCGCTGACCGAGCGCCCCGAGCAGATCGAGCCCGAGTCGATCGATCACTCCCCGTCGACCGATCCGACCGACACCCCCGCCGACGACTCGATCATCGCGGACCGACCGGCGGACAAGCCGACCGACGACAAGTGATCGACACCGCGGACGGGTCACCCGTCCGCGGTGCACACCGCGCGGACACCGGGACCCGGGGGTTACCGCACAGTCAGTAGAGTGGGCGACCGACCGGATCGTCCGCGCGCATCGGGGGCCTGGCGCCTGAGCGTGCTTTCCTGAGGAGACCAGAGCAGCAGTGACCACACCTCGCCGGGCGTCGGCGAAGCGGTCGGGACTTCCCCGTGAGGTGCCGCCGTGGAGACCCCTGACCGCTTTCTTCGTGTTGTTGGCCGTCGTCTACGGACTGGTCTTCTTCACCGGTGGCGGATCGCCGACCCCGAAGCTGGGTATCGATCTGCAGGGCGGCACCCGTGTGACGCTGACCGCCCGCACACCTGACGGCAAGCCACCCTCACGGGAGCAGCTCGACCAGGCGAAGCAGATCATCGAGCAGCGTGTGAACGGTCTCGGTGTGTCCGGTTCGGAGGTCGTGGTCAACGGCAACAACCTGGTCATCACCGTTCCCGGCGACGACGGCAAGCAGGCCCGCACCCTCGGCCAGACCGCCCGCTTGTTCGTGCGGCCGGTGGAGAACGTGCAGCCGGCGACCCCACAGCCGAAGAAGGACGATCAGCCGGACGCCGAGGACGAGAACGGCGAGACGTCGGCGGCCGCGATCGACGAGCAGCGCAAGCTCCGGCAGGCACGGGCGGGGGCGAACCTCGATGCCCTCACCGCGCAGATGGCGAAGATGGACTGTTCGCCCGGCTCCAACGACCCGTTGCTCGGCAACGACCTGCCCGACCAGAACCTGGTCGCGTGTTCGCAGGACGGCACCGAGGTCTATCTGCTCGGACCCGAGATCATCGACGGCCGCGACATCAAGAACGCGACCGCAGGCACCACCCAGCAGGCCGGCTCATGGATCGTGCAGGTGGAGTTCAAGGGTGAGGCACAGAACTTCTGGCCGCAGTACACCGGGCAGAACGTCGGCAAGCAGACCGCGTTCACCTTGGACACCAAGGTCGTCTCCGCGCCCCAGATCCGCGGCGCGATCACCACGCCGCAGACCGAGATCAGCGGCAACTTCAGTCAGCAGGAGGCCAAGGACCTCGCCAACGTCCTGAAGTACGGTTCGTTGCCGCTCTCGTTCGAGGCTTCCGACGCCGAAACCGTCTCGGCGACACTGGGTCTCTCGTCGTTGAAGGCCGGTCTCATCGCCGGCGCGGTCGGCCTGATCGCGGTGTTGCTCTATGCACTGTTCTACTACCGCATGCTCGGCACCCTCACGGTGTTGTCGCTGCTGCTGTCGGGGCTGATGGTCTACGGCATCATCGTCCTGCTCGGCCGATGGATCGGCTTCACACTCGACCTCGCGGGAATCGCCGGTCTGATCATCGGTATCGGCATGACCGCGGACTCGTTCGTCGTCTACTTCGAACGAATCAAGGACGAGATGCGCGAGGGCCGAAGTTTCCGGTCCGCGGTCCCACGCGGCTGGGCGAGTGCGAGACGTACGATCTGGTCCGGCAATGCGGTCAGCTTCATCGCGGCGGCCGTCATCTACATCCTGGCCGTCGGCGAGGTCCGCGGGTTCGCGTTCACGCTTGGTTTGACCACTATCCTCGACGTCGTGGTGGTGTTCCTCGTGACGCACCCGTTGGTCGTCCTGGCCACCCGCTCGGAGTTCCTCTCCCAGCCGAACGTCAACGGCCTCGGCGCGGTCAGTGAGGTCGCTCGTCAGCGTCGCGTGGCGCAACGCTCGAAGGTCACCGCGTCGGAAGGATCGGCGAAATGAGCATGCAGACCCCCGGACCGCAGGGCCCGGCGCGACCGAACTCCGGACGCAGCGGCGGCGGCCGCACCGCCGCCAACCCGGATCTCGTCGTCGACGACAACGAGCCGGTGGAGACGTCCACAGCCGACGACGCGAACTTCGTCGCCGAGACGAACCGATCGTTCCTCTCCCGGCTCTACACCGGTACCGGCGCCTTCGACATCATCGCCGCCCGCCGCACCTGGTACATCGTCACCGCCGTCATCCTCGCGATCTGCATCGGATCGATCGCGATCCGTGGTTTCACCCTGGGGATCGAATTCGAGGGCGGTACCCAGGTGTCGGTGCCGGTGTCGGCCGGCGTCACCACGGACGCGGTCGAGGAGGTGTTCTCGCAGACGCTGGGGGATGCACCCGAGTCCGTGCAGACCGCAGGATCCGGATCCAGCGCGACGATCCAGGTGCGCACCGAGACGCTGAGCATCCAGCAGACCGAGCAGGTCACCCGGGCGCTCGCCGACAAGTTCTCCCCGGAACTGACTGCCGCAGAAGTCAGTTCGTCGGATGTCAGTTCCACTTGGGGTGGCGAGATCACCCAGAAGATGTTGATCGCGCTCGCGGTGTTCCTGGTGATCGTGTTCGTCTACATCGCGGTGCGGTTCGACCGCGAGATGTCCACGGCATCCCTCGCGTCGTTGTTCTTCGACATCATCGTGACCGCTGGCGTCTACTCGCTGGTGGGCTGGGAGGTCACGCCCGCCACGGTCATCGGTCTGCTGACCATTCTCGGTTTCTCCATCTACGACACCGTCGTGGTGTTCGACAAGGTCGCCGAGAACACGAGATCGGTGTTGCAGACGACGCGCCGCACCTACGGTGAGCAGGCCAACCTCGCGGTCAACCAGACCCTCATGCGTTCGATCAACACCACCGTCATCTCGGTGCTGCCGATCATCGCGCTGATGGTCATCGCGGTCTGGCTCCTCGGAGTCGGCACGCTGAAGGATCTCGCGCTGATCCAGCTTGTCGGTGTGGTGGTCGGCGCGTACTCGTCGATCTTCCTGGCGGCGCCCCTGCTGGTGACGCTGAAGGAGCGGCGCACGGACATCGCGCGCCACACGAAGCGAGTCCTCGATCGTCGTGCGCGCGTGGCGGCAGGCGACGACCTGTCCGATGCGCCGCGTCCGGTGCGGGGCCGGTCGTCGAGTGGTCGTGCGGCACGCCGCGACGACGCCGACGCACCGCAGAGCCCCACCGGGAAACGTCGTCGGTCGCGCTAACGTACGGGGCGTGAGGGAGCAGACGGGGCGCCGGGCCCGCCGACGACCCGGCCTGCCCGTGACGGTGACGGTGCTGGGAGCGGTGATCGTGACGCTCACGGGTCTGCTGACCGCGTGCGGCGACGACGGCCCGCCGACGATCGATTACGTGGTCGACGGACGCATCAGCAGCTATAACGCGAACACCGTCGACGGCAACGCAGACGGTGTGCTGATGGCCACGACCCGGTTGCTGCCCGGATTCAGCTATCTGGGAGCTCAGGGGCAGGTGGCGCCCGACCGTGACATCGGCACGGTCACAGCGGTTCCCGGGACGGGTCTGACGCTGCGGTACGACTTCGACCCGCAGGCCCGCTTCTCCGACGGGCAGGCGCTCGACTGTGACGACCTGGTTCTGGCCTGGGCGGCGATGAGCGGTCGGTTCCCCGGTTTTCGACCCGCGACCACCGCGGGATACCGCGACATCGATCGGGTCGACTGCGCGGCGGGCGATCGCTCGGCGACAGTCACCTTCGCCCAGGGACGCGATTACCGAGACTGGCTCTCGCTGTTCGGGGCCGGCACTCTGCTCCCAGCCCATGTCGTCGCGCGCGAAGCCGGTGTCGCCGGGGTGCTCGATCCGGTGCGGGCCGGAAATCGCGCGGTGACCGCGACGATCGCGAAGGCCTGGAACTCCGGCTTCGCGCTGACACCCGGATCAGTGGACGAGACCCGGTTCCCGTCCTCGGGTCCGTACCGGATCGACGGGTACTCGGAGTCGGGCGGACTGGTGCTGGTCCCCAATGACAAATGGTGGGGTGACGCCCCCCGGACACAGCGGATCGCCATCTGGGGCAGGGGCACCGACGGTGCCGGCAAGCTCTCCGACGGTTCGTTCGACATCGCCGACGTCACCGGTGGACTCATCGGCGAGGACGACATCCGTCCGTCCGGAGACGCTGCGGTGCAACCACTTCCGCAGCCGAATCGGGCACTCGCCGTCGAAGAGGTCATCCTCGCCCAGCGGGGCGTGCTCGGTTCGCTGCGGGCACGCCAGGCGCTGGCGTCCTGCATCCCGCGAGACGCCCTGGCGCGGCGGTTCGGGCAGGGTGCGCAGGTCTGGAACCTCCGAGTCCTGCCGCCGTCGGACAATCTCGCCGGACAACTGAACGGTTCGTTCGGCCGCGCGTACGCTCGCCCCGATCTGCAGCGGGCACGCGCGCTCGGCGGAGGTGGACAGTCGGAGGCGGGGTCCGCCCCGATGAGGGTCCGGGTCGGGTACCTCGCACCGACGACGCGGCGCCAACAGATGGTCGCCGCCATGGCCGAGTCCTGCCGGCCGGTGGGCATCGACGTGGTGGACGCCGGTGCGCCCGACATCACTCCCGGAGCCCTCGGTCGCAGCGTCGACGCTCTGATCGTCGCGAACGGGGCGGGTTTCGCCGCGGCCGGCGCCGCCAACCCGTCCCGTGACGCCTATCAGCTCCGCGGTGGCGATCCCCTGAACCTCGGCGGGTTCCGCAGTCCCGAGGTCACCGGCGCCGTCGACGCGCTCGTCACGTCCGACCTGGCTGCCGACCGGCTACAGCTGGTCCGGGCGATCGAGAACGCCGCGTGGTCGGCGCTCCCATCGATCCCGATGTTCGCGGCGCCACGGGTGCAGCGCTGGAATGGGCTGGTCGATAATGTGGTGGCCGGTCTGGGCCGCAACGGGACCGGATGGAACATGGATCGGTGGACGGTACGTGAGTGACGACGCAGGGATCGAGACCTCGACGACGCAGGAGCCGGGACTCGACGAGGTGACGACGCGGGCGCTCGACGACGCCCGTACCGCCGTCGACGAGCACGCCCGTACGGTTCCGGATTTCCCGGCGCCCGGCATCACCTTCAAGGACCTCACGCCGGTGCTGGCGGATCCGGCCGGACTCGCCGCGATCGTGACCGCCCTGACCCACCGCTGCCGCGACATCGACCTCGTCGCGGGGATCGACGCACGAGGATTCCTCCTCGGCGGTGCCGTGGCCCGTCAACTGCAGGTCGGTGTGCTCGCGGTGCGCAAGGGCGGCAAGCTGCCACCACCGGTCCACCGCATCGGCTACGCGCTCGAATACGGTTCGTCCAGCTTGGAGATACCCGCCAGCGGCATCGACATCACCGGTCAGCGGGTGCTGCTCGTCGACGACGTCCTCGCGACCGGCGGCACCGTCGTCGCGGCCGGTGACCTGCTGCGCAGGGCGGGTGCCGAGGTGGTCGGTGTCGCGGTGATCATGGAGCTCGACGGTCTCGGTGGACGTGCGACGATCGCCGACGGGCTCGGTGCGGACCTGTCGGTTCACGCGGTCACCACCGACTGAGACCGGCTCGCTCGGCGGACCCGGGCGACTCGGCGCCGCCGGTCGACGGCTCCGCGCGATACGGCCGGACTAGACTCGCCTCATCCGGCGTTCGGCAGGATGGCGGTGCACGATGTCGTCGGGTTCCGGATGGACACGACAGCTGACGATGCGCCCCGATGTTGCCGACGCGTACCGGCCGGAGAGGAGGTCCCGATGCACGACGACACCGACACCGACGCCCGTCACGGCGTCGGCGACGCGGCAGGTGCACCCGCCGCCGATGTGAAGCCCGCAAGTGATCGTCCCGCCGTCGACGCCGGCGGCCCATCGCGGCCGTCGACGCCCACCAACGGCGATTCCCTGGCCACGCCGTCGTCGTCGGCGTCCCGGAGGGTCCGTGCCCGACTCGCTCGCCGGATGACTGCCACCCGCAGCCCCGTCCGGCCGGTGCTGGAACCGCTCGTCACCCTGCATCGCGAGATCTACCCGAAGGCCGACGTCGCGCTGCTGCAGCACGCCTACGACGTCGCCGACGAGCGCCACGAGGGTCAGACGCGCAAGTCGGGTGACCCGTACATCACGCATCCGCTCGCGGTCGCCACCATCCTCGCCGACCTCGGCATGGACACGACGACGCTGGTGGCCGCGTTGTTGCACGACACGGTCGAGGACACCGGCTACTCCCTCGAACAGCTCGAGAAGGACTTCGGCGCAGAGGTCGCCCACCTCGTCGACGGTGTGACCAAGCTCGACAAGGTCGCCCTGGGCAGTGCAGCCGAGGCCGAGACCATCCGCAAGATGATCATCGCGATGGCCCGCGATCCGCGGGTCCTGGTGATCAAGGTCGCCGACCGGCTGCACAACATGCGCACCATGCGTTTCCTGCCGCCGGAGAAGCAGGCGCGCAAGGCGCGGGAGACGCTCGAGGTCATCGCCCCCTTGGCTCATCGTCTCGGTATGGCGACGGTCAAGTGGGAGCTCGAAGACCTCTCGTTCGCGATCCTGCACCCCAAGCGGTACGAGGAGATCGTCCGGTTGGTCGCCGATCGTGCGCCGTCGCGGGACACCTACCTGGCCCGGGTGCGCGCGGATGTGAACAATGCGCTGGGCGCGGCGCGGATCTCGGCGACCGTCGAGGGCCGGCCCAAGCACTATTGGTCGATCTATCAGAAGATGATCGTCAAGGGCCGCGACTTCGACGACATCCACGACCTGGTCGGGATCCGCATCCTGTGCGACGAGGTCCGGGACTGCTATGCCGCTGTCGGCGTGGTGCATTCGCTGTGGCAGCCGATGGCCGGACGGTTCAAGGACTACATCGCGCAGCCCCGGTTCGGGGTGTATCAGTCGTTGCACACGACGGTGATCGGTCCCGAGGGCAAACCCCTCGAGGTGCAGATCCGCACCGACGAGATGCACCGCACCGCGGAGTTCGGTATCGCCGCGCACTGGCGCTACAAGGAGAGCGGCTACCGCAAGGGCAAGAACCCGAAGCGGTCCGACGCCGCCGAGATCGACGACATGGCGTGGATGCGTCAACTCCTCGACTGGCAGCGTGAGGCCGCCGACCCCGGTGAGTTCCTGGAATCGCTGCGCTACGACCTCGCCGTACAGGAGATCTTCGTCTTCACGCCGAAGGGGGACGTGATCACGCTCCCGGCCGGATCGACCCCCGTCGATTTCGCCTACGCGGTGCACACCGAGGTCGGCCATCGATGTATCGGCGCCCGGGTCAACGGCCGCCTGGTCGCCCTCGAACGGACCCTCGAGAACGGTGAGGTCGTCGAGGTGTTCACCTCGAAGGCCCCCAACGCCGGCCCGTCGAAGGACTGGCAGAACTTCGTCGTGTCACCGCGCGCCAAGGCCAAGATCCGGCAGTGGTTCGCCAAGGAACGTCGCGAGGAAGCACTCGAGACCGGCAAGGAAGCCATCGCCAAGGAGGTTCGTCGGGGAGGACTTCCGTTGCAGCGCTTGATGAGTGCCGAGTCGTTGGCCTCGATCGCGAAAGAACTGCGCTATGCCGACGTGACCGCGCTCTACACCGCGGTGGGGGAGAACCACGTCTCCGCCCGGCACGTGGTCAGCCGTCTGGTCGCGTCCCTCGGCGGACTCGACGACGCCGTCGACGAGATCGCCGAACGCTCGACGCCGTCGACCCTGCCGACCCGCACCCGACAGGGCGGGGACGCCGGTGTCGTCGTCGAGGGCCTCGACAACGTGATGGCCAAACTGGCCAAGTGCTGCACGCCGGTTCCCGGCGACGAGATCATGGGCTTCGTCACCCGCGGCGGCGGTATCAGCGTGCACCGCACCGACTGCACGAACGCACAGTCGCTGCGGGAGCAGTCGGAACGGATCATCGAGGTCTCGTGGGCGCCGTCGCCCTCGTCGATCTTCCTGGTCGCCATCCAGGTCGAGGCGCTGGATCGCCATCGCCTGCTGTCGGATGTGACGAAGGTGCTCGCCGACGAGCGGGTCAACATCCTCTCGGCGTCGGTGACCACCAGCCGTGACCGGGTCGCGATCAGCAAGTTCACCTTCGAGATGGGTGACCCGAAGCATCTCGGCCACGTGCTCAACGTCGTCCGGAACGTCGAGGGCGTCTACGACGTGTACCGGGTGACCTCGGCGGCCTGAGGCCGCCGAGGCCGTTGGGTTCTCAGTCCTGCGAGGCGCCGCTCACGGTTGCGGTGGTGATGTCCACCGGCTGCTTGGGACGACCGTCCTGCGCGTTGCCGTTGGGTCCCGGCACCAGACCGTTGGCCGCGATCTTGTCGAGTACCGTCAGGCCGGCCGGATCGACCGTGCCGACCACCGAGTAGTTCGGCGCCAACTGGCTGTCCTGCATCACCAGGAAGAACTGGCTCGAGCCGGTGTTCGACTGTCCGGTCTGCGGATTGTTGCTGTTGGCGATGGCGACGGTGCCCCGCGGGTAGATGACCGGCGCGGTACCGGACATGGGGTCCGGCTGACCGGCGGGCTTGAGGTCCGTCGGCAGTTCGTCGGGACTCGACCATCCCGGCCCACCGGCGCCGGTTCCGGTCGGATCGCCGCACTGCAGGACCTTGAGTGTGTCGCTGGCGGTGAGTCGGTGACAGGGCGAATTGTCGTAGAACTTGTTCTCCGCCAGCGAGATCATCGCGGCGGTGTTGCAGGGTGCGCCGGTGCGTTCGAGTGTGATCGGCACCGCGCCCTGGTTGGTGTTCAGCGTGAGGTCGGCAGTGCCTTCCTTCAGTTCCTTCTCCGCGGGCTTCGGCGACGTGCGCTGCTTGGACTCACCGGCCTTCATCTCGTCGAGATAGGCCTGCGCCTGGGCGCGCTGATCGGCAGGCACCTCGGCGGGCACCTCCTTGGGGAGCTGATCGAACCGACTCGGCTGATCCTCGAACGCACAGGAGGTCCAGCGCGCCGCCTCACGATCGTCGAGGACCTTCTTGACGATCAGCGTGGTCGCCGTCGCCACGATCGCGACCACCACCACCGTCGACACGGAGGCGATGATGATCTTGCGTCGGCGCTTCTCCTGCCGCTCCCGCTCGAGACGTTCCTCGAGCTTGCGCTTGGCTGCTTCGCGACGCTCCTCGTTCGTGGACACGCGGTTGGACCCTCCTGAACTGGTGTGCCGTAGCTGGTTCCCCCGGGGGATGGCATGCCGCCGGCCACGGCCGGGCATGCGATCGGCGCTGATGCTACATCGAGTGGCCAGTGTGCCAGTCGAACCTGAGAGTTCGATGGCCGGGTGAGTCATACGTCACGACGTGCACCGACATCTGCACCATGATCTCCACCGCGTCCGATCGCCCAGGCCGGGCTGTCGGTACGGGGTGCGGACGGCGTTTGCCACAATGGACGGATGCTGATCACCGGATTCGCGGCTGGGATGTTCCAGACGAACTGCTACATCCTCGCCGCCGAGGCAGGGGCGGAGGCGGTCATCGTCGACCCGGGGCAGGACGCGGCGCCGCGGGTCCGGGAGTTGCTGGCCGAGCACGACCTGACGCCGGTGGCCGTGCTGCTGACCCACGGTCACCTCGACCACACCTGGAATGCGGCCGAACTCTGTGACGAGTTCTCCATCCCCGCCTACATCCATCCGGACGACCGCCCGATGCTCGCCGACCCCGGGATGGGGCTCGGCCGTGCGCTGGGCGACATGATCGGCTCGCTCGAGTTCCGGGAGCCGGAGAAGGTGATCGACTTCGTCGACGGCGAGGACCTCGATGTCGCCGGCATCCGGATCTCGGTGGATCTCGCGCCTGGTCACACACAGGGTTCGGTCCTCCTCGGCATCGAGGTGCCCGTCGGGGTCGACCCCGCCGAGGTGGATCCGGCCGGTCGGAACCCGGAGGTCCCGACCGTCGTACCCGTCTGCTTCTCCGGTGACGTGTTGTTCGCCGGGTCGATCGGCCGTACCGACCTCCCTGGCGGCAACCATCAGCAGCTGCTCGACTCGATCGCGGTGAAGTTGTTACCGCTTCCCGATCACACCCAGGTCCTGCCCGGGCACGGACCACAGACATCCATCGGTGCCGAGCGTGCGGGCAACCCGTTCCTGGCCGATCTCTCGGCCTCCGGCACCGTCAAGAAGGGACGATACGGACTGTGAGCGCCGAGTTCGCCGCGCCGCGAGGCATTCCCGACTACTTCCCGCCGACATCGGCGGACTTCCGCCGGGTCCGCGACACCCTGACGGAGGCCGCCCGCCTCGCCGGCTACGGACACATCGAACTGCCGATCTTCGAGGACACCGGGCTGTTCGCCCGTGGCGTCGGCGAGTCGACCGATGTCGTGAGCAAGGAGATGTACACCTTCGCCGACCGGGGGGATCGGTCGGTGACGCTCCGTCCCGAAGGAACAGCGGGGGTGATGCGCGCGGTCATTCAGCACGGCCTCGATCGTGGGCAACTCCCCGTCAAGCTCTGCTACGCGGGACCGTTCTTCCGGTACGAGAAGCCCCAGACCGGACGTTATCGACAGCTCCAGCAGGTCGGTGTCGAGGCGATCGGCGCCGACGACCCGGCTCTCGACGCCGAGGTCATCGCGATCGCCGACGAGGGCTACCGTCGCCTCGGTCTCTCCGGCTTCCGACTCGAGATCACCTCACTCGGTGATGCCGAGAGCCGGGGCCCGTATCGAGAGGCGTTGCAGCAGTTCCTCTTCGGACTCGACCTGGATGAGCCGACCCGCCGGCGCGCCGATATCAACCCGCTGCGCGTGCTCGACGACAAGCGGCCGGAGGTGAAGGCTGCCACCGCGGACGCACCCCTGCTCGTCGACTATCTGAGCGACGATGCCCGCACCCATTTCGATCTCGTGCTGACACACCTCAAGCGCCTGGGCGTGCCGTACGAACTGAACCCGCGACTGGTGCGTGGCCTCGACTATTACACCAAGACCACCTTCGAGTTCGTCCACGACGGACTCGGCGCACAATCGGGCATCGGTGGCGGAGGCCGCTACGACGGACTGATGCGCCAGATCGGCGGGAAGCAGGACCTCTCCGGCATCGGATTCGGACTCGGCGTCGATCGGACGATGCTGGCGATGGAGGCGGAGGGTGTCGCGCACGCCGACGTTGCGCGCTGTCAGGTGTTCGGGGTGCCGCTGGGGTCCGACGCGAAAGCCGAGTTGGTCGGTGTCGCAGGGCGGCTCCGGGCGGTCGGGGTCAGCGTCGACCTGGCCTACGGGGACCGTGGGCTGAAGGGCGCGATGAAGGCGGCCGACCGTTCGGGTGCACGACTGGCGCTGGTGCTGGGTGACCGCGAGCTCGAGGAGCGTCGGATCGAGGTGAAAGACCTCGCGAACGGGGAGCAGCACCAGGTGGCGCTCGACGACATCCTGGTCGAGGTGCGACGACTGCTCGGCTGACCGCGCTGACCTAACCGGCCGTCAGCTCGTCGGCCAGCACATCCAGCGACACCCCTCCGAACGCCAGGGCTCGGGTGTGGAAGTCGCGCAGGGACCAGTCAGGGTGTGAACGCAGCGCCGCCGCGCGGGTCTGTTCCCAGACCCGTTGTCCCAGTGCGTACGACGGTGCCTGACCGGGCCATCCCAGGTAGCGATGGAGTTCGAAGCGCAGCACGGCGTGATCCATCGCGACCGATCCCGTGAGGAAGCGCCACGCCTTGTCGGCGTCCCAGATCCCGCCGCCGAGCGCGGCGGGTACGGGCAGGCGACAGTGCACACCGATGTCGACGACGACCCGCGCCGCCCGCAGTCGCTGCGAGTCGAGCATGCCCATCCGGTCGCCGGGATCGTCGAGCCAGCCCAGCTCGCCCATCAGTCTCTCCGCATACAGGGCCCAGCCCTCGCCGTGCCCGGATGTGAACGACGCGAGCTTGCGCCACGCGTTGAGGTCGTCGGAGACGATAGCCGAGCCGAGCTGCAGATGATGGCCCGGCACGCCCTCGTGGAAGACCGTGGTGGTCTCCTGCCACGTGTGGAACACGGTCTGCGCGGGTGGGACCGACCACCACATGCGGCCGGGTCGGGTCAGGTCCGCGCTCGGCTGGGTGTAGTAGATGATCCCCGTCTGCGACGGGGCGAGCCGACATTCGAGTCTCGTCAGTCGGGGCGGCAGATCGACCTGAATCCCGGCCAGACCGTCCACGGCGCGGTCGGACAGGTCCTGCATCCACTCGATGAACGCATGTCGATCATGAATTGCATACTGCGGCAACGTGTTCAGATGTGATATCGCTTCGCGCACCCCGCCGCCGGGGACGATCTCGGCGGCCAGCACGGACTGTTCGTCGACGATGGCGGCGAGGTGATCCAGGCCCCACGCGTAGGCCTCGTCCGGGTCGACGTCGGCGCCGAGGTACGCGGGCAGAAACCGGAGATAACGCTCGCGTCCCACCGCGTCGTCGGTGATCGCGGCCGGCGCGACCTCGTTCCGCAGCACCGCCGCCAGCGTGGCGAATGCCGATCCCGCACGGTCGAGCGCCCGGGTCGTCGCGTCGGCGAGGCGGGCGTCGGCGGCGAGTGCTCCGGTGCCGGCGGCGATCCCAGCGACCGCCGCGTCGGACTGCTCGGCGACGAGTGCGGCCTGCCGCCGAGATTGCGGCGGTCCGTGCGCGATCCGATACCGGAGCCCGTCGATGATGCCGTCGACGCACGCGGGAATGCCGGACAGGCGGGCCAGGAAGACCTCCCGGGCCTCCGCGGTGCCGGTGGGCATCAGGTCGAACACGTCGCGCAGAGCTTGCAGCGGTGAGGCGATGACGTTGCAGTCGCCGACCCGCTCGCCCGCATCGGCCAGCGCGATCTCGCGGTGCAGCGACGCGGTCATCGTCGCCACGGTGACCCGGTCGACGTCGTCGGCGACCGGCGCCGACGCGAGCGATCCGACGGCGGCCCGAGCAGCAGCGGCACGTGCGGTGCAGGCGCCGGGGGAGAAGTCGGTGAGGCGGTCGTCGTGGCCGGGCACACCGATCTCGGTCGCGAAGAACGGGTCCAGCCGCGCCTGATCGGCGAGATGACGCTCCGCGAGCCGATCGACGGTGGACGGGGCACGGGGTGTGCCCGGCGACGCTGAGGTCACAGATCGTTGGTGGCGAAGGTGTCGCACTGGCGCGGATCGCCGGACTTGTACCCGATACCGAACCACCGGACACGCTGCTGTGCCGAACCGTGCGTCCAGCCCTCCGGGTTCGAGTTGGCGCCCTGGATCGTGTCGTCCCCGATCGCCTTCGCGGTCTGCACGACGGTGGCGATCTGGTCCTGGGTCAGCGGTTCGAGCATCGCATCGGGGCCCTTGTCCGCGTGATACGCCCAGACGCCGGCGAGACAGTCGGCCTGGAGTTCTACACGAACCGAACCGGACAGCGGGCCCTGTGAACCCATCCGGTTGCCCTTCTGGAGGGCGCCGGTCAGGTTCTGCACGTGATGGCCGTACTCGTGGGCGACGACGTACTCCTGGGCGAGCGGACCATCGCTGCCGCCCATTTGTTTCAGCTGGGCGAAGAACGTCGGATCGAAGTACGCCGTGCTGTCGGCCGGGCAGTAGAACGGCCCGGTCGCCGACGTCGCCGCACCGCACCCCGTGTTCACCGACCCGGAGAAGATCTTCGTGTCCGGCGGGGTGTACCCGCGCATCTGCTCCGACCAGACCTGGTCGAGGCTGTTCGTGGTCGCGACGATCCGGCAGATGTCGTCGGTGTTGGCCTTCTCGATGGTGCACGAGCGGATCTGCGCATCGATTTCCGACGAGTTCTGGCTGTTCGGCGACGTCCCGGTACCCGCGCCACCGGTGATCGATCCGGGGTCGATACCGAAGAACAATGCGATGAGCGTGATCACGAGTCCGGCGCCGCCGCCGAGCGCGATCCGTCCCACGCCACCGCCACCACCGCCGCCCGACACGTTGCCGGTGTCGAGTGGGCCACCACCCTGAAATGTCATGTGAGCTCCTCGGTCCGGCGGGCACCGCGTCCGGCTCCCGGGCGGGAGACGTCCGGGACGGCAGGATCGAGCATATTCGCCGCCGGTGTCGTGGTGAGGTGATCGATGGCACACCAGGGCGTGTCGGAACCCGCCGCGCGTCGCGCAGGACCGTGGGACGGCCGGGTGCGGGCAGGTCAACGGTGCGAAAGTAGGATGACCCGAGATCCATCTCGTACCCCCTTGGAAGGACTTTGAGTGCTCCGCACGCATCTGGCCGGCTCGCTTCGCAGCGCCGACGCTTCGCAGACCGTCACCGTCGCCGGCTGGGTTGCCCGTCGTCGTGATCACGGGGGCGTGGTCTTCATCGATCTGCGGGACAGCTCGGGCCTGGTCCAGGTCGTCTTCCGTGACGAGTCGGTCGCCGAGGCCGCCCATCGCCTGCGCGCCGAGTTCTGCGTGGCGGTGACCGGTGTCGTCGAGGTGCGTCCAGAGGGCAGCGAGAACCCGAACCTCCCGTCCGGGGCCATCGAGATCAACGCCACGTCACTCGAGGTGCTGAACGCGTCGGCACCGCTTCCGTTCCAGCTGGACGACGCGCCGGGTGAGGAGGCGCGCCTGCGCCATCGCTACCTCGACCTGCGTCGCGACAAGCCCGCGCACGCACTCCGCCTGCGGTCGAAGGTGAACGCGGCAGCCCGCGGTGTGCTCGCCGATCACGACTTCGTCGAGATCGAGACCCCGACGCTAACCCGCTCGACCCCGGAAGGCGCTCGCGACTTCCTGGTGCCGGCGCGTCTGCAGCCGGGCACCTTCTATGCGTTGCCGCAGAGCCCGCAGCTGTTCAAACAGCTGCTCATGGTGGCCGGGATGGAACGGTACTACCAGATCGCCCGGTGCTATCGCGACGAGGACTTCCGCGCGGACCGCCAGCCTGAGTTCACCCAGCTGGACCTCGAGATGAGCTTCGTCGACCAGGACGACGTCATCGCGCTCGCCGAGGAGATCCTGGTCGCACTGTGGAAGCTGATCGGGGTCGAGATCACGACACCGATCCCGCGCATCACCTACGCCGACGCGATGCGGCGCTTCGGCAGCGACAAACCGGATCTGCGTTTCGGTCTCGAGCTCGTGGAGTGCACCGACTTCTTCGCCGACACCCCCTTCCGGGTCTTCCAGGCGCCGTACGTGGGCGCCGTCGTCATGCCGGGCGGGGCCTCTCAGCCCCGACGCCAGCTCGATGCCTGGCAGGAGTGGGCCAAGCAGCGTGGCGCCAAGGGGCTCGCCTATGTCCTCGTCGGCGAGGACGGGGAACTCGGCGGTCCCGTCGCCAAGAACCTGTCCGACGCGGAGCGCGCCGGACTGGTCGCACACGTGGATGCCGCACCCGGCGACTGTGTCTTCTTCGCGGCCGGACCGGTCAAGGCGCAGCGCGCACTGCTCGGCGCCGCCCGGGGCGAGATCGCGTCTCGCCTCGGTCTGATCAACGACGACGCCTGGGCATTCACCTGGGTCGTGGACGCGCCCCTGTTCGAGCCGGCCGACGACGCCACGGCCTCCGGCGACATCGCCGTCGGGTCCGGGGCCTGGACCGCGGTGCACCATGCGTTCACCGCTCCGAAGCCGGAATCGCTGGCCACCCTCGACACCGATCCCGGTGCCGCACTCGCCTATGCCTACGACATCGTGTGCAACGGCAACGAGATCGGCGGCGGCTCGATCCGTATCCACCAGCGCGATGTGCAGGAGCGGGTCTTCGAGATCATGGGCATCGGCCACGACGAGGCCCAGGAGAAGTTCGGCTTCCTGCTCGACGCCTTCGCCTACGGAGCGCCCCCGCACGGCGGTATCGCGTTCGGGTGGGATCGGATCACCGCACTGCTGGCCGGGGAGAGCTCGATCCGCGAGGTGATCGCGTTCCCGAAGTCGGGTGGCGGTGTCGACCCGTTGACCGACGCTCCCGCGCCGATCACCCCGCAACAGCGCGCGGAGTCCGGGATCGACGCGAAGCCGGTGCCGCGCCACCGTCCGGGCGCCGGCGATGCCGAGCCGGCCGATGCCGAGGCCTGACCCACGTCAGCGTGACGCCGGTGTGCGGGTCGGTGATCCGGCCCGCATATCCGGCACCGGGTCGGCATCTGTGATGTGATTTCTGACCATGACGATCAAGGTGGCCCTCGAGCATCGCACGAGCTACGCATTCGATCGCCCGGTCAAGATCTTCCCGCACGTGGTGCGGCTGCGCCCGGCGCCGCACTCACGGACACCGATCGAGGCGTATTCGCTGAAAGTCGAACCGGCGGACCACTTCCTGAACTGGCAACAGGACGCCTTCAGCAACTACATGGCGCGTCTGGTCTTCGGAGAACCGTCGTCGACCCTGTCGGTCACCGTCAGCCTCATCGCCGACCTCACCGCGATCAACCCGTTCGATTTCTTCATCGAGGACTGGGCCGAGGACTACGGCTTCGACTATCCCGAGGAGCTGTCCGACGACCTCGAGATCTTCCTGCGCCCGGTCGGGGTCACCGAGGGTGAGTTCGCGGGCGCACCGGTACACCCCGCGATCGCCGAGTTCGCCGCCGAGCACCGGCCCACCGGACATGTGCGGATCATCGATTTCCTGGTCGCGCTGAACCGTGCCGTGCAGCAGGCCGTCGGCTACACCGTGCGTCTCGAGGCCGGAGTGCAGACCCCCGAGCACACCCTTGCCAGCGGGATCGGATCCTGTCGCGACTCCGCCTGGCTGCTCGTCGCCATCCTGCGGGAGCTCGGCCTTGCCGCGCGGTTCGTCTCCGGCTACCTGGTCCAGCTGACCTCCGACGTCAAGTCGATCGACGGCCCGTCCGGCCCCGACGCCGATTTCACCGACCTGCACGCGTGGACCGAGGTGTACCTGCCCGGTGCAGGGTGGGTCGGTATGGATCCGACCTCCGGCCTGTTCGCCGGCGAGGGACACATCCCGCTGGCCGCGACCCCCAATCCCGGTGGTGCCGCACCGATCACCGGAGCGACCGGACCGTGTCACGCCACACTCGACTTCTCCAACACGGTGACCCGGTTCCACGAGGACCCGCGGGTGACGCTGCCGTACACCCCGTCACAGTGGGAGCGCGTGCAGGAACTTGGTGCCGACCTCGACGCGACGATGGAACGCAATGACGTCCGGCTGACGATGGGTGGCGAACCGACATTCGTCTCGATCGACAACCAGACCGATCCCGAATGGACCACCGCCGCCGACGGCGCGCACAAGCGGCAATTGGCCTCCGACCTCGCGGGCCGCCTGCAGGCGGCGTACGCGCCGGCCGGGCTCGTGCAACGCAGCCAGGGCAAGTGGTATCCCGGGGAACCGTTGCCGCGCTGGCAGATCGCGCTGATGTGGCGTGCGGACGGCCTGGCGATCTGGCGCCGGCCGGAATTGCTCGCCGATCCCTGGTCGGATCGTGCGGCCGCCGAGGCGAGCATCCAGACCGAGACGCACGGCGGGGCGTCCGACGCATCGGTGTCCTCCGGCGTCGCGGAGAAACTGCTGATCGCGTTCGCGTCCCGCCTCGGACTCCCGCTGTCGCAGGTGATGCCCGCGTTCGAGGACCCGTTGGTACGGATGCGCGAGCTGTCCACCCTGCCGCCGGGGGATCCGGCCGACGACCCCACCCTACGCACGATGCGCGCGACGCAACTGGCCGAGGCGGCCGCTGAGGCCGAAGAACTCGAGGAGGACCTCGAACCCGCCGACGACTCCACCGCTGCCCGCCAGGCACTGTTGCGGCGACTCGACGGCTCGGTGGCCGGGCCGACCGCCTTCGTCCTGCCGCTCAGCCGCAGCGACGACGATTCGGCGTGGCAGTCCGCACGCTGGACGACCCGCCGCGGCCGGCTCGTGCTGACCCCGGGCACCTCGCCGGCGGGACTCCGACTGCCGCTGAACTCGCTGTCCTGGGGGCAGGCGCCGACCGTCTTCGAGGTCGACCCGTCCGTGCGCCCCGACGCCCTGCCCGACGATCCGGCGGAGGCGCTCGGGTGGACGGTGACAGAGGTGGACCCGTCCGCGTTCGTGCCGCGGACCGCCATCGTCGCCGAGGTGCGCAACGATGTCCTGCACGCGTTCCTCCCGCCGACCGCCGCGCTGGAGGAGTTCCTCGCGATCGTCGAGATGCTGGAGGAGGCGGCCGCGGCGATCGACACGCCGATCGTCGTCGAGGGCTACGGACCACCCGCGGACGGACGCCTCACCACACTCACTGTGACACCGGATCCCGGTGTGATCGAGGTGAACATCCAGCCGACGCACAGTTTCGGTGAGCAGTCCGACCTTCTCGAATCGCTCTACGAGCACGCCCGTCGTGCACGGCTCGGCACGGAGACGTTCGACCTGGACGGAAGCCATGGCGGCACCGGTGGCGGCAACCACATCACCCTCGGCGGACGTACTCCGGCCGACTCGCCGATGCTGCGTCGGCCGGACCTGCTCGTGTCGATGCTGACCTACTGGCAGCGCCACCCATCGCTGTCCTATCTGTTCTCCGGCCGTTTCGTCGGGACGACCTCGCAGGCCCCCCGCGTGGACGAGGGCCGCGAGTCGTCGTTGTACGAGCTGGAGATCGCCTTCGCCGAGATCGACCGCCTCGCGGTCAAGGCGGCCGGCGGTGTGACGGCCGACGCTCCACCGAACCCGTGGGTGACCGACCGGGCGCTGCGACACCTGCTGACCGACATCACCGGGAACACCCACCGCGCCGAGTTCTGCATCGACAAGCTCTACAGTCCGGACTCGTCGCGAGGCCGCCTCGGCCTGTTGGAGCTGCGGGCGTTCGAGATGCCGCCGCACCACCAGATGGCCATGGTGCAGTCGTTGCTGGTGCGGTCGCTCGTTTCCTGGTTCTGGGAGCAGCCTTACCGTGGCCGGTTGATCCGGCACGGCGCCGACCTGCACGGCAAGTACTTGCTGCCGCATCACCTCATCGCCGACATAGCACTCGTCGCCGAAGAACTGCGCGAGGCGGGTTACCCGTTCGACACAGCATGGCTGGACCCGTTCACCGAATTCCGCTTTCCTCGGCTCGGTACGGTCCAGATCCGCGATCACGAGGTCGAACTGCGGGGTGCGATCGAGCCGTGGAACACCCTCGGGGAGGAGTCGACCGGGACCGGCACGGCCCGGTACGTGGATTCGTCCGTCGAGCGGGTGCAGGTGCGCGTTCTCGGCGGTGAGGATGATCGATTCCTGTTGACCTGCAACGGTTTCCCGATCCCGTTACGGCCGACGGGCCGTACCGGGGAGCGAGTCGCGGGCATCCGCTTCCGGGCGTGGCAGCCGCCGAGCGCCCTGCACCCGACGATCACCATCGACACGCCGCTCACGTTCGACCTCATCGACACCGTCAGCGAACGGTCCGTCGGCGGAGCGACGTATCACGTCGTGCACCCGGGCGGACGGGCCTACGATCGCCCGCCGGTCAACGCGGTCGAGGCGGAGTCCCGGCGCAACGGACGATTCGAGTCGACCGGGCACACCACCGGTGCCGTCGACGTCGGCCTCCTGCGTGAACGTCACGCCCGGCTGGCCACCGATTCCGGGGTCCCGGCCATCCTCGACCTGCGTCGGGCACGTACAGTTCTCCGGTGACTGTTTCGTCGGGCAGCCCGATCGGCGGTGTTCTGCCCGAGGTCTTCGACCGGTATCGGCCGGATGGCTCCGCACTCTTCGAGATCGACCGCCTGGCCCCCGTCGCGGGGTCGTCGTCGGCGGCCCCCTTCGACGAGATGCTCGACAGTGCAGGCCGCACGCGGACCGCGTGGACCGATCTCGTCGACGGATACGCCGCCCGGGGCGAGGTTCGCCTGCGTGCGGCCGCCGCGCGGCTGGCCGGCGCCGTCAGCGACGAGGGGGTCGTCTACAACCAGTTCGACGGCGTCGCCACCGTCGCCCGGGACTGGCAGATCGACCCGGTCCCGCTGATCATCGACGGCAGCGAGTGGTCGGAGCTGGAGAAGGCCATCACCCAACGGTCGATGCTGCTCGATCTGCTGTTGCGCGACCTCTACCGCGACCAGAAGACCATCACCTCCGGACTGATCCCGCCCGAGATGGTGTTCGGCCACCCGGGATACATCCGCAAGGCGGCGCGGCTCGAGGTGCCCGGCCCGCACGGCCTGTTCCTGCATGCGCTCGATCTCGTCCGATCACCGGACGGCCGGTTCGAGGTCTACGCGGACCGGACCCAGGCGCCGTCGGGCATCGGCTTCGCGATCGTCGACCGTCGCCTGCTGTCCCGAACGTTCCCGCAACTGTTCCAACGGTGTGCGCCGCGGGCGATGACGAGCTTCGCCGGCACGCTGCGCCTGGCACTGTTCGACTACGCGCCGCCGGGGGTCGACGATCCGACGGTGGCGGTCCTGAGTCCCGGCAGCATGTCCGAGACCGCGTTCGACCAGGCCTACCTCGCCTCGGTGCTCGGCCTCCCGCTGGTCGAGGGCACCGATCTCACCGTGCGCGACGGCGTCGTCTACATGCGGTCGCTCGGCAAGTTCAAACGGGTCGACGTGCTGCTGCGTCGGATCGACGCCGACTACGCGGACCCGCTCGACCTGCGCACCGACTCCCGGCTCGGCGTGGCCGGTCTCGTCGAGGCGATCTCGCGCGGGACCGTGACCGTGGTCAACACGCTGGGCAGCGGCGTGCTGGAGAACCCGGCGCTGCACACCGTCCTCGAGCTGCTCGCGCCGGTCCTGCTCGACGAGGAGTTGACGCTGCCGTCGGTGCCGACGCTGTGGGCGGGTGACGATCTGCAGCGTGGCAAGATCCTCGCCGATCTGGACGATCTGGTCATCACCGACATCCGGAGCGGTGACGAGTATGTGATGCCGCTGACCGATTCCGCCACCCGCGCCCGCCTGCGTGATCGCATCGTGTCGCAGACATGGCCGTGGGTCGCACGCACGCTGCAGCCCCCGTCCATGGCGCCGTCGATGATCCCGGGGCGCGACGGGACCGGCGGCGTCGGCACCGCCACCGTGGTGCGTGCGGCCCCCGTCGGCGTGCGCGCCTTCAGCGTCGCGCAGGGACCGACCTACGCCGTCCTGCCGGGTGGGCTCGGATCGGTCCTCGCCGACGGCCCGGCCGGATCGGCGCAGCATGTCGTGGCGGCCAAGGACGTGTGGGTGACCAGCGCCGACGTCGGCGGGCATGTCTCGCGCAAGTCGACGACACGCGCCGCTCCCGACGACGACGTCCTCGCGGTACCCGCACCCGGGCGTCCGGCACGGACCGGGTACTCCGACATCGCCGCGGCGGCCAGTCCGCGCGTTCTGTCGGACCTGTTCTGGTTCGGACGTTACGGGGAGCGCGTCGAGTCGACGACGCGGCTGGCCAAGGTCGCCCGCGAGCGCTATCAGGAGGTCCAGTACCGACCGTGGATGAGCGGCCCCGCCGCCGTGCCGATGATCCTGCACGCGACCGCGACCATCACCGGGACCGCCCGCTATCTCGACAGTGCTGCCCTGCTTGCGGACGGCGCCGAGGCGGCACCGACCCCGGACCGGGTCGACGAGGCGATCGCCACGATCACCGATCTGACCGTGGCGCGGTCGGTCCCCGGCACCATCGCGCATTCCGTCGAGCGGCTCGTGTCGTCGGCGCGGGCGGTCCGAGACCAGATGTCGACGAGCACATGGATGGTGCTCACCCCCGTCGAGCGGGCCATCGACCGCCTCGGCGCCCAGGTGCGTGCCGACCGTCTCGCCGCCGGTGACGACACGACCGACGAGCGCGCCTCCGACGACCGGTCCACCGACACCGGCCTCGATCCCGGATCGGAACTGCGGCTCGCCCATGACGAGGTGTTGCACGGCGTGCTTGCCCTCGCCGGTCTGCAGGCGGAGTCGATGGTCCACGACGCCGGGTGGTTGTTCATGGACATCGGGCGCCGTATCGAACGGGCCCTGACGCTCGCCGACCTCACGAGGGCCTTGTTCGTCGCCCCTCACGACCGTGAGGTCGAGCAGGCGCTGCTGGAGTCCTACCTCGTCGCGAACGAGTCGTCGGTCATCTACCGCAGGCGCAATCGAGGGCTCTACCAGTTCGGGACCGTTGCCGGCCTGCTGTTCTTCGACGAGTCCAACCCGCGGTCGTTGATCTACCAGCTGACCCTGACGAGAGCAGACCTCGCCGCGCTGCCCGACGAACTGCGTTCGGCGGCGGCCGAACGCATCGTCGAGGATCTCATCGCCGAACTCCGACGATCCGATCCCGATGATCTCGCCACCGCGGACACGGACGGTCGTCGCAGCGACCTCGCCGACCTGATGTCGACCATCGGCACCGGACTGCGCGACTTGTCCGACGTCCTGGGTCGGACGAAGTTCGCGCCACCGCGCCAGGCCCAGCCGATCTGGGGCGGCGGAGGCGAGGACACGCCGTGACCACTCCCGACGCCTCCTCGACGACCGGGTCCTCCGGTCCGGACACCGACGTGACCGATCGTCCCGGCGCCACCGACGTTCCGGTTCACACCCGCCGCTATCGGGTGATGCACCGGACCCGCTACACCTATGACGACGTCGTGTCGTCGTCGTACGGGCGGTGCTATCTGACCCCTCGTGAGCTCCCGCAGCAGCGTGTCCGGTCGGCCGAGGTGGTCATCGAACCCGAGCCCGACGACGTGTCGACCGGTGTCGACGTCTACGGGAACAGCGACTCCTACTTCCACGTGCGCACCAACCACGACTCGCTCGTGGTGACGGCCACCTCGATCGTGGAGGTCGATCCGCCCGACGCAGGACTGCGGCTGTCACCCGCCGCGCTCGGACCATGGGAGCAGGCGCGTCCGGCCGCGGCGGGGACCGCGGGTGCCGGCGCCACGGAGTTCGTGCTCGATCTCCACCCGCCGGAGATCACCCCGGCGGTCGCCGACTACGCGAACCAGGTCTTCACCCCCGGTCGGCCGCTCATCGAGGCGGTGACCGATCTCACCTCACGAATCTTCCGGGACTTCACCTACAAGTCGGGCTCCACGGCGATCAGTACCCGCGTGGACACGGTGATGGAGCGCCGGATGGGCGTGTGCCAGGACTTCGCCCGCGTCGCCATCGCCTGCCTCCGGTCGGTCGGCCTCGCCGCCCGCTACGAGTCCGGATACCTGGCCACCGACCCGCCGCCGGGCACCATGCGGATCTTCGGCGCCGACGCCAGCCACGCGTGGGCCGCCGTCTGGCTGCCGGGGGACCGGTGGCTCGCGTTCGACCCGACCAACGACAAACTGGTCGACGAACGGCACGTCACCGTGGCCTGGGGTCGCGACTACGACGACGTGCCCCCGCTGCGAGGCGTGATCTACACCGAGTCGAAGAAGAGCCGGATCGACGTCTCCGTCGACGTCAGCCCGCTGGGGCCGGACGAGGGGGAGCGCCCGCCGGCTGCGACGGAGACCTCCGGCTGAGGACGGGGCTTCCGCCCCATCGCGTCCGTGTCGCTTGATCGACCGACACCACCGCCGCCCGGTTCGGGTCACGTGTGCTCTGAGCGATCACTGTTGTGCGAGTTCAGATCTGAGGTTTGTCGGTGTTTGCCAGTAGTAAGTGGGTTGCAGATGAGTGAAGAGTCGTGACGGTCTGTCGGACGATTGGGTAGGTTGGTTGATGACATGACGGTAATCACTGAGAGTCGCATCGCTGGTGTGGTGCGCGCGGCCGAGGCGGTTCTCTCGCATCGAGCCGGTTCCCCCGTCACCCTCGCCGACCCGGAAGACCTCGGTGGCAGTGGCCGCACCGTGGTGGTGCGGGCGCGGGTGATGGCCAATCCGCTGTCGATGGATCGCACCCTGGTCATCAAGGCGCTGCCCGACGACGAGGACCCGCGAGCGTTCCACCGGGAGTTGGCGTCCTACAAGTACGCGACCGCACTCCCCACCGAGTCGCGGCCTGGTCCTCAGCTGATCGCGTCCGATCCCGACGTGCGGGTGCTGGTGCTCACCGATCTGGGGCACGGACGGTCGATGTCGTCCCTGCTGTCGGGCACCGATCCCGTCGAGACCTCGCACGCGGTGAGCGCGTGGGGTCAGGCGCTCGGCCGCATGCACGCCGCCACCGCCGGTGGTGAGATCGACTTTCGGGCGATCCTTCGCCGCGGCGCCCCCGGGGCCGAGGACGAGGACGTCCTGGGCGACTCCGCGGTTCGAGCCGCTGCCGACGCGCCCGCACTCCTCGCACGACTCGATGTCGACTTCCCCGACGAGGTCCGCGATCGCCTGACCGGCGCCTGCAGCCTGTTCGCCGACGGCGATCACCGCGCCTTCAGCCCCTCCGACGTCGGACCCGAGAACATCCTGCTGAACGATGAGGGTGTCCAGTTCATGGACTACGAGTGGGGCGGTTTCCGCGACGCGACCCTCGACATCGCCTACGCGGTGGTGACCTGCGGCGCGCAGCTGTCACCGTCGAACGTCGGCAAACGCACCGACCTCGAGATCTCGATGGTCGACGCGTGGCGCTCGGAGGTGTACTCGATCTGGCCATCGCTCGGCCACGACGGCGAATGCTCGCGCAAGATCACCACCGCGCGGCTGCTGTGGACGTGGCTGTCGACGATGTGGATGCTGCCGCCCGAGGACGGCCTCGCAGGCGTCGAGGCGACGCACATCAGCCCATCCGGCTACTCGCACGACTGGGCTCTGCACAGCAACGACCCCCGCATCGTGGTGGCGCGCTGGGCAGATCTGTCGGCCGCTGCCGCGCGTGCAGGCGAGTCGACGATCGCCGAGTTCGCCGCGCATCTCGGAACCGCGCTGCAGCGGACCTGGCTCACCTGACCGCGCCGGGCATGGACGGGCTCTTCGACCCACCGTCAGCCGGCCCGGTCGCCGGACCCGGTGCCGGGGCACTGACCTCACCTCCGCAGGCGAACGCGCCGCTGGCGGTGCGGATGCGACCGCAATCGCTCGACGAGATCGTCGGACAGCAACACCTGCTCGGCCAGGGTTCGCCCCTGCGGCGCCTGATCAACGGCTCGGGCGCCGCCTCGGTGATGTTGTACGGTCCGCCCGGGACCGGCAAGACGACGATGGCGGCGCTGATCTCGCGCGCCACCGGCGGTCGCTTCGAAGCGCTCTCGGCGCTGTCGGCCGGCGTCAAGGAGGTGCGCGCCGTCATCGACGTCGCGCGCCGTCGACTGATCGACGGCCAGCAGACCGTCCTGTTCATCGACGAGGTGCATCGCTTCTCGAAGACCCAGCAGGACGCGCTGCTGGACGCCGTCGAGAACCGGATCGTACTGCTGGTCGCGGCCACCACGGAGAACCCGTCCTTCTCGGTGGTCTCGCCGCTGCTGTCCCGCTCGCTGGTCCTGCAGCTGCGCTCGCTGTCCGACGACGACATCCGCGAGGTGCTGCGGCGGGCGGTCACCGACCCCCGTGGTCTCGACGGGAGGGTGGCGATCAGCGAGGACGCGCTCGGTCACCTCGTCGCCGTCGCCGGGGGCGACGCACGTCGAGCGCTGACCGCGCTGGAGGCCAGCGCCGACGCAGCCGTGCAGGTCGAGGACGAGGGCGAGGCCACACCCGTCCTGGAGGTCGCCGACGTGGAGGCGGCGATCGATCGCGCGGCGGTCCGCTACGACCGGGACGGCGATCAGCACTATGACGTCACCAGCGCGTTCATCAAGTCCATCCGTGGTTCCGACGTCGACGCCGCGCTGCACTACCTGGCACGGATGATCGCCGCAGGGGAGGATCCCCGGTTCATCGCGCGCCGACTGATGATCCATGCCAGCGAGGACATCGGGATGGCCGATCCGATGGCCCTGCAGACCGCGGTCGCCGCCGCACAGGTCGTCGCCCTCGTCGGCATGCCGGAGGCGAGACTCGCGCTGACGCAGGCCACCATCCACCTCGCGACAGCACCGAAGTCGGCGGGGGTCGTGTCCGCGATCGGCGCCGCCCTCGCCGATGTGGAGGCGGGAAAATCGGGTGCGGTTCCGTCCCACCTGCGGGACAGCCACTATGCGGGGGCCAAGGGACTCGGCAGCGGGATCGGGTACCGCTACCCCCACGACGACCCGGACGGTGTCGTCGCCCAGCAGTACGCACCGGACGAACTCGTGGGTGTCGACTACTACCACCCGACCGATCACGGGAACGAACGCGAGATCGGTGCCCGCCTCGGGCGGTTGCGATCCATCGTGCGTGGTGTCACCGGGCGGGGCCGCCGACGGTAGTCTGGTAGGTCGACCAGCCCGGACGGCCCCGACCTCCGCCCGCCGACCACGACCCCCGAGGACGAACTCAGTGCAGACGCATGACATCCGGCAGCGCTTCCTGGATCACTTCATCAAGGCGGGCCACACCGAGGTCCCCAGCGCCTCGCTGATCCTCGACGATCCGAACCTGCTGTTCGTCAACGCCGGGATGGTGCCGTTCAAGCCGTACTTCCTCGGCGAGCAGACCCCGCCGTTCGACCGCGCCACGAGCGTGCAGAAGTGCGTGCGCACCCTCGACATCGACGAGGTCGGCATCACCACCCGGCACAACACCTTCTTCCAGATGGCCGGCAACTTCTCGTTCGGTGACTACTTCAAACGTGAGGCCATCAACTTCGCGTGGACCCTGCTCACCAACAGCGTCGACGACGGCGGATACGGCATCGCCCCCGACAAACTCTGGCCGACGGTCTACCTCGACGACGACGAGGCCGAGGCCATCTGGCGCGACGAGATCGGGGTCCCCGCCGAACGCATCCAACGGCGCGGGCTCAAGGACAACTACTGGTCGATGGGCGTGCCAGGCCCGTGCGGCCCGTGCTCGGAGATCTTCTACGACCGCGGACCGGCCTACGGGGTCGAGGGTGGCCCCGAGACCGACGAGGACCGCTACATCGAGATCTGGAACCTCGTGTTCATGCAGAACGTGCGTGGCCCCGGTGGCGGCAAGGACGGGTACGAGATCCTGGGTCCGCTGCCGAAGAAGAACATCGACACCGGCATGGGCATCGAACGAGTCGCCTGCATCCTGCAAGGCGTCGACAACGTCTACGAGACGGACCTCTGCAAGCCCATCATCGATCTCGCCGCCCGCCTGACCGGACGGGCCTACGGCGCCGGCAACCACGACGACGACGTCCGGTTCCGGGTGATCGCCGACCACGCCCGAACTGCCACGCTGCTGATCGGTGACGGTGTGCTCCCGGGCAACGACGGCCGCGGGTATGTGTTGCGGCGGCTGCTCCGGCGGGTCGTGCGGTCGGTCCGTCTGCTGACCGCCGGGAGTGAAGCGGGCGCGGTTGGTTCCGTCGGTGCGGATCAGCCGACGATGGGCGACTTCATCGATCTGGTCGTCGATACCATGTCCCCGTCGTATCCGAATCTGGCGGAGCAGCGCACCCACATCGTGGATGTCGCGGTCGGCGAGGAGGCCTCGTTCAGCAAGACCCTGGCCGCGGGATCGACCCTGTTCGCCGATGCCGCCGCGGCGACGAAGGCCGCGCAGCGCACGACGATCAGCGGGGACGCGGCGTTCACCCTGCACGACACCTACGGTTTCCCCATCGACCTCACCCTCGAGATGGCCGCCGAGGCCGGTCTCTCGGTCGATCAGCAGGGCTTCACCGCCCTCATGGCCGAGCAGAAGCAACGCGCGAAGGCTGATGCGACGGCGCGCAAAACCGGTCACGCCGACCTGTCGGTGTACCGCGAGTTCCTCGATCGGGGACCGACCACGTTCACCGGATTCGACGAACTCGTCTCCGAGGCGAGGGTCCTCGGTCTGGTGTCCGACGGGTCGCGGGTGCGCACCGCGGCGCCCGGCCAGGAGCTCGTCGTGGTGCTCGACCGCAGCCCCCTCTACGCCGAATCCGGCGGCCAGATGGCCGACGTCGGGACCATCACCACCGGTGACGGGGTACGTCTGCGGGTCACCGACGTGCAGAAGGCGGGCAAGTCGGTCTGGCTGCACAAGGTGACCGTCGACGAGGGGGAGATCGCCGAGGGCGACGAGGTCATCGCAGCCGTCGACCAGGCGTGGCGACACGGTGCCACACAAGGACATTCGGGAACCCACATGGTTCACGCCGCGCTGCGTCAGGTACTCGGCCCGACCGCCACCCAAGCCGGCTCACTCAACCGTCCCGGCTATCTCCGGTTCGACTTCCATTCCGGAAAACCGTTGTCGGAGAGCCAACGTCGCGAGATCGAGGAGATCAGCAACGCGGCTGTCGAGGCCAACTATCCGGTCAACACCTTCGAGACCGGGCTGACCGAGGCGAAGCAGATGGGCGCGGTCGCCCTGTTCGGCGAGAACTACGGCGACGTCGTCCGCGTCGTCGAGATCGGCGGCCCGTTCTCCATGGAGCTCTGCGGCGGCACCCATGTCGCGGCATCCGCGCAGATCGGCCCGGTCACCGTGATCGGCGAGTCGTCGGTCGGGTCCGGGGTCCGACGGGTGGAGGCCTACGTCGGCATGGACTCGTTCCGCTACCTGTCGAAGGAGCGGGCGCTCATCGCCGGTCTCGCGTCGTCGTTGAAGGTGCCGTCCGAGGAGGTGCCCGGCCGGGTCGAGCAACTCGTCACCCGTCTGCGTGACGCCGAGAAGGAGATCGAACGGATGCGGGCCGAGTCGGCGCGCTCGGCCGCCGGGGGACTGATCGACGCCGCGACAACCTCCGGGGACACCCTGGTCGTGGGTGGCCGGCTGCCCGACGGACTCGACGGCAACGGCCTGCGCGGCCTCGCGACCGATCTGCGCGGCAAGGTGGCCGATCGCCAGGCCGTGATCGCGTTGTTCTCCGCCGACGGTGACGGCACGAAGGTGCCGTTCGTGATCGCCACCACCGATGCGGCTCGCTCGCACGGGGTGAAGGCCGGCGACATCGTCAAGGAGATCGCGCCCCTGGTCGGTGGACGCGGCGGCGGCAAGCCCGACCTCGCCCAGGGATCGGGATCCGATCCCGACGGCATCGAGTCCGCCATGACCCGTGTCCGCGACCTCGTCCGGGATCGATGACCTGGACGCGGGGACGGCGCCTCGGCATCGACGTCGGTTCGGTGCGCATCGGCGTCGCGGTCTGTGATCCCGACGGCATCCTCGCCACCCCGGTGGAGACCGTACAGCGCACACCCAACGGTGACGGCGACATCCGGCGAATCGCCGCGCTCGTCGACGAGTACGACGTGACCGAGGTGATCGTCGGATTGCCCAAGACCCTGCGCAACGAGACCGGTACCGCCGCCGGACTCGCCCGTGAGTTCGGCGACCGCCTCGGCGCCCGGATCGCGCCCGTGGGCGTCGAGTATCACGACGAGCGTCTGACCACCGTCACAGCCACCCACGCGCTGCGGGCGAGCGGCGTGAAGGCGAAGTCGTCGCGCGCCGTGATTGATCAGGCGGCCGCGGTCGCTATTCTGCAGGGGTGGCTGGACACCCGACGATGAACTCTGCTCGCGTCCGGCCCCACATCACAACGCAATTCGTGATCGCGAACCACGTCTGTCGCGCCCTCGAATCTCGCGGGAACCTGAGAGGAACCACTCGGTGACCGACGAACGCCATCGACCTCGGCGGCACGATCTCTCCGAACAGCCCACCGAACAGCTCGATCTCGAACGGCTGCGCTACTTCACCCAGCCTGCGGAGGGGAAGCCGTCCACCCGTCATCGTCGGCGCCGTGAAGGAGCCGACGGGTCGCAGCCCACCCGCCGTGCCGCGCGCACCCCGGTTCCTCCGCCGCCGCCGACGACGGGACCCCAGCCGAGGGCTCCCCGCCCGATGACGCCTCCGGACACCGTGCCCCCGTCTGGCGCACAGCCCGCTGTTGCACAACCCGCTGATGCACAACCCGACGCCCGCGGTCGCGTTCCTGAGCCGCCCCGCCCGACCCAGCGACGTCCCGACGCGGACCCGACCGAGACCGTCCCGCACACCCGACCGAAGCCGGAACGTGCTGTCCCCAAACGCATCCCGCCCGGCGGCGTCGACGGCGATCGTCCGCTGGCGGTCTCGTCCGGCGAATACGCCGATCCGTTGCGCAGCGCCGTCCCGCATCGTGCGCGCCGGCGCCCCGTGCAGACCCCCGCGCACAGCCCCGTGCCGACGGAGCAGGTCGTCGCGACCGAGCGGTCCTCAGTGCTCGACGAACTTGAGTTCGACGATCACCGCGATCTCGATCACCGCGAGCTCGAACTCGGCGATCGGGGAGTCCTCGACAGCGCCGACGACGCCGCCGACGGCACGCGACGCCGCCGACGACAACGCACAGGGCGCGACAGACGCCGCGGCGCCGTACGCCCCCGCGGAGGGGACACCGGGGCGGCACCCGGGCGCACCAGGCGCCGGGTGGTGCTCGGGGTGGTCCTGGTCTGCATGCTCGCGCTCGTCGTCGGCGTCGGCTTCGTCGGACTACGGTCGTTCGGGGTGTTCGAGAACCGCAAGGACTACACCAACACCGCCGGCACTTCCGACGTCATCGTCGACATCCCGCAGAACTCCACGCTGATGGATTTCGGCCGCATCCTCGAGGACAACGACGTGGTCGGCAGCGTCCGTGCGTTCGTCAACGCCGCCGACGGACAGGCGATGTCGGGTGGATATTACAAACTCCGCACCCAGATCCCGGCGGCCACCGCGGTCCAGATGATGACCGACGGCAACGAGTACCGGGTCGGACGCATGGTGGTGCCCGAGGGGTTGCAGCTCGACAACAAGGAGGGCGTCGACGGGAAGACGACGCCCGGCATCTTCCAGATGATCTCGAACGCGACCGCGGTGACGGTCAACGGACAACGCGTCGGCGCCGACGTCGGCCAACTCGAGAAGGCGGCCGCCGACGCCACCCCCGACCAACTCGGTGTCCCGGAATGGGCCCGGCCGACGGTCGAGCAGCTCGCGGGGGACCATCGACGCATCGATGGTCTCATCGCTCCCGGGACATGGGAGACGATCGACCCCGATCACTCACCGACGCAGATCCTGCACGACCTCATCGTCGCCAGCGCGCTGCGGTTCGAGCAGTGGGGTCTGCTCGAGACCCATGACTCCGGACTCTCGCCGTATCAGACCCTCGTCGCCGCATCGGTCGTGGAGCGGGAGGTGGCCAGCCCCGAGGACTTCCCCAAGGTGGCCAGGGTGATCCTCAACCGGCTGCGGGACGGCCAGCGGCTCGAGATGGACTCCACCGCCAACTACACCGCGACCGTCACGAACATCGATGTCTACGGCGACGCCTACAAGGCCGACAACAAGTGGAACACCTACCGGATCACCGGGCTGCCGGTGACGCCCATCGGTGCGGTCGGGGAGCGGGCCCTCACCGCGGTCGAACATCCGACCCCCGGCCGCTGGCTCTACTTCGTCACCATCGACCGCAACGGCACGACATTGTTCGCGAACACTTTCGACGAGCACAAGCAGAATCGCGAGAAGGCTTGCCAGAACAAGCTTCTGACCACCGGGTGTAGCTGACACCATGTCGTCGTCGTCGCCGCGTCGCGCGGCCGTGCTCGGATCACCCGTCGGCCACTCCCGATCACCCGATCTGCACCGCGCCGCCTATCAGGCCCTCGGTCTCACCGGCTGGACCTACGACCGCATCGAATGCACGGCGGAGCAACTGCCCGATCTCGTGTCCGGGCTGGGACCCGAGTACGTCGGACTGTCGGTGACGATGCCGGCCAAACTGGCGGCCCTGGCCTTCGCCGACGTGCGCACCGACCGCGCCGAGCTCGTCGGGTCGGCCAACACCCTCGTCCGTACCGACGACGGGTGGCGCGCCGACTGCACCGACATCGACGGGATGGCGGGCGCATTGCGTGAGGTCGGCGCGGACGCCGCCGACAATCCGTCCGCCGTCGTCGTCGGCGCGGGGGGCACCGCTCTGCCCACGGTCGCGGCGCTCGCCGACGCCGGCATCACGGAGCTGACCGTTGTGGCCCGCGACGCCGGTCGCGCGGTGCCCGTCGTCGAGGTGGCCCGCCGCCTCGGCATGTCCTCGATCGTCCTGCCGTTCGAGGACGGCACCGAGCTTGCCCACCGGTGCCGCGTCAGCGCCGTCGCGGTGTCGACGGTCCCGGCCGACGCGGTGACGCCGATCGTCGGGTCGGTGGCGCAGGCACCGGCGGTGGTCGACGTGATCTATCACCCGTGGCCGACCCCACTGGCCGCCGCGGTGGACGCCGCGGGCGGCCGGATCGTCGGCGGTCTGGTCATGCTCCTCAACCAGGCGTTCAGCCAGGTGGAGCAATTCACCGGCCGCCCCGCCCCGCGCGAGGCGATGGCGGCGGCACTGCAGCACCACGCCTGACCCCCGACGCCCCCGGGGACCTGGTCGTCCACAGGACCCGATTGATCCACAGATCGACCCACGGCCGGTGGCATCGGGGCCGGCGCCCGGCAGGCTCGACGGATGGCATGGTGGCTCGTCCTGGTCTGGTCCGGTGTGATCGCGCTCGGCGACGCGCGAACGGGACGCATCCCGAACCCGATCGTGTGGCCGGGGGTGGTGGCGCCGGTCGCCATCGGCCTCGATCACCCGGTGGTCCTGATCTCCGCCCTCGTGACGGTGCTGCCCTATCTCGTCGCCTCGATGGCCGGTCGATGCGGTGGTGGCGATGTGAAACTCGCGTTCGCCGTCGGTGCACTGGTGGCGGACCCCGCGATCGGGCCGGCGGTGGTCCTGGTGGCCGCGGTGGTCGGACTCGCCGGACATCTGCGTGCCGGTGTGCCCGGTCCCCGGCCCCACGGACCCGCGCTGGTCGGTGCGACGGTCGGTGCACTGCTGCTGACATGAGCGCCGCGACCAGGTGGGGTGGTCGGGATGGTGAGGCGCCATGGAACAATCGGGAACTGTGTTGCGCTGGATAACTGCCGGAGAATCCCATGGCCCGGCCCTGGTCGCCATCGTCGAGGGGATGGTGGCCGGAGTGGAGATCACCTCGTCCGACATCGCCGAGCAGCTCGCCCGCCGCCGGCTCGGCTACGGGCGTGGCGCGCGGATGAAGTTCGAGGCCGACAAGATCACCCTCGTCGGTGGCCTTCGGCACGGCCGGACGATGGGTGGCCCCGTCGCGGTCGAGATCGGGAACACCGAATGGCCGAAGTGGGAGACGGTGATGTCGGCGGACCCCGTGGACGCCGCCGAGCTGGAGGGCAGCGCACGCAACGCGCCGCTGACCCGCCCGCGCCCGGGCCACGCCGACTACTCCGGGATGCTCAAGTACGGCTTCGACGACGCCCGCCCGATCCTCGAGCGTGCCAGTGCCCGCGAGACCGCCGCACGGGTCGCGGCCGCGACGGTCGCGCGTAACTTCCTGCGCCAGGTCTTCGGGATCGAGGTGCTCTCGCACGTCATCTCGATCGGTGCCAGCGAACCGTACGACGGTCCCGCACCGCGTGTCACCGATCTCGGGGCGATCGACGAGAGTCCCGTGCGCGCGTTCGACGCCGACGCCGAGAAGTCGATGATCGCCGAGATCGAGGCGGCCAAGAAGGACGGCGACACCCTCGGTGGTGTCGTCGAGGTGGTCGCGACCGGTGTGCCCGTTGGACTCGGATCGCACGTCAGCGGCGAGACCCGTCTGGACGCGAGACTGGCCGGTGCCTTGATGGGCATCCAGGCGATCAAGGGCGTCGAGGTCGGCGACGGCTTCACCACCGCCCGCCGCCGCGGCAGCCAGGCGCACGACGAGATGATCCCCGGGCCTGACGGGGTGCTCCGGTCGACGAACCGGGCCGGAGGGCTCGAGGGCGGCATGACCAACGGCGAGGACGTCCGGGTTCGGGTCGCGATGAAACCGATCTCGACGGTGCCGCGTGCGTTGTCGACCGTGGACATGTCGACCGGTGACGAGGCCGTCGCCATCCACCAGCGTTCCGACGTGTGTGCGGTGCCCGCAGCCGGCGTCGTCGCCGAGGCGATGGTCGCGCTGGTCCTGGCGCAGGCGGCCCTGGAGAAGTTCGGCGGCGACTCGGTGGCCGAGACCGCGGAGAATCTCGCCGGCTACCTGAAGCTCATCGACTCCCGTCCGCCGCGCTCATGAGCCCGGCGGCTCCGCAGCGTCGGCCGGTGGCGGTCCTGATCGGGTTCATGGGGGCGGGCAAGTCGACAGTCGGTCGCATTCTCGCCGACCGTCTCGGCGTCGACTTCGTCGACACCGACGCCGAGATCGTGCGGATCAGTGGGCGGGAGATCCCCGAGATCTTCACCGCCGAGGGCCCGGCGCGATTCCGCGAGATCGAACGCGACGTCGTGCTGGATGTGTTGCGGTCGCACGGTGGGGTGGTCGCGCTCGGCGGCGGCGCCGTCATGACCCCCGCTGTCGCCGACGGACTGCAGGGTCATCGCGTCGTCTATCTTCGGGTGACCGCCGACGACGGCTTCGCCCGGGTCCGCGACAGCGATCGACCGCTCATCGCCGGCGACGACCCGCAGCGGCGCTATCGCGAACTGCTCGACGGGCGTCACGAGACCTACACCCGCACCGGCACATTCGCCGTCGATGCCGCAGCCGGCGCACCGGGCGACGTCGCCGACGCCATCCTCGCCGAGTTGGCGCGAACACTGGTACCAGAAAGGGCTTCGACCACATGACCGAGCCAGTGGCCATCGCGGTCAACGCCGGGGCACCCTACGACGTCATCATCGGGCGCGGACTGCTCGACGACGTCGCGGTGGCCGCGACCGGTGCCGACCGCATCGCGATCCTGTACCAGCCGACGTTGGCCCAGACCGCCGAACAGATCCGGGAGTATCTGGTGGGCAGGGGATTCGACGCGCATCGCGTGGAGATCCCGGATGCCGAGGCGGGTAAGGACCTGTCGGTGGCGGCGTTCTGCTGGGACGTCTTCGGGCGGATAGGGCTCAAGCGCAACGACAAGGTGATCAGTCTCGGCGGGGGGGCGGCGACCGATCTGGCGGGCTTCGTCGCGGCGACCTGGATGCGCGGCATCGGCGTGATCCACATCCCGACGACATTGCTGGCGATGGTCGACGCCGCGGTCGGCGGCAAGACCGGGATCAACACCGACGCGGGCAAGAACCTGGTCGGGTCCTTCCATGAGCCCGACGCCGTCCTGATCGACACCGCCACCTTGGAGACCGTCCCGCGCAACGAGGTCGTCGCGGGTCTGGCCGAGGTCATCAAGACCGGGTTCATCGCCGACCCGGTCATCCTCGACATCATCGAGGCCGATCCCGACGCCGCGATCGATCCGGCGGGATCGGTTCTGCCCGAACTGATCCGACGTTCAGTCCAGGTGAAGGCCGATGTCGTGTCCGCGGACCTGAAGGAGTCGTCGCTGCGCGAGATCCTCAATTACGGTCACACGCTCGGGCACGCGATCGAACGGCGTGAGCGGTACCGCTGGCGTCACGGAGCGGCGGTGTCGGTGGGTCTGGTGTTCGCCGCCGAACTCGCCCGTCTGGCCGGCCGCCTCGACGACTCGACCGCCGACCGCCATCGGACGGTTCTCGACCTGGTCGGGCTGCCGACGAGCTACGATCCCGACGCGCTTCCCGATCTGCTGGAGACGATGGCCGGCGACAAGAAGAACCGGTCCGGCGTGCTGCGGTTCGTCGTACTCGACGGCCTCGCACGCCCAGGGCGGTTGGAAGGACCGGATCCGGGTCTCATCGCGGCCGCGTACTCGGCGGTGGCGGGTACGGCACCGTCATCCGGCGGTGGCGTGCTGCTCTGAGCGCACTCGTACCGAGCATCACGAACTACAGACGAACTCCCATCGACGTCGAGCCCCGAAGGGCCGCGCGGTGGGAGTTCTGCGCTGCGCGAGTCCTGCGCTGCGCGAGTTCTATGTTGTCGGCGGAAGGTCAACCGGCGACGTGTTCGCCGTCCCGGTCGGGATGCACCGACCAGTCGTCGTCGGCCTCGGCCTTGCGCTGGTCGCGCCGGACGAGCCAGCGGCCGATGGCCGCACCGAGGAAGGCGGGCGCGAAGATCAGCAGTGCGGTGAACGAGCCGCCCGCGATGAGCTCGACGAACAGGTTTGCCTCGCCGATCCCGGCGAAGACGAACCGGCCCAGGGCCCATCCGATGATGCCTGCGAGGACACCCGCGAGCAGGCCGGCCTGCAGCCAGCGCACGGTCAGATCCGCGTAGTCGTCCGGATCGGGGTTCGCGCGGGCGTCGGCGGTGCCGTCGATCCCGCCCCAGATCAGCGCGACCAGCACGACGGCGGCGATGGCGATCGTCTTCCACACGGTCGAGTGCAGCGGTGCGTTGACCACGGCGACACCGAGAAGGACGCGGGCGATGACGTGCACTGCGGTCATGGCAAGACCGCGCAGTAACCACGAGGACATAGCGGACAGGGTACGCAACTGCGAACGTGTTCCAAAACACATCCCCCGCTCAGTGGGGCGCCGCGCTGTGCGTGGACGGCTGCGGGGCACCGGCCGGTAGCGTGGACACATGCCTTCCGATGTCATGACCAGCGACTACCGCTCCCGACGTGACCGCGTCCGGGTGGCGTTGGCACAGGCTGGTGGCGAGACCGTCGCCGACGCCGTCGTCATCAGCGACCTGATCAACGTCCGCTACCTCACCGGGTTCACCGGGTCCAACGGCGCGGTCCTGATCTGGTCCGACGACGCATCGGCCGATCGGATCTGCACCGACGGCCGCTACCTCACGCAGGTGGCCGAGCAGGCCGGCGATCTCGACGCGGTGATCGCCCGGGACTGTCTGACCGAGCTGGCCGTGCACGCAGCCGGTAAGGGCGCACGGGCCGTCGGCTTCGAATCGGACGCGGTGACCGTCGCGGCGCACCGTGGCCTGGCGGACCGGATGGGTGAGCTGGACTCCGCCGCCGCCGAACTCGTCCCGCTGCAGGGACTCGTCCAAGGGCTGCGCCTGGTGAAGGACGCCGGCGAGGTCGACGCACTGCGTCGGGCATGCGCGGTCGGCGACTCGGCGTTGGCCACCCTCGTCGAGCGCGGCGTGATCCGGCCCGGCGCCACCGAGCGTGAGGTGGCCCGCGCCCTGGAGTGGGAGATGTTCGCGCTCGGCGCCGATGCCGTGGCGTTCGAGACGATCGTCGCGGCCGGCGCCAACTCCGCGGTGCCGCATCACCGCCCGACCGACGCAGTGCTGGCCGACGGTGACCTGGTGAAGATCGATTTCGGTGCGGTCGTGGAGGGTTATCACTCGGACATGACGCGTACCTACGTCCTGGGCCGGGCGGCCGACTGGCAACGCGAGATCTACGACCTCGTCGCGGCGGCGCAGGCCGCGGGACGCGCGGCACTGCACCCGGGCGCCGAGCTGCGCGGAGTGGACGCCGCGGCCCGGTCGGTCATCGCCGCCGCGGGGCACGGAGAGCACTACGTCCACGGCCTCGGTCACGGCGTGGGACTGGAGATCCACGAAGCGCCCGGAATCGGTGCACTGGCGACGGGTACACTGCCTTGCGGCGCGGCGGTGACCGTGGAACCCGGCGTCTACCTCCCCGGCCGGGGTGGCGTCAGGATCGAAGACACCCTGGTCGTCACCGACGGCCCACCGGAGCTGCTGACCGCCACCGACAAGACATTCACCGTCATCTGACGGACGACCCGGACCCGAGGGAAGAGAACACACATGGCGACCACCGCCGATTTCAAGAACGGCCTCGTGCTGCGCATGGACGACCAGCTCTGGCAGATCCAGGAGTTCCAGCACGTCAAGCCCGGCAAGGGCCCGGCCTTCGTGCGTACCAAGATCAAGAACGTGCTGTCGGGCAAGATCGTCGACAAGACCTTCAACGCGGGCGTGAAGGTGGAGACCGCGACTGTCGACCGTCGCGACATGACCTACCTCTACAACGACGGCACCGACTACGTCTTCATGGATGTCAAGGACTACGAACAGTTCTCGATCGCACCGGACACCGTCGGCGATGGCGCGCGGTTCCTACTGGAGAGCATGACCGTGCAGGTCTCGCTGAACGAGGGCGTCCCGCTGTTCGTGGAGCTGCCCGTCACCGTCGAGCTGGTGGTCGAGCACACCGATCCCGGCCTGCAGGGTGACCGTTCCACCGGCGGCACGAAGCCGGCCAAGCTCGAGACGGGCGCCGAGATCGCGGTCCCGCTGTTCATCAACACCGGGGACAAGCTGAAGGTCGACTCGCGCGACGGCAGCTACCTCGGTCGCGTCAACTCCTGATCGCCGCACCCGTGAAACAGCCCGGTACCCGGCACAAGGCCCGTCGTCGCGCCGTCGATCTCCTCTTCGAGGCGGAGGCGAAGCGGGTCAGCCCGACGCAGCTGGTCGCCGAACGACGTGAGTACGTCCGCGACGACGAGAGCGTCGGCACCATCCACGACTACACCGCGACCGTCATCGACGGTCTCGGCTCGGATCTCGACCAGGTCGACGCCGTGGTGTCCTCGCACCTGCGGGGATGGACGCTCGAGCGGCTCCCGGCGGTGGACCGTGCGATCCTGCGGCTGGCCACCTGGGAGCTGTTCCATGCCGTCGATGTCGACCCCATCGTCATCGTGGACGAGGCGGTCGAACTGGCCAAGGAACTGTCGACCGACGACTCACCGGCGTTCGTCAACGGTGTCCTCGCGCAGATCGCGGAGTTGGCGCCGCAGGTCCGCGCTGCGGCGGCCGCCGGGAGCGGAGCGAGCGGGGCCGATGTTGCGGCCGCCGGGAGCGACGCCGACGACGACGGGGCCTGACCCTCGTCTCATGGAGTACGCCCCACCGGCGGGTTGACCAAGCGCACACCTCGTCGGCTCGGTTTCCGGGTGGCCCGGCGTGTAGAGTTCTCCGCGACAGACATCCTTTAACGATCCGTCCAGAGAGGCGGAGAAGGAGGTCGGCTCGGCCATGCCAACCGACGGTGCCCCGCCTACCGATGGCTCCGCTGCTTCTCCGGCAGCCCCGGCACCCGCGGGTCGGGTGTTGCTCGACGCGTCGGACGTCGCACGCACCATCGCCCGCGTCGCCCATGAGGTGATCGAGAAGACGGCTCTCGGCTCTCCCGGCGCCCCTCGCGTGGTCATCATCGGAATCCCCACTCGCGGTACGTATCTCGCGACGCGGCTGGCCGAGAAGATCGACGAGTTCACGGATGTCGGCGTGCCGGTCGGTTACCTCGACATCACCCTGTACCGCGACGATCTGCGCGCCAAGCCGCATCGGCCGCTCGAACGCACGGTGGTGCCGGCCGGTGGCGTCGACAACGCGGTCGTGGTCCTCGTCGACGATGTCCTCTTCTCCGGGCGGACCGTCCGTGCCGCGCTCGACGCGCTGCGCGATCTCGGCCGGCCGTCGGCGGTCCAACTCGCGGTGCTGGTCGACCGTGGTCACCGTGAGCTGCCGTTGCGCGCCGACTATGTCGGCAAGAACATCCCGACGTCCCGCGACGAGAACGTCTCGGTACACCTCGTCGAACAAGACGGTGTGGACGAGGTCGTGCTGAGTCCGGCCCCGCCGCGTGCCTCGACCGGTCCGGCGGAGGCGTGATGCACCACCTGCTGTCGACCGCCGACCTGTCCGCCGACGAGGCGACCGAACTGCTCGACGAGGCCGAACGATTCGAGCAGGCGCTGACGGGCCGCGAGGTCCGCAAGCTGCCCACGCTGCGTGGCCGCACGGTGATGACCGTCTTCTACGAGAACTCCACCCGCACCCGCGTGTCGTTCGAGGTCGCCGGCAAGTGGATGAGCGCCGACGTCATCAACGTCAGCGCGTCCAGCAGTTCGGCGGGCAAGGGCGAGTCCCTGCGTGACACGGCGAAGACCCTGCATGCGGCGGGTGCCGATGCCCTCATCGTGCGTCACCCGGCGTCCGGTGCGGCCCATCAGATCGCCGGCTGGACCTCTGACGCGGACGGGCACGGACCGTCGGTCATCAATGCCGGCGACGGCACGCACGAGCATCCGACCCAGGCTCTGCTCGACGCGCTGACGCTGCGTCAGCGCCTCGGCGATCTCGCCGGCCGGCGTATCGCGATCGTCGGGGACGTCCTGCATTCGCGCGTTGCCCGCTCGAACGCGCAGCTGCTCTCGACGCTGGGCGCCGAGGTGGTCCTCGTCGCCCCCGAGACGTTGCTGCCGGTCGGTGTCGACGAGTGGCCGGTCGCCACGTCGAACGACCTCGACGCCGAGTTGCCGGCCGCCGATGCCGTGATGATGCTGCGCGTCCAGGCCGAGCGGATGAACGGCGGGTTCTTCCCGAGTGCCCGCGAGTACTCGGTGCGGTTCGGTCTGAACGATCGCCGTATGGCCTTGCTCGACGACCACGCGGTGGTGCTGCATCCGGGTCCGATGTTGCGCGGCATGGAGATCGGCTACTCGGTGGCCGATTCGCCCCGCGCCACCGTCCTCGAACAGGTTCGCAACGGTGTCCACGTCCGCATGGCGGTCCTGTTCCGCCTGCTCGTCGGCACCGACAGTGCCGCGCTGCCATGACGCCCGTCCCGATGAGAGAAGTCCCAGCGAACAACCCAGGAGCCCAGCGAGTGGAGATGCCGAAGTGAGTGCTCCGACAACCGGATCGGTCCTGATCACCGACGTCCGTCCCTACGGTGAGGGCGAGCCGGTGGACGTCCTCGTCGTCGACGGTCACATCGCGGAGATCGGGTCGTCGGTCGCGGCCCCGGACGACGCAGAGCACATCGAGGGTCGCGGCGCGATTCTGCTGCCCGGTTTCGTCGATCTGCACACCCATCTGCGGGAGCCGGGACGGGAGGACACCGAGACCATCCGGACCGGATCGGCGGCCGCCGCGCTCGGCGGTTACACCGCGGTGTTCGCCATGGCCAACACCGATCCGGTCGCCGACAACTCGACGATCACCGACAACGTCTGGCGCACCGGCCGGGACATCGGGCTGGTCGACGTCCATCCCGTGGGTGCGGTCACCGTCGGGCTCGCGGGGAAGCAGCTCGCCGAGATGGGCATGATGGCCGCGGGTGTGGCCGGGGTGCGGATGTTCAGCGACGACGGGAAGTGCGTCGACGACCCGTTGCTGATGCGGCGCGCACTCGAGTACGCGAAGAGCCTCGACGTGCTGATCGCCCAGCATGCCGAGGAGCCGCGGCTGACCGTCGGCGCGATAGCGCACGAGGGCCCCACCGCCGCTCGACTCGGATTGACCGGCTGGCCGCGTGCCGCCGAGGAGTCGATCGTCATCCGCGACGCCCTGCTGGCACGCGACGCGGGTACCCGTGTGCACATCTGCCACGCGTCGACCGAGGGCACGGTGGAGCTGCTGCGGTGGGCGCGACAGCAGGGGATATCCATCAGCGCAGAGGTCACCCCTCACCATCTGCTGCTCGACGACTCACGGCTCGAGACCTACGACCCGGTCAACAAGGTGAACCCTCCGCTGCGCGAGACGCCTGACACCGAAGCGCTTCGACAGGCCCTGTCCGACGGTGTGATCGATTGCGTGGCAACTGATCACGCCCCGCATGCGGCCCAGGAGAAGGCCTGCGAGTTCGCGCAGGCGCGCCCCGGCATGCTCGGCCTGCAGACCGCGCTGCCGATCGTCATCGAGACGATGGTGACACCGGGGCTGCTCGACTGGCGGGGCGTGGCGCGGGTCATGAGCGAACGTCCCGCACAGATCGTCGGTCTCACCGATCAGGGTCGTCCGATCGAGGTGGGGGAGCCGGGGAACCTGACCCTCGTCGATCCGGACACCTCGTGGGTGGTCCACGCCGACGGCTTGGCAAGCCTGTCGCGGAACACGCCGTACGAGTCCATGACGATGCCGGCGACCGTCACCGCCACCGTGCTGCGCGGTGTCGTGACCGCGCGCGCAGGCGAGGTCCTCCGATGAGCGGGTTCGACATCGTCATCGTGGTTGTCGTGATCCTGGTATGGCTGGGCCTCGTCGCGCTGGCGCTGCGTGGCTGGCGCAATCGGGGGCGTCGGCAGGCGGACATCATCGGCACTCCACCCGCGGTACCCGCCGATCTGCCGGCACCGACGCGCGGCCCCGACACCGGGCTCTACGTCGGCAGCACGATCGCACCGAGCTGGCAGAACCGGGTGGCCGTCGGCGACCTGGGAGATCGTGCGGCCGCGGCGATCTCGTCCTATCCGGACGGGATCCTCATCGAACGGCAGGGTGCGTCGCGAATATGGATCCCACGGTCGTCGATCACCGCCGTGCGCACCGAGCGTGGACTCGCCGGCAAGGTGATGACCGCCGACGGCGTCCTGGTGATCCGCTGGGTGCTGCCGAGTGGCACGGAGATCGACTCCGGTCTGCGCGCCGACGACAAGGGCATCTACCCGGGCTGGGTGACCGAGGAGATCGGTCCCGGAACCGGCACCGGCATCGACGTGAACGGGCCGGGACCCGAGCAATCCGAACAGGGGAAAGAGCAATGAGCACAGCAGTTCTGGTGCTGGAGAACGGCCAGGTCTTCCGGGGGAGTGCCTACGGCGCGGTCGGGGAGACGCTCGGTGAGGCGGTGTTCTGCACCGCCATGACCGGCTACCAGGAGACACTGACCGACCCCAGCTATCACCGACAGATCGTCGTCGCGACGGCACCGCAGATCGGTAACACCGGCTGGAACGACGAGGACGGCGAGAGTACCGGGAGTGCCGGCAGCGACTCGTCGACCGGTGACTCGGGCAAGATCTGGGTAGCCGGTTACGCGATCCGCAATCCCACTCGGCGCGTGTCGAATTGGCGGGCCACCACCTCACTCGAGGACGAACTGCGGCGTCAGGGCGTCGTCGGCATCGCCGGGATCGACACGCGGGCCGTCGTACACGTCCTGCGTGATCACGGGTCGATGCGGGCGGGGATCTTCAGCGGCGCGGCCGCCGCCTCCGACGACGAGCTGATCGCCCGCGTGCGCAACCAGCCGGAGATGACGGGCGCGGACCTCGCCGGCGAGGTCACCACCGACGGCACGTACACGGTCGAGCCCGACGGCGACGTCCGCTTCACCGTCGCCGCGCTCGACCTCGGTATCAAGACCAACACCCCGCGAATGTTCGCCCAGCGCGGTGTGCGGGTGCACGTCCTGCCGTCGACCGCCGGGCTCGACGCCGTCACCGATATGGCGCCGGACGGGGTCTTCCTGTCGAACGGTCCCGGTGACCCGGCGACCGCCGACGCCGTCGTCGAGCTGACCCGGGGGGTGCTCGACACCGGGCTACCGCTGTTCGGCATCTGCTTCGGCAATCAGATCCTGGGCCGCGCCCTGGGTCGTGCCACCTACAAGATGAAGTTCGGGCACCGCGGCATCAACATCCCGGTCATCGACCACGTCACCGGCACGGTGTCGATCACCGCGCAGAACCACGGCTTCGCCCTCGAGGGGGAGGCCGGCGAGGAGTTCGACACCGATTTCGGTCGCGCACGGGTCAGCCACGTGTGCGCGAACGACGGCACCGTCGAAGGTGTCGAACTGCTGTCCGGACAGGCGTTCTCCGTCCAGTACCACCCGGAGGCGGCGGCCGGTCCGCACGACGCCGCTTCCCTGTTCGACAAGTTCGTCACCCTGCTCGAGGGTGACCGTGCGCAAGGAACGAGGGCCTGATGCCGCGCCGTACAGACATCTCCCACGTCCTGGTGATCGGCTCCGGTCCGATCGTGATCGGCCAGGCATGTGAGTTCGACTACTCGGGCACCCAGGCGTGTCGCGTCCTGAAGGCCGAGGGCCTGCGGGTGAGCCTGGTGAACTCCAACCCGGCAACCATCATGACCGACCCGGAGTTCGCCGACGCCACCTACATCGAGCCGATCACGGCCGAGTACGTCGAGAAGGTGATCGAGGCCGAGCGTGACGCAGGGCACCCGATCGACGCGGTACTGGCCACCCTCGGTGGTCAGACGGCGCTGAACACTGCTGTCGCGCTGCATGATCGAGGTTCACTCGAGAAGTACGGCATCGAACTCATCGGTGCCGACTTCGACGCCATCCAGCGCGGCGAGGACCGGCAGAAGTTCAAGGACATCGTCGCCGACGTCGGCGGTGAGAGTGCCCGGTCCCGGGTCTGCCACACGATGGACGAGGTCCGCGACACCGTCGCCGAACTCGGATACCCGGTGGTCGTGCGACCCTCGTTCACGATGGGCGGACTCGGCTCCGGCATGGCCTACGACGAGAACGACCTCGAACGCATTGCCGGCGGGGGACTGGCCGCGTCGCCGACCGCCAATGTGCTGATCGAGGAGTCGATCCTGGGCTGGAAGGAGTACGAGCTCGAGCTGATGCGCGACAACCGCGACAACGTCGTGGTCGTCTGCTCCATCGAGAACCTCGATCCGGTCGGCGTGCACACCGGCGACTCGGTCACGGTGGCGCCCGCGATGACCTTGACGGACCGCGAATACCAGATCATGCGCGATCTCTCGATCGCGATCCTGCGCGAGGTCGGCGTCGACACGGGTGGCTGCAACATCCAGTTCGCCCAGGACCCGGCCGACGGTCGCCTCGTCGTCATCGAGATGAACCCACGTGTGTCGCGGTCGTCGGCGCTGGCGTCGAAGGCCACCGGCTTCCCGATCGCGAAGATCGCCGCGAAACTCGCCATCGGCTACAGCCTCGACGAGATCGTCAACGACATCACCAAGGAGACGCCGGCCTGCTTCGAGCCGACACTCGACTACGTCGTCGTGAAGGCTCCGCGTTTCGCGTTCGAGAAGTTCCCCGGCGCCGACGACACGCTCACCACCACGATGAAGTCGGTGGGCGAGGCGATGTCGCTGGGACGCAGTTTCGCCGAGGCCCTGGGCAAGGTGATGCGTTCGCTGGAGACGAAGGCGGCCGGATTCTGGACCGAGCCGAACCGGCCCGATCCGGCCTCACTCGACCTCGATGCGCTGCTCGAGTCGCTGCGCACGCCGAAGGACGGCCGGTTGTACGGACTGATGCTGGCGTTCGAGGCGGGTGCCAGTGTCGAGCAGCTCTATGAGGCGACCGCCATCGACCCGTGGTTCCTCGCCGAGATCGGCGGCATCGCCGCACTCGGCGCCGACATCCGCGATGCGGACACGCTCGATGAGGCGTTGCTGCGCGAGGCGAAGTCGACGGGGTTCTCCGACCGCCAGATCGCCGCGCTGCGAGCCGATTTCGCCGATGAGGCCGCGGTCCGTGCGTTCCGCGTCGGGCTCGGCGTGCATCCGGTCTACAAGACGGTCGACACGTGTGCGGCGGAGTTCGAGGCCAAGACCCCGTATCACTACTCCAGTTACGAGCTCGACCCCGGCGCGACGAGTGAGGTGGCACCGCAGCCCGATCGGCCGAAGGTGCTGATCCTCGGATCGGGCCCGAACCGGATCGGGCAGGGCATCGAGTTCGACTACTCGTGTGTGCATGCGGCACTGACGTTGTCGGAGGCCGGCTACGAGACCGTGATGGTCAATTGCAACCCGGAGACGGTCTCCACCGACTACGACACCGCCGACCGTCTCTACTTCGAGCCACTCACCTTCGAGGACGTCCTCGAGGTCTACCGTGCCGAGTCCGAGTCCGGCACGGTGGCCGGTGTCATCGTCCAGCTCGGTGGTCAGACGCCGCTGGGACTGGCCGATCGTCTCGAGTCGGCGGGTGTGCCGATCGTCGGGACCAGCCCGGCGGCCATCGACCTGGCCGAGGACCGTGGCGAGTTCGGCAAGGTGCTCACCGCGGCCGGGCTGCCCGCGCCCGCATTCGGCACCGCGACGAGCTTCGCCGAGGCACGCGACACCGCTGCCCGTATCGGCTATCCGGTCCTCGTCCGACCGTCTTACGTGCTGGGCGGGCGCGGCATGGAGATCGTCTACGACGAGACGTCGCTGGAGGATTACATCTCCCGCGCCACGGAGCTGACCGAAGACCATCCGGTGCTCGTCGACCGATTCCTCGAGGACGCGGTGGAGATCGACGTCGATGCCCTCTGCGACGGCGACGAGGTCTACATCGGCGGGGTCATGGAGCACATCGAGGAGGCCGGTATCCACTCCGGTGACTCGGCGTGCGCGCTGCCCCCGGTGACCCTGGGGCGTTCGGATCTGGAGATGGTCCGCGCGTCCACCGAGGCACTGGCCAAGGGGATCGGCGTCCGCGGGCTGCTCAACGTGCAGTACGCACTCAAGGACGACGTCCTCTACGTCCTGGAGGCCAACCCGCGGGCCAGTCGCACGGTGCCGTTCGTCTCCAAGGCGACCGCCGTGTCGCTCGCCAAGGCCTGCGCCCGGGTGATGCTGGGCGAGTCGATCGCCGAGCTGCGCCGCCAGGGCCTGCTGGAGGCCGAGGGCGACGGCGGTGAGTCCCCGGCGCACGCTCCGATCTCGGTCAAGGAGGCGGTGCTGCCGTTCAACCGGTTCCGTCGTCATGACGGAATGGGTGTCGACTCGCTGCTCAGTCCGGAGATGAAGTCCACCGGCGAGGTGATGGGCATCGACGCCGACTTCGGCCGTGCCTTCGCCAAGTCGCAGACGGCTGCCTACGGATCGCTGCCGACGTCGGGGGCGATCTTCGTGTCCGTCGCGAACAAGGACAAGCGCGCCCTGCTGTTCCCGGTCAAACACCTAGCGGACCTAGGATTCGAGATCCTGGCCACTGTCGGTACAGCGGACGTGTTGCGCCGCAACGGTATCGAGTGTCGGACCGTGCGCAAGCACTTCGAGGCAGCCGACGGTGAGCCGACGATCGTCGACATCATTCGGGCCGGAGAGGTCGCCATGGTGATCAACACGCCGTACGGCAACTCGGGACCGCGCGTGGACGGCTACGAGATCCGTAGTGCCGCCGTGTCGGTGAACATCCCATGCATCACCACCGTGCAGGGGGCCAGCGCCGCCGTGCAGGGCATCGAGGCCGCGATGAACGGTCAGATGGAGGTCCAGTCGCTACAACGGCGTCACGCGGTGCTGGTGAACCGCCGATGACCGCGCCGCCGTCGTCCGGGTTCGCGCCGCGCTACCGAGAGGTCATCGCAGAGCGGGGACGTCTGTGCGCCGGCATCGACCCGCACGCAGCACTGCTGGAGGAGTGGGGCTTACCGGTCTCCGTAGACGGGTTGTCGAGGTTCGCCGACATCTGCGTCGAGGCGCTGGGCCCCACGGCGGCGGTGATCAAGCCGCAGGTCGCCTTCTTCGAGGTGTTCGGCTCGGGCGGATTCGCCGTTCTCGAGAAGGTGATCCGCGGTTGCCAGGCCGCGGGAGCGCTCGTGCTCGCCGACGCCAAGCGCGGAGACATCGGTTCGACGATGCAGGCCTACGCGACCGCCTGGCTCGGCGACGCCTCACCGCTGTGCTCGGACGCGGTCACCCTCTCGCCCTACCTCGGGTTCGGGTCGCTCGCGCCCGCCGTCGAGGCGGCCCGTGCGACCGAGCGGGGGGTCTTCGTGCTCGCCCGCACCTCGAACCCCGAGGGCGTGCGGATACAACTCGCCGACGCTGACGGCCGACCGGTCGGGCAGACCGTCGTCGACGCCGCGGCCGAGGAGAACGCCGACGGCTCGTCGACTGTCGGACTTGTCGTCGGCGCCACGCGGGCCCACGGTCTCGACCTCGCCGGCCTGCGGGGGCCGATCCTGGCGCCCGGCCTGGGCGCGCAAGGGGCCACCCCGGCCGATCTCGCCGAGGTGTTCGCCGGTGCCGATGCCACGTGGTTGCTGCCCGCGAGCAGTCGGGGGGTGTTGCGGAGCGGACCGGCGATCGGCGACCTCCGCGCTGCCTGCGAACGCACGCGCGACGAGGTCGAGTCGGCGCTGGGCTGAGCTCGGCGCCCGGCGGCCCGGTGCTCCGCACGGGGCCTCGTGGCCGTGTGCGCGCGGCGACAGCGCCACTGCGGGACAGATGACGTGGAGCGTCACGCTGGCCCGTACGTTCGACGTCATCTGCGGTCACGCCTCCGCCGGCGACGCGCGTCAGACGTGTGTCGACCTCGGGGTCCGCGACACGCGCGACACAGCATCCGATCGCAGGGAAATTCCTGGTCACCACTCCTGTCACACGCGTATCAGTGCAGGCAGGGGGCGATTTGCCGCCGGTATCCGGCGTGCGGCTGACCGTGCTGGGTAGCGTCATCGATGACCTGCGGTTTTCCGCCGAACGCCGTCGTCAGGGCGTCGCGATGCCCGATGTCGGGTCGATGGTCTACGGTTCAGGGACGCCGGACGCTACAGCACCGGATCCACCCGGGTTTTCCGGGGGTGGCACTCGCAAATGCCTGCTCACGTGGGTACGGTCGCTTTCGCCGCACATTGCGCGGCGGAGGCATGATCGCTCATCGCGATCGCCGCGGTCGCGCCGGCGACCAACCGCCACCAGACGCCGTCAGGCGACTGGTGACAGTCCAACCGAAGACACGAAAGACGGAGGAACCCCGTGGCCCTTCCCCAGTTGACAGACGAGCAGCGCGCTGCCGCGTTGGAGAAGGCAGCTGCCGCTCGGCGGGCCCGCGCCGAGCTCAAGGAGCGCCTGAAGCGCGGCGGCACCGACCTCAAGCAGGTCCTCAAGGATGCCGAGAACGACGAGATCCTGGGCAAGATGAAGGTCTCCGCACTGCTCGAGGCCCTGCCCAAGGTCGGCAAGGTCAAGGCGCAGGAGATCATGACCGAGCTGGAGATCGCCCCGACCCGCCGTCTGCGCGGTCTCGGCGACCGTCAGCGCAAGGCTCTGCTCGAGAAGTTCAGCTCCTGATCGAGCAGGACACCAGCGTGACAACGGCACAGGTTCGGCGGTGACAACGCCGCCGCAGCAGCCGCGATCCACACGCACGAGGGGCCGACTGATCGTTCTGGTCGGCCCCTCGGCCGTGGGGAAATCCACTGTGGTCGCCAAGGTGCGGGAACTCGTCCCGCAGATGCACTTCAGCGTGTCGGCGACGACACGATCACCGCGGCCGGGTGAGATCGACGGCCGCGACTATCACTTCGTGAGCCCCGACGAGTTCGACCAGATGATCGCCGACGACCAGCTCCTCGAGTGGGCCGAGATCCACGGGGGGCTACAGCGCTCGGGCACCCCGCTCGCACCCGTCGTCGAGGCCCTCGAGCAGGGCAGGCCCGTTCTCGTCGAGGTGGACCTGGTCGGTGCCCGCAACGTCGTGCGACGTCTGCCGGAGGCGATCAGCGTGTTCCTGGCGCCACCGAGCTGGGACGAACTGGTCGCCCGGCTGACCGGTCGTGGCACCGAGACCGCCGATGCGGTGGCCCGACGACTCGACACCGCGCGGACCGAGATGGCCGCCCAACACGAGTTCGACCACGTGCTGGTCAACCACGAAGTCGACCAGGTGGCCTCCGAGTTGGTATCCTTGCTGGTCGGGTCCGATGAATCGTCCTCGCAGCCGACGGCCACCCGACAGTCGACCTCAGACGTCTAGACCTTGTCGTCAGGGAAGACCGATGTCCTGCGCTTTCGCAGGCCGTCACCGAGCACAGCCACCAGGGCACAGCACAGAGCAGCACAGCGATGCAGGAGTTTGCGTGAGCACCCAGACCAATTTCGACGTGACCGAGATCGCCGACGCACCGGCCTATGAGACCCCGCTGGGAATCACGAATCCGCCGATCGACGACCTCCTCGAGCGTGCGTCGTCGAAGTACGCGCTGGTCATCTACGCGGCCAAGCGCGCGCGCCAGATCAACGACTACTACAACCAGCTCGGCGACGGCATCCTCGAGTACGTCGGCCCGCTCGTCGAGCCGGGGCTGCAGGAGAAGCCGCTGTCGATCGCGATGCGCGAGATCCACTCCGACCTCCTCGAGCACACCGAAGGCGAATAGAACCGCGGGCGCGGGGCATGGCGACAGCGGGAACGAGTACACCGGGCACGCACCGCCGCCGGATCCTCGTGGGTGTCGGTGGCGGCATAGCGGCCTACAAGGTCTGCTCCGTGATCCGGCACTTCACCGAGGCCGGGCACGACGTCCGGGTGGTCCCCACGAGATCGGCCCTGAAGTTCATCGGCGCGGCGACCTTCGAGGCGCTGTCGGGCAATCCGGTCAGTACCGAGGTCTTCGATGACGTCGACCAGGTCGCACACGTCCGTCTCGGTCAGGGGGCCGACCTCGTCGTCATCGCACCGGCCACCGCCGACCTGATGGCGCGTGCTGCGTCCGGCCGCGCCGATGACCTGTTGACCGCGTCCCTGCTGACCGTCCGATGTCCCGTCCTGTTCGTGCCGGCGATGCACACCGAGATGTGGGAGCACCCCGCAACGCAGGCCAACGTGACGACCTTGCGGGAGCACGGCTCCACTGTGATGACACCGGCATCGGGTCGGCTGACCGGCACAGACAGCGGTCCGGGCCGGCTGCCCGATCCGCAGGAGATCGCCATGATCGGCGAACTGCTGCTCGAACGCGCCGACGCCCTGCCCTATGACCTGTCCGGACGTCGGGTCGTGGTCAGCGCGGGCGGCACCCGCGAACCACTCGACCCGGTCCGTTATCTCGGCAACCACAGTTCCGGCAAACAGGGCTTCGCGCTCGCCCGCGCGGCGGCTCAGCGCGGTGCCACCGTCACCGTCGTCGCCGGGTCCACTGCCGACCCGGGCGATCCGGCCGGCGTCGACATCGTCCGCGTGGCCAGCGCCCAGGAATTGTCCGACGAGATGACCAAACGCGCTGCCGAGGCGGACGTCGTCATCATGGCGGCCGCCGTCGCCGACTTCCGACCCATCTCGGTCGCGGAGTCGAAGATCAAGAAGGGCGAGGCCGGTCCCGCCCCCATCGAACTCACCACCAATCCCGACATCCTCCGCGGTCTCGTGGAGAGCCGCGAGGCCGGACGCATCCCCCGCGACACCGTCATCGTCGGGTTCGCCGCGGAGACCGGGGACGAGCGCGGCGGCGTCCTCGACCACGGTCGCGCCAAGCTGCGCCGCAAGGGGTGCGATCTGCTTGTCGTGAACGCCGTCGGCGACGGCAAGGCGTTCGGCACCGAGGACAACACCGGCTGGCTGCTCTCCGCCACGGGCACCGAGACGGCACTGCCGCTCGGCTCGAAAACGCTCATGTCGAGCAGAATCCTTGACGAAGTCCGCGCGCTGGTGCCAGATGAACGGGTCGCCGACTGACCACACACCGCGGGTCGGCGGCGCAACGGCCCGCGTCCGCATCGTCGGGGGCGGTGTGTACTTTGGAACGCGTTCACCGGGGGCGATCCCGGGGTGCGAGACAATCCACCACCAGAGACAATCAACGGCACACGCTGCCACCGCCCGCACGGGCCCGGAAAGAGCCTGAGAGGATCAGATGTCCACCTCTGCGTCACGCCTGTTCACCAGCGAATCCGTCACCGAGGGACACCCCGACAAGATCTGTGACGCGATCAGTGACTCGATCCTCGACGCGATGCTCGCCGATGACCCGAAGGCCCGCGTGGCCGTGGAGACCCTCGTGACGACCGGGCAGGTCCACGTCGCCGGTGAGGTCACCACCACCGCCTACGTCGACATCCCCGGCATCGTCCGCGCCAAGATCCTCGACATCGGCTACGACTCGTCGACCAAGGGCTTCGACGGCGCATCGTGCGGCGTCAACGTGGCGATCGGAGCGCAGTCGCCCGACATCGCCGGCGGCGTGTTCACCTCCCACGAGAGCCGCAGCGGCATCTCCGAGGACGAGATCGACAGCCAGGGCGCCGGCGACCAGGGCCTCATGTTCGGATACGCGACAGACGAGACCCCGGAGCTCATGCCGGTCCCGATCGCCCTGGCGCACCGCCTGTCTCGCCGCCTCACCGAGGTCCGCAAGTCCGGCGTCCTGCCGTACCTGCGTCCCGACGGCAAGACGCAGGTCACCATCGAGTACGACGGCGACAAGCCGGTCCGGCTCGACACCGTCGTCGTCTCCACCCAGCATGCCGCCGACATCGACCTCGACAACATGCTCACCCCCGACATCCGGAGCAAGGTGCTGGAGTCGGTGCTGGCCGAGTTGTCGCTGCCCACCCTGGACACGTCCGATGTGCGCCTGCTCGTGAACCCGACCGGCAAGTTCGTCCTCGGCGGCCCGATGGGCGATGCAGGTCTGACCGGCCGCAAGATCATCGTCGACACCTACGGCGGCATGGCCCGCCACGGTGGTGGCGCGTTCTCCGGCAAGGACCCGTCGAAGGTCGACCGCAGCGCGGCCTACGCGATGCGCTGGGTGGCGAAGAACGCGGTGGCCGCGGGACTGGCCGGCCGGATCGAGGTCCAGGTCGCCTACGCGATCGGCAAGGCCGCCCCGGTCGGTCTGTTCGTCGAGACGTTCGGAACCGAGCGTGTCGACCCTGCGGTCATCGAGAAGGTGATCTCGGAGGAGTTCGACCTGCGCCCACTGGCCATCATCCGCGACCTCGACCTCCTGCGGCCGATCTACGGTCCGACCGCTGCGTACGGTCACTTCGGCCGCACCGACGTCGATCTCCCATGGGAGCGCACCGACCGCGCCGAGAAGCTGCGGGCGGCTGCAGGTCTCTGATCTGCCCGAGCCGACCACCGCTGTGTCCCCCGGGGCTGGTTCCCGTGTGCGTGCGCCGCAGCTCCCCATCGGCAAGGTGCTGCCGATGCTCGGACTGGCGCATCTCGATCGGCCCTTCGATTACCTGATCGACAGCGGTCAGGACGAGGCCGCCGTACCGGGAGTCCGTGTCCGCGTGCGGTTCTCCGGCCGCCTGGTCGACGGGTTCCTGCTCGACCGTGTCCAGGAGAGTGATCACGCCGGGAAGCTCGGCTGGCTCGAACGCGTCGTCTCACCGGAACCCGTCCTCGGCCCGGACCTCGCGGCGCTCTGCCGTGCGGTCGCCGATCGTTACGCCGGCACGATGTCGGATGTCATCCGTCTGGCCGTACCGCCCCGGCATGCGCGCACCGAGAAGGAGCCCCCGCCAGACCGCGACACCACCGAGTCCCCGTCGCCGGATCTGTCCGCGTGGCAGGCGTATCCGGCCTCGGACTCGTTCTTGACGTCGCTGCGGACGGGTCAGCCGCGCGCGGTCTGGCAGGCGACGGCGGGGGAGGATTGGCCCGCGCGGCTGGCCGAACTCGCCGCCACCACGGCTGCTGCCGGGCGCGGATCGATCATCGTGGTCCCGGATCAGCGTGATCTCGATCGCCTCGAACGGGCCTGTGCGCCGCTGCTGGGCGACCGGTGCGTCACCCTCGCCGCCGGACTCGGGCCCACCGCTCGCTACCGACGATGGCTGGCCGCACGCCGGGGCGCCGCCGACGTCGTGCTCGGCACCCGCAGCGCTGTCTTCGCGCCGGTCAACGACCTCGGTCTCATCGTGGTGTGGGACGACGGTGACGACAGCCTGAACGAACCGCGGGCGCCCTATCCGCATCCCCGCGAGGTCGCGGTCCTGCGCTCCCACCTGCAACGCAGCGGTCTCGTGATAGGCGGATTCGCCCGGACGACGGAAGCGCACTCGCTCGTCACCGCCGGGTGGGCCCACGACCTGGTCGCCGCCCGCACGACGGTGCGTGCACGCACCGCGCGCGTGGTCGGGCTCAGTGCCGAGGACCGGCGTGTGGCCGGGGACCCGCTGGCCCGATCCGCTCGGATACCCGGCATCGCCTTCGCGGCCGCGCGGTCGGCGGTGGCTGCGGACACGCCGGTGCTGTTCAGCGTGCCGCGACGCGGCTACATCCCGTCGGTGGCCTGCTCGCGATGTCGAGCCCACGCCCGGTGCCGGGCCTGCCACGGTCCGCTGCAGCTCGATTCCGCCGGTGCGTTGTCGTGCCGATGGTGCGCCCGCCCCGAGACGTCGTTTCGCTGTGCCGAGTGCGGGGGGACCGAGGTCCGTGCGCTCACGACCGGTGCCCGCCGCACCGCCGAGGAACTCGGCCGGGCGTTCGCCGGGGTCCCCATCACCACGTCGGGTGGCTCCACCATCGTCGACGAGATCGAACCCGGCGCACGGGTGGTCGTCGCGACACCGGGTGCCGAGCCACTCGCGCCGGGCGGCTACGGTGCGGCCGTCGTACTCGACACGTGGGCCCAGCTCGATCGCGCCGATCTGCGCGCCGGGGAGGACGCGGTCCGACGATGGATGGCCGTCGGATCCCTGGTACGACCGCACGCCGACGGCGGCGCCCTGGTCATCGTCGCTGACGCCGGACTACTGCCGGTGCAGGCGGTGATCCGCTGGGACCCGGTGGCTTTCGCCGATCAGGAGCTCGCCGAACGGGCACAGCTGGCGTTCCCGCCGGCCGTCACGATGGCATCGGTCGACGGGGCGCCCGCCACGATCACTCACTTCGTGGACGCGGTCGAGCTGCCCGCCGGCGGGGAGAAGCTGGGTCCGGTCCCGTTGCCGCCCGGTGTCCGTCCGCCTGCCGGTTCCGGCGACGCGTTCGGCGACGACGTCGAACGCGTGTTGCTGCGGGTCGACCGCCGCGACGGCCGGAAGCTGGCCGCGGCACTGGTCGCCGCCCAGATCGGTCGCACGACGCATCGCGAGACCGGGCCGATCCGGGTACAGGTGGATCCACCTACGATCGGATGACACGGACAACCGTCGTCCGGGACGAAAGGGTCGCATGAGGGTCGTATTCGCCGGAACCCCGGAGGTCGCGGTGCCGTCGCTGCAGCTGTTGCTGTCGTCTCCACAGCACGACGTCGTCGGGGTCATCTCCCGTCCGGACGTCGCAGCGGGACGTGGGCGGTCGCTGGTCCGCTCGCCGGTCGCGGCCCTCGCCGACGAACACGAGATCGAGGTCATCACCCCGCGCCGACTCTCCGATCCCGGTGTTCTCGACCGGTTGCGGTCGTGGCGCGCGGACTGTGGCGCGGTGGTCGCCTACGGCGGGCTCGTCCCGCCGGGTCTGCTGGACCTGCCCACCCATGGCTGGATCAATCTGCACTTCTCGGTGCTACCGGCCTGGCGAGGCGCCGCCCCGGTGCAGCACGCTATCGCCGCCGGTGACGAGATCACCGGCGCCAGTACGTTCCGGCTGGAGGAGGGACTCGACACCGGGCCGGTCTATGGCGTGATCACCGAGACCATCGGCCCGGGTGACACCAGCGGTGACCTGCTGGCCAGGCTGTCCGACACAGGCGCGCACCTGCTGGTGTCGACCCTCGACGGACTCGAGTCGGGAGATCTGACACCAGTCGCCCAGACCACACACGGTGTCAGTCACGCACCGAAGATCGACGTCGATGAGGCCCGAATCCGGTGGGATCTGCCCGCCCACATCGTCGATCGCCGGGTCCGGGCGCACACCCCGGCGCCCGGAGCGTGGACGACGTTGGACGGGGCCCGCATCAAGGTCGGTCCGGTCACGCCGCTCGCCGGCGACGACCCGCCGGCCGGTGCCGGGTCGGCGGATGTCCGGGCACCGGGCTCCCTCACGGTCGCGAAGAAGTCGGTCGACGTGGTCACCGCCACCCGCCCGGTCCGATTGTCGTGGGTGCAGCCACCCGGCAAGAAGGCGATGCCGGCCGCCGACTGGGCGCGCGGAGCCCGCCTGACCGACGGGACGGTGCTCAGGTGAAACGTTCGTCGAAGACCCGCGACAAGGCCGTCGACGCCGCTCGCGCCGCCGCGCGGGACACGCTGCGCGCCGTGCGTGAACGCGACGCCTACGCGAACCTGGTGCTGCCGAAGATGTTGCGGGACCGGGGAATCACCGGACGCGACGCCGCATTGGCGACCGAGCTGGCCTACGGTACCGCGCGAGCACAGGGATTGCTGGACGCGGTGATCTCGGCGGCGGCCCAGCGGCCCATCGACGAGATCGACGGCGCCGTCCTCGACGTCCTGCGACTCGGTACCTATCAATTGCTGCGCACCCGCATCGGCGCGCACGCCGCGGTCTCCACCTCGGTCGATCTCATCCGTTCCGAGATGGGCATGGGACCGGCAGGATTCGTGAACGCGGTGCTGCGCAAGGTCTCCCAGCGCGACGAAGACCTGTGGATCGACGAACTCGCGCCGCCGATGGCCGAGGACCTGATCGGCAACCTGGCGTTCCGCTACGCACATCCGCGATGGATCGCCGAGGTGTTCGCCGATGCCCTCGGTGGATCCGCCGGCGCGCTGCAGGCCGCGCTCGCCGCCGACGACGAGCGACCCCCGGTCCATCTCGTGGCACGCCCGGGACTGATCACCGCCGAGGAACTCGCGCTGTCGTGTGGCGGTGACGTCGGCCGCTATTCGCCCTATTGCGTCTACCTGCCGGGCGGGGATCCGGGCGACCTCGCCGCGATCCGCGACGGGTATGCCGGCGTCCAGGACGAGGGCAGCCAGTTGGTCGGCCGCGCGCTGACCGTCGCCGATGTGGGTGACGACGGCGGCCGGTGGCTGGACATGTGTGCCGGACCGGGGGGCAAGGCCGCGCTGGTCGCGGCGATCGCCGACATCGACGGCGCACACCTCGACGCCGTCGAGGTCTCCGATCACCGGGCCGAGCTCATCCGGAAGGTCGTGCGGGATCTGCCCGTCGACGTGCTCGTCGCCGACGCTCGATCGGCTGGTCTGGAACCCGGCTACGACCGCATCCTGCTCGATGCTCCCTGCAGCGGACTGGGTTCCCTGCGGCGTCGGCCCGAGGCGCGGTGGCGGCGTGATGCCGGCGACGTGGCCGACCTCGTCGTCCTGCAACGCGAATTACTCACGGAGGCACTGCGACTGGTCCGGCCGGGCGGCGTGGTCATCTACTCGACGTGCTCGCCGCATCCGGCCGAGACCACCGGCGTCGTCGCCGAGGTGCTGGCCGCACATCCGGACTGCGAGCAGATCGACGCGCGAGGTCTCGTCCCCGCAGACGATGTCGGCGACGGTCCGCACGTCCAGCTCTGGCCGCATGTGCACGGCACCGATGCGATGTTCCTGGCGGCCCTGCGGCGCTGAGTGGCCTGCCGCGGGCCCTACAATCTGTGGTCATGCATGCCCCCGGTGCCCCGATGATCGCCCCGTCCATCCTCGCCGCGGACTTCGCCAACCTCGCCGCAGAGGCGCGGGCCGTCGCGGGCCCCGGGGTCGACCGCGCCGACTGGCTGCACGTGGACGTCATGGACGCGCACTTCGTGCCCAACCTGACACTCGGCCTGCCGGTCGTGGAGAGCCTGCTCAAGGCCACCGACATCCCGATCGACTGTCACCTCATGATCGAGGATCCGGGTCGTTGGGCTCCGCCCTACGCCGAGGCCGGGGCCTACAACGTCACGTTCCATGCCGAGGCCACCGACGATCCGACCGCCGTTGCGCGCGACATCAGGGCGGCCGGGTCCAAGGCCGGACTCAGCATCAAGCCGGGTACCCCTCTTGATCCGTACCTCGAGATCCTGCGTGACTTCGACACCCTGCTGATCATGAGTGTCGAACCCGGGTTCGGTGGTCAGAAGTTCATGCCGGAGGTGCTGGCGAAGGCACGAGCCATCCGGACGGTGATCGACAACGATGATCTGCGGCTGCTGGTCGAGATCGACGGCGGCATCAACGCCGACACGATCGAGGAGGCGGCCGAGGCGGGTATCGATTGCTTCGTGGCCGGCTCGGCGGTGTACGGCGCCGAGGACCCGGGTGCGGCCGTCGCGGCCCTGCGTGATCAGGCCGCGGCGGCACGCGCGACCGCCGGCTGAGATCGTGTCCGACGACCGGGCGCCAGACATCGTGCGGGCGATGCACCTGGCGATCGACGAGTCCCGGCACGCCCAGGGGATCAGTTCACCGAATCCGCCGGTCGGTGCAATCATCCTGGCCGCCGACGGCACGATCGTGGGTCGCGGCCACACCCAGCCGCCCGGGGGTCCGCACGCCGAGGTGATCGCGATCATCGATGCCGGACCCGCGACCCGCGGCGCGACAGCCGTGGTGACGCTCGAGCCCTGCGACCACACCGGTCGCACCGGCCCGTGCAGCACGGCCCTGATCGACGCCGGCATCGCGGAAGTGCACTACGCGTCGGACGATCCGAACCCCGCCGCGGCCGGGGGCGCGCAGACGTTGCGCGACGCCGGGGTGGTCGTCGTCGGGGGAGTCGAGTCGGCGGCCGCCGAGGCCGGCCCGCTGCGGGCCTGGCTGTTCCGGCAACGACACGGTCGACCGTTCGTCACCGCGAAACTCGCCGCGACAGTCGACGGGCGGATCGCGGCGCCGGACGGGACGAGTCAGTGGATCACCGGTGTCCCCGCGCGGCGACGCGCCCACCGACAACGCGGCGCACTCGACGCGATCGTCGTCGGGACCGGGACGGTGATCCGCGACGACCCCGCGCTCACGGCCCGGTACGACGACGGCACGTTACGTCCGCACCAGCCGACCCGCGTGGTGATGGGTCTGCGCGACATCCCCTCCGGCGCACGGGTCACCGACGATTCCGCCCCGCTGCGGCATGTTCGCACGCACGACCCGACACAGGTCCTCGACGCCCTCGGCGATGCCCTGTGGGTGCTGGTGGAGGGGGGCCCGGGGATCGTCGGCGCGTTCCTGGACGCCGGTCTCGTCGACGAGGTCGAGGCCTACGTGGCGCCGGTGGTGCTCGGTGCAGGGGCGTCCTCTGTCGACATCGGCGGGGTGCACACGCTGACCGATGCCCGTCGGTTCTCGCTCACCGCGGTCGAAACGCTCGGCGACGACGTGTTGCTGCGTCTGTCCCGCTGACCGGCCCGCCAGGTGCGGCCAGTGACCCAACTCTCATCGCTGAGGACGGCACCCGATGCCGCGACGTGTGCGGGCGTGCTAATTTCGATGGCAGAGTTCTCGGGGCGGGGTGTAATTCCCCACCGGCGGTGATGGTGTTCTCACGACCTGTGAGAGCGTCGAGCCCGCGAGCGCCTGCCTCCCGGCAGGGACAGCAGATCCGGTGTGAATCCGGAGCCGACGGTCATAGTCCGGATGTGAGAGAACCGGGCACCACCGACGGGCGCCCATGTCCCTCACATCGCTGCATGCACCGAGCCAGTGGTGAGGAGAGCGCACCGTGTTCACCGGGATCGTCGAGGAGCTCGGCACGATCGTCCGCCGGGACGATCTGTCCGATGCGGCCCGTCTGACCGTCCGTGGCCCCCTGGTCACCAGTGATGCGAGATTCGGCGACTCGATCGCCGTCAACGGCGTGTGTTTGACCGTCGTGGAGCAGGGCCCCGACGAGTTCACCGTCGACGTGATGGCCGAGACCCTCCGACGAAGCTCTCTCGCCGACCTCACCGCGGGCAGCGCCGTGAACCTCGAACGCGCAATGGCCGCGGGCGGGCGGTTCGGCGGACACATCGTGCAGGGTCATGTGGACGGCGTCGGTCGGGTCGTGTCGATCACACACTCTGAGCACTGGACGGTCGTACGGATCGCGGTACCCGCGGATCTCGCCAGGTACATCGTCGAGAAGGGCTCGATCACCGTCGACGGCGTCTCCCTCACGGTCGCAGCACTCGGCGACGACGCGGACGGCACGTGGTTCGAGATCTCGCTGATCCCGACGACACTGCAGGAGACCAACCTCGGATCCACAATCGTGGGCAACCCGGTGAATCTCGAGGTCGACGTGATCGCCAAGTATGTCGAACGCCTCCATCCCGTTCTGCGGGATCGGGAGGGTGCGAGGGTGGCGGGCGCAGATGACGATGGCGTGCAGGGCACGTCGGAAGTGAAGTGAGGACGATGGCGGTGACGACGACGATGACAGGCGGTGGCGAGATGACCGGACCGGCGGAACCCACGGTGCGAGAGGACGTGCGCTTCGACTCGGTCGAGCGCGCAATCGCCGACATCGCGGCCGGCAAGGCGGTCGTGGTGGTCGACGACGAGGACCGCGAGAACGAGGGCGACCTCATCTTCGCGGCCGAGAAGGCGACCCCTGAGCTCGTGGCGTTCATGGTCCGCTACACCTCGGGCTATCTGTGTGTGCCGCTGGCGGGTGAGGACTGCGATCGGCTCGGTCTGCCGCCCATGTACTCGATGAACCAGGACAAGCACGGGACGGCCTACACCGTCACGGTCGACGCCCGCGAGGGCATCGGCACCGGGATCAGTGCCGCGGACCGCGCCACCACGATGCGCCTGCTCGCCGACCCGCAGAGCAGCGCCGTCGATTTCACGCGGCCCGGCCACGTGGTGCCGTTGCGTGCGAAGGAGGGTGGCGTGCTGCGGCGCCCCGGCCACACCGAGGCCGCGGTGGATCTGTCCCGGCTGGCCGGTCTGGCGCCTGCCGGGGTGATCTGCGAGATCGTCAGTCAGAAGGACGAGGGCTCGATGGCCCAGACCGACGAGCTGCGGGTGTTCGCCGACGATCACGACCTCGCGCTGATCTCGATCGCCGACCTCATCGCCTGGCGTCGACGGCACGAGAAGCACGTCGTCCGCGTCGCCGAGGCGCGGATCCCGACGCGGCACGGCGATTTCCGGGCCGTCGGCTACTCGAGCATCTACGACGACGTCGAGCACGTCGCGCTCGTCAAGGGTGATCTCAGCGGCCCCGACGGTGCGGGCCACGACGTGCTGGTCCGGGTGCACTCGGAGTGTCTCACCGGAGACGTCTTCGGGTCACTGCGATGCGACTGCGGACCGCAGCTGGACGCCGCGATGGAGATGGTGGCCGCCGAGGGACGCGGGGTCGTGCTCTACATGCGCGGGCACGAGGGCCGCGGGATCGGGCTGCTGCACAAGCTGCAGGCCTACCAGCTCCAGGATTCGGGCTCCGACACCGTCGACGCCAACCTGCAACTCGGACTGCCGGCGGATTCGCGTGACTATGGAATCGGGGCGCAGATCCTCGTCGACCTGGGCGTGAGCTCGATGCGGTTGCTCACCAACAATCCGGCCAAGCGCGTCGGGCTCGACGGGTATGGGCTCCAGATCGTCGACCGTGTCCCGATGCCCATCCGGGCCAACGCCGAGAACCTGCGTTACCTGCGGACCAAGCGCGACCGGATGGGACACGACCTCATCGGCCTGGACGACTGGGCCGAGAGCGATCCGGAGGCCGGCCCGGCATGAGCGGACACGGCGAACCGGCCCTCGATCTCCAGGACGCCGGCGGGCTGCGCCTCGCGATCGTCTCGTCGCAGTGGCACACCACGATCTGCACCGCGTTGCTCGACGGCGCCGTCCGCGCGGCCCAGGCGAACGGCGTCACCGATCCGACGGTCGTGCACGTCGCCGGCGCGATCGAGTTGCCCGTCATCGTGCAGGCGCTCGCTCGCAATCATGACGCCGTGGTGGCGCTCGGGGTGGTGATCAAAGGGGAGACACCGCATTTCGAGTATGTCTGCGATGCCGTCACGGCCGGGCTCACCCGGGTCTCACTCGACGAGTCCACACCGGTCGGCAACGGGGTGCTCACCACTCTCACCGAGGAACAGGCACTCGCCCGTGCCGGGTTGCCGGACTCGAAGGAGGACAAGGGAGCGCAGGCGACGACGGCCGCGCTCGCGTCGGCGCTCACCCTGCGTGCGCTCGCGCGGGGCGAACTGCGGTGAGCGTCGACACCGCCGTGGAGTGGGATCTGGTCTACCGGCCCCGTCGTATGCCGCGGGTGGCGGTGGTGGCCGCGATCGTGGTGCTGGCGATCCATGTGACGTTCGGCGCGCTGCTGACGATCTCGGACACCGGTGCCCGCAACATCGGTCTGTCGGACCAGTTGGCGATCGGCCTGATCGGCGTCATCATCACCGGCGCCGTGTTGCTGCTCACGCGCGCCCGGTTGCGGGTCGGGCCGACCGGCGTGGGTGTGCGGAACCTGGTCGGCGAGCGGGTGTTCGAGTGGGACCGGGTCCAGGGCATGACCTACCCCGACAAGGGTTTCTCGGCGCGCCTGCTGCTGCCGGCCGACGAGCACGTCCCCGTCCTCGCGGTGCAGGCATGGGACTCCGATCGCGCCGTCGCGGCGATGACCGCGTTCCGCGAACTCGAGGAGCGCTACCGGCGGTGACCGCCGCTGTCCGGGGCCTCGACTAGCCTGGGATCCGTGGCAGACCCGACTACCTATCGTCCCGCCGCGGGCACGATCCCCACCGATCCAGGGGTCTACAAGTTCCGCGATGCGCACAGCCGGGTCATCTACGTCGGCAAGGCCAAGAACCTCCGGTCGCGGCTGACGTCGTACTTCGCCGACATCGCATCGTTGCACCCGCGGACCCGGCAGATGGTGACGACCGCGGCCGCGGTGGAGTGGACGGTGGTCGGGACCGAGGTCGAGGCCCTGCAACTCGAGTACAACTGGATCAAGGAATTCGATCCACGGTTCAACGTCCGCTACCGCGACGACAAGACCTACCCGGTCCTGGCGGTGACCCTCAACGAGGAGTACCCGCGGTTGTTCGTCTATCGCGGCCCCCGACGACGCGGCGTCCGCTACTTCGGCCCATACGCTCACGCCTGGGCCATTCGCGAGACGGTCGACCTGCTCACGCGGGTCTTTCCCGCACGGACCTGCTCGACCGGGGTGTTCAAACGACACCGCCAGATCGACCGGCCGTGTCTGCTCGGCTACATCGACAAATGTTCGGCACCGTGCGTCGGACGTGTGTCCGCCGACGAACACCGTGAGATCGTCGAGGATTTCTGCGACTTCCTGGCCGGCCGGACCGACCAGATGATCCGCAAACTCGAACGGGAAATGGTTTCGGCGGCAGATGATCTCGATTTCGAGCGGGCGGCCCGCCTGCGCGACGACGTGGGCGCCATGCGGCGCGCGATGGAAAAACAGGCGGTGGTCCTCGGCGACGGCACCGACGCCGATGTGGTGGCGATGGTCGGCGACGACCTCGAGGTGTCCGTCCAGGTGTTCCATGTGCGTGACGGGCGTGTGCGCGGTCAACGCGGCTGGGTCGTCGAGCGCTCGGACGACGGATCGATGGGGGACCAGGTGGCCCAGTTCGTCACCCAGTTCTACGGCGCCCAGGTCGATCTGGACTCCTCGGTGCAGGTCGACGACGGTCGGGTCCGGGGGGAGTCGATCCCGCGCGAGGTGCTCGTGCCGGAACTGCCCGACGATCACGAGGAACTGCAGCACTGGCTCTCCGACCTCCGGGGCAGCCGTGTCGCGGTGCGGGTGCCCCAGCGCGGGGACAAGAAGGCTCTCTTCGACACTGTGGCGCGCAACGCCTCCGAGTCGTTGGCGCAGCACAAGTTACGTCGCGCGGGCGATCTGACGACGCGGTCGGCAGCGCTCACCGAGTTGCACGAGACGCTCGGTCTGGATGCCGCGCCCCTGCGCATCGAGTGCATCGACATCTCGCATGTCCAGGGAACCGATGTCGTGGCGTCGCTGGTGGTGTTCGAGGACGGCCTGCCACGCAAATCCGACTACCGCCACTATGCGATTCGTGAGGCCGCGGGCGAGGGCCGGTCCGACGACGTGGCGTCCATCGGTGAGGTGACCCGCCGCCGATTCCTCCGCCACCGTCAGGACCAGGAGGCCACCGACCGCCCGCCGGTCGATCCGGACTCGGGGAGGCCGCGTAAGTTCGCTTATCCGCCAAACCTCTTCGTCGTCGACGGCGGGGCGCCGCAGGTACACGCCGCGGCGTCGGTGCTCGACGAACTCGGTGTCACCGACGTCGCCGTCATCGGTCTGGCCAAGCGTCTGGAGGAGGTGTGGGTGCCGGGCGACGACGAGCCGGTCATCCTGCCACGCACCAGCGAGGCCCTCTTCCTGCTGCAGCGCATCCGCGACGAGGCCCACCGCTTCGCGATCACCTTCCACCGCAGCAAACGCAGCAAGCGGATGACGGAGTCGGTGCTCGACGGCGTACCGGGCCTCGGCCGCACCCGGCGCACAGCGCTGGTCACCCACTTCGGTTCGGTCGCCCGGTTGCGCGAGGCCACCATCGAGGACATCTCCGGTGTCCCGGGCATCGGAATGGCGACGGCGCGCGCGGTCCGCGCGGCCCTGGCCGAGGATTCCGCCCCGGAACCCGCGGTTGCGGGATCGCCCGCCGAGGTGGAATCCTCCGATCGAGTGGAGGAGACAACCGGTGATCGATAGTCCCGATGCGATGCCCGGCGACGCCCCACCCGACGGGCGGTCGCCGCTGACCGTGTTGTTCGTCGCGGGGATGTCCGGGGCGGGCAGGTCGACGGCGGCCAACGTCCTGGAGGACGACGGCTGGTACGTCGCCGACAACGTCCCGCCGACACTCATCTCGACGATGACCGACCTCGTCCGGGAGAGCGACCCCGAGATCTCGCGGCTGGCCATGGTGATCCGCGCATCCGACGAGACCATCGGACGCCAGCTCGACGACGTCCGCAAGGCATTGGAGGCTTCCGGCGCGCGGACCAAGGTGCTGTTCCTCGATGCCAGCGACCACATCCTGGTCCGGCGCTTCGAGCAGGTCCGCCGACGACATCCGTTGCAGGGCGGCGAGACCCTCGTCGACGGGATCGCACGGGAACGGGCGATCCTCGCACCGATCAAGAGTGCGGCCGACCTCGTCGTCGAGACGTCCGCGCTGACCGCCGCGAAACTCCGGGAGGTCGTCGAGGGCGTCTATCCGCACGAGACGGACAACCGGCTGAGTGTCGCCGTGCAGTCGTTCGGGTTCAAATACGGACTGCCGATCGACTCCGATCTGGTGGCCGACGTCCGCTTCCTGCCGAATCCCCACTGGGTGCCCGAGTTGCGCGAGCAGAACGGTCGCGACGCCCCCGTCCGCGACTACGTTCTCGGGCAGGACGGGGCGACGCGCCTCGTCGAGCTGTATCTCGATCTCGTCGACCTGGTGTCGACGGGATATCTCCGGGAAGGTAAGCGGTACATGACGATCAGCATCGGCTGCACCGGCGGGAAACATCGCAGCGTCGCGATCTCCGAGGAGATCGGACGCCGGCTGCGCACACAGACCTCGTCCGACGGCACCCCCCGATTCGATGTGCGGGTCATCCACCGAGACCTGGGGCGCGAGTGACCGCGGGGGCAGCGGCCGGCGACGGGGTGCCGGGCGAGCGGCCGGCACGCATCGTCGCGCTCGGTGGCGGTCACGGCCTGTACGCGACGCTCACCGCGATGCGGTACCTGAGCCCGGACATCACCGCGGTGGTCACCGTCGCCGACGACGGCGGGTCGTCGGGTCGTCTCCGCGCGGAACTCGGCGTCATCCCTCCTGGAGATCTGCGGATGGCGTTGTCCGCGTTGATGTCCGCGCCGACCGCACTCGAGGAGCGGGCGGAGCGGACGCAGGGACGCCTCGACGACTCACGGCACGAGCTGTGGACCGACACGTTCCAGCATCGCTTCGGTGGTCGCGGTGCCCTGGCGGGCCACCCCATCGGCAACCTGCTCCTCGCCGGCCTCACCGAGGTGACGGGGAGCCCGGTGGCGGCACTCGACGAGCTGATCGACGTGTTCGACATCGACGGACGCGTTCTGCCGATGTCGACGACGCCCCTGGAGATCGAGGCGGACGTGTCCGGCCTCGAGAGCGATCCCCGGATCAGTCGGTGCATCCGCGGTCAGGTGGCCGTGGCGACGACACCCGGAAAGGTCCGTCGGGTGCGTCTGCTCCCGACGGATCCGCCGGCATGTGTGGAGGCGATCGAGGCGATCGGCTCGGCGGACCTGGTGGTCCTGGGCCCGGGCTCGTGGTTCTCCAGCGTCATCCCGCACGTCCTGGTGCCCGCCCAACTGAATGCGTTGCGCGAGACGGACGCCCGCAAGATGCTGTTCGTCAACCTGGCTCCCGAGCCCGGTGAGACGACCGGGTTCTCGGTGGAGCGCCATCTCCACGTCCTGCACGCGCACGCCGATGTCCTCCGGGTGGATGACATCGTCGTCGACGCGGCGTCCGTACCGGCCGGGCGTGAGCGGGATCACCTGATCCGGGCGGCTGCGCTCTTCGGCGCACAACTGCATGTGGGCGACCTCGCGGTTCCCGGGCGGCACGTCCATGACCCGCAGAAAGTCGCCACCCTGGTGAACGAACTGTGCGAAGGTGAATTGAGTGGATACGCTGTCCGAGCGCAAGAATCTCCGGTGAGTCGTGAGCACCACGGGTAACACGATGACGACGACATGGGAATGACGCGGCAACACATGAGCACGGTCGAGGATCGTGCTGCGCCTGCGGCTCGTGGCGACCGGTCTGGTCGAGATGGGCCGGATCGTGATCGGTGGTGACGCGGAGACATGGGGACCCGCTCCTGGTGAGCCATGGCGCGACCCAGGACAGGAGGACCGTGACAGGAGGACAGGGACCGGTGGCGATGACCGCGGCGGTGAAGGATGAGCTCTCGCGGCTGACCGTGACCCAGGTGAGTTGCCGCAAGGCCGAGGTGTCGGCCCTGCTGCGGTTCGCCGGCGGACTGCACATCGTGGCAGGCCGTGTGGTCGTCGAGGCCGAGGTGGACATGGGGAACGTCGCGCGTCGGTTGCGTCGCGAGATCTTCGATCTGTACGGCTACGGCTCGGACGTCCACGTCCTGCGCAGCGGTGGCATCCGCAAGGGTGCGCGCTACATCGTCCGGGTCACCAAGGACGGCGAGGGTCTCGCCCGGCAGACCGGACTTCTCGACCTCCGCGGCCGACCCGTGCGCGGTCTGCCCGCACAGGTCGTCGGCGGCAGCGTTGCCGATGCGGAAGCCGCTTGGCGCGGTGCGTTTCTCGCGCACGGGTCACTCACCGAGCCCGGCCGCTCGTCGGCCCTCGAGGTCAGTTGCCCCGGACCGGAGGCGGCGCTCGCGCTCGTCGGTGCTGCCCGTCGCCTCGGGGTCTCGGCGAAGGCGCGCGAGGTCCGCGGCGCCGACCGCGTCGTCATCCGCGACGGCGAGGCCATCGGCGCGCTGCTGACGAGGATGGGAGCCCATGACACCCGGCTCGTCTGGGAGGAACGGCGGATGCGTCGCGAGGTGCGGGCGACCGCCAACCGGCTGGCCAACTTCGACGACGCCAACCTGCGTCGGTCCGCGCGTGCTGCCGTCGCCGCAGCAGCACGGGTGGAGCGCGCGCTGGACATCCTCGGCGACGAGGTGCCCGATCACCTCGTGGCCGCGGGGCAACTCCGGATCACCCATCGCCAGGCATCGCTCGAGGAACTCGGCCAACTCGCCGATCCGCCGATGACCAAGGACGCCGTCGCGGGTCGTATCCGTCGGCTCCTGTCGATGGCGGACAAGAAGGCCCGGACCGACGGCATCCCGGACACGGAATCGGCGGTCACCTCCGACCTACTCGACGAGGCGTGAGACCTGCGCGTGCAGCGCAGACCGGAAACGCACCCTTTGGATGCCCTTCCGGGGTCCTCCTACTAGGCTGAAGTGGGCCGTGGGCTCGTCCACGACCGTGGACGTGCCACGTTCGGCGGCCGCAGGCCTTGATGATGAATACCGCTAAGGAGCACAACAGTGACTGTTCGCGTAGGCGTTAACGGATTCGGCCGGATCGGCCGCAACTTCTTCCGCGCCATCGAAGCACAAAAGGCTTTGGGAACCACCGACATCGAGATCGTCGCCGTCAATGACCTGACCGACAATGCGACTCTCGCGCACCTGCTCAAGTTCGACTCGATCCTCGGCCGACTGCCGCAGGACGTCAGCCTCGACGGCGACTACATCGTCGTCGGCGACCAGCGGATCAAGGCCCTCGAGGTCAAGGAGGGTCCGGCCGCACTGCCGTGGGGAGACCTCGGCGTCGACGTGGTCGTCGAGTCGACCGGCATCTTCACCGCCCGCGCCAAGGCCCAGGGCCACCTCGACGCCGGCGCCAAGAAGGTGATCATCTCCGCGCCCGCGTCCGACGAGGACATCACGATCGTGATGGGCGTCAACGACGACAAGTACGACGGCAGCCAGAACATCATCTCCAACGCTTCGTGCACCACCAACTGCCTCGGCCCGTTCGCGAAGGTCCTCAATGACGAGTTCGGCATCGTCTCGGGTCTCATGACCACCGTGCACGCCTACACCCAGGACCAGAACCTACAGGACGGCCCACACAAGGATCTGCGTCGCGCCCGCGCCGCCGCCATCAACGTGGTCCCGACCTCCACCGGTGCGGCCAAGGCCATCGGCCTCGTGCTCCCGGAGCTGAAGGGCAAGCTCGACGGTTACGCACTGCGCGTGCCGATCCCGACGGGCTCGGTCACCGACCTGACCGCGATCCTCGACAAGACCGCCACCGCAGACGAGATCAACGCCGCGATGAAGGCCGCCGCCGACGGTCCACTCAAGGGCATCCTCAAGTACTACGACGCCCCGATCGTCTCCAGTGACATCGTCACCGACCCGCATTCGTCGCTGTTCGACGCCGGGCTGACGAAGGTCATCGGCAACCAGGTCAAGGCCGTCTCCTGGTACGACAACGAGTGGGGTTACTCCAACCGTCTCGTCGACCTGACCGGCCTCGTCGGCAAGTCGCTCTGATCGAATCCCCGAACCGCTAGGAGCAACGCCATCATGGGCGTACCCACACTGAAAGACCTTCTCGCCGAAGGAGTTTCGGGGCGGGGAGTGCTGGTCCGGTCGGATTTCAACGTTCCGCTCGACGGATCGACGATCACCGACCCGGGCCGCATCCTGGCCTCCGTACCGACCCTGTCGGCCCTGATCGAGGCGGGCGCGAAGGTGATCATCACCGCGCACCTCGGACGTCCGAAGGGCGAACCGGATCCGAAGTTCTCACTGGCGCCGGTGGCGGCGCGACTGGGCGAGGAACTCGGTCGCAACGTCCAACTCGCCGGGGATGTCGTCGGGAGCGACGCCCTCGCTCGGGCGGAGGGCCTCACCGATGGCGACGTGCTCCTGCTGGAGAACGTTCGCTTCGACCCCCGCGAGACCTCCAAGGACGACGCCGAGCGCGAGTCGCTCGCCGCGGCGCTCGTCGAACTCGTGGGGGAGGACGGGGCCTTCGTCTCCGACGGCTTCGGTGTGGTGCACCGCAAGCAGGCGTCGGTGTACGACGTCGCCAAGCTGCTGCCGCACTTCGCCGGCACCCTGGTCGAGGCCGAGGTGGACGTGTTGTCCAAACTCACCCACGAGGTGTCGCGGCCCTACGCGGTGGTGCTCGGCGGCTCCAAGGTGTCGGACAAGCTCGGCGTGATCGAGGCGCTGGCACCGAAGGTCGACACCCTGGTGATCGGTGGCGGTATGGCGTTCACCTTCCTTGCTGCACAAGGGCATTCGGTGGGGACGTCGTTACTGCAGGAAGGCCAGATCGACGTGTGCAAGAACCTGCTCGAGCAATTCGGGGACGTGATCCGGCTGCCGGTCGACGTCGTCGTGGCCGATGCGTTCGCCGCGGACGCCGAGGCGAAGACCGTTCCGGTCGACGAGATCCCGGACGGCTGGATGGGTCTGGACATCGGTCCGGAGTCGGTCAAGCGGTTCGCCGCGGTGCTCTCTGGCGCAGAGACCATCTTCTGGAACGGCCCGTCGGGTGTCTTCGAGTTCGAGAAGTTCTCCGCGGGCACCCGTGGGGTCGCCGAGGCCATCGCGGCCACCACCAAGGGCGGTGCCTTCACGGTGGTCGGCGGCGGCGATTCGGCCGCCGCGGTGCGTACTCTGGGAATTCCGGATTCCGATTTCTCGCACATCTCGACCGGCGGCGGCGCGTCGCTGGAGTATCTCGAGGGCAAGGAATTGCCCGGACTGAAAGTGCTGGAGAGCTGATGGCGCGCAAACCGCTGATCGCGGGCAACTGGAAGATGAACCTGAATCATCTGGAGGCGATCGCGCTCGTCCAGAAGATCGCGTTCGCGTTGCCGGCGAAGTACTTCGACAAGGTCGATGTCACGGTCATCCCGCCGTTCACCGACATCCGGAGCGTGCAGACCGTCGTCGACGGCGACAAGCTACTGCTCACCTACGGTGCGCAGGACGTGTCGGCCCACGACTCGGGCGCGTACACCGGGGAGATCAGCGGTGCGTTCCTGGCCAAGCTGGGATGCACCTACGTGGTCGTCGGACATTCGGAGCGCCGCACCATGCACGGTGAGACCGACGAGGTCGTGCTCGCCAAGACCAAGGCGGCACTGAAGCACGGTCTGACACCGATCGTGTGCATCGGCGAGGGACTCGACATCCGCGAGGCCGGGGAACACGTCGATCACAACGTCACCCAGCTGAAGGGCTCCCTCGCAGGTCTGTCGGCTGAGGAGATCGGCAAGGTCGTCATCGCGTACGAACCGGTGTGGGCCATCGGCACCGGCCGGGTGGCGAGCGCTGCTGACGCCCAGGAGGTGTGTTCGGCGGTCCGCGGCGCGATCGGGGAGATTGCCGACGCGGCGACCGCGGCGTCGGTACGTGTTCTGTACGGCGGATCGGTGAACGCCAAGAACGTCGGCGACATCGTCGGACAGACTGACGTCGACGGCGCGCTCGTGGGTGGGGCCTCACTGAAGTCCGACGAGTTCGCGAGCCTGTCGGCCATCGCGGCCGGCGGCCCCCTCCCGTGACGATTCACCCGGCTCCCTGAGCCTGGTCGAAGAACGCGTAGACTGTGGCAGGTTGTGCCCGAGGCGGTAGTCGTCCAGACGCCCCGTAGCGGCATGACCTGCCACAGTTGCATGCACCGACGAACAGGACTGACTACACGTGAAGCTCGCACTCGACATCGGATTGGTCATCACCAGTGTGTTGATGGTGGTGCTGGTGTTGCTGCACCGCGGCAAGGGCGGAGGTCTGTCCTCCCTGTTCGGTGGCGGTGTCCAGTCGAGCCTGTCCGGCTCGAGCGTCGTCGAGCGCAACCTCGACCGGCTCACTATCTTCGTCGGACTGATCTGGTTCATCTTCATCATCGGCATCGGGATCGACATCAAGCTCTCCTGAGCCACTCGCCGACCTCTCGGGGCATCATGGGCTGCCGGTGACCCACGCAGGGTGCGTCGCGGACGCCGTCCGGCAGTGCTGACACATCGGGCCGGATCGAGCGCTCGGGCGGTGCAGTTGCGCCTGGATCGGCGGGCGCGTACGACAATCACGGTCGACGGCCCCGAGATGCTACAGCCCGGGTATGCCGGGATACTGGACCCATGAGCGATTCGATCCCGGCCCCGTCCGTCGGTGCCGCTGACTGGCGACCGTCGATCTCCATCGTCGATCACATCACCGTCGACGACGAGGGTCGTGCACTGACCGAACCCTTGCGCGAGGACATCCGGCTCCTCGGCGGCATCCTCGGTGACGTCGTGCGGGAGCATTCGGGGGCCGAGGTGTTCGACCTCGTGGAGAACGCGCGCGTCGCTGCGTTCCGGATCCGTCGCTCCGAGATCGACCGCGATGACCTCGCCGATCTCTTCGCCGACCTCGAGATCGGTGTCGCGCTGCCGGTCATCCGGGCATTCACCAACTTCGGTCTGCTGGCGAACCTCGCAGAGGACATCCATCGTGAGCGTCGCCGAGCGATCCATGTACGCGCCGGGGATCCGCCGCAGGACAGCAGTCTCGCGGCGACGTACGCCAAGCTCGCAGCCGCCGGGCTGTCGGATGCCGAGGTGGGTGACGCGCTGGCGGATGCGGCGGTGGTCCCGGTCATCACCGCCCATCCGACCGAGACACGCCGCCGGACGATCTTCGAGGCGCAGAACCGCATCACCGAGCTGATGCGGTTCCGCGGCCGGACCGAGCTGACTCCCGACGAGGATGCCGAGGTCACCGAGGGTATCCGGCGTCAGATCCTCACCCTGTGGCAGACCGCGCTTATCCGCCTGGAGCGCCTGACCATCCAGGACGAGATCCGGTCGGGCCTGAGGTATTACGATGCCTCGTTCTTCGAGGTGGTCCCGCGGATCAACACCGCGGTGCGGGCGGCCCTGCGCGCCGCGTATCCGGAGGCCGGACTCGCCGACGACCCGATGCTGCGGATGGGTTCATGGATCGGCGGCGACCGTGACGGCAATCCGTATGTGACCGACGAGATCGTCGCGATGGCGACGACGCTCGCCGCCGAGACGGCGGTCGGTCATCACCTGGCCGAACTCGAGAACCTGGCCGAGGAATTGAGCATGTCCTCGCGGCTGATCGACACCTCGGACGCCCTGCTGGAATTGGCCGACGTCACCGCCGACGACCCGGCCGCCGACGAACCGTTCCGGGCGGCACTGCGCCACATCCGATCCCGACTCGCCGCGACCGCCAACCGCATGTTCGACGCCGACTTCCTGTCGTCGAACGACCTGTTCCTCGTCGACGGCCGGACACCGTACGCGGCGGCCGGCGAGCTGCTCGGCGACCTCGACATCATCGACACCGCATTGCGGGACAACCGCGACGACACCATCGCCGACGATCGGCTGCTGCGTCTGCGGGAGAGTGTGCGGACCTTCGGGTTCAATCTGTCCGGGCTCGACATGCGGCAGAACTCCGACATGCACGAGGAAGTGATCGCGGAGTTGCTCGCCTGGGCCGGTGTCCATCCGGACTATGCGTCCCTCGATGAGTCGGAGCGGGTCGAGATACTCACGGCCGAACTGGGTGCGCGGCGCCCGCTGACCCGCCCGGACGCGACACTCAGCGAACTCGCGACGAAGGAGCTGAACATCGTCCGTGCCGCCGCACGCGCGGTCGACACCTTCGGGCCGCAGGCGGTGCCGAACTACGTGATCAGCATGTGTACCTCGGTCAGCGACATGCTCGAACCGATGATCCTGTTGAAGGAAGCCGGTCTGATCGACATCGACGGCGACACCGGCAGGCTGACGTCCACGGTGCGGATCGTGCCCCTGTTCGAGACGATCGAGGACCTGCAGCAGGGCGCCGAGACGTTGCTCGCCGCGCTGGACATCCCGCTCTACCGCGATCTCGTCGACGGGCAGTCCGGCATGCAGGAGGTCATGCTCGGATATTCGGACTCCAACAAGGACGGCGGCTACATGGCCGCCAACTGGGCGCTCTATCGCGGTGAGCTCGATCTCGTCGAGGCCGCGACGAAGGCAGGCATACGACTGCGGCTGTTCCACGGACGCGGCGGGACCGTCGGCCGCGGTGGCGGACCCAGTTACGACGCCATCCTCGCCCAGCCGCCCGGTGCCGTACAGGGTTCGCTACGGATCACCGAGCAGGGCGAGATCATCGCCGCGAAGTACGCCGAACCCGTACTGGCCGAACGCAATCTGGAGACGTTGCTGGCCGCCACCATCGAGTCGTCGCTGCTCGACGTGGAGGGTCTCGGTGACGACTCCGAGGACGCCTACCGGATCATGGACGAGATCGCGGCGCTCGCACGCGCCGCCTACAGCGCTCTGGTCCACGAGACGCCCGGGTTCGTCGAGTACTTCACCACCTCGACGCCGCTGTCGGAGATCGGTGCGCTCAACATCGGCAGCCGACCGGCATCACGCAAGCAGACCGAGAAGATCTCGGATCTGCGAGCGATCCCGTGGGTGCTGTCGTGGACCCAGTCGCGCGTCATGCTCCCTGGCTGGTACGGCACCGGCGCCGCGTTCGAGCAGTGGGTCGGTGACGACGAGCAGCGCCTGGAGACGCTGCGCCGCTACTACGAGGAGTGGCCGTTCTTCCGCACGGTCATGTCCAACATGGCACAGGTGCTCGCCAAGTCCGACATGGGTCTCGCGCATCGCTATGCACAGCTCGTGCCTGACGAAACGTTGCGGGACACCGTGTTCGGGATGATCGTCGAGGAGCACGAACGCACCATCGGGATGTACTCGAGGATCACCGGCACCGACGATCTGCTCTCCGACAACGCCGCGCTCAAACGCTCCGTGTACAACCGCTTCCCGTACCTGGAGCCGCTGAACCTGCTGCAGGTGGAGTTGCTGCGACGATTCCGCGCCGGCGACGACGAACCCCGCGTGCGTCGCGGCATTCAGCTGACCATGAACGGCCTGGCGACCGCCTTGCGGAACTCCGGCTAGCGCCAATGCCGTTCATTTAAGGGTGACTGCCGGGTAATCCGCAGTGCTGCAACGAAACTGACTCGGTCAGGGTCGTGGCCGGCGTGGTCGGCGGCCTCGACCATGAGCGACCGGATCGCGTAGTGACAGCACAGGTGCCCCCAGATCTCTTGCAGTACCAGATCGGGTGATTTCGACCGCAGCACGGTGCGTGGTCCGCGTTGGTGGGTTTTGAGTTCGTCGAAGGCGATCTCGATCTCCCATCGCTCGGTGTAGGCGGCAGCCAGGTCGACCGCACTGACCTCGTCCGGGTCGAGCAGCGTGGTCAGCAGCCGGTACTGCTCAGGATTATCGCGCCCGTCGTCAATGGTGTAGTCGATGACCCGCACCATCATCGGTTCCGCGTGCCGCGCCTGGGCTGAATGTGTCTGCCGCAGCTCGGCGAGCCAGGATCGGTCCGGCAAATCCTTGACATGGCGCGGATTCGGCCCCGTCTGGTCGGTCCGCACCCGCCACAACAGATCTGCGCCGGTAGCTATGGCCTTGCGCCACAATGCATACGAGAACACTCCACGATCGGCGGTGACCAGCATCCCCGGCTGCAAACGAGGTAGAAGGGTGTCGATCAGCACCGCCTCGGACTGAGAGTAGGTGCCCACCGCGGCCGCGAAGATCCCATGCGTGCCACATTCGGCGAGCGCCACCATCCGCGCCATCGGGAACGCCGATCGTTCGCCCTTGCTCACCCCCGGCCGGCCGAAGTACTCGTCGTTGACCTCGGTATCAGCCACGTCCAGGCACGTGCCATCGACGGCGACCAGCCGCCGTCCCGCCAACCACACCCCCGGCGTCGTCGCCGTGCCCAACGGCCGTGCGACCCGCTCGAACAACGCCTTCACCGGCGCCGATCCCAACCGGGTCCGGGCCTGAAAGATCGCCGACTTACTCGGCGGACGATACGTCTCCCGCCACCCCGACGCCCACGACAAACCATCGGTGAGCTGGGACAACACATCCTCATACGAGCCCTCGGCATACAGCGCCATCCCGATCGAGAAGTACGCCATCACCCGCGCGGGCAACGCCCGCGAACGCACCTCGGTCCGACCCGCCTCCGCAACCACCTCATCCACCAGACCCGGCGGAAAAGTCCGCGTCAACACCCCCACCGACACCACATCCGACAACCGACGATCCGACTCAGGCTTCACCCACCCAGCACGAGGCATACATCCAAACTACACCCTTGCAAGCTTAACTGAACGGTATTGCGGCTAGCGCTCGGCTAGCGCCGTCGTCGCAGACCCCGGGATGCGGACCTCGGGACCCCGGGATGCGGACCCCGGGACGCGAGCCCGCGAGCGGGTCACCCGGTGAAGCGATGTGCGGCATTGCCGCTCGCGCCCACCGACACCTCCGGGCAGAGCCGGATCGAGTGATCGTAGTAGCGCTCGTCGAGTGGTAGGTAGGGGATCGGGGATTCGTCGGCGACACCGGCGAGACGATCGGCCAGCCGCTGTTCGACGTCGCCGACCTTGGTGCTGTCGACATCGCGCGCCCGGGTGATGAGATGTGGGCGCAGCGCCTGCATGCCCGTGTACCACAGGGTGCCGTGCAGCGTGGTCCACAGCACGTCCTCGACATCGCCGCTGATACCCCGTGGGCCGAGGCTGCCGGGCCGGTCTCCGGCGGTCACGATCGTCAGCGCGCGTCGGCCGACGAGTCCGCCGTCGCCGTACTTCCGGGCCCGACCGGTGTCGGGATCGATGACGTCATAGGCGAAACCGGCTTCGAAGACCCGGTCGACCCAGCCCTTCATGATCGCGGGCATCCCGTACCACCAGAGCGGGAACTGCAGGACGACGAGATCGGCGTCGAGGAGTTTTCGCTGCTCGACCTCGACGTCGGGGCCGCCCTCGTCGCGCAGGATCGGATCCCAGTCCATCGCATACAGATCCGAGGACTCGACATCCCATCCGTGCGTACGCAACAGGTCACTGCCGAACCGGTACAGGTGATGATTGAGGGACCCCTCGTCGGGGTGCGCCACGACCCAGAGTGCTCGCATGGCCGGTGCAACGCGACCATGGGCGCAGATCATTCCGACGCCACCGTCGTCGCAGGTCAGCCGCAGTGTCGGCGGCGTCAGAGACGCGCGGCGGCACCGCGGTCGAGGAACCAGACGGTCTCGTCGGTTCCGTGGGCGCCGGCGCACGGCCAGTCGGCGGCATGCGCCCCGGTGTGGGCCGCCGACACGGCCTCCGCCTTGTCGTCACCGGCCACGAGGAACCAGACCGCCTTGCTGCGATTGACCACCGGCAGGGTGAGGGTGATCCGACGCGCGGGTGGTTTGGGTGAATCCTCGACGGCGACAACGGTCTTCTCGGTCTCGGCGGTGGCCGAGCTGTGCGGGAAGAGGGAATTGATGTGTCCCTCGCCGCCCATGCCCAACAGGTGGAGATCGAAGTGCGGCACTCGTCCGGCGCCGAATCGTTCGAGGACACCGGCGTAGTCGGCGGCCGCGGCGTCGATGTCGTCGCCGAACTCGCCGTCGGACGGCGCCATCGCATGCACACGTGATGGATCGACCGGGACGTGGTCGAGGAGGGCGTCACGGGCCTGCCCGTAGTTGCGTTCCGGGTCGTCGGCCGGCACGAACCGGTCGTCGCCCCAGAACAGGTCGACCCGGCCCCAGTCGATGTCGCCGCTGTCCTCGGCGAGGGCGCGCAGGATCGCGATACCGTTGCTCCCACCGGTCAGCACGACCGAGGCCACACCGTGGTCCGACTGCGCACGCGTCACCAGATCGACGAACCGCCGCGCGGCGGTCGTCACCAGTTCGCCTTTGTCGTCGAAGACCAGTGTCTCCGGGGTCATCACGCCACCTCTCCGTCGACCTCGATCTCGGTCACCCCGCTCAGCGCCTGTTCGTACACCTCGTCGATGTCGAGCCGCCGCAGTTCCTCGGCGAGTAGAAGCGGCAACTCGCGTCGCGACATCGCCACGCGCCCATCGGGTTTGCCGGGCATGGTGAGCACCGCGTTGTTGTTCTGGTCGACCGCCAGTACGGTGGGGCCGTCCTCGCGGATCAGTCGCACCTCGAAGCTTCCCAGGCGGCGGGTCGTCGGCACCTGCAGCGAGGACCGCAACCATCCGGCGAGCAGATCGACGCCGGGGGAGTCGCCGGGACCGGTCACCTCCACCGCGGTGATGGCCGAGTGCGGCGGTCGGTCGACGGCCGATGCCAACAGTGCCCGCCAGTGGGTGATCTGGGTCCATGCGAGGTCGGAGTCACCCGGCGCATAGGTGGCGAGCCGACGGGCGAGCACCGTCCGCGGATTCGCCGACCGGCTCGCATCGAGGATCCGTCGACGCCCGAGGGTGCCCATCGGATCCCGCGCCGGGTCCTCGGGCGCGTTGCCCGGCCACCAGGTGACCACCGGGGTGTCCGGCAACAGGAACGGGGTGACCACCGATCGCGGATGATTCGCCAGATCTCCCTGCAGGGTGAGCACCACGACCTCGGACGCACCCGCGTCACCACCGACCCGGATCTCGGCGTCGAGCCGCGACTCGGAGTCCCGGGCGCCGCGGCACACCACGATCACGCGACTCGGATGCTCGCTGCTCGCGCCGATCGCGGCCTCGATGGCGCCCTCGGTGGGCTCACCGTGATCCGCACAGACCACGAGCGTCAGGACGCGTCCGAGACTGATCGCACCGCCCGATTCACGGACCTCGACGATCTTCTTGGCCACGACATTGGTGGAGGTGTCCGGGAGTTCGACGATCATCGTGGCTCATCCTGTCGGTTGTTCTCACGCCGTACGGTCATGGTCGCCGCCAACTGCGACCCACCCGCTCCATCATCTCGTCGGCCGAGCCGGGTCCCCAGGTCCCCGACTCGTAGGTGTCCGGCCGACCCCTCTCCGCCCACGCCTCGATCACCGGATCGAGGATGCGCCACGACAATTCGACTTCCTCGTTCACCGGGAACAACGACGGCTCACCCAGCAGCACGTCCAGGATCAGACGCTCATACGCCTCGGGTGACGCCTCGGTGAACGCCGTGCCGTAACTGAAGTCCATGTTGACGTCGCGCACTTCCATGCTCGACGCCGGCACCTTCGACCCGAATCGCAGGGTGATGCCCTCGTCGGGCTGGACCCGGATCACCAAGGCGTTCTGGCTCAGTTCCTCGGTCATGGTCTTGTCGAACGGTAGATGGGGCGCACGTCTGAAGACCAGTGCGATCTCGGTGACCCGCCGGCCGAGACGTTTCCCGGTCCGCAGATAGAACGGCACGCCGGCCCAGCGCCGGGAGTCGACCTCGAGGGCGATCGCGGCATAGGTCTCCGTGGTGGAGTCCTTCGCGAAACCCTCCTCGTCGAGCAGGCCGGACACCTTCTGGCTGCCCTGCCACCCGGGGCCGTACTGGCCACGGGCGGTGTTCTCGTCGAGCGGCAGGATGTTGCGTGTCGCGGCCAGGACCTTGATCTTCTCGGCCTGTAATTGCTTGGGCTCGAAGGAGATCGGCTCCTCCATCGCCACCAGCGCCATCAGTTGGAGCAGGTGGTTCTGGATGACGTCGCGGGCCGCGCCGATGCCGTCGTAGTATCCGGCACGACCGCCCAGCCCGATGTCCTCGGCCATCGTGATCTGGACATGGTCGACGTAGTGGGAACTCCAGAGCGGGTCGAACAACTGGTTCGCGAACCGCAACGCCAGGATGTTCTGCACCGTCTCTTTGCCGAGATAGTGGTCGATGCGGAAGACCGACGACTCGGGGAACACGCTGTTGACGATCGCGTTGAGTTCCTTCGCCGACTCGAGGTCGTGCCCGAAGGGCTTCTCGATGACGACGCGCCGCCAATTGTCCTCGTCCTCGGTGGCCAGACCGCTCCGGTGCAGCTGCTCGCAGACGGTCGGGAAGGCCTTCGGCGGGATCGACAGATAGAAGGCGTGATTCCCGTCGGTGCCGCGTTCCTTGTCGAGGCGGTGCAGGGTTTCCTTCAAGCGGTCGAACGCGTCATCGTCGTCGAACGAGCCCTGCACGAACCGGAAGCCCTCGGCGAGCCGTTCCCATACCTCCTCGCGGAACCCGGTGCGTGCGTGATCTCGCACCGCGTCGTGGACGACGGTGGCGAAGTCCTCGTCGTCCCAGTCCCGGCGGGCGAAGCCCACCAGCGCGAACGACGGCGGCAGCAGGCCCCGGTTCGCGAGGTCGTACACCGCCGGCATCAGCTTCTTGCGTGCGAGATCGCCGGTGACGCCGAAGATGATCAGGCTGCACGGTCCCGCGATGCGCGGCAGTCGCTTGTCGCGGGGATCGCGCAGCGGGTTGGTCCAGTCCGAAGCGGTGCCGGCCACCCGGTCAGCCCTTCGCGGCGGAGAGCTGCTCGGCCGTGGCGTCGAGCAACTCGTTCCACGCATCCTCGAACTTCTGGACACCCTCGTCCTCGAGAACCGCGAAGACATCGGCGACGTCGATGCCCGCCGCGGCGATCTTGTCGAAGATCTCCTGCGATTCGGCGGCGAGTCCGATGATCGAACCGGTGTTGACCCAGCCGTGATCGGCGAACGCATCCATCGTCTTGCCCGGCATGGTGTTCACCGTGTTCGGGGCGACGAGCTCGCTGACGTAGAGCGTGTCGGGGTAGTCGGGATTCTTCACGCCGGTCGAGGCCCACAGCGGGCGCTGCGGCCGGGCGCCCTGTGCCAGCAGGTCCGGGAACCGCGACTCGACCTCGAACACCTCCTGGTAGGCCTGATAGGCCAGGCGGGCGTTCGCCAGGGCGGCCTTGCCCTTCAGGTCGGTGGCTTCCGGCGTGCCGATCGCATCGAGGCGCTTGTCGATCTCGGTGTCCACGCGGGAGACGAAGAACGACGCCACCGAATGGATCGTCGAGAGATCGTGGCCTGCCTGGGCTGCGGCGTCGAGGCCGTCGAGGTAGGCGTCCATGACGCCCTTGTAGCGCTCGACCGAGAAGATCAGGGTCACGTTGACGCTGATGCCTTCGGCGAGGGTGCGCGTGATCGCCGGCAGACCTGCCCGGGTGGCCGGGATCTTGATCAGCAGATTCGGGCGGTCGACGATCTTCCACAGCTCGACCGCTTGGGCGACGGTGCCGTCGGTGTCGTGGGCCAGTCGGGGATCCACCTCGATGGACACACGGCCGTCGACACCGTGGGAGGCCTCGAAGACCGGCGCGAGGACGTCGCAGGCGTTACGGACGTCGTCGGTGGTCACGGTGCGGATGGTGGCATCGACGTCGGCGCCGCGGGCGGCCAGCTCGTTGACCTGGGCGTCGTAGCTGGTGCCCTTGGACAGCGCGGCCTGGAAGATCGACGGGTTGGTGGTGACGCCGACGACCGACTTGGTCTCGGTCAGCCCCTTGAGGTCACCGGAGCCGATGAGGTCTCTCGACAGATCGTCGAGCCACACGGACACACCGGCTTGGGACAGTTCGGCCAATTTCGGATTCTGCGACATGCTTCTATCCCTTCACGTTGGCGATCGAACGCTGTGCTGCGGCAACGGTGGCGTCGGGAGTGATCCCGAACTCCTTGTACAGCGTCTTGTAGTCCGCGGATTCCCCGTAATGCTCGAGCGATACACATTCGCCGAATCCGCCGACGATCTTGTGCCACGACATCGCGATGCCGGCCTCGACGGAGACCCGGGCCTTCACGGTCGGCGGCAGCACCTGGTCGCGGTAGTTCTGGTCCTGGCTGTCGAACCACTCCATACACGGCATCGACACCACCCGGGTACCGATGCCCTGCGTTTCGAGGGTCTCGGCCGCGGCCACCGCGATCTCGACCTCGGAACCGGTGGCGATGAGGATCACGTCGGGTGCGGGAGTCGAGGACTCGACCAGAACGTAGCCACCCTTGGCGACGCCCTCGGCGGAGGTGTTGGCGAGCACGGGGACCTTCTGCCGGGTCAGGCAGAGCCCGACGGGCCCACTGCTGCTGGATTTGCCGAGCACGGTCTTCCAGGCGGCAGCGGTCTCGTTCGCATCGGCCGGGCGGACCACACTCAGGTTCGGGATGGCCCGCAACGCGGACAAATGCTCGATCGGCTGGTGCGTGGGACCGTCCTCGCCGAGACCGATGGAGTCGTGGGTCCACACGTAGATGGGGTCGATGTCCATCAGTGACGCCAGCCGGACGGCGGGACGCATGTAGTCGCTGAACTGGAGGAACGTCCCGCCGTACGCGCGGGTCGGTCCGTGCAGCACGATGCCGGACAGGATGGCGGCCATCGCGTGCTCGCGGACGCCGAAATGCAGTGTGCGACCGTAGGGTTCGGCATTCCAGTCGTCGGTGGTGATCGATGTCGGTCCGAACGAGTCGGCACCCTTGATCGTGGTGTTGTTGCTGCCGGCGAGGTCGGCGGACCCGCCCCACAGCTCCGGCAGCACCGGGCCCACCGCGCTGAGCACGTCGCCGGAGGCCGAACGCGTCGCCACCGAGTCGCCGGTCTTCCACGTCGGTAGCACATCGGCCCATCCGGACGGCAGCCTGTCCTGACTGACCCGGTCGAACAGTTCTTTGCGCTCGGGCTCGCGGGCCACCCACGCGTTGAAATCGGACTCCCACTCTTGATGGGCCTTGCGGCCGCGGTCGACCAGCGCACGCGTGTGTCCGATCACCTCGTCGGTGACCTCGAAGTTCTTGTCCGGATCGAATCCGAGGATCTTCTTCGTGGCGGCGACCTCGTCGTCGCCCAGCGCGGCGCCGTGCGCCGCACCGGTGTTCATCTTCGTCGGTGCCGGGTAGCCGATGATGGTCCGCAGCACGATGATCGACGGCCGGTCGGTGACCTTCTTGGCCTCGGCGACAGCCTTCTCGATGGCCACGACGTCCTCGCCGCCCTCGACGACCTGCACGTGCCAGCCATATGCCTCGTAGCGCTTGGCGGTGTCCTCGGACAGGGCGATCTTCGTGTCGTGCTCGATGGAGATCTTGTTGTCGTCGTAGAACAGGATCAGATTGCCGAGCTGCTGGGTCCCGGCCAGCGACGACGCCTCCGAGGTCACGCCCTCCTCGATGTCGCCGTCCGAGGCCACCGCATAGATGTAGTGGTCGAACGGGCTCTCGCCCCACGCCGGAGACGGATCGAAAAGCCCGCGCTCGCGTCGCGACGCCATCGCCATACCGACGGCCGAGGCGAGTCCCTGGCCGAGCGGCCCGGTGGTGATCTCGACGCCGCGGGTGTGACGGAACTCCGGGTGTCCCGGGGTCGTGGACTTGTAGGTCCGCAGCGCCTCGATGTCGGAGAGTTCGAGGCCGAACCCGCCGAGATACAGCTGGATGTACAGCGTCAGGCTCGAGTGCCCGCACGAGAGGATGAACCGGTCGCGGCCGACCCAGTCGGTGTCGGCGGGATCATGCCGCATCACCCGCTGGAAGAGGGTGTAGGCGAGGGGAGCGAGACTCATCGCGGTGCCGGGATGGCCGCTGCCGCATTTCTGCACGGCGTCCGCGGCCAGGATCCGGACGGTGTCCACGGCTCGGGTGTCCACGTCGGTCCAGTCGTCCGGGTAGGACGGCTTGGTCAGTGCACTGATGTCATCTGTGAGCGCCACGGTCGTGCTGTCTCCTGTACCTGGTCGGTTGCGATGGTTATCGGTTGCGAGGGTGGGCGGAATCTGATCGGCCGATGGTGTGCTTCGGCAGCTACGAGGTCCAGAGTAATCGGCCGCACTTCCAGGCGGCGCGGTGAGTGACGTGAAGGTGGGCGGGACTCGATTCTTCGATCGCCGAACCCACGGTCTACCATGCTGTGTAGTAGCCCGCGGCTGCGTTGCCGCGCCGCCCGGGCAGACGAGGAGCAGCCGTGAGGATTGGGGATCGTGTGAGCGGAGATCTGTCCGCCGCATCCCGTGGTACCCATGGCGAGACGGTTCCGGCAGCCGCGCCGACCGACACGAAATCGTCGGTCCCGTCCCGCGTCCGGGCCACCGTCCTGGCCTACGTCGCACTGACGAAGCCCCGCGTGATCGAGCTGCTCCTGGTGGCGACGATCCCGGTGATGCTGCAGGCCGACCGCGGCCACGTCGACATCGCGCTCATCGCCGCCACCCTGCTCGGTGGTTGGCTCGGCGCCGGCAGCGCGAACACCCTCAACATGGTCGCCGACGCCGACATCGATCAGAAGATGAAGCGCACGGCCCGTCGGCCGCTGGCCCGGCACGCGGTGTCCACCCGCAGCGCACTGATCTTCGGCATCGTGCTCTGGCTCGGATCGTTCGGCGTTCTCTGGTGGGCGGCCAATCTGCTGAGCGCGCTGCTCGTGACGGCGACGATCGCGTTCTACGTCGGCGTCTACACGATGATCCTCAAACGACGTACCTGGCAGAACGTCGTCTGGGGCGGCGCCGCCGGATGCATGCCCACCCTGGTGGGCTGGGCAGCCGTGACCGGGACGATCGGCTGGCAGCCGATCGTGCTGTTCCTGGTGGTCTTCTTCTGGACACCGCCCCACACCTGGGCGCTGGCGATGCGCTACAAGGAGGATTACCGCGCCGCGGGGGTCCCGATGCTGCCGGTCATCGCGACCGAGGAACGTGTGACCCGGCAGATGGTCTTCTACACCTGGGCCACCGTCATCAGCTCACTCGTGCTGATCGCCGGGACCAGCTGGATCTACGCTGCGGTCGCCGTACTGTCCGGCGGATGGTTCGCCAGTCGGGTGCAGAAGCTGTACAAGGAGACCCGCGCCGGTGCCGAGGTGGCGCCGCTGAAGATCTTCCTCCAGTCCAACGAATATCTCGCGATCCTCTTCTGCGGCCTCGCCATCGATGCGGTCGTCAACCTCCCCCTGATCACCAGCTACTTCTGAGTCGCAGCGCTTCTGAACTCGCAGTGCTTCTGTGTCGCAGTGCCGCAGCGCCGTCGGCGTCTGCGGTCCCCTCCGGAACTCGCCGCCCGTGCCCTGAAATCCGCCGACGCTGCCCACGATCTCCCCGACCGGGTCCGGTCGATGTCGATCAGGGTCAGTCGAGTCGCCCCGCGTCAGTCCGGGAGCAGTACGGTGGCGCCGGTGGTGGCGCGGTTCTCGAGATCTTCATGGGCCTGCGCGGCGTCGGAGAGCCGATAACGCTGGCCGACGCGGACGTCGATGTCGCCGTCGGCGATCGCCCCGAGGAACTCACCCGCACGCCACCGCAACTCGTCGGTGCCGGCGATGAAATGCGCCAGGGTGGGTCGCGTCACGGACAGTGACCCGGCCGGGTTGAGACGTTGGAGGTCGAAGGGCGGCACCGGTCCCGAGGCCGCACCGAAGAGCACGATGATCCCGCGGACCGCGGTGGAGGCCAGCGATTGCTCGAAGGTGTCGGCACCGACGCCGTCGTAGACCACCGGCACCCCACGACCGTCGGTCAACGAACGAACCTCTTCGGCCAGCGAGTCGCCGTAGCGCAAGACGTGGTCGGCCCCGGCGGCCGACGACAGATCGGCCTTCTCGTCGGTCGACACCGTCGTGATGACGCGCAGGCCCCGACGCTTGGCGAGCTGGGTCAGGATGAGTCCGACGCCACCCGCGCCGGCGTGGACGAGGACGGTGTCGCCGGGACCGGGATGTGCACTGCCGTCCAGCAGGTAATGCGCGGTGAGACCGCGCAGCATCGCCGAGCCGGCCGCGTCGTCGGGGACGCCGTCGGGCACCGGGACGGCCCGAGACGCGGGGACCGCCACGAGTTCGGCATAGCTTCCCGGGCCGTCGACCCAGCAGACACGTCGGCCGACGTCAATGCCGTCGACGTCGGCGCCGACCGACACGACCTCACCGGCTCCCTCTGAACCGGGGATGTACGGCGGCGTCGACGGATACAGGCCACGTCGCAGATAGGTGTCGATGAAGTTCACGCCGATGGCGGCGGTGCGGACCAGGATCTCGCCGGGCGCCGGGATCGGATCGTCGACGGTGCCGAACTCGAGGACCTCGGGACCACCGTGACGGACCACCTGGATTGCGCGCATGGGTCAGTTCTACCGCATGGCCGACCCGCACCCGTGCACCCGACATCCTATCCACCGATGGCGGCGAGGCCGGTGACACCGACCCCGGTATATTCGAACACCATGAGCGAGCAGCAGGATTCGGAGAACACCGGTACTCCCGTCGCCGAGACCACCGCCGTGACGGCACCGCAGGACGTCGTGGCATCCGTGCGGGGATTCATCTCGCGCGAGGGCGGATCGGCCACAGCGGTCCTGCAGCCGATCGGGGCCGCAGGGGTGCGCATCACCCTCGTCGGGGAGAAGGGCGGGATCCTCGGAGACCGCGTCGTCACCGACATCGCGACGGCCGAAGCGGTCGTCTCAGCCATCGAGGGCCTCGAGACCGCGGAATGGGACCGGGACCTGACCTCAGCGGCGAACGTGTCGCCGTCGCATTACCGCAAGATGGCCGGCTGGGTAGCTCACCAGAAGCGCTTCCCGAAGGCACGCAACAGCGCCATTCTCTGACCGGCGCCGTTCTCTGACCGTCATCCGGTCCTGACCCGGCGGCTCCGGCGGACCGCAGGTGACCGGGCTAGGAGGTCGCGGACGGCTGCTCGGCGACGACGGTCGGCGTCCCGAACTGCAGGATCAACCAGGTCGCGCAGATCAACAGCAAAGCGCTGACGGTCATGTGGATGATCACGAGCACGATCGGCAGACCCGTGTTGTATTGCACGACGCCGACCACGCCCTGGATGGCGAGCAGTCCCAGGAACGTGTAGGCCGTCTTCTGCTCGTCGACGGCGAGCACGTGGGTGAACACCGCGATCGCCACCGCCAGACCGATCAGCACGAACACCGAGTCAGCGTGCAGCTGAGTCGCGTGGTCGGGGGCCAGGCCGTTGCGCGGCGCCTCGGTGTCACCGGCGTGGGGTCCCGAGCCGGTGACCACGGTGCCCAGGTAGATCACCGCCCAGGTGACCAGATATTGCAGCACGGCCAGACCGCGGCCGAGCCGGGTACCGGGGCCGGCCGGGGCGGGTGGTGCGCTGGGCCGCAACCGGAAGACCAGCACGGTGGCGCCGGACACCAGGATCATCGACAACACGAAATGCAGCGAGACGACCCACGGGTTGAGCTTGGTGAGCACGGTGATGCCGCCGATGACGCCCTGGAACGGGATGCCCAGTGCGAGCACGGTGACCAGCCACCGCTCCCGCCGCTGGGCACGGCTGTAGCGGACGACCGCCGTGAACGCCGCGATCGCGATGACGATGAGCACCCAGGTGAGCATCCGGTTACCGAACTCGATGACACCGTGCACACCGAGTGCGCCGTGCGGGACGAAGGAGTCGTCGGTGCAGCGCGGCCACGTCGGGCAGCCGAGTCCGGAACCGGTGAGACGCACGGCGCCGCCGGTCGCCACGATGCCGACGTTGGCGACGAGCAACGCGACCGCCCACCAGTACACGAACCGTGCTGTGGGACGGCCGAATCCGGGAACGCGGTCGAAGCGTCCGCCGCGTGACCGGGGGACGGGCGACTCCGCGGTGTGCACCCCCGACGACGCTGCCGGGGCAGACCCTGCCGTGGATGAGGACTCATTGGACACAGTCATTCGAACCGAAACCACCTCACCGCGAACACGGCTGCGACAGCCGCCCACGCCACCAACACGCAGATTCCGAACACGTCCACCGACCCGTGCGTGGCCTGTCCCAGCGCCTCGGTCAGGGCGCCCGACGGTACGCATCGCGCCGCCCACTGCGCCGCCTCGGGCACATGGTCACCCGTCACGACGAGGCTGCCGACGCCGACCAGCGCGAACCACAGCAGGTTGGCGAGGGCCAGGACGACCTCGGCCTTCAACGTGCCGCCGAGCAGGAGGCCGAGCGCGGAGAACGTGACGGTCCCCAGCGCGATCAGCATGGCGCCCAGGAACAGCCCCACCAGCGAGGGGCGCCATCCGAACGCGAGTCCGATCCCGCCGACGATGACCGCCTGCAGGGCCACCACGATCGTCACGGCGATGGACTTGCCGGCGATGATGCCCCAGCGCGGCAGGGGAGTCGCTCCCAGTCGTTTCAGCGCGCCGTAGCGCCGGTCGAAGCCGAGGGCGATCGCCTGGCCGGTGAACGCTGTCGACATGATCGCTACGGTCATGATCGCCGGCACGAAGGTGGTGGCCCGCTCGGCCGTCGACGACCCGAGACCGGTGTCGACGGGCAGCAGGCACAGGCCGACCAGCAACGTGATCGGGATGAACATGGTGAGCAGCAGCTGCTCCCCGTTGCGCAGCAGGAGCGTCAGCTCCATGCGTGATTGGGCGATCAGGATCGCCGGGAGCGACGCGGCGCGCGGACGGGGCGTGAACGTGCCGGGAGTGAAGCGGTTGGCGGTGGTCATGAACGCAGGGCCCGTCCGGTGAGGTCGAGGAAGACGTCGGAGAGGCTGCGTGTCTCGACCCGGAGGTCGGTGGCCAGGACGTCGATCTTCGCGCACCACGCGGTGACGGTCGCGAGCACCTGAGGTGTCACCGGCCCGTTGTCGACGAGATAACACCCCGGTGCTGTCTCCGTGCACCGGTGCTCCTCGGGCAGGGCGAGCACCAACAGAGACAGATCGAGACCACGGGGGGCTGTGAACCGCAGTTCGTTCTCGGCGCCGCGGCTGGTGAGGTCGGCGGGCGTCCCGGCGGCGACGACACGACCATTGTCGATGATGACGACCCGATCGGCGAGTCCTTCGGCCTCATCCATGAGATGGGTGGTGAGCAGTACGGACACACCGTCAGCGCGGAGGCGTTCGATCAACTCCCACACCATGATCCGGGCATGGGCGTCGAGTCCCGCGGTGGGTTCGTCGAGGAAGACCAGTTCGGGCCGTCCGACGATGGCGCAGGCCAGCGACAGCCGTTGCTGCTGACCACCGGACAGCCGGCGGAACGAGGTGTGTGCGCAGTCGGCGAGTCCGAGCACCTCCAGCAACCAACCCGGGTCGATGGGGTCCGCGCTGTAGGCGGCGCACAGCCGGAGCATCTCCTCGGCCCGCGCCCCCGGATAGGCGCCACCACCCTGCAGCATGACCCCGATGCGCCGACGCAGGACGTCGTTGTCGACGGCCGGATCGTGCCCGAGGACCGACACCGATCCGGCGTCGGCGGTCAGGAACCCCTCGCAGATCTCGACGGTGGTCGTCTTGCCCGCGCCGTTGGGTCCGAGGAGGGCGAGGACCGAACCGGTCGGCAGTTCCAGGTCGAGCCCGTCGACGGCGGTCCGCTCGCCATAGCGTTTGATCAGGCCGGTGACCCGCAGCGCGAGGGCCGACGGATCCGCGGCGGTCACGGTGCGACCATCGACCGGTCGATGATCGGGCCGTCGATCATCTCCGTGGTACCGCTCTCGCATCGTCGTGCCGCGCACACTGGCCAGACTATGCTTTCGTGCCCGTCGGCCAAAAATTGTCGACGGGTCGCCGACGGCGCGTGAGGATGCCGATCAGACCTTCTCCTCGCGCTGCGCCCGGACGCGGCGCGCCCGCAACCATCGGTGCACCGACAGGTCCTCGAAGAAGAGGGCGGTCATCACGGCGACCATGATGACCCCGGCCAGAAGCCCCTGGGCCAGAACGACTCCGCTGGTGTTCGAACTCGTCGGCATCACCACGATCGCGATGATCGCCGAGACCGCGATGGTGGTCAGCCGGAACCACGGGCGGGTCGCCCACGCAGCGAGTGGGATGACCGCCCACAGCAGGTACCACGCCTGGACGAACGGGAAGAAGACGACCACTGTGGCCATTGACACACCCAGCGCGCCGAGCGGATGGAGGCGTCCGCCGAGCGATGCGAGCATCCATCGGACGATGAACACCGCGGCGACCAACTGTCCGAGCGGGCGACCCACCTCGAGGATCGCCTGCGTCTGATCGCCCAGACCGAGCGCGAGCCCGATGCGCCCGGTCGTCACCGACAACAGGGTGGGCATCGACATCCACGACCGCACCACGCCGCCGGTGGACAGGGTGCTCGTCCAGCCGAAGCCGAGTCCGGTGCCGACACAGATCGCGACCATCACCACGACCAGCACGACCGCGAGTACACCGGCCGCAGCGGCCAGCGCCGTGATCGACCGCCGGGATCGCTCCCACCATTGACCGATCGGCGCGTGTCTCAGCGCGGGCAGGTAGGCGCCCCATCGTTGCGCGAGGGCGATGCCGACGAATCCGAGCGCCAGCATCGAGGTCACCTTGATCATCGCCGACGCCGACAACACCGCCGCGCCTGCGACGAGTGTCCACCCCGCCGACGACGGCCAGAACGATCCGGCCCGTCGCAATCGATCACCGCCGTAGATGGCGCGGAAACAGAGTTCGATGCCGACGAGCATCATGCCGAGCATCAGGGCCTCGTTGTGGATGCCCCCGACCAGATGGAGGACGAGCAGCGGGTTCATCGCGCCGAGCCACAGAGCCGCGACCGACGACACGCCGCAGCGTCGCGCGAGCCGGGGCAGGGCCCAGACGATCAGCGCGATGCCCACCAGGGCGAGCAGCCGGTGCAGGAAGATGGCCGCGGTGATGTTGTCGCCGGTCACCGCGGTGATGCCTTTGCCTATCCACAGGAACAGCGGTCCGTACGGCGCGGGGGTGTCTCGCCAGAGGTTGGGGACCGAGCGCGTGAGCACGTCGTCGACGCCCAGACCGCGCACCGGACTCACGACGTACGGATCCATCCCCTTGAAGGCGATGGCGCTCTGCGCCAGGTAGGAGTAGACGTCCTTGGAGAGCAAGGGCGGGGCGACGACGATCGGCGCGATCCACAGCATCAGGGTGCGATCGGCCTGGCGACGGGTCATCCGGCGTTCGGGACTGCGACCTCCGAGCACCTCGACGCTGAACCGGCCGACGGCGAAACGCCCGAGCAGCAGCCACGCGACGACGAGCATGATCGTGCCGCCGATCGACAAGGTCAGCGCGGTACTCCACATGCGCGACGGCAGCGAGAGCACGCGCATTCCGGCGACGGGATTCTGCAGGACCGGGACGGCGCCGGTCCCGAGGGACCCGATGAGCAGCAGCACCGATCCGGTGGCACCGAACAGCTTGATCCGCAGGAGGCGACGGTTCTCGGCGGCGTTGAGAGGCCCGACCTCGCGCTCGTCGTCGTGCAGACGCGCGACGGTCTTGCCGTAGTCACCACGACGTTCGCTGTCGGCGGACGATCGCGCCGGTCCGGCGCCCGGCGTCCGGCTGAGTCCGAGGTAGTCGGCAGCGGGTTGCAGGCGTTCACGCAGCGAGCGGCCCCGACTCCGCGTCACTGTGGTTTCTGGCACGCCGACGACTCTAGTGCCCTGCGGTGACCGGACCGGTGGCGGATGATCGGTGCGGGTTCGCGTCCTCACATGCGTCCCGTGGGTGTCGTCGCCGGTGTCGGGCCGGGATGTCCGACTAAGGGCATCCTTGCTGGCACCCGGGAAGTAATTACGACACACTTGTGTTGTGAAAACCATGAGGAGCGATACAGCGCTGCCCGCAGGCGCGCAGTCCGGCCCCTCCGATGCAGGTGGGGGCCTCGCCGGTCATCACGACGGGCAAACCCGTGCTGCCGTGGTTTCCCTGCTGGTCGAGGACGGTCCGCTGACCGCGACCGAGATCGCCGATCGGCTGGGTATCAGTGCCGCAGGGATCCGACGCCACCTCGATGCGCTGGCCGAGGCCGGTGACGTGGAGACATCGTCATCGGGATTCGGGCGCCGCGGCCGTGGCCGGCCCGCCAAGTGGTTTCAGCTCACCGCGACGGGCCGCGGAAAGTTGCGTCACGCCTACGACGACCTCGCCGGTGCCGCGATGCGCAAACTCCGGTCCGTGGGCGGCGAGGAGGCCGTCGAGGAGTTCGCGCGTGACCGGGTGCAGAAGATCGTCGCCGACGTGATCCCCGCCGAGCGATCGGGATCGGTCGCGGACACCGTCAACGACATCGCGGACGCACTCACGAGTGCGGGTTTCGCGGCCAACACCCGTGAGGTCGGCGCCGGGATGCAGATCTGCCAGCATCACTGCCCGGTCGCCCACGTGGCCACCGAGTTCCCGGAGCTGTGTGAGGCGGAGACCGCGGTGTTCACCGAACTCCTCGGCACGCACGTTCAGCGCCTGGCAACCATCGCCAACGGGGACTGTGCGTGCACCACCCATGTCCCGCTCCATCCACCGCCGGAAGGCGCAAGGGTCCCGCCCGCAGCGGACCCCGCGACGACAGAGAGCGATGCACAGCCCGCATCCGCTCATTCGAAGAAGACGAGTCGAAAGGCCTCGCGATGACAGTCACCGACCCCACCGTGACCGACACCTCTGCGACCGATGCAGGGTCGGCCCCCATGAAGCCGGCGCCGCTGACCCAGGAAGAGACCATCGCTTCCCTGGGCAAGTACGGCTACGGCTGGGCCGACTCCGACGTGGCGGGCGCGAGCGCCCAGCGCGGTCTTTCCGAGGCGGTCGTCACCGACATCTCGGGCAAGAAGAGCGAGCCCGAGTGGATGCTCGAACAGCGACTCAAGGCCCTGCGCATCTTCGATCGCAAGCCGATGCCGCACTGGGGCGCCGAGCTCGACGGCATCGACTTCGACAACATCAAGTACTTCGTCCGCTCGACGGAGAAGCAGGCCGCAACCTGGGACGACCTGCCCGAGGACATCAAGAACACCTACGACAAGCTGGGCATCCCCGAGGCCGAAAAGCAGCGCCTCGTGTCAGGTGTGGCGGCCCAGTACGAGTCCGAGGTCGTTTATCACCAGATCCGTGAGGACCTCGAGGAGCAGGGCGTCATCTTCCTCGACACCGACACCGCGCTCAAGGAGCACCCGGAGATCTTCCAGGAGTACTTCGGGACCGTCATCCCCGCGGGTGACAACAAGTTCTCCGCGCTGAACACCGCCGTGTGGTCGGGTGGCTCGTTCATCTACGTGCCGCCGGGCGTGCACGTCGACATCCCGCTGCAGGCCTACTTCCGGATCAACACCGAGAACATGGGTCAGTTCGAGCGCACGCTGATCATCGTCGACGAAGGTGCCTACGTGCATTACGTCGAGGGCTGCACCGCACCGATCTACAAGACCGACTCGCTGCACTCCGCGGTGGTCGAGATCGTCGTGAAGAAGGGCGGCCGGTGCCGCTACACGACCATCCAGAACTGGTCGAACAACGTCTACAACCTGGTCACCAAGCGTGCCAAGGCCGAGGCCGGCGCCACGATGGAGTGGATCGACGGCAACATCGGGTCCAAGGTCACGATGAAGTACCCGGCTGTGTGGCTGACCGGTGAACACGCCAAGGGCGAGGTCCTCTCGGTCGCCTTCGCAGGCGAGGGGCAGCATCAGGACACCGGCTCGAAGATGGTGCACCTCGCGCCGAACACCTCGAGCAACATCGTGTCGAAGTCCGTCGCCCGCGGTGGCGGTCGCGCGTCGTATCGCGGGTTGATCAAGGTCAACAACGGTGCCCACGGCAGCCGATCGACGGTGAAATGCGATGCGCTGCTGGTGGACACGATCTCCCGGAGTGACACCTACCCGTACGTCGACATTCGCGAGGACGACGTGACCATGGGCCACGAGGCGACGGTGTCGAAGGTCAGTGACGATCAGCTGTTCTACTTGATGAGCCGCGGCCTGACAGAGGACGAGGCGATGGCGATGGTGGTCCGCGGATTCGTGGAGCCGATCGCCAAAGAGCTTCCCATGGAGTACGCGCTGGAACTCAACCGCCTCATCGAACTGCAGATGGAAGGAGCCGTCGGCTGATGGCAGATCCCACGATTCCGGTCACCACACCGGGAGCGGATGCACCGGTCAACGGCGGAGAAGCCGCCCCGGCCAACCGCGGCGAAGCCGCCCCGGTCAACAAAGGGGAGATGTTCACGTCGTTCGACGTGAACGCGTTCGAGGTGCCCAGCCCGCGTGAAGAGGTGTGGCGGTTCACCCCGTTCCGCCGTCTCCGCGGCCTGCACGACGGGTCCGCACAGCGCACCGCCGACCCGACGATCGAGGTGTCCGGCGCGTCCGAGGGCGTGACGGTCGAGACCGTCGGGCGAGAGGACAACCGTCTCGGCGACGGCGGCATTCCCTTCGACCGTGTTGCCGCCCAAGCTTTTTCGGCGTTCAGCGAAGCGACGATCGTCACGGTGGGACGCGAGGTCGAGCTCGGCGAGCCGGTCGTCCTCAAACTGACCGGTCCGGGCGAGGGTGAGGTGGCCTTCGGTCACATCCAGGTCCGTCTCGAGCCGTTCGCCCGCGCGGTGATCGTCCTCGATCAGGACGGCAGCGGTACCTATGCCGAGAACATCGAGTTCGTCGTCGGTGACCAGGCATCGCTCACCGTGGTCAACGTCCACGACTGGGCCGATGACGCGGTGCACGTGGCCGCGCATCACATCCGCGTGGGTCGCGACGCCGTGGTCCGGCACTTCGCGATCAGCCTGGGCGGCAATCTCGTCCGGCTCTCGCCGGTCGTCCACTACGACGGTCCGGGCGGCGACGCCGAGCTCTGGGGACTGTACTTCGCGGACGCGGGACAGCATCTCGAGCAGCGTCTGCTGGTCGACCACAGTCAGCCGCACTGCCGCTCGAACGTGGTGTACAAGGGTGCGCTGCAGGGCGACCCGAGCGGCGATCGCACCCGCGAGGCGCACACGGTCTGGATCGGCGACGTGCTGATCCGTCCGGCCGCCGAGGGCACCGACACCTTCGAGCTCAACCGCAACCTGTTGCTCACCGACAATGCTCGTGCGGACTCGGTCCCGAACCTGGAGATCGAGACCGGCGAGATCGTCGGTGCAGGACATGCCAGCGCCACCGGCCGTTTCGACGACGAGCAGCTGTTCTACCTGCAGGCGCGCGGCATCCCCGAGGACCAGGCCCGACGACTGGTGATCCGCGGCTTCTTCCGCGAGATCATCGCGAAGATCTCCGTGCCGGATCTGCGTGAGCGGCTCGAGGCGGCCATCGAGTCCGAGCTCGAACTCGCCGGCGCCTGACCAGGCGATCCCAGCCGGTCGAGTCGACCACACCGACAACAGAATTCGTTCCACCCGCTGATCGAGGAGGCCACGGCGATGACCACGGCCGTATCGAGATCACACAGCCCAAGGAAGCAATCACTGACATGACCACCCTCGAAATCCGTGACCTCCACGTCGATGTCGCACAAAGCGACGCCGACGCCGAGCCCATCCACATCCTCAAGGGCGTCGACCTGACCGTGTCGTCGGGGGAGACGCACGCCATCATGGGCCCCAACGGGTCCGGCAAGTCGACCCTGTCCTACGCGATCGCCGGCCACCCCAAATACCAGGTGACACAGGGCTCGATCACCCTGGACGGCGAGGACGTCCTCGAGATGAGCGTCGATGAGCGCGCCCGTGCCGGGCTGTTCCTCGCGATGCAGTACCCGGTCGAGGTGCCGGGGGTGTCGATGTCGAACTTCCTGCGGACCGCGGCGACCGCCGTGCGCGGCGAGGCCCCGAAGCTCCGTCACTGGGTGAAGGAGACGAAAGAAGCGATGACGTCACTCGACATCGACCCGTCCTTCGGTGAGCGCAGCGTCAACGAGGGGTTCTCGGGCGGCGAGAAGAAGCGCCACGAGATCCTGCAACTCGATCTGCTCAAGCCCCGCATCGCGATCCTCGACGAGACCGACTCCGGCCTCGACGTCGATGCACTGCGCGTGGTGAGCGGGGGCGTCAACCGCTACAAGGAGCGTGAGCACGGGGGCGTCCTGCTGATCACCCACTACACCCGGATTCTGCGCTACATCCAGCCGGATTTCGTCCACGTGTTCGTCAACGGTCGCATCGTCGAGTCGGCCGGACCCGAGCTCGCCGACGAGCTCGAAGAGAACGGCTATGTCCGTTTCACCGCGGCGGCCGCCGCGGGCTGACCCTGCCGGTGAAGGAGGCATCCTCGTGACCCTGTCACCCGAAACCGTCTCGTCGACAGCACCGTCATCGACGCTGGATGTCGAGCGGTTGCGTGCGGACTTCCCGATTCTGGCGCGCACCGTCCGTGACGACAAACCCTTGGTCTATCTGGACTCAGGGGCGACGTCGCAGCGACCGGTCCAGGTGCTCGACGCCGAGCGGCAGTTCCTGACCACGCGCAACGCCGCGGTGCATCGGGGTGCGCATCAGCTCGCCGAAGAGGCGACCGACGCCTACGAGATCGCCCGGGCGAAGATCGCGAACTTCGTCGGGGCGACCCCGGACACCGTCGTGTTCACCAAGAACGCGACCGAGGCGCTCAACCTCGTCACCTACACGCTCGGCGACGACCGATCGGCACCGGTGCTCGGCGGCAGCCGACTGGGTCCCGGCGACACGGTCGTGATCACCGAACTCGAGCATCACGCGAATCTCGTGCCGTGGCAGGAACTCTGCCGCCGCACCGGCGCCACACTGCGGTGGTACGGGGTCACCGACGACGGACGCATCGACCTGGACTCGCTCGACCTCGACCACACCGTCAAGGTCGTGTCGTTCACCCATCAGTCGAACGTGACCGGTGCCGTCGCCGACGTCCCCGAGTTGGTCCGGCGCGCACGTGCGGTCGGGGCGATCGTGGTGCTCGACGCCTGCCAGTCGGTTCCGCACATGTCGGTCGACCTCGCCGATCTCGACGTCGATTTCGCGGCGTTCTCCGGGCACAAGATGTTCGGGCCGTCGGGCGTCGGCGTCCTGTACGGCAAGGCGGCCCTGCTGGAGGCGTTGCCGCCGTTCATCACCGGCGGCTCGATGATCGAGACCGTGTCGATGGAGGTGTCGACCTACGCACCGCCGCCGCAGCGGTTCGAGGCGGGAGTCCCGATGACGTCGCAGGTGGTGGGGCTCGGCGCGGCCGTCGACTACCTCGAGGCGTTCGGGATGGACGCCATCGCCGCACACGAGCACACGTTGACCGCCTACGCGTTGGAGCGGTTGCGCGGGATCGAGGGCGTCCGGATCATCGGTCCGGCCACCCCGGAATCGCGTGGTGGCGCTGTCTCGTTCGTGGTCGACGGCATCCATGCCCACGATCTCGGACAGATTCTCGACGACGACGGTGTCGCGATCCGCGTCGGCCACCATTGCGCCTGGCCGCTGCACAAGCGATTCGGCCTGGCCGCAACCGCCCGCGCATCGTTTGCCGCCTACAACACCCAGCCGGAGATCGATGTACTGGCGGACGCGATCGTGCGTGCCCAGACGTTCTTCGGGGTGAGGTGAGCACGATGCGGATGGAGCAGATGTATCAGGAAGTGATCCTGGACCACTACAAACACCCGCACGGCCGCGGACTGCGCGACCCGTTCGGTGCCGAGGTCCATCACGTCAACCCGACCTGCGGTGACGAGGTGACGCTGCGGGTCGCCCTCTCGGCCGACGGTTCGACCGTCGAGGACATCTCCTATGACGGTCAGGGCTGTTCGATCTCGCAGGCGTCGACATCGGTGCTGCACGATCAGCTCGTCGGCCAATCGGTCGACGACGCACTCGCCACTCTGGACTCGTTCAGCGCGATGATGACATCGCGGGGCGCGGACACCGGTGACGAGGACGTCATCGGCGACGGCATCGCCTTCGCCGGCGTGAGCAAGTACCCGGCACGCGTGAAGTGCGCGCTGTTGGGATGGATGGCCTTCAAGGACGCGTTGGCCCGAACAGTGGACGGCACCCCATCCACGGAATCGTCAGGAGCACAGTCAGCATGAGCGACGAAACCACCACCACCACATCGGCGGCCACCGCCCCACCCGAGGCCCCGGCCACCTCGCTGCCACAGCTCGAGGACGTCGAGGAGGCGATGCGCGATGTCGTCGATCCCGAGCTCGGGATCAACGTCGTCGATCTCGGCCTCGTCTACGGCATCGACATCACCGACGACGCCGTCGCGAAGATCGACATGACCCTCACGTCCGCGGCCTGCCCGCTGACCGATGTCATCGAGGACCAGTCACGGGCAGCGCTGGTCAACAGCGGTCTGTGCACGGACATGGAGATCAACTGGGTGTGGATGCCACCGTGGGGCCCGGACAAGATCACCGACGACGGCCGGGAACAGTTGCGGGCGCTGGGCTTCACCGTCTGATCTGGTCCCCTTGATGACCGGCACATCCGACGACCGATCGTCCGGTGAGGGCCGGTTCCGTCGTGTCCGCCGCTGGCAGCCACCGCGTCACGAGTCGCGCGTCGAGAAGATGATCCGCGAGGCGACTGAGCGCGGCGAGTTCGACAATCTGCCCGGTATGGGCAAGCCGCTCGACCTGAGTGACGCCGACGACCCCGACTGGTGGGTGAAACGCAAGATCCGCGACGAGAACCTCGACTCGTCGGCGCTGCTGCCGATGCCGCTGCAATTGCGCAGGGAGGCGCAGGATTTCCCGGACTCGCTGGTCTCGATCGCCGACGAGGATGCGGTCCGCGAGATCCTCACGGACTTCAATCGTCGTGTGCGCGAAGCTCATCTGGGTTCACGGGCCGGATTGCCGACCCTGATCACCGCGCACACCGTCGACGTCGACGACCTGATCGACAGGTGGCGGGAGCTGCGCCGCTCGCGCGGTTGACACCTGCGCCGACGACGCGACCACGGTCGCGCAGACAGGTAAACCCGTTGCACGGATCAGTAGTGTTTGCCCTGTGATGATGACACTCGAGGTGCGCGGCGACGGTGACATGCCGGCCACGGATCTCGGCTACCTGCTGCACAAGCACCCGGACCGGATGCAGACCTTCGACACCTCGCAGGGCGCCGCTCGCGTCTTCTATCCCCGGGCCGGCGTGCCCGAGTGCCGTGTCGCCTTGCACGTCGACGGCGAGGGCGTCCGTTCCCGCGACGAGGCGCAGCGTCATGTCAGCACGATCCCGTATGCCGCGTCGTCCCGGTTCGTCGTCGCAATCGGTAAGGTGTTCGGTGACGCCCTCGCCGGTCGGTGCGCGCACCCCGAACTGGTCGAGCATTCCTGGGAGATCGCCATCAGCGTGCCGTCGGTGCCCATCGGGGGACCGGTGGGACCCGAGGAGCTCTTCAGGCCGTTGGGGTGGGACGTCGAGGTCTCCCGGCAGCCACTGCGGCCCGCAGGGTGGGGCGACTCGCCGTACGCAGGAGTCTCGTTGCAGGGGCGGCACACGGTCCGTGACGCGCTGCGCCACGTCTGCGTACTGCTGCCCGTGATCGCCGACGACAAGCACTATTTCGTCGACGAGCTCGAGATCGACAAGCTCGAACGTCTCGGTGACGGCTGGTTGTCCACACACCCGCACCGAGACCGCATCATCAGCGGCTATGTCAAGCGAGTGCGTCCACTGGTCGATCTCGCCGTCGAGCGGCTCACCGGCTCTGACCCGACCGAGGCCGATCCGACCGGTCCGGAGCCGGCCGATCGGCGGGGCGCCGAGACACCGGGAACCGTGGGGCAGGCCGGCTCGGTGGTCGCCGCCCGCCGGGAGAGCTTGGCCCGCAGACGACTTGAGGCGGTCGCGGAGTCCGTGCGTGCGGCACATGGACGATCGGTCCTCGACCTCGGATGCGGCGAGGGGCGCCTTCTCGATGCGCTCGCAGCCGACGGCACTCACACGCGCCTGGCAGGCGTCGACGTATCCGTGACGGCGCTGCACCGCGCCACCGAACGGCTCGGGCGCCGACGCGATGTCGACTTGTGGCAGTCGTCGTTGATGTACGCCGACTCCCGCTGCCGCGGGTTCGACGTCGCCGTCCTGATGGAGGTCATCGAGCACATCGATCAGACGCGGTTGCCGGTGGCCGCCGCCTCGGTCTTCGACGGCATGGCCCCGCGGACGGTCGTCGTGACCACGCCGAACCGCGAACACAACGCCCGCTACGGCCTCGGCGACGACGAGTTCCGGCACCCGGATCACCGATTCGAGTTCACCCGTGCGGAATTCGCGCGCTGGTGCGATGACGTCGCCGCAGAGTACCGCTACACCGTGGCGCTCGGCGAGATCGGTGATCCCGACGCCGAGGCCGGTGCGCCGACCCAGAGCGCCGTGTTCACACGGATCGACGAGGTGAGCCGATGACCACACCGACACCCACACACCCGACCACCGATGAACCGACGACGATCGAACTGCCCGATCTGTGTCTGGTCGTCCTCGTCGGTGCGTCCGGGTCCGGGAAATCCACTTTCGCCCGCAACCACTTCCGCGATACGGAGGTGTTGTCGTCGGACACGTTTCGGGGGCTCGTCGCCGATGACCCGACCGACCAGGGTGCCACGGCGGACGCGTTCGGCGCGCTGTTCGACGTCGCCGGGCGGCGGTTGCGCCGCGGACTGCTGACCGTCGTCGATGCCACGTCGGTCCGAACCGAGGACCGACGCAAGCTGCTCGAACTGGCGAAGGAGTACGACGTGTTCGCCGTCGCCGTGGTTCTCGACGTCGAACTCGATGTGCTCAAGCGACGGTCGGCGGCACGTACGGACGTCGACGACGCGGTGATCGTCCGTCAGCACCGGCTGTTACGTCAAGGCGGAAAGAACCTGCGCAAGGAGGGTTTTCGCTTTGTCCACAGGCTGATCGGTGCGGCCGCGGCCGAGAAGGTGAATGTCTCACGGACACGGTTGTTCAACGACCTCACCGACCAGCACGGCCCGTTCGACATCATCGGAGACGTGCACGGCTGTCGTGCCGAACTCGAGACCCTGTTGCGCGCCCTGGGATGGACGGTCACGTCGTCGCCGGACGGCGAGGTCGGTGTGCTCGACCACCCGGAGGGCCGGCGAGCGGTGTTCGTCGGAGATCTGGTCGATCGTGGACCGGACACGCCCGGGGTGCTGCGGCTCGTCATGTCGATGGTGACCGAGGGTCAGGCGATCTGCGTCCGCGGCAATCACGAGGAGAAGCTGCTCCGCGCCTTGCGGCAGCGCACGGGTGGTCGCCGCGCCGACAAGCCGGTCCAGCTCACCCACGGCCTGGCCGAATCGGTGCAGCAACTCGACGGCTGCACGGCCGGATTCCGCAATGCGGTCATCGAATTCCTCGACGGGCTCGTCTCCCACTATGTCCTCGACGAGGGGCGCCTCGTGGTCTCGCATGCCGGGCTGCCCCAGCGCTACCACGGCCGCACGTCCGGTCGTGTCCGCAACCTGGCCATGTACGGCGAGACCACCGGCGACCAGGACCGGTGGGGTTATCCGATCCGCGTCGACTGGGCGCGCGACTACCGGGGTGACGCACGGGTGGTCTACGGACACACGCCCGTTCCTTCGGCCGAGTGGACCAACAACACGCTGTGCCTCGACACCGGCTGTGTCTTCGGGGGGCGCCTCACCGCGCTGCGGTACCCGGAAGGAGAGCTCGTCGATGTCCCGGCGGGCCGGACCTATTGGTCGTCGGAGCGTCCGATGGGATATGGGGACTCGGCCGCCGACGCCCGCGTCCGGGCCGCGCTGAACCTCGATGACGTCATCGGAAAGCGCATCGTCACCACACGTTTCGGACCGCCGGTGACGGTTCGGGAGGAGAACGCAGCCGCCGCCCTCGAGGTGATGTCGCGGTACGCCGTGGATCCCCGCTGGTTGCGGTATCTGCCGCCGACGATGAGTCCGGCCGGCAGCGTCGATCCCGACCTGCTGGAGGACCCGCAATCCGCATTCGCGACCTACGCAGAACTCGGCGTGACCGAGGTGATCTGCGAGGAGAAGCACATGGGATCACGGGCGGTCGTGGTGGTGACGCGCGACGACGACGACGCCCGCCTCGGGTTCGGCGTGTACGACGGGGGACTCGGCGCGATCTACACACGAACGGGCCGTCCGTTCTTCGAGCCGGCGACGACCGCCGCCCTGCTCGCCCGGATCCGGGCCGCGGCGCGGGATGTGTTCGACGACCTGGGGTGTCGTCGACTGATCCTGGACGCCGAGCTCTTGCCGTGGAACATCAAGGGCGAGGGCCTGATCCGCGATCAGTTCGCGTCGGTACCGGCAGCCGCCGAGCCGGAGCTGGCGTTGTTGACGTCCGAGTTGCGCGACGCCGCCGAGCGGGGGCTCGATGTCGCGGAGCAGATCGCGGTGACGACCCGCCACAGCACCGACGTGTCGGCATTCGCCGACGCCCTGCTCCGCTACGTCCGTCCGGGTGCCGGCGTCGACGACATCCGTATCGCGACCTTCGAGGTGCTCGCGGCCGGAGCCGAGGGCGCCGACGAGACGTTCGAGAATCGTCCGCACACCTGGCATCTCGAGACCGCAGACCGTCTGGCGGGTGCGGATCCGGAGCTCTTCACCACCACGCGGCGACGCGTCGTCGACACCGGATCGGAGCGCTCGCGTGCCGACGGCGCCGCGTGGTGGGCGGAGATGACGGCGGATGGGGGAGAGGGCATGGTCGTCAAACCGATCGGCAACCTCGTACGCGACGCACGCAACCGGGTGGTGGTCCCCGGGCTGAAGGTGCGGGGGGCCGAGTACCTGCGGCTCATCTACGGGCCGTCGTATCTCGGCGACCTGCACCGGCTGCGTTCGCGAGACCTGCGGCACAAGCGCTCGATGGCCATGCGTGAGTATCAGCTCGCGCGGGAGGCGCTTGCGCGCCACCGCGAGGGAGCGCCGTTGTGGCGAATCCACGAATGTGTATTCGCGATCCTCGCGTGCGAGTCCGAACCGGTCGATTCGCGGCTCTGAGTTTCAGCTCTCACCCACACCGGACGGATCGGCCCGGACATCAGTCCTGGACGTCACAGCGGAGATGGTTACCGTGGAGGTGTACCAATCAACGCGACAGTCGGAAGAGGTGCGCGATGACCGTGAACGACCCGATCCCGTCCGCCGACGACGCAGACCTCATCGAGCAGTCGATCGAGGTCGACGACGATGCCGAGGACTATCCGGCCACCGACCGCGATGTCGTCGCCGACGAGTCCGACGCGTTCGCACCGGTGACCCTGGACCAGCGCCACTGACCGGCTCCCTTACGGAGCGATGGTCCCCGACCGCGTCAACGCCCGGAAAGCACGGCGCGGGCGAGGGTACGCCGGGTCCGGTGGTCCGCCCGCGCGAACAGGGTGAGCATCGCCGCGACGGATCCGGGCAGATCCGTCCGCCCCGACAGGTACGCGCGCTGACGCGCGACCGGCAGACGCGCAAAGGTGTCGAAGAACGCCCGGGTCTGGTCGGCGTCGAGGGCCAGCAGCGCGTGCAGTCCCGCCGTGCGCAGCCGATGCACGCCACGGGCTCCCGAAGGCCACAGGTCGTCGGCGGGCGCCCGGCCACCGGCAATGGCATCGGCGACGATGCCCGCCGCGGTGAATGACATGCCGATGCTGTAGCCGGTAGCCGGATGAAGCAGGCCGCCTCGTGCTCCGAACGGCAGCGGGGTGCGCCGCCACGGGGAATCGATGCCCTCGAGCGAGAACGAGACGGATTCGGTGTCGAGCGCATCCTCGGTGAGCCCGCCCAGGCGGGCCTCCAGGCGCGCGCGCAGTCGCGCGATGGTCAGGGGCGGGTCCCCGGCGAGGCACGTCTCCTCCAACAGCACCCGCTCGTCGTCGAGTGGGATCGCGTAGAGGAACGACGGCACGGCCGAGTCGTCGAGCGTGGCGTCGTCGGTGTTGTCGATGGGTGTCCAGTCCATCAGAACCGCCTCGGCCGCACCGAGGACGGGACGTGCCCGCTCCCGGGTGACCACCACGCCGAACGCGGTCTGGCGTGGTCCCTGGCCGGACGTGCCGCGGGCGTCGACGACGGTGGACGCCCGGACGATGCCGGAGTCGGTGATCAGGTGGTCCGGTGCGATCCGGGTCGCCCGTTCGGCGACGACGCGGGCCCCGTCGACGGTCAGGGCGCGTTGCAGCTCCGCATTGTCGATCACGCTGTAGCCCCGGGCGATCCGGACTGTGTCCGGAGTGCGGATCTCGACGGAATCGACCTGGGCCGACGCCGCGTCGGCCGGTAGCCACGTCGGCAACTCGTCGGTCCAACAGGCGTAGGTCGGGCGCCAGGGCGCGCCCGGGTGGGGATCGACGATCGTGACGGTCAGCCCCCGGAGGACCAGGTGGTGGGCCAGTGCGCGACCCGCAGGTCCCGCACCGACCACGGCCACGTCGGTGATCGCGGCGGTCACATCGAGCCGGTGGAGAGCGTCCCGCCGTCGACGGCCAGCGTCTGTCCCGTGATCCATCCGGACTCGGCGGAGGCGAGGAACGCGGCGGCCCGTGCGATGTCGTCGGGTTCGCCGAGACGACCCAGTGGATAGGACTTGAGTGCGCGGGCCTCGTTGTCGCCGGCGATCAGGTCCTGGGCGAACTGTGTCCGCACGATGGCCGGGGCGATGGCGTTCACGCGGATGTTCGCCGGTCCGAGTTCCCACGCCAGTTCGGCGGTCAGCCGGATCATCGCCGCCTTCGACGCGCCGTAGGCCGCGATCACGCCGGTGGAGCGGATGCCGGCGACCGACGAGATGTTGACGACGGCGCCTCCGTTCTCGCGCATGCCGGCGTGGAATGCCTGCTGGATGAAGCCGAGCGCGGCCACGACGTTGGTGTCGAGTAGCTTGCGGAACCCACCCAGGTCGGCGTCCATCAGTGGACCGAACAGCGGGTTGATTCCGGTGTTGTTGATCAGGATGTCGACTCCGCCTCCCTGCGCGACCGTCGCGGCGACCGCCTCGGCGCGGTGAGTTTCGTCACCGGTGTTGCCCGGGCAAGCGGACACGGTCGCGCCCGGGACGGCGGCGCGGATCGACTCCGCAGCGGCCTCGAGCGGCTCGGGTTTGCGGCTGGTGACGACCACCGCGGCGCCGCGTCGGGCCAGTTCGGTGGCGATGGCCAGGCCGATGCCGCGGCTCGCGCCGGTCACGAGTGCGGACTTGCCGGTGAGATCTGAGGACAGCTGTGTGGGTGTGGGTTCGGTCACTCCCCACACGGTAGCGGCAGTGCCATCGGTCGGTGGCGTCCTCGGGTGGAAAACCGGTGGCGGGACGTGGGTAGACTGATTCGTCGTGATCACCGCGACCGACCTGGAAGTTCGAGCGGGTGCTCGGACCCTGTTGTCGGCGCCCCGCTCCGCCCTCCGCATCCAACCCGGCGACCGGATCGGTCTCGTCGGCCGTAACGGTGCCGGGAAGACGACGACCCTCCGGATTCTCGCCGGTGAGACCGAGCCGTACGCCGGCGCCATCATGCGCAGCGGTGAACTCGGCTATCTCCCGCAGGATCCGAAGGAGGGGGACCTCGACGTCCTGGCCAAGGATCGCGTGTTGTCGGCGCGCGGTCTCGACTCGATCCTGCACCAGATGGAGAAGCAGCAGGCGTTGATGGCCGAGGCCGCCGACGACCAGATCCGCGACAGGGCGGTCTCGAAGTACGGTCGGCTCGAGGAGCGGTTCTCCGCCCTCGGCGGTTACGTGGCGGAATCGGAGGCTGCCCGGATCTGCAACAGCCTCGGTCTGCCCGACCGGGTGCTCGGGCAGCCGCTGCGCACCCTGTCCGGGGGTCAGCGCCGGCGTATCGAGTTGGCACGCATCCTGTTCGCCGCCTCTGACGGTTCAGGGAAATCCGACACCACACTTCTCCTGGACGAGCCTACCAACCACCTCGACGCCGACTCCATCACCTGGCTGCGCGGATTCCTGCAGAACCATGAGGGCGGGCTCGTGGTGATCAGCCACGACGTCGAGCTGCTCGCGGATGTCGTCAATCGGGTGTGGTTCCTCGATGCGGTCCGCGGTGAGGCCGACGTCTACAACATGGGCTGGAAGCGTTACCTCGACGCCCGTGCGACCGACGAGCAGCGTCGCAAGCGCGAACGGGCCAACGCGGAGAAGAAGGCCAGTGCACTGCGGACCCAGGCGGCGAAACTGGGTGCGAAGGCGACGAAGGCCACCGCGGCACAGAACATGCTCAAACGAGCCGACCGCATGCTCGATGCGCTCGACGAGGAGCGGGTGGCCGACCGCACCGCACGCATCCGGTTCCCCGAGCCGGCATCGTGCGGCAAGACCCCGCTGATGGCCAGTGGGCTCACCAAGAACTACGGGTCGCTGGAGATCTTCACCGGTGTCGACCTCGCGATCGACAAGGGCAGCCGTGTCGTGGTGCTCGGTCTCAACGGCGCCGGCAAGACCACATTGCTCAAACTGCTCGCCGGCGTCGAGAAACCGGACGCGGGGACCATGGATCCGGGTTATGGGCTCAAGATCGGCTACTTCGCTCAAGAACACGACACACTCGACGACATGGCCTCGGTGTGGGAGAACATCCGTCATGCCGCGCCGGATGCAGGGGAACAGGATCTGCGAGGCCTGTTGGGCGCGTTCATGTTCAGCGGCGCGCAACTCGAGCAGCCGGCCGGCACTCTCTCGGGCGGTGAGAAGACGCGCCTCACACTCGCCGGGCTGGTGTCGTCGGCGGCGAATGTCCTGCTGCTCGACGAGCCTACGAACAACCTCGACCCGATCTCGCGAGAGCAGGTCCTCGACGCGCTCCGCAGCTACACGGGCGCCGTCGTGCTGGTGACCCACGATCCCGGGGCCGCTGCCGCGCTCGATCCGCAGCGCGTGATCCTGCTGCCCGACGGCACCGAGGATCACTGGTCCGACGAATACCAGGAACTCATCGAACTCGCCTGAGTCATGGCGTATCCCGATCTGATCAGGCTCGGGCTCACACGAGGAGCGCCGCTGTCCGCACCGCGGCGACGATGTGATCGGTGGTGCGTCGGTCGCCGACGGTGACGCGGCAGCCATGGTTGCCGAACTCCCGCGTGATGACGCCGGCCGTGCGCAGCGTGTGCCCGATCGCGATGCCGTCGGGGCCGGGGAGATAGACGAAGTTCGCCTCCCCGGGCAGGACGTGGCAACCCATCGATCCCAACATCGTTGCCAGCCGATCGCGTTCGGTGCGCGTCGACCGGGTGCGCTGCGCCAGTTCCCGTTGCGCCGCCAGCGCGATCGGGACTGCGACATGGGCCGCTGCTCCGACGGAGAACGGAACCTCGTGCGCGCGGGCCGCTGCGATCGTCGCCCTCGAACCCAGCGCGTAACCCACACGGAGACCGGCAAGGCCGTAGGCCTTCGAGAAGGTGCGCACGACGACCAGATTCGGGTGATCGCGGATCATCGACCGGATGTCCGGCGGATCCGTGCAGTACTCGACATAGGCCTGATCCAGGATCACCGTCACCTCTGGCGCCACCGCGCGGAGGAGTGTGCGCAGCGCGGTCTCGCCGACGACGGCCCCGGTCGGGTTGTGCGGCGAGCACACGATCAGGGCGGCCGTCCGCGGTCCCGATCGCTCGGCGAGTGCGTCGAGGTCGGGTCGTCCGTCCGCGGTGAGCGGGGTGGGATCGAGCCGCAGTCCGAGCATGTCCGCGATCATGCCGAAGCCGTCGAACGTCGGTACCGGCGTTGCGATCCGCACATCGGTCACGCCCCTGCGGCGGGCGCGTAGCGCGCAGTCGGCGAGGATCGCGACGGCGACCGCGGTGGCGCCGGCGCCCACGGTGACCTGATCGTCGGTGACGCCGAGGTGATGGGCGACGGCGCGGCGCACGGCGTCGGGCCGCATCGGGGGATACCGATGCTCGGCGCCCACGTGATCGCGTAGCGCCGCGATCACCGACGGCAGCGGTGGGTGAGCGGATTCGTTGAGATCGCAACGGATCTCGCCGACCGGTCCGTGCGCGTGTGCCGGGGACCCCAGCAGGGCGGTCATGTACGCGCGTTCCAGCGGATCGCTCCGGCGGCGGCGAAATCGCCCGCGTGGGCGAACGCCGACATCATGATGAGGTCACCGGGCCGGACCCGTCCTGCCTCGACGGCCGCATCGAGCGTCATCGGGATACCGACTGCGAACAGGTTGCCGCACTCGTCGAACGTGTCGGGATGACGGTCGTGGGGCAGTTCGAGGGCGTCACGCCAGTTCCGCAGGAAGATGCGGTTCGGTTGATTCGTGACGAAGAGATCGAGGTCGCCGGGAGGGACTCCGATGCGGTGTGCCAGCTCGAGTGCCACCTCGGGCACCATTCGATTGCCCCGCGCGAGGACCTTGGCGATCTTCGCCTCGGTGAATCCGACGTGGATCTGGCCCGGCCCTGCCTCCCAGTACTTCCGCTCGGGCTCGGCGACGGCCGTCATGTCCGCGGAATACTGCCCGAAGGAGCGGCATTCGGTGCCCAACACCGGGTTCCCGTGCTCGCCGACGGTGATGGTCGCCACGGCCGCGCCGTCGCCCGGGACGGCCGCCTGGGCCTTGGTGCGGACCTGTTCCTGCGTGAAGATCTGCCCGGCGCTGTTCTGGGCGAGGCCGATCAGGGCCTTGCGTCCGCCGTTCGCGCGGAGCAGGGCGCCGGCGATCTCGATCATGTGCACGAAGGCCGCGCATCCGCCGTTGTGGACGTCGAGGACCGTCGTCGGTCGCAGACCGAGCCGGTGCGCCACCTCGCCCACGCACCCGCGCACGGGCACCTCGGGGAGCTGACTGTGCGTCAGGATGACGTCGACGTCGTCGAGGTAGCCGTCTCCGTGGCGCTCCGTGAGGTGGCGGGCGGCCTCGACGATCATGTCCGCGGAGGTCTCGTCCTCGGCGGCGTGGTGGCGGAACGCGGGGGCACGGAACATGATGTTGTCGGCGAGCTCGTCGGCTTCGGCGAACTGCGCGAAGTACTCGGCGGGAACACGATTCACCGGCCGATACGTGGCGAGGTCCGCCAGGGCGATCGGCGTCGAGGTGGTCGGGGTTGCGGTGGTCGGGGTCATGAACGCATCCATTCGGGAGTCAGGGGGAGATCGTTGCGATGCCGGTACTCGGCGATCGCGGTCAGGTTGTCGAGTTCGATCTGGTGCCCGGCGGCGAACATGTCCCAGAGGTCGCCGACCCATTCGGTCCGTCCCTCGGGTGCGGTATCGGGGTAGGGGTTGTCGTCGTAGAACGGGTGTCGACAGTTCGTCCACAGCACCACCGACCCGGGACGGTCGAGCACCGTGCGGGCGTCGACGACGCGCATCAGGTAGATCATCCACAGGTGCGTGCCCTGATCCCAGGCGCAGTGGTAGTCGACCGTCATGGCGTCAGCGTTGGCGATCGTGCGGACATAGATCTCGGTGTCGTCGTTGAGCCGATCATGTCCGACCCACAGGCCGGGTTCAGCGGTGGTCGCGAAATCTCTTGTGCTGTACGTCCATTCTTCCAGCGAGCGCGTGTCTGCGAGCCAGTCGTACAGGGCGCGGGGCGGCGCGTCGACGTAACCCTGCACGGTGCAGAAGTCGCCATAGATCTGATGGTGGGGATAGACCGAGCGGACCCGGTCCACGAGCATGGGTGTGCTGGCCGCGCGCGAATGGGTCTCGACGCGGACGACGCCCTCGAGCGACGTCGCCGCTGGCCCGAGGTCGGAGAGTGCGGAGGTGTCCGTGGTCATGCTGTTCCTCTCGGCAGGAAGGGTGCGAAGGGGGCTATCTCGTCAGGGTCTGTGTCGACCACGATGCAGTTCGGGCCGGGCCGGGACAGCAGATCCGCCGCGGCCGCGCGGAGTGTGTCGACATCGGTGGCGCGCCGGACCACCAGATCGGGGAACATGGCGTCGAGTCCGGCGGCGATGTCGGTGTGCAGGAATCGGTTCACGCTTCTCCCAACGATTCCCGTCGGTGCCGTGGGCGAGGATGCGGTGTCCGGGAAGTAGAGGTTCTCGCGGGTGACGCACATACCGTGAGCATCGTTGTTCAGCACGATCAGGGTCACGGGAGCGTCGTGCTCGATGGCGGTGTGCAGTTCCATCCCGTGCATGAAGAACGACCCGTCGCCGGCGATCACCACGGTGCGGTCGGGACCACCGCCGCCGGAGGCCCCGCCGATCGCGGCGCCGATTCCCGCTGCGATCGCGAACCCCATCCCGCCCATGCCGAGAGCGACGACGAACCGGCCGGATCCGAACGGGAGATGGTGGATGGCCGCGGCTCCGGTGTCGCCGGCGTCGGCGAACACAGCACACCCCGTGGGGAGTACCTCGCCGATGGCCGTGACGACCTCGCGCAGCGTCGGCAGGACGGGGGATCGCGAGGGTGAGGTCGCATCGGGTAGGTACCGGATGTCGCGCGGGTGGGCTCCCCGCGGGCCGGGGAGGCGATCGTGCAGGGCCTGTGTCAGCGCCACCAGCGCGCGATCGAGCGCGAGGGTCTCGATGTGGTCGGCGATACCGGGTGCCCGGGGTGCGACTGCACCGACATGGAACACACATGTCGTGGCCAGCGTCTCGTCGAGTCCGGCACGATCTGTGAGCGACATACGGCAGCCGAGGACGAGGCACACGGTCGCCTCCTGGACGGCCGCGTGTGCCGACGGGTGTCCCATCACCCCGGTCACCCCGGCACACCCCGGACCGGCGACGTCGCGGCCGCCCGGCGACACGACGACCGAGGCACCGAGCAGATCGGCGAGATGTCCGATGGTCCCGGACGATCCGAGGCGTGACGCCTCCTCGCCGGCCCAGATGCACACGGGCTCGCCGCGGCGAACCGCGTGGGCCAACCGGTCGGCGAGACCGGCGATGACGTCGGTCGGTGGCCCGCCGCGCTCGGGCGCGGTGACGGATCCGACCGGTCCAACGGCAATCCGTGCCGCTTGCACGTCCTTCGGGATCACGAGTGCTGCCGGGAGGTTGCGTGACAACGTCTCCAGCGCGTCGTCGACGGCGTCGTCGAGGCGGGCCGGGTCGTCGACGACGGAGCACGATCCGACGACGCCGGACAGTACTGTGGTCAGGTCGATGGTGTCGGGTGGACACAGCATGTCCTGGAAGCCGCCCCGACCGACGGTCGGCCGTGCTGCCGTGCCGATGACGGCGACTACCGGCACCCGGCTGTCGTACGCCTCACCCAGCGCCGGGATCACGTTGAGCGCGCCGCCGCCGGAGGTCGTGAGGACAGCAGTCGGGACCCCGTGGATCCGAGCGAGTCCGTCGGCCATCGCGCCCGCGCCGAACTCGTGTTTGGTGACGACCGGGCGCACGCACGGGTTGCGGACCGCAGCGTCGAACACATCCTCGATGTTGGCCCCGTGCACGCCGAACACGGTGGTGATCCGTGCGTGCAGAAGGCGTGCAACGAGGCGGGGGGGGGGGGGGGGGGGGGGGGGGGGGGGCGGGGCGGGGCGCCCCCCCCCCCCCCCCCCCCCCCCCACCCCCCCCCACCCCCCCC
>NZ_JASXSI010000016.1 GCF_030315685.1 Gordonia sp. ABSL11-1 | reverse complement strand
AGGTGGCCACCCTGGTCAACGCACGCACTTTCGAATACGACAGGCGCCCCTGGGCGAAGGCCTGCCGAATGTCGGGCACCTCGGTCAGAGCATGGGCCACCCGCAGGCTCCTGCGCGGTGCGCAGCGACAACCCCGCCCGCCACGACAACCAGTGCGCGCACGACAGAATGCCTTCACCACTCCAGGCGTGGCGGTCGTCGAACTCGGAAGACACAGCAGCAGTCACGACAGCCCCCCAGCAGGTCGAATACAACTACCCGAACACTATCGACGACCACCGACACAAAACGTTCCGCGGAACGCGAAGGCCGGCGGGCCGGGTCGGGCGCCCCGCGCCACGACCGACGACGGCGCGTCGCACTTCTCGTCGGTAGCATCCGAACATGCCCATCACGCTCGAGAACGTCGGTATCGCGGTCCGTGACCTCGACGAGGCGATCGCGTTCTTCACCGACCTCGGTCTGACGGTCCTCGGACGTGACACCGTCAGCGGTGACTGGACCGACACCGCCGTGGGCCTCGACGGCAACCACGCGAAGATCGCCATGCTCCAGACCCCGGACGGTGGGGGACGACTCGAACTCTTCGAGTACATCCATCCGGCGGCGATCGAGTCGGAGCCGATGCGCCCCAACGTGATCGGTATGCACCGGGTGGCCTTCAAGGTCGACGACATCGACGCGGCGCTCGAGATCGCGGCACGGCACGGCTGTCATCCGCTTCGTGGGGTGGCGACCTACGAGGACGCGTACAAGCTCACCTATGTCCGCGGGCCCAGCGGCATCCTCGTGATGCTCGCCCAGGAACTGACGAAGGGCGAGCCTGCGAGCTCGTGACCCGCCGCAGGTTGCGAACGGGTGTGTACGATGCCGCATCAGGTATTCACTATGAACAATGGGGAGGGCGTTCGCAGTGGTGAAAGTGGAACGTGTGGAGATCATCGACGACGTCGACGGGAAGGTCATCGATCCCGACGACCTCAATCGTGTCGAGATCGAGGTCAAGTTGCCCGGTCGAAAGGCGACCCGATATCGCCTTGATCTGCGCAGCACCAATGTCGCGCGCCTCGAGAAGGATCTGGCCAGGTACATCCGTAACGCCGATCAGATCAAAGCGGGTGGGGCAGCCGGGGCCGGCACCGTCACCGCTTCGAACTCCGCGAAGCAGGCACACAACCGTGCCGTCCGGGAGTGGGCGCGGGAGAACGGGTACGACGTATCGTCGCGCGGGCGTCTGCCGGTCGATGTCATCGAAGCGTTCGAGAACGCGCACTGAGTCGACAACGCACGACGCCCCGCCCGGGAGGTGGGCGGGGAGTCGTGCGGGGGTGCTCGGATTCAGTTGTGCTCACCTGTTCGTACGAAGGTGACCTCCTTTCGACGGTGGACTCTCGGTCACCACTGATCGAAGCCGACGTTGACGTTCGGGTAGCGGCTGCTGATCGTGTTGTTCATCCAGTACTGCTGCGAGTGCGGGCCCCAGATCCCGCTCATCGCCGTGTTGACGTTGCCCTTCATGTTCTCGATCTCGTAGTTGGCGGTCGGACCGAAGGCGCCGATCGTGTACTGGGCATTGGCGGTCAGGTAGTTCGAGAACGGTGCGACGGCGGTGATCGTCTCGCTGGCACCGGGATAGAGGACGCGCTGCGGCGCGTTGACCCACTGTCCGGACTGTCCCGCCGTCGAGCCGACGAGGTACTCGGGCTTGTCGGTGTGGTTGGTGATCGTCATCGCGATGGTCGGCTCGCCGGGCCGGGTGACCGGCAGGGTGCCGGCATTGGCGACGCCGGTCCCGATCAGCCCGATCCCGATGACGGCGGCGACTCCGGCGGTCGCGGCGGCAATGCGGCGGGTGGTGGTGTTCATGAGCGGGTCTCCTCGAGTGGGGGCCGGGGCGCTGGTCGTTCCGGCGACACCCATGACTCTGCTCGGGTCAGGGCGGTTCCGGATTCCGCCGACCGGCCGATCCGCTGGTTGACCACGATGTCCACCGATCGGTGGACATCGTGGAGGTGACTGGGCATCAGCGCGCGAGATCGACCCGCACAACGATCCGCGCCGAAGTACGTGAAGGAGCGTCATGACCGAGACACCGATGGACACGATCACCGTCGACGCCCCGGCGGGTACGATCGTCGGCCGACGCGATGGCGACGTCATCCGGGCGACCGGCATCCGATACGCCCGGTCCGCGCGCTTCGAGGTGCCCGTCGCCCAACCGCCGGCGTCGGAGATCATCGACGCGACCGTGTGGTCGCCGGCGGCACCGCAGAACGTCTCCGACGACCTGCTGCGGGGCAGGTTCGGGGAGGCCGCGTTCGGCGACCTGCGTGAGGACGAGGACTGCCAGCGCCTGTCGGTGACGCTGCCCGCCGACCACAGGCCCGACGAGATTCTCCCGGTGATGGTGTGGATTCATGGCGGCTCGTACGTCCTGGGCGCCGCCGATGCGCCGTGCCACGATCCCGCTCGCCTGGTCGTCGAGCAGCGGGTCATCGTCGTCGGGATCACCTACCGGTTGGGTCTGCTCGGGTTCGTCGGGGACGGCATCGGGCGACCCGCGAATCTGGGCCTTCTGGACATGATCGAGGCCCTGCGGTGGGTCGCGCGCAACATCAGCGCGTTCGGCGGTGACCCGGATGGTGTCACCGTGTTCGGGGAGTCGGCGGGCGCGGACGCCGCCGCCCATCTGATGATCGCCGACGGCACCTCAGGCCTGTTCCGCCGTGTCATCCTGCAGAGCGCGCCGCTGGGGTTGGCCTCCGGACGGGCGGCGATGTACGACGCCATGGTCGCCGCCACCCGCGACATCGACGCCGACACCCCGATCGACGACGTGCTCCGTGCCCAGCGCCGGCTCGCCCGCGGCGGTGGACTGATTCTCCGCCACGGACTCCGCGCGACGATGGCGTTCGGTACCCAGTACGGTCACGCGCCACTCCCGCGAGAAGAGGACATCGAGGCCGCGTGGGCGCACGCCGCCGCGCGCATCGACGTACTGATCGGATGGAACGAGCGCGAGGCCGCCTTCTTCACCTCCGCCGTCCCCGGCCTCGCCGCACTGCCTCGGGTGCCCGTCGTCGGAAACCGCCTGTACGAGTTCATCAGCGGGCACTTCACGAACGCGGTCTACGCGAACGCCGGCGCCCACTTCCTGCGACGGCACCGCCGCGCGGGTGGACATGCGGCCGGCTACCTCCTCGAATGGGGAGTGCCGGGCCATCCGCTGCGGGCGAGCCACACGGTCGACATCCCGTTGCTCTTCGGCGATCGGCAGACCTGGGGCGAGGCGGCGATCCTGGTGGGGCACAGCTGGTCCGCGGTCGACAAGGCCGGGCGCCGCCTGCGGCAGATCTGGGCCGACGTCGCGCGGAACGGGCTGTCGGCACCCGAGGATGTGCGTGGTCTGATCCGGTTCGACTCAGGACGTTGACGCGTTCGGCAGCGGGACCTCGGCGATCGCCACCGTCCCGCCGGCCGGATGCCGCCGGATGACGAGCGCACCGCCCTGTCCCTCGAGCCGGACACGTCGGGAGGCCAGGCCGATGTGACCGCCGGCGACACGGCTACGCAGGTGATCCTCGTCGACTCCCACACCGTCGTCGATCACGACGACCCGTGCACGCCCCTCGTCGACCTCGGCGGTCAGCTGCACGGTCATCGCCCGGGCGTGTTTGACCACGTTGGTCAGCAACTCCCGCGCCGTGGCGAACAGCGCCGAGTCGACCGTCGTGCGCAGATCGTCGGGCCAGCCGACCGTGTCGACAGAGATCGCGAATGCACCACGCTGCTCGAAGGATTCGGCGAGATCGGTGAGAGCCACGGCGAGTCCCGCCTGTTCCAACACCGCGGGATGGAGCTCTCCCAGGGTCGATCGCAGCAGTCGCGCGGACTCCCGGAGTGCCTCGTCGATGCGGGTGACGACCACCGGATCGGGCGGACCGTCGGCGAGCGAGGCCAGCTCCTGGCGCGCTCCGAGGACGTATTGCAGTGCACCGTCGTGGAGGTGCTCGGCGAGATCGCGGCGTTCGCGCTGCTCGATCTGCATGACCTCGTCGAGCAGCCGACTGCGTTCGGCGGCCAGCGATCCGATGGTCACCACACGCGAACGCTGCAGACGCGACAGCAGTACGGCCCCGAGTGCGAGTGACGCCATCACCAAGGTGCTGAGCACGATGACAGACCACGGCCGCCCGTTGGGAACCCGCGCGATGACGTTGGCCACGAAGTAGACCACCACGGTCGGCGCCACCACCGCAGCGCACACGGCGGGACGCATGCCGATGGCGGCGATCATCGGCACGATCGCGAATCCGACCACCAGAACGTCTGCGGTCCAACTGATCTGATCCGACTGGCTGGCCACCGCGGTGACCGCGACGAGTGCGAGCAGGTCGACGAAGAGGGTGAGCCACGAGAACCGGATGGCGAGCAGGCCACCCCGAGGGGCGACGACGGCGCCGAGCACGCACCACGCGACGTAGACCGCGGCGATCGCGATGCAGATCCCGGCGGAGTAGACCGGCGGTTCCAGCACCACCGACAGGATGACGAACACCGACAGCAACAGCCGCAGGAGAACCTGAATCCTGATGCCCTGCAACGCGTGATCGATCAGAATCGTGTCGATGCGCTGTTCGTCGGCGAGTTCGGCCAGCCCCAGCAGGGGCGCCGGGTTACTCGAGGAGGCCACGACGCATCGCCTCGGCGACCGCGGCCGCACGATCGGAGACACCCAGCTTCTCGTAGAGCCGCTGCGTGTGGGTCTTGACCGTCGACGACCCGATGAACAACTCGGCGGCCAGTTGTGGGATGGAGAGTCCGCGGGCGAATCCGTTGAGCACCTGCCGTTCCCGTTCACTCAGGACCGGGGCGTCGGAGCGTGAGCGCATCCTGATCTCACCGGCGAGACCTGCGGCCAGCTGTGGTGGTACGACGGTCTCGCCCTTGGCGACCCGGGTCACCGCGCCGACGATCTCATCGCGGTCGGCGTCCTTGGACAGATAACCCGATGCGCCCTCTTCCAACGCGCGGAACACGATCGGTCCGTCGGTGACCGCCGACAACACCAACACCTTGGTGGCCAGACCGTCGCGGGCGACTGCGTGGGCCACGTCCACCCCGGTCATGCCCGGCATCTGATAGTCGACCACCGCGACGTCGGGCTGTTCACGACGGATCACGTCCAATCCGGTTGCACCGTCACCGGCTTCGCCGACGACACGCACCCGGCCGCTCTGGGTCAGCCCGCGCGACACCCCGTCACGGAAGAAGGGATGGTCGTCGACCACGACGACGGTCACCAGGGGATCCATCGGCTCAGAATATGCTTCGATGCCCTGTGGGCGGGCGATATCCCAATAGGGTCTCCGTCATGGCGCGGTGGTTCGATCACACGATCGTGGAGACGGGCCGCCTGCCGCTGTTCTTTCTGCTGAACGCCTTCGTGCTGACCTTCCTGTTCATCCGGTTCAGTGTGCGGAGGATCCGCGCCGAGGTCAGTTGGTGGCCGGGCAATGTCACGCCGGGGGCGTGCACGTTCATCACGTCGTCTTCGGCATGATGCTGATGCTGTTGTCCGGATTCGGATTCGTCGCCGTCGACCCGTTCCGCACACCGGTCCTCGACTGCACGCTCGGCGCTCTCCGGCATCGGTTCCGCTCGTCCTCGATGAGTTCGTCCTGACGATCGTCAGGGATGTACGGATCGACGTCCTCATCGCAGTGGGAGATCATGTGCCCAAGGGTTCCCGGTCGTCGAGGTGACCGGTGACGTGGGACGGGTGAACACGGCGCGCGTGCTGCGATACGGCTCGGAGCGGGCCGCCGGGTGGGGCGATGAGAGGGGTGGGCGCACGATAGCACAAGTGCTATTCTCGGTGTCATGGCGACAGTTGGGCTGCGAGAACTTCGGCAGGACGCATCCGGACTCGTGCGTCGTGTGGAGGCGGGCGAGGAGATCACGATCACCGTGTCCGGGCGGCCCAGCGCTCGGTTGGTGCCGGCGTCTCGGGATCCGTGGCGTGAATGGGCGGACGTGCACGAATTGTTCGCCGGTCCGGCGGACCCCGACTGGGTCGCCGACCGCGACGCCGTCGACCATCGGATCGAAGACCCATGGGACCGACATCGGTGAGAGGCATTCTCGACACCAGCGTCGTCGTGGCCGACGACGTCGAGCCGTTGCCCGGTTATCTGGCCCTGAGCTCGATCACGGTGGCTGAGCTCCATTTCGGTGTACTCGTCGCGAGATCTGCGGACGTCCGGGCGGAACGGCTTCGTCGCCTGCTCTTTGTGGAGAAGGCATTCGAGTCGCTCCCGGTGGACGACGCTGTGGCCGCGAGCTACGGCAGAGTGGCGGCAGCCGTCCGTGAGGCCGGCCGTCAACCACGCTCGCGGTCACTGGACCTCTTGATCGCGGCTACCGCGCTCGCGCACGATGCCCGTATCTACACCCGGAACGCGGCCGATTTCGTCGGACTCGAGGGGCTGGTCGAGATCATTCCGGCATGACGTGAACCGTTGGGGCGCGGGTCGGCAGGTTTCGCAGGAACCCGGCGGCCTCGCGCAGGGCGAGGCGGGACTCGTCGGAGAACAACGGGAACATCTGGAACACGTGCCCTTGACCGGGCCATTCCTGTAACCGCACGTGGCCTCCCGCCTCCCGTAGGACACGTTCGACCGCGCGCGCGTCATCGCCCATGACCTCGAGGCCGCCCACCTGGATCAGGGTGGGCGGCAACGACATCCCCGCCGGCAGGTGCACCCTCATCCGGGGATGGCCGGGCTCGGCGTCTCCCGTGTAGAGCTGCAGGATGCGTTGTGCGGAAACGGCATCGATCAGCGGATCGCGGACGCCGCGGAGCTGGCTGGCGACGGCCAGATCGAAGGTGGGGTCGTAGAGCGGGGAGAACATCACGATGCCGCGCGGCTGTGCGATGCCGCGGCGATGATTGTCGGCGAGGAGGTCGAGGGCCATGTGTCCGCCCGCGGAGTCGCCGGCGACGACGATCTGGTCGGCGCGATGGCCCTGATCGAGGAGCCAGTGATATCCGCGGATCGCGTCATCGCCCGCCGTCGGGAACCGGTATTCGGGGCCGAGGCGGTAGTCGAGGCTGAACGCCGACCACCCGGTGCGCCGCGACAGGCGTGCCACCAGCCCTCGGTGCGTCCGCGGTGAACAGATGACGTATCCGCTGCCGTGCAGGTAATACAGGATCGTCTGATCCGTCGACGCGGGCCGGGCGGGGCCGGCGTGGGCGCTCACCCATTCACCACGGACCTGGCCGTCGGCGAGGGACTCACGCACCTGCTCCACCCGGGTGCCCGACGGCACCGGTGACAGCGCCGACAGTGACCTGTTGACGCCCGGTCGCATCGCGCTGATGACACGCGCCGACGGCCCGTTGCGGCCCATCCCGGCGGCCATCACCGGGTGCGACACCCGGGTCAGATAACCGTTGACGGCACGCGACCGGAACGAACCCCGGCCGGCGGGTCTCCAGAGCACCTCGGTATCGGACGTCTGCATGCTGCCGACGCTAGACGATCGACCCCGCGAGGGAGCGTTTACGGCGCGTACGCTGCGGAATCGTCACGATTGTGCTATCCGGATTTCGATACTGGGCACCCCGCGTGAGAAAATGACCCACAATGCTTTCGCGAGAGCAGGGTGGTGCCGGGAAGAGCAGTCGACCCGGGTGCGCCGTCAGCAACGACGCTGGCAGGGACACCGCCACGTGGGCGAGGAGAACCTCCCAGGTCAGCCCAAGGATTCGGGGGGTCACACAGCGCGCCTGCGGGTCGGCGTCCCCCATGGACACACGTGACGTGTCCCCGTGGACGACACGAGGGATACACGAGGGTGAATGCGTGCGCAGCGTCGCGCACAGAGTGAGGCGAACTTATGAAGCATGCTCCAGGCCCCACGGGGCTGTATGACCCGGCCAACGAGCACGACTCCTGCGGTGTCGCATTCGTCGTCGACATGCACGGACGGCGTAGCCGCGACATCGTCGACAAGGCCATCACCGCGCTGGTCAACCTGGAACACCGGGGTGCCGCCGGGGCCGAGCCGAACACCGGCGACGGCGCGGGCATCCTGATCCAGGTGCCGGATCGCTTCCTGCGTGAGACGGTCGACTTCGAGTTGCCCGAGGCGGGTTCCTACGCGACCGGCATCGCCTTCCTGCCGCAGGGCTCGGAGGACGCGCGCGTCGCGACCGAGGGCGTGGAGAAGATCATCGAGGCCGAGGGACTGACCCTCCTCGGCTGGCGCGAGGTGCCCACCAACGAGACGTCGCTCGGTGCGTTGGCCCGCGACGCGATGCCGACCTTCCGGCAGGTGTTCATCTCGGGTGCGTCGGGCATGGACCTCGAGCGCAAGGCGTTCGTCGTGCGCAAGCGAGTGCAGGCCGAGCTCGGCACCAAGGGTGCCGGCGCCGACGGCCCCGGACGCGAGACCGTCTACTTCCCCAGCCTGTCCGGCGAGACCTTCGTCTACAAGGGCATGCTGACCACCCCGCAGCTGCGCGAGTTCTATCTGGACCTGCAGGATTCCCGCGTCGAGAGCGCGCTCGGACTCGTGCACTCACGCTTCTCCACCAACACCTTCCCGTCGTGGCCGCTGGCCCATCCGTTCCGTCGGGTCGCGCACAACGGCGAGATCAACACCGTCACCGGCAACGAGAACTGGATGCGTGCCCGCGAGTCACTGATCGACGCCTCGGCGTTCGGCACCGACTCGGATGTCGCGCAGAAGATCTTCCCGACCTGCACCCTCGGTGCGTCGGACACCGCGCGGTTCGACGAGGTGCTCGAACTGTTGCACCTCGGCGGCCGCAGCCTGCCGCACGCCGTGCTGATGATGATCCCCGAGGCGTGGGAGCGGCATGAGTCGATGAAGCCCGAGCACCGGGCGTTCTACGAGTACCACTCGGCACTCATGGAGCCCTGGGACGGACCGGCGTCGGTGTGCTTCACAGACGGCACCGTCGTCGGCGCGGTCCTCGATCGTAACGGTCTGCGCCCCAGCCGCATCTGGGTCACCAAGGACGGCCTCGTCGTCATGGCGTCGGAGGTCGGCGTCCTCGACATCGATCACTCCGACGTCGTGCAGAAGCTCCGTCTGCAGCCCGGCCGCATGTTCCTCGTCGACACGGCCGCGGGCCGCATCGTCGACGACGAGGAGATCAAGGACGAGCTCGCCGCCGAGCACCCCTACCAGGAATGGCTGGATTCCGGACTCGTGCACATCGACTCGGTCGAGGCGCTGCCGCACGTGCACATGGCCCACGACCGAGTCGCGTTGCGTCAGCAGGTCTTCGGCTACACCACCGAGGAACTCAACCTCCTCGTCGCACCGATGGCCAAGACCGGCGCCGAGGCGATCGGCTCGATGGGCACCGACACCCCGATCGCGGTGCTGTCGGCACGTCCACGCATGCTGTTCGACTACTTCCAGCAGATGTTCGCCCAGGTGACCAACCCGCCGCTGGACGCGATCCGCGAAGAGGTCGTCACCAGCATCGGCGGCACCATCGGTGCCGAGGCAGATCTGCTGCACCCGGGTCCGGAGTCGTGCCGTCAGATCGTGCTCCCGCAGCCGGTCCTCGACAACGACACACTCGCCAAGCTGGTCAACATCGGCGACAACGACGACCTGCCGGACTTCCGCAGCGCCCACATCCACGGGCTCTACGAGGTGTCCGAAGGCGGCGCCGGCCTGCGGCGTGCCCTCGACGAGATCCGCACCAAGGTCAGCAACGCCATCGACGACGGTGTGTCGATCATCGTGCTGTCCGACCGTGAATCCGACGAGAAGCTGGCGCCCATCCCGTCGCTGCTGCTGACCTCGGCGGTCCACCACCACCTGGTGCGTGAGCGCAAGCGCACCCGCGTGGGCCTCATCGTCGAGTCCGGCGACTGCCGCGAGGTTCATCATGTCGCCGCGCTGGTCGGTTTCGGTGCGGCCGCGGTCAACCCGTACATGGCCTTCGAGTCGATCGAGGACATGGTCGAGCGGGGCGCACTGGGCGACATCGACTTCCCGACGGCGCGCAAGAACTACATCAAGGCCGCCGGCAAGGGCGTGCTCAAGGTGATGAGCAAGATGGGCATCTCGACCCTCGCCTCGTACACCGGTGCGCAGCTCTTCCAGGTCATCGGCATCTCGCAGGAGACGGTCGACGAGTTCTTCACCGGACTCAACAGCCAGCTCGACGGCATCGGCCTCGACGAGATCGCCGCCGACGTCGCCCGCCGCCATGCACTGGCGTTCTCCGAGCGGCCCACCGAGCGTGCGCACCGCGAACTCGAGGTCGGCGGCGAATACCAGTGGCGCCGTGAGGGTGAGTACCACCTGTTCAACCCGGACACGGTGTTCAAGCTCCAGCACTCGACCCGGACCGGCCAGTACAAGGTCTTCAAGGAGTACACGAAGCTCGTCGACGACCAGTCGTCGAAGATGGCGTCGCTGCGCGGTCTGTTCGACTTCAACTTCGGTGACCGCGATCCGATCCCGATCGACAAGGTCGAACCGGCGAGTGAGATCGTCAAGCGTTTCTCGACCGGGGCCATGAGTTTCGGTTCGATCTCCGCGGAGGCGCACGAGACGCTCGCGATCGCGATGAACCGGCTCGGGGGCCGCTCGAACTCCGGTGAGGGCGGCGAGGATCCGCGTCGCTTCCATCACGACGAGAACGGCGACTGGCGGCGCAGTGCGATCAAGCAGGTGGCCTCCGGCCGATTCGGCGTGACGTCGCATTACCTGAGCAACTGCACCGACATCCAGATCAAGATGGCCCAGGGTGCGAAACCCGGTGAGGGTGGCCAGCTCCCGCCGCACAAGGTGTACCCGTGGGTCGCCGAGGTGCGCGGCTCGACGCCGGGCGTCGGCCTCATCTCGCCGCCGCCGCATCACGACATCTACTCGATCGAGGATCTCGCACAGCTGATCCACGACCTGAAGAACGCCAACCCGCAGGCACGCGTCCACGTGAAGCTGGTCTCCGAGGTCGGCGTGGGTACCGTCGCGGCGGGCGTGTCGAAGGCACACGCCGACGTGGTGCTCATCTCCGGTCACGACGGTGGCACCGGTGCCACCCCGCTCACCTCGATGAAGCACGCCGGCGCGCCGTGGGAAATCGGCCTGGCCGAGACCCAGCAGACGTTGCTGCTCAACGGTCTTCGGGACCGCATCGTGGTGCAGGTCGACGGTCAGCTGAAGACCGGACGTGACGTCGTGGTCGCGGCGCTGCTCGGTGCCGAGGAGTTCGGCTTCGCGACCGCGCCGCTGGTGGTCTCGGGCTGCATCATGATGCGTGTCTGCCACCTCGACACCTGCCCGGTGGGTGTGGCGACGCAGAACCCGTTGCTGCGCGAGCGGTTCACCGGCAAGCCGGAGTTCGTCGAGAACTTCTTCATGTTCATCGCCGAAGAGGTCCGGGAGCTGTTGGCCCGCCTCGGGTTCCGGACGCTGCAGGAGGCCGTCGGCCACGTAGAGGCGCTCGACACCGCCAAGGCGCTCGCCCACTGGGGTTCGGCCAAGGCGGGCAAGCTCGACCTGTCGTCGGTGTTGTCGACGCCGGAGTCGCCGTTCATGAACCAGGATCTGTACTGCTCGGGCGTCCAGGATCATTCGCTGGACAAGGCACTCGATCAGCAGCTGATCGCGCAGAGCCGCGAAGCGATCGATCACGGGACACGCGTGTCCTTCAGCTCGAAGATCACGAACGTGAACCGGACCGTCGGCACCATGCTGGGCCACGAAGTCACCAAGACCTATGGGGCACAGGGCCTGCCGGACGGCACGATCATGATCGACTTCACCGGTTCGGCGGGCAACAGCTTCGGTGCGTTCGTGCCGAAGGGGATCACGCTGCGACTCGAAGGTGACGCCAACGACTTCGTCGGCAAGGGCCTGTCCGGTGGCCGTCTGGTCGTCCGGCCCGCGCGCAACGCCCCGGAAGGCTTTGTCGCGGAGAACAACATCATCGCCGGCAACGTCATCGGCTTCGGTGCGACCAGCGGCAAGATCTTCCTGCGCGGTGTCGTCGGCGAGCGGTTCTGTGTCCGCAACTCGGGCGTGACCGCCGTCGTCGAAGGTGTGGGAGACCACGGCTGCGAGTACATGACGGGTGGCCGGGTCGTCGTGCTCGGTGACACCGGACGCAACTTCGCCGCCGGCATGTCGGGCGGTATCGCGTTCGTCTACGACCCCGACCGCAAGCTCGCCGACAACCTCAACGACGAGCTCGTCGCGATCGAGGAGCTCGAGGTCGAGGACATCGAGTTCCTCTCCGGCGTGATCGAAGAGCATCGCGCCGAGACGGATTCGCCTGTTGCCGCCGCAGTCCTGGACAACTGGGACGAGGCGCAGGACCAGTTCGCGAAGGTGATGCCGCGCGATTTCAAGCGTGTCCTGCTGGCGATCGAATCCGCCGAACGCGATGGACGAGATGTGAACGAAGCGATCATGGAGGCCGCACGTGGCTGATCCCAGGGGTTTTCTCAAGCACACCGAGCGGGAGCTGCCCGACCGTCGACCGGTCGAACTGCGGCTGCTCGACTGGAAAGAGGTCTACACCGACTTCGACAAGAAGGAACTGAAGACCCAGGCCAGCCGATGCATGGACTGCGGTATCCCGTTTTGCCACAACGGATGCCCGCTCGGCAACCTGATCCCGGAGTGGAACGACCTGGTCTACAAGGACCGGTGGCGCGAGGGCATCGAACGCCTGCACGCCACCAACAACTTCCCGGAGTTCACCGGGCGGCTGTGCCCGGCTCCGTGTGAGTCGTCGTGTGTGCTGGGCATCAACCAGCCGGCTGTCACGATCAAGCAGGTCGAGGTCGAGCTGATCGACAACGCCTTCGACAACGGTTGGGTCACACCGGTCCTGCCGACCGAGAAGACCGGCAAGTCCGTCGCCGTCGTCGGTTCCGGACCGGCCGGTCTCGCCGCCGCACAGCAGCTCACCCGCGCCGGTCACGACGTGACGCTGTTCGAGCGTGCCGACCGTATCGGCGGACTGCTGCGCTACGGCATCCCCGAGTTCAAGATGGAGAAGCGTCACATCGACCGCCGGATGGCGCAGATGGAGGCCGAGGGCACCCGGTTCCGCACCGGCGTGAACGTCGGCGTCGACGTCACCGTCGAGCAGTTGCGCGCCGATTTCGACGCGGTGGTCCTTGCCACCGGTTCGACCATCGGTCGCGATCTGCCCATCCCCGGGCGGGAGCTCGAGGGTATCTACCAGGCGATGGAGTTCCTGCCGCAAGCCAACCGCGTCCAGCTGGGCGACGAGGTCGACGGACAGGTCACCGCCAAGGGCAAGAAGGTCGTCATCATCGGCGGCGGCGACACCGGCGCCGACTGCCTGGGGACCTCGCTACGGCAGGGTGCCGACGTCGTGCACCAGTTCGAGATCATGCCGAAGCCGCCGATCGAGCGCGCCGAGTCGACCCCGTGGCCGACCTATCCGCTCATGTATCGCGTGTCGTCGGCGCACGAAGAGGGCGGCGAACGCGTCTACTCGGTCAACACCGAGCAGTTCGTCGGCGAGAACGGCAGGGTCACCGCGCTCAATGCCCACGAAGTGGTCATGCGCGAGGGCCGGTTCGAGAAGGTCGAGGGTAGCGACTTCGAGCTGGAGTGCGATCTCGTCCTCCTCGCGATGGGCTTCGTCGGACCCGAGCGCGCGGACTTCCTCGACAAGCTCGGCGTCGAGTACGACCAGCGCGGCAACATCAAGCGCGACGACAACTTCGCCGCCGTCGGCCAGGAGGGTGTCTTCGTCGCAGGTGACGCCGGTCGTGGGCAGTCGCTCATCGTGTGGGCCATCGCCGAGGGCCGTTCGGCGGCAGCCGCGGCCGACGCCTACCTCGCGGGTGCCTCGGATCTCCCCGCGCCGATCTACCCGACACAGGTCGCCCAGCGCTGACCCGCGCCGTCGGACACACCAGCACGCAACTCCCGGGGCCTGTCGGTTCACCGGGAGTTGCGTGCTTTGTCGGCGTACGACGACCATGATGGAGAGCGGTGGAGGAAGACGCGGGCAACGGTCGTGTGCCGTCCCGCCGCCAGACCCTGACAGGACTCGCATGACGACTGCTCCCGCGGATGGTCCCATCCGGCGTGCCCGCCCCAAGGATCGCAAACAGCGCATCCTCACGACCGCGGCCGAACTCTTCCGCACCGACGGCTATCACGCAGTGAGCATGAGCGACATCGCCGAGCGGGTCGGCATCGTCCCGAGCGCCCTCTACCGCCACTACCGCAACAAGAACGAACTGTTGGTCGCGGCGTTCGACGAGGCGCTGAGCCGGTACGAGGAGGAGATCGACGGCGTCGCGGATCCGTCCGAGGCAACCCGACGAATCGTCAACGTGACGACCGGGTCGCGGGCCCTCGACTCGCTGTGGAGCCGTGATCAGGGGCATCTCCACCCCGACGAACGTGCCCTGCTGCTGGGTCGGATCCGCGCGGTCGCCTCGGGCTTCGCGGCACTGATCGACGCCGCCGCTGCGCCCGGGTGCGTCCCCGCCGACGTCACGTCGTGGGCGGTGTTCGCCGTCGTCAACTGGCCGGGCCATCGCGAACTGCCGATCCCGGTGGCCGATCAGCCACGCATGCTGACGGAAGCGGCGCGGGCCATCGTCGCGGCGGGACTCGACCCGAATCGGCCGGCCCCGGAGCCGATGTCGGTGGGTCCCGCGCAGATCGACGACTCCGACCGCATGCTTCCCGCCTCTCGCCGCGAGGCCCTGCTGACGACCGCGATCACCATGTTCGCCGTCCGCGGATACCCGAACGTGAGCCTCGACGACATCGGCGATGCCGTCGGAATCGCGGGTCCCAGCGTCTACAACCATTTCAGCAGCAAACGCGACATTCTCGTCTGCGGCATCCGGCGGGCCTTCGACGCCCTGTGGCTCGAGCTCGGCCGCGTCCTCGGCCAGACCACCGATCCGCAGATCGCGCTCGATCAACTACTGGCCGGCTACACACGGTTCGCCTATGCCCACTGGGACCTGATCGCCGTCTGTCTCTCGCACACCGCGCTGCTCGACGGCGACGAACTCGCCTCGCTCACCCGCACCTACCTCGACTACGTGGGGGAGTGGCGTCGTCTCGTGCACATGTGCCGCCCGGAGCTGACCGCCGACGAGGCGCAGACCCTCGTCGACCTCACGCTGGCCGTGGTCAACGGGGTCGTCCGGGTCGAGGCGTTGCGGATGCCCACGCTTCCCGACGACGCGCGGTGGCTGGCCGCGGCGGTGGTGTCGGCGCCGCTTCCGCCGGTCGATTAGCGCGTGCGTCCTCACCCTCTGGTCCTCAGGGCGCTGACATTGCCGCTCAGCGGTTCTCCAGCACCGTCGTCATCTGCTTCGGGACGGTGTCGGCGAGACGGTTGAACGCCAGTTGCGCGACCGGGTCCGCGAGCTTTGCGGCGCCGTCGAACCCGACGTGCGCGTGATAGGTGATGATCGTCGAGTCGCCGTCACCGCGGCCGAAGGTCAGGTCATCGAACGTCGTCGCGGTCTTGTTGGTGCCGGTGAACTTCAGGTGATCGGGCTCGTCCACGGTCAGTTCGTAGACGAGTTCGGTGGAGATGCCGAACAGCTTCGACTCGTTGTGCCAGCGGGTGCCGAGAGCCACCGGATCGGCCCCGATCCTCTCGCACTTCTGTGTACCGGGATCCCAGTCGACCGCGTTCGCGAAGTCACGCAGGTAGGCGACGACCTCGTCGAGCGGGCGTCGAACGGTGAAGGTCCGGGAGACGTCGACCACGTCAGCTCCTCTGTGATGGGGTGAACTGTCTTGGGGGATCGTTGTGTGTGCGATTCGGCGCAGCGCATCGATCGGATGGGTCGGCCGCAGTCCGATGCTGTCGTTAGACTCATCAGCGGTACCGGATATCGGGAATCCAGAGGGGACGACGATGCGTCTGCGCGCGTTGGTCGCCGGTGTGGTGGCCTTTCTGCTGGGGATCGGGACGATGGTGTCCCTCGGTGCGGCGCCGGCCTCCGCGGCGCCGGCGGGCTGTCCGAAGATCTACGTGCTCGCGGTGCCGGGCACGTGGGCCAACGGTGTGAGCCCGGGCATCCTGGGCGACATCACGTCCGGGCTGGGCTCCGAGACCCGCGTCCAGTTCGTCGGCTACGACGCGACCGCCTTCCCCTGGGAGAAGGCCATCTACGGCAAGTCGAAGGCACAGGCCGTCGCCAACACCAAGGGTCTGGCGCTGACGATGCTGCGCAAGTGCCCGGGCACCAAGATCGCCCTCACCGGGTACAGCCAGGGCGCAGACGCCGCCGGTGACGTCGCCTCCGAGATCGGCACCGGTCGCGCCGAGATCCGTCCCGGACAGGTGGCGGGCGTCGTGCTGATCTCCGACCCCCGACGATCCAAGCGCGACAATCTGGTCGGGCCCGCCCTGGGCGGCGAGGGCAGCGGCGGCCCCCGGCTCGACGGCATGGGCTGGGTCCTGCCCCGCGCGTTCACCATCTGCGAGCCGGCCGACCTCTACTGCAACGTCCCGCGCGACTACTTCATCACGCGGATCGTCGGCTATCTCGCGGAGACGAGCGACCCGACCCCGAGCCAGATCGGGCAGTACCAGGCCGAGGCCGGCGCGATCGTCGCCGAGTTGCTGACCCTCGGTGGCCCGGGCCAGATCGTCGAAGAACTCGGCAACAGGCGCGCGCGTGAGCAGATCACCGAGTTCAACCGATTCCTGCAGTCCGGCTCACACGGCAACTACGCCGCGTTCCAGGTACGTCCCGGCGTGACCGCCGTGCAGTGGGCGCACGAGTACCTCGCCGGCCTCGCCTGAGAATCCCCCCGTCGCTTCACGATCCGACATCGTCGATCGTCAAGGGTGAGGGCGAACCACGTGGAGCCGATGTTCGGAAGCGCCGAAACCGGACATTCACGACCAGTCACGTGAATGTAACATTTCGCCGATAGTTTCCCTCTCGTATGCATCTCGCATACGGCATCGGTGTCGGACGTTCGCGTGATCTGTGCTGCGCGCCAAGGGAAGTAGAGACAATAGAATGAACGTGAACGGCTCCATCGTGCGTGATGGGGGTCAGGAGTCGGCGCTCGGTGCGCGCGTCTCATCGCGCCGCCGGCGGCTTCTACGCTGGGGTGTGCCCGTGGCGCTCTCCGTGGTGGCACTCGCGTTGAGCGCGTGCGGCAGTTCGGCGAGCGACGAGGCGGCGAGCACGGCGGAGTCCTGTGTGGACACATCGGGCAACACGATCAAGGTCGGTTCGCTCAACTCGCTGTCCGGCACCATGGCCATCTCCGAAGTCACGGTGCGTGATTCGATCAAGTTGGCGGTCGACCAGATCAACGGCGCCGGCGGTGTGCTGGGCAAGCAGATCCAACTCGTCGGGGAGGACGGCGCCTCCGAGCCGACCGTCTTCGCGGAGAAGGCCGAGAAGCTGATCAGCAGTGATTGTGTCGCAGCAGTTTTCGGCGGATGGACGTCGTCGAGCCGCAAGGCGATGCTGCCGGTGTTCGAGGACAAGAACTCTCTGCTCTACTATCCCGTGCAGTACGAGGGCCTGGAGTCGTCGAAGAACATCTTCTACACGGGTGCGACCACCAATCAGCAGATCGTGCCGGCGCTGGACTACCTCAAGGAGAAGGGCGTCAAGTCCCTCTACCTGGTGGGTAGCGACTACGTCTTCCCGCAGACCGCCAACCGGATCATCAAGGCCTATGCGGCGGCGAACGGCATGGAGATCAAGGGTGAGGACTACACTCCGCTCGGCTCGACCGACTTCTCCACGATCGTGAACAAGGTGCGTACCGCGGACGCCGACGCTGTGTTCAACACGCTCAACGGCGATTCCAACGTCGCGTTCTTCCGCGAGTACAAGAACGTCGGTCTCACCGCCCAGGACATGCCGGTGGTGTCGGTGTCGATCGCCGAGGAAGAGGTCGGCGGCATCGGGGTGCAGAACATCGTCGGTCAGCTCACCGCCTGGGACTACTACCAGACCGTGGACAACCCGGTGAACACCTCGTTCGTGCAGGACTACAAGGATGCCTATGGCGCGAACAAGCCGACGTCGGACCCGATGGAGGCCGCGTATGTCTCGGTCTATCTGTGGAAGAACACTGTCGAGAAGGCTCAGTCCTTCGCCGTTCCGGACATCCAGAAGGCGGCGGGCGGAGTCACATTCGACGCTCCCGAGGGCCTGGTCACGATCGATGGCGAGAACAACCACATCACCAAGACCGCCCGTATCGGTGAGATCCGGCCGGACGGGTTGATCTACACCGTGTGGGATTCGGGACAGCCGATCGAGCCGGATCCCTACCTGAAGGACTACCCCTGGGCCGGCGGCCTCAGCGGCTGACACCGGCACAACCGCCTGCGACAGCCCGGTCCGCCCTCCGACGCCGGAGGGCGGACCGGACGCCGCACCGTCCTTCCTCGCGTGACAAGAATCGAGATCTGACGTGGAAACCCTGATCGGGCAGACGTTCACCGGACTCAGTCTGGGATCGATCCTGCTCCTCGCCGCGCTCGGGCTGTCGCTGACCTTCGGCCAGATGGGCGTCATCAACATGGCGCACGGCTCGTTCATCATGGCCGGCTCGTACACCGCCTACACCGTGCAGGAGTACCTCGTATCGAATGCTGGTATCTCCCTGATCGTCTCGCTGATCATCGGTTTCCTCGTCGGTGGCCTGATGGGTGTGATCCTCGAGGTCACGCTGATCCGGCGGATGTACGACCGCCCGCTCGACACCCTTCTGGTGACGTTCGGTGTCGGCCTGATCCTGCAGCAGGCGGCCCGCGACATCTTCGGTGCACCCGCCGTCCGGGTCGTCGCCCCCGGCTGGCTCGACGGCGGCGTCGACATCCTCGGTGCCGTGGTGCCGAAGACACGCATCTTCATCATGCTGCTGGCGGTGGCCTGTGTCGTCGCGATCGCGGTGACGATGAAGTACACGTCGATGGGCCGCCGGATCCGCGCGGTCGTCCAGCACCGTGATCTGGCCGAGACGAGCGGGATATCCAGTCGCCGAACAGATGTCACGACCTTCTTCATCGGGTCGGGCCTGGCCGGGGTGGCCGGGGTGGCGCTGACGCTGATCGGGTCGACGAGCCCGAACACGGGCATGACGTATCTGATCGATGCCTTCCTCGTCGTCGTGATCGGCGGGCTCGGGCAGATCAAGGGCGCGGTGATCGCCGCCGTAGCGCTCGGCCTGCTGAACTCGTTCATCGAGTACAGCACCACGGCATCGGTCGCCAAGGTCATCGTGTTCGTGCTCATCGTGATCTTCCTGCAGATCCGACCGCAGGGACTGTTCACGGTCCGGTCGAGGAGCCTCGTGTGAGGAATCATCTGACTACCACGTGGAGAACATACGCAGGGTTCGTCATCGCGGCCGTGTTGTTGTTCGCGGTGGCGCCCGCGGTGTTGTCCGATTTCCGACTCAATCTGCTCGGCAAGTTCCTGTGCTTCGGCATCGTGGCCGTCGGCATCGGCCTGGCGTGGGGGCGGGGCGGGATGCTGACCCTCGGGCAGGGGGTGTTCTTCGGGCTCGGCGCGTACATCATGGCGATGCACCTCAAGATCGCCGACGCCGAACTGCGCGGCGACGAAGTACCGGACTTCATGCAGATCGCCGGGATCGGTGAGCTGCCGGCCTATTGGCAGCCGTTCGCCTCGCCGATCGTGGCGTTGCTGGGGATCGTGCTGATCCCGGTCGCCGTCGCGGTCCTGCTCGGCCTGGGTGTCTTCAAGCGGAAGGTCAAGGGTGCGTACTTCGCCATCCTGTCGCAGGCGCTCGCCGCGGCGTTCGCCATCCTGCTCGTGGGCCAGCAGAGCATCGGCGGCAGCAACGGACTGAACCGCTTCCGCAGCTTCTTCGGCCTCGCACTGAACGATCCGGTCAATCGACGCCTGCTCTTCTTCATCGCGGCCGGCACGCTGCTCGTCGTCGTCGCCATCACCCGTCAGCTGATGTACAGCCGGTACGGTGAACTCCTGGTCGCCGTCCGTGATCAGGAGGAGCGCGTGCGATTCCTCGGGTACGACCCGGCAAACGTCAAACTCGTGGCGTATGCGGTGGCGGCGCTGTTCGCGAGTATCGCCGGTGCACTGTTCGTCCCCATTGTCGGGATCATCTCGCCGGCGGACGTCGGTATCGTGCCGTCGATCGCGTTCCTGATCGGTGTCGCCATCGGCGGCCGGACCACTCTGCTCGGCCCGGTCCTCGGCGCGGTCGCGGTGGCCTGGGCGCAGACGAGCCTGTCGGAGAACTTCCCGTCGGGATGGGTGTATGCGCAGGGCATCCTGTTCATCGTCGTCGTCGGCTTCTTCCCGGCCGGGCTCGCCGGTCTCGGTGCGCTGCTCCGGTGGCGGAGGGGCCGGGCGCCGGATGACCCCGACGCCGGCCAGACGACCGACGTCGTCCTCGCGCCGACCTCGACAGGAGTCCGGTCATGACCGCCCTCGAACCGATTGCCGGCGGGAACGCAGGAATGGACAGCGATTACCTCCAGGTACGCGGACTGTCCGTCGAGTTCGACGGCTTCAAGGCCGTGACCGATGTGGATCTCACCCTGTTGCAGGGCGATCTGCGCTTCCTGATCGGACCGAACGGCGCGGGCAAGACCACGATCATCGACGCGATCACGGGACTGGTGCCCGCCACTGGGTCCATCCAGAAGTCCGGGGAGGAGCTGGTCGGCAAGAAGGTGCACCAGATCGCGCGCCTCGGCGTCGGCCGGACGTTCCAGACCGCCAGCGTCTTCGAGGAACTGAGCGTGCTGCAGAACCTCGACATCGCCGCGGGAGCCGGACGATCGATGTGGACGATGCTGCGGCGTCGGCCCAGCGCCGTGCCCGAGCACATCGAGGAGGCGATGGAGACCATCGGTCTCGCTCATCTGCGGGACACACCTGCCGGGGTGCTGGCACACGGTCAGAAGCAGTGGCTGGAGATCGGCATGCTCCTGGTGCAGAACGCCTCGGTGTTGCTGCTCGACGAACCCGTCGCGGGCATGAGCCACGAGGAGCGCGAGGAGACGGGAGACCTCTTGCGGCGGATCGGCGCTCGGCGCACGGTCGTCGTCGTCGAGCATGACATGGACTTCATGCGGTCGTTCGCGACGTCGGTCACCGTCTTGGCCCGCGGGCAGGTGCTGGCCGAGGGGACGGTGGCAGAGGTACAGGCGAATCCGAAGGTGCAGGAGGTCTACCTCGGTACCGCGGCGGGTGGCGAGGAGATCGAGGAGATCGCGCAGACGGAGCCGACCGCCGCCGGCCGGACGGACGTGGCGCGAGATGGGGAGTGAGCAGATGCTGGAACTGTCCGGGATCCGTGCCGGGTACGGCCGCACCGAGGTGATCCACGGAGTCGACCTGGAGGTTCCTGCCGATGGCGTCGCAGCCGTGATGGGCCACAACGGCGCCGGGAAGACGACTCTGCTCCGGGCGGCGGTCGGACTCGTGAAGACGTCGCGGGGCACCATCCGCTTCGACGGTGCCGACATCACCTCGCTGCGGCCGAGTGCCCGCGTCCGTCGCGGGCTCGCGTATGTCCCACAGGGTCAGCAGAGCTTCGGGCACCTCACCACGGCCGAGAACCTGCAGGTCGTCGCCGACGGACGCAAGCGTGGACCGGTGCTGATCGACGAGATGCTCGACCTGTTCCCGGCACTTCGGGATCTCCTGGACCGGCGTGCCGGGCTGCTCTCGGGCGGTCAGCGACAACAGCTCGCGATCGCACGGGCACTGATCACCGAACCGCGCATGCTCATCCTCGACGAACCCACCGAGGGCATCCAGCCGTCGGTGGTCGCCGAGATCGAGAACACCATCACCGAACTGACCGGGCGTGGTGGTCTCGGCGTGCTGCTCGTCGAGCAGCACATCGGCTTCGCGTTGCAGTCCGCACAGCGTTATTACGTCCTCGAGAGCGGACGGATCACCTCCTCCGGGTCGGGCGGACACGAGGCGGAGGCGACGGTCCGGGAGGCGATGACCATCTGATCGCGGCCATGACCATCTGATTACTGCGCGGGTTCGATCACCCGGGTGGAAGCGGCTGTCATTCAACCGATTCACGCCGGGGGTCTGTCGCTACCCGGGGTGTAACGCCGCAGGTGGGAAGATCGATAGATCGGATGGCATGCGAACAGCGCGCGGTCAGGCCGGTCAGCGAAGCGATCAGACCTCAGATCACAGCAGAGATGCAGTGTGATGGAAACCAACCCGGCCCAAGGATCAAAAGACTTGGGCACCGGTCACCGACCGTCTACAGTAAGCCGAAGATCGAGTCCGTCGTAGTAAACCAGGGAAGTGATTGGTCATGAGGTTGGCTAATTCATACTCCGCACCCCGTCGCAGCTCACGGTTGAGCTCGATCACCGGCCGCATCGGCCGATCTCGTGGCGCGCGCATGTTTCCGGCCGAAGCCGAACGCCTCGCCACCCCGGCGGAACTGCGCCGTCTGCAGTCCTGACCGTCGCGTACCAGCGGACGTTCACTCGCTGACCACCCGCGCGGACTGCCCGCCGATCTCCACCACGTCGCCCGGTGACAACTGCCGACCGCGTCTGGTGTCCACCTCTCCGTTGACCGACACCATGCCGTCGGCGATGATGCCTTTGGCCTCGGCGCCGGACTCGATGAGGTTGGCCAGCTTGAGGAATTGACCCAGGCGGATCGAATCATCGCGAATCGGTACGTCATCCATCGCCATCATCTTGCCCAACGTTGCAGTACAAGGCGAGTTCGGACGGCTAACGTTTGCCTATGACGTTGGAAGTCCCGCGCCCCACGCTCCCCCGTGAAGACATCGCCGACGACGACGTCGACCATCCACACCACCCGGAGACGGCCGCCGAGCGACGGTCGAAAGATCTCATCGAGCGCATCCGGACGCCTCGTGGCTTCGGGCGACACGCCCCACGGATCGCAGGAACCGTCGTCGGCGTCATCGCGACGATCTCACTGCTGTCGAGTCTGTTCCCGTTCTTCCGCCACCTCATCCACGTACCGCGCGACTACGTGGACACCTTCGTCATCACGCTGCCCGACACCAGCTTCGCCTGGGCGTTCGTCCTTGCGCTGGTCGCCTTCGCGTTGTCGATGCGTAAGCGCATCGCGTGGTGGATCGCCGTGATCTATCTAGTTCTGTACGCGATCGGGAACGCGCTCTATCTGATCCCGGCGCTCGCCGACGAGCTGTCGGTGACCGACAACGACCGCCTCAACCTGTGGATCGGCCTCGTCATCGACGTGGCGGCACTCGCGTACCTCCTCGCGACGCGTCGGCAGTTCTACACCCGTGTCCGCCGCGGAGCTCTCTGGCGTGCACTCGGAGTTCTCATCGCCGGACTGGTGATCGGCAGCCTCCTCGGTTGGGCGCTCGTGTGGGCGTTCCCCCACACGCTCACCCGTTCCGACCGGCTGCCGTATGCGGTCAACCGCGTCGTCGCGTTCGGATCGGTCGATCCCGAGGCGAGTTTCGACGGCCGTCATGCCTACGCCCCCGTCAACGGACTCCTCGGCCTGTTCGGCGCGCTGGCATTGATCGCCGCCGCCATCGTGCTGTTCCGGTCGGTGCGACTGCGGGCGTTGATCACCGCCGACGACGAGCGCCTGATCCGCGCGCAGATCGCCTGCTTCAATGACGACGACTCACTGGCCTACTTCTCCACCCGCCGCGACAAGGCTGTCGTGTTCTCGCCGGACGGCCGTGCGGCCCTGACCTATCGGGTCGAGGTCGGCGTCGCACTCGCCGGCGGCGACCCCATCGGCGACCCCGAGTCCTGGGGCGACGCGATCGCCGAGTTCCTCACCCTGTGCGAGCGGTACGGCTGGCACCCGGCGGCGATGGGACCGAGCGCACGCGGGGCCGCCGCCTACGACGCCGCCGGATTCGGCTCGCTGAACATCGGCGACGAGGCGATCATCCACACCCGCGGATACAGCATCAACGGGCCGGCGATGAAGGGTGTCCGGCAGGCCGTGACCCGCACCAAGCGTGCCGGGATCACCGTGCGCATCCGCCGGCACAGCGAGTTGTCGGACGAGGGCATCGCCGAGATGGTGGCCCGCGCCGACGCCTGGCGCGACACCGACGAGGAGCGTGGATTCGCGATGGCGCTCGGACGCCTCGGTGACCCGTACGACGGCGACTGCCTGCTCGTCGAGGCCGTCGAGAACGAGGGCGCCGCCGACGAAAAGGTCGTCGGCATGCTGTCGTTCGTCCCATGGGGACGCACCGGCGTGTCCCTCGACGTCATGCGCCGAGACCGCGGGTCGGTCAACGGCATCGTCGAGACGATGGTCACCGAACTGGCCAAGGAGTCCGAGCAGTACGGGATCACCGAGGTGTCGCTCAACTTCGCGACGTTCCGGGCGTTCTTCGAGCACGGCGCCGACATCGGTGCGGGCCCCGCGATGCGGGCGACCTACTCGGTGCTGATGTTCGGCTCCCGCTTCTTCCAGATGGAGTCGCTCTACAAGTCCAACGCCAAGTACCGGCCCGACTGGCAGCCGAGGTATCTGTGCTTCGAGGACAACGCCGTGATGCCGCGGGTCGGCCTTGCCGCCATCGTCACCGAGGGCTTCGTCCGGTTGCCGCGTTTCGGCCGCGCCCGCCACTACACCGAGGGGCAGTCCGCGATCCCGGCCGGCGTCGACGTCGATGCCCTCGTCGCCGAGTTCGAGGTGGAGGCCGATCAGACGGCCGTCGAGGTCCATCGGCCCGAGCAGGTCCGCGTCCGCCTGGCGAAGATGGAACGACTGATCGCCGACGGCATCGACCCGTACCCACCCGCGGATCCGCCCACCCACACGATCGCCGAGGCGGCCGCGGCGCCGGCCGGCACGACCGTGCGGGTTGCCGGACGCGTCACGCGCCTGCGTGACTTCGGCAAGGTGGTGTTCGCGCAGATGCACGACTGGTCGGGGGAGATCCAAGTGCTCGTCGAGGCGTCGCGACTGGACGCGGCCGCCCCGGATTTCGCGGGGGACGTCGACCTCGGCGACCTGGTCGAGATCACCGGCGAGATGGGGACCAGCCGCAAGGGTGAGTTGTCCGTGCTGGCAACGACGTGGCGGATGCTCGGAAAGTGCTTGCGCCCGTTGCCCGACAAGTGGAGCGGGCTCACCGACCCGGAGGCACGGGTGCGTCAACGCTACGTCGACCTGGCGATCAACACACAGACGCGCGACCTGCTGGCCACGCGCAGCCTGGTGGTGAAGTCGTTGCGCGACTTCCTCTCCGCCCGCGGCTACCTCGAGGTCGAGACGCCGATCCTGCAGCAGATCCACGGGGGTGCCAACGCCACCCCGTTCCAGACCCACATCAACGCCTACGACCTCGACCTGTATCTGCGGATCGCGCCCGAGCTCTACCTCAAGCGGCTGTGTGTCGGCGGGGTGGAGAAGGTCTTCGAGATCGGCCGCAACTTCCGCAACGAGGGCGTCGACTTCAGCCACAACCCGGAGTTCACCAGCCTGGAAGCCTATGAGGCGCACAGCGATTACCTCACGATGCTCGACCTGACACGGGAGATGATCCAACACGCCGCGACCGTCGCGTACGGTGAACCGATCATCATCCGCACCGACGACGAGGGCAACTCCGAACGCATCGACATCTCCGGGCCGTGGCCGGTGAAGACCGTGCACGAGGTGGTGTCCGAAGGCGCCGGCGAGGAGGTCACGCCCGAGACGCCGGTGGAGACGTTGCGCGCGATCTGCGATCGGCTCGACATCGCCTACCGGCACGACTGGGATGCCGGACAGGTCATCCTCGAACTCTACGAACACCTCGGCGAGGACCGGACCACCTTCCCGACCTTCTACACCAACTTCCCGACGTCGACGTCGCCGCTGACCCGGGCGCACCGCACCATTCCCGGCGTCGCCGAGCGATGGGATCTGGTCGCCTGGGGTGTCGAGCTCGGCACCGCCTACACCGAGCTCACCGACCCGGTCGAGCAACGCAAGCGACTGACCGCGCAGTCGGTGCTGGCGGCCGGCGGCGATCCGGAGGCGATGGAGCTCGACGAGGATTTCCTGCAGGCACTCGAGTACGCGATGCCGCCGACCGGAGGTCTGGGGGTCGGTGTCGACCGTGTCGTCATGCTGATCACCGGGCAGTCGATCCGCGAATCCCTGGCGTTCCCGCTGGCGAAGCCGCAGGAGGGGTGAGGGCCTTCGTGCCGGTTCGGGTCAGCCGCACAGATGCATCGTGACCGAGGAGTCGTGGGTCGGGACGACGCGGATGTGATGCCGCGCGAGATGAAGCCGGTGCAAGGTCGCGAAGGCGGCGTCTCGGTCGTCGTCGACGAACTCGCCCGGGAAGGCCGGTTTCTGCCGGAGCCGATCGACCTGCTCGTGGTGCCACGCGGCATCGCCGGCGAGCAGTACCCATCCACGTGCGGTTCTCGCGAGGACACCGACGCTCCCGGGTGTGTGTCCGGCGAGGTCGACGAGCACGACCGACCCGTCGTCGAAGAGGTCATGACTTGCGGTGAACGTGGAGACGGGCGGGCCGTCGAGGCAGTAGGTCCGGACGGGTCTGCCGTCGGTCAGCGTCGGCCGGACACCACCGGCGGGAGGTCGTACGCCGTCCAGAATCCACGCGTGCTCGGTGTCCCGGAGGAGGACCGGCACACCGGGAAGGTCGAGGAGTCCGCACAGGTGGTCCCAGTGGGCGTGGGTCGGCAGCGCGAACTCGGGCCGCCGGATCGATGGCCGTGCGATGAGCCCGTCGACGGTGCTGACCGTCGTCCTGGGTGGGGTCACCACCGTCCGCGTCAGGAACGGCAGTTCCGGGAGGACACGGTCGCGTGCCTGCCGGCAGAAGCCGGGGTCCACCAGAAAGGTCGCCGCGGGATGCTCGACGACGAACGACGTCAGCGCCGAGCCCAGTCGCCGGACGGGAGCCGCGCCCTCGACGACTCCCATCGCCGGTACTCGCCGAGTGACCTGAGGCAATGCTCTGATCGTGACGGTCCGCTCGCCCGGCGGAAGCCCGGCATCGGTGATCGACTGCATCAATCTCTCATCCGGCGGCCTCGGGCGCACGGTTCCGAGCACCATGTGGCCGACGGCGGTCAGCACCTCGCCGAGCCGGGGATCGCGCTCTCGGGGCAGGGACACCTCGGCGGCTCCTTCGACATCCGTCTCGGATCTGTGCGACGCGAGCTCGACACTACCGCGTCGCGCACCGTGATCGCGGCGTCGGCGACGGACGCGGCGTGCGGATCGTGCGTGCGGACGACGTGTGGACTGCGCATCAGGTGGCGGATGCGATCCATCGACCGACAGCCGCGGTCTGCGGTGCCGTCATCGTGAGCCACCGACGTCCCGGGCGCCTCGTCGACGTCGACGGCATCACGCTGCACGTTCTCGACGAGGGCGACGGCCCACCCCTGCTGATGCTGGCGGCGTTGGGCAGCAACTGGTTCGACCTCGATCCGCTGACCGATCGGCTCCGCGCGTCGTGGCGGATCATCCGCTATGGCCGTCCCGGTTACGGACTGTCGGAACCGATTGCGCCGCTGAATCATCCGACACTCGACGGCGAGGTCGAGTGGATGCGTGGGGTACAGGACGCGGTCGGACCGGCGGGCCGGTCACGGTCGTCGCGCACTCGATGGCCTCGCTCTACGCCGAGGCGTTCGCCCGGTGCTGCCCGGAACGGACCGCGGGTCTGGTGATGATCGACGGCTCGTTGGTGATGGTGCCCTGGCGGGTGCTGCCGACACGCGCCCGGACCATGGTCCGCGCGACGCTCATCGAGCACGCGACCTTCCCCACGCTCAACGCGGATCTGCGAGCCCTTCGACGCCGACGACCGATCCCTTCCGTGCCGCGGGTGGTCGTCGGCGCGGTGCACGGAATACGGCCGTGGCGGCGGTACTGGGCGTGGAAGCAGTCGCGGTACGCGCAGATGCTCGACGCATCGCTGCTACTCGTCGTCGGGCATCACTTCCTGGTCCTCGACCGGCCCGACGAGGTGGCCGCGGCGATCGACGCGATCCGACCCGGGCCGGGCGATGGCGGACAATAGCTGTACCCGCCGGTAACATTTACTGGCCGCTCGGCATAAACTCGTCGTCATGACCGAGTTGACCTTCACACCGACCGCAGATCTGGTCGACGAGATCGGCGACCTCGTCCGCAGCTGCGACACCCAGTTCACCCAGTACGGCGGCCATCGCGAGTTCGTCGGGCGCGTGACCACGGTCAAGTGCTTCCAGGACAACGCACTGCTCAAGTCGATCCTGTCCGAGCCCAACCCGGGCGGGGTGCTCGTGATCGACGGCGCGGAGTCGGTGCACACCGCACTCGTCGGTGACATCATCGCCGAACTCGGCCGCTCGAACGGCTGGGTCGGGATCATCGTCAACGGCGCGATCCGCGACGCCGCGACGATCGGCGGGATGGACATCGGCGTGAAGGCCCTGGGTACGAATCCGCGCAAGTCCACCAAGACCGGCGTCGGCGACCGCGACATCCCGCTGACCATCGGCGGGGAGACTTTCAACCCGGGCGACATCGTCTACTCCGACGACGACGGCATCGTGCTCGTCGACGGGCCAGACGACGCGGGCGGGTCCGCAGATGCGTCCGTTTCTGTTGATGCTTCGGAGACCCGTGGCAGCACGGCGGCCACCGACACCCCCGAACCCGCCGACTCCGCAGAATCCACCACCGAGAGCTGAGGAACCCACTGCCATGCCGAAGCCCACACCCGAGTACTTCCGGCGCCTGTCCGGTCTGATCGCCATCGACGATGCGGACGCCCGTCCGACGCGTGCGGTGCTCGAGGCGTTCAGCGGCGTCGAGATGGCGACCATCCCGATCGGCACCGCCCACGACTTGGAGACCGCCGTCGCGCGGGCGCGTACCGCACAGGAGGGGTGGGCGCAGCGCACCCCCGCACAGCGCGCGGAAGTGCTCAGTGCATTCTCGGAACTGGTGCACCGCAACGCCGCCGAACTGATGGACATCGCGCAGGCGGAGACGGGCAAGGCCCGGATCTATGCGCAGGAAGAGGTCATCGACGTTGCGCTGACCGCGCGGCACTACGCGACAACCGGTCCGAAGACGTTGGCGGAGCACAAGGTTCGCGGCATGTTGCCCGGTGCCACCAGCGTGCGTGTGCGATACCAGCCCAAGGGTGTCGTCGGCGTGATCAGTCCGTGGAACTACCCACTCACCCTGGCGGTGTCCGACGCCGTCGCGGCCCTGCTGGCAGGTAACGGTGTGGTCATCAAGCCGGATAGCCAGACACCGTATTGCGCCCTCGCCCTGGCCGAACTCCTGTATGAGGCGGGTCTGCCGACCGAGCTGTTCGCCGTCGTCCCCGGCCCGGGTGGTGTGGTCGGGCAGGCGATCGTCGCCACCACCGACTACGTGATGTTCACCGGGTCGTCGTCGACAGGGGCGACGCTCGCCGAGCAAGCGGGCCGTCGGCTGATCGGCTTCTCCGCCGAACTCGGCGGCAAGAATCCGATGATCGTCAGCGCCAAGGCCGACATCGACCGCGCCGTCGAGGGTGCCGCCCGTGCCTGCTTCTCCAACTCCGGTCAGCTGTGCATCTCGATCGAGCGGCTCTACGTCGACAAGGCGATCGCCGACGAGTTCACCGCGAGGTTCGCGGCGTTCGTCTCGGCGATGACCCTCGACGCCACTTACGACTTCACCGCCGACATGGGATCGCTGGCGTCGGCCACGCAGGTCGACACCGCCGAGGAACACGTGAAAGACGCGGTCGACAAGGGGGCGAAGGTGCTCGCGGGCGGCCGTCGGCGCGCGGACCTCGGCCCGTTCTTCTTCGAACCGACCGTGCTCACCGATGTCACCGACGAGATGACCTGCTACGCCGAGGAGACCTTCGGGCCCGTCGTGGCGATCTATCCCGTCGACTCGACCGACGAGGCGATCAAGCTGGCCAACCAGACCCGCTACGGCCTCAACGCGAGCGTCTTCGCCGGCAGCAGCGCAGAGGCCAACGCGATCGCCGACCAGTTGCGCGCCGGGACCGTCAACATCAACGAGGGCTACGCCGCCGCGTGGGCGTCGACCGCCGCCCCGATGGGTGGCATGGGCATCTCGGGAGTCGGCCGACGACACGGTGAGGAGGGACTCCTCAAGTACACCGAGCCGCAGACCGTCGCCGAGCAGCGGTTCATCGGTATCGATCGGGCTCCCGGCATCCCCAAGGGCGTCTACCGTGCCGTGACCCCGTACGCCATCCGTGCGCTGAAGTATCTGCCGGGACGCTGAGGATTTTCCGGGACGCCCCCGGCGCGAGGGCCTCTGAGGCGAAGGAGCCCCGACCGGGGAAATTGGACACGATCCCGTCGACCTGCCGCGGTCGTCGCCGGCGGCGGGTTACCGTACCCACGTGAACGGACTTCGATCCCGGACTGTGCCCATCCGTGCCCTCGCCAAGCGCGCCGCAGCAGTCGGCCTGACCGTCGGAGCTCTGGTCGTCGGCCTGTGTACCGCCGGGACGGCCCATGCGGCGCCCAATCTGTCGGTGTCGACGGTCGCGTCCGGCCTCGACCATCCGTGGGACATGGTCGTCGCTCCGGACGGCGTGATCCTCACCGGTGAGCGCAGCGGTCGTTTCGTCGCCGTCATGCCGGGCGGGCAGAAGAAGCCGGTAAAGGCCGACCTGTCGAAGATCTTCGCGGTGAAGGAGGCGGGCCTGATGGGTCTCGCCCTCGATCCGAGATTCGAGCAGACGCGCCGCGTGTACTCCTGCCAGGCGGAGACGACCCGCGGTGCGGCGGCCAGCGTGCCCGGGTCGGTGGCGAATCTGCCGCTGCCGTGGCCCAACACGGGCCAGGTCGTGAACATCGTGTCGTGGCGTGTCGGAGCCGACTGGTCGACGATGGTCCGCGAACGGAACGTGCTCACCGGCATCCCGTTGACGGCCACGGGCCGCCACGCGGGGTGCGGCCTGACGGCGGGCGCCGACGGCACACTCTGGGTCGGTACCGGCGACAACGCGATCCCGACGAATCCTCAGAACCGTAATTCGTTGGGCGGCAAGGTTCTCCACATCAACGCGAACGGCACACCCGCGGCGGGAAATCCGAATCCGTCGAGCCCGATCTACACGCTCGGGCACCGCAACGTGCAGGGAGTCGCTCTGCGCAACGGTCGGGTGTACGTCATCGAACAGGGCACGGACTCCGACGACGAACTGAATCTCCTTCGGGCGGGCGCCAATTACGGATACAAGCCGGACCGCACCCCCTTCATCTACGACGAATCCGTGCCGATGACCGATCCGGTCCGCGTGCCGGGCGCCGTCGACGCGATCTGGAAGACGGGTAAGCCGACGATGGCGACGCCGGCGCTGCAGTTCCTCCCGTCGTCCGGCTGGGGTGATCTGAACGGGGCCGTCGCGATCACCGCGCAGAAGGGCAAGCACCTGCAGTTCGTCACCCTGAACGAGCAAGGTACACAGGTGGTTCGGACCACGGACGCACTGCAGGACACCTATGGACGCCTGCGCGGGCTGGCTCTCGACAGCGACGGCTCATTGCTGCTGACAACGGACAACGGTGGTACCGACCGCATCCTGCGGGTGAAGCCGGCCTGACGTCGGCCGCGGAGGGGAACCGACATGTGCGACGACGACCTGGTGCGGCATGCGCACGAGGAGGCCCGTCGTTTCTCCCGGCGCACCGCGCTGCGCATGACCGGGGGCGTCGCGGCGGGTGTGGTCGGGGTGGCTTCGGCAGCGTCGGGCGAGGCCGGCGCGTCCCCGGGGCGTGGTCGCGTCGTCGACCTCACCCATGTTCTCTCCCATGACTTCCCGCTGTGGCCGGGCAGCGCCCCGGTCGTCGCGGTCCCGACGTCGAGGATCGGGCCGGGCAATCAGGGTTTCGCGACCCGGTGGATGTCGTTCTCCGAGCACTCGGGCACGCATGTCGACGCACCGGCCCACAAGATCGGCAACGGGATCACGGTGGATCGGATACCGGCCCGCGACCTCATCGCCCCGTTGATCGTCATCAGCATCGCCGATCGTGCCCGAGCGGATCGTCGGGCGAGACTCACCGAGCGTGACGTCGAGGTGCATGAGTCCCGGCATGGTCGAATTCCGAATGGCGCACTGGTCGCGTTGCACAGCGGGTGGCAACCGAGCACAGGTGGCGCCGACGCTGCCGGATTCGATCCTGCCGCGGTGACGATGCTGGTGCGCGAACGCGGTGTCGTCGCCATCGGCACCGACACCCTGAGCGTCGACATCCGTGGTGCCGTCGGCGCACACACCGCGATCCTCGGCGCGGGACGATACGCGGTCGAGGCGATGGCGAACCTGTCATCGGTACCTGCGGTCGGGGCGCAGGTCATCGTCGGTGCGCCGCGATTCGCGGGCGGGACAGGCGGCCCGGCGCGGGTGCTGGCGGTGGTGTGATCATCCGCGGCTGAGTGCTCCGGAGAACCGCCCCGGAAAAGCGCCCTTACCAGCGGAGGCGTCGACATAGTGTCGACGCCGCCTCTGCGAGGGGCGGATGTCCGGGGCGGTTTTCCGGGGGACGTCCGGGATTGGGCGAAGACGGGCGAAGACGGACGACGACGTGCGGCATCGGGTGCGGGGTGCGAACCGCGCCACGACACCGCTCACAGGGTTCTCCCAGCCGGCGTCCAGCCTGACGGGAGTCGACGACCGCACTGTGGGGTCATCACATTCGATACAGGAGGACTCATGACCGCAGTGCTGGACCACCGGGACGCACACGTGCCCGGCGAGCCGCCGCCCCCGTCCGGCCGGCACGGCCGGCAACTTGCCGACCGCCCGACCCCGCATCGAGCCTTGCGCTGGAGTCCGTTCGCCCTCGCGGGTCTGCTCGCGACGACGGCGGTGCTCTATCTCTGGAACCTGTCGTCGAGCGGGTACGCGAACACCTTCTACGCCGCTGCCGCGCAGGCCGGGTCGCAGAGTTGGAAGGCGTGGTTCTTCGGAGCTCTCGACTCCTCGAACTTCATCACCGTCGACAAGCCGCCGGCATCCCTCTGGGTGACGGGACTGTCGGTGCGTGTGTTCGGCATGAACAGTTGGGCGGTTCTGGTGCCGCAGGCGCTGATGGGCGTCGCGGCGGTGGCCCTCCTGTACTGCGCGATGCGCCGTACCTTCGCCGACCCGCGGCACGGCACGGCTGCCGGCCTGATCGCCGGCGGGGTCCTCGCGTTCACGCCGGCTGCCGCGTTGATGTTCCGGTTCAACAACCCGGACGCACTGCTGGTGCTGCTGATGGTCGCTGCCGGCTACGCGCTCATCCGCGCCATCGGCACGAACTCCGGACGGTGGCTCGCCCTCGTCGGCGTCGCGCTCGGATTCGCGTTCCTGACCAAGATGCTGCAAGGCCTCCTGGTGCTGCCGGCCTTCGGCCTGGCCTATCTCCTCTTCGCCGACAACGGCTGGCTCAAGCGCATCGGCCATCTCCTCGGTGCCACGGCGGCGTTGATCGTCTCCGCTGGTTGGTTCGTCGTCGCGACCATCCTGACCCCCGCGTCCTCTCGCCCGTACATCGGTGGGTCGACGAACAACACCTTCATGGATCTCGTCTGGGGCTACAACGGTGTCGGCCGAATCAACGGCGGAAACGGATCGGGAGGCGGTGGTGGCCCGGGCGGCGGCCAGACAGGCGGATCGTTCGGCGGCTCGACCGGGCTCAGCCGACTGTTCGGCTCTGAGATGGGCAACGAGATCTCGTGGCTCCTCCCCGTCGCACTTCTCGCCCTCGTCTTCGCCGTGTACCTGGGCGTGCGCAGCTTCCCGATCTTCCGCTTCGCCGACGGACTCTCGCGCGTCGAGGGCGGTGCGGTCCTCGCCTGGGGCGGTTGGCTGATCGTCACCGGGCTGATCTTCAGCTACATGAGTGGCACCATCCACCCGTACTACACGGTGGCGCTGGCGCCGGCGATCGGCGCGCTGGTCGGCATGGGTGGTGTGTTCGCGTGGCGTCGTCGCGATCACTGGGACGGCCGTCTCGCCATGGCCGGGATGATCGCCCTCGCCGGCTGGTGGTCCATCGTGTTGTTGAGCCGCAACGACTTCGGACCGCAGTGGTGCCGCTGGCTGATCGGCGGGGCGACGATCGTGAGCGTACTGCTCCTACTGGTGGGCAGCGCCATGGCCTGGCGTAAGGCGGTGGCCGGTGCGGTCATCATCGGCGCGCTCGCCGGAGCCGGAGGTAGCGTCGGGTTCGCGATCGCGACCGCCGCGACACCACACAGCGGGTCCATCCCGACTGCGGTGCAGACCTCCATGGAGAGCGGTGGCATGGGTGGGCCGGGCGGTGGAATGCCTGGCGGCGGAGCCGGATCCGACGGAACCACGACCGGTTCGGCCGGTTCGGGATCGTCGATGACGGCCGGGCAGGGGCAGACACAGCAGGGTCAGACGCAGCAGGGTCAGACGCAGCAGGGTCAGACACAGCAGGACGGGAGTCGCGGAGGCGGCGGGACCGGCGGTATGGGCGACATCTCGTCGAACACCGAACTGGCCACACTGCTGACGGCGACGACCACCACATGGTCGGCGGCCACCAACGGGTCGCAGTCGGCGGCCGGGATCGAGATCGCCACGGGCACTGCGGTGATGGCCATCGGCGGCTGGAGCGGTGACCCCGCTCCGACGCTGCAACAGTTCATCGATTACGTGAAGGCCGGCAAGATCGCCTACTACATCGGCGGCGGTCAGGGCGGTCAGGGCGGTCCTGGCGGGAACTCCGAGATCGCCACCTGGGTTGCGCAGAACTACACCGCTACCACTGTCGGCGGGACCACCGTCTACAAGCTGATCTGACACGGAAGCGCCGACGCGAGAACCGTCCACCCCACACGGGGTGGACGGTTCTCGTTGTGCGGTGTCTCTTCGGCGGGATCGACGGGTTCGTGCCGAATCCCGCGCTCAGCCGACCTTCAGCGAATCGACAATTGCGGCGAGCCGTCGTTCGCGTGTCTTCTCCTGCTTGGCATCGGCCACCGAGCGCGCATGCTCTTTACGACGGGACGGGGCCAGGTCGTCGAAAGCGCACGAAGGCTCGGATCAGCGTCGAGGGCGCGTGCGAGTTCGGGTGGCAACGAGACCTCCCGTGGTGCGAGATCGGCTTCGATGATGACGTCGACGGTGTCGCCGGCATCGACGCCGAGTTGTCCGCGAACGCTCTTGTTCAGTCCCAGGAGGTTCTCGCCACCCATACGTCCGATCCTGCCCTGGACTGTCTGGGAGCTGATCGTGAAGCGGACCGGGGGCGTCTTGGTCGGAGCGCGGAGAGCGGCGACCTGATCATCGGTCAGCACGATTGCTGCCGCTGGGCCCCGCTTCTCCAGAACCACGGTCAGGCGGAGCTGGTCGCCGGTCATGCCGGAATCATATCGCCGGGAATCGCTGGTTGCTTCCGATCTCTGACAAGATGCCGTCATGACCGGACGCATCACCGAATTCAGACATGGGCCCTATGTCTTCGACGTGATCGACAGCGGACCGCTCGACGGCCCGCCGACGATCCTGTTGCACGGGTTCCCGCAACGCGCGACGGCGTGGGACCTCGTGACGCCGCTGTTGCACGAGAAGGGTCGTCGCACACTCGCACCCGACATGCGCGGCTACTCCCCACGTGCTCGTCCCACCGCCCGCCGGGACTATCGGATCGGTCAGATCGCCGACGACGTGATGCCCCTCATCGATGCTCTGGGAGTCGACTCGGTCGACCTCGTCGGTCACGACTGGGGTGGCATCGCCGCGTGGGCGGTGGCGTCGAGACATCCCGATCGGGTGCGCACGCTGACAACGTTCTCGGTGCCACACCCGGCGGCGTTCATCAAGGCCATGCCGCGCGGTCAGATCCTGCGGTCCTGGTACATGTTCGTGTTCAATCTGCCGACACTCCCGGAGTTGTTCCTGTCCAGATTCTTTCGGACGTCGAGAGGTGGGGAGCGGATGGGCATGCCGGAACCGTTCGCCCGTCGCCTCCACGACGACATCGTCGCCTCGGGTGCGCTGACGGGGGCGTTGAACTGGTATCGCGGCATGCCGTTCTGGACCCGCGAGGACGAGGTGGGACTGATCACCGTGCCCACCACCTACGCGTGGAGCGACGGCGATTTCGCGCTCGGCCGGGCTGCGGCGGAGATGACCTCACGGTACGTCGACGCGCCGCACGAGTTCCGTGTACTGCGTGACGCCGACCATTGGTTGCCGGAGAGTCGCCCCGCCGATGTCGCGTCGACGATCCTGGATCGGGTCAACGCCTGAGCAGAACATCGGCCATCGCCCTGCATGTTTCACGCCACCGATCTCTATCCGGAAGGAGGACGGAACAGTGCCACTCGTGGTTCGGTCAGGGGGCCGAGCGGTTGTCGATGCGTTGGTCACCCACGGCGTCGACACCGTGTTCGGCATCCCTGGCACCCACAACCTGGCCATCTACTCCGCGCTCGCCGAGTCGCCGATCACCCATGTGACTCCCCGTCATGAGCAGGGGGCCGGTTACGCCGCCGACGGCTACTCACGCCTGTCCGGTCGCCCGGGGGTGGTGGTGACCACCACCGGCCCGGCCATCCTCAATGCGGCAGCCGCAGCAGCGCAGGCGTATTCGGATTCGATACCCGTGCTGTTCATCGCGCCGGGGATGCCGTCGGACCACCCGAGCGGACACAACGGACTCCTGCACGAAGTGCGGAGTCAGTTCGATGCGATGGCCGCCGTGGTCGCCCATGCGCAGCGGGTGACGACTCTCACCGAGATACCGCACGCTGTGGCCCAGTGCTTCACCGCGATGACGGTCGGACGTCCTCGACCCGCCTACCTGGAGATTCCTCTCGACCTGCTCGACGCGTCGGAGGAGGTGAGTATCGATATGCTGCCGATGACATCGCCGACGCAGGTGCCTGCGGAGGCCGTGCTGGAGGCCGCGTCGACCGTCCTGTCGGAGGCGCGGCGCCCACTGATCATCGCCGGCGGGGGAGCGAGCGCCGCATCGTCGGAACTGCTCGCGTTCGCCGACAAGACAGATGCCCCGGTGGTCACCTCTGCGAATGGTAAAGGTGTCCTCCCCGAGGATCATTCGCTGTCGCTCGGCGCAGGGGTCCACCTGTCCCGGATCCGTGACCTGGTTCGGGACTGCGATGTGGTCCTCGCCGTGGGAACCGAACTGGCACCTGCGGACTGGTGGTCGGGTCCGATACCGGCCACCCGGTTGATCCGAGTCGATCTCGACCCGCTCATGGTTGCCACGAACGCGAAACCCGAGGTGGCGGTGGTCGGGGATGCCGCGTTCGTGCTCGCCGACCTCGCGTCGCGCCTGCCGCAGGCGTCGTCGGCCGGTGCTGATCGTGCCAGGGAGTGGCGAAATCGGCTCGGAGCCGAGGCGCGTTCGGTGGGCCGGGCATATCTGGGGCTGTGTGCGTCGTTGTCGGCCGCGCTCGACCGCGACGCGGTGGTGGTCGCCGACCAGTCCATGTCGTGTTACTACGGATTGTTGGCCAATCTGCCCTTACACCGACCGCGGTCGTTCGTGTACTCCGCGGGCCTGGGCACACTCGGCTATGCGCTGCCGGCGGCCATCGGCGCCGCGATCGCCCGACCGGGGCGACAGGTGGTGTCGGTGCTCGGCGATGGTGGCGTCATGTTCTCACTCGCGGAACTGGCGACCGCTGCCCAGGCGCGCCTGGCGTTGCCGGTCGTGATCGTCGACAACAGCGGGTACGGCGAGATCCGTCGCGAGATGATCGAACGCGACGGACGCGCCCTTGCCGTCGACCTGCGGGATGTCGACTTCCCGGCGGTGGCACGTGCTCTCGGCTGCCACGGAGTCGCCGCCGGTTCCTATGAGGAGGTGGGACCGGCTGTCTCGGAGTCGTTCTCCGCCGACCGGCCGACTCTCATCCACGTCCGCGAACCTGATCAGCTGGGCTGATCGGCACGACCGAACCCGTCCCGCGCCGGTTTCTCGGACTCGCCCCCGGTCGGCCGGGTCGGTCTGGGTCGTCAGCGCCGCCGACGACGCAGGATCGCGATGAGGAGCACCAGGATTCCGAGCGCGCCCGCCGCAGCGAGCGGAACCGTGCGATTCGTCGTCGGCAGTTCGGTGGGTGCGCCCGCCCGCAATTGCGCGAAAGTCGCTCGCTGAGCATCCGATTCGGCGACCACGTCGACGACCGCCGGCGACGGCGGCGATGACGGTGCACTCGGAGCGGTCGACGCCGGGCCGGACGGCCCGGTCGATGCCTTCTTCTTCACCGGAGGCTTCGACGAGGCGGACCGGGCCGCAGAGGGTGTGGGTACAGAGGGTGTCGGCACAGAGGGTGTGGAAACAGGGGGTGTGGGCACAGGGGGTGTGGGTGCACCGGGTTTCGACTCAGCGACTTCGGGTGCCGACGGGTCGTTCCCGGGCGGTTCCGTCGTCTCCTTGACCGGGGCTTTCTTGACCGGGGCTTTCTTGACCGGAGCTTTCTTGACCGGAGCTTTCTTGACCGCTGCTTTCTTGACCGGAGCCTTTTTCGCCGGTGCTTTCTTGGCGGCCGCCTTCTTGGCCGCTGCTTTCTTGGCCGCTGCTTTCTTGGCCGGAGCTTTCTTTGCAGCGTCCTTCTTCGCCGGTGCCTTCTTTGCGGGGGCCTTGTTCGCCGGGGCCGCCGGCACCTCGTCCGCTGGTACCTCACCTGGCGATACCTCGCCTGGCGATACCTCCGTCGCCGGCCGCTCCCCCGGCGTTGTCGCGCCGGGCTTCTCGGGTTCTGGTGCGCCCGTACCGGACGAGGTGTCGTTCGGATCGGGTCCGGTCATCTGCGTCACGCTCCCTTGCGCGGTGAATCGGTCCGCGGTGTCCGGCTCATCTCAGTGTCCCGCCTGCACACCCAGACGGGCGAGGATGTCCGCGTCGATCGCGGCGAGTTCGGATTCGACGGCCCGGTGCGCCGTCTTGCGCTGGCCGGGAGGCATGGCCTCGGCGGTGTCGACGGCGATCGCGAGGTTGTCGAGTCGGGTCGTCATCGCGGTCACGAAGGCGGAGCCCTCGTCGGTCGTGTCCTTGGTGGCGACCTTCTGTAGCGCTGCACGGGTGGTGCTGATGCGTGCCGACAACGTGGCGCCGTGGCCCGAGTACTGCCGCAGGACATCGGGAGCGACGCCGGCGCGGTTGGCCTGGATGGCGGTCACCTGGCCGCGAGCGGCGACTGCGGCGCGGTAGGCGATCGGCACCACCACCGGGGACAGCAGCCGCGCGACCGTCAGATAGCGCCGCACGCTGGCCGGGCTGAACCGCTTGGCGTCGGCATCTGCCTTCGCCTGGGCGGCGATCGCCTTGGCCTCCGCTTTCGACGCCTTCGACTGGGCTTTGCCGGCCACCTTCAGTGTCTTGCGTTCCTGCTTGAGTTCCTTCTTGCGGAACTTGCGCTCGTCACGACGACGCGACTTCTCGTCCTTGCGCGCGGTCTTGGCCTCGAGCTTCGCCTCCAACTTGGCCTTTGTCTTCAACGCCTTGGCCTCGGCCCGGCGCTGGGCGCGGGTCTTGCCGTCCGACGAGAACAATCCCATCTGAGGACCTACCTCCTGTGCGGTGTCTCGGGCATGTCCGGTCACGCACGCTCAAAACGCCGCGCGACCGGTGAGTGCATCCGTACAAGCATTACATAGGCTCGACAGGGTCGGTCCGCGCTGACCGATCGCTCCGTGTCGAGGACGAAGCACGTCGATCAGCGTCTGGCGAAGGGATGGCGAGTGTCGAGAGTCGTTTTGCACCCGCGAGACCTCGCGGGCTGTGAACATCGGCTCTCCCTCGATCACTCTCACCCCGACCAGGCCCGCACCCGGCCCGACACACCCGAGGCGCAGCGTCGTAAGGACGCGGCGGCCGATCACCGAGCCCGCGTGCGGGAGATGATCCGCGGGCTGCACAGCGATCAGCCGGCCGGGACGGTGGTGCTGGTGCAACCGGGCACCGACCACGCCACCCGCGTCGCGACCACGCTGGCCGCGTGCCGCGACGGGGCCGGCTGGATCTGGAACGCGACGCTCCCGACCGATCACGAGCACGGACGTCGAGGTCACGCGGAACTCCTCATCCGGGGCGGAGATGGCTATGTCCCGGTCATCGTCGTCAATCACCGGGTGAGCTACCCGGCGAAGCCCGATCGCCGACCGAACGGTTCTCTCGGCGCCGGGTCGTCGACGCTCACGAGTCCCGTCTGGACCTGGGCACCGCAACCCGACCCGTCGCGCAACGGCCGCAACCAGCGTCGAGACCAACTGCGGCTGGCGCAGCTCACCGCGATGCTGCGCGACCTCGGGCTCGCCGCATCCGACGATCCGCAGGACTTGCGCGGAGGTGTGATCGGACTCGATGCGGACTGCATCGTTGTGCACGAGATGGCCCCGCTGCTCGAGGACTACGAGGAGATCTTCGAGCGACGGACCGCGATCGCCGAACAACGTGTCGCCACGACGCCACGCCGGATCGGCGAGTGCCGCAGTTGCCCCTGGTGGGTGCGGTGTGGCCCGGAACTCGAGGAGCGCCGCGACGTCAGTCTCGTCGTCGGGGGCAACCAGAGTGTGGTGCTCAACGACGCCGGGATCACGACGATCGACCAACTCGCCCACTACCGCGGTGATCCCCCGGGGGACTGGCCCGGCAATGCGCCGTTCGACGACGCAGTGCTCACCGCCATCGCCTGGCTGACCGACACCCCGCTCATCCGGCGCCTCGAGCAACCCGTGGTGACTCGGGCCGACGTCGAGGTCGACGTCGACATGGAGAGCTACGGCGAGCACGGGGCCTACATGTGGGGGACGCTGCTGACCGACAACGCCGACCCGTCGCGTCCCGTCGTGTACCGCGCGTTCGTGACGTGGGAGCCGCTCCCGACCCGGGACGAGGGCCGATCGTTCGGCGAGTTCTGGACGTGGCTGAGCGCCGAGCGCGAAGCTGCTCATGAGGTCGGCAAGACCTTTGCCGCATACTGCTATTCACAACAGGCGGAGAACCGGTGGTTGGTGGGGTCGGCGAAGCGGTTCGCGGGGGTTCCCGGAGTGCCGTCGCCAGGGGAGATCGAGGCCTTCATCGCGTCCGACGAGTGGGTGGACATCTACGAGGCGGTCGGCCGGAACTTCGTGTGCCCGAACGGGAAAGGCCTGAAGCGGGTCGCTCCGGTAGCCGGGTTCACCTGGCGTGATGCAGAGGCGAGTGGCGAGGCCTCCATGGACTGGTATCGCGAGGCCGTCGGGCTGGGGGAGGCCACGATGGATCTCACCCAGCGCAGACGACTGCTCGAGTACAACGAGGACGATGTGCGCGCGACCAAGGTGCTCCGCGAGTGGATCGACGGTTCCGCGAAACAGGATGTCCCGCATCGGGATCAAGTGCTGGAGTTCCGCGACCACGGTGGATCCGGAACCGATCGCCACGGACCGCGATCAGGGCCGCGACGAACGTAACTCCTCCAGGAACGATCCGCTGCCGAGCAGGGCGACCGCGCCGAGGAGCAACAGCCCGCCCGGGGCCAATCCGACGAGGATTCGACGGGTCGAGGACATGAGGCTGGTGTCGTCGGCGACGGGTGCTCCCGCCGGCGCGGATTGCGCGGCCTGGGCCACGTGAGAGCTGTCCGACCCGGCGGTGTTGGGACCCGCGGTGTTGGGATCGGCACTGTCGGGTTGGTGGGTGCCGGTCGACGCACCGTCGCCCGACTGCCCGCCACCTGCCGGGGCGCTGCCGGCCGGCCCGCCCGCCGACGATCCGCCGGGGCCACCGCCGGCACCGCCGGCGCCGGGCGGGTTCGCGGTCGGCACGCTCGGCACCGGAGCATTCTGCGCCGCGGCGCCACCCGACTGACCGCCACCCGACTGACCGCCACCCGACTGACCGCCGACCGACGGACTGCCACCCGACGAGTCGTCGCCGCTGCTGCCCGGCATCGATCCGCCGGTCTGTGGGGTCGATGTGAAGCCCGGTGGTCGCGGCGGAAAGCCGACGCCACCGCCGGAACCGCCACCTGCGGCCGGGGGTACCGTCACCGTGGTGTCGGTCGTCTCGGTCGGCGGCGTGCTCTCGGAAGGTTCAGTGCTTTCCGACGGTTCGGTGCTTTCCGGCGGCTCAGTGCCTTCCGGCGGCTCAGTGCCTTCCGACGGCTCAGTGCCTTCCGACGGTTCAGTGCTCCCCGACGTCTCGGAGCTGCCGGAGGGCTCGGTGGTCCCTGACGGCCCCGTGCTCCCCGACGGCCCCGTGGTCTCGGACGGACCGCCGGTCGATCCGTCGTCATCGTCATCGTCGTCATCGGAGCCGCCGGGTGACCCATGCCATCCGCCACCGTGCCCGTGATGTCCCCAACTGCCGGAGTGCTCGTGCGAGCCGCCCTCGCTCGAATCGGAGCCGCTCCCGGAACCCGACCGCTCCGACTGCGCGCCGCTGCCCGACGAGTCCGACGAATCCGGGGCGGACAGGGCCACACCTGCGCCGACACCGAGAACAGCGAGCGCGATCACGGCGATCATCGCGGCCAGCGCACCCATGCGGCGGCGCGATGGCGGCTGCTCGGGGGTGCGGTGTGTCATCGGACCTCGTTCGGGTTACGGGCAGGAGAACGGTCGTGGTGCATCGTCGCCCACTGTTCACGCTCAGGTAAACTCGGATTTGCGCCGCTGCAGGATGTTTACGATCGAGTGTGAACAATGCCACAATGGGTAGTCGTTACATCATTGGCACAGGTGATACGCATGGGCAGTGGCCGTCAGGTACGTTCTGATCGTACCGATCGTTGCAACGACGCTGCACGCAGGTCTTTAATGTTTGCAAGTTCAAGCTTTGGATTTGCCGGGGAGAATGATGACTTCACAGGGTACGGAAATGCCCGCCGTTGATGGCGGGCGTCGAACCGACACGAGGTCGGTCGATGCCATGCAACACGAAACAGTGGACCCAGGGCTCTTTGCTCGACGCCTGGAAGAACTGTTCCGGACAGTTCCGGGACCCAACGGACGTGCCTACAGCGCCAAGGCGATCGCTGCCCGGTCCACCGAACGCGGATTCCGCCTCGGTGAGTCGTATCTGAGTCAGCTGCGATCGGGAAAGGCTAAGTCGCCGTCGTTCCGCACCGTGGAGGGGATCGCTGCGGCGTTCGGTGTGGACGTCCACTACTTCTTGGAAGACCGGGCCGCGCAGCGCACACGTGACGAGATCGACCTGATGCGTCTGCAGGCCGACACCAATGTGCAGCTCGCAGCCTTCCGGCTCGCCGGTCTGTCCAGCGACTCGGTCACCGTCGTGAACGAGCTGATCAAGGTGCTGCGTGAGCAGCAGGGCCTTCCGAAGGATCCGCCGGACATCATCGCGGCGGGGATCTCCGAGGACGCGCGCCTGCGGATCGTCGGCGGACCGATCGTCAACGACTGACTCCGCTACCGGAGCCCCCTGTCATCCATGCGACGTCAACGGGCGCTCCGAGCATTGTGCCGCGACACGCTCCGCGGGCTCGACCTCGATCTGCCGCTCGACGTCTCGCAACTCTGTGGGCGCTATGGCGAACGCCGCGGCCGTCCGATCCGGCTGATCGCCCACCCGTTGCCGGCCGGGATGCCCAACGGGGTGTGGCTGGCCGCCGAGGACGCGGATTACTTCTTCTATCAGGCGAACACGTCCAAGCTGCACCAGGATCAGATCGTGATCCATGAGTTCGGCCACCTCATCGCCGGACATCAGATGCTCGGTGAGGTGCACGCGTCGGCTCTGTCGGCCCCGTCCGACGACGACTCCGACGCCGCCCTGCGACGCACGTGCTACTCCGACGAGCGCGAATGGGAGGCGGAGATGCTGGCGTCGATGATCCTCAGCTGGGCCGCCGAGGCCCGCGACACCGTCGGGTCGACTCCGGAGAACGCCGATCTGCGCGGTATCCAGCGCGTGCTCGGCGGACACAAGGGATGGCTCTGACATGATCGCGATCGGCGTGGTCAACGCGATCGCCGCGGTCGTCTTCGCGGCCGCGCTGTGCTGGCGTCTCGAGCAGATCCGCCGGGAGGGCGGTGGATTGCAGGCTGTGGCGATGACGGTCGCGATCGCCGCACTCACCCTCGCCTTCGTGGTGTCGGGTCAGGACGTGACCGATGCGATCGACACTGTGCTGTTCACCGGCGCGGCGCGCGTCCTCTTCTATGCGCTGCTCGCCGTCGGCGTGGCGGGCCTCATCGTCGTCTTCTTCTTCCCCGGCCGCTCGACGACACGTGAGCGGCGTGCGGGCATCGAGGCGATCCCGCTGGTGGTCGCGCTGATCGGCCTGCAGGTGTCGATGCTCGTCATCCCGATCGACCTGCGAACTGAGAACCTCTCGGAGTGGACCGCGCGCAACGTCGCGTATGCGATCTTCGTGCTCATCGCGTCCGGCTATCTCACCTACGGATTCGTTGCATGTGTGCGCAGCATCCGGCGCTTCCTCGTCCTGGCCGACGGCTACCTGCGGACCTCGCTCGGGATGCTGCTGGGCGGATTGGCCTTTCTCACGGTCAGCTCGGTGCTGCAGATCCTCTTCGTGATCGGCTCGTCGGCGGAGGTCATCGATCTGCCGTGGTTGTTGGGCGCCGCCCGGGCCTGTTCGATCATCGGCGTCGTCGGATTCCTGATCGGCATCAGCTACCCGATGCTGCATGCACGATGGCACACCATCACCTCCGGCCGACGGCACCGGCGCGACGCCGATGCCCTGCAGCCGTTGTGGGAGCTGGTGACCGGCGCGGTTCCCGAAGTCGTTCTGCCACTAAGTGAATCCACGAACGTTGCGTCGGCCCCGGACGGTGCGGGCACGACGTCCACGCCGTCGCTGATCCTGCATCGGCGGGTCGTCGAGATCCGGGACGCCCTCACTCAACTGAGCCCCCATCTCACCGACGATTTCGAGATCGTCGATGACGACGCACGTGCCGACATGCTCTGGGCCGCGGCCGAGGACCACGCGCTCGCGGGGCGAGCCCGCGGCGCCGTCCGTGAGGTGCTACCGGGCGGTCGGCAACTCGAGGAGGACGCGGCACCACTGCTGCGTCTGTCTGCGGCCGTCGCTCGGAAGTCGCTGTCGGAGAACAGCTCCTGATCAGCGCGGCGCCATGCGGATGGCGCCGTCCATGCGGATGGTCTCGCCGTTGAGATAGTTGTGGGCGACGATGAACTCGGCCAGCTGGGCGTACTCCTCCGGCTCGCCGAGTCGCTGCGGGAAGGGTATCGCCTCGGCCAGCGTCTGCTGGAACTCCGGCGTCACGCCGGCGAGCATCGGTGTCTTGATGGTGCCCGGGGCGATGGTGCACACGCGCACGCCGACGCGGGCGAGATCGCGGGCGGCTGAGATGGTCATCGCGTGCACGCCGCCCTTGGATGCGGCGTAGGCGATCTGCCCGATCTGTCCCTCGAACGCGGCAACCGATGCGGTGTTGATGATCACGCCGCGCTGTCCGTCGCCGTCGACGGTCGACTCGGTGGCCATCTGGGCCGCGGCCAGCCGCATCACGTTGAACGTGCCGACGAGATTGATGTTGATGATCTTCTGGAACAGCAACAGGTCGTGCGGACCGTCCTTGCCCAGGATGCGTGCGGCCCAGCCGACGCCGGCGCAGTTCACCGCGGCGCGCAGGGGCGCTCCGCCATCGCTGATGGTGTCGATCGCGGCCTTCACCTCGACCTCGTTGGTGACGTCGGCCGGCAGCAGGGTCACCCCGCCGGTCGGGGTCGCCTTGTCGATGGACGGCTGCAGGTCGAGCCCGAACACCTGGGCGCCGGCGGCGGCGAAACGCTGCGCGGTCGCGGCGCCGAGTCCGGATGCTGCGCCGGTGACCAGTACGGAAGAGCCGGAAACGTCCATTGAGAGTCCTTTCGGGGTACACCGGCCGCCGGGGAGTGGCGGCCGCGATCGGTGTCACCCGACACACCCTAGACAGGACGCGGTCGTCCGCCGACCGCAACCCCCGCTCTCACCGAGCGATCGTTCGGGAATCCTCGTCGGTGTCGTCGTCGGCCGTGGTCACGGCGGTGCGTCGCAGGTAACGGAGATAGATCGCACCGATGCCGAGGAGCACGACGACGGCGCTGAGGGTGGCGATCACGGTGACGGTGCCGGCATCGGCGAGGCCCTCCCACAGCAGCCACGCGGCGAATCCGAAGAACAGGACCGCTGCCCCGCGCGCGATGATCCGCTCCGGCAGATGTCTGCCGAGCAGGGCGCCGACCGCGATCGCGAGTGCGTCGGCGGCGACCATGCCCACGGTCGACCCGATCCACACCCCGAGCCAGTCGTTGTTGGTGGACAGCGTGATGGTCGCGAGCATCGTCTTGTCGCCCAGTTCGGCGAGGAAGAACGACGACATGACCGCGAAGAAGACGGATGCACCGACCCGCTCGGCCTTGCTCGACTCGTCGTCGTCGAGATGATCGCCGCGCAGGGTCCACAGGCCGAAGACCAGCATCGCGATCCCGGCGAGGATCGACATCAGGTCGGCCGGGATGGAGAGACCGAGGAAGTGGCCGAAGAACACCGACACCGCGTGCACCGCGGTCGTCGCCACGGTGATCGCGAGCAGGACGACCCACCATCGGTACCGGAGGGCATAGGTCATGGCCATCAGCTGCGACTTGTCACCGAGTTCGGCAACGAAGATCACGCCGAAGCTCAGGAGCAGGGCAGCAATCACGAACGCCAGGTTAGGGTGCCCCCAGATGGCTGTGCAACAGATTGCGTGGCCGTATTTCCGCAGGTAGGGGGCACAAAATCTAAAGTTAGGGAACCCTGAATCTCCTGCCGCAGGTCAGGCGGCCAGCAGCATCGCGAGCACTGCGGTGTCGGGGTCCGCGTTGGGATCTATACCGACTTGGTTACGCAATGTGACGACGGTCCCATCGGCCTCCGCCTCGGCCCATCCGGCCCGGTGCTCGAGCCCGAGTTCGGGCAATCCCGGCAGCAGCACACAGCCCGAGGCGACCTGGGAGCACTCCGGCAGCGACGGTCGGGTCTGCGACGGCGGATGCAGCATCACCAGCGCCGGCGGGTTGCTGAGGAATCGACCGGCCTCGACGAAACTGTCGTCGACGACGTTGCCGACGGCGATCATCATTCCCACGGCGTCGGCCTCGGCGTCGTCGGGTCGCTCCTCGACCACCCCGAAGATCGTCGTCGTCGGCAGAAAGCCCGGTCGGCACGCGATCCGGACCGACGCGACCAGGGTCTGCGTCCATTCGAGGGTCGACTCCGGCCAGCGGCCCGAGATGAGGATGCCGTTGAGATGCCCGTCGAAATGAAACGGTGTGAGGCCGATCGGTATGGAGGTCGTCATCGCTGGTCCCCCTCTGCGGCAGGGCTTTCGCCGGAGTTGGAGATGTCGTGGTGTACGACACCCCGTCTGAGAAGAATCCACCCGACCGGCCTCGCCGACAACTCGAACACGGGTCTTGTGACGGTTCCTTTACACGGCGTAACCCATCCGGGGGCACTAGCACGCCGCCACCACCAGGCACACTGGATCAGGTGAGAAGTTCTGCACCCCTGCGTCCGATGGAGATGGCGTCGATCGCGATCTTCGGCGGACTGACCGTCGCGGCCATCGTGGTGGCCTCGGTGATCCCTCTGGCCACCGCCGTCGGGCTGCTGGCCCCGGTCCCGCTCGCATTGATCGCCGCCCGGACCCGGCCCCGTGCGCTGATCGCCGCATCCGTCGCCGCTACCGGCGTCAGCTTCGCGATGGCCGGCACCGGTGCGGCCGCGACGGTTCTCGGATCCGCGCTGGTCGGAGGGATCGTCGGCGACACGAAGCGTCGCGGGCGAGGCATCGGGACCATCACTGTCGCCGGCATCGTCGCCGCACCGATCATCGGCGGGCTGTCGGTGCTCGTGCTGCTGATCCTGGTGCCGTTGCGCACGCTTGCCCTCGAGGCCCTCGGCAACACCGTCGGCGGACTGGTCAAGATCCTCGACAGCGTGTCCGCCCTGTCCGGCGTGGCCGACTCGGTCGAGACACTCGGGAACAGCATGGTCGACCAGTGGTGGATCTGGATGTGGGTGTCGGGTGCGCTGGGCACCGCGGTGTCGTTGGCGGTCGCGTGGTGGCTGCTCGGCGGTGTCATAGCCCGGCTCGCCGACGTACCGAGCGAGGACACCCTCGACGCCGGTGACCTCTCCGCCGACGACGCCACCGTCGGACCCCTGCCGCTCACCCTCTCGAGGATCGGATTCCGCTATCGCGACGGTGGACCGCTCGTCCTCGACGATGTGAGCGTGTCATTGGCGGCCGGTGAGTTCGTCGCCGTCGTCGGCGCGAACGGATCCGGCAAGTCGACCCTGGCGAAGATCCTTGCCGGACGCACGCCGACCGCCGGCACAGTGCATCGTCCGGGGACCGCCGGACTCGGACGGCACGGCGGCACGGCGATGGTGCTGCAGCGACCGGAGACCCAGATGTTGGGCTCCCGGGTCGCCGACGACGTCGTCTGGGGTCTGCCGCCGCACGTCGAGGTCGACGTCGACGGCCTGCTCGCGGAGGTCGGTCTCGCCGGGCTGGGTGGTCGCGAGACATCGGATCTCTCCGGCGGACAGCAGCAACGGCTCGCCATCGCGGCCGCACTGGCACGCGAACCCGCGCTGCTCATCGCAGACGAGGTCACGTCGATGGTCGATCCGACCGGGCGCGATGAACTGCTCACACTGCTCGCGGCGCTGCCCGAGCGCCGGAACATGACCGTCGTCCTGATCACCCACCGCGGCGCCGAGGCGGCCGCCGCCGATCGCATCGTCCACCTCGACCACGGTCGGATCATCGCGCATCCGCCGCACTGGATTCCCCGGCCGGGTTCGGTCGCCGAGCCGGCACCGCATCTCCCGTTCGGGCACGGATCCGTCGGACGACGGGACGAGCCCCTTCTCGTCCTCGACGAGGTCGGGCACACGTATCTGCCCGGTTCGCCCTGGGCCGTCGATGCCGTTCACGCCATCTCCATGACGGTGCATCGCGGTGACGGCGTCCTCATCGTCGGCGGCAACGGATCGGGCAAGACGACGCTGGCGTGGATCATGGCCGGCCTCATCTCACCGAGCGCGGGGTCGGCGAATCTACACGGCTCTGCCGTCTCCGGACAGGTCGGCGATGTGGCCCTCGCGTTCCAGCACGCGCGTCTGCAACTGCAGAAGCAGACCGTCGGCGACGAGATCATGTCCGCCGGCGGACCCGGTGTCGGCACCGCGGAGGTGGCCCACGCCCTCGAGGCGGTGGGCCTTCCGCGGGACATGGCGGCACGTCAGATCGACTCGCTCAGCGGCGGACAGATGCGGCGGGTGGTGCTCGCCGGACTGGTGGCGCGGCGGCCCAAGGTCCTCATCCTCGACGAACCGCTCGCCGGGGTCGATCCGTACGCTCGTGCCGAGATCATCGAATTGTTGGCACGATTGCGCGCCGACGGTCTGACGATCGTCATCATCTCGCACGACCTGGGCGATCTCGACGCCGTCGTCGACCGTCGTGTGCAGCTCGTCGACGGCACCCTCACCACGCTGGTCCCGCCGCACGGCACGCCACCGCACGGTGCCCCACCCCACGGCGCCTCCCCCCGCGATGCGCCGGCGCAGAGCAGTCCACCGCCGACGGACGCGGCGAGAGTTGTTGACGTGCACCAGTTCCGACCGATCATCTCACCGGAGGCAGGCGAATGAGCATGCAGTCCGTCCCGCTGCGGCAGGTCCCCGGGAACTCGTTCGTCCACCGGCTGTGGGCCGGGACCAAACTGCTCATCGTGTTGGCCCTCGGTGTGATGACCTGGGTCCTGCCGTCGTGGCCTGCGCTGGGACTCGTCGCCGCGATCGTGGTGCTGACGGCGATCGTCGCGGGTATCCCGCTCGGCGCGATCCCGCGACCGCCCTGGTGGTTCTGGGGCCTGATCATCGCCGGCGGCGTTCTCAACGTCGTCTTCGGGCCGGCGGCCCTCATCGTGTATCTGCGTGCGGTCACTCTCGGGCTGGTGCTCGTCGCCAGTTCCATCCTGGTGATCTGGACGACCCCGATGGCCGAGATCGCCCCCGCGATCGCCACATTGATGCGGCCACTCCGGATCTTCCGGATGCCCGTCGACGAATGGGCGGTCGCGATCGCTCTGTGCCTGCGGGGCCTCCCGCTGCTCATCGAGGAGATGCGGCTGTTGCGGGCCGCGCATCGTCTCCGTCCGTCGGCACCTGCGCGCAGCGGGCATCCCGCCGCGGAGATGGGGGTCGTCGACATGATCACCGCGGCGATGTCGAGCGCGCTGCGCCGCAGTGCCGAGATGGCCGAGGCGATCACGGCACGCGGCGGGACCGGCCGACTGACCGCCTACCCGTCACGACCGGGGCGGATGGACGCCGTGGCGCTTCTCGTCATCGGGATCGCTTGTGCCGCAGCGATAACGCTGACCCTCGTGCTCTGACACCCGCCCCCACGCCGGGTTCGTGAACCGGAGCGGCCGCGAAAACGATTCTGCCCCCTCCTCTTTCGCGGTGCGGAAGAGGAGGGGGCAGATCGTGGGCGAGATGTGCCTCAGGCGGGGACGATGAGTCCGGCGCCCTGGCTCTTGGCGGTCGCGAAACGCTCGGCCGAGTCGGCCCAGTTGACCACGTTCCACCAGGCCTTGACGTAGTCCGGCTTGACGTTCTGGTAGTCGAGATAGAAGGCGTGCTCCCACATGTCGAGCATGACCACCGGGATGATCGCTGCCGGGATGTTGCCGCTCTGGTCGGTCAGCTGCAGGATGACCAGGTTTCCACCGATGGTGTCGTACCCGAGGATGGCCCAGCCGCTGCCCTGCAGGGTGGTCGCCGCTGCGGTGAAGTGCGCCTTGAACTTGTCAAAGCTGCCGAACTGATCATCGAGGGCAGCCGCGAGGTCGCCTTCGGGCTTGTCGCCACCGTTGGGCGACAGGTTCTTCCAGAAGATCGAGTGGTTGGTGTGACCACCGAGGTGGAACGACAGGGTCGCCGACAGCCCGTAGACCTTGCCGGCGATACTCTCGTCGTCGCGGGCCGCAGCCAGCTTCTCGAGGGTGTCGTTGGCGCCCTTGACGTAGGTCGCGTGGTGCTTGTCGTGATGGAGCTCCATGATCCTGCCGGAGATGTGCGGCTCGAGCGCCGCGTAGTCGTACGGTAGATCCGGCAAGGTGTATTCAGCCACGATATTCCTCTCTGAGGTGTAACTCGTTACTCACTCTGCGCGCACAACCGCGGCGTTCCGACGCCGGTCACGCGAGTACTTCCACCCTTACCCACTGCATGGGGGATTGCAAACACTGCGGCACAATCCACTTCAAGTGCGGTTGAAGTATTGACCGATGCGCGGGTTGCCGGAACAGCTGGTCAGATCACCATCAGAACGATGAGGAGGACGATCAGGCCGGCGATGCTGACGGCCGTGCCGAGGCAGGCGGATCGGACGTCGTAGGTCGCACGCGGCGTACTCGGCCGAGGCCCCTGGGCCCGACGGAGGTCGGAACTCGCGTGCGTTGCCATGGACACCCTTCGTCGGCGCTGAGTGCGGTCGCGACGACCGCGGGCCGGACTGCATGGACCGGCCGTGCCGCGGTGTGACGATCCACCTCAGTGACAACCATCACAACGCCGGCGTGGGGGTCATGATAGACAGACTCTTGGAGATCCATCAACCCCGTCGACGACCCGAGCGAGCGTACGATTGGCGGCATGTCATGGCTTGACCAGCTTCTTTCCGGGCAATCACACAAGCGTCGACTCATCGAGGCGGATCAGGCACTCCCAGGTCGCGAGGCTCCCGTACCGGTCGCGCCCGAACATCTCCTCCTCCATCACCCGATGACCTGGTCCGACGACCCCGCGGGCAACGGCGTCGGCTCCTTCGACGACAGCCTGTCCGCGGTCGTGCTGGCGGGCGGGTGTTTCTGGGGTGTCGAGGAGATCTTCTGGCAGGTACCCGGCGTGTACACGACGGCGGTCGGCTACGCCGGTGGCCACACGCCGAACCCGTCGTACGAGGAGGTCTGCACGGCCCGTACCGGGCACACCGAGTCCGTGCTGGTCGTCTTCGACCCGGCCGTCATCGACCTCGAGGGCATCCTCACGATCTTCTGGGAGTCGCACGACCCGACACAGGAGATGCGGCAGGGCAACGACATCGGGACGCAGTACCGCTCGGCCATCTACACGTTGACCGCCGGCGACGCCGATCGTGCGCGGGCGACGGCGGAGACGTTCGGCACCGTGGTTGCCGATGCCGGGCTCGGACCGATCACCACCGAGATCGCGCCGCTCGCCGACGCCGGTGTGGGACGGTTCTACTACGCCGAGGACTACCACCAGCAGTATCTGGCCAAGAACCCGAACGGTTATCGCTGTCACGCGGCGACCGGTCTGCACTATCCGGCCGCCTGAGCGGTGACCGCCCCGACCAGTCGTCGTCAGCTCACCACCGGTCAGTGGAACCGGACCCTTCTGCACCGCCAGCACCTGCTCGAACGCGCCGACGAGGACGCCATCGACGTCCTCGATCGCTGTGTCGGACTGCAGGCGCAGGAACCGAGGGCGCCGTTCTTCGCGCTGGCTTCGCGTGTGGCCGACTTCGATCCGGGTGAGCTCGACGCGCTGTTGACCGACCGCGAGGTCGTCCGGATGGCGTTGCTGCGCTCGACGATCTTCCTCATCGACGCGGAGGACGCACGGTGGATTCGCCCGGTTGCGCAGCCCCTGCTGGACACCGAGGTGGCCATCCACGAACGGCGGCTCACCAGCGCCGTGGCCACCGACATCCTCGCCGACGCGGCTGAATTGCTCTCGGGCACAGCGTTGTCCGGAGCCGAACTCGGCCGGGCACTGGCCTCCGGACACCCTGACAACGATCCGTCCACGATGGTCTCCGTCGTGCGGTGCGGACTGCCGCTCGTGCAGGTGCCGCCGCGGGGACTCTGGCGGGGTTCGGCGGCGCCGACCTATCAGCTCTTCGACGACTGGGTGGGCCCAGGTGAGCCCGCCGTCGTCGGCGACGAGGCGCGCAAGGACCTGATCCGCCTGTACCTGAGGGGATTCGGGCCGGCGACTGTGAAAGGCATCCAGAGTTGGGCCGGACTGACGCGGCTCGGGCCGCTGGTGGCCGAGATGGAATCGGACTGGGAGCTGACCGAGCTCGCCGGGCCCGATGGTGAGCGGCTCTTCGACCTCGAGGGACTCGACATCATCGACGCGGGCACGCCCGCGCCGGTCCGTCTGCTCGCCCCGTTCGACAATGTGCTTGTCGCGCAGACCGACCGGCGCCGCATCGCCGATGACGACCGCTACCGTAGCCTGGCCACCCCCAACGGCCGGTCCCCGGGCTTCGTGCTGGTCGATGGCCGCCTCGCCGGTAGTTGGCTGCTCGACGGCGGCCGGGTGGTGGTCGACATGATGGCCGAACCGACTCGTCGGCAACGATCCGAACTGACTGCCGAAGTCGAACGGCTACAGGCCTTCTGCGACATCGAACGCTGAGGCCGGGCGGGAACTCACTCGCCGGTGCGGGGATTGCGGTCGGTGATGCAGTACCGGCGACCCACCGGGTCGGCCATCACGGTCCAGTGCGGCAGGCGCTCGACGACCCGGGCGCCCCAGTCCTCATGCCGGGCGACCTCGTCCTCGACGGCCGTCGCCGCCAGATCGAGGTGACCTCGCGCGACCGCAGGCGGATCGGATTCGCCGTTGCGCTGCAGTAGGATTCCGATGGCGAGCGCCGGATCGCGGGCGATGCGCACCAACTCCGGTCGACTGGTCGGTTCCCTCGGGTGGCCGGTGAGTTGCGTCCAGAACCCGACCTCGCGGTCGAACTGGGCGTACGGGACGTCGATGCAGACCTGATCGATGATGCTGATCGTGTCGCCGGGCCAGCGGATCGGTCGTGACCGTTCCGATTCCCCCTCCCAGGCAACGAGGCAGAACACGAAACCCGACGGCGACTCCAGCGTCAGGTAGTCGGGCCCGGCGACATCACGGACGACGTTCGCGCCCAGCGAGATCGCCTCACGCGCCGCGACGTCCGGGTCGTCGACGTGCAGGTCGATGTGGATTCCACCGGGTCCGTCCTCGATGCGTTGCACCCGGAGATGCGGATCCCCGTTGAACGGCTCCAATGAGGCGAACTCACGATGATCACCACGAGGAGGTGAGACGGTGCTGCCGGCGATCGCCCGCCAGAACGTCACCTCGGCGCCGAACTGGGCGGAGGGAAAATCCAGGAACGCCGTGAGCCATCGGATCCGCACGCGCAAAGTCTAGAGTCCCGGGCGTCGGGGGTGCGGCCACTAGACTCGCCTCATGACAAGTGGACCGTGGACAAAGGTGACCGAGCGGGTGTCTCGGTCGCGGGCGGATCGGGTGGCCGTGGTCCGCCTCGACGGTCCGATCGGGATGAGTGGCATGGGCCGACCCGGTATCACCACCGACTCGGTGGAGCCCGTCCTCAAGCGGGCCTTCGGCACCGAGCACGTGAAGGCCGTCGTCGTCGTCATCAATTCGCCGGGCGGTTCGCCGGCGCAGTCGGAGTACATCGCCGAGCGGATCCGCCAGCTGTCGGCCGAGAAGGGCGTTCCGGTGCTCGCGTTCTGCGAGGATGTCGCCGCGTCGGGTGGCTACTGGATCGCCTGTGCCGCGGACGAGATCTTCGCCGCGCACACCTCGATGATCGGATCCATCGGGGTGGTGTCGTCGGGGTTCGGTTTCTCCGATGTCCTGACCCGCTTCGGCGTCGAACGCCGCCTGTACACCTCGGGCGCGAACAAGGCCCGCCTCGACACGTTCTCCCCCGAGCGGCCGGAGGACGTCGAGTGGCTGCAGACCCTGCAGTCGCACCTGCACGAGGCCTTCATCGGCTGGGTCCGTCAGCGTCGGGGCAAGAAATTGAACGCCCCCGACGACGAGCTCTTCAGCGGTGACGTCTGGGTCGGCAACCGTGCACTCGAGGTCGGCCTGGTCGATGCGATCGGAGTCATGCGGTCGGTCGTCGCGGAGCGGTATCCCGATGCCGAGATCACCATGATCGACACGCCGAAGCCGCTCCTGGCCCGTCTGGTCGGCGGCCCGCTGGGTGCGCACGCCACTGCTCAGGTCGGGATCGAGGGGATCGTCGAGCGTGTGGTGAGCGGCGTTGTCTCCGCACTCGACCGTGGAGTGGTGACACACCTGCGCTGACAGGTCATCCGCCCGAGTGACAGACGGTCGACGAGGCGAGGTGTGCACAGTTCTCCCCAAGTTCTCCACAGGCGTTGTGAGGATCGAGAAAAACCTTTGGCCGCGACGTGCATCTGCACTCTTCTGCATTATCTGGTGTAGCGCTCAACCGGATCAGTGATGCTGGTCACATACCTTGTGAGGGTCATCACATGAAACATACCCCGACGTGCGGAGTTGTCCACATTATCCACAGTCTCATCCACAGCTTGAGGTGGAGAGTGCACACGGGATGTCCGGCTGGCAAATCGGCATGTGGATAGTTATATGCAGGTCGTCATAGTGGTGTGGCGCACCCGACAGCAATGTCAATTCGACCTCGACCGAACTCGACGGACGGACCGGTTGCGCACAGCGCGCGCCGTCGCTCGTCGGCCTGTGCCACCATGGATTCGTGAGCATGGGCGACATCCGGCAGGTGCCGGTGACGGAGCTTCCGGACGATTTCAGCGACGAGACCGACCGGGTCCTGCTGGACGTCCGCGAGGATGACGAGTGGGCCACGGGACACGTCCGGGGAGCGCTGCACATCCCGCTGGCGGATGTGCCCGCACGGATCGAGGAGATCGATCTCGACGCCGATCTCCTCGTCGTCTGTCATTCGAGCGGGCGGTCGATGCGTGTCCTGCAGTACCTTGATCAGCTCGGCTACGAGGGCAGCTGTGTGCGTGGCGGGATGCTCGCATGGCTCGAGCAGGGCAAGCCGGTCGAGACCGGGAGCGCCGGCTCCAGATGATCGACCTCTGTCCGAGGTGTCGGATCCAGGCGCCACATCGCGAGGGACGCGAGCAGTGTCCCCGCTGTGGGGGGCCTCTGCGCGTCCTCGATTCCGAACTGCTCGGACAGGAGGACGCGCCTGCGCCCCAGCAGCCGTCGACGGGCGCGGATACCCGATCACCGGGCCCGCACTCCCCGAACCCGCACTCCCCACCGGGACCCCCTCGTCCGACACCCCCGCGTCCCTCGGCACCGCCGATGGGTGGTCCACGCAGTGGCCGGCTGTACCGGAGTCGGCACGTTCGCTGGATTGCGCGACGCCCACCCGAGGCGATCCCGGCACGACGACCCGTCTTCGCCGGCGGACCGCGCCCGATCCCCCGGTACGTCTACATCCCTCAGTGGGGACTGCGCGACACCGCCGTCGAGGCGGATCGCGACCAGCGCACCCGGAAGGAGATCCTCACCGCGGCCCTGACGCAGGCCCTGCATCTGCTGGCCGGTGCGCTCGGCTTCGCCGCGATCGCGCATCTGGCGCGTTACGTCCTGCTCGTGGTGAACCGGTCCACGCCGGTACCCGGATGGCTCGACGGAGTCACCTGGGTGCTGGTGGTGTTCGCCGGGCTGCTCGCGCTGGGCGCGTACGTCTACACGACGGTGATCGTCACGCGATGGACTATCATCACGAGGTCCGAGGCCTATGGGCGTCATCATCTTCGGGATCCGCGTCCGCGCTGGCAGATCGCGCTGCTGGCCGCGACGCCATTGGTCAATGTCATGGGTGCGGCGCTCCTGCTGTACGAGGCGGCGGTGCAGCGTGACGACCTCGATCAGGTCCGGACGCGTCGTCGCCTGACCCGGATGTGCGTGGCGTGGGCGATCATCAACGTGCTCGCGGTGCTCGCGGTGGTGACCCGTCTGGTGGCCGCGATGTCCGGGTCCATCCAGACCGGCGCCAACGGACTGGCGGCAGTTGTGATCAGCTCGGCCTGTTCGGCCGTCTTCGCGCGCTGGCTCGCGGGACGGCTCCCGGCCGCCTTCGGTGCCGTCGTCGAGGACCCGGTCCCGTCGCGCCGGTGGGTGGCGGTCGCATGACGGGGATCGATGACATCTCGCGCTCCGGCAAACCGGCGGTGGTCGCCCACCGCGGTGCATCCGAGGAGATGCCCGAACACACGATCGGGGCCTACGAGTTGGCGTTGGCCGGCGGTGCCGACGGGCTCGAATGCGATGTGCGCCTGACCAGCGACCAGGAGCTGGTCTGCATCCACGACCGCACCATCGACCGGACCTCGGATGGCACCGGGATCGTCAGCGAGATGTCCTTGGCGGAGTTGCGCGACCTGGACTTCGGCAGCTGGCATCCGTCGGGTAAGCCGGCGTCGGTGCTGACCCTGCGCGAACTGCTGACCCTGACCCTCGACTGGCGTCGTCCGGTGCGGCTCTTCGTCGAGACGAAACATCCTGTGCGCTACGGCAGTCTGGTGGAGCAGAAACTCCTCGGTCTCCTGCAGGAGTTCGGTGTCGCGAGTCCACCGTCGGCCGATCACAGTCGCGCCGTGGTGATCTCGTTCTCGTCGGCCGGTGTGTGGCGGATCCGACGGCATGCGCCGATGCTGCCGACGATCCTCCTGGGCGACACTGCTCGTGTCCTGGGCGGCAGTGCTGCCACCGCCGTCGGGGCCACCGGGATCGGTCCGTCCATCGACACGCTGCGGCACTACCCGGACCTCGTCGACCGGGCGGCCGCGGCGGGGCGGGTGACGTACTGCTGGACCGTCGACGAACTCGTGGACGTGCAGTTGTGCGCGGACCTGGGCGTGCGATGGCTGGCGACGAACCGACCCGCCAAGGTGCGCGACTGGCTCGTCACGGTCGACTGACCTCCGACCGACGACGCGGACCGTCGTGAGAGGGTGGACGCATGGCGAAGAAGAGCAAACGAGGCAGTGGCCCGCGGCCGGGGAGCAACCGGGCCGAGCGGGTGGCGGCACGCAAGGAGCGTCAACTCGCCGCGATGGCACCGCCGCCACGTCCGTTCGCCGGCCTCGCCGCCGAGTGCGATCTGATCGCCCTGCGTGCCTTCGTGGCGTCGGCCACGGCCACGCCTGTCTTGATCGAGCCCGGACCGGCCGAACCGACCCTCACCTCTGCGGTGCCGGGCGACAGCCCGGCGCCGGCGGCTGCGCGCGCGGAAGGTGAACGCAACGAGGTCGTGCTCGCGACGATCCTGCCGGGCGCGGTCCGTGCGATCGTGCGAGATGCGGCGAACGGCCCCGAGGGTGTCGTCGCGGTGCAGACGGACCCGGACCCCGACGACGCGGCCGGCGAGATCGCCGCCGCGCTCCGGTGGGCTGCCCACGCCGCACCGGGTGACGAGTACGAATCCGGTGACACCGACGTGGCACTGACCGATGTGCTCGTCGCCGACGCCGACCTCGACATCGTCGTCCACGACGACTTCGCATGGTGGTTCCCGCCGGGATCCGATGTGCCACCGGAGATCGCGGACATGCTGGGCCGTGCGAACGACTCGATCATGCCGACGGCGCGCCTGACCCCGAAGAGCGGAACGGGTGCGCCGTGGTGGGTCGACGCGGGCGAGCGAGCCCACTTGCGTTGGGTCCGACCGGAATCCGAGGACGACTTGATGACCGCCCTGGCCCGGCTGCACGCCGCGGGACGGCTGACGCTGGGCGAGGGGTCCCGATTCGCCGGGTCGTTCCGCACCCACGGCCTGCTGGTCCCGGTGTTCGACCTCGACAACGAACTCCACCACGAGGAGTGGTATCCGGGACTCGATCAGTTCGACGAGTGGCTCGCCGAGGCATTGGCGGTGACCGCCGACCTCACCAGCGACGAGCGTCGCTCGCGCGACGGCATCCGGGGCCGGCAGGTCACCCTGCGCTGACGGGCGACGTCTACAGATTGCCACCCGCGGCCGCCGGCGGCGTCACGGCTGCCGTCTTGGACACGTTGACCTCGCGCTCGACGAAGTTCTCCAGATCGAACAGGTTGCCCTGTGCGCGTTCGGCGATCGTCTGCAGAGTGGTCATCGTCGCGACCTCCTCGACCTGCTCGGCCAGGAACCACTGCATGAACTGCTCGCCGAGATAGTCGCCGCCGTCGCGTGCCGCGCGCGCCAGATCGACGATCTGCTCGGTGACGGTCTTCTCCTGGGCGAGGGCGAGCTCGATCGGTGCCCGGTAGTCCTCGAACTCGGTGCGGGGAGCTGCCACGCCGGGGATCTCGACCTGGACGTCGCGGTCGAGGAAGTACTGCACGATCATCATGGCGTGATTGCGCTCTTCCACGGCCTGCGCGTAGAAGTGCTCGGCGAGCTGCGGCATGTCGTGGCTGTCGTAGTAGAAGGCCACGGCGATGTACTGCTGTGAGGCGGCGAACTCGTTGCCGATCTGGTCCAGCAGCAACTTGTGGAAGACGGAATGGTCGGTCGTGTGGTCACTGATTGCTGTCATGCGGCCATCGTAAGGAGAAGGAAAATCGCGGATTCACTCAGTTGAACCTTACTGAGTTGAGCCTCACCGTATTTCGGCTTTGCGACCGAGACGCAGGTCACGTCAGCGTCGGGTCACGCCGCGCGATGCTCAACCGCCGATGACCCCACCGGGTCCCGAGATCAGGTCCTCGGGAACCGTTGCGCCCTTGCGGATGTAGGTGAAGAACTGTTCGGTGTTGTCGCCCACGGCGAGTGCGTCACCGTCGTCGGTGTACTCACTGCCGCCCGTCGGCGTCGTCGTCGTGATCGGGTCTCCGCGCAGCGCGAATGCCAAGCCGAGCAGATTCCAGATGTGGTCACCGTCGTCGACGGTGACGGCGTTGACGGCGCCGTTCACAAAGGGGATGAGCCGGAACGGATTTGCCAACACCGAAGGACTGGTCGCCTTCGCCATGAGTGCGTTGAGGAACTTGCGCTGATTGACCACACGCTCGAGGTCGGCATTCGGGAACGCCCGTGTCCGAACGAGTCCCAGCGCCTCGCGTCCGTTGAGCTGCTGGCAGCCGCGGGGCAGCCGCAGCCCCGCCTTGGGGTCGTTGAGTGGCTGGTCGAGACAGATGGTCACCCCGCCCACCGCGTCGACCACGCGATCGAAGCCACCGAAACCGATCTCGGCGTAATGGTCGATCCGGGCGCCGGTCAGTCCCTCGACGGTCTGGACGAGGAGCTGCGGACCGCCGAAGTTGAAGGCGGCGTTGATCTTGTGCGAACCCTGGCCGGGGATCGGGACGTACAGGTCTCGCGGGATGCTGATGATCATCGCCCGCCCACTCGGCGGCTTGTGCACCATCATGATCGTGTCCGTCCGCGAACCGTCGCTGTCGCCCGTCGACAACTGGGAGCGCTGCTGTTCGGACAGCTCGGCGCGCGAATCGGTGCCGACGATGAGCCAGTTCGTGCCGGGAGTGTTCGCCGGGCGCCCGGCATACGCCGTCAGCGCGTCGGTGCGATGCAGCTTGCCGTCGTAATAGAAGACCAGCCCGACGGATCCGACGACCAGCACCAGCAGGACGACCAGAAGGATTCGACCGATCCGCATGCGACGTCGTCGTCGGGGCGGCTTCGGGCTCGCCGACGACGACCGGGTCCGCGGCTCGCGTGGCGGCGCGCCCGCCGATCTGCGCGACGCGGGACGCCGTGGGGGAGGTCCGCCGACATTCCCGTCACGCCGGCGGTCGCCGGGCACCGGCTCAGGCTTCTGGGTGGGTGCGTAACCGACACCTCCGCGCTCATCCGGCCTGCGTCCATCTGGCCTGCGTCCATCCGACAGGGGCCGTCCGGTCGCCGAATCCGACCATGCCAGCGGCGGCTGATACTGATCCGGCGCGCCGGATGGTGCCGGCGGTGGTGGCGCGGGATTCCGGCGAGGCGGCACGCGACTCCTCACGCCGGGATCGACGGGCGGGGACGGCATGTGCCGCGGCGGACCGGGCTGTCGGGGAGGAGGACCGGCCTGCCGGGGAGGTGGTGGGCCACCGTGCCGAGGTGGTGGTGGGACGGCGCGGCGAGTGGGGTCGCCGGCGCGTGGCGCGGGTCCCGGGGGGACGTCGCGCCGGCGCATCATCGGCGGCTCGGACTCGTTCATCCCATCCAATGTACGCAACGGTGCTGGTCCGACGGCCGGTCGAGAAAATGGCCACCGATGATTGTGACAGTGAGTATTGACACATATGAAGGCCGCTCCTAGTGTCAGGGGTCACAGCCCGCCGAAGCGAGGAGATGCGCGATGAGTGTGACGACGCAGGTGAGAACAGGTGGCGGGGGCCGCGAGGCGATCGCCCGCCGGCTGATCAAGGGGTCGGTCAAACGCTCGTATGCACCCGTCGTCGACCTCGATTGGGAGCGTGAACCGGAGCCCGATCGGTACTTCCTGCCGCCGTCGGTGCTGTCACTGGTCGGCACCGACCTGTGGGAGCAGATGGACGAGGCGCAGCGCATCGAGCTGTCCCGGCAGGAGATGGCCAACATCCTGTCGGTCGGGATCTGGTTCGAGAACCTGCTCAACCGGACACTGCTCGCCCGACTGATGAGCGCCGATCCGGCCTCGGCGACCACCCACTACGCGCTGACCGAGATGGGGGACGAGTGTCGCCACATGGTGATGTTCGGCCGTGCCATCGAGTGGGCGGGGGCGCGCCCGTTCCAGATGCGACGTCGGGAGCGCCTGGCGATGGCGATGCTGCCGCAGGCACTCCGGGGCAGCCTGCTCTGGGTCGCGGCGCTCGTCGGCGAGGAGATCTTCGACGCGCTGCAACGCGAGATGCTCGACGATCCGCAGCTACAGCCGCTGGTGGCCCGTCTCATGCAGGTGCACGTGGCCGAGGAGGCCCGCCACATCGGCTTCGCTCGGGACGGCATCATGCGGCGCAAGCCCGTCCGGAGGCGATGGGAGACCTTCCTCGCCGCGAACGGGCATGCGGTGGCGGGCGTGCTGTTCCGCAATCTCTTCACGAATCCGGCGATGTATCGCCGAGCCGGTCTCGACGGCCGGGCCGCTGCACGTGCGGCACGCACCAACCCGCACTTCCACGATGCGCAGATCCGTGGATTCGCCTCGCTCGCCGCCTTTCTCACCGAAGCCGGCCTGATGAGCCGTCTGTCGCGGTATGGATGGCGTCGCGGCGGATTCCTGTGATGACTGACGCGGCGGCGGTCGCGGTGCTCGGCACAGGTCCGCTGGCCGGGCGTCTGAGGAACCGGATCATGCACTCGCCGTTGCCGATCGAGATCGTCGACAAGGCGTCGCCGGGCGATGTCACCGTGCACGAGGTGTCCGCGCCGCCGGGTAGCTACCTCGGTGTCGCGACGGCCGACCGCCCCGGAGAGGTGTTCCTCGACGACGATGCGGCACTCGACTACGTGGTCGCGCTCGTCGAGCATTTCGCGACCTCGGGTGCGACATCGGTCACGGTGCGTCGATCCCTCGAGAACGAATGGCGGAGTGTCGGTTCCGGACGTCTTCGGCACAAGCGCCTGCGACGGTTCCGGCCCGACGACTACACGTGGATAGGCGTCCCCGCGATCGACGACGACGTGTTCGACGGCGAGGCGGTGCTGCGGACCGACGACGACGAGATCGTCGCGCGGGTACGGATCGCGGGCGCCCTCGACCCCCTCGATGGCCGATATCACTGGGCGGGTACCGCATTCGGCGACGAGGTCCGCCGATGGAAGGACGACCGCACCACGACGGTGTCGGTCTCCGTCGGCGGCAACGGCGCCGTCGACGGTCGCCTCGCGGAGATCACCCCGTCGGGGGCGGTCCGGCTCGTCGGGGTCGGTGAGCCGCCCTATCCGCTGGAGGATCTCGCGGTCTGAGGTCGAGCGCGGATGTCGCCTCTCGGCGGAGGTCGCACTCGTCGAGGAGCGCTGAGGGCTACCCCACCCAGCCCAGGTGATCCTTCAACAACGCGTACCCGACGAACGCCACGATGTCGATCACCGCGTGGGCGATGACAAGCGGCCACACCCGCGACGTGATCTGGAAGAAGCGCCCGAAGACCAGCCCCATCACGATGTTCCCGAGGCCGGCGCCCACGCCTTGATACAGGTGGTAGCCGCCGCGGAGGACGGAACTGGCTGCCAGAGAGGTGTTCTCGCCGGCCCCGAGCTGCCGCAGCCGTGTGATGAAGTAGGCGACGACGATGATCTCCTCGGCGGCGGCGTTGCCAATCGCGATCAGGATGAGAATGGGCCAGCGCCACCACACGCCGTCGGTCTCACTCGGGATCAGATGTGCGTTCATGCCCAGCGCGCGGGCGATCGCGACGAGCGCCAGGCCGGGCAACCCGATGAGCGCGGCGAGGCCGAGGCCGGTCGGTACGTCACGGCGTGGCGCCCACCGTCCGAGGCCGACGCGCTGCAATCCGATCCCGCTCCGCCACAGCAGGTACACGCCGAGGCCGCCGATCGCGAAGAGTCGCAGCGCACTCATCAGCTGGCGGGCGAAATCGATCCAGCCGAGATCCGACCGTGTCGGGTTGAGCGCGACCGTGGTGTTGCCGATCCCGCCGGACAGCTGCGCCTCGATCAGTGACAGGGCGGCGGCGAGGGCGGAGAAGAGGAACGTGAGGACACCGACGATCACCAGTTCGACGACGATCGCGCGTCGCTCGGTGCGGTCGGTCACGACGGGGATCGAGTCGGGCCGCGACGGACGGACCACCTGCGTCAGCACCGATCGCACCGTCGCACCCATGGCGCCCACCCTACGGGCGTCGGCGGAGCCGATCCGAGGTCAGTCGGGCAGGCTGTTCATGAACGGGCAGCCGGCGAGTGACCGCAGTGCCTGCGACAGCTCATAGACGTCGTTGACCGGACGCGGGAACGGAAGCCGGACGTCGGAGTCACCGCCCGGACCCTCGATGCGGAAGCGGATGCCGAACCGGTCGAGTCCGAGCGGGCGGACGCGCCCGTTGCGCAACTGTCGCGGCAGCTTGCGGGCGAGCTGCCCGATCACGTCGGCGTGGTCGGCGTCGAGGTGGGCGATCCAGTCGCTCTCGTACTCCCAGAACGGGTCCGGAAGCGCACCGGCGAGCTCGGGAGCGGGCACCGAGGCGGCGCCCGAGGCGGTGGCGATCACGGCGCTGTCGATCTGTAGGCGCAGCATCGAGTAGCCGTGGCCGATGTCGAGGAGGCCGTCGTCGGGGTGCTCGGACACGATCTCGAGGGCGAGATCACGTTCGAGGTTCGCCGGCACGGGATGCAGGTGGCCGTTCAGCCAGATCAGCGAGCGGACCCGTTCACGCAAGTCGATCGGGGCGCAGTCGGTGATCTCGACCATCGCGGTCACACCGTCGGCGGATTCGCCGGCCAGTAGCATGGCGTCCCCGTCGGTGGGCACCAGCACGAAGGCCTGCGACTCGAAGAGATGGACGACGTTGACCGGTGTCGGCTCGGCACCTTCGACGGCCAGGGTCGCGCCGGACACCCGGCGGCACGCGGTCTGGATCAGTTCGGCATCCGACGGGCGGTCGGTGACGGCGTGGGTCATGCGCTCCCTCGCTTTCGGCGTATCGGGCCCGGGACTCCACCGGGCGATGAAGGTAACCCTAACCTAAGTGGGTCCTGGCTGTTCGTCAATCGTTGAATCCTCACCGGTTCGAACCCGGAACGGACGAGCGCCCCACTCGACTAGGCTCTTGTCGTGTCCGTGTTCGCCTACTTCGGCCCGTCCGGGACCTTCACCGAGATCGCGCTCGACAAGCTCCTGTCCGAGCGCCTGCCCCGCCAGACCATGCCGCGCGTGACCGGCGAGAACCAGAAGATCGCCGCAAACAGCCCAGCGGCGACCATCGAGATGGTGCGCGGCGGGGTCGCCGACTTCGGGTGCGTGCCGATCGAGAGTTCCGTCGAAGGCGCGGTCCCGGCGACCGCCGACGCGCTGGTCCCGCCCGGACCGGGGACCGCGGGGCGTGTCCAGGCCTTCGCCGAGGTGATCCTCGACGTCGCGTTCACCATCGCCGCTCGCGAACCGATGTCCGCAAGCGAGGTCCGTAGCGTCGCCGCCTATCCGGTGGCGGCCGCGCAGGTTCGGGAATCGGTGGAGAAGCTCTATCCGCAGGCCGGATTCGTCAACGCGTCGTCGAACGCGGCCGCCGCCGCCGACGTCGCGGCCGGACGCGCGGATGTCGCCGTCACCACCTCGCTCGCCGCAGAGATCGCCGGGCTGACGGTCCTGGCCGACGGTGTCGCCGACGCCGACGAGGCCCACACCCGGTTCCTGCTGATCGGTCCGCCGGGGCCGACGCCGGCCAGGACCGGCGCCGACCGCACCTCGGTCATCCTCGACCTTCCCAACGTGCCCGGCAGCCTGATGGCGGCGATGAACGAATATGCTTCGCGGGGAATCGATCTGACCCGCATCGAGTCGCGCCCACGTCGCGAGGTGCCCGGGTCGCACCGGTTCTACCTCGATGCCGTCGGCCACATCGACGACGACGCCGTGGGCGAGGCGCTGCGTGCGCTGTACCGCCGGTGCGAGCGGGTGGTGTTCCTCGGTTCGTGGCCGGTCGATCGCACGACGGGTGCCCCGCCGCCGGACACCTCGGACAGCATGGTCTGGTTCGACGGCATCCGTAGCGGAGAGGCGCCGTAGTGGCGCGCCTGCATCTGGTCCGCCACGGTGAGACCACCTCCAACGTGATGCGGCGGCTCGACACCGCTCTGCCGGGTGCCGCGCTGACGGATTTCGGTGTGCGACAGGGTGTCCGGTTCGCGCTCGAGAACCCGCCGCAGGAGCAGGTGATCCTGGTCAGTTCGCAGGCCCGTCGCGCGCAACAGACGGCCGAGCTCATCGGCTCGGTGTGGGATGTGGGTCTCGAGGTCGCCGACGGCATCCACGAGGTCCAGGTCGGGGACCTCGAGGACCGTTCCGACGACGACGCGCACGGCGTGTTCAAGGACATCGTCGACCGCTGGCATCGTGGCGATCTCGACGCCCGCCTGCCCGGCGGCGAATCGCTCGCCATGGTCTACGACCGCTATCTTCCCGTCGTCGAGGACCTCACCGGGCGCTACCTGACCGGTCCGGGTGACGGTCGGGACGTCTACGTCGTCAGCCATGGCGCCGCGATCCGGTTGATCGCGGCCCGACTGGCCGGCGTCGACCCGACATTCGCGGCGGGCACACATCTGCAGAACACCGGGTCGATCGAGCTGGAGTTCGTCGACGGACTGTGGCGCCTGCACCGCTGGGGGGCGGTGACCGGACCGTTCGGCACCGAGGTCGACGAACCGCTCGTCACCGATCCGATGGGGTAGCGGTCTGGGGGGTTCGAGTCCCTCACCCCCACCCGTTGGCGTGCAGCCAGTCGTCGTCGATCCCGAAGTGGTGGGCGATCTCATGGATCACGGTGACGGCGACCTCGTGCACCACCTCGGCCCGGTCGTGGCACATCGCCAGGATCGGGTCGCGGTAGATCGTGATGGTGTCGGGGAGGAAGCCGCCGTACTCGTGGTCCCGCATGGTCAGTGCGACACCGTGATAGAGCCCGAGGATCGACGGTTCCTCCGGGTGATACGGCTCCACCAGGATCACCACATTGGACATGTTGTCGGTCAGCTCGGACGGGATGGTGTCGAGGGCGTCGGACACCAGCCCGTCGAACTCGTCGTCGGACATGCGAACGGGCATCACATCACCCGGCCGGGGCCGGCACTTCCTCGGGGTTCGGCGCGACCCCCGGCGGCAGCGGGACCGGCGTCGGCAGCGCCCGGCCCGGCGGCGCCGCGGGCGGCGGCACCGGCAGTTTGCCGTTGATCAGCAACGTCGAGCGCGCGTCGCCGACCAGGGTCGCGAATCCGCCGCGGTCCGGGAGGCCGAGGTAGCAGACCGCGGTCCTGCTGCCGGCCAGCCAACTGGGTTCCGACAACACCGACCACTGCACGTTCAGGGTCGTCGCGTCGAGCTTGTTCTTGCCACCCAGGAAGCGGGTCGCCTGCACCGGGCAGATCGACTTCAGGTAGTCGTTCTGCGCCTCGACGCCCGGCCACGGTTTGCCCGACAGCCGGTCACCGAAGCGCGGGGCGAGGACGACGGTCCCGGTCGTCTGGAAGGCATGGGCCTCGGTGCAGTTCACGGTCGAGCCGGTCGGCTTCCGCGTGGCGGGATCGATCCCGATACAGGTGCCCGCAGGCCACTGGAAGGACTGATCCTGATCTGCCACCCGGCCGACGAACTGATCGGCCGTGCCGTCCTTGCCGGTCTGTTGCAGACCGCAGCGGAGTTCACGGGCACCCTTGTCCCACTGCACCTGCGACGGGTACATCATCCCGACCGAGAAGCGGCCCTGCGGATCGAGTCGTCCGTCGAGGTAGGCGTCGACGATCACCGGGCACTGTTCGTCGCGGATCGCGGCGAAGCGCTCGACCCCCGGCCATGTCGCGCTCTCGCCGAACTCGGAACCCGGGAGCAGGGCGGTGTCGAGAGGCCCGGCGACCTCGAAGCGGTGTTTCTGATCGCAGGTCACCTCGGTGGGTTCGCCCGGGTTGTTCGCGGGCCAGTCGAGGCAGTCGCCGCGGACGGACCGGGTGAAATCGTTCTGGGCGAGGCGCTCGTTCTCGCCGATGTCGGTGCCGCCCACACTGCCGCTGTCGTTGAACACCCCCATGGCCAGGGCGATGCCGCCGGCGACGATCGCACCGATGACGACGGCCGCGAGCACCAGACGGACCGGATTGGCCAGCAGCGACCCCTGCCAGCGTGACTTCCCGGCCTGCGGGTCGCCTGCCTCGTCGCGGTCGGGGACGTCGGCGGGGGCGTCGTCCCCGATGGGGTGGTCACCGGGCAGACTCACCCAGTCGTCGTCGCGGTCGTCCGCGCCGCGATCAGCCCTGCCGTGTGGTGTGTCGTCGGCGTTCATCGGGATCCATCATGCCTGCTCCGACGTGGCAGCAGTACCGCCCGCCTACACTCGCGGTGGTGACCGACGAGGAGCAGCCGCGCGGGGTCCCCGACGACATCGCCGAACTCGCCGGCCGGCTGTTCGACATGGCCCGCGCCGGCGACGCCGAGACGTTGCGCGCCTATCTGGGTGCCGGCGTGCCCGCGGACCTGCGCAACCAGTCCGGCGACTCCCTGCTGATGCTCGCCGCGTACCACGGGTCGGCGCCGACGGTGGCCGTGCTGCTCGAGGCCGGAGCCCAGGTGGACCTGGCCAACGACAAGGGGCAGACACCGTTGGCGGGGGCGGTGTTCAAGGGTTTCGACGACGTCGTCGAGGCGCTGGTGCACGGCGGCGCCGATCCGTACGCGGGCACGCCGTCGGCGCACGACGCGGCGCAGATGTTCGGTCGCGCCGACTACGTGCGGTTCTGGCAACCCGGCCTCCAGTAGGGTTTCAGACGTGATCGACCTCAAGATTCTGCGTGAGAGCCCTGACCTCGTGCGTGCATCGCAGCGGACGCGGGGAGAGGATCCCGGGTTGGTCGATGCGCTGCTCGACGCGGACTCCGCGCGCCGGGCCGCCATCGTCGACGCCGACCGCCTCCGATCCGAACAGAAGGCGTTGGGCAAACAGGTCGGCAAGGCGCAGGGCGAGGAGAAGACCGCGCTGCTCGCGCAGGGCAAGGAACTCGCCGAGCAGGTGAAGGCGGCCGTCGCGCGACAGTCCGCCGCCGACGAGGCGGCCACGGAGGCGCATCGGGCCATCTCCAATCTGGTGCAGGACGGTGCTCCGGCCGGCGGCGAGGACGATTACGTCGTGCTCGATCACGTGGGCACGCCACCGGAGATCGCCGATCCGAAAGATCATCTCGAACTCGGCGAGTCGCTCGGCCTCCTCGACATGGAACGCGGCGCCAAGGTGTCCGGCTCGCGCTTCTACTTCCTGACCGGACAGGGCGCGCTGCTGCAGCTCGGCCTGCTGAACATGGCGGCCCAGAAGGCCGTCGCCAACGGCTTCACGCTGATGATCCCGCCGGTGCTCGTACGTCCGGAGATCATGGGCGGCACCGGATTCCTGGGCGCGCACGCCGACGAGATCTATCACCTCGAAGACGACGACCTCTACCTCGTCGGCACCTCCGAGGTGCCGCTGGCCGGCTATCACTCGGACGAGATCATCGATCTGGCCGACGGACCCAAACGCTATGCCGGCTGGTCGAGTTGCTTCCGGCGCGAGGCCGGCAGCTACGGCAAGGACACCCGCGGCATCATCCGGGTGCACCAGTTCGACAAGGTCGAGGGCTTCATCTACTGCAAGCCCGAGGACGCCGCCTCCGAACACCAGAAGCTGCTGGCGTGGGAGAAGGAGATGCTCGCCGCGATCGACGTCCCCTATCGGGTCATCGACGTCGCGGGTGGCGACCTCGGGTCGTCGGCGGCCCGCAAGTTCGACTGCGAGGCCTGGGTCCCGACACAGAACACCTATCGCGAGCTGACCTCGACGTCGAACTGCACGACCTTCCAGGCCCGGCGACTGTCCATCCGGTACCGGGACGAGCACGGCAAACCGCAGGTCGCGGCCACCCTGAACGGCACGCTCGCGACGACACGGTGGATCGTGGCCATCCTCGAGAACCACCAGCAGCCCGACGGTTCGGTGATCCTGCCGCCCGAGCTCGCGCGGTTCGTGGGGACCGACCACCTCACGCCGAAGTGATCCCGCACCGACCATGACCGCGGGAATCGTCATCGCGGTGATCGGCTCGTTCGCATTCGCCGCCGCCGCAGTACTGCAGGCACTCGGGGCCGATCAGGTCGCGCAACGGGCGGCGGTCCGCGAGGAGCGGCGCCGGTCGTCGAAGGCCCATCCGTCGCTGCGGTCGACCCTCGCGACGATGCTGACCGTGCCGTTCCTGGTCGGGTTCGTCTTCGACATCGTCGGTTTCGTGTCGACGATCCTGTCGGCGCGGCTGATCCCGTTGTTCTTGTCGCAGACCATCATCTCGGCCCGCCTCGTCGCGACGGCGCTACTGGCGATGGTCGTCCTGCACGTCTCGTTGAAGCCGCGGGACTGGATCGCGGGCACCGTCGTGGTGGCCTCGCTCGTGCTTCTCGCTGTGTCGGCCGGGCGAGAAGGCGTCGAGAACGACCCGTGGATGCGATGGGCCGTGCTCATCGCGGGTCCGGCGCTCATCGGGGTCGGCGTGATCGTCATGCGGACGGTCCACAAACATCTCGCCGCCGCCACCGGGTTGATCGCCGGTGCGGTGTTCGGCGTCATGGCGGTCGCCTCGCGCATCCTCGACGGACTCGACCCGTTCGACGCCGGGGCCCTGTTCACCGACCCCGCGCTCTACGCGTTGCTGATCAGCGGGATCGGTGGTTTCTATCTCTTCACCGTCGCGTTGCAGACCGGATCGGTCAACGGTGCGGCGGCCGCGCTGGTCGTCGGGCAGACGGTGCTGCCCGGCGCGGTCGGCATCATCTTCCTCGGCGACGTCACGCGCGCCGGGTGGGGACCCGTGGCCATCGTCGCGTTCGTCGCGGCGGTCGTCGGCGGAGTGGTGCTCGCGTCGTCGGGAGCCGTCACCGCCGTCGAGTCGGCCGATGCCACCAATCTGCCTCGCGGCTACGGGCATCCGCCGCGGGACGTCACCCGGTCACGGTGATGTGGGCGCCGTCGATGTCGTCGAGCAGGTAGATCGTCGTCGCCGACTTGCGGGCCGCGAAACCGACGATCGGCGAATCCCCGTCGGCGCCGGTCGGATACCGGTAGTGACAGGCGCCGAAGCCGACGATCGTGCCCCAGAGTTGCGGCTCGTGACCGGAGACCTCACGCAGGATCTCGACCAGGGTCTCGGCGTCGCGCTGCCGCTTGGCCGGGGACACCTCGGCGAGGTGGCCGTCGACGTCACCGCCGGAGGGTTTCATGCCCCGAATCGTAGCGGGCACGCGATACTGAACCGATGCTCATCGGGATCATCGCCGCCGTCGTCGCGGCATTGGCCTACGGCACCGCGTCCGTCCTGCAGGCGCACGGTGCCCGGAGCGTCGCCGAGCCGCCCACCGGGATCGACGGTCCGGGCGCCTCGCATGCGCCCACTCTGCGGTCGACGATCACCGCGATGCTGACCGTCTCGTTCCTGGCGGGCATGGCGCTCGACGGATTCGGCTTCGTCGGCAACCTGATCGCCGCGCGCGAGCTGCCGCTGTTTCTCGCCCAACCGATCGTCAGCGCGAATCTCGTGGTGACTGCGGTGCTGGCCGCGCTGTTCCTGCACGTGCGGCTGCGGACGATCGACCGGATCGCGATAGGCGTGGTCGTCGTCGCGCTGATCGTCCTGGGGTTGGTCTCGGCCGACGAGGGACACGGTCATGACGGCGCGTGGTTGCACTGGACAGTGCTGGTCCTCGGTGCCGCACTGATCGGCGGTGGCCTGGCCATGCTGCAACTGCCGGGTGCGCGGATCGCGGTGATCGCAGGTCTCCTGGCGGGCATCGTGTTCGGGGTGATGGCGGTGGCGGTACGGATCGTGCACGGCCTCGACCCGTTCTCGCCGGGGGAGCTGCTCACCGACCCTGCCGCATATGCGGTCGTGGTGTGTGGTGTCGGCGGGTTCTATCTGTTCACGGTCGCCCTGCAGACCGGCTCGGTGAACGGTGCGGCCGCGGCACTCGTCGTCGGCGAGACGGTGGTGCCCGGCGCCGTCGGCATCGCGCTGCTCGGTGACGCGACGCGATCGGGGTGGATGCCGGTGGCGATGATCGCCTTCATCGCGGCGGTCGCAGGAGCGGTGATCGTGGCGTCCTCACCCGCGGTGCCGCAGGGCTGAGAGAGCCGGCTTGCCAGGAGAGCCGGCTTGCCAGGAGAGCCGGAACGATGCGGGGAGTCGCCGGCACCGTTCGGCGTGCGTTCAGTCACTTGTACGACGAACGGACCTCGGTCAGGCGCGTGATGCGGGCGACCGCGAGGCGGCGAGGGCGAGGATCACGCTCATGAGCATCGAGACCACGGTGTCGCGGTTCGGGCGGGGGTCACTCTTGGCCCAGAGATGGCCGGCCTCGGTCAGCGCGCCGATGACGATCATGGCCTCGTAGTCGAAACCGAACTCGGAGTCCGGCAGGTCGGTGAACTCGGAAGCGGCGGCCGAGAAGAACGTCATCCACTCGCGTCGCGCCTCGAACCGGTGGGCCTCGACGCGGGTGCTGATCCCACCGACCTCGATGAACGCGATGCGCATCCGGCGGGGATCGGCGGCGACGGAGTCGAAGAAGGCGGCCACCGCGGGACGGACGCGTTCCTCCAGTGGCGGATCGGGCCGATCGACCGAGGCGAACGCGGCCAGCACGGCGGCCCGCGCCTCGCGGTGGATCATGTCGTAGACGGCGATGAGCAGATCTTCACGGGTCTCGAACAATTCGTAGAACTGGCGCCGCGACAGCCCGGCGGCCGAGCAGATCGCGGAGACGGTGCCCCCGGCGTACCCGAGTGTGCCGAACACCTCCAAGGCTGCCGTCATCAACCGCTCGCGCCGTTCGGCGCTGCGTTCGGCCACCGATTGGCCGCGGTAAGAGCGTTGCGCCACTGTGGGTCTCGCGTCTCTAGGAGGTGTGCTGTCGGGTGGTCCTGAGGTGGGCGGCTGCGTCGTGCGCCACCTGGCTCAGGAGTCGAGTCGTTCGGCCCGCAACTCGTGCCCCTTGGAGGTGAGGCAGCGTCCGGTCGGCAGATCCCATTGCCAGCCATGCAGATTGCATGTCAGCTTCTCGCCCTCGATCACACCGAACTTCGACAGGTCCGCCTTGAGATGCGGGCAGCGCCGTTGGATCTCCCAGCCGTCCTTGGTGATCGACGCCGAGTCGTCGTGCGCCTCGGAGAACCAGCCGTCGGCGTAGGCGATTCGTTCATCGGTCAGGCATTTGAAGAAGGTGTAGAGGTACTCGTTGTAGCCGCCGATCCGCCACGTGGTGAACCGGGTGGACAGGAAGATGGTGTTCACCCAGTCCGGCTCGTTGTCGCGTAACACGGTGCGCACCAGCTCCGGTGCTATCCGGAAACCGTAACGGTACTTGCCCTCCCGCTCTTTCGGTTCGCGGACGATCCGGTTGGGGAAGTCGAGCACGACGGTCTGATCGCCCATCACGAGGCCGACCGGATAACCGATGCCGTCGCAGATGAGGTCGGATTGCGCCATGATCGGCTCGAACACCTGGCGCAGCGGCTCGAGCAGGGGCTCCCCGTCGTCGGCGGCCCAGGTGGCCTTGTCGGCGGCGATGACCGGCGCGAACTTCTCTTTCATCCGCTCGAGGTAAGCCCGCTTGTTCTCGCCGAACACCTCGTGGGGCGCGTATGGGTGGGAGACCTCGTCGAGGGTCGGGCCGGTGAAGTCGGCGACCGACCCGGACACCATCATCAGCCCGCGATGCTTCTCGCCGTCGTCGGTGCCGTGGATACGCATCTGTTCCAGGAATGTCTCCTGGTCCGGGAAGATCGAGGTGACGTCTGCGTTGTCGCCAGACCCGAAGTCGTTGAGCCCGAACAGGTCGTCGTCGAGGAACATCGGGGGACCCGCCGACGGGACGACCCAGGTGGCACCGACCTGCTCGATGTAGGACCGCGCACGGTCCATGCCGCGCTGACGTTTCTGCGCCGCGAAGTTCGCCTTCGACTTGCGTGGGATGTCGTAGACCATCGGGTACCAGATCGCGCCCGAGTACTGGAGAAGGTGGACGTCGACATGACCGAACGCCTCGTCGACGACGTCGAGGTCGATCGGACGGGCGTCGTTCATGTTGAACACGGTCGTCTCGCCGTCGGAGACGATGAGACCGCTGTCGCCGATCGGTCCGTCGGCGGGGGCGCGCAACGCGATGATCATCACCTCCAGCGACCCCCGAGGACCGGAGACCGTCGTCTTCACCGAGTCCTCGGTCTCCACGAAGGTGTGGAAGCCGAGACGCTCGAGTTCGCGCTTGAGGTCCGGCACCGGGTAGTCGGGGAGCAGGACGGTGGCGTCCTTGTTGACGTTCTCCAGCAGGTTCCGCTCGTCGAAATGATCGCGGTGCAGATGGGAGACGTACAGGTAGTCGCAGTCGCCGAGGGTCTTCCAGTCCAGCTCGGAGTTGTCCGGGAACGGCACCCAGGAGGCGAAGTACGCAGGGTTCACCCAGGGGTCGCAGAGGATGGAACCGGCGCTCGTCTGGATGTGGAAGCCGGCGTGTCCTACGCTGGTGATCTGCACGGATGGGCCTTTCGTGGGCAGTGCGCTGGGCTGCGCAGGTGATGCTCTCGATCTACCAATCTAACGACCGGGCCGCGGTCGTGTCGTGGGCCGTAGGTCCGTCGGGTCCGGCACGTGACGGGCGTCATGCTCGGTCCGCGGATTGCGGCCCTGGCTAAGCTCGTTCCATGGAACCCGTCTACGACACCGTGATCACGACCGCCCGCCTGTTGTGGCTGGCCGAGGGGCTGAAATTCAAGGTGTCCGGCGTCGAGAACGTGCCGAAGGACGGTCCCGGTGTGGTCGCGATCAACCACACGGGATACATGGACTTCACCTACGCCGGCATCCCGGCATTCCTCCAGGGCCGCCGCAAGGTGCGGTTCATGGCGAAGAAGGAGGTTTTCGACAGCAAGGTCTCCGGGCCCATCATGCGTGCGCTCAAACACATCCCGGTCGACCGGTCCAGCGGTGCCGAGAGCTATCGCTCGGCCGTCGACTATCTGAAACGCGGCGAGCTCGTCGGCGTCTACCCCGAGGCCACCATCAGCCGCAGCTTCGAGCTGAAGGAGTTCAAGTCGGGTGCGGCCCGCATGGCCCTCGAGTCCGGTGCGCCGATCATCCCGACCGTCATCTGGGGTGCACAACGCGTCTGGACGAAGGGCCACCCGAAGAATCTCGGGCGGAGCAACGTCAAAATCCTGATCGGTGTCGCCGAACCGGTCGAGCCGGTCGGCGAGGCCGGCGAGATCACCGCACGCCTGCACAAGGTCATGGGTGAGAAGCTGCTGGAACTGCAGGACGCCTATGGCGAGCACCCGAAGGGTGAGTACTGGGTGCCGGCGCGTCTCGGCGGGTCGGCACCGACCCTGGAGGAGGCCAACCGGCTCGACGCCGACGAGCAGGCAGCGCGTGCCGCCAAGCGTGCCGAGCGCGACGCCGGCGGCGACGTGTCCTGATCGGCGCCACCGCTACCCTGACAACCATGGAACCGGTCTACCGGACCCTCGAGATCATCGCGCACGGTCTCGTACGCGCTCAGGGTCTCGACCTGCGCTTCTCCGGGCTCGAGAACATCCCGCGCACCGGCGGGGCCGTGCTGACGGTCAACCACACCAGCTATCTCGATTTCGTCCCCGCTGCACTCGGCCTGTACCGCGCCGGTCGTCGGACGCGCTACATGATCAAGTCCGAGGTGATGGACATCGCGATCATGCGCTTCCTGGTCAATCACACGAAGACGGTGCCGGTGAACCGGTCCGCCGGGGCTGACGCCTACCGGCTCGCCGTCGAGGAGCTGATCGACGGCGAGATCGTCGCGGTCTACCCGGAGTCGACGATCAGCCGGAGCTTCGAGCTGAAGGAGTTCAAGACGGGCGCGGTCCGCATGGCCGCCGAGTCCGGCGTGCCGATCGTGCCGTCGATCGTCTGGGGCGCCCAGCGGCAGTGGACGAAGACCGAGACCGGGGCCCGCAACATCGGGCGGAGTCGCCTGCCGGTGGCGGTCCGGTACGGACCCCCGCTCGCCGTCGCGGCCGACGAGCCACCGGAGGTGGCGACAGCACGTCTGCGAGAGACCATGACCACCCTGCTGCATACGGTGCAGGACGACTACGGGCCGCATCCCGCCGGAGAGTTCTGGGTCCCGTCCCGACTCGGCGGTTCGGCCCCGACGCCCGAGGAGGCGCACGTGATCGAGGACGAGGAGGCGGCTCGCAAGGCAGCGGCCCGTGCAGCCAGGGAGCAGGGTGGCCGGTGACACCTACTCCGTCCGTGTCGGATTCGGCAGCAATCGAATTCGGGCCACCGACCCTGATCGCATCGGACGTCGACGGCACCCTGATCGACGACGAGAACCGCGTGTCGCGACGCACCATCGACGTCATCGGGTCGGCCATCGCGTCCGGGGCCGAGTTCATCCTCGCGACGGGACGGCCGCCACGCTGGATCGCCGAGATCAGCGATCAGTTCGACGACACGCCCGCGCACGTGCGATATGCGGTGTGCGCGAACGGCGCCATCCTGTACGACGTCGCGCACGACCGTGTCCTGTCGGCCGCGACGCTCGCGCCGGACGTCCTCGAGAAGCTCGTCGAGCGGGCGTACGCGCGGATCCCGGGCTGCGGAATCGCCGCGGAACGTGTCGGCGAGTCCGCCTACGACGCCGCGACCCCGCCGTTCGTCGCGACCTCCGGATACCGGCACGCGTGGTTGAACCCCGACCACATCGAGGTCGGCGACGACGAGGTGTACGCCGAACCCGCGGTGAAACTGCTTGTCCGGCAACCGGACATGCGCAGCGACGAGATGGCGGCACGCCTGAAGGACGCCGTCGGCGACCTCGCCCAGATCACGTTCTCCACCGACAACGGCCTCATCGAGCTGTCGCTCCCCGACACACACAAGGCGTCGGGCCTGCAGACGCTGATCGGACTCGCCGGCCTGACCGACACGGCGTCGATCGCGTTCGGTGACATGCCCAACGACGTCGAGATGCTGGCCTGGGCCGGCCATGGCGTCGCGATGTCGCACGGCCATCCGGCAGCGCTCGCCGCAGCCGACGAGGTCACCGTCGGCAACAACGACCACGGGGTCGCTCGGGTGCTCGAGCGATGGTTCGGGTAGTCGCACATCCCGATACCGATCCAGGGCAATAGTCCGCGGTATGCGCGGACTGTTGCCACGGATTGTGACAGTTCTGCCACGGATTGTGACACTTCGCGGGCTCATTGATAGCCGCACCCCCCGCACTGCGGATCACTGCGTGCGCGCGCTCGTTTCGTAGGACTGAGTCGCCCGCACGACACGAAGGGAACATCCGCGGGTGAAACCGCCGACGGAATCGCCGTACACGAGGTTGCCCCGCAGCGTGCCGTGCTTCTCCGAGATCTGGGCATAGGTGAAATCCGACGTCACTGAGGTGAGTTGCCGGTGCAGCCGGGACAGCAACGGGTGCCAGCCGCTGCGGACCGTGCAGTCCACCTCCGGCGATGCCATCGCCGGGGGCAGCTGCGTCGGTTCGTCGACCATCAGGCCGCCCCGCGTTGCGCCTCGGTCACGGTCTCGTTGTCGGCGACCCCTGCCAGCGCTGCCAGCGCCTCGCCCAGGAGCCGGTCGATGGCGGAGTAGACGGTGATGCAGGACTTCTCGATCTTCTGCGCGTTCTTCCCGATGGCGCTGAGATGAACACAGTCGATCTCGCGAGGCCCGGGGACCTGTTGTTCGCTTGGTCTGGATCGCTGACGGTTGCTCGATGGCATTTGCGTCGGTGATCGGTTCGAGATCGTGCTTCGGCTGCGTACGGTTGGCCAGCGATCTCGGCCCCGACTTCGAGGCCAAGGCGAAAGCCGCAACCAACCCGCACCTGGCGATCGAGGCGCTGCGGGCAACCCTGAACGAGGAATCGGCCCGCGCGACCAGAAACAACGTCGTGCGGCAGCGCGACGTCTCCGAACGCATCACGAAGCTGATGAACCAGTACACCAATCAGCAGATCACCTCTGCTGAGGTGATTGCCGAACTCATCGAGATGGCCAAAGAGGTTGCTGCCGAGGGTAATCGCGGGAAGCGGTTCACGCCAGCGTTGTCAGCCGGCAGCCATCACCACGGTGTTCGAGCAGATGGAGATGATGGCACCTCGGTTCGCCGAACAGAAGGGTCCAGTCGGCGGTCAAGAACCCGGCGTATAGGTCTCGCACCGCGGTCGGTAACGACCAATTCTTGTCGGACCTGTGCCGTAGGTTGGTTTCTGCAGGACCGAGTTGATGATGTTTCGGCCGCGCTCGGTTGTTTCGGGTGGCGGCTGTGTTCCAGAGATATGTGTGACCGAGGGTGCTGCGGTCGTATCCGTGTCTCTGGAAGGTGTCTGTGGTGGCTGCTGTCGCAGGGTGGGAGATGTCGCGGTGGTGGCGTGCCCGTTCGCCGTGGCCGGGCCTGCCGGCGCTCTATACCGGTGATGTGCACGCTGATGACGTCACCGATTTGATCGGTACCCATGTCAACGAGTTGCTGGGGTCGATGGCCTCCACCCAGCGTGCCCGCTCGTATCTGGCGTGGCACAACTATCAGCTGGCTGCAGAGTTGCATCGTCGCTTGGTCGGTGACCGCGGCGAACACGACTTCCTTGTGGTGGATGGCCTGGCGGATTGCGCCGCCCGGATTGCGGTGGCGTTGGCGATCACTCAGCACGCCGCCGAGCAGGTGATACTGCAGGCGGTGGCGTTGCGTGATCGGTTGCCGCAGGTGGCGCAGCGGTTGCAGCAGGGGCGGATCTCACCGGAGCGGGTGATCTCGGTGATCGCGCGTACCGATTTGATCGACGGCGCTGACTGCGCCGCCGAGGTGGATGCGCAGATCGCGGCGGAGTTGGATCTGCACGATGGGCCGTGGTCGGCGGAACGCCTGCGCGACATGGTCGATCGCATCGTCTATCGCCACGATCCGGATGCGGTACGCGAACGCCGCCGCCGCGCGTTGGACGCCCGCGACAGTTGGGTCCAGCCGAAAACCGATGGCATCGCGCAGGTGTCGACGAGCATGAGCGCAGAGAACGCACGTATCTCGCAGGCCAACATCCGCGCCCTGGCCGAGTCGGCGTGCTCGGCTGATCCACGTACGATCGGTCAGCGGCGCTCCGACGCGGCGTTCGCCCTGATGTCGCAAACCCGCTTCGAATGCCTGTGCGGCGATGAGAGCTGCCCGGCAGAGATTCCCGAACCCGGGGTTGTCGCGGCGCAGACGAAGATCGTGATCCACGTTGTCGCCGAGGAGAAGACGGTGACCGGCGAGGCCGACAGTGCCGGGTTCGTCGCCGGGCACGGGGTCATCTCCGGGGACCATGTGCGGGATCTGGCCGCCCGGCCGGATGCGGTGATCAAGCCACTTGTGCCGCCGGACACCCCGCAGAATCCCGATGGCACGTACACGCTGTCCGCGCACCAACCGGCAGATCCGTACCGACCGTCGGCCGCGTTGGACACCTACATCCGGGTGCGTGACGGGCACAGTGTGATCCCGGGCAACGCGACCTCGTCCTTCGACGGCGATGTCGACCACGTCGTCGAATACGACCACGCCGACCCGGCTGCCGGTGGTCAGACGTGTCCGGAGAATCTCAACGTCAAGGACCGGTTCTTCCACATCCTCAAGACATTCGGCTCCTGGGTCGACGACCAGTACCGCGACCGGCGCGGTCGCCTGCGGCAGGAGTTCATCACGCCGGAGGGCTTGGTGATCCCCGGTGAGCCGGAGAACTTGGAGGTGTTGTTTCCCGGGTTGCGACGGATTCGCTTCACCTCAGCCGACACGCCGCAACAGCGTCGCGGTTCACCCGGCGCCCCACCGCCTGACCCGAGGCCACCGAGCCGACGCCGAACTCGGTTGGCTGCCAAATACGCACGCCGCGAGCAAGAACGTGAACGCAACCGTCGACGGCGAGAACGAGAGGAGCGCGAAAGGGACTCGCGCGACGATGTGGACTGACCCGATCACACCGGTCTGACGTCCTCACCGTCCGCGAAGACCAGATTCCCGTCGTCGAGCACCACGGCGAAACGCTTCGGTCCGGCGATGGTGTCGTCGCCGAGGCGCGCAGTGGTCACGTTCGACGGCTGTTCGCCGAAGTCGTCGACGACGACACCGTGCGGCCCGGCGTGGCTCGGTACGACCACCCGCGTGCCGACCTCGACGGCGATGGATTCCCCCGGATTCTCGTCCCGGTCCGGCTCATCGTTCTGCTCGGCCATGTGGCTACCCTCAATGGATGCGCGATCATGAATATCGGATGCAGTAGAGCACATGGTGGGGGTGGTTGCAACCTGGGGTCATGCGGGTGGGGGAGTGGGTGAGGGCGGGCCCGCGGCAGCGGGTGGTGGCGCGGGCGACGCCGGTGGCGGCGATACGGCCGGCGGCGCCGTGCCGCCGACCATCGCGCGGATGGGGGCGAGGGCCGCATAGCCGAGTTCACCCGGACAGCTCGTGTTGTTGTAGTCGCGGTGGCCGCTGACCACCGGAAGATTGGTCTGCGCCCCGGCCGGGAACTTGCTGTCGGAGAACGACTCTGCGGTCAGCTGCGCGGTACTGGCCGGATTCACACCGGCTTTGCCGAGTCGCCACCGGAGGAAGCGGGACACGGCCGAGACCATCGCCGTGCTGGGCGCCACCTGATCCAGGTTGCCGATCATCGACACGCCGACGGTCGACTTGTTGAAACCGCCGGTGTGGGTGCCCTCGACGTTGCGGTCGAGGCCGCCGAAGGCGCCTTCGAATACCTGGCCGTACTTGTCGACCAGTACGTTATACCCGATGTCGCACCAGTTCAGCGTGCGCGCGTGGTAGGCGTAGATGCCACGGACGATCTCGGCGGACTGCTGCGGCGTGTAGTCGTTGCTGCCGGCGGTGTGATGGATGATCGCCCCGCGCATGGCGGGCGAGAAGGCCGGCTGAGAACAGCGCATCCCCTCGTCCGCGCCCCACTGGGCGCGGGCGACCACCGATGGTCCGCCGAGCAGTGGGGTCAGCAGCGACGAGCCCAGGGAGAGCAGGCTTTCCGGGCTGATCAGCGTCGCCTTCACCGCCGACAACGCGGTCGTCAGCAACGTCTTGATCACCGCGCTCGCAGTGCCGATCCCCAATTCGGCGAGACCGCCGCCCTGCGGTTCGGCAGCCGGGATCGCCAGGCCGCCGTCGGTCACCGCGACCTGGACCTCCTTGGCGTCGCCCACCCAGACCGGCTCGGTGCCCATCGGGTGCGCGCCGGACGGCGTCTGCTGCGCGTCGACCGGATCCAGCGTGATCCACTCGCCCCATGATCCGTCGTTCTGCTTGGCGCGCAGCACCATCGAGGTGTCGTCCGGTTTCTGCGCGATGACGCGCTCCCAGGTGAAGGCCACCATTTTCAGTGGGGTGTCGCGGACGATGTGGTGGACGGCCGCGCCGACCGGACGGCCGTCGGCCATCCGTGGCGCCTCGCCGGTGGCGCCGGTTGCCGGGAGACGCACCCCGGCCGCGGCCAGCCCCGACTCGGCGACATCGACGACGGCGGTCGCGAGCTCGGTGAGTCCGACCTGTTCGACAGATGTCGTCGGGACCTCCCGCGAGATGTCGGTCGGACGTGGATCGGATCCGGCGATGACGACGGCGAACGGGCTCGCGACGATCGCGGCAGCGACAGACGCGAGCACCATCGACCGCCGAGGGACGGCATTCGGACGAACTCGGCGCATGGTCAGCCATCGTGTCCGGTTCGCGAAGTTGCGACGACGCCGCGCGCCGACACTCAGCAACTCGTGATGCGGTTGTTATCTAGTGGGGCTGGTGTGATTCAGGGCGGGTCGTCAGTGCGCGCTCAGTTCGCGTTCTGATCCGCCTTCGTGAAGATCACGTACTGCGCCGAGATCTGCTGGAAGGCATCCTTCTCCTCGCGTGCGCTGACCGAGCCGACATACCGGCCCTTCTGCACGATGCAGAAGAACACCGTGGAGTTCGTCTGGCACTTCGCCGACGGCAGCCCAGGCGGACTTCCCGCGTCCGTCCATCCGGCGTTCCGGTTGGACGCGAGGAAGGTGTCGACGATCTTCGTCGCCCCCTCCGGCGTCGAAGCCCGGTAGACGGTCGACTTGTCGACGGCGTTGGCGGTGGATCCCACCTCGGTGAGCACGTTGAAGTCGGTCACCGGGTCGGAACTCTGGTGCGCCATCCCGCGCGGGCCGTACACCGCCTGGATGCTGCCGCGCGGAATCCCGCTCTGCGGGTTCTTCAGCTCTTCCTCGGAGTAGGGCAGCGCATAGATGAGCACGTGGTTCTGGTCCATCTGCGGCCGTGTCGGCCCGGTGATGCCGCGCGCCGCAGCCTCGGCCTTCGTCGGGGTGGCCGGGAACTTGTCGATCAGTGCCGACTGCTTCTCGACGGCCGTGCGGATCGTCGGCTCCAGCCGATCCTGCTGCGCCGGGGTCGTCTCGTACCACTGGTAGAGGACATAGTTGTTGCGCGGCGTGAACGCCATCAGCACCTTGCCGTCGGTGCTGTCGTGGGAGACGGTGATGGTCCCCGGCAGACCGGGCAGCGTGCCGATCCGGCCCTTGGCGTTGGCGGCCGTCGCGTTGGCCATCTGCTTGGCAGCGGTCGTGGCATCGGCCGGCGTGAGGTAGCGGACCACCATGTTGTTGAGCGCGCGCTTGGTGCCCGCGCGCAACGACTCGGGCGGGGTCGAGGCCGTCGCGACGTAGCCGCCGACCATCGCCTTGTTCGCCGGGACGTCGGCGGCGCTGCGGTCGAGGACCAGACGCACATTGCTCGGCCCGGTGATCACCATCGTGGGCATGCCGGCCTTCGTGAGGTCCTCGTCGACCTCGAACGGCACCACGATGAACTGCGCCATCCGCTGGCCCTCGATCTGCAGGATGTTCTCCTGCGTCGCAGTACCGAACGGAGGCCGCGGGGCGGTCGGGTAGGTGCCGGTGTCGAGCGCGCTCACGTCGACCGACGGCTCGGCCGCACCCGGGGATGCCGCCTTTCCGGCGACGTCGCTCGTGGGCTCACCGTCGACCGAGCATCCCGCCAGGACGAGCGCCACGGCCGCCGCCACCCCCACTGCTGTGGCCCGGCCCGCCCGGTGTGTCGTCGTTGATCCCGCCGCTGTTCGCCGACTGCTCATCTGATTGTTCCCCTCTCGTGGCATTCCCCGATCAGACGCGGCGGACGGCGTGGGATGTTCCCGGGGGATCCGGCGGCCGGCGACCATCCGACTCCGGGGCGCTCGCATGCGAGGTTAGTGCACTGAGCGAATGACCTGCGACAATGTCGGCTGGGTAGACTACGGCCCCGGCGGCTGTGAACACGACCGGGGGACAAACGGTATGGGTGAGACTGCGGTACCGGACACCGCGTCGCGCGATGCCGCCGCCGGTGTGGTGGCAGCAGCGGCGAAGGTGTTGCGCGCCTACAAGATGGACGGCGTCGCCGACATCGCCCAGACCAAACTCGACCGCGACGCCCAGGCGAGGGTGGTGGTCGTCGTCGGCGAGGTGCAACGAGGCAAGAGTTCGCTGGTCAACGCGCTCATCGGTCGACGCGACATCTGCCCGGTCGGGGTCGACGTCACCTCGTCGGTCTCGGTCGGTGTCACGCCGGATCCGGATCTCGACTCCGACAGCGCCGCCGAGATCTTCTTCCCCGACGGGTCCCGGCGGATCGACGCCGCCGACCTGGCGCAGTGGGTGACCACCGACGGTGCGATGGTTCGCGATCCGCGTGTCGAGGAGCTGCCGACGTCGGCGGCCCTGGCCGTCCGGGAGGCCCGGATGTCGGACGTGACACTGGTCGACACGCCGGGTGTGGGCGGTCTCGACGCCGGCCTGGCCCGCCTCGCCGCCCGTTCGGCGCAGCAGGCCAGCGTGCTGGTGCTCGTGTGCGACGCGTCGTCGCCCCTGACCGCGCCGGAGATGGCCTTCGTCCGTGAGGCGAGCGCCACGGTCGACTCGGTGATCGTGGCCGTCACGAAGACCGACAAGAATCTGCGGCGCTGGCGCCAGATCGTGGCCGAGAACCAACAGTTGCTCGCCGAGCGGCTCCACCGCCGCGTCACCGTGATCGGGGTGTCGAGCCTGATGGCCGTCCTGGCCGCCGAGGTCGCCGACCCGTCGATGCGCCGACGGATCGAGATCGACAGCGGCATAACCACGTTGCGATCCGAGATCGACCGCAGGCTCGACGCGGCGGCCGATGTCCCGCACCTGGATGCGGTGCGGACCTGCCTGGAGGGTCTGCGCGTGGTGCGCAGCGGCATCACCCGGGAACTCGATGCGGTGCAGGCGGGTGCCGAGGCGCTGCCCGACCTCGCCGCGGACATGGCGCGTCTGGCCGAACTGCAGGAGCAGTCCCGCCAGTGGGAGCAGTATCTGGCCCGCGACCTGACCCTGTTGCGGCAGTCCGCGATCGACGATCTCGAACGTCGGCTCGACGACGTACGCGACACGTGGACGACCTACATCAACACCCACGGAATGCAGGTGCTGCGGCGCAGCGAACAGAAGTTCACCGCCGACATGCAACGCGATCTGCAACTGGCGATGGCCGAGACGCTGGCCGCGTTCCTCCAGCGGCTGCACGACGAGATCATCGCGCCCCGCTTCGCCGACGACCCGACCGTGTGGGAGCAGTTGTCAGCACGGATCGTGGAATCCATGCAGGACAAGCGGATCGAGACCCATCAGGTGGGCAGCAAACGTCACGGACTGCTCGACCCGACCCTGTTGACGATGGGAGTGGTCGGCGGTTCCACACTCGGCGGGCTGTTGGGGTTGTCGGCGTTGATGGGCGTCGGGGTCGTCGTCGGCACGATGTGGGTCGGGGTGAACCTCAGTTTCCGCGCGATCCGTGCCGGCAAGTCCAATCTGCTGGTCTGGCTGCGGGAGACCATCGCCACCACCAAAGCGGCGACCGGACGCCTCCTCGACAGCGCCGTCGCCCAGTCTCGGCCCGAGATCGTCATCCGCTATCGCGATCACCTCCGCACGAACATCGAGCGACTGCAGAAGACGATCGACGAAGTGCAGAAGACCGCATCCGCCGACGCCGCCGCGCGCGACAAGACCACGCAGCGGCTCACGACCAACCTGGAGATCGTCGACAAGCGCATCGCGTCGGCCGAAGCCCTGCTGGGACAGACGTCATGACCGCCCATCCGCCGCCCGTCGCCGACCCGGTCCACGCCACGCTCGACCACGGCCTCCGCCAACTGGCCGCTCTCGGCGGCGACCTCCCCGCCCATGCCAACGCGATCGGGACCATCCTGTGGTCGCCACCGCGGGTCGTCATCGTCGGCCGGCTCAAGGCCGGGAAGTCGACGCTCGTCAACGCCCTCGTCGGTGCGCCGGTCGCGGAGACCGCGGCGCTCGAGGCCACCAACGTCGTCACCGTCTACCAGGACGGTGCACCGTCGCGCGCCGAGGTCGTCGGCCTCGACGGACGACGCCACCCCGTCACGATCCACCACCAGCCGGCCCGACTACCCATCGAGACACCCGACATCGCGTTCGTCGATCGATGGCTGCCGTCGTCGGCGCTGCGCGGACTCACCCTCATCGACACCCCCGGACTGTCGACCCTGACGGTCGCCAACGATGCCGCGACCCGTCGGGTCACGATCGACGGATTCGAACAGACCCGCGGTGCATCGATCGACGCCGATGCCGCTGTGTTCCTGTTCGACGCCGTGCCGCGGACCGATGAGATCGAGTTCCTGTCCCAACTGCCCTTCACCCCGCTGAACACCCTCGGTGTCCTCTCCCGCGCCGACTCGTTCGGAGAGGGCGCGCTGGGCCGACGGGACCCGCTCGTGCACGCCCGCGAACATGCGACGCGCATGGCGGCGCAGCTGTCGGAGACGGTGAACGCCGTCGTCCCGCTCTCGGGACTGATGGCACAGACCAGCCACACCGGGATGATGACCGAACACCTCGCCGGAGCGCTGGCCCGCCTACGACCACTGGCGCCACTCGAGGTCATCCGGGTGCTCGACAGTGATGAGCGGCAGGGGGATGACGACGTCCTCCCGCTCGCGCTGCGCGTCCAGTTGCTCGAACTGCTCGGCGAATACGGCGTGCTCAACGGCAGGCACATCGCGCCTCACGGCGGCGCAGCCCTCAACGCGTGGCTCACCGAGCACTCCGGCATCGGTGAACTGCAGCGCGCACTGATGTCGTCGACGGCCCGGTTCGCCGTGTTGCACCGCGCCCACCGGATCCTGTCCCGCCTCGATCAACTGGCATTCAGTCATCCTGCGCGAGAACGTATCCGATCCCTCGCTGCTCAACTTCGCGCTTCGCCCGCCCTGCATCTGGTGGCGGTCCTCGAGGACTATCAGCGCATGCTCCGGATCGATCCGCGTGCCGAGGTGACCGAGGATCTGCGCGCCGTGCTGCTCGCGACCTCACCGGCCGGCCGCGTCGGGCTGCCCGACCACGCGACCACCCACGAGGTCGCCGCCGAGGCCCACCGCCGCCTCGGCCACGTGCAGCGCCGCTCGCTGGCCACCAGTTCAGCGGCCGAGGATGCCGCACTCGTCACCCTCATCCGCACCTACACTGCACTGACGATCCCGGGCTAGCCCAGACACACAGGACACAGGACACAGGACCTCACCGCACATGTCATTCGCCCCTTGGACCCTGGCCATCGACTTCGGTACCTCCAACTCGGCTGCCGCGCACTCCGGCGCGACCAGCGGCGGCATCGAGACGCTGTCCCTGTCGCACACGAGCAACCTGATGCCGTCGGCGGTCTATGTCGCGGCACCGGACCGGATCACGGTCGGCGAGGCCGCCGTCGATGCGGCGCAGCACAATCCGTCGTGCTACGTCGCGTCACCGAAACGGCTGATCGGCGCCGACCCGACCTGCACGATCAACGGCCACACCATGCCGACGTATGCCCTGGTCGCCGCCGTTCTCGGTGCGATCGTCCAGCGCGGCAAGGCCGCCCACGCGGGGGCGCCGCCGGAGCGGCTCGTCTTCACCCATCCGGAGGCCTGGGCGCACCAGCAGGTCCGGGTGCTCATCGACGCCGCGACCTCCGTCGGCATCCATCCGTCGGCGATCACCACCATCTCCGAGCCGCGCGCCGCCGCCGCTCACTACTCCCGCTCGCACGCGATGCAGCCCGGCGCAAAAATCGCCGTGTTCGACTTCGGCGGCGGCACACTGGACATCGCCGTGCTGACGGTGACTGCGATGAACGCCTTCCAGGTGATCGCGGCCCGCGGCGACAACGGCCTCGGCGGCAAGAACCTCGACGCCCTGGTGCAGCGGTGGGTCGAGGACCGCCTCACCGACCGCGACCCGAACCTGGTCTCCTGGTTGCGTCGGCAGGCCCCCGTCGATGTGGTGGCGAACCTGCAGGACTCGATCCGACGGGCCAAGGAATTGCTGTCGGAGTCGCCGTCGGCGACGATCACCGTCCCGACCCCGTCGGGCCGGACGACCCTGCAGATCACGCGCGACGAGTTCGATGAGCTGATCGGCCCGGCCGTCGGCCAGGCCCTGCAACTGACCCGGGCAGCGCTCATGGATGCCGGCATCACCCATCCGAGCCAACTGACCGCGCTCTACCTGACCGGCGGGTCGTCCCGTATCCCGCTGATCCAGCAGCGACTGCACGACCTCGGCCCGGTCGCCACCCTCGACGATCCGAAAACGGTTGTGGCACAGGGTGCACTCGTCGTTGTCGGTGCGGAGAACGTGAGTCGGCAGCCGGGGTCGCCGATCATCCCGGGGGCCGGTGACCTCATGCCGTCGTGGCAGGGCGGCGGGTCCCCGAGGAGCGGACGACGTTCGGGTCGGATCGCCGCGATAGCGGTCGCCGCGATCGCCGTCGTCGGGATCACCGTCGGGACGGTGGCGACGATGACCTCCGGTGACGACGGCTCCGACGACAACCCCGCATCGCCCGGGAGCGCCACCGCCGCGGCCGACTCCGAGTCCGACGGCTCCGGGATCGTCACCGACGAGAACCAGCTGATGGCCTTGGTCCCGGGCCCACTCAAGGCCGCGGTGACCAACTGCCGGAAGTCGGGCTTCAGCTCGAACGGAGCGCTGAAGGTCACCTGTTCGTTCTCCGGCACCGGAGCCCTCGCCGACCTCGGGTCCCACAGCACCGCGGCGTCGTACTTCATCGTCCTCTACGGGGACGAGCCGGATGCCCGGCAGCGGATCGTCAACATTCGCAACGGCATCTATTCCGCCGGCAAGGGCACGCTCGTCGAGAACGCCGACCGTACCTCGGCAGCTGAGATCCGAGAGCAGTCGAGCTCCGACTACACCATCGACTACGCGAACACCGCGACCTCGCTGGAGGCCACCGTGTTCGGGATCGGGTCCATCGACCAGGGGCGGACCTTCCTGACGCGATCGGGGCTCATCGCCTGACGGTCCGCTCGTCGCGGGAACATCTGCGGCCGCCACCGACGTCTGATCCATGCCGTGGCAGACGTACTCGTCCGCCGAGGTCGAGCGAAAGGCGTGGATCAGATGACCCCCGGGACCGTGACGATCGGTGGCGCCGTGCGCAACCTCGGCGACACCCGACGACTGATCGTCGGCTCCGCACCCGACAATGGTGTCGTCGTGAATCACCCGCTCGTCGGGGCGCATCACCTCAGCATCGAGTGGCGCGGACATGGTTGGTGGGTGGTGTGCGACGACCCGTCGACGCCGGCCTATGCGGCGGGCAGCGTGGTCACCGAACTGCTCGTGTCGTCGTCGGCGCGCGTGCGGCTCGGTGACCCGGACATCGGCCCGGCGCTGTACATCGTGTTGGGCTCGACGGGAGAACAACCGATCACCGCCGTCGTCGACGGGATCCTGACGATCGGGCGCACACCGGAGAACGAGGTCGTCGTCGACGACCCGCTCGTCTCGCGCCACCACGCGCGGGTGATCACGCACGCGGACGGCCTGGTCATCGAGGATCTCGGCAGCAGCAATGGAACCTATGTCGCCGGCGATCGGATCGCCCGTGCCCGTCTCGTCGCGGGTGCCACGGTGACCATCGGGAACACCGACTTCCTCGTCTCCGGACGATCCCTCGTCCGCCGTCCGGCACAGCAGGTCGCGGTGCCCGGTACCGCCGGCGGTTCTGGTGGGCTCGACGTGCGCGGTGTCGGGCTCACCGTCGACGGCGGGAAGCGGTTGCTCGGTGACATCGGGTTCTCCGCTCGCCCCGGCACCCTGACCGCCGTGATCGGTCCGTCCGGTGCGGGCAAGTCCACCGTGTCGGGCATCGTCGCCGGAATGGTCCGCCCGACCGAGGGTGTGGTCTGCTTCGAGGGCCACGACGTGCACGCCGACTACGACGCCCTGCGTACCCGTATCGGGATGGTGCCGCAACAGGATGTGTTGCACCACAAGCTGACCCTGCGTCAGGCGCTGGGTTTCGCCGCCGAGCTGCGTCTGCCGCCGGATCTGTCCGCGACCGATCACCGCGCGGTGATCGCGGACGTGCTGACCGAGTTGCAACTGCTCGAGCACGTCGACACCCGCATCGACAGATTGTCCGGGGGACAACGCAAACGGGCGTCGGTGGCCATGGAGTTGCTCACCGGGCCGTCGCTCCTGATCCTCGACGAACCGACGTCCGGCCTGGACCCCGCGTTGGACCGTCAGGTGATGGCCTCCCTGCGGCGGCTCGCCGACGCCGGCCGCGTGGTGCTCGTGGTGACCCACTCTCTCACCCATCTGGCCATGTGTGATCAGGTCCTCCTCATGGCCCCCGGCGGCCGGACCGCGTATCTCGGCTCCCCGGAGGGGATCTCGACCGCGATGGGCACGGCAGACTGGGCCGAGATCTTCGCCCATGTGTCGGCACATCCGGAGACCGCACACCGAGAACACCTGAGACGCAGCGGCTCCCGGGGAGATCTCCCATATACCGTTCGGGGATCGGGCCCGCAGCCGCGCCGTCGTCTCGCGGCTCGACCACAGTCGGGTGCACTCCGGCAATGCAATACCGTCGTGCGACGACAGTGCCGCGTGATCCTCGCCGATCCCGGCTATATCACCTTCCTCGCGGTGATGCCGATCGTCCTGGGGCTGCTGACGCTGGTGATTCCCGGTTCGGTCGGATTCGACGTGAACCGTGTCGCCGACACCGCTGGTGAGGCCCTGCAGATCCTGGTCATCCTGGTGATCGGCGCGACCTTCATGGGCACCGCGATCACCGTGCGTGATCTGGTGGGGGAGCGCGACATCTTCGAGCGTGAGCGGGCCGTCGGACTCCGGCCCGACGCCTACCTCGCGGCGAAGATCGTCGTCTACGTCGTCGTGGTCGCGGTGCAGACCGCGGTGATGGCCGCGATCACCTATCTCGGCAAGGGAGTGCCGACCGGAGGTGTGACAGGGCTCGCGCCGGTCGAGCTCGTTGTGTCACTCGCCACCACCGGTGCCGTCGGAGTGCTTGTCGGCCTGGCCATCTCGGTGACCGTACGGTCTGCTGAGCAGACCATGCCACCGCTGGTGATCCTGGTGATCTCCCAACTCGTGTTCAGCGGCGGACTGTTTCGCCTCACCACCCCGGGCCTGGCGCAGATGTCCTGGCTGTTCCCGTCGTACTGGGGATACGCCACCTCGGCAGGCGCCGTCGACCTCACCGCGATCGCGCCCCTGGCCCCACAGACCTCCGGGGCATCCCTGTGGGAATCCGCAATCCTGGGCGCGATCCTCGGTTACAGTGCGCTGCTGCTGATGTCGACGATGCTCGTCAGCTACACGGTGGGACGGTTGACACGGGATCGGTAACCCACGGATGTGTCGCCGAGCCTCAACGGGTGTCGGCCAGCCAGGACTCCGCCTGCCGAGACGCGATGTCGACGAGTCGGTCCGGGCCGACGTTGACGTCGATGACGTGCGAGTCGAACAGCGGGATCTCGTTGACGGGCTGGCCTCGGGAAACGCCGTATGAACGAGGAACGCGGCAAGGATTCCCGTCGGATACGGCGCACTGAGGACGGTGATGCCGACGGCATCGTCGTCGCCGCTGATGACGGCGGGGTCGGTGCAGGCCACCTCGTAGCGCGGTCCGGTCGGCAAACCCGCGCCGAGGGAGGCGATGTCGAGCGAGCTGTTGCCGAACAACGACAGCGGTGGGTACACGAGGTTGGGGATCGATCTGCTCGCGGATCAGTTTCCGGAGCATGAACGCGCCTTGCGAGTGGCCGATCAGGATCACACCCCGGCCCGTGTTCTGGGCGACATACGCGTTCCACGCGGCGAGGACGTCGCGGTCGGCGACATTCGGCGACAGTGCGTTGGTGGTCCCGTACACGAACTGGCGTACGTCCATGGTCCTCCAGGTGGCGACACCCTTGCCCGCGGTTTGGCCGAATGCGCTCGGAGCCCCGGCCACCTGGTGGTGACCGGGGCTCGGAGGGCCGTGACTCAGAGGATCGTGTCGCCGTAGCCGCTGCTCGGCTCGTCCTGAGACGGGGCGTCGTCGTCATAGGACGGCGAATCATGGTCGTACGAGGGGGGATCGTCGTAGGACGGTGAGTCGCCCGAGTGTGCGTCGATCTGCCCGTCGCCATCGGTGTCGGCGGCGTACCGGTCGACCTTGCCGTCGCCGTCCGTGTCGTATCCGAATCGATCGAGGCGGCCGTCGCCGTCGCTGTCGACACCGACGGCGTCGGCCTTGCCGTCACGATTGCTGTCGACGATGACGGTGTCCGGGTCGCCGTCGCGGTCGGTGTCGAGGGTGGAGGCCACGACGCGACCGTCTTCGACGGTGTCGACCTGGGTGATGTCGCCCGAGCGGTCCAGGTGGACGATCTTGTCCGCCTCGCCGTCGTCGTCGAGATCCTTGGCCACCAGCACGCCGCCGTTCGGGTCCTCCTTGGCGGCGGTGTCGATCTGGCCGTCGCCGTCGGTGTCGGCCTCGACCAGGGTCACGTTGCCGGACGCGTCGTAGTGGACGTACACGTCGTTGCCCTGGGCGTCGGTGGTGTGTCGGACCTGGTCGTCGCCGGTGCTCGGGATCGAGCCCGCAGGGGCCGAGGAGGTGTAGTCGGAGGTCGGGTTGCCGGACATGGCGTGGCCTTTCGGTCGAGGTGTTCGAGCTTGTCGAAAGTCTGACGCATGCCGGCGCCGGGAATGTTCCACCGAACGAAGGGTTTCTCCCGGAACTTCCCGGGGCTTCCGTAGCATCGAACTCTGTGACCGGCCATCATGTCGATGGCGGCAACGACCACACCCGATCGGAGGTCACCACATGCAGGAGAAGGAGCCGTCGATTCTGGCTTCGCTCGGCATCGACCCCACCGTCATCACACCGGCACCACCGGACCACGTCTGGAGTTCGGCGGTGCAGGCCGCGTTCGACCCGTCGTCGGTCGCCGACCCGGACACCGTCCCCGACATGGACGACACCGCGCCCGCCGACTCGTCGGACGACGACCTCGACGGTCTCGTCGTCGACGACCCGGGTCGCGACGGCGATCACACACAGCAGGCGGGCCACAGTGGTGATGCTCATTTCGGCGACGTCCCTGCCGGTTCCGCCTCCGGCGACGGTGGGGACGCGACCGATTCTGTGGATCACGCCGACCATTCCCATGCCGATGACCCCCACGCCGATGACACCGGTGGGTATGACGACCACACGCATCACGACCACGACTTCGGTCAGGACACCGATGCCGGCCACGACGACATCTGAATCGGGTTGGGGGAGCTGATGGACGAGGCAGTCCTGCTGTTCCGGGCGCGCGACGGCGATCAGCACGCCTTCACCGAACTCGTCGGTGCGCACCGCAATCAGGTGTGGGCCGTGTGCCTGAACATCTGCACCAATCCCCACGACGCCGAGGACGCGCTGCAGAACACTCTCGTCGCAGCCTGGCAGAACCTGCACAAGTTCCGCGGCGAGGCACGCTTCTCCACCTGGCTGCATCGGATCGCCGCCAACAATGCGCTGTCGATCGTGCGTCGGCGCAAGGCCAACACACAGCTGACCGACTTCACCGACCCGGATCAGCCGGTCGAACTCGTCGACGACGACGGCCCGGCCTTCGACGACCGCGTCGCGTTGCGGGATGCGGTCCATGATGCCCTGGCCCAATTGTCCGACGAGTTCCGCGAAGCCGTCGTGCTCCGCGAGTTCGGCGACCTCACCTACGCGGACATCGCTGCGCAACAAGGGGTTCCGGTGCAGACGGTCAAATCGCGCTTGAATCGGGCGCGCACACAGCTCGCGGAGATCATGAAGGATCGGATCGGGGCTCCGTAGCGCCACCCGCCGATGGGCCGGCGCCCGCCAACTCCTTCGTCATGAACACCCGATCGAAACCGTCCTCGCGATGGCGCCCGGTCTCGGAGTAGCCGAATCTCGTGTACACAGAGAGGTTCTCGGTCATCAGTGCATTCGTGTAGAGCCGCACCTGCCGATGGCCGAGGCCGGCGGCTCGACGCTCCGCGTGTTCGAGCAGTCGTCGACCGAATCCTCGACCCTGCGCGGTCGGCGCGATGGCCACGTTCTCGATCAGCAGGTGGTCGGGCATCGGGACGAGCACGATCACGCCGACGACCTCGCCCCCGTCGACCAGCACCTCGACGTGATCGGTCGTGGTGAGCAGATCCTCGTAGTCGACGGACATGGGCGCCGGCTCACGACCCATGCGGTCGACGTAGGGCCGGTAGGCCGAAGCCACGATGGCCTCGACGGACATGAGGTCTCCGGCGTGCGCTGCCCTGATCATCCACCCAGGATGGCAGCCGGTCGCCGGTCGTGGAGTTGACATCAGGATCACCGCTGACGGGTGGACGACTGGATTATCCAGTTGACGGTGTGGGATCGGTGATCCTGGTGTCGGCGACCCGGGGTCAATTCTGTGTCCTCGACGACGACGTTCGGAACTCGTGACGGGGTTGTGACCTCCGGAGGTTGTCGACTCGGACAATCGTTAACTATCGTCACAACAGTCACACGAGCAACACGGCTCGCCCCCACGGAAGGTTCCGAAGACGTTGGTCAGAGCACGCCCTCGGCACGCCCGGACCCGATCGCTGTCCCTGGCCGCGATCGGGCTCGCACCTGTGCTGATCGCCGGTGGTCTGCTCACCGTCGGAGGCCCGAGCACCACCACCGACAAGGTCACTCTCTCGGCAGGTTCGGAGCTGACACTGATCGGGCACGGGCTCGGACACGGACGTGGGATGGGGCAATGGGGTGCCTACGGCTACGCCCGGAAGGGATGGTCGGCGACCCAGATCTTGCGCCACTATTACGGCGGCACCACCGCGGGGAAGGTGGACAGACCCGAGATCTCGGTGATCTTGACCGGCAAGAACTCGGTGAATGTGCACGCGGACGCCGGGATGCGAGTCGGTGGCCAAGCGGTGGCTCCCGGACAGGCGGTCAGTCTGTCCGGGGCCACGGCCACCATCACCAACGGATGCGGTGGCGCGGTCGTACGGTCGGTGCCTGCCCCCTTCGTCGAGCCGATCAACATGGGCCCGAGCCGGCCGCCGGCCGAGTTCCTCAAGATGTGTGGCTCCAACCAGACTTACCGCGGCGCACTCGGATTCGACGGCGGACGCGTCGCCAACCGTATCCACATCGACGACTACGTCAAGGGCGTGATCCCCAAGGAGAGCATGCCGCAGTGGGCCGACTCCGGCGGCGCCGAAGCCCTCAAGGCGCAGGCGGTCGCGGCGCGGACGTATGCGCTCGCGGCGATCGCCGGTGGCAAGAAGATCGATGACACGCAGAACTCCCAGGTGTACGGCGGTGTCGCCGGGGAGGATCCGCGGACCAACCGGGCCGCCGATGCCACCGCCGGTCAGATCCTGCTCCAGGGTGGCAAACCCGCGTTCACCGAATTCTCCTCGTCCACCGGTGGTTACACCGCGGGCGGCCGCTTCCCTGCGGTGCGCGACGACGGTGACACCGCCTCACCGAACCACAACTGGACCGCGACGGTCAGTGCGGGCAGTGCAGGCTCCGCCTTCGGGGTGGGTGCCCTACGGAGTCTGGAAGTCGTGGAGGCGAACGGACTCGGGCCGGAGAACGGTCGCGCCGTCAAGGTCCGAGCGGTCGGATCAGGCGGCACTGTCGAGGTCAGCGGCGAAGAGGCGCGCACGAGGCTGCAGCTCAAGTCGTCGTTCTTCTCGGTTCGCGGCCAGGCCACGAAACCGCGCATCGTGCGACCGCCGACCGGGCCGGACAGCCCCGGTGGTTCGCTCGACCTCGGCAGCCTGATGAGTCTGCCGGATCGCCTGTTGCCCGGGTCGTCGCAACTGCTCAACGTCGGGACCGAGGCACTCAACGGCAAGTTCGACGACCTCGGGGGTGTGACCGGGCCGCTCGGGCAGGCGATCGGGGTGCCGAACCTGACGCCCGACGGCAATGGCGTCGTCCAACTGTTCCAGCGCGGGCTGATGCTGTTCAGTCAGAAGACGGGTGCGCGCGCCCTTGCCGGGCAGGGACTCGCGGACTACCTTGCGCGTGGGGGCCAACCGGTGCTGGGATTCCCGGTGCGGGATCGGTTGCGCTGAGTACGGGCACGACGATCGCGCGTTGTTGTCGGACTACGGGTCTGACGTGCCATAGAGGATGAGTACATCGTCGACGCACCGCTGGAGGAAGTCGTCGTCGATCATTCCTCCGGTGACCGTCACCCGGAAATAGACCGGCGCGACCAGGGTTTCGATGATCGTGCGCGGGTCCACGGTTGCAATCATCGCCCCTCGCCGAACTGCGTTGTCGACGATCTCAGAACCCGCGACGAACCGTAGGCGCCAGAACCGTTCTCGCGCGGCGCGCACGTCCTGATCGGCCGACAGCGCCAGCGTAGCGCCGAGCAGTCGCCCGAGTGCTGGTTCTGATACGAGGACCACGACCTGTTCGAGCAGCTGTCGCAGATCGGTCCGCACATCGCCGGTGTCGGGGATGGGGTTGCGCAATTCGGCGAGGTCGCCCATGGCGTCAGCGATCAGCGCCGGTGGCGTCGGCCACCGTCTGTAGACAGTTGTTTCGGCCACGCCGGCGGACTTGGCGACGGCAGCGATCGTCAGGCCCTCGAGGCCCCGATCGAAGACATGCTGCACCGTGGCGTCGAGAACGTCTCGGCGCACCCGTGCACTGCGCCCGCCGGGCCGACGGTTGCGTGGGCTCCGTTCGGTCAGGTCAGCGTCGCGCTCACGTGCCATTTGAGTCTCCTTCCAACGCGGGGCGTTGACGGCATCCCGTCGTTGCCCTATCGTCCGCTAACGATGCCAATACTAGCGTTAGGGTACAGATGACACGAGTCAGCGACGGTGCGATCACCGCAGAAATCGGACGGCGGATCGTCGGACGAGCAGAGGTGCTGAGTTGGGAGAACCGTCGTATCGACGCCGCGGCGCGACGATTGCACGTCTCGACGCTCGGGGACAGTTCGGTCGCCGATCGGCGTGATGAGCTGGTGAGGCGAAAACTCGAGCTGGGCCCCGACGAGATCTCCGCGCGTCTTCAGCGGGACCTCCGCCTGTCGGGGCCGATAGCAGCCATCCAGGCGCGGGTGTCGGGGAGACGCCGCATCAGTCGTGTCGATCTGATGGCGCCGGGAGCGGGGGCGAACGACTTCGTTGATTGGTTTCGTTCCGCGACAGCCGAGTCCGATCAGCGCACGATGTTACGGGCATGCCCCGACCACTTCATCATCCGCTCCCGTCCCGACGGGCGGCAGGAGGTCCTCGAGACGACCGGCGGGAGTCCGTTCGCGGCGCTCTTCATGGTCGACTACTCCGACATCAGCGGCTTGGTGACGCTTCCAGATCGCGAGTTCGAGCATCAGATCGCGGGCGTCGCGCTCGACTCCGGAAGCCGGGCGATCGGCGGAGTCCGTCATCAGTTCCGAGATACCGAGGACGGGATGCATGCTCGCCTGACTGTCGAGTTTCCATTCCCGACGCTGTCAAACATGATCTCGGCGCATCGGTGGCATCTCGCCTGCGAATTCAGCAACTGGATCGTTGACGCGTTCACCTGATCGGTGTGCGCCGGTGGTCGACGTGGTCGGGGCGACCGTGCAGAATCCGAAGAGATGGGTCAACGACCACAGAGGGGAGACATGCCCGCACAACGCACAGTGGTGATCACTGGGGCCAGCGACGGGATCGGGGCGGTGACGGCACGAGAACTGGCCGGACCGGACGTCGACCTGGTGATCGTCGGCCGATCGGCCGCCAAGCTAGAACCGGTCGTCGCCGACACCGGCGCAACCGGGTTCACCGCCGACTTCGCGAGGCTCGACGACGTGCGCGCGCTCGCCGGCAAGCTCCGTGATCGCGTCGGCCACATCGACGTCCTGCTCAACAATGCGGGTGGCACCTTCGATCCCGGTCAGCGTACCGCCGACGGCCACGAGCCGAACTTTCAGATCAATCACCTCGCGCCGTTCCTGCTCACGCACCTGCTCCGCGACCGCCTCGCCGCAGCCGACGGCGGTTCGCTGGTGCTCAACACCTCCAGCATCGGAAACCTCGCGGGCCACGTCGACCTCGCCGATCTGGACTATTGCCGACGCCGCGCGCTCGAACTACGGGCATACGGCACGAGCAAACTGATGAACATTCTGTTCACCCGTGGTATCGCCGAGCGGTGGTCGGACGACGGAATACTTTCGGCGGCGGTGCATCCGGGTCCGGTGGCGTCGAGCTTCGGGCGTGATTCGTTCTTCGTCGGGTTGCTGTACCGGACTCCGCTGCGCAATCTCGCGACGATCACCCCGGAGAAGGGCGCCGAACCGCTGATCGCGCTCGCCCGCCGCGGGGCCGATCCGGAGATCAACGGTGTGTACTTCTCGCGGCATCATGCGAACGGTCGCGAGAACCGTCAGGCCCACGACCAGAACATCATCGACGGATTGTGGTCGGCCTCGGCTGAGTTGGTCGGGGTCGGCTGAGGTGACCTACTCCGGCCCCGCCTCCACGATCTGATGCGCGATGTCGACGAGCTTGACGTTCGAGTCCTGCGACAGCCGGGCCAGCAGCCGGAAGGCGGCGTCCGCGTCGATCCGGTAGCGCTCCATCACCATCCCCTTCGCCTGCCCGATGACGTCTCGGGAGCTGAGGGCGGCGCGCAGCTGTTCCTTCTCATGGACGGCGGAGAAGGCGGTTGCACAGTGTGCGGCGAACAGCTCACCGACGGCGACGGCGTCGCCGTCGAACGCATGAGTCGTGGTGCTGATCAGATTCAACGCGCCGAAATCGTTGCCGTTGATGTAGAGGCAGAAGCAGGCCATCGATCCGATGCCCAGTTCCGCGGCCGAGTCCGCGTAGCGCGGCCACCGCTGTTCATGACGCATGTCGTCGATGATGATCGTGGTGTCGTCCACGGCCGACCGCACGCACGGACCCTCATGGAACTCGCGTTGCAGGTCATCGGACTTGCCCGCGATGTCGCCGACGACGACGGGAGTTTCGATCTGGCCTTTGGTGACCAGGGTGACGCTCGCGTACTCGGTACCGGGAACGGAGTCGACGGCGGTCTTGGAGATGGCCCGCAGGATCGTCTCGGTGTCGTCGCTGTCGGCGCGTAGTTCGCGGATGATCTCGGCCATACGAATGCTCTGATCCGACAACATCACGGTCTCCTTGCCACGCCATCCCGGACCACCTCGATCCGACACTGTCCTCAGCCTACGAGATTCTCTCGTTCGGCGACCGATTGCTCCAGTTCACGGACGAGAACGTCGAGCCGGAGGTCGTCGTCGACGTATCCGCCGACATGCTGCAGGTCCGATGTGAGGAGGCGGTCGTGGACCGCGTCGCCGGTCTGCGGGTACTCGGGCACCTCGTGCCGCCAGTGCACCGCGATGATCTCGCCGGACGGGGTGAGCGACCCGGGTAGCCGGTCGATCACGGTGTCGAGGTCGGCGGGAGCGAGGTAATAGAGCACCTCGCTGAGCACGATCAGGTCGAACCGGCCCTCGGGCCAGTCCGCGAGAACGTCGCCCACGGCGAGGTGTACCCGGTCCCCGAAGACGGCCAGCCGGCCGGCGGCCAGCTCGACCGCTCGCGGACTCACATCGGTGCACAGGAGGTGATCGGCGCGCTCGGCGAGGGCGGCACTGAGGACGCCGATCGAGCAGCCCGGCTCGAACACGCGGGGGTAGCGGGGGCGTGTCAACGCGGCGAGGGTCAACGCGTACTTGCGACGTTCATACCATCGATCGGCGAATCCCCAGGGATCGTCGTCCGCGGCATACATGTCGTGGAAGTAGCTGTCGGGCAATGACTCCGGCCGGATCATACGAACACCAACTCCCACGGACGGATGAGGTGGGCCAGGATGTGCGGCGGTAGGACCGCACCGTCGGCAGGGTCCGCCGACAGTGGGCGCACCTGGGTGTCGAAGGCGTGGATGGCGGTGTGTTTGACGGCGAGCGCCGTCGGGTCGAGGTGGTGGACCTGCATCCGGTCCCAGGGGATCGTCGGATCGTCGGGAGTCGCCCAGTGCCACATCCAGATCGGGTACATCGACAGCGGCAGGTCCCGGCGCCCGGCGACGTCGGCGGCGCATCGTCCGACGGCCTCGTGGTCGGGGTGGCCGTCGCCCGACCACACCGACAGCAGGGCGGTGCTCGTGTGCGGCCGTTCGTCGAGGACACTGTCGACGATGCCGGCCATCGAGTGGTGATGATCGGCGAGTGAGCCGTCCGGCAGCCCGAACCAGCGCGATCGATCGATGGCGAGAAGGTCGGTGGCCGTGTCGAGTTCGGCATGCCGGATACCCGCGAGCTGATCGGGGGTCAGGGTCGGTGAGCCGGGGTGCGACGCCCTTCCGTCGGACATGCAGATGACCACGACCTCGATACCTGTGCGAGCGGCGGCCGTCATGATTCCGCCGGCGCCGAGCACCTCGTCGTCGGGGTGCGCGCCGAGCACCACCAGCCGGTCGACGTCGAGATCCAGCCGCGGCCACGGCGGGCGTGCCGCCAGCCACGGCTGCCAGACGGACTCGGGTGTGCCGTCGGCGCAGACCGGGGTGGCGGCGAGTCCGTGCGGGTCGTCGGCGGGAGGGCCGGACCCTGCGGCCGACGTCACGTCACCACCCCATCACGGACCGCGGCGCGCGCTGCCGAGGCGAGCCGGCCGAGCGTCACGAGGTCACGGTCGGCGTGCGACTGCCGGATGTAGACGGCGAGGTCGGCGACGGCCTGGGCGTGCTCGCGTTCGTGGACCAACGGGCCGGGCCCGAGGGCGCGGTTGACGCGATCGATCGTCGCGGTGGCGATCTGTTCGATGCTCCAGCGCACCTGATGGGCCAGTCGCGTCGCCAGGTCGACGTCGTGGGGAGCGGCATCGACCTGCGTTGCTGCGTGTTCGAGCATCGCCTCGCCGCCGGCGAGCAGGGCGTCGACGGCGCCCACGTGCATCAGGGTGAGCTCGTCGTCGAGCTTGTCGGTCGCGGCGAGCAGCGGATCCGCGACCTTGCGGGCGCCGCCGAGCCAGCAGGCCGCCACCCCGATGCCGCCGTGCCAGAAGCCGGGCCGGGTCAGGTACTCGCCGGGCTCACCGATCGGGCGGGCGGTGGCGCGATCGAAGCGGGCCGTGCCGGTCTCGGTGGCCCGCATCCCGGTGGCGGCCCAGCCGCCGCGTTCACCGCGGACGCCCGGCTGCCGCAGATCGACGGCGAAGAGTCGTCGACGGTCGCCGTCGCTGGCGGTGACCAGCGCATGCGTGCAGGCGACGACCCCCGAGCACCAGGGTTTGCCGCCCGTCAGTTCCCACCGCGACCCGTGGGTCTGCGCGCTCACCTCGTGGGCGATGACCTGTGGTTCCGGCGGTTCAGCAGCCCAGACGCCCCAGAACTCGTCCGGCCCGACCCGCTCCCCGGCCAGTTCGACGAGGATCGCGTCGGCGTCGAGATGCGCCTCGACCAACCGGCCGACGGCGATGTCGCGGTGACAGAACTCCTCGAGCGCACGGAGTCGATGGATGGTCTCGCCGCGTCCCGGCAGCGGGACGTCGAGGTCACCGTCGGTGACAATCCGATGGGCGAGTTCCGTGGCGGCGCAGATCATCGGTTGGCCTCCCCGGCGGTGACCGACGCCGGGTCCGATTCGGGATCGACGGACCGTGCGAGGACCTCGAGCGTGTAGAGGTAGGCGGCGAAGCCGGTGTCTGCGCGGCCGTCGGCCCGCGTGGACGTGAGCACGGGCGCCCGCCCGCTTCGATCGATGCCGGCGCCCCGACTGCGCAGGCGGCGGACCAGATCCACGTCCTCGTCGCCGCTGCGCTCGGCGAATCCGCCGACACGGCGATACCAGTCCGCACGAACTCCCAGATTCGCCCCATGGACGTGATGGTGGCCGTCCTCTGACACGTAGCGCTCGGAGAACATCGCGGCGACCGACGGGGACCACGACTCCCAACTCGTGGGCCGGACGGTGCCGACGAAGACGTCGGAGCCGGCGTCGGCGGATTCGATGTGACGGACGAGCCAGTCCCTGGGCACCTCCGAGTCGGCGTCGGTGGTGGCGAACCAGGTGTCGGCCGTGGCTGCGGTCTCCAGATGGGGTGCGAACCCGGCACGGCGAGCCGCCCCCACCGATTTCGTCTCGCGTTCGAGCACACCGACGTGTGCGGGAACGACGCGCCGCGAGGTATCGGTGCAGGCATCGAGGACGACGGTGACCGTGACCGGGATGTCGAGCTCTCCGGCGGCCCGGTCGATCGACGCCAGACAGGCCGGGAGCAGGCGTTCCTCGTTGTGCGCGGGGACCACGACGACGACTCGGTCGATTCGCGGTCGGACGACGGATGAACTGGGAAGATCGGTCACTGGCAGCCCCTGAACGTGGTCGGCGTTGTCCAGGCCCGATTGGCTGCAGGCCGCCCTCGCGACATTACCCGCGGTCCGTGGCCTTCGTCACCGTGTCCTGCCAGGTCGGGCGCCGGTCCGGTTCCATCGCCGTGTGCACGGGGATTCCTCAGGTCGGGTCGGTTACCCTGAACTCCCGTGGCAGGCAATAGTCAGGGCAGCGGTGGTCGGGGGGACGACGCCGGAAATGCGCCCTTCGATCTGATCATCGTCGGATCCGGGTTCTACGGGCTCACCATCGCCGAACGGGCCGCGACGCAGCTCGACAAGCGGGTTCTCGTGGTCGAGCGCCGGCATCACATCGGTGGCAACGCGTACTCCGAACCCGAGCCGACGACCGGCATCGAGGTACACAAGTACGGAGCGCACCTCTTCCACACCTCCAATCAGAAGGTGTGGGACTACGTCAACCAGTTCACCGACTTCACCGGCTATCAGCACCGGGTCTTCGCGATGCACGACGGCCAGGCCTATCAGTTCCCGATGGGCCTCGGTCTGGTGTCGCAGTTCTTCGGCCGGTACTTCACTCCCGACGAGGCGCGTGCGCTGATCGCCGAGCAGGCCGGTGAGATCGAATCCGGCAAGGCCGAGAACTTCGAGGAGAAGGCGATCAGCCTGATCGGCCGCCCCCTCTACGAGGCGTTCGTCAAGCACTACACCGCCAAGCAGTGGGAGACCGACCCGAAGAACCTCCCGGCGAGCAACATCACGCGACTGCCCGTCCGGTACACCTTCGACAACCGCTACTTCAACGACACCTACGAGGGTCTGCCCGTCGACGGCTACACCGCGTGGCTGGAGAAGATGGCCGCCGACGACCGCATCGAGGTCCGGTTGGACACCGACTGGTTCTCCGTGCGCGACGACCTGCGAGCGGCCTCCCCGGACGCCCCCGTCGTCTACACCGGCCCGCTGGACCGCTACTTCGACTACTCGGCCGGTCGACTCGGTTGGCGCACACTCGATTTCGAGACCGAGGTACTCGACACAGGTGACTTCCAGGGCACTCCGGTGATGAACTACAACGACGCCGACGTCCCGTACACCCGGATCCACGAGTTCCGGCACTTCCATCCTGAGCGGGACAGCTACCCGGCCGACAAGACCGTGATCATGCGCGAGTACGGACGATTCGCCAAGGACGACGACGAGCCGTACTACCCGATCAACACCCCGGAAGACCGTGAGAAGCTCTCGGCCTACCGGGATCTCGCGAAGACCGAGACGACGGAGTCCAAGGTGCTCTTCGGTGGCCGACTGGGCACCTACCAGTACCTGGACATGCACATGGCGATCGCCAGCGCGCTGACCCTGTTCGACAACACCCTGGCGCCGCATCTGACCGATGGCGCGCCGCTTGCCTGACGACAACCGGGCCGGGAAACGGCCGACAACCGAGGCGGAGACATGACTGTGACCCCCGTGGACCAGACCGACATCCCCGACGCGGGTGCGGGCCCATCGAAGGCGAAAGCGCTTCTGCAGCGCGTGATCTTCCCGCGCCCGGGTGAGCCGATCGACGTCCGTTCGCTGTATCTGGTGGAGTCGGAGAACAACTCGCGGCGCGCTCACGCCCACAGCCGGACCGCAGTGGCGCTCGGTGCCGAGTCCGAGGTCAGTTTCGAGTCCTACTTCAACGCGTTCGCGGCGTCGTACTGGCGGCGGTGGAGCATCCTCGACTCGGTGGTCCTGCGGATCGAGGTCGTCGGCACCTGCCGCGTCGACCTGTACCGGTCGAAGTTCGACGGCTCCCGGATCGGGATCGGCGGCGACCTCATCGCCACCGACGAGAACGGCAGGGGAGTAGCAGAATTCGAGCTCGATCTCGGCCCGTTCGAGGACGGCGGCTGGATCTGGTTCGACATCACCACCGACACCGACACCGACACCGAGATCGTCGCGGCCGGCTGGTATTCGCCCGTGGAGAGCCCGTCAGGAGACGAGACCAGGCGGGTCACCGTGGGTATCCCGACGTTCAATCGGCCCACCGACGCGGTGAACGCGTTGGCCGCACTCACCTCGGATCCGTTGGTGGACGAGGTCATCGACGCCGTCCTGATGCCCGACCAGGGCACCCGCAAGGTCGTCGACGAGCCCGGCTACACCGAGGCCGCGGCAGCGCTCGGCGAACGCCTCACCATCTTCGAGCAGCCCAACCTCGGCGGCTCCGGCGGCTACGCCCGGATCATGTACGAAGCGTTGCGCCGCACCGACTCCCCGTACATCCTGTACATGGACGACGACATCATGATCGAGCCGGACTCGATTTTGCGGGCGCTCGCGATGTCGCGATTCGCCAAGACGCCGATGCTCGTCGGCGGCCAGATGCTGAACCTGCAGGATCGCAGCCACCTGCACTGCATGGGCGAGGTGATCAACCGCCACAACTTCATGTGGACGGCCGCGCCCTTCGTCGAGTACGACCACAACTTCGCGAAACATCCACTGCGGGACCGGAAGAACTCCAAGAACCTGCATCGCCGCATCGATGTCGACGGCAATGGCTGGTGGATGTGCATGATCCCGCGCGAGTGTGCGGAGCAGATCGGCCTGCCGATGCCGCTGTTCATCAAATGGGACGACTGGGAGTTCGCGCTGCGCGCCGCCAAGGCCGGCTACCCGACGGCCACGATCCCCGGCATCGCGATCTGGCACATGGCCTGGAGTGACAAGGACGACGCGATCGACTGGCAGGCGTACTTCCACCTGCGCAACCGTCTCGTGGTCGCGTCGATCGTCCACGACGGTCCGATCGACGGAATCCTCAAGTCGATGGCCAAGGCGACCGCCAAACATCTTCTTTGCCTGGAGTATTCGACGGTCGCGATCCAGAACGAGGCGATCCGCGACTTCCTGGCCGGTCCGGACCACATCCGCAGCCTGCTCCCCACCGCGCTGCCCAAGATCGCCACGATGCGCAAGGAGTACCCCGACGCCGTGGTCTTGCCGTCGGCGACCGCGCTCCCGAAGACGAGCGGGGAGGCGACCCACCTGGGTACCTCGATCCCGACGAACCCGGTGGCCAAGCTGAAGTCGCTGGCCGCGGCGGTCGTCAACAACGCGCGCCCGGCCGATCCGCGCCATCACGAGGTGCCGCAGGCCAACTACCCACCGATCGAGGCGCGCTGGTTCAGCCTCGGCCGCGTCGACGGGGTCACCGTCACCACCGCCGACGGCCGCGGAGTCGTCTATCGGCAGCGTGACCGTGACAAGATGATCGCGCTGGCGAAGGAATCAGCGGCCCTGGTCCGCGAACTCAGGGAGCGGTTCCCGGCAATGCAGGAGTCCTACCGCGCCAAGCATCGGGAACTGACGAGTCAGGAGAGTTGGGCGCGTGTCTTCGGAATCGACTGAAGCCGCTGGAACGCCAGGGTCGGCCGACCAGCCGGTGGTGCTGCCACCCGCGCGCGGTGAGGTGGCCGCGTTGCTCGGCATCCAACGTCTCGTCGAGGGCCGGCCCGTCGTGTCGTCGGCGGCTCGTGGACTGTCCCACTTCGGCGAGCACTCGCTGGGCTGGCTCGCCGTCGCCGGTGTCGGTGCGGCGGCCGCGTATCGCCGCGGGGACGACGCCGGGGTCCGACGCTGGGCGGAGGCCGGAGTCGGCGCGTTCGGTGCCCATGCGGCATCGGTGATCATCAAACGTGTCGTCCGCCGCAAGCGGCCGCACGACGAGCGCATCCGTGTCGGGGTGTCCACCCCGAGCAAACTGAGCTTCCCGTCGTCGCATGCGACGTCGACGACGGCCGCCGCGATCCTCATCGGTCGCGCCGCGGGTCTGCCGCCGGCCGCGCTGCCGGCGGTACTCGTCCCGCCGATGCTGGTGTCGCGACTGGTGCTCGGCGTGCACTACCCGACCGATGTGCTCGCGGGCGCCGCCATCGGTGCCGCAAGCGCGGCCGCCGTCGTGGCGGGTGACAGACTGATCGCGACACACGACCGTCGGTAGTTGCCGATGCGTTCGAGGAACGAGATGAGCCCGAGGACATGAGCGAAGAGCCGATCGAGCACGAACCGGTACTGGGACCGCCGAAGAATCTGGCGACCGGCCTGATCAAGGCGGTCCGGCCCCGGCAGTGGGTGAAGAACGTCCTCGTTCTCGCAGCGCCGCTGGCCGCGGGCAGCGTGGGTGACGGCGATGTGCTCGGGCCCGTCGCCATCGCCTTCGTCTCCTTCTGCCTCGTGGCGTCGAGCATCTATCTGATCAACGACGCCCGTGACGTCGAGTCCGATCGCAATCACCCGACGAAGCGGTTCCGTCCGATCGCCGCGGGCGTGGTGCCGGTGTCGCTGGCCTACATCCTGGCCGTCGTGCTGGCCGTGGGTTCGTTGGCGATCTCGTTCCTCGCGAACTGGCAGACGGCCGTCGTCATCGCGATCTACCTGGTCATCCAGCTCGGGTACTGCTTCGGCTGGAAGAACCAGCCCGTCATCGACATCTGCATCGTGTCGTCGGGCTTCCTGCTGCGCGCCATCGCCGGTGGTGTCGCCGCCGAGATCGTGCTGTCGCAGTGGTTCCTGCTGGTGATGGCCTTCGGTTCGCTGTTCATGGCGGCCGGCAAGCGGTATGCCGAGTTGCAGCTCGCCGAGCGCACCGGCGCGAAGATCCGCAAGGCGCTGCAGTACTACACGACCAGCTACTTACGGTTCGTGTGGACGCTCGCCGCGACCGCGGTCGTCATCTTCTACGGACTATGGGCGTTCGACAAGAACTCCGACCACGACACCAACGTCGCCTACTCCATCTCGATGGTCCCGTTCACCATCGCCATCCTGCGCTACGCCGTCGACATCGACGGCGGACAGGCGGGTGAGCCGGAGGAGATCGCACTCGGTGACCGCGTCCTGCAGTTGCTCGCCGTCGCCTGGTTAGTATGCGTGGGTGTCGCGGTCTATGCAGTCAACTGAGCTCGACAACACCGAGACCACCAGCGACAGCACCCCGACCACCCAACAACGCGCCACGACCGGTGTGCGCGCCTGGGGGCCGCGTCAGTGGGCTCCCACGATCAGCTTCCTGGTGGGTGCCGTCGCCGTCACGACGTTCTTCACGATCGGTGCGTGGCAGCGTCGCTGGATCGCCGACGACGGACTGATCGTCCTGCGCACACTGCGCAACCTCTTCGCGGGCAACGGACCGGTGTTCAACGCGGGCGAGCGCGTCGAGGCCAACACCTCGACCGCGTGGACCTACCTGCTCTGGTTCTGGGCCTGGATCACCGACGGACAACTCGAGTACGTCGCGCTGTGGGTGGCGCTGGTGTTGTCGGTGTCGGCGATCCCGATCGCGATGTACGGCACCGCCCGCCTGTACCGGACCCGCCTCGGCGGCATCGGTGGCGACGGGTTCACCCTCCTGCTGCCGTTCGGCGCCATCATCTACATCTCGCTGCCACCGGCCCGCGACTTCGCGACGAGCGGTCTCGAGAACGGGCTCTGCATCTTCTGGGCCGCGGTCCTGTGGTGTCAGCTGGTCGCGTGGAGCCGGCGCCGGGGCTCGGGCGACACGGGTTGGCAACGTACCGCGACGCTGCTGGTGGCGTTCACCGCCGGTCTCGCGCCGCTGGTCCGGCCCGAACTCACCGTTCTCGGTGGGCTCGCGATGCTGCTGATACTGCTGGCGCCGTCGACGTGGCTCATGCGCACCGGTATGGTCGTCGTCGCGGCGGTGCTGCCGGTCGGCTATCAGATCTTCCGGATGGGCTACTACGCCCTCCTGGTTCCGAACCCGGCCGTCGCGAAGGACGCGAGCGGATCGAAGTGGCATCAGGGCCTCATCTACCTGGGCAACCTGTTCGGTCCGTACGTCCTGATCCTGCCGGTGGTGCTGGCCGTCGTCGCGGGCGTGCTCATCGTCGTCGGTCTGCGGCTGCGGCGTGACAACGGTGCGGATGCGGAACCGACCGGACCGCGCGACAAGTCGTGGCGCGCCCGGATCTCCCGCTGGTCGTCGACCCTGCAGAGCCCGACCGCTGTCGTGGTGACGGTCCTCGTCGCCGGATTGATCGGCGGCACCTACTGGGTCCGGCAGGGCGGCGATTTCATGCACGGCCGCGTGCTGCTCGTCCCGCTGTTCATCCTGCTGCTGCCGCTGATGATCCTGCCGGTCACGATCCCCGCCCATGTGCGGGCCGCCTTCCGTCGTGGCGCACCTGCCGCACCTGCCGCCCCTGCCGCACCTGCGGCACCTGCGGCCCCTGCCGTCTCCGATGACACCGACGACACCGACGATGTCGAGACCGACGATGTCGAGACCGACAAGTTCCCGGCGGACGAGTCAGCAGCGACCCCTGAGGGGGAGACGCCTGAGACGGAGTCCCCCGACCGCCGTCGGAAGACCCGCTTGCAGCTCGCCGGTTCCTTCGTGATGGCGGCGATGTGGGTCACCACGGTCGTGTGGGCCGTCGTCTGCCATCAGAACGTGTTGCCCAACGCCGGCATCGACATCGGCCGCAGCGGGATCGTCGACGAGCGGCGCTTCTACGTGACGAACATGGGCAACGAGAACCCGGTCACAGCCGAGGACTACCTCGACTACCCGCGCATGCATGCGATGGTCGAGTGGATCGACAAGTACCGGGGCGAGGGCGGCGTCGTGCTGCCGTCGTTCAACTACGACGAGTGGTACATCGCCAAACTGCCGGGCAACGTGCCGCCCGACAAGCGCAAGCTGAGCGTCTACTTCCTCAATCTCGGCATGACGAGCATGAATGCGCCGCTCGACGTCCGTGTCATCGATCAGATGGGCCTGGCATATCCGCTCGCCGCGCACACCGAACGCCTCGAGGACGGCCGGATCGGTCACGACAAGGTGCTGCCGTCGGAGTGGGTCGTCGCGGAGTCGGGAGCGTTCGGCCGCAAGCCCGTCCTGCCCGGGTATCTCGACGAGGACACCGTCCGCGAGGCCGAGGTGGCGCTGACCTGCCCGGAGACCGAGGCGCGGTTCCGCTCCTACGAGGACCCGTGGGATTTCACCCGGTTCAAGCACAACCTCCGGCAGTCGTTCACGTTCAACCAGTACCGCATCGAACGGGACCCCGAATACGAGATCCAGCGGTGCGGGCTGCAGATGCCGCCCCGGATCAACCCACGCTGAGAGCGTCCTGAGCGCAGCGTTTGCGCCTCATTGTCTCGAATCGGTAACGTTCGGCGGGTCGCGGTCGATAGACCAGCGTGACCAGGACACACCGACGCCGAGTCCGTGCCGTGCATGATCACAGGTTGTCGTCAGATTCGTGTGAGTGCAATCACAGGGTTTGTCAGCACTAGGGGGATGCAATAGGCTCCCACAACGGTGCTCTGGTGGCCGAATTGAGGCTGCTGGAAGCGTATTCACGCTTCGCCGGGCGCCTGTTCGGGGAGGGCCGGCGGCCGGGTGTCGCAGAACGAACCGGGATGGTGCGGGGGAGGAATCCCCTGTTCGATCCGGGTGACAGAGGGAGATATCAGTCGATGCGCGAAGCTTCTGCCAAGCCGCGAGTGGCCGGTCGGGCGCGTAACCGATTCATCGCCGTCATCGTCGCGATGGCGACGGTGGTCGGATTGGCCGGTGTGGTCGTCGGCGCCGGACAGGCGAACGCTCGGATCGGCGGCACCCAGGTGGGGCTGCAACAGTTCTATGTGAACGGCTGCGGTATGCCGAACGTGAAGGTCCGCGCGTGGAAGCGTCCGGGTAACTACAAGACCGTCATCCTGCTCGACGGCATGCGCGCCCAGTACGACTACAGCGGCTGGGAGATCAACAGCAACGTCCAGGAGATGGTCCGGTCCGGCGTCAACGTCGTCGAGCCGATCGGTGGACCCGCGAGCTTCTACACCGACTGGGACTCCCCGTCGAACTTCAACGGTCAGAGGTACACGTACAAGTGGAACTGCGTGATCACCAACACCCTGGTGCGCGCACTGGACGCCCGCGGCTTCCGCGTCGGCGCAAGCCGCAAGTACGCCGTCGCCGGTCTGTCGATGGGTGGCAACGCCGCGCTGGTGATCGGCGCTCAGAACCGCCGCAACTTCGACCGTGCCGCCTCGCTGTCGGGCTACAACTTCCTGAACGCGCCGGGTATGCGCACCGCGCTGCGTCTGGCCATGTTCGACGTCGACCCGAAGCCGTGGAACATCGACGCGATGTGGGGCCCGCCGTGGAGCCCGCGCTGGTTCTCCAATGACCCGTTCATGAACATCAACCGCATGCACGGCATGAAGATCTTCATCGGCTCGGGCAACGGTCTGTTCGGTCAGTACAACGCATTGCCCAATGTGTTCGACGACCTGTTCAAGGGTTCGACGCTGGAGGTCCTGGCATTCACACAGGCGAAGGCCTTCGAGGCTGCCGCATTCGTCCAGGGCCTGCCGCTCATGACCTACTACGCCAACGGCACCCACGCCTGGGGCTACTGGCAGGACATGCTGTGGAACGCCAAGAACCGAGGCTTCTTCCGCTGATGCCCTCGGCCGGGTACCCGCCGGCCGAGCAACATCAGTAACACAAATCCCACGCGTAACAGCGTGGCGCACGCACAACAGAACGCCCTACGTGTAAACAACACGTAGGGCGTTCTGTTGTCTGTGAGGTTGGTGTGACTTCTGGGGAAAGAGTTACACGCTCACCTGGCCGAACGCCACGTTGCTCAGGTGGTGTGAAGGAGTTCCGAGGGTGAACTGGCGAGTGGTTGGGCGTCGCGAGACGCAATCTGTCCGAGCGATGGCGGGTGCCGTGGGTGTTGCCGCGGCCGTACTCGTCGTCGCGGCACCGGTCGTTCCCGCCGGTGCCGTACCCGCGCCGGCCCCGGCCCCGGCCGCGCCCGCCGCGCCGGCGCCACCCGGGGCACCTGCACCGGCGCCTGCGGCACCGCAACCCGCGGCCCCCGCGCCTGCGCCGCTCGCGGCGTCGAATCAGCCGGCCCGGGTGACCAACACGTTCTGGTACACGGACCGCCGTGTGGCGCTGTGGGTCTACTCCCCGGCGATGGACAAGAACATCCAGGTGCAGATCCTGCTGGCCCGTGACTGGTGGGCCAAGCCGAAGGACAAGTTCCCGCAGCTGCTCACCCTCGACGGTCTCCGGGCCCAGGAGGATCAGAGCGGGTGGATCATCAACACGAACATCGAGGACTTCTACAAGGACAAGAACGTCAACGTCGTCCTGCCGATCGGTGGTGAGTCCAGCTTCTACACCGACTGGAAGGAGCCGGACAAGAGCAAGCTCTACCGGTGGGAGACCTTCCTGATGAAGGAGCTGCCCCCGATCCTCGAGGGCGAGTGGCGCTCCACCGACGTGCGTGGTGTCCAGGGCCTGTCCATGGGTGGTTCGGCCGCGATGATGCTGGCCACACGCAATCCGGGCTGGTTCACGTACGCGGCGTCGTTCTCCGGCATCCTGCAGATGACGTCGTATGGCATGCCGCAGGCGATCCAGTTCGCGCTGCGCGACGGTGGCGGCTACGACTCCATGAACATGTTCGGTCCGCCCAGCGATCCGGCGTGGAAGGAACACGATCCGTACGTGCTCGCCGACAAGTTGCGCGGAACGAGCCTCTACATCTCGTCCGGCAACGGCCTCGTCGGTCCGTACGACAAGCCGTCCGACATCCCGATGCTCGCCACCAACTACTCCGGCGTCGGCCTCGAGGTGCTCAGCCGCGTCACCTCGCAGCAGTTCGCGATCAAGCTCAACCAGCTCGGTATCCCGGGACAGGCCGTCTACCGGCCGTCGGGCACGCACACGTGGCCCTACTGGCAGTTCGAGCTGCAGCAGTCCTGGCCGCAGGCGGCCGGGGCGCTCGGCCTCCTCAACGACCGGCCCGCCTGCCGGGTCACCGGTGCCTTCAAGAAGGTGTACGACCCCAACAAGTCGACGCTCGGCGAGTGCCTGACACCTGTGTACGGGGTGCCCGGCGGCAAGGCGCAGGACTTCCGCGGCGGCCGCATCATCACCGGGCCCAAGGGTCCGAAGATCATCGGCGGCGGTATCGGCGGTGCCTACGTCTCGGCCGGCGGACCCGGTGGAAAGCTCGGTCTGCCGACGAGCAGCGAGATGCCCACCCGGGACGGGAAGGGTCGCGTCAACACCTTCGAACACGGCCGCATCGTCTGGACCGCCAAGGACGGCGCCCGCGTCACCAAGTAGGTGGCGCGGCGCGTCGCGCCGACGCGGCCCGCAGTCTGAGCACGAGGGACACCAGTGCTGAGACTTCGCTGAGGAATCCTGGTGTTTGCGCAGGTCGAGCGGGTCGCTGGGCCGGAAACGTCTCCGCGAGCGGGTAGCCTGACGCAAGGCGGGTCGCCAGATGGCGGCGCACGCAGCAGGTGTGAGAGCCGGGCCGACGAGGAGTTACGAGATCATCGTCACTTCCTCGTCCCGGCGCGACGAGGAAGTGACGATGACCAGTAAGTTTCTGCAACTCGCGATGGTGGCGGTGGGGGCCGCGCTGGCGCTGGGTTCGGTGTCGGCCTGCGCCGACGACTCGACGGCCACGGCACCGATCACCAGCAACCCCGTCACCACCACATCCATGTACTCGACCCAGCCTTCTACGGCGAGTGACACCACCAGCACCACCGGGGCCCCTCCCTCGGCCCGGCCCGGCGACCAGCAGTCCGCCGCGGCCGGATCGCAGCTGCCGGCGACCGCGCCGAACCCCAGCACGAACGTCCCGCAGAACTTCCCGGGTCCCAACGGGCAGCAGGTCGGGCAGAAGGGGCAGGCCTACCTGGCCGCACTGAAGGCGCAGAAGGTCACCTTCATGGGTGACGCCGACAACTCGGTCGCCCTGACCATGGCCGAGTACGTCTGCAGCGAGCGACGCAAGGGCACCGACCCGGTCACCGTCAAGGCCTTCGTGACGGCCTCGGTGGGTCCGGGCACCAAGACGGTCGCCGAGGCGAACTCGAAGGCCGACAAGGTGATCAAGGCCGCTGACGAGCATTACTGCTGACGGTGGGTGCACGTAGGGCGACGCCACGCCGCAAGCGCAGGCTGCCGAAACTCCTGCTGTTCTTCGGCCTGCTGGCCGTCATCGCGATCATCCTGATCGTGATCCTGGTGATCGTGCTGATCCAGCCGGGTCCGCCACGGATTCCGGGCGGTCCCGGACCGTCGACCTCGGAACCACGAGAGCGGCCCGACGCGCAGTCGGCCGACTGTCCGGACGTGCTCACCGTGGTCATCCCCGGCACGTGGGAGTCGTCGGCCGACGACGACCCGTACAACCCGTCGGCCAATCCGCGGTCACTGATGCTGCGGGTGTCCAGTGCCATCGACGAGGAGTTCCCGACCTCTCGGACGAGTGTGTACACCGTGCCCTACATCGCGCAGTTCCGGAACCCGACGAACCTCGCCGACCGGCAGGTCGACTACAACGTCTCGCGCACACAGGGTTACAAGCGCGCGGCGGGCAAGATCATCGACACCAACAAGAAATGTCCGCTGACGCGCTACGTGATCATGGGCTTCTCGCAGGGAGCCGTCATCGCCGGTGACCTCGCGAGCAACATCGGCAACGGACGCGGCGTCCTGGATCCGGCCGATCAGGATCTGGTCCTCGGTGTCGGGCTCATCGCCGACGGTCGCCGCGAACCGGGGAAACAGAACGACATCACCCCGTCGCCACCGGGTGTCGGCGCGGAGATCGCGTTGTCCGGGATGAGCAGTCTGGTGCCCGGGATCACCATGACCGGTCCGCGCACCGGTGGATTCGGCGATCTCCAGGGCCGGGTCGAATCGATCTGTGCGCCAGGTGATCTCATCTGTGACTCGCCGACCGTCACCAATCCGCTGGGTGCCGTCCGGCAGTTGGCCGGCGCGATCAACAACCCGGTCCACGCCATGTACGCGACGCCGCGATACTGGTCGCACGACGGCACGACGGCCACGCAGTGGATGTACGGATGGGCGAGTGATGTCATCGCCGAGGCCCCGCGGCCCAAGCACAACTGAGCGTTCGGGCACTCACGACCGGTGGCGTGCCACAGACAGATGACGTCGAACGTAACGCCGACCGATACGTTCGACGTCACCTGTGGACTCGCCGACCACCGCAACCCGTGGGCGGAATCAGCTAATCGCTGTCGGGAGCCGGAATCCCCTGGCTACGTGGAAAAGACGCCTCGTCGGCGCTGACGAGGCCGAACGAGACGAGCGGACGAGGGAAAACGGCGTCACCGAGATAGGCGGCCGAGACGGCCATGCGGTTGGCGCCGCGCGGCAGCGCCAACAGGTGATAGGCACGCGTGACCAGCTTCGCCGGGTACCCGGAGAGGTGCACACCCACCGGGTTCGCGACTGCGAAGCGTGGTCCGAGATCGACGACGAGGCCGAGGTCGTTGTGTTTGTAGTCCTTCCGCGTGCCGACACCGATACTCGCGATAACGTTGCGCGCCACCACTTTTCCCTGCCGGACGGCGTGCTGTGCGGTCGGCGGGGTGATCGCGTCGTCCGCGCCCTTGCCGCTGCGTTGCGCGAGATCGGGAACCGCGGCCGCGTCCCCGGCGGCGAACACATCGGGATCGCCGGGTACGGACAGGTCGGCCCCGACGATCAACCGCCCCTTCTCCGTCGGCAGTCCGAGCTCCTGGATCAGCGGGCTCGCGGTGACGCCGGCCGCCCAGGTGACGGTCCGTGTGGCGATCGTGGTGCCGTCACTCAGCTCGGCGGCCTCGGCGGTCAGGCGGTCGATGGTGGTGCCCAGCCGGACGTCGATGCCGCGGCCGCGCAGCACCTCGAGCACCCGGTCGCCCAGCTTCTCGCCGACCTCCGGCATCACCCGGTCGGCCATGTCGAGCAGCACGAACCGCACGTCGTCGGGAACGGTCCCGCGATGGCGGGCGGCCTCGTCGGCGAGCGCCCGCAACTGCGCGGTCAGTTCGGTACCCGCGTACGACGCACCGACGACGACGAAGGTGCGTCGCGCCCGCGCGACGGCGGGATCGGTCTCGCGCGCTGCCAGCTCGATCTGTTCGAGCATCTGATCGCGTAGGTAGAGGGCCTCGGTGGCCGTCTTCAGCCCGCGGGCGTGCTCGGCGAGCCCGGGGATGTCGAAGAGTCGGGTCACCGAGCCGGGCGTGAGGACCAGACGTTCCCACTCCACGGTTTCAGCGGCACCCTCTCGGTTGCGGACCTGCAGCGTGCGGCCGTCGAAGTCCACCGAGTCGACGCGACCGGCGATCAGTTCGGCGCCCGGCAGGCTCTCGGCCAGGGGGATCGCGACGAAGCGTGCGTCGAGCAGTCCGCCGGCGACGTCGGGTAGCAGTGGCGTGTACAGCATGAAGTCGTCCGGGGAGATCAGCGTCACCCGGATCGGCCGGTCGGTCGACCGGCGCTGGTGGCGGAGCAGTCTGCGAACGGTCTCGAATCCGGCGAAGCCCGCCCCCACCACCACGATTCGCGTGGCCCGATCCGGTACGGGTGCGGGGGATCCTGTCATCGGGCCACGGTCTCCTGCGGTGTCGGCGTCGTCGAGGTCCCGGTGTCCGTACCCGCTGCGGACCGGAGAGAAACCCGGAATGGATCGATGGTCCCAGATGTGGTGTTGTCGATCCGGGGCGTCGGATGCCACCGATTCGTTTGGTGGTGCCCTGACCCTGCATTACCGTGATTGGGCGATCGGGACACCGATACATGCGACCGCGCAGATGCGCGCCATGACACGCGCACGACGACACGCGCCTTACGCGCATGAGGAGTACTGAATGAGCGACACCGGGAACCTGCGCAAGTTCCGGTTCGGTGCCGGCGGTGAGGGGAACAAGGACGAGGGCGGCGCACGCAAGTTCGTGAAGCTCGCCCAGACCGCCGAGGAGTACGGTTACGACACCTTTGCCGTCCCCGACCACCTGGGCAATCAGGTCGGTCCCATCGCGGCGCTCGGCGCGCTGACCCAGGCGACCGACACCATCCGTCTCGCCACGTCCGTGCTTGCCAACGGATGGCGGCATCCGGCGCTCCTGGCCAAGGAGGCCACCACCATCGACGTGCTGTCCAAGGGCCGCCTCGAGCTGGGGATCGGTGCAGGCTGGATGAAAGAGGAGTTCGACAAGGCCGGCATCGAGTTCGAGTCGCCCGGTGTGCGGATCCGTCGCCTCGACGAGGCGCTCACCGTCCTCGACGGACTGATGCGCGGCGAGACGGTCGACTTCTCCGGCGAGTTCTACGAGATCAACGGACTCGAGGGCAGCCCACGCCCGCGGCAGGGACCACGTCCGCCGATCGCCGTCGGCGGTGGCGGCCCCAAGATGCTGGCCCTGGCCGCCAAGCACGCCGACATCATCTCCGTCGCGCCGAGCACGACACGCGACGGCAAGATGCGACTCTCGGACATGACGATCGAGAAGACCGCCGAGCGGGTGGACCGCGTCCGCGAGGCCGCCGGCGACCGGTTCGACGACATCGAGCTCAACTGGACCATCGCGGTGATCGTCATCACCGACGATCGCGAGGCCACCGCCGAGATGGCACTGAAGGCGCTGGAACAGGGCTATCCGCCGAACATCGCGCACGACACGGAGTTCACCGTCGACGACGTGCTGCACTCGCCGTACATCGCCATCGGTACCTTCGACGAGATCGCCGAGCAGATGCGCGAGGTACGACGACGGACAACCATGTCCTACGTAGGTGTCTTCCCGACGCAGATGGACGCGTTCGCCCCGGTCATCCAGCTTCTCAAGGGGGAGTAGGATTGCCGACGGCCTGAACGCGAACGACGAGGTGAACGGACATCGGGTGCCGTGCGCAGCGGGCTTTCGCCCGGTGTGTGCGGATACGAAGATCGAGTTCACGATCGTGAGTATTTCGAGCAGATAACAGTTTGGACTACCGTGACCGCGGTAGTACTAGAGGGCGTGGACGGCGCAGGTCGGCGGCACGATGGGGGAGTGCCGACCGCTCGGCGGAGGATGCCGACTTCCACGCGGGGGCCACAGGAGCGATGGATGTTGAACACAGAATTTGAGCAGTTCCTCGATGAGAACGGACAGCTGCACTTCACCGATGACGCGACGCTCGTCGACTATGTCGAGCGCAACGTCCGGGAAGAGGCGGACACCCTCGCCTACCGCTTCATCGACTACAGCCGCGAGCGCGACGGCGAACCCCAGGATCTGACCTGGGCGCAGTTCGGCAAGCGCCTACGTGCGGTGGCGGCTCGTCTCCAGCAGGTGACGAAGCCCGGGGACCGCGTCGCCATCCTGGCGCCGCAATCGCTCGAATACGTGATCGGCTTCTTCGCCGCCCTCTACGCCAGCAACATCGCCGTCCCCCTCTTCTCCCCCGACGAGCCCGGCCACACCGATCGCCTCACCGCAGTGCTCGACGACTGCAAGCCCACCGCGATCCTCACGTCCACCAAGTCGGCCGAGGCCGTCCGCGACTTCTTCAAGCCGCTGCCCGCCAAGGAGCGCCCCCGCGTCATCGCGGTCGACGCGGTCCCCGATTCCGTCGGGTCGAGCTGGGTCGCGCCGGTCGCCGGCAAGGACCACAACAAGGACACCGTCGCGTACCTGCAGTACACCTCCGGCTCGACCCGCGTGCCCGCCGGTGTCGAGATCACCTACGAGGCCGTCGCGGCCAACGTGCTGCAGATCTACGACACCATCGAGATCGACCGCAACGCGCGCGGTGTCACCTGGTTGCCGATGTTCCACGACATGGGCCTGCTGACCGTCATCCTGCCGGCGCTCGGCGGCCGCTACATCACGATCATGAGCCCGCAGGCGTTCGTCCGACGACCGGGACGCTGGATCAAGGAACTCGCCGCTGCGAGCGACGGCGCGGAGACCTACGCCGCCGCCCCGAACTTCGCGTTCGAGCACGCCGCGGTGCGGGGCCTGCCGAAGGAGGGCGAGAACCTCGACCTGTCGAACGTCATCGGTCTGATCAACGGGTCCGAGCCCGTCACCGTCAGCTCGATGAAGAAGTTCAACGACGCCTTCGCGCCGTACGGATTGCCGAAGACCGCCATCAAGCCCTGCTACGGCATGGCCGAGGCCACCCTCTTCGTCTCTGCCACGCAGCGCGAGAACGAGGCCAAGATCATCTACGTCGACCGCGACGAACTCAACGCGGGTCAGTTCAAGATCGTCGACCAGCACGCACCGAACGCCGTGGCGCAGGTGTCCTGCGGCCAGGTCGCGCTCAGCCAGTGGGCGACGATCGTCGACCCGGAGACCGCCACCGAGCAGGCCGACGGGCACGTCGGCGAGATCTGGCTGCATGGGCTCAACATCGGAGCCGGCTACTGGAACAAGCCCGGCGAGACCGAGGAGACCTTCGCGAACGCGCTGAGTCACCCGCTGTCCGAGGGCAGCCACGCCGAGGGCACACCCGCCGACGCCACGTGGATGCGCACCGGCGACTACGGCGTCTGGCTCGACGGCGAGCTCTACATCACCGGCCGCGTCAAGGACCTGGTGATCGTGGACGGCCGCAACCACTACCCGCAGGACCTCGAATACAGTGCGCAGGAAGCCAGTTCGAGCCTGCGCCCCGGCTTCGTCGCGGCGTTCTCGGTGCCGTCGAATCAGTTGCCGCCGGTCGTGTTCGAGCAGTCGACCAGCGGACTGAAGTTCGACGCCGACGACGCCTCCGAGCAGCTGGTCATCGTCGCCGAGCGCGGCCCGGGCAAGAAGACGGACCCGCAGGAGATCGCCGACACCGTCCGAGCGGCCATCGCCGCACGTCACGGCGTGATGGCCCGCGACATCCTGCTCGTCCCGGCCGGATCGATCCCCCGTACCTCGAGTGGCAAGATCGCCCGGCGCGCCACCCGCACCGCCTATGTCGACGGCAGCCTGCGCGGCGGCTACAAGCAGACCGCGTTCCCGGACGCCGAATAGTCACCGATCAGTAGTCTGGAAGCGATGTCTGAACTGAATACCGACGAGTCCACACCCACCGCGCCCGCAGAACCCTCGACCGAGGGGACCGCCGGGGAAACCGTTGGTGACCTGACCGTCGGTGAACTCCGCGACTGGTTGCGCTCCTGGGTCTCCACCGCGACGGGAATCCCGACCGACCAGATCTCCGACGACCGGCCGATGGAGGAGTTCGGGCTCTCGTCGCGGGACGCGGTGGCGCTGGCCGCCGACATCGAGGACAAGACCGGGGTCATCCTGACCGCCACCGTCGCCTACAACCATCCGACCATCGCGATGCTGGCCAAGCGCATCATCGAGGGGGATCCGGACGAGGGCCTCGACGACACCGCGGAGACGTTCTGGCAGCGCGAGCGAAGTTCCGACGACGACATCGCCATCGTCGGCCTGTCGACGCGATTCCCCAAGGCCGGCCACACCCCGGAGACCACGTGGGAGGCCCTGATCTCCGGCCGCGACGGCATCTCCGATCTCCCGGAAGGACGCTGGTCGGAGTTCACCTCCGATCCGCGGATCGCCGACATCCTCGAATCGTCCAACATCAAGGGCGGCTACCTCGACGACGTGACGACGTTCGACGCGGACTTCTTCCAGATGAGTCCGCGCGAGGTCGAGATGGTCGACCCGCAGCAGCGACTCGCGCTCGAACTCACATGGGAGGCGCTCGAGCACGCGCACATCCCGCCGAGCGACCTCAAGGGCGAGCAGGTCGGCGTCTTCATCGGCACCTCGACCAACGACTACCAGATGCTGGCCACCCTCGGGCTGGCCGACGGCGCCGAGGAGACCGCGGCCTACGCGCTGACCGGCACCTCGACCTCGGTGCTCGCCGGACGCGTCTCCTACTTCTTCGACTTCCACGGTCCCGCGGTCGCCGTCGACACGGCATGTTCGTCGTCTTTGGTCGCCGTGCACCAGGCGGTGCGCAGTCTGCGATCGGGTGAATCCGACGTCGCGCTGGCCGGTGGCGTCAACATGATCCTCACCCCGGCCGCCACACTGGGCTTCGACAAGATCGGGGCCCAGGCGAAGGACGGCCACATCAAGGCGTTCTCGTCCGATGCCGACGGCATGATCCGTGCCGAGGGCGGCGGACTGTTCGTCCTCAAGCGCATGACCGACGCGCGCCGCGACGGTGATCAGGTGCTCGCCGTCGTCGCCGGCAGCGCGGTCAACTCCGACGGACGGTCCAACGGCCTGCCCGCACCGAATCCGGAGGCCCAGGTCGATGTGCTGCGCAGCGCCTACGTCGACGCGGCGATCGACCCGCGCACCGTCGACTACGTGGAGGCACACGGCACCGGCACGGTTCTCGGCGACCCGATCGAGGCCGACGCACTCGGCCGCGTCGTCGGTCGGGGACGGACCGTCGGCAAGCCCGCGTTGCTCGGTTCGGTGAAGACCAATTTCGGCCACATGGAGTCGGCGGCCGGCGCCGGTGCGCTCGCCAAGGTCGTACTGTCGCTGCAGAACGATCGGCTGCCCGCATCGCTGAACTACAGCGGACCCAATCCGTACATCCAGTTCGACTCCTCCGGCCTGAAGGTGATCCCGGAGGCGGCCGCCTGGCCGCGCTACAGCGGCCACGCCATCGCCGGTGTGTCCGGCTTCGGCTTCAGCGGGACCAACGCACACGTCGTCGTGCGCGAGGTGTTGCCGTCGGATCTCGGTGCCCCCGAATCGCAGGACAGCTCCCTGAGGAGCGAGCTCGCGAGCGTCACGAAGGGCGACCTCCCCGCCGTCGCGGCGGAGACCCCCGACGACGATGACGACGACTTCCTGACCGAGGCCGAACGCGCTGTGCTCGCCGCGCAGGAGCGTGCCGCCGCCACCGATGAGGCGACCACGGAGACCGATCCCGCGGACAGGTTCGCCCCGTGCGCGGTGGACGGTTCGGTCGTCCCGCTGGTGATCTCCGGCTTCCTGCCCTCGCGTCGTCGCAAGTCGGCCGCCGATCTGCTCGAATGGCTGGAATCCGAAGCGGGACAGGCTGCTCCGCTCGCCGACATCGGTCGCGCGTTGGCCCACCGCAATCACGGTCGCTCGCGTGCCGTGGTGATGGCCCGCACGCACGAGGACGCGGTGACCGGTGTCCGCGCGGTCGCCGAGGGAAAGAACAACCCGCTGGTCTACGTCGCCGATGCGCCCGACGCGGCGTCGGCGGTCTGGTTGCTGTCCGGATTCGGGTCGCAGCATCGCAAGATGGCCAAGCAGCTCTACCAAGAGAACCCGGTTTTCGCGAGGCATGTCGATCGCGTCGACGAGTACGTGCAGAACGAGCTGGGTTACTCGATCGCCGAGATGTTCACCGACGACGAGCAGACCTACGGGATCGAGACGAGTCAGGTCGGTATCTACACGATCCAGGTCGCGCTGGCCGACACCCTGCGGCACTTCGGCGCGAAACCCGGTGTGTTGGTGCCCCATTCGATGGGTGAGGCGTCGGCGTCGTACATCAGCGGCGGGTTGTCGCTCGAGGACGCCACGCGGGTGATCTGCCAGCGGTCGCGTCTCATGGGTGAGGGCGAGTCGATGCTGGCCGGCGACGACATCCGCCTCATGGCGCTCGTCGAGTACAGCGCCGAGGACATCAACGACGTGCTCGTCGATTATCCGGATCTCGAGATCTGTGTCTACGCGGCTCCGACGCACACCGTCATCGGCGGACCCGAGTCACAGGTCGACGCGATCGTTGCGCGTGCCGAGGAGGAGGGCAAGCTCGGTCGCAAACTGCAGACCAAGGGTGCCAGCCACACCTCGCAGATGGATCCGCTGCTCGGCGAACTCGCCTACGAGCTCACCGGGATCGAACCGCAGCGCCCGACGGTCGGCTTCTACAGCTCGGTCGACCGGGAGACCTTCTATCGGCCCGGACACGAGCCGGTTCACACCATCGACTACTTCACCAAGGGACTGCGCCACAGCGTCTGGTTCAGCCAGGCGATCGCGAAGTCGGTCGAGAACGGCCACCGCACCTTCCTCGAGCTGTCGCCGAACCCGGCGGTGCTCATCTCCGTTGCGGCGGTGACGTTCTCGGCGGGCCTGCACGACGCAGAGCTCATCGAGACCCTGCGCCGCAAGGAGGACGAGAGCTTCGGTCTCGTCAATGCGTTGATGAAGCTGTATGTCCACGGGCATCCGGTGAACGTGGGTTCGCTGTTCGGCACCGGTACCGGCGGCTTCGCCGAGATCCCACGAACGCGATTCGAGCGCAAGGAGTTCTGGCTCAAGGCGCAGGTCTCCTCGGGCGGATCGTCGGGCTCGGTCCCCGGGTCGCATGTCGCGCTGCCGGACGGCCGGCACGCGTGGGAGGTCAACGCCGCCGCCGTCACCGATCCGCGCGAGTTGGTGCGGGCGGCCGCCGCCCAGGTGCTGCCCGACACGAAGGTCGGCGCCGCTGTCGGACATGGTGACGTCCCGACGAGTGGATCGCTGACGACGACGCTCAGCCCGCACCCGGGTGGTGCATCGGTGACCGTGCATGCCAAGGAGGACAAGAACTTCCGGCTGCTGTTCGAGGCCGTCGTCACGGGTGGTGAGGTCGCCGCCGCGACGCAACCGTCTACCGCGGCAACGGAATCGCCCGCCGCCGTCTTCGCCGACGACAAGGTCGTCACCGAGGACGAGATCGTCGACGACATCGACAACAAGTGGAGTCCGGACTCCGGTGAGACGGTGGAACATCGGCTCGCCACCATCGTCGGTGAGTCGATGGGCTACGACCCGGAGGACCTCCCCCGGGAGATCCCGCTCATCGAGCTCGGCCTCGATTCGCTGATGGCCGTACGGATCAAGAACCGCGTCGAGTTCGAGTTCGACATCCCGCAACTCCAGCTGCAGGCGATGCGCCAGGCCAACCTCGCCGACGTCGTCAAGTTCGTCACCTATGCCGTCGAGCACCGCGACGAGGTCGCCGCGCTCGCCGAAGGTGCGCAGGGACAAGGCGATCTCGACACCGCCGCCCTCAACGCGATGATCGATGCGGATGCGGATGCGGATGCGGATGTGGACAAGGCAACTCCCGCGCCCGCCGAGAGCACCCTCGATCCGGCCGAGAGCGCCCTTCGTGACGTTCGCGAGTTCGCTCCCCGGGGGTCGGGTACGGACGAGCTCGCTCCTCAGGGATCGGGTGCCGAGGAGCCCGCCTCGCCCGCTGGGCGTATCGAGACCCCGGCCGCCGACCTCAGTTCCCAGCAGGCCGTTGCCGACGCCGCGGGCTCGGACGTCCCGCCGCGGGACGCGGCCGAGCGACTGACCTTCGGTGTGTACGCGGTCGTCACCAAGAAGTCGGCCGGAGGAATCTTCACCAAGCTGCCGGTCCTCGGAGAGGCTGTCGCGCAGCAACTCACCGATCGCCTCAACGAGCGGACCGGCGGTGACATCGACGTGGAGGACATCCTCGACTCGGAGACCATCGAGGAGATGTCGAACTACGTCCGGGAGTTCCTCGACGCCGGCGCCGACACCGACGGTTTCCTGCGCTACCTGCGGTTGGTCGACGGCAAGAAGGCCTACGATCCGACGGCGGGGGATCCCGTCCCGGCGTTGCTGTTCCATCCTGCCGGTGGCAACACCTCGGCCTACGAGGCTCTGCTCAAGCGCCTGCCTGAGGATCAACCGGTGATCGGCTTCGACCGCGTCGAGGGATCCATCGAAGAGCGTGTGCTGCAGTACATGCCGCGTCTGCGGGAGATACAGCCGCACGGCCCGTACGCGCTCATCGGCTGGTCGCTCGGTGGCGCGCTCGCGTACGGCTGTGCACAGATACTGCGCGAGCAGGGTGAGGTCGTCGACTTCGTCGGACTGATCGACGTCGTCCGTCCGTCCGAACCGGTCGTCGAGACCCCGGACACCAAACGGGCCCGGCTCGAACGGTGGCGCGACTTCGCGGTGAAGACCTACGACCTCGACGAGGACGTGCCGATCCCGATGGACCGTCTCGTGGAGGCCGACGACGAGGGGCAGTTCCAGATCATCATGGAGATGATGTCCATGTCGGGCACCAAGATCCCCGGCGGCATCATCGAGCATCAGCGGACCTCTTTCCTCGACAATCGTGCCCTGACGAACATCGAGCCGACGGCCTATGACGGCAAGGTCATCCTGTACCGCGCGGACAAGATGCACGACGGCGCCATCGAACTGGAACCGCAGTGGGCCACCATCGACGAGGACGGTCGTTGGGGTGAGGTGGTCGACGACCTCGAGATCATCCACATCGGTGGCGATCACCTCTCCATTGTCGACGAGCCGTACATCGGCAAGATCGGCGCCGACCTCACCCGCCGTCTCGGCGAGGTCGGGTCGCGCGGCCGGCAGTAGCACCGAAAGCGAGTGAACGTGACTGATACGACCGACGACCTGGGCACGACCGCACAGCCGGCGTCCACGACCGCGGCCAAACTGGCGGATCTGCGCGAGAAGCTGGCGTCCGCACAGGAACCCGGCGGCGAGAAGGCGATCGCCAAGCGTGAGGCGAAGGGCATCTGCTCTCCGCGGGAGCGACTGGCGATGCTGTTCGATCCGGGTACGTTCGTCGAGATCGGTGCGCTCGCGAAGATGCCGGGTGCCGCCCACTCCGGGTACGGCGACGGCGTGGTCACCGGTCACGGACTTGTCCACGGCCGTCCGGTCGCGGCGTTCTCACACGACCAGACCGTCTTCGGCGGCACCGTCGGAGAGATGTTCGGCCGCAAGGTCTCCGCGCTGATGGAGTGGGCCGGCAAGATCGGCTGCCCGATGGTCGGCATCAATGACTCGGCCGGTGCACGCATCCAGGACGCGGTCACGTCACTGGCCTGGTATGCCGAGATGGGTCGTCGTAATGATCTGCTGTCCGGTCTCGCACCGCAGGTCTCGGTGATCCTCGGCAAGTGCGCCGGCGGTGCGGTCTACACCCCGGCTAACACCGACATCCTCGTCGCCGTCGAGGACAAGAGCTACATGTTCGTCACCGGTCCGGATGTGCTCAAGCAGGTCAACGGTGAGGACATCTCCGCCGAGGATCTCGGCAGCGCGCACAACCAGGCACGGTGGGGCAACATCCATCACGTCGCGCCCGACGAGAGATCGGCGTTCGACTGGGTGCGGGAGTACCTGCAGTACATGCCGTCGAGCGCGTACGAGGAGCCGCCGATCGTCAATCCCGGTCTCGAACCGGACATCACCGAGACGGACCTCTCGCTCAACGAGTTCATGCCGGACAACGACAATGCCGGCTACGACATGCACGACATCATCATCAAGCTGTTCGACGACGGCGCCTTTCATGAGGTCGCGGAGCTTTTCGCGCCGAACATCCTGACCGGTTACGCACGAGTCGACGGTCGCGCCGTCGGCGTCGTCGCGAATCAGCCGAGCGTGATGTCGGGAGTGCTGGACACCGACTCGTCGGAGAAGGCGACACGATTCGTCCGGACCTGCAACGCCTTCGGCATCCCGCTGGTGTTCCTGGTGGACACGCCGGGCATCCTGCCGGGGCTGGTCGAGGAACAGAAGGGCACGATCCGCCGCTCCGGCCGTTTCCTGTTCGCGTACGTCGAGGCCGACGTCCCGAAGGTGACGGTGGTGCTGCGCAAGGCCTATGGCGGCGCGTACGCGGTGATGGGCTGCAAACAGCTCGGCGCCGACATCAACTTCGCCTGGCCCACAGCGAAGATCGCGGTCATGGGCGCCGAATCGGCTGCGGCAGTGCTCACCCGCCGTCAGACCGAGGGCATGTCCGCCGCCGAGGCCGACAAGGTCCGCCGCGACTTCATCGGCTTCTACAACACGATGATGGCGACGCCCTACCTTGCCGCCGAGCGCGGGTACATCGATGCCGTGATCGAGCCGTCGGAGACCCGGCTGCAGCTCCGAAAGGCATTGGCGCAGTTGCGGGACAAGCAGATGCTCCGCACCCCGCGCAAGCACTTCCTGATGCCGATCTAGCACGGCGGTTTTCCGGAAGCGCGCGGTCGGGGTGCGCTGTCGAAAGTGCGGTTCCGGGAACGCGATCGCCTCAGGCGAACCGCTTCAGGATCGAGTGCACGGCCTGCGTGACCGTGATCCGGTCGTAGCTCTGCACGAAATCGAAGGTGCGGTCGAGATCGCTTGCGCCGCTGTGCTGATCGCGTGCCGACAACAACGCGGCGAAGTGCGGCCCGAGGACGGCGACGTTCCATTCGTCCACGAGGTCGTCGTCGGGCGACAGTGGCGCGCGGTGCACGTTGCCGTCCCGGATGTCGGCGAGGCCGACCCCGTAGACGCCGGCGAGGCCGGTGTTCTCGGACATGACGCGCCACCGTTCGGCGGTACGCGAAGTGAAGTGATCGGCGTGCTGGAACGTCCCCAGCACGATAGCGGCGCCCCCGATGGACGCCTGGTGTTCGAGGGCCTTGCTCATCTCGATCAGCAGCCGTTTGTCGCCCAGTCGGGGGGTGATGGAACTCGACGCGATGGCGTACGGGGTCTCGCGATCGGGGCCGGGAGTCGACCAGACCGGCATCTGCGGCAACGGCACGATGGTCTGGACGGCGAGCGCGTCGGGGCTCTCGACCGACGGATACAGAGCGCCGATGCCGAAGGACGCTCCCATGGTCATCGCGGTCACGCGTCGCGCCTCGTCGTCGACGCCCTCGGCGATCACCACCGCGCGGCTGCGTTCGGTGTGCGCGGCAATCGTGTGGGCGAGGTGTGCGGATTCCTCGCTGACGTTCTGCCGCAACAGATCCGCGTGGGTGACGATGATGTCCGGCTCGATCAGTGACAGCAGCGTCGCCGCGTGTCCGTTGTTCTGCAGGCCGTCGACGCAGATGATCTTCCCGGCGGTACGTGCCTTGGCCACACGCGCCAGGGTGTGCTGCGGGCTGCGCTCGACGGCGGTCGGCAACACGACCATCACGTGCCGCTCGAGGGTGTCGACTGCGGCGTCGTCGATGTCGTCCAGAAGGTCGAGGTCGTAGCCGACGAGCAGTGGCAGGATCTTGGCGACGGACTCCGCCCGTGCGGAACGTGCGAACCCGTGCTTGCGCCGGTCGACGACGAGATGTTCCTCCATCAGCCGCGCGGCGCGACGCAGGGCCGCGGCCGTGCCGAGACGGGTGCCCGTGGGTCCGCGGAGCTGCAATTCGGCGGCCGCGACGGCACCGTCGGTGAGACGGCACACCGGGGCGAACTGCATGTGGAGCTCCAGATCCTCGAACAGCGTGAAACCGCTGTCCGCAACCGAAGCGGGCCCGGCCTCAGACGTCATGGTGAATCGCTGTCATTCGTGCGCCTCCCGGCAGAGCTGCAGAGAACTCTGCGTGATGTGGGAGGATGCGATTTCTTCACATCCTGGTCAGAGCATGCATGGTGCCTCTCGCCAGGATAACAAAGGAGCTGCCGGGTCCCCGGGTGAGGAACGGGGGTTCCGGCGGCGCCGCGGGCGCTGGGCCCGGGCACCGCCGGCGGCAGGGACGTTCATCGTCGGGTTCTATCCGGCCGCACGGGCGGCCGCGGCGGCCCCTGCCTCACTGGACTGGCCGGCGTTGGCGAGTTCACCGGTGTAACTCTCGAGATGGGCCCGCACGAACCACTGGAATTTCTCCAGCTGGGCCGTCTGCCCGATCAGAATGTCCTCGGTGATCGGGTCGTGCTCGCCGACCTTCTCGATCGCGGACCGATGCGACGTGACGAAGCCGTCGTAGACCAGGTCGAGCGCTCCGAGATGGGCCTGAGCGGTGTCGCGACCGATCGAGTAGTCCGCCCACGAGCGATCCTTCTCGATGGCCTTCGCGGTGCCACTCGGCGACGACCCGAGGGTCGCGATGCGCTCGGCAAGGGTGTCAGCATAGCCGCGTACCAGGTCGACTTGGGGATCGATCATCTCGTGGACACCGATGAAGTTGGCGCCCACCACATTCCAGTGGATGTGCTTGAGCGTGAGGTGGAGGTCGTTGAGCGCGCTGAGACGTTCCTGCAGGCACTCGGACACCACAGTGGCAGAGTCGGTGGACAGTCCGGGAGCGGTGAAGGAAGTCATGTCATCGACGCTAGGACCGGCAACGCGCCCTCGGCCATATCCGATCGGCGACGGCAATCCAACCGAGATCGCCCATCACGGAAGCGTAACGACGCGGTTCGGCCGGGTTTCACACCACGGTGTGTCCGACTAGCCGCCCGATCGCAAACGTCACCACCATGGCGATGGCCCCTCCGATCACCACGCGGACCATCGGCCGCCAGGGTGGGGACCCGCCCAGTGTCGCACCGGTCGCACCGGTCAACGCCAGTGCGGCGAGCACCGCGACGAAGGCCACGGGGATCCGCCAGGAGGCGGGTGGGATGAGGATGGCGACGAGTGGGATCAGCGCGCCGACGGTGAACGACACCGCTGAGGAGAACGCGGCCTGCCACGGACTGGTGAGCTCGTGCGGGTCGATCCCCAACTCGGCCTGCGCGTGGGCCTCGAACGCGTCGTGCTCGGTCAGCTCGCGGGCCACCCGGCACGCGGTGTCGTGCGACAGCCCCTTCGCCTCGTACAGGCCGACGAGCTCGTCGAACTCCACCTCGGGCTGCTCGGCGAGTTCGCGCTGCTCCTTGGCCAGCAGCGACTGTTCGGTGTCGCGCTGGGTGCTCACCGAGACGTATTCGCCCAGCGCCATGGACACCGCACCCGCCGCCAGCCCGGCCACACCGGCCGTGAACACCGGCGCACGTTCGGCGGTTGCCGCCGCGACGCCGACGACGATGCCCGCCGTGGAGACTATGCCGTCGTTCGCCCCGAGCACACCGGCCCGCAACCAGTTCAGCCGGTTGGCGAGGGTCCCGGTGTGCGGCTCGTCGGCGTGCTGATGCTCGTGGTCGACGGACATGGGTCAACTCAACTGCCACAGCGACTTTCATGCAAGCAAGGACACGGTTGCCTAACGCGGTGGTGCATCGCGCAGTCGAGATGATCGGGGCGGGCGACATGAGGGTCACGTCAGCGGCTCGTCGAGTGGATTATCCACTTTGCTTCGCTCTCTGGTGACTCTCATGTGACACCGGGTCGAATCACGACACTCCCGACGATCCGCGACGACTCAGAACACGACGACTCAGAACACCTTCAGCCCCAACCGACGCCGAAGCCGCATGTCGTAGATGTAGGTCTGCAGTAGGGTGCGCACGAGCCGTCCTACCGCCGGGTCGACGACACGTGCGACGTCGAGTGTGCGTTCGTACGCATGCTCGTCCCGGTCGCTCCATCGCCAGCGCATCATGTGTCGGAACTCGTCGGGCAGTCCGGCATTGATCAGAAAGTTCATCTGCCGGCCGAACACTTTGTGCGCCAACATTCCGGCAGGACCGAGACGATAGGAGAGGAACGAGAGATCGGACAGCCGCTGCAGGAGTTCGCGAACCGGCGGGTCGATCGACATCGACTCCAGCTGTGCGGCCCAATACTCCTGCAGCTCTGCGTAACTGGACGGCCACTGATCGCCGGTGACGTTCAGTGTCGTGCCCAGCCATCGCGAGTCGGCGACGACCCGCTCCCGCTCCTCATCGCTCAACGGCCCGTACAGGAGCTCGAACTGGTCGATGAAGTACTTGGTCAGACACACCGCAACCCACAGCTGGAGACGGGAGTCGTTGGCGCTGTATCGGACCGGACTCTGTTCGGTCGAGTACACGAGGTCATGGATGCGCCGCAGTTCGTCGTGGACGAAGGCCCGGTCCTCGTCGTCGCCGAGCAGCGCGACCGCGAGGAAGGTGCCGGTGGTCCGGCTGCGTTTGATCGGATGTTTCACGGCACTGCCCGAGTCGACCCGGCTCTCGACGACACCGTGCCCGACCTTCGGATGCGCCAGTTGCATGATGACGTTGGCACCGGCGATCGTCGGGCCGAGCCCGGTGACGAGGTCGCCGGTGCGGCGGACGTTCCGACGCCGTCGTGCGGGCCGGACGTCGGAGACGTGGGCATGCTGGTATCGGTCGACGACGGTCATGCCCCATCATGGGCGCCAACCGGCGGTTCGTGTCGGAATCCGGCACAAACTGCAATGCCACGACAACGAAACCGTGACCGACGACCGGCGTCAGTACCCGCTGGATCGCATCGGCGCCGGGTTGTAGAGCCCGGAACGCCGTGCGGTGCCCGTCTCCAGCTGGGCGGGCGGCGCGGGATCGATCTCGATGAACCGCTGCAGCCCGCCCCAGTCGCGGCCCCAGTTGTTGCGCAGGTACGTGGGGACGAGGGTCGGTGTCAGCATGGCCTCGGTGATGCCGAGCGGGCCGCCGGCCTTGCCGGCCATCCACGTCTGGCTGTTCTTCCGGGTCGCCTCCGCGTCCGGCATGATCCGCCACTTCGGCACCTCGAGGACGCCGTCACGCACCATCATCGGCTGCTGGCACGGGAACACCATCCCGGGCAGCCAGTCGATGAACACCGGGTCGGTGGTGCCGACGACGTCGTTGAGCGTCTGCATCTCGGTGACCCGCGGCGGGGTGATGGCCACCCACTCCGACGGCGCACCGGCGGTGTCGCGGACCTCGACACGGACGACGTCCGCGCGTGGCGGGGCGTCGGCGAGCGGATACCGCAGATTGCGCCAGGTCGGCACCTCACCGATGTCGATGGGCGACATCATCCCGACCGGCGTGACCCGCCCGTCGGCCTCGGTCCGGCCGAACTGCACCCGCACCTGCTGACCGCTGTGCTGCACGCCCAGACCGTCGATGGCCTCAACCGAACCGGCGACCGCGATCGTCAGCAGCGGTGCTGCCGCGTTGCGTGCGGGCAGCGAGTACCAATCGGTGGTCAGCGAACCGGTCCCGGTCGGCGAGCCGTAGCTGCCGAGGACCGGTGTGGTCGCCGGGTTCAGCCCGAAGGGCAGACCGACGGTGGAGCCGTTGACCCCGCGCGCGCCCTGCCCGCCCTCGGTCCCACCCTGCGATGATTCGCTGGTCTCGGTGGATTCGTCGGCACCTGCACCGGACTGCGCGGTGTTCTGTGCCGTCGACGTCGCGGTGTCCTGTTCCTCGGTCGAGTCGACCGACAGCCGGCCCGGTACGCCGTTCGGTGTGAAGCCGGTTGCATTCGGCCCGCTCAACGCCGCCGAGATGCTCGGGGCGGGCTGCCCGTTCACCGCGGCGGGCCGCAGCACACCGGTGTTGGGGTCGGCCTCGACGAGGACGTCGTTGGCCAGGCCGCACTCGTTGCCCGCCAATGCGCGGGCGTTCGACTTCAGCCACGACCAGCTGTCGCGCTGTTCGTACGCGCCCTTCGCGAATGACAGCACCATGAAGATGACCACCAGGCCCGAGATCACCGGCAGCGGGGAGAACTTGAGCTTCGAGGTCCAGCCCGTGCCACCCCGTGCGCGCGTCCGGTCGTCGACGTAGTCGTCGCGGAAGTGGAACCAGAGACCGACGAGCGCGGTGATCACCGCGAGCGCCAGGATTGCCCAGCCGAGTTTGATGCCCGCGATCGACGGCGGGCGGTCCCACCACGGGATGCCGAAGCTCCCGACGAACCACCAGCCGTTGGTGCCGGTGAATGCGATGGCGGTCACGCCCGACACCGCGGCCGCGAAGAAGGTCCGGTTACGGCGCGAACGCAGAATGGCCGGTGCCATCATCGCTCCGGCCGCGGCGGCGAGGCCGGCGGCGATACCTGCATAGACGCCGAAGTGGTGTGTCCACTTGGTGGGGGTGAACGCGATGAAGAACATCGTGCCCAGGGTGACCGCAATCAGTCGCCAGATCGGTGCGCGCGCAACACCGTTCGGGCGTGCACGACGGAGCAGTCGCAGCAGCACGACCACCAGACACAGGATCATGATCAGCACACCGAAGCGGCGGGCGAGCGTGCCGTCGGCGGTCGGCAGGATGAGGTAGTAGTAGCGGACGGGCTCCTGCCACCACTCCAGCGTCGGACCGACGTCGGAGGCGACCTTGTTGCCGACGATGAGCGGCATCAGCGGCTGATCGTAGAAGATCTGATACAGCACAGCCGTTCCGGCGGCCAGGACCGGCGCGAGCATGGGCAGCAGGCCGTCGCGCCTACGTCGGCTCACCAGCGTCTTCACGATCGGGCGGACGCCCGCGAGCAGCGCGGCGACCGCCATCAGGCCGCCGGGTGCCAGCGCGAGCGTGAACGCCGCCGCGACGACGGCGACCGCATACGGCAGCATCCGCCGGGTGGCGATGGCCCGTTCCACGCAGCACCAGGTCAGCAGGGCGCCGACCGCCTCGGCGGGTTCGGGACGCAGACCGTTGTTGTAGGGCAACCAGATCGCGAGGAACACGAAGGCCGCCGACCACACGGCCGGTGTGCTGTTGCGTACCGCGCGTCCGAGGCGGGGGATCACCTCGCGACTGATCAGCCACCAGCCGAGCAGACCGAGGAGGAAGGCCGGTAACCGCATCCACGGCGCGGCGAGACTCACGTGGGTCATCGCCGAGATCACCTGGAAATGCCAGCCGAACGGGTCCTGCGGCACTCCGAAGTAGCGGAAGTAGTTGTCCGCGTAGCCTGCTTCGCCCGCGATGCGGCCGACGGTGAAGTTGTAGCCGTCGTCGGAGGTGTTGGCACCGCCGATCCACCAGAACGCGAGAATCGCGAACACCGCGACGTCGGGTCCGCGGATCGTCCACCAGCCCGACGGCAGGAAACGCTTGTGACCCCGGCCATCCCGATGATCGAGGATGCCCAACGCGATCAGCGACAGGACCGTCAGGATGATGCCGAGGACGATCACGGCGAGTTTCAGTGCCGTCGGGGTGCTCACATAGCGGGTGTCGATCGTGGCGTGGAACGACAGTCCGTCTCGCGAGGTCGAGGCGGGCAGGTCGGTGTACACGCCGACGATCTGCGGTCGCATCTCCTGGTCGGGCACCGAGAACGAGTGCAACCCCTGATCCGTCGCAGCCAGGTTGTCGAAGCGGGCGGAGACGCCGGTGCCGTCCGCATGGAAGACGATGCCGCAGTCGGGGTTCGCCTGCGCGACGGCGCGCTCGGTGTTGAGGATGACGACGTCGCGGTCCGTGACGAGCAGTGCGTCGTCGGTGGCGCGGATCATCAGCGCACGTGCCGCGGCGTCCTGTCCTCCTTCGGGGATCGTCGACAGCAGCAACCCACCGCCGGCGGGAAGATCACGCGCCAGCGAGCACGGCACCGACACGTCCATGTCGATCGGCACGTACGAGACCAGGGGTGCCGCAACATTTCCGACCGCCTGGCCCTGCGGCCAGTTCAGTTCGGCGGTGGTCTGATTCACCGGCAGCAACGGCGTGATGATGGCCATCAGGAAGCCGAGCAGGCCGGTCACCACAGCGACGATCTTCACGGTGCGGTAATTCGTCCTCGTGCCTACGGCTCGCGTGCCGGGTCGCGACGGCGCGTCGGGCGTCGGTGTGTCACTCGTCATCGGATTGCGGCTCCACCCTGATCGAACCGGCACGTGTCCAGCCCCATTGCGTCGTCTGTGACGTGTTGACCCGCACCATCGAGGCGTCCTCGACGAGCGGTGTGAGTCGTTCCAGCGCACCCCATTCGCGCGCCCAGTCGTCCTTGAGATACGTCGGCACCGCCTGCGCCGACGTCGTCGACTCGGAGACCGACAGTAGGCCACCGTCGGCCGCCGCCTGCCAGGTCTTCGACTGTGAGTTGGCGATCGGGTAGTCGGGCAGGATGCGCCACTGCGGGACCTGTGCGACCCCGTTGCTGACCATCAGCGGCTGCTGACACGGGAAGTGCGCGGCGACGGGGAAGTCGATCACCGTCGGCGACGTCGACCCCACGACCTGCTGTAGTGACCGCAGTTGCGGGGCCCGCGGTGGCGTGATCCCGATGAACTGGTCCTGGCCGAGGTTGTTGTCCAGCAACGACATCCGCATGACGGTCGCCGCGGGCGGAGCTGCGCTCATCGGTACCCGCAGGTTGCGCCACGGGCGGTTGGTGATGACCGGTCCGGGGTCGATGGGCAGCACGTCCGGCCCGATCTGGGTGAACGAACCGTCCGGTCCCGGGCGGCCGAACTGGACGACGAGCTTCTGCCCGAAGTTGCGGACCCCGAACGTGTCGATCGTGGACACCGCACCGGCCGTGCTGAACACGAGCAGCGGGGAGGCGTCGCGCGCGGGCAGGTCGTACCACCCGGTCGTCAATCGCGCCTCTCCCGGGAAGCCGTAGCTGCCCAGGACCGGCGTGGTGGCCGGATCCAGTCCGTACGGCAGGGCAACGGTCGAGCCGTTCACCGTCCGTGGGCCGGTACCGCCGGTGGTCCCCGCGCCGAGTCCGCCGGTGATGGCGAACGGCTTCGCCTGGCTTGCCGACACGTTCATCTGTCCGGGGCGCTGGCTGCCGGGTTCGGGGGACAAGTCCTCGGCGACACCGTTCGGGGTGAACCCGACCGACCCCGTACCGTTCAGCGCCGCCGACGCCGACTCACCGTCTGCCGGTGTGAGCATGCCCGCATTCGGGTCGGACTCCACCAGGACCTCGTCGGCCATACCGCAGCTGTTGCCGCGCACCGTGTTCAGGTTCTCGGTCAGCACCGTCGTCGCGGGATACCTGGTGACCGCGCCCTTCGTGAAGACCAACAGCTCGGCGACGACCATCAGACCGGCGATGATCGCGATCGGCGACGACGCCAGGAAAAGGCGACGACGATCTGCGCGCGTCTCGCCCGGCCCGTCGCTGACGTGGGAGAGTCCCTTGTTCTCGACGTAGTCGAGGCGGAGGTGCTGCCACACCGCGATCGCGGCGGTGATCACGGCCAAGATGAGGAACACCGTCGAGACCGGGCGTCCCGCGAGGACGGGCGCGCGATCGAACCAGGAGATGCCGTAGTCGTAGGCGAACGGCCATGCGTTGTAGCCGGCCATGGCGGCGGCCAGGGCGAAGAACAGCCCCGAGACGAAGACGGTGAGGTTGCGCGCCGAGCGGGCCGCCGACTGCGCGACCGCCAGCGTCGCGGTCGCCGCGATCGCCGCCGCGAGTCCGGCGAAGATGCCGAACTGGATCGTCCACTTGGTGGGGGTGAAGGCCAATAGGAGCAGCGTGACACCGATCGACCCGATCAGACGCCAGGTGGGGCCGGGGTCGACGGCGAGGATGCGGGTACGCCGCAACATGACCGCGACGGTGACGATGAGCCCGGCCAGCAGGAGCAGCACCGGCACCCGACGGGTCAGTGCACCGTCGTCGGTGGTGACGGAGATGAAGTAGTAGCGCAGGAACTCCTGGTGCCAGCTGATCACCGGTCCGACCTGGTATCGCAGCTTCATCGCCTCGAGCACCGTGGCGAGGGTCTGATCGCGGAACACGACCACCACGACCAGCAGGCCGCCGGCGACGATGGGGGCGAACAAGGCGGCCGCGCCGGTCTCCCGGCGGCGTTCGAGCAGGATGTGCAGGAGCGGTCGCGCCGACACCAGGAGGATGGCGACCGCGATCACCCCCTGCGGGGCGAGGGCGAGGGTGAAACCTGCAGCAACCGCTCCGAGCGCGGCCGGGAGCAGCCGTCGCGTCGCGATCGCCTGCTCGGCGGCCCACCACGTGAGCAGGGACCCCAGGACGATGATCGGCTCGCTGCGCAGGCCGCTGTTGAACGGCAGCCAGAACGCGATGAACACCAGTGCCGCCGCCCACAGCGCCCAGCCACTGCGCCGCACACCGGCACCGAGTCTCGGCAGCAACACCCGGCTGAGGATGAACCACGAGACCAGCCCCGCGATGAGCGGTGGGATGTGCATCCACAGCAGCGACGGCGAGATCGACGACCAGTGCGCGAGGAAGCTGTAATACCAGTCGAACGGCGCCTCGGGGATGCCGTACCAGCGGTAATAGTTGGCGAGGTAGCCGGACGCATCTGCGGTGCGCCCCATGTTCAGGATGTAGCCGTCATCGGGGGTTCCCGCGCCGAGCACGGTCCAGATCAGCAGGACGCCGGTGACGGCGATGTCCGTGGTGCGCGGGATCGCTGTCCGCCACCACTCGGCGGCGCGTCGACCGATCCGTCGGTGATAGCCGTACGCGCGGTCGAGCAGCCCCAGCGCGATGAGCGCGATCACCACCGCGACGACGGCCAGCACCATCACGATCAGTTTGAGGACGCTCGGCGAGCTGACGTAGCGGTTGTCGATCTCCACGTGCACGCGGACGTCACCGTCCTGTACCTCGGCGGCGTTCAGGGCGGTGAACATGCCGTCCACCTGTGGGCGCTTGTCGGGGGGCAGGGGAGTCGACTCGCCCACACCTCCGACGAACTCGGCTCCCACACCCGACGGTGCCGACCAGATGTGCAGTTCGGTGCATCGGGCGAGCTGATCGCGGGGCGCGCTCGCGGCGAGGGTGTTGCGGAAGGTGACCGCGACGGTGTCGCGGGTGGCGGTCACATAGAGCGCCGATGACTTGCTCTTCGGAGCGTTGGTCGGCATGGTCGCGAGCACCACGCCGCCGTCGGCGGGCAGCTGCTCGAGCACACGGCATCCGATGCGGGCGTCCAGCGACCGCGGGGTCTGTGCGATGAGCGGCGCGACGACATCGGCCGACGATTCGGAGAGGTTCTGGCCCGCCGGCCAGTCGAAGGATGCGTCGGTGGCCTTGACCGGCAGAAACGGTGTCAGCGCGCACAGTACGATGCCGATGACCCCGGCGACGACGGCCACCGTTCGGGCGGTGCCGGTGGACACCCTCGCGGTCGGTCTCGTCTCGTCCGGCGTGGAGGACGGGGCTGTCACAGGCACGATGTCTGATGCTAAGCGACTTACCTGAGAGGACCTAGTCGAACCTGGGTCGATAGGGTCTGCGTCTGATGACTGCCTTTTCTCGATCGGCGACTCCGCGTGTCTGGGCGCTGATCGCCACCGTTGCCGGACTCGTCGCGATCGTCGCTGCCGTGCTGACCCCGCTGCTGCCGGTCACCGAGCGCACCGCCTCGATCGACTGGCCGAACCGGGATGTCGCGACCGCGGCCGGCGCGTCGGTCACGGCACCCCTGACCACCCAGTCACCTGCGGCGATGGACGCGAGCATCGGCTGCCGCACCCTCGCCGCGACACCGAGCGACACGTCGACGACCGTGCTCGCGACCATGCCCACGTCGGGCCTCAACGCACGCGACAAGGCGCTGTACGTGACCGCCGACGCCGACGCGGTGACGGTCACCGTCCGCGGCAAGGATCTGCTGCGGGTCCCCCGGTCCGACCTCGCCCGATGCGACCAGCTCGTGCTGCGGTCGTCGCCGGCCGGGGTCGAGGCGCGTGCCGTCGGACTCGGCGCGGTCGGCACCACCGGACCGGAGAACCGTCCACAGGTGTCCGGCATCTTCACCGCACTGGACCCCGACGTCGTGTCGCGAGCGGCCGCCGACGGACTCGCGGTCCACGTCGACGTCGACAACCGCTTCGACACCACCCCGTCGATCCTCAAGCTCATCGTGATGATTGTGGGCATCCTCGCAGCGATCATCACCTTCATCGCGATCGCCGCCCTCGACGTCGCCCATGGCTATCACCGCCGCGTGGGACGCCGCGACGGCGACCGGCAGGCCACATCATGGTGGACACGGGCGCGCCATCTGTTCGCACCGCGCCTCGCCGATGTGGCGGTGACCGCCGCGCTCGTCGTGTGGCACTTCCTCGGTGCGGGCTCGTCCGACGACGGCTACATCCTGGCGATGGGTCGCAATGCCGACCAGGCCGGCTACCTGGCGAACTACTACCGTTTCTTCGGGATCCCGGAGGCGCCGTTCGACTGGTACTACAGCTTCCTCGCGCACTGGGAGTCGGTGTCGACGGCCGGTGTGTGGATGCGGTTGCCCGCGTTGATCGCCGGGCTCGTCTCGTGGTTCATCCTCAGTCGCGTCCTGCTGCCGCGTCTCGGTGGCGCCGTCCGCCGTTCTCAATGGGCGATGCTGACCGCCGCCGCGGTGTTCGTCGCCTTCTGGATGCCGCTGGCCAGTGGGCTGCGCAGCGAAGGGATCGTCGTCCTCGGTTCGCTGCTGACATGGTGGGGCGTGGAGCAGGCGGTTGCCACCCGGCGCATGCTCCCGGCGGCGGGCGCGGCCCTGGCCGCCGGACTCACCCTCGCCGTCGCCCCTCACGGGCTCATCGCCGTGGCTCTCCTCATCGCCGGCTCGCGACCCATGCTGCGCACCATCCGCCGACGACGCGGGGAGAACGGACTCCTGCCGCTGCTGGCGCCGGTCGGCGCCGCCGCGGCGTTCGTGGTGATCGTCGTCTTCCGCGATCAGACTCTGGCCACGATCGCCGAGACGATCCGCATCCGGTACACCGTCGGACCGACGCTGGTCTGGTATCAGGAGCTGCTGCGGTTCTACTATCTGTCGCTCACGACTCAGGACGGCAGCCTCGTCCGTCGCGTCCCGCTGTTGCTGCTGCTGGCCGCGGTGTTCGTCACGATGGCGGTGATGTTGCGGCGCAAGCACATCCGCGGTGTCGATCCCGGCCCGGTGTGGCGCCTCATCGGAGCGATCCTGCTCACCGTGCTGCTGCTGTCGTTCACCCCCACCAAGTGGACGGTGCAGTTCGGCGTCTACGCCGGGGTGGCCGCCGCGATGGCCGCGGTCGCGACCGTCGCGGTCGCACAGTCGGCGCGCAGGTCACCACGAAACCTGTGGATGTACATCGCCGTCCTGATGTTCGCGTGTGCGGTCGCCGTCGCCGGCGAGAACGCGTGGGGCTGGGCCTACGATTTCGGCATCTCCTGGTTCGACAAGGCGCCGACGATCGCGGGAACCCAACTGTCGTCGGTCTTCCTGGTGCTGACCGTGCTGGCGCTCGCCGTGGCGATCTGGTTCCACCTGCGGATCGACATCGAGGCAGAACGCGGGGATGGCGGGCGCGGCGTGAGCCGGGACGACCGCCCGGTGTCGAAGACCCAGATCGCGATCGCCTCGGCGCCGATGCTGGTGATCGCCACTCTCGTCGTCGTCGGCGAGTTGGCGCTGTTCGCCAAGGCGGCCGCCGCGCGGACCGACACGTACACGACCTTCAGCGCGAACATGCAGGCGCTGGCCGGCAATCCCTGCGGTATGGCCGACGACGTCCTCGTCGAGGAGGACCCGAATCGCGGTGCGCTGCAGCCGATCGGAACGTCCGACATCTCTCGTGCCCTGCGGGGGCAGTCGACCGGGTTCACCCCCGACGGGGTGGCCGGCGACCTGATGCCCGAGCCGACGTCGCTCGGTGCGGGCACCATCAACACGTCCGGCGATCTGTCGCGACCGTTCGTCGTGACCGGCGGTCCGCCCGGCACCACCGGCGGTACCGGGCCCCGCACGATCAACGGGTCGACCGCTGCACTGCCGTTCGGCCTCGATCCCGAGACCACCCCGGTACTCGGCAGTTACGGCCACGACAACGGCACCGCGGAGCTCACCTCGATGCCGTATCGACTGCCCGACCGCGCGGCGTCGCCGCTGCTGGCGATCACCGCGGCCGGCCCGGTGTTCGCCCTGGACCAGGACGGCATCGGGCAGTTGGGACGCTCGCTGCAAGTCGAGTTCGGTCGCACCGACGGCGGCGAGTTCACGCAGGTCGGTGAGCCGTTCATCCCGATCGACCCGGGCCCCGAGCGTCCGAATCGGCCGTGGCGAAATCTCCGCATCCCGATGACGGCGGTGCCGCCGAATGCGACTGCCATGCGGATCGTCGCCGAGGACAACAACCTCAGCCCCGATCAGTGGGTGGCGTTCACCCCGCCGCGCGCACCGGAACTGCGCACGCTGCAGGAGGTCGTCGGCAGCGAGACGCCGGTGCTGCTGGATCTGTCGGTGGGCAGCCAGTTCCCGTGCCAGCACCCGATGAGTTCGCGCCACGGGGTGTCCGAGGTCCCCCAGTGGCGGATCGTGCCGGACCAGACGACCACGAACTCGAAATCGAAGACGTGGCAGGCCTCGGTCAACGGCGGCATCCTCACCACACCGGAGGCGCTGACCCGGGCGAGCACCGTCGCCACCTACCTGAACAACGACTGGTACCGGGACTGGGGTGGCCTGCAACGACTGTCACCACTGATACCGGACGCAACACCGGCAGAGGTGACATCCGGGACGACGACGAGATGGGGTTGGACACGACCCGGCGCGATCAGGGTGGTGCCGCAAGATGACTGAACGCACACGTATGAGTGACAGGACCATCCGGACCGCCAAGATCGTCGCGGTCGTCGCGGGCGCCCTCGGCATCCTGCTGGCGCTGGCCTCGCCCTTTCTGCCGGTCACCTACACCAAGTCCGAGCTCCAGTGGCCGCAGAACAACGTCGTCGAGAACGTCGCGGCGCCGAATGTGTCGTATGTGCCGGTGTCGATGGACATCTCGGTCCCCTGCGATCTCGCGGCCGACCTGCCGGCGTCGGGTGGTGTGCTCCTGTCGACAGTGCCGGAGAACGGTGCCGAGGCCGGGACCGTCGGGCTGTTCGTTCGTGCCACGGCCGACCGCATCCTGGTGACCCAGCGAAATGCCGTGCTGCTGAGTGTCCCCCGCGCCGAGGCGCAGGGCAATGACCAGTGCCGCGTGGTGATCCACTCCGACACGAGCGGCACGCGCGGCGCGATCGAGGGCCTCGCCGATCCCGATGGCGGGCAGCATGACTTCGACCTCGCCGATCCGAACGCCCGTCCGCAGATCATCGGTGTGTACACGGATCTGCCGAAATCGGCTTCCACCGAAGGACTCTCGTACCGGTCGACGATCGACACCCGGTTCATCTCCAGCCCGACATTCATCAAGGGACTCGCACTCATCGTCGGCGTGCTGTCGACGATCGTGTCCCTCATCGCGCTGGCCGTCCTCGACGCACAGGACGGCAGACGCCTCCGTCGGCTGCTGCCGGCCCGCTGGTGGCGGGTCACGCCGCTCGATCTGGTGGTGACCGGAATCCTGATCGTGTGGCTGTTCGTCGGGGGCAACACGGCCGACGACGGTTACCAGGTCACCGTCGGCCGGATCGCTCCCGGCGCGGGCTATCTGGACAACTATTACCGCTACTTCGGTGCGCCACAGGATCCGTTCGGCTGGCACTACCAGTACCTCGCGCTGTGGATGCAGGTGAGCACCGCGACGCCGTGGCTTCGTCTGCTGCCATTGCTGTTCGCGCTCGTCGGCTGGTTGCTCATCAGCCGTGCCGCACTGCCGCGACTCGGTCATGCGGTGCGGTCGTCGCAGGCCGCCCGATGGGCCGCCGCACTGGGTTTCCTCGCGGTGTGGCTGCCGTTCAACAACGGACTGCGCGTCGAACCCGCGCTCAGTGTCGGCATCCTCCTCACCTGGGTGCTGATCGAATGGGCCATCGCCAGTGGACGATTCCTGCCGCTCGCGTTGGGCATCATCGCGGCGGCGTTCACGCTGACCATTCATCCGGCGGGTGCGATCGCGGTTCTGCCATTGCTCGCGGCGATCCGCCCGTTGCTGAAACGGCTGCGGGAGAGGCGACGGCGTGACGGCCTACTGCCGCTGCTGGTGCCGATCGTGGCGGCCGGGTTGGCGGTGTTGTTCGAGATCTTCGCCGATCAACCGTTGGCCGCGATCCTGGAGGGCATCGAGGTGCAGGGCATCGTCGGCCCCACCAACAAGTGGTGGACCGAGGCGATGCGGTACTACATCCTGCTCAATCCGACTCCCGACGGTTCGATCGCACGCCGCGTGGGCATCTTCGTGACCATTCTGGCCGTCCTCATCATCGTGCTCACCCTGCTGAGCAAGCGGCGGGTCCCCGGTATCGCCGGTGCGCCGTTGTGGCGGCTGGTCGCCGTCACCTCCGGCGCGGTCGCGGTGCTCGCGTTCGTGCCGACCAAGGCCACCCACCAGATGGGCGCCTTCGCGTGCCTGACCGGTGTACTCGCCGCTGCTGCAACGGCTTTCCTCGCTCCCTCGGTGATGCGCCGACGATGCAACCGCACGTTCATCGCCGCTGCGTGCGCCTATGCGCTGGCCGTCGCGTTCGCCGGCCGGAACCAGTGGTGGTACGTAGGCAGCTATGGCATCCCGTGGGGCGACGACACACCGAATGTGCGCGGGTACGGACTGTTCATCCCGATCCTGATCGTCGCGGTGCTGCTGACGGCGTGGGGAGCGTGGCAGTACTACCGCGACGACCGTCTCGCCGAGCGCGGTGAGTTGCCGGAGACCAGCGGCAACCCGAGTCTGATCCAGCGGATGCCCACCTACTCATTGGCGATCATCTCCGCCGTGATGCTGCTGTTCACGTTCGTGTCGTTCGCCAAGGCGTATCAGACACAGCGTGATTCGTGGTCGTGGACGAGCTCGAACATCGATGCGTTGCGCGGCAACCCGTGCGCGCTGGCCGATGCGGTGCTCGTCGAGGCCGACCCGAACGAGGGCGAGCTGTCGGCGGCTGATGTCGCGGGACAGCGGAATCCGTCGCCGGGTGCGGCGCTGGCGGGCGCCGGGAGCGCAGCGAGCGGGCCCAGTTCGGCGGGCGCCGGGAGCGCAGCGAGCGGGCCCAGTTCGGCGGGCGCCGGTTCAACCGGCAGCGAAACGACCGGGTTCGATCCGAACGGCGTGTCGGCGCACCTCGAGAGTTCCGCCGACGGTGAGAGTTCCGACTCGTCGTCGGCGACCGGGCAGGACCGCACCCAGACCGATCCGGCCGACGCGCAGGAGGAGCCGAGCGGGACGGCGAATACCGCCGACACCGGCGGCGGCACGACCTCGACCCGCGGCGTCAACGGGTCGTCGGTGAAACTGCCCTTCGGTCTCGATCAGCAGCGCGTGCCGGTGCTCGGTACCTACGGAACACCGACCGGGCGTGGACATCTGACGTCCGACTGGTATCAGCTGCCACCGCGTGCGGACGATCGCCCGATCGTCACCATGGCGGTGGCCGGTGAGGTCGAGTATGTCGACGAACTGGCTGTCACGCACCCGGGACAGAAGCTGCGACTGGAGTTCGGGCGAGTGGAGCCCGACGGCCGCGTCACGACGGTGGCGTCGATGATGCCGCTCGGACTCGACTCGGCACCTGAGTGGCGCAACATGCGGTTCCCGCTCGATCAGGCCCCGCCGCGCGCGACGGTCGCGCGCATCGTCGCCGACGACACCTCGGGTGATCCCGCCCAGTGGTTGGCCGTCACGCCGCCGCGGGTGTCGTCGATGGTGACGCTCAACGATCTCGTGGGGAGCGAGGACCCGGTCCTGCTCGACTGGGAGGTTGCGTTCGCGTTTCCGTGTCAGCGTCCGGCGTCCGCGGTCAACGGCGTGTTCGAGACACCGCAGTGGCGGATCACCCCGGACGCCGAGGGTGAGCGCGTCAACTCGCGGCGCTGGATGGCCGGCGACTACGGCGGACCGCTGGGCATCGTCGAGAACGAGCTCCGTCCCGTCGTACTGCCCGCGTACCTCCGCAACGACTGGGCGAAGGACTGGGGCAGTCTGCAACGGTTGACTCCGCTCAAGCCTCAGGTCGACGCCGAGATCACGGTGACCGACGACGTGCACGGCGGTATGTGGACGCCGGGTCCGATGCGGGCGATCAAGAACTGACCCGACCTCGTAGTACGTACACGCGGCTGGCGCGTGTTCGTACTACGAAGCGCGTGGTGGCTCGCGGCGTGGCTCAGTGACGGATGGGTGCCGGGCTCCACAACCCGCTGCGGGTGGCGGTGCCGGTGTCGATGTCGGCGAGGGTTGTGACGTCCCCGTACGGGGTGTACCGCTCGAGTGAGCCCCAGTCGCGTCCGATGTCACCCTGCAGGTAGGTGGCCATCGAATCAGCTTGTTGCGACACCTCGATCCAGCCGAGTGGCCCACCGCCGAACGAGTCCTGCCAGGCCGACACCGCGGCGGCGAGGTCGGCGCCGGGCTTGATGCGCCACTTCGGGATCTCGGCGACGCCGTTCTTGTGGGTGAAGGGACGCTGGCACGGGAACACGAGTCCCGACGTCCAGTCCACGTGGACGGGATCCTCACGGCCGACGACCTGCTGCAGGGTCTCCATCTCCGGCAACCTCGGCGGCGTGACGACGATGAAGCGATCCGTCGACAGGTTGTCGTCGTCGGCGACGATCCGAACGGCGGTGGCGTTCTCCGGGATGGTGTCGGTGGTGACCCGCACGTTGCGCCACGACGGGCGGGGGCCGGGGTCGACCAGCTCGGTGTCACCGGCAGCCTTCAACGACGCGTCCCGCGTGCCGGGTCCGACCGGGTCGGTCGTGTACTCCAACAACAGGTTGGGGTTGTCGTAGAGGCCCGCGACGGAGAAAGTCAGCAGCGGACGGTCACGGAAATCCGTCGGCAACGCATACCAGGCCGACGTGAGGCGGGCCGGAACCTGATCCGTCGTCGAGTAACTGCCCATCACCGGGGTCGTCGCCGGGTCCAGGAAGAACGGCAGCTTTGCGAAGCTGCCGTTGGCGCCGGCCCGTGATTCGACGCCGCCGCCCGTGCCACCGGTGTTGGCTGTCAACACGTCCGGCGACGCCGAGGCCGACCCGGCAAGAACGCCCAACGATCCTTCCGTTGCGGTCGTCTCGAGATCGACCGGCACGCCGTTCGCGGTGAATCCGGTTGTCGCGGGACGGGTGCCGTCGGGCGGTGCGGTGGCCGGACCCGCGAGCGGATCGGCGATGGACCCGTCGACGGGTTGCAGGAGATAGCGACTCGGGTCGGTCTCCACCCAGACCTTGTCGGCCATGCCGCATTCCTGGCCGCGCAGCGCCTCGAGATTGGAGCGGGGCACCGAGTACGACGAACTCTGCTGGATCCCGGCGAACACCGCGGTGATCAATAGGAAGATCACGACTCCGCCGGAGATGAACGCCAACGGCGCCGATGCGACGACCGACCACGCGCGGCGATACCAGGTCCGCGGTCGGTGATGCGCCGGGTCGGCGGGGTCGGTGCCCGCGAATGGTTCCCGGAAGTGGAACCACAGGGCGGCGAGCAACAATGCCAATGCTCCGTAGAGCAGGATGTCGGCGAGCTTGAGACCGAAGGTGACCTGCTGGATGCCCCACGGCATACCCCAGGACGACGAGTAGTAATAGGAGTTCGGTGCGGTGAAGGCGAGGCCCGCGATGAACAGGACGAGCGCCGCGAAAAGCGTTCTGTTGCGCCGTGAGTGCATCGTGTCGTTGCTCGCGGCGATCACCGCGATGGCGGCGAGCGCCGCGGCCAGTCCGGCGAACACGCCGAAGTGATGCGTCCACTTGGTCGGCGTGAACATCAGGAACACCAACGACGCGAACGTGATCCCGACGATGCGTCGCGACGGTCCCAACGCCGTGCCGGGGATGCGACTGCGTCGGATCAACATCGCCGCCGACACGACGAGACCCAGGATCATTGCGAGGACCGCGAAGCGTCGGGCGATCGATCCGTCTGCGGAGAACGCGAACAGCGACGAGTAGCGATCGATCTCGTTGTACCAGTGCAGCGACGGCCCGAGCGCCGACTTCATCTGCGACGCCTCCACGAATGACCGCAATGTCAGGTTCGAGAAGACCACGAAGATCACGAACGTCCCGGCGGCGACGATCGGTGCCAGCAGGGCCACATATGCCCACCGATCATTGCCGATCACCTTGGCGCGCTTGATCAACGCCAGCATCATCGGCCGCGCACCGGCTATCAACGCGGCGACCGCGAGCAGGCCGGTGGGTCCGGCGGCCAGGCTGAACGCGCCGATCAGACAGGCGACTGCGGCGGGCAACAGGCGGCCCGTCGCGATGGCGCGTTCCACCGAGCACCATGTCAGCAATGCGCCGAGACAGATGATCGGCTCGGGGCGCAGTCCGTTGTTGAACGGGAACCAGGAGATGAGGAACACGAACGCGGCTGTCCACCCGACGGCAGGCCGGGTGATCGCGGCCCGGCCCAGGCGTGGCAGCACTTCGTGGCTGATGATCAGCCAGACGCCGATACCGCACAACAGCGCCGGTATCCGCATCCACGGGCTGGCGACACTGACGTGACTGAGTAGACCGAAGACCTGGTAGTACCAGCCGAACGGCGCTTCGGGCGCGCCGTACCAGCGGAAGTAGTTCGCTGTGTACTGGGCGTCCTGCGCGACTCGCGACATCGTCAGCAGATAACCGTCGTCGGACGTGTTGGGTCCGATGAAGTGCCACAGGATCAGCGACCCGATGACCACGTAGTCGCGGGCGTTGAGTCGCCACCATCGGGCGGGCAGGAACCGACGATGCTTCCGACCGTCGGTCGAGTCGAGCACGGCGAGCGCGGCCAGCGACAGGAGGGTGGCGATGATGCCGACGATCAGCACCAGCCACTTCAGGATCGTCGGGGCGGTCGAGTAGCGGGAGTCGATGGTGACGTGGGCGCGCAGACCCGGGATGCCGGCAGCCGGGCCGTCGAGGTCGGTGAACAGTCCGGTGACCTGCGGACGCTGATCCTCGCTGTAAGTGTTCGACTCACGTCCGGCGGTCGTGCCGTCGAGCGGTTCGCCGTCGTCGTTGCGCATGCCGACGAACTCGGCCGACACCGCCTCGGAGTCGGCGTGCACGGAGATCTCGCGGCAATCCTGGGACCGGATCTGCGCGAGCGTCGCCGATACCAGCGGCATGTTGCGGATGACGACCTCGACGGTCTGTCTATCCGCCGGGTCGCCGGGCTGCCCGGTCTTGCGGATGAACAGGCCGCGCTCGGGAGATTTCTCCGCCTGCTTCGGTGTCGTCGACAACAGGACCGATTCCCCGTCGCCGAGCTGCTCCATCGCGCTGCACGGGACGTGGACGTCGAGATCGATCGGGACGTAGCTGATCAGCGGCGCCTCGACGGACCCGACGGTGCCGTCCTGCGGCCAGGAGATCTGCGCCGTCGTCTGGTGCACCGGCATCAGCGGTGTCGCCAGTGCCATCAGCAAACCGAGCAGTCCGGTGATGATGGCGACGATCTTGGCTCGTCGGACCGTCTGCACTGGCACAAAGAGAGATGGTAACCGTTGGCCCTGGGCGCCCTGTCCGGCCGAACCGCTCAACTATGGTTGATGCCATGCCGGACACCGAGACCAGCCGCGAACCGCTCCCGATCCTGCTGCTCAACGGCCCGAACCTGAACACACTGGGTGTGCGGCAGCCGGAGGTGTACGGGTCGGCGACGCTGGCCGACGTAGTCGATCTCGCCGAACGGACGGCGTCCGAACTCGGCTTCGGTCTGCGGGCCGCGCAGACCAATCACGAGGGCGAGATGATCGACTTGATCCACGACGCCCGTAAACAGATCAGTGGCATCGTCATCAACCCGGCCGGCTGGACCCACACCTCGGTGGCACTCGCCGACGCCCTGGTGGTCCCGGAGGTGCCGATCATGGAGGTGCACATCAGCAACGTGCACAAGCGCGAGGCGTTCCGTCACCACTCCTACGTCTCGCCAGTGGCCGCCGGCATCATCGTCGGCTACGGCATCCGCGGCTACGAGTTCGCCATCCGGAGGCTCGCCGAGCTGGTGGGCTGATCGCTCGCCCGCCGTGGATGCCACGTATCGCGCACTCCGGCAGATGGGTGTCTGATCGGGCCGTCGGATACGCGACATCCTACGATGCCGGCTTTCACACTGTGGAGTTGTCAAAGTACGGATGCGGTCCCGGTGGTGACCGGGTGCAGGGGTGCTGACTGGTCCAGGGATGGTGGTCGGGTCAGGCGGCGGTGTCGAGGGTCAGGGTGCGTCGGTTGTAGCTGGGTACGGGTCGTCGGTGGGGGTCGACGGTTGTCGGCGGTATCAGCCAGGCGTGTTTGTCGGCGCCGATGAACACGTCCCACCCGTTGTGGTGGACATCGGCGTGACACGACGGACACAGCAGGCAGCCGTTCTCCAAACACGTGTCACCGCCATCGCTCCAATGGACGAAGTGGTGGGCGTGACAACGTTCAGCGGGCGCACCGCACTTGATGCAGCATCGGTCGCGGATGTAGAGGGCCTTTCGTTGGGCGGGTGTGAACAGCCGTTTGTCTCTGCCGACGTCGAGGGGCACGGTTTCGCCGTCGACA
>NZ_JASXSI010000015.1 GCF_030315685.1 Gordonia sp. ABSL11-1 | reverse complement strand
GGTGACACGCGTAGGTCGAAAGAATTAGCGTGTCGGGCCCCCACCGTAGAATGGACGAACTAACTATGGGAGGGGCCTGGCATGAGTACGTCGGGTGCAGGCAACAGTGACGCCTATCGAAAGATTCAGGTGGACGCCGCGAGGGTCGTCGCGCAGATGGCTCCCAAGATCCAGTTCGACCCCGCTACCATCGGTGCCCTCAACCAGATCGCGTCTATGTCCCCTGCGCTTGACGCCTACCGCGAAAGCATGGCGAAGCAGCTGGCCCCAGCCCTGGTCGCGTTCAACCAGGCCAACAGCTTCAAGATGGACGTCCTCGCACCTGAGCTGGCACGTACGGCGTCGACACTGGTAGACCTCAGCGCCTTCACGCAGAACTTCGCCACTTCACCGGGAATGCAAGCTCTCGCTGATTCAGTGCGGTCCTACCAGCAGTTTGATTCAATCGTCTCCCCTCAGCTTACGGAGGCAATGCGCGGGGTCATCGCGACAAGCGTCGGTACCGAGGACTTCGCCCGCAAGCTCTTCCAGGCTCCAGGTTTCGCGGACACCCTCCAGAACATCGCCTCGATCAACGTGCAAGTCGGCAACTTCGCTGAGATGTACGCCAAGATCACGGAGCCGCTGACCGAGAGTCTCCGAGCCGCCTACGAGGGCACCAAGGTCCTGGACGGCTTCGACTTCTCGGTACTCGGCGACATCGACGAAGAAGCATTTGAAGAGTTCTTGGAAGAGCACCCCGAACTCGAGGAGACCTACGAGTCCATCGAGCGGACACTCGTCCGCCGAGGTCTGATCAGCAAGGAGACCTTCAGCCGAGCCGGTGCTCGCTTCACGTCGTCGACCTTTGCCAAGCATCTGATGGTCGCGGTCATCATGTTTTCGGCTGGCGCAGCGCTGATGTTCGGCGTCAAGAGCCTCCCTGACGATCTCGAAGACGAGGGCATGATGCACCTCGGCATCGTCGGCTTCATGTACACCGCATATTCCGTCCACTCCATGGTGAAGAAGTCTGTCACTCCCCCGGACACCGAGTAGGACTGGCCATGACAGAGCGGCGACCAACGTACGAGTCGTATGTCTACCGAAACCTGTGGGCATTCTCTGGAAATAGCTGTCCAGGCCAGCTCGAAATATCTAAGGAGCGTTGCCAAAGAATCATCGTCAATCCGGACTCAGCCGAACTGGTTGGAGAGATCGCCCATATCGTCCCCTACTCTAAGCAACCCGGTCAACCGCGTCAGATTGATGGCTGGACCACCCAACAGCGAAACGACGTATCGAACCTGATGCTGTTGTGCAAGACCTGCCACGCAAAGATCGACGGCAAGCAGTGGAAACAGTGGCCAAAGGAACGTCTGGAAGATATCAAACGCAGGCACGAGTTGAAGTTCTCCAACGCGCTGTCGAAGGCATTGAGCCAGGCGGGCCTCTACACAGATCTGACTAGCATGTATCCCGGTTCCTTCGCGTCGAATGGGTATACGCTATTCTCCGAGGAGGACAAAATTGAGGCTGAAGCCAACGACGCAATCAAAACATACGATGACTTTTTGAAGGATTTGAACCAGTTCCAGACCCGGGTCAGCAAACTACCGCGCTCAGCACGGAGTGTCCTGCACATAATTCTCAAGTATGGATATATCAAAGACGCATCGCTACGCATTGATACGTGGGAGCCCGAACGACACGCAGTCGCCTCACGCGACGAGGTTCTCGCCGACCTCTACATCCTGCACAACAAAGACGTTATCTACTATTACAGCGCAGATGAGCTGGGCGAACCCGAGCCCATATCTGTAAATCTCGGCAAAGGGCATCCCTTCGATGACTTTTGGGAGAAGCTCAAAGAGCTAGGCGACGAGGATCTGCAGCGCGCCATCCTGGATGCCGATTTCACCGCCTTCGATAAATGACCTGCGGATAACTTCGCCGCCGCTGATTTCGTGTCGTGAATGAAGAATGGTGCCCTGACCTGGGATGATCGAACTTGCGAAGGTATCAATCGGACCAGGTCGAGGAGCACCATTCAGGTGAGTAAGTCTTCGTCGCCGTAACCTGTGCTGTCTGCACCTCTGACCAGCGATCGACGCCGGGCACGGCGCGGTGGCAAGGAGCACCAGTGGCCAATCAAGCACCCGAATTTCCCGGTCCGTGCCGAAATCTCTGGCTCTCGTCTGTTGATCGGTCGCACCCTCGTTACAGGAGTCCGCGAACGCAACAGCGACAGCGCGATACTGCCGCGCACAAGGCGTCTTCGGAGCAGGAGGACCACTCACCTTAGCTCTGGGAATCGCAGCCGCCAGGGCCCCAACCCAGGAATCGCTCTGCCTCTGACGGAGTTCATGAGCCGAAGCAAGTGAGGCCGTCAGCGCGATTCGGTAGACTTCCTCCATGACTTCGGCATCACGTCACACCGGCGCGGCTCACACGGGCAGTTGCCAATTCCTGATCGACGTCATCCGACGAGCCTGGTCATCTGAGACATCTGCCTCACCCGAGCAATGGAGTCCAAAGGTCCCGTCGACGGGCCAGTGCGCAGTGACCGCTCTGGTGCTGCAGGACCACCTGGGAGGTACTTTGCTTCGCGGTACTGTAGATGGCATAAGTCACTACTGGCTCAGAACCCCCACTGGCGAGGATCTCGATCTGACCATTGACCAGTTCGAGGGACACGTGTCTACGGAACCGTCCCCGCGGACTAGAGAATACGTTCTGTCTTTCGATTCGACATCTAAGCGATATCACAAACTCGCAGCAGATGTAGCTAAGCGAATGTAGCCAACCATGCCAGACGATCGCGAGATTCTGCTCTATACGTCCAATATTCGAGAGCTTTACCTCGCTGATGCGCTGTCGGTGCTGGCACTCCCTCGAGGATCTATTATTCGATTTAGGTACCACAAGGATTATGTCGCTTCAGAATTGTGGAACCATAGAAGGCTCATTGGCCGTTGGGTGCTCGTTCATCTTTCAATTCAGCATCCGAGCCGCTTCCACCCCTCAGCTTTCGTACCGCTGCGACGCGCGTCCGTCTTTCACGCGCATACCCACGGCGACGTATTGGTTTTGGACCTCAAACTGGCCGGCTACTCGGCAGCTATGCCGATTGAAGAGACACAGATCGGCGCGAGTCAAGGTCGCGGAGACGTCATTCGACGATACTCTGACTTTATCCGCCAGGACTCGTCGAAGTACCCAAACCCTGACGGCGAACCTGCCAGATCCGCTGCTTTCGCACGCCCACATTCTGAGCTCCTGGCGGATCTTGACAAACAGGGACTTACTCTAGCTTCGAGAGATGAGGAAACTTCGTTCGCTGAGTTGGTCCGAGATTTTTCGGCAACGCTGACCAACCCTGTTAGGATCTATTATCGATTCGTCGGTATCAGACCCGCGGATTCCGAGCAGTTCCTGCAGGCCGATGGCGGAGATTTTACCCTGACTGCGGGCGAGAGTTATATTCTTGAGATCGAACACCGGCAATATCAGCTGGATGCGGTTCCATCGGCAATAGATCTCCGAACTGGCACCGACGTGAGCAGTCGTGACGTGACTTCTTTACCCATCGCATCTCGATACGATCGATTCGCGGTGGCGATCGATGTGCCTAACAGGCCCGACGTCAGCCGGAGCTATTTGGAAATAGCTCCGGGGCCCGGGCAGTACGGACCGACGGCACGCATGAACCTTATCTTGCGCCCATCTAAATCCCAACAATACGCGATTCCAGCCGCAGGAGCGATAGGAGCGGGTGCTCTTGCATTCTCCAGTACGGACTCAGCACCCGACGGCAATTGGGGAGCCGCTATCGCCGTCGGTATAGCTCTACTTCTTTTTGTCCTAGGCGTTTGGCAAACCAAACGCCGATTGAGTCTTATTCCCTGAACCTACTACTAATGATCCTCAAGCAGGTTCCGGCTTCGTTCCTACCGCGGCACGCGTCTCATCCTGCGACTGCCACCCCGAGTTAGGCATTGAGAATGCTCACACGCTCTCACGGCAGCACAGACATACGCTTCAGGCCCTGGACCTTGGCGATCGCCGAGCTACTCTGGAGATGAGCGTCAAACAGGGAGCGGGTGTACGCGTGAATCAGCAAGTCCAGGCGAGCGGCCTTCTTGTCGACTGCAACTTCGTCCACGCTGTGCGCGAAGCAGGCTACCTGTCAGTGGCCACCGCACTCGCAGAGTTGGTTGACAACTCGATTCAGGCGGGCGCGACGGAGGTGGCGATCACGGTCGAACGCGACGAGCCCGAGTCCAGCCCGACGATCGTCGTTGAAGACAACGGTGCTGGCATGTCGCGCCAAGAGCTTGAAGCATGTCTCAAGTTTGGTGGCTCGTCGAGATTCGACGACCGCGCGTCTTTCGGCCGGTTTGGGATGGGCCTCCCCGCTGCATCGCTGAGCCAGACGCGGCGCGTTGAAGTCCGTGCGTGGAGGCGCTCTGGGTCCGAATACGAGGTCGTTCTCGACGTTGACCAAGTGATGGCAGGTGGTACGACGCTGTCTGCGCGACGAGTCGGTCCCCGACGGTCTGAGTCGGGCTGCTCAGTTGTGTGGAGGTCCTGCGACCGCATCCCCTACCGACGGCTGGGCTGGCTCGATCGTCTCCTTCGCGCCGACCTCGGACGCATCTATCGGCGCTTCATCACCCACGGCACGCTGCGACTCACTTTGAATGGGCGCGATGTCAAAGCTCACGATCCGATGCTGCTCGACACCAAGATCGAGAATTCGTCGGCAGAACGCGCGTTTGAACCGCTGCAGTTCGAACTGGACACCTACACCGGTGTTCCTGGATGGGTCACGGTCAACTTCGCTGTTCTCCCCGTCGCGCAGTGGCACATGCTTGACAACGTAACCAAGCGTCGAACCGGCATAGTTGGCGGACCCACCGTGTCCGTACTACGGGCTGGTCGCGAGATCGCCTCAGGCTGGCACTTCATGGGTAGCAAACGGAGAGAGAACTACGACGACTGGTGGCGTTGCGAGATTGAGTTCGATCCGGTTCTTGACGAACACTTTGGCATCACGATCAACAAACAAGGTATCCGTCCATCGGAGAGACTCCGCGAGGCTCTTGAGCCCGCACTAGAACCAGTTGCCCGGCTCCTCAACGGCCGCGTACGACAAGCCTTCGAGGAGGTGAAGTTCCGAGAGGCAGCGTCGATCTCCTGCCGGATTGCGGCGGACGCAGAGTCGAGTCTGCCTCCAATCGAGGGGCTCGGTCGCCGATCGGGTGGCATCAACTACAGCATCGGCACTGCACAGTTACCGGTCGAATCCATGCTCGCCACCAGATTTGAAGGGAACAACCTCCACGTCGACCTCAACATCGATCACCCGGCCTTTCGAGCCCTCTACCAGCCACTACAGTCCACGGCCGACAGCAGCAGCGGCGATGTCCGCACCGCCCTGGAACTGCTCATCCTCGCCTTTGCACGTAGCACTATTGTGTCACCTGATGGCGCGCAGGAACTGCTTCAAGTGTGGAGCAAGACGTATGGTCGGATGCTGCTGAAGGCATGACAGAAAGTGAGAGCGTGCCGCTTGCCTTGCCTGCCGAGGCAGCGCGGCTTGAACAACTCGCATTCCTACGTCTGTGCAGGTTGCTCAGCAACCCCGTAGGAGGCCGCTCCGACCATGAGTCCTGGGTGAGAAAAGCCAAGCTTGGCGATCTGTACGAGCAGCCAACACTTGCCGCAGCAGCACACGTCGCGATAGACCTTGTCGAACAAGGCTGGACGGTAGCTGTCTCGAAGCAGACCGCAGTGTTCTCGCCGCCGCCAACCAACGGCGACCGAGATCTCGAAAAACAACGCATCCGGGCCCAAGAACACCTGCGTCGGGACGAACAACTGAGGAAGCCAAGCGTCCGTCGCTTCGTTGGGCGAATGGAACGCACCCATCGACACGGCGACGAATTCATCTCAGTGTTCAACCTGATCCGTGATGGACGCGAACTTGCTGACGCTCTCAAGGACCCCGCCGGCAGCGGGTCCGCCATTCAGCCCTACATTCAGATCGTCGACGACTCCATATGCGACTTGACCGGCTTCCGGCTGCACGATATCTGGAGGTACTTTCGCCACACTTGGTCAAACGCGTACTCGACAGTTCCCGGTCGCTCAATGCCGATCCTGGTCCGCGACGCTGCGACCTCTCACCATGCAGTGATCGGCCTGGCTGCAATCTCAAGCCCGGTGGTACAGATCGCTGAGCGCGATCGGTGGATGGGGTGGGATACGGATCAATTCATCGAAAGCATGGAGCAAGATCCGAGCGTCAAACTGGCAAGGTGGATAAGACGACGCATCAGCACTCAACTTGACGAACTGTACTTAGATGATCTGCTTCGCGACGGAGTGCTGCAACCAAGCGACACCAAACATCCCCCGACGGACCTTGCTGACAGACTCCGGGCTGATGCGGAACGGCACCGCGAACGACACCATGGCGCGGCACGCATTAACGAGGTGCGCAATATTTCCCGTGAGTCATGGGTGGAGCGCGCTGAGACCGATCTGTTTCGGAGCAAGCGTGCGTCGGCGCTGGCAGACGCCCTAGAGATCAAACTGGCGTTGAGCCCCTATCTGGAGCCTAACCCGTCAGTCAAAGGCCTTCGAAAACTGTTGCAAAGCAAAGATGCTCGGGTACACCTACGCCGGTTGGTTCGCCGTGCTCGCGGGGAAAGGGTCGGAACGGTAATTGCGGATCTCACGGTCTGCGGCGCCGTAGCCCCCTATAATTTGCTTGCGGCAGGCAAATTGGTTGGCGCCCTATCAGTTTCGCCACCCGTGCTTGCGGCGTACCGGACCAAGTACGCACGACCGAGCGAAATCGCCTCGGCGATGGCCGGGCGAGCCATCGTTCGGGAAGCCCGACTATCTCTGATCACAACCACGTCGCTCTACGGAACCGGCTCCAGTCAATACAACCGCCTGTTCTGGCCGGCCAACACACTTGGAGGCCCGCCGGACGAGAAGATGGGGTTTCTCGAACTGGGGCGATCTCGCTCATTTGGGACCTCCCATTTCACAGACGAGACCGTCCAGGCATTGGTACGACTCTCAATGATGCGCAGTTCAGCGGTTCGGGTGAACAGCCTGTTCGGCGAAGGTGTCAGTCCTCGCCTGAGGAAGGTCCGCCTCGGCCTTGCGGCGCTCGGATGGCCAACGAACGAACTATTGCAGCACCGCCGTCAGCGCATCGTGTACGGAGTACCTCTCGCGGCGAATATCAAAGACTTTTCCCTCGGAATAGACCGCTCTCCGAACTACCTGTTCGACACCAAGATAGCGAATTCAGATGCACTCATTTCTGAATGGTGGCTGCACCGTTGGGGCCTTCCCAGAGCAGCGAGATCCGATATTCGTGACCAGATGCGCCAGCAGCGCCTATCGTATCCGATCGAACACAATGCTCGTGTCAAGCTTCCGGATCTACCCGACGATTCGGATGAGGCTTGATCATCTGCGGCCACGAACTACGCGTGGTGCGCTCAAAAGCCGACGAAAGCCGGCTACGTATCGACCGAGTACCACTCGGAGGTAGCGACCATCGAGATCACCAGCCGTTCTGGCTTATCTGGATCTCGGTTTCGACGCACACCGAGGAGTCGAACGCGCTTGCCGGCGGGGAACGGAACGTCGGTCTCGACCGTCCGGACCAGGATCTCCGTCCTCTGGTGGGACAGGGTCGCAAAGATCCAACTCCTAGACCCGTTCGGCCGAAGCACCGAGCCTTCGAAGTCGAACCACTCTTCGCTCGAGACCGTCGACACTGCTGGTGGAACGCTCAGCCAGTACGGACCGCACAGATGCTTAACCTGGCAGTACTGGCACGTTTCTTCACTCGGGAACGCAGTTGGCGGCGGCGTGACGGTGATCCGATCAGCAGTCGCGACCCGCGCAGCAGTTTCGGCTTCGAGTTCGTCCAACTGTTCTTCATCGGGGGCGTCAACAGAGCGCTCAAAGGACGGATACACGAGGCGGAGTTGCGTCGCCGGTCTGCCATCAGGGTTAGTCTGCTCATCGAGACTCCAGAGCAGGGCATACAACCGCACCTGCTCATCGTGAATGTCGTCCTGAATGCCTGTCTTGAAGTCGGTCACGATGACATTGACATCGTCGACAACCAGTTGGTCGATGGTGCCAGTCACTCGCAGGGACTCTGAGGTCACGACGCGTTCGGCGTGCGCGCCAGGCCGCGCAGGAGACCGTCGCCTCGGACCATCTGTATCAGCCCATTTGCTGCTATGTACCGTCCCGTTCGGAAGCACGCCTCGATGTAGAAAGGCTTTCACCTGATCGGCTGCTTCAGGCGCCCTCCTGGCCAGTTCGCTCCTGATCCGGTCTACGCTTTGGGCGGAAACGCGTGGGTTAGCGTCTAGTCGTGCCAACTCGGTTTCGATCGCCGCCAGCACGATCTCCCGCCAGCCCCCAAGCGATTTAAGGACACCAATCACCTCGCCCCCGCTCGACGACGTCGTTCCAGCATCGCGAAGGGTGTTGGTCAAGTGCTCAATGACACTATGAACGACACTACCGAAGACAGCTGCGGCAACGGGCAACGGCGGATAGCCGCGGCGCTCCCAAATGTCTGGGTAATCAGCGCGTGACAGCATCCAACGTTGGGGGCAGGTCTCTATTTCTCTGAGGGACGAGTAACTCCACAATGTGGGTGTGTTCGGCCAGTGTCCCCAAATGCCCGCAACATCAGTGTAGAAGCGAATCCTTTCCTCAATCACCGAACGAACTCCAGTACCTCGCGAGAGGCATTCGGCAGACTCCGCCTGATTATCAAGTCATCAATGAGTTTCACGCGCTCGAACGTCTCTTGATCGACACGGTCTAATTCGGACGTTGGCGCCACGCCGGGTGTAAGTGGGCTGTGCACCCCGATGAACGCGCGGGCGCCGCTATCCTTGGTCGCAAGAATCGGCACCAAAATCTCGCCAATGCCATCGACAGCGGTGGTCGCATTTCGCGCAAAGGTGACACCCTCGACTCCCGAACGCTCCAAGTCTTCGAAAAGCTTCTGGGCTGACGATTCAAGTCGGGCGGCGGAGAGAGTCGGTCGCGTGCCATCAAGAAGGTAGCGGAGCAAACTGGCTCCAACGTGACGGTCCAGGTGCGTGTGCTCAAACCGGTTCCGGAAGCTACGCAGGCATCGGTAACATGACTCGTCGCAGTCCTCCGGACAGTTTTCAAGCCGATCTAGGGCCAATTCGAAGATCCTTCGGCCCATGTCGCTCACCTGCTGTGTGAACCCAGCGCCGCCTGCGAGTGTGTCGTACAGATAGATCTCTGCTTCGCGGCCGTGGCCCCCCAGAGGAGTGAGCGCGGGACGAAACTCTGCCTGCAACTCGTTGGCCTCGATCTGCAGTTGTGCGGTCGCCGCGATCGTCAGAGCTTCTGCCAAGGTGCGAAGCGCCACCTGTGAGGACAAGAACGACGGCCGCAATGTCACCGGATCGGTGACCGACAGGCGGATGAGAAGAACATCCGAGATGAAGTCGGTGCCAAGCACCAGACCCCGTGTCGCCCGTCCTCCCGGGCACATCGCATCATTTGGATCTGTCGGAAACGGCTTGTGGTGCGTTCCGGCTAGCAGAGGCGTGGGCATGGCTGTCGGCTCAATCAGGCCGCACCAGGTGCAGAAAGTGTAGCCCTCATTGCGCGGCCCGGTGTTCGACACAAGTAACGTCGTCCGGTCGAAGTTCTGCTGGATCCGATCCGTCACCTGCTGCCAAAGATCCTCCTTGCCAGGTCCTCCTGCGATGAGTTTGGCGCGGGTGGCGTAAGAAACGGCGGGCTGGTCGTCGGGACTGGTACCCGGCGGCTCATTGGTCGGGTGCGCAAAGCCTGGTGGACGCAACCAATTCATCCCTGGCCCAAAACGCTCACCTTTGCAAGCTGGACAGAAGTCTGTCCGTCCACGGTCGGATTGCTCCCACGGAACATGGGTGGCGTAGTGGCAGTCTTGGCACTCGAAGTACATGAGTCTCTGCTGCCAGGCGTCGGTCAGTTCACGGCGCATAGGCGAGTAGAGCGCGCCGGAGGTCCATTCACGTTTATCCACCCACACCACTTTGCCGGGGGCGTACTGACTGAGCGCAACGGTCAGGCCCTGGCTGGGCGCGTACTCGAAGACCGGGCGATACGGTGTCGAGCGGTCCTCATCGAAGATGTGGAAGCTGACAACATCCGTCGGGAATGCATACCGCGGCAGCACGCCCTTGTAGAGGAGCCGGTCGAGTAATTTCGTGCGCGCTCGTTGCGAACTCGGGTCTTCGCCGCTGTCTTCGCCAGCATCGTCAGTCCGGCCGTCGCCGTCGTTTTCGACGCCAGCGTCCTCGTCGGAGCCGTTCTCGTCGCCGCCAACATCGGACTCGCTTGCTTCGCCCTCGGGTGGTGGAGGGACGTCGCCGGTTTCCGCAGATCCTGTGGACCCACCCTCGGATTCGATGTCGAGGGCGTGGTCAATCCCCTCCAAGGTCGTCTTGATGAGCCCGCTGAGGACCTCACTGCGCAACTCACCAGCGATCTCGCCCGGCAGCCAGTCGTCGACTTCGCCGCGGAGTGCCGCCTCATTTGAACCGAGCCACTTCTCGAAGTCAGTCCGGTTGAGAGTGGCAGTCTCGGAGAGGAAGTCGGCGACAGAGCCGAGCACTTCGAACAGGTTCGCCGGCATGGTGGCGGGGTCAAACACCTGGATACGGTCCTGGTGATATCGCTGAAGCAAGAAAGCGGTGACGTGACGCTTGGCTATCTCGACGTTGTCCATCGTGAGGACCGGGTCGGAGACTTCTCCGCTGATCATCTCCTTGGGCTCGCGGAAGTAGTGATCGTCGTGAGTATCGGCACTGCCGAACGCGATGACGGTCGCAACCGCGTTGCCTCGCCGACCTGCTCGGCCAGCCCGCTGCTGGTAGTTGGCTCGGGATGGGGGCATATTGCGAAGGGCGACACCACTCAGCGAACCAATGTCGATTCCGACTTCCATTGTCGTCGTGCAGGACAACAGGTCGATAGCAACGTCTCTCTGTTGCCCAGGCGCAGGCACCGCCAGGTCGACATCTTGGAAGAGCAACTCATACATCTCCGCCTTCGAGAAGACATCGTCGGACTGCGATGAGTTGAGTTGAGCGGTGTGCTCGGCCGCAACGATGCTCATCACCTCGCCAGGTGGCGTCGCCAGTGCACGTTTCGAACTCGCGCGGTAGTAGCCCTTGCGTGCCTTAAACACCTCATCGGTGTCGGGATGAAGCGTTTCGACGGCGTTGGCGCCACACGAGATGCAGGTGGTACGGCCGGGGAACGGGCGCTGCGTGAAACGGCATCGCTGGCAGTAGCCCCATCCATCGCCGAGTTCCAACGCGACGGTTTGGGCACTCAGTTGATATTTGTCGCCAACCTGCTGGCAGAACTCGTTTTGAAGGACTGGGAGCCACTCGTTCTGGAATGCGCGGCGCGCGTCGCGGGTCGGCAGCCAGGACTTGATCTTGCCGAAGTTTCCGGTAACGGCCTGGACCTTCGTGCCCTTCCACTCAGCGTTCATCGCTGAGAACCAGATTCCAGGCCGCCGCCACAATGACAGCCACAGCCGCATCAAGGCGATCTTCGCGTCATCGCCTGTGGCAACCCCTGGTATGTCAACTAACTCAGCAAGCAAATCATCCGTGAGGTTGGCGCGCTCGCGAAGGGTGGCGAGTCCGAGCGCCTGGAAGCTGTAGTACTGGCTGGTCAGGGTCGGCACGAGGTTGCGCAGCAGCGACTGAGGCGGCCGCTCCTGGATCGTATACAACTGGATAAGTTCACTCGGGTCAGTCAGCGCGCCACGCTTCAGCGATTTGGCAACCTGGCCGAACGCAGTGAACTTCTCAGTCCCGTCAAGCTCCGGTCGGAGTCGCACGCCGAGCAAGTTCGCGCCAACCAAGGAGGCCAAATAGAGGTGCTCAAGGCTCAATGAAGGCGCAATGACTGCCTGCTTTGACAGTTCGGCCCAGCCCTTCAAGACAATGGGCCGAACTGCATCACGTAGCGAGTAGTCCTGCACGTTGGGCGCCAAGCGGGCTGCGACTTGTCGCGAGTCGGAGAACGCCAGTACCTTTCGGCCCCGTAACGGCGCGAACTCAGTGGCGGGCTGTGGCCCCGGTGGCTGGACCTCGACTTGCCGACTCACTAGAGCCTGAAACGGCTGGTCGCCCTTTGTCTGGTGATCTTGAACGCTGCTCTGTCCAAAGCTGGCCTTCTCGCCACAAAGCCCACAGGGTACAAACTCACCGGGCTTCGGCTTCTTGGTCGATGTGTCATCACCGCTACCATCGTCGCTGCCTTGATCCTCGCGCCGAGACAAGCACAGCCAAATCGGACGCCAACGTTCACCCAAATCGTGCGGATTAAGACGTCCTGTGATCAGATCCAGTTCCTTGAGTTCCGCGTTGCTGTCGTTCTCTGGGGGTTCCTCAAGGAGCAAATCGATCGGCTCCAGTTCTGATACAGGCCCGGAAGCCGTATTGAACGCCTTGCCGGGTTCCTGCCACAGGAACGACGGGTTCTCGACATTGTCTGTGTAGGCGCGGGCGTATGCGGTCCCGCACTGGCGGCAGGTGAACAGTTCAAAAACTCGTGCGCCGCAACCGCAGGTGTTCTGCGGCTGGCCGTACATCGCACCGATTGGGCCCTTGGGAATCCCGTCACGCTCGACAATGCAGTCGGGATCAAGGCAAGCCCAGAGCCCGGGAAGACCGCGAAAGAACGCATGCACGCGACACGGCAGCAGCCCTGCACCATCGGACTTAAGTCGGGCTGCGCTGGCGAGTGAAATCAGAGTCGACACTGCCCTGTCGGCCAATTCGACATCGGCGTTCGGGAAGATCAGCTGGCCGAGTTCGCTGAGCGGAAGCGCCTTCTTCATGGTCGCGTTGACGAGCATTCCAAGAGGTGGAAAGTCGTGGAGCGCTCTAAATAGGACAGCACTCGACTCGGCGCCAGGCCCCGGGACGACCTTCCGGTAGGCCAGCAGAGACGCCGTGGCCTCAATCCTGGCCGGGTCGTCTTCGGCGGCGTAGTACCGATCCATTTGCACATCTGCGAGCGCTGCGGCGTCGGCAGCGGTACCAACCGCAGCGGGGTCTCGGAGGTCGAGCGTTCCGGTGACGGCGTCGAAGTCGCCGACTGACTTGCCGGTCAGCTGTGCTGCAAAGGCTTTGGCGTACTCGGTGTCGGAGAAGCTCGCGCTGGTTGCGATGACCTGGACACGGTCGGCGGAGATTCCCAGCCGTGCGCGTAGGCGCCGCATGAGAAGTGCAACCTCGGCCCCAGATGCGCCGCGGTAGAGGTGTGCTTCGTCAATGATCAGGAAGAAATTCTCGTCGGGGTTATCCTCGAGCCACTGCTTCGTCGCGTCGAATATCGGCCGCTCCAGCGGTCGCATCAGCATGTACTCCAACATGGAGTAGTTGGTGATGAGCACATCGGGCGGCCAGTTCAGAACCTCATGACGCGTTAGCAATTCAGCGTCGTTCGGCAGCATGACAGCGCGCTGAAACTCGCCAGTCTGCGAATTCTGCCAGCGCTGCCCGCTTGATCCGTACCACGCATTGAGGTCGGGTTTCGCCGGCCATTTGCCGCGAGCCTTAAGTTCCCCGACGAGCGCTTGTGCGCGCTTCTGCCGGGGCGAGTTGCCCTTCGCAGCCTCATCGAGCAGAGCAATGTAATACTTCTCGAGTGATTTGAGCCTGACCTGGTCTTTCTTGGCCGTTCGCACGCCCGGGTACAGAGTCCGACTGGTATAGCGTGCAAACCTTGGTGGACGACCGGCCCACCTATCGAACTGCGAGGTAACGCGGTCGTCGCCGAGTAGCAGGCGCAGACGGCCAAGCTGATCATTGACCAAGGCGTTCATCGGGTACAGAACAAGTGCGCGCACGGCGGGCGTCCCAAATGACGCCGGACGATTCGCGGCCTCTTCAGCAAGTTTGGCCAACATCGGGAGAAGAAAGGTCTCAGTCTTGCCTGAACCGGTGCCGGTTGTAACGACCAGACTCCGGCCATCTCGTGCAATCGCCTCCAGCGCGGTGGCCTGATGTGTGTATGGCGGATCGAAGACCAGGGGCTTCACGTCGCCCGCGGTGGAAGTCAGTACCCCGAACAGGTCGTGCACGGCGGCGTCGAGCCCAAGATCAGCGAATCGCTGACCGGCTGTGTAGCGCGGTGTGCTCTCCAAGAACGGCGCCTGATAAGTGTTGCCCAGGCTGTCCAGCAGCACCTGTCGCTGGCGGATAAGCGACGGGTGGCCTATATGGTAGGTCGCTTCGATGTAATCGCGTAGAGCGGTTCGAATCTCGCTGATTGTCTCGGCGATTGTAAGCGCACGCGCCGTCATCTTCTTACACTCCCTCGGAAGCTCTCATCCACAACATCTTCGACAGAAACGCCCGTGTCTCCTGCTGTGCACCGTCAGGAACACGGTAGGAGAAGAGTGCACCTTGCGACTTGGTAACCGGCATCCCGACCAAATCGAGATACCGCTCCGCCCAAGACGGGAGCGGTCCGAAAAAATCGAAGATCCAATCGGCACCTGGCTGGCTGACCGGTCTGGCGGCGCGGAACAATTGGGGTGTGCCGCGGTTAGCATCGAGAGCAGCTTGTAAGCGGCGACCTTCATCCCATCCCGGTGCAACTGAAGTGCCCAAGGGAAAGTCCAATGCGGCCTGCGGGACGCCGTCCGCGAACTCAACTAGGCACCAGACCGGCGATCCGTATGCCTGCGGTCTAGTGCCGACGAAGATGCCTTGGTCACTTGATAGTGGCTCACGCCAGCGTCCCTTGTAGTAGCGCACCGGCGTCGCTGCGTCTAATACCATTAGGCCGGTGATCGGTCCCGGCCTCTGGACGCTGGACAGGCGTCCGCGCACTGCCGCAATGGCGGTGGCCGCCGCCTCCGGGCGCGGCGCCCGTATCCACTGCTCAGGCGTCTGCCGATGCAGTCCCGCGGCCGTGAGCGCCTCAGACGCAAAGCGCTCGTCAAGGATGACGGTTCGGGTGTGTGATTCACTGGTCACGGCGGCGCCAAGCGAATCTTCGTCGACGAGGATGCCAGCGTCTGGCCGAATACCGAGTAGCAGGTAATGACCAGGCCACTTCCGTACATAGGACGGCGGGCCGAGGAAGACCATCCGCCTGTTATTATCCGCTTCGAGGAGTTCTAGTAGGTCTCCAGAGCCAATCAGAGCGTTGAGAGCGGTCGCCACATCGTCGCGTTCGATCCCCGGCCTGAGAGGGGCAAGCGAGCCGAGGACTGCGTCGACGAGTTGGCGAGGCGACGCTGGGCACATGAACGATGCGGCTCGGCGAAGCGCCGCGCAAAGTGCCTCCTTGGACGTGATATCAACCCAGTCGGCATCCAGACCGAGGACACTGACTGCAACGGCCGCTGCCTCATCCGGTTCGATCCGTTGCACGCTCATCCGATGCCTCCTAACAGCACCTCATCGCCGGTTCCCAAGACAGCAAATCTAGCGGCACGAGCAAGGACGGGGTTGGCAAAGACGCGCTGCATGTAGCGTGTCCGCTCCGTTTCGTCCCAATCGAGTAGTGCACCGGGAGAACTCGTGGCTTGAAGGACAAATCGTGTGCCCTTCACTGAGTCCGTGATACCTGCTCTCGCAAACAGACTTTCAAGGGCCTGTCCTAACCCGTAGACAAGCTCATCGGACGAGTTCCATTGCCAGAGGCTTCTCGCTATGACAGCGGCGACCGCACGATGTGCAGCGCTCTCACCCACCAGCACTTGCGCCAGATCTAGATCGACGTCGCCTTTCGCACTCGCCAAGACTTGGTGCTCATAGTCGGCCCACTTACCCGGCGCCAACATGGAAACGAACGCGGAAGTAATCGCTTCAAGCACCCTTTCGCGCTCGTAGCCAGCCACAGGGTGTGCTGGCAGTTCGGCGTCTCGCCATTGCCTGTGGTGCAGCACTAGCTTGGTTGCCTCAGACACAGACCTCTGGCTAGTCGAAACGTCGGGCCGAACGGAATCAGAGCCCAACAGTTGATTCGGATCTGATGGGATTACTTGTAGTGCTTCTTGCTCGCCGTTCGTGGCCCAGACCAGGCCGCCACAGGATTGTTCGACGACCACCGTTTCTTGTGGATACTGTTCCCCACAGAGGGGGTGCGCCATCGGGAAGAACACCACCGCGACAGGGTCGCCATCGGTGCGGTCGATGAGCCTGGCCGCGTACCCGCCATCACGGTGCCGCGCCGAAACCACCCACCGGAGTCCACGGAAGCCACGCTCACAGGTCAGCGTCGCGAATCCAATTCCGTTGTGGGCAAAGCGTAATTCGATAGCATCGCATTCGTCGTAGTGCTTGTAAAGCTGAGGGACGGAACGCAGATCGCTCATCAAACGAAGCCAATCGTCGCCTGTGACTGGAAGCCTGATGCCCTTCTGGTGCGTCGCGAGTCTTGAGTTCTCACAGTCTCTCAGAGTGACCTCCAGGCCTGCTGTGGCGCCACTCGGACCATCCACCTCGACAAGCGCGTGGCCGTCCCAAAGCTCCGGAAGACTCGGTTTCGCGGGTTCTGTGCGGACCCGGATACCTTCGCCCAAAGTGCGCCCCTGAGGAAGTATCTGACGGTCTCGAATCGCCGCGACAAGCGTTCCCTCGATAGTTCGCCCGTCACCTTCGGGGTCGCCCAGCGATACGGCTATTTGGTGTGTCCCGACCGCGAGTCCGTCCAGAGACAGGCAGATTTCGCTCTCACCGGTTGGCCAGTCAACGAAATACTGCTCGCCGTCCAGCATTAACCGAGCCTTGACTGGCGAGTGCGCAGCATGGATGCAGATGAGTACTGGTTCGCCTGCCAACCACTCGGCCGAGCCTTCCCCGTCCCATGCGCTGGCGACGAGACCGACCGGACGAATGGTGACCTCCGATGCAACGGATACTCCAGCGCCCACGAGCGCCTTGCTATCTGTTTCGCTGATCACACTTGGAACCCGCAACTCGTAGGCAACGACCTCTTCAACCGCGATCGCGACGCGGCTACACCACGCGACGTCCGGTCGCGCTATCCCCGATGCCCCCACGATGATGTAGTGGCCACCGGGACGGACAAACTTGCCATTCACCTCGAGCGCCGGTAAGTCCGACTTCAGACGAAAGACCCACCAAGGACCGCTGGTTATCCGGCACTGATCAGCGATGAGCAGGTTGACCTCCCGCGACGCGCGCTGGAGTTTTATGAAGGCTTCGGTTGGCCAGGGCCATGATGTGAACTCAACTGGCGCGGTCGCAAAGAGTAGTCCTCCCGTGGGAATGACTTGTCGCGTGCCGGTAACGACAGCGCGGGACCTTCGCATTTCGTCGTAGACACTTGGGAGAATGTCCTGCAAAGGTCTGAGATTAGGCAGCGCAGCGAACGCCTTCCAGACACCTTGCTCACAACGCAGTTGTAGCTTCGGATCGGTCTGCGCCAGGGGGCGCGGTCCTTCCTTGGCGCCTCGGCCCTCTGCCCCTGTGGATCGCCGAAAGTTGCGTGCGCGAACGATGCTGGCCGATCGTCTGGCTTCCTGAAGCCATCGCCGCGACTGACGTTCGCTATTGAGGCTCTCGACCAGCCGATCCAAAGTCGAAGACTCAATATATGGCGAATCCTCGTCCTCCTCAGATAGGAGCAACGCCGTTGCGACGTGACCGACCAGCGCCGTGTTTTGGCAGAACTTCTCCATCCTGTCGGAGTAGTGCCGCGACCAAGAGTGGAGCCGGACACCCAGGGCCTCGGGGTCGTCGAGCAGGGTCGGCCAAGTAGAACGATGGTCGGACAGCATTCTGGCGAGTTGCACCTGCAAGTAGCGAGGCAGCACTGCGTGTGTAATCGGCCATGCGATCTTGTTGAAGGTATTCGCCCAGGGACCCCTCGGTATCGCGCCACCGTATTCACGAGAGAACTTCCTGAGCCATCCGCGAACACGGTCGCGCTCGTGTTGGCTGTCCCTCCACGACGGAGTCATCTTCGCGTAAATGGGCCAGTATTCCGCCCCGTCGTAGATGTAGCCGACCTCGGCGGCATGGACTGCGAACGGCAGCCACCACCGGTTGCTCGTCCTCGCCAGACTTCCCGTGGCGTAGGCGGCGCGAACGGCATCCTCTAGGAGCGCTACGTCTTTCCCACTGAGGCAATGCTCCAGGGCATAGACCGGCGCTGGGGGGTCGAGTTTGGCGCGTCGCTCATGTAGCACGTGGAAGTGCGTGTCCAAGAGGTCGTGGAAGTACTCCAGCGTGTCCGCGGTGCTACCCGGCACTACATCCATCGCGGCAACACCCCACTTCTTTTCGACTTGAGCGCATTGACAGACAGCATGCCGGACCTATCCGACAATCCGGCACAGGACTCGGACAGAAGTCGTGACTGGGGGAAGCCTCGTGCCTCGTTGAGCAAGCAGCTTCACGAGTCGAACCAGCAGTTCCACACCTGCTTACGCCGGCTAAGCCAGCGTCGCGCCCCTGTTCGGGCTGAGCGGCGATCCAGAAGGGTAGTGCGGTGGTCCAGGTCGGCCAACGCCAAGTATCGCCGGGGAAATGCGGGGCTAGAACGGTCGAGCGGAAGTGGGTCGGTAGGGACCCACCGACCCACCGATGACTTGGGCGTACTTGTGCGCTATTCGTCGGGCAATTCGACGTCGGATGGTGCAAGCGACAGCAAGCGGCCCCTGTGTTGACCGCGGGAATCCGCGGCACAACCACAACTGAGCAAGTCCTCCTTCAGACTGCTCGGCAATGAACAACAAGCCTACGATGCCTGGGAACTGCCCCCACTACGTTCTTTGAGGTCGTGGGCAAAGACAACTTCCAGGATGGGGGGTGCCACTTCTTCCAGGGGTCCTTCATCGAGGATCTGGATGACCGTCTTGAAGCCGAAGTCCGGATGGAAGACCGTGAACCACGCTTGGATTCCGGTCGGCGTGAGTTCGTCCGACAACTCGTCGACAATCTGTGCGACTGTGCGCAGTCTGAGCAGTGCGTTAGGCCGGATTGCGCGGGTGCCGTCTCCCCACTGTTTGACTGTTCTGGCGTCCGATACGCCAAGTGCACGCGCCGCAAGTTCGACGCCGAGCACCTCGCCGATCCACTCCGCGAGCGCAGGTGGCTCTTCCGTCAGCACTGAACTAAATCTACTCACGGCGTGATACCGCCGTAAGTGCGCGATAAAGACGAGGAAATAACGTAGAAACTACGACGTTCTGACGGCTGTTGGATTACGCTCCAGATGGCCCGTGTGGAAGGCATCGAAGGCTCCTTCGGCGGTGGTGTCGGCCAGCCCCTGGTGGGCAGCGTCGGTGTGTGCGGGTGTGTTGGCTCTTCCTAGACAGTGTCGCATGTCCTCAGCGAGGTACCCGATGTTCGCAACTCACGCTGCTCGATGTCCATTCACTATTCCGGGCGCTTCTGCCGTCGCACCGGGTACTAGGTCGGACCCGTGACAGCGCAGGTACCCGGAGCAACAATCACTGCCCGTCGTGGCGCACGTCGGTCCCCGGCCCAGCTGTCAGCGATGATGCGCACCACGATGGACAAGGACCTGGCCCTGAAGGTCATGGACGACGACGACCTCAGGCGTGAAGCTATCGCCACTGCGAAGGTCTTTTGGTGGGATGGCAGGTCCATCCACGAGACAACTCCATCGGGACTGGACGCCTCGTTGATCACTGATATGGCACCTGTCCGCCGGCTTGGGTCGTATCAAGGCGCGCCGTCAAAGCTTGTCCTACACAGCACACGGGTCGAAGGGTTCACCTCGGCTGTGCTGGCGGAATCTAAACTCGAACGACACCACCTCGTCGAACTGGATCGCCGCGCCGGAGTCACCGCATATCGGACGCAACCCCTGATCGTGGTGTGGAAGTTCGGCGACGCTGGGGTGATCTGTCAAATCCCCGATATTGCGGCTGCGATAAACGGAACTGTGGAAATCGTCAGCGTTCGGCCGAGGCGATTGCTCACTGACTACAGTCACGCCCTCCTCGGTGGACTTCTGCCAGACACCTTCACCGAAGACAACCTCCGCTATCGACTTGAAGTGGATATGTCGCCAATACGCGTTCGCAATCTCAACTTGATGGCCTTTCTCCGCTGGAAATCTCCCGTCACCGAAACCGACTGGTGGGCCCGAGTCAGCGAAAGCCGTCCCGCGACGATATACGGGATCTCGGTCGCTGCACGCGACGATCGTCGGCTGGAGAAGCAAGGGCTGTTCCGAGCTCTGCTGGCACTCGCACAAGCCCACTTCGATGCCGACTTCGAAGCTGACATCGACGTATACACCGAGGTGGTATGGCGCAAGTAGCATGCTCGATGAGCAAGGGGACTCGCTTCGAGTACGAGTCGACTGAATGGACTGTGCGCCACATCGCGACGAAATCGCGCACACCTCTAGCAATTCTAGAAAGCGATGAGGGTGAGTTGCTTGAGCTTGAACTCGCCGAAGCCATGCGTGCTGCGCACGAGTATTTTTCGCCTGATCACGTCCGCGATACCGTCCCTGGCGATGTTCTCTCGGACTGTACGCCCGACCAGCGAGCACGGGCTGAAGAGCGCGCCATGTATATGGGCTCTTCAAGGTTGAGCGGGCAATGCCTGGTCAGCGGGCCGGCGTGTCGATGACGTGAGACGCCCCTGGTCTCCGGAAATCTGGATGTTGCGACACATTCCGATTTCGGTGGAGGAGTACCAGGGGCATGGCTGATGCTACGTCGTTGTTGTTGGGTCTGGAAGGACTTGAAGTCACAGGTGTGGTCACGCAGGTTGACCGGGTCCGGGTGGTGGATGTGGTGACCACTGATCCAGAGGCGTCGCGGTGCCCTGATTGCTGTGTGGTGTCTAGGTCGGTGAAGGATCGCACGGTCACCCGACCCCGCGATATCCGCTACGGTGATGATCCGATCCTGTTGCGGTGGAATAAGACACGGTATCGCTGTGTGAACCAGGAGTGCGCACGCGTTACGTTTACCGAATCGATTTCGCAGGTGCCGCCGCGGCGGCGCACCACGACTCGATTACGCACCCAGATCGGCCGATCGGTTGGTGAGGCAGCCCGCTCAGTCAGCGAGGTCGCGACCGGGGTGGGCGTGTCGTGGCCGACTGCGCACGCCGCCTTCGTCGAGCACGCCGAGCAGGTGCTCATCGACCCACAGCCGGTGAGGGTGCTCGGAATTGATGAGACCCGCCGCGGTAGGCCTCGCTGGATCAAGGACGCCGATGGCCGACGGTGGGTGCGAGTGGACCCGTGGGACACCGGGTTCGTCGATCTGGGCGGTGATCAGGGACTGCTGGGGCAGGTTGAGGGCCGCACGAGCGCGGCGGTCACCGACTGGCTCACCACCCAGAGCGAGCAGTTCCGCACCGAGATCACCCATGTGGTGATCGATCCGTCGGCCGCCTACGCCGCCGCGGTCACCGACACCGTGTTACCCAACGCGCAGGTGGTGGTCGATCATTTCCACCTGATCAAGCTGTGCCAACGACACCGTCACTGCGGTGCGACGTCGGGTGACCTTCGACGCTCACGGTCGCCGCGGGCGCAGACATGACCCGGAATGGGCGAATCGCCGCCGGTTACTTTCGGCCCGAGAACGACTGTCGGACAAGTCGTTTGCGAAGATGTGGAACGCGTTGGTCGACAACGATCCGACCAGTCAGATCTTGACTGCCTACATCGCGAAAGAAGAACTGCGCCAGTTGCTGTCCGCTGCCCGCGAGGGTGCTAACGATAGTGAGATCCGTCGGCGCCTCTACCGGTTCTACGCCTGGTGCGCCGCCGCTGACATTCCCGAAGTCACCCGGTTGGCGACCACGATCGAGACATGGTGGCCGGCGATCCTCGCTTTTCTGCACACCGGACTGACCAACGCCCGCACCGAGGGCTACAACCGGCTGGTCAAACAGGTCAAACGCGTTGCCTGCGGCTTCCGCAACACCGAGAACTCACGCCGCCGGATACGATTCCACTGCACCCGCGCCCAGCGGGCCAACATCCAGCAATTCCACTGCCAAGCAGTGCCCGCTTAACCTTGAAGAGCCTGTATATGCGGTTGATACTTGACGGCGCTCCGGCGGTCAGCTTTGGCTCCGGCCCAGCAGATAGATACCATCCGGACGTAACCAGCCCCAGTCGACGAAAACGCCAACTCATATCAGATCTAAAGGGAGTTCCTGGATATTCGCGGGCATCGATCTACAGGATGCTGGGTTGCTACGAGCGAGAACGCAACATCAGAGAATTGGTACCCTATAAAGCCAGCAACCAACCGCCTGATCCACGATTGCGAATTCCCGCCGAGTATCTGGATGCGATGTATCGCGGTCTCGCAGAACTAGCTGGACCGCATCTACCGAGGCGGAAACTCGAAGTGCTTGTCGTTCGAGCCTGTACTGCCATCAGAGACGCCCAACTCGACCCAAACTCAATTCCGCCGTATCGACTGGAGCGGGCAGTGAAGCTCGTCTCCAAGGAGCTTGGACTGGACAAGACATCTCGGCAGCGAAAAAACGAATCATCACGCGCAATCACTGGGCACCGCGCTCAACCTCCAATCATGCCGGGCGAGCGAATCGAAATTGACGCCACTCAAGGAGACATCTGGCTGATCTGCCCTGATACTCGCGAGCGATTCAGACCATGGATCATCGTCCTAATCTGCGTTGTCACACGCCTTGTATCAGTTCGAGTGACTCGTGAACCACCCATTGCAGTTGACTGGCGACTAGCACTGTTCTCCGCACTACACCCCCTGGTCTCCGAACAACCCAAGTACGATATCGACATTCCGTTTGGAGTTCCATCCACCGTGCAACTCCGAGTTGCGCCATATGGATTCGGCACCATTGTCAATGACCACGGCTCCAACATCGAGAATTACCAGATGTCAGACTGTGTAGCTCGATGGGGCGGTGAGATCGAGTATGCGGCAACCCGTACAGGTAGTCACAAACCGTACGTGGAAAACGCAAACTCGGTGATGAATATGTTCCTCCAGTACACTGCGGCATACAGCGGGGGTTCTGTGGACAACAGAGCCGATGTCGATAAACTTCCGGACGCCGACTTTCTTACCCTCGAACAGTTCAACGCGATTCTCACGGTATGGGCGAACAAACTTCGGCCCTACCGGCCACATGAGGGCCTTCCAACCCCTGATGGCAACTTTCATTCGCCCGCTAGCCGCTTCGTCCAGTGCGTCGCACGAGGACTAGGGCCCCGAATCGATGTACATCCCGACGACGTATACGGCCTACTCGACAGCACCGAGCTCAAACTCAATCCAGAGGGCATCCACAAGGGACCATTTCGATACCACGCGGAGATCGTCGGAAAGGTGGTCAATGATATTCGAAAAAGTCGAGGCCTCCTATCCGAGATGGTACGGGTTCACCACGACCGCAACGATATATCCCGTGTCTTTATCCGCGATAGCGAGGATGGGCGTTGGTACACCCTCCGTGCCATTGCCGACGACGGGACTGCACTCGAGCCATTTAGCTCGCTCATTTCCGAGGATTGGGCATCTCGTCTCGGAGAGAAACTCTGGACTCGTGGACAGCGTATCGCTGTGGGTACGCTCTTTAGTGACCTACTCTGCGAGATTCACAAGGAGAATTCATCGAGATTCTCCAGGGATCGCACCCGAGTTGAGTTGCGCCTTCCGGACCCATCCGGAGTTCCTGGATCTAGTCCTGTCGCCGACACAGATAATCAAAGCACCGACAAAGACTTCCCCTTCAACATCGACGAGTTCGTAATTCGGGATATTCCGGATATAGGAGATGACCTATGGTAAATGATCTCTACAAGCGCTCGATTCAGGATCGTGGCTGTTGGGGCCACTTGCCCCGGCGTATTGATGATTACCCTGCCCCGCCTTGCGGGCTCGATGGCGACATCCGTCTGCTCACACGATGGATTTCCGGGCTCGGGCCAATTGAAACGTCCGACATCGCACGCACATACGAGGAAGTGATGAGAATGCTTGACCACAACGCGGGCGCCGCCTACGACGACGCGCGGTGGGTAGCAATCGACGGGCCCAGCCACGTTGGCAAGACGTACACGATCATCCCGGTCTTGCTGCGGATCAACGACATGCTGCTCCGCGATGAGAGACCGCCCAAGCGCGAAGGAGTGAAGTCTGTTCACGTTCCCGTCATCTACGTCGGGGATCAGGGGGCCAGCAGCAAGACGCTGGTCGAATCCATTGCCGAATTTGCCGGCATATTCGTCTCCCGGTCCGACGTGGAGACCACCATCCTCCGGCGTCTCCGCACGATACTGCCACTTATCGGATGTCTGCTGATCGTTGTCGATGAAGGTCACATGCTGCGGCGCGTGGGCGCAAGTCGAGATCTGACCGATAACTTGCGTCGACTCCTATCCCTACCCGTGAGCTTCGTGTTTGTTGGCGCAGGTTTGCGAGATTCTGCTCTCTACAGGCGGACCGACGTGCTACGAGTCCCACAGTCCGAACGCCCGGCGGCGGCAAGAGCAAAGCCCTCGGAAGGTCTGCTTGATCACCCTGACGAGGCCGCAATGCAGCTGCGCAACCGAATGAAGGCCGTTCAGCTGCGCGCATTCGACAGTTCCAACAGTGATCATCTGAATGCGTGGCTAAAGCGCATGAACGGCCTGGTGAGCCAGCTTGAGCGGATACCGGGCCTCGATGTGAGGGAACTGAAGTCTCGAGAGTTCGCTGTCGAACTGTTCACCTTCGCTCAAGGACGAACCGGGACTTCTTTTCTCATCTTGAAAGACGTGTGCGAATTGGCTGTCCGTCGCCGCGAAAGTCCCACCATCCAGCACCTTCACGTAGAGATGGAAAAGGCAGTCTTGACGCCGTGACTCTATCCCTCGTACCTGAACTCTATCCCGGCGAATCACTCGATTCATTCGTAGAGCACCTGTGCGAGTTGCATTACTGCACTCCACGTCAGCTGTTCTCGGCAATCAACGTGTCTGAAAGCCCAAGTTCGGGAAGCCCGCTCGGTCGCCGTATCACCGACGCCGCGGTTCAGGAGTTGTCACGCCTAACTGACGTCGAAGAGCAGCAACTCATCCAGGCGACGACCGCTCGATTCACCCGGGCCGGTCTACAACTCAAGGAGGGTGCAGGTCGGGCTGGCGATGACACCTGGAGCTTTCCCGGCCACGTCGCGTTCTGCCCAGAGTGCCTGGCCCAGAACGACCTCCGATGGAGGATTTCGTGGTACCTACGTTGGACCAATGTCTGCGATGCACACTCCGTACTTCTCGTCGACGAATGTCCCGCCTGCGGCAACCGCCCCCGAACCACCGCGACATATCATCCACGTCGGCCAGGCCAACTCACTACCATGTGGCGTATTCGCAGTTGCCCCACCTCGTGCTGCTCTGAATCGCTGGCCGAGACCACGGCAACCCACGTCAACTTGACTTCCCACGCAGCCAAGCAGGAACGCTGGCTTTCAGAAGTCATCGACGAAGGCGGCGCGAGATGTGAGTACGCCGAGGGTGAGTATCTTTCGGCCACCACAATTCTTCGCGATCTCACGTTGCTGACCCGACACGCACTTCACGCGATGATTCCGGCGACTCAGCGCATCCCTGCCGCGCTCGACCCCGAAACCCCTTTAGTTCCCACGGCGTGGATTCCCGACGAGCAGGCCCACTACAGCGAATCCATGCGGAAGGTGCCTCGCGCAACCTTCCTGGTTGCGCAGACCGCCGCAATTGACACGCTCCGTACGCGATGGTCAGTCGACCGATGTGAAAGTTGGATCACACCCGATCGCGCTGCCACGATGTCCGGCGTAGCGCGTCGAAGAACTGCTGGCCCGGTGAGCAACGCACTGCTCCGCGTCATTGATCTGCATCGAGGCGTCAACTACTTTCACCCCAAGTTGGTCTCAAAGGACAGCATCGGCAGGCGACGCACACAGCATGCCTACAAGACGTTCGCGCTCGGCTCCACTCGCTCGATAGATGCGCAAACCCTACCGTCCACAATCTGGCCCATTGTCACACTCAACGCGCCATCCATGCCACCTCGAGTTCAACGAGTATTCTCACAGTTGGCGCCGATCGCGCTCGCCCTCTTTGGACGACGCGCCACTACCTCAACTCTCGCAAACACATTCAACATCGAAATCAGTGACGACGCCCTCCGGTTTGCTCTGAGCAACTTAATTGCCCACGACGAAGGCATCGCCACCTACATCTACATCGCCACTCTGCACGAACATCTACAGATGCATCCCGCCCCGATCGACTACCGGCGCCGACGGCTCCTGTGGCCGCGTCCAAGCGACATCGGTCGCAACCACATGCGCGAACTTGCGCGCATTTCAGATCTCTACCTCACCAACGCATTCCGATGGAAAATCAGCAGGTACGTCTGGCAACTTCTCACCGGAAACGATCCATTCTTCACACGCGGCACCCAGTTACTCCACGGCCCCGCCGCCTATAGCTACAGAGCTTTCGTCACCACAATGCCTTTCGAGCTTGAACAAGCCGCAGGACAGGTAGCCCAGCGACTACTCCTGAAGGAACGAATTGGCGAACCTGTCACTTACAGCCCAATTCTAGGGCCTGGTGGAATCTGGGCTCCAGGAACCGGTTCCCATTTCCTCGACACCTCACACCGCACAGACCTCAGACGGACATCCAGATCGCTTGAGCACGCCGTGACCGCAGCTGGCGAAAGTGAGGAACTGCTGCATATCGCGCTATCGGGACATGCGCTGCTCGCCCAACGATTGCTCCGATTCAGCGAGACCGCCGACTGGCCCTCTATCAGCGCGGCCGCATCCGCAGCCGGAACATCGAACCATCAGATCGCCAAAGAAACTTCGTTCCTCGAAATGGCACTCGACGATCCTCTATTCACACGCGATAGCCCAAATACCGCAACACGAAGACTGACGAGCATCGGCAGCGAACTTCGCATTCTTGTCGACATGAACGTCGACCGATTGCGGTCCGTCTCCAATTCTGCGATATCAGCGTTCACGTAGCGAAGATCACCCGAACTATCGCTTCGCGACAACCGGCCACATCGCTTACCACACTGTAGTTCATCAAACGTCACGTGACTAAACGTCTCGGGTGGTATCGCGGCCGTTTCAAAGTGTCTCAACATTCTTACAAAACAAGTCGATTTGTCTCAACGTCTCACAGAGACGCCGATTCGTCTCAACTTTTCGCGATAGCCACAGCGCCCTACCCCCGCGCCATATCCACGAACTTGCTCAAATGTAGTTGGTGCGCAACGGTGATCGTCGCCGTCGGGCCGTTACGGTGCTTGCCGAGGATGATGTCGGCTTCACCCGCGCGCGGGTCATCGCGCTCAAAGGCGTCGGGGCGGTGGAGCAGGATGACCATGTCGGCGTCCTGCTCGAGGCTGTTGTGAAGCGCGATCCCGTTCGCGACGAAGTTGTGCGTCCCCGGTACCGTTCCGTCGAAAACGTCTTGCTCACCGACGCTTTCGATGTCAACGACCTCGTCCCAGTAGACGTCGTTGCTGACCAGGAGGTCGACGTCGACGTCGTCGAGGATGTCGGCGACTTGGCCCAGTACGGAACGGCCGCCATCTGCAGATCGAGAGTCAGCTGCGGCAGTCTGTGATGCTGGGACCAGTTCAGGGGCACGCAGGATCTCGTGGAGACGTTCGGACGCTATGGCATTGGCCTGGCCGGGGAACTTGATCGGGGCTGCCGGAGCAGCCAGACCGAGAGCGTTGCTCAATAGAGAGATCTGCTCGTGGCCGTTGATGGTGACGGTGTGCGAGTGGTCTCGATACGCCTCGGGCTCGCTACGCTCGCTCGTGGCTACTCGACCAGCAGGAATAGTTGCGCCCGCGAGCTTTGCGATCGTGTCTACTCGACCATCGGAGCGCGAAATACCAGCAAAAACACCCAACCGTGCCATGAGGTGCGCGAGCTCCGCTGCCGCATCAGCACTCTGAACGGGAATCAGCCAGTTGTCCGCCGACTTAACTGCCATTCGCTCGACGACTTCGCCGACCACGCGCATGACATCAGTCGACGGCGACTGCCTCACGCCGACCTCGGGCCCGTTTCCGCATAGCCACTCGACGGCATCTGCCACGGCCGACGACGCAGAGGTCCACGTCGCCACCGGCTCGGGGACGCTACGCGGCGCGGCAACCTTCTCGCCGACCATCAACTCCGCCAACGGAATCCACCCATCCACCGTCAAGAACGGATGATTCCCCGTCGCCTCGACGACACGCCCGGAGGCCATCCGCACGCGGAAGACCTCCTTGCATCCGCTCGGGAACACCTTGACCATGCGGCGCTTGACGAGGCGGAGCCGCTCGTCCAACGACCACACCAGCGGTTGCTCTCCGGTCGCCATCAGCTCACCGAGGGTGACCTCGGAGCCGTTGTCTGCTCGAAGGATTCGAGCCGACGCCGGCAGACATCCCGACTCACGCAGATCCGACACCTGCGGCTTCTTGTCGGTTCGCTGCTCCGGGCCACGGTTCAGCTGGCTGATCGCAACAACCGGAACCTCGAGTTCCTTTGCGAGCAGCTTCAATTGACGGGAGAACTCGGACACTTCCTGCTGACGCGACTCGACCTTCTTTCCGGAGGTCATGAGCTGCATGTAGTCGACGACGACCAGCCTCAGGTCGTGACGTTGTTTCAGTCGCCGTGCCTTGGCGCGGATCTCCATCATCGTCAGGTTGGGTGAGTCGTCGATGAACAGCGGCGCCTCGGAGATCTCACCCATGCGCCGGGCCAGCCGGGTCCAGTCGTCGTCGCTCATCGTGCCGCCGCGCATGTCGCCGAGCTTGACCTTCGCCTCCGCCGACAGCAGACGCATGACGATCTCGGTCTTGCTCATCTCCAACGAGAACATCGCGCTGGTCTGCTGATTGTGAATCGAGCAGGACCGCAGGAAGTCCATGGCGAGCGTCGAGTTGTGCGTCGGCACCATGGCCTCACCGGCGAGGTACATGTGCTCGTCGTTGTCTACCTCTACACAGCGCACCGGCACGCTGTCGATCGGGCGGACCGCGACAAGGCGGCGGACGCCGGCCCGTCGGCGGAGCTCCTTGTGTCGAATGGCCTTGTGGTGCACCGTGAACACGTCGTCGTCGGCATCCACGCGCAGCCAGCCGGTGGCCGAACGCTTGTAGCTGTAGCCGAGTCCGGCGACCAGGTCGGCGACCACGGCGGTCATGTGCCGCGTCGCCGCGGGGACGGTGATCCAGCCGTCGTCGTCGACGGTGGCCCGGGCGTCGAGCAGCCCGGCGAGCAGTGCCCGTCGTTGCGCGATCGATCCCCGTAGGTACTCGAACGGGATGCGGCCGCCGAGGTCGGCCATCAGCGTCATCACGTCGACCGGTCCCTCGGCGTCGATGCGCATGCTGATCTCGGGATCGTCGAACGCCATCCCGGCGAGCGCGGCGACGGTGTACGGGCCATAGGCGAACCGGCGGCGCGGCAGATCGAGCGGCTGCGTGTTCCGGACGACGGCACACCCGACGTGGGCACGCATGGCGTCGGTGGTGACGGTCTGACGTTTACCGTCGATGTCGGCCACCCACTGGTGCTGCTCATCGGCGACGAGGATGGTTCCGTCGTTGAATTCGACCTCGTAGCAGGGCCGTTCGGTCATCACCTCGGTGGCGGCGACCACTCGCGTCGGGCGGCCCTGGGCGTCGAGCAACTGATCGCCGACGGCGACCTTGCCCATGGTGGTCCAGCCGGTCGGTGTGGGTAGCGGTGTATCGAGCGCGAGCGCCTTGCCGACGCCGGGGCGGGCGGCGACGATGATCATCTGGCCCGGGTGCAGGCCGTTGGTGATCTTGTCCAGGTCGACGAAGCCGGTCGGCACGCCGAGGGAGATGCCACCACGGGAGGCGATCGAGTCGATCTCGTCCATCGTCGGCTGCAGCAGTTCCTCGAGCGGCACGTAGTCCTCGGCGGTCCGGCGCTCGGTGACCTCGTAGACCTCCGCCTGCGCACGATCGACGACCTCGGCGACGTCCTGGCCGTCGCCGCCGGCGTAACCGAACTGCACGATGCGTGTCCCGGCGGTCACCAGACGACGCAGAATCGCCTTCTCCGCCACGATCTCCGCGTAGTACCCGGCGTTCGCCGCGGTCGGCACCGTCGAGATCAGCGTGTGCAGATACGGTGCGCCACCGACCCGACGGAGCTCACCGGCCCGCTCCAGCTCATTCGCGACGGTCACCGCATCGGCGGGCTCACCCTTGCCGTAGAGCTCCAGGATCGCGTCGTAGACGGCCTGATGGGCGGGTCGGTAGAAGTCGGCCGGCCGGAGTTTCTCGACGACGTCGGCGATCGCGTCTTTCGACAGGAGCATGCCTCCGAGCACCGACTGCTCGGCGGCCATGTCCTGCGGCGGCTGCCGACCGAAGTCCTCGGTGGGGACACCGTCCTCACCGCGATCTGCTCGACCGTTCGCCACCGATTCCAGGCGGCCGGGCTCATGCCCGCGGTCATCGACTACTGCCACGTGTGTCAAACCTCTCGCAGTACTTGCACCACTCACTCGAGTGGGTCCGACTCTGTGGCGTCGGCGGCATCCGCCACCGACGTCGGTCGTGCTGATTCCGTGATAGCGACAGGCACTGACAAGCCTCGTTCACCGGCACCCGGTCCCCGTCACAGAGGCACTGTCGGAGCACAGTAGATCCCTCACCCATCCCGCTCAAACGCGGCTGTGCACAACTCTGTCAGCAATCTGTGGACCGACTGTGGACGCCGTCGGCGCCGTTGTGAGCCCCCTGTGTACAAAGTGGGGAAATGTTCTGTGAGCAATAAAGTATTCGCAGGTCAGCGCCGAGTACTTACTCCACAGATGACTGAAGAATTCGTCTCGGCGTGTCACGTCGGACCCGCTGTTCGGCGTGTTGCGGTCATGGTTCAACAACCTGCAGCCAACAGCTCGGTGAACATTGCGTGCGACGTGGGTAACAACCGTTCATAGGTTTGTGCGGCGCCACGCGGAATGGGTCGGTTGTCCACAGATCCGACCGTTCGGTTCACCGTACGGTCGGCCGTGTGATCCAATGATCGGCGTGGGGAGGCACCTGTCGGGCAGCGCCGGAGACACCCGATCCGGCAACGATCGTCGATGGCGGCACGCGTTCGCAGCGCTGTGGGTCGCGACGCTGAGTGCGGTCGCCGTGGTGCTGGGACCCGTCGCGGCGGCGCCGGCCGCTCCCCCGCCCGGACCGACGATGCCCGTCGAGTTCGACCTGTCCCGGTATCAGCCCGTCGACGGCGCACAGTTCCGCCCTGTGGCCTACGCCGACAACGGTCGCGCATTCCTCCGCGTCGGTGGACGCCTGTGTCAGATCGGGCCGTCGTATCGCTACGTGGGCTGTCAGGGCCGGCCTGCGACGGCACCCCCCACAGCCCGCGGTGTGGCGATCTCCGGCGATCAGCAGGGCCCGTGGTGGGTGCCCGACTGGTCCGACTACCGCTTCGGAGCACCATCCGGGTTCCGGCCGCCGGCCCTGGCCGTCGGCAAACAGGTGACGATCGCCGGCGTCACGTGCACGGCGCCGCGCCCCGACACCATCGCCTGCCGGACGGGCGCCCGCGCGTTCATCCTGACCGCGGCCTGGCACAAGTTCTTCTTCCCCAGCGGCGACACCGCCCATAGTGCGAATCCGGCGCCGCGCTATCTGCCTGCGCGCCTGCAGTACTGGAATCAGCTGCCGCCGATCTGATCGTCGACACGCAGACGTAGCGAGAATCGGCGCCGGCAGACGATTTCGGCTACGTCTGTGATCAGACGGCTCCGCGGAGGGCGTATCCACGTGGGCGACACCAGGAGAGGCCGGTTTCGGCGTTGGGTAGAGTTCTCCTCACGTTGAACAAGCAGCGACCCGGCACCGCCGTGCGATCGCTTGCCGGGTGAGACACACCTGGCGAGTGGGGGTTCATGCAGTGAGTTCGGAGAGTGCCGACGGTGCCCGGCTGCAACTCCACATCGCTGACCTGATGCACCGGGTCCAGCGCCACGCCGACACCGACATCCCGCTCGCGCTCGACGAGATCGCCGCGGGCGCGGCGCAACTGATTCCTGGTGCTCAGTACGCCGCCATCACCGTGACGGGAGACGACGGCGCCGTCACGACACCGGCCAGCACCCACCGTTATCCCGCGATCCTCGACGACGTCCAGCACGAGGAGCACGTCGGGCCGTCGGCCGATGCGGCGCGCGACCGGGTCATCGTCCGCATCGACGACCTCACGCAGGACGGTCGCTGGCCGCAGTATCGGGCGAATGCGTTGGCACGCACACCCATTCGTTCGGTCCTGGTGTTCCCGCTGATGGCCCGGACGCATGCTCTCGGAGCGCTCGGCGTCTACTCCGACCGTGTCCGGGCGTTCGACGATGACGCGTTCGCGGTGGCCCAGGCCTATGCCACGCACGCGTCGTTGGCGTGGGATGCGGTGCGGCGCAAGGAACAGTTCCAGGCCGCGCTGGCGACCCGCGACATCATCGGGCAGGCCAAGGGCATGATCATGGAACGCTACGGATGCGACTCCGACCACGCGTTCGACCTGTTGAAACGGCTGTCGCAGGAGACCAACACACCACTGCGCGATCTGGCGCGCAAGCTCGTCGAGGCCGATCGGCCGGTGAGTCCCGACGACGAGAGCAGCGGCGACAAGGGGCGCGGCGGCGACAAGGACAAAGCACAGACGACTGCGCCGGCCAACCCGTGACGGGTTGACCGGCGCAGTCGAGCCGTGGTGGTCGTGTCAGCCGGCGACGACTGCCAGCTCGACCGTGGCCCGCACATCGGGGTGCAGGTTCACGACGACCGGGTAGCTGCCGGTGGCCTTGATGTGGCCCTTCGGCAGTTCGACGCTGCGCTTGTCGACGGCGGGTCCGCCGGCCGACTTGATCGCACCGGCGACGTCGGCCGCGGTGACCGAGCCGAACAGCTTGCCAGAGTCGTGGGTCTTGACGTCCAGCGAGATGTCGGACAGCGCCTCGAGGGCCTGCTTCAGCTCGTTGGCGTGCTCGAGGCCACGGACCTCGCGTGCAGCCTGCACGCGACGGATGTCCTCGACCTGCTTCTCGGCTCCACGGGTGGCCTTGATGGCCAGGCCGCGGGGCAGCAGGTAATTGCGGCCGTAACCGTCCTTGACCTCGACGGTGTCGCCTGCCTCGCCGAGGTTCTCCACGGCGGCGGTGAGGATGAGTTTCATGTCAGTCCCCTTCCCGCTCAGCGACCGGTCGAAGTGAAGGGCAGCAGGGCCACCTCACGCGAGTTCTTCACGGCCACAGCGACATCGCGCTGATGCTGGACGCAGTTGCCCGTCACGCGGCGCGAACGGATCTTGCCGCGGTCGGACAGGAAGCGCCGCAGCAGTGCGGTGTCCTTGTAGTCGATGACTGCCTTCTTGTCTTTGCAGAAGCTGCACGCCTTGGTCTTGGTGACCTTCTCGACGCGCGGCTTCCGCGTGCTCTTTGCTTTAGCCATTGGTACTCCAGTGTGTTTCTAGAAAGGTGGTTCGTCGTCGCCCCCGCCGAACGATCCGCTCGCGGGCGCACTGCCCCAGGGATCGTCGGCAACCTGCTGGCCGCCTCCGCCGGAGGAGCCGCGGCTTCCGCCGCCGCCTCCCGAGGAGAATCCGCCACCGCCGCCACCGCGCGAGGCCTTGTTGACCTTCGCGGTCGCGTAGCGCAGGGAGGGGCCGATCTCGTCGACCTCGAGTTCCACCACCGTGCGTCGTTCGCCTTCTTTGGTCTCGAAGGACCGCTGCTTGAGGCGTCCCTGCACGACGACCCGGGTTCCCTTGGACAGACTCTCGGTGACGTTCTCCGCGGCATCGCGCCAGATGTTGCAGCGGAGGAACAGCGCTTCGCCGTCCTTCCACTCGTTCGTCTGACGATCGAAGGTGCGCGGTGTGGAGGCCACCGTGAAGTTGGCCACCGCAGCTCCCGACGGCGTGAACCGGAGTTCCGGATCTGCAGTCAGGTTGCCTACGACGGTGATGACCGTGTCGCCTGCCATGTGTCTCCCCTTGGGTCGTGGTCGGGCACTCGATGATCGACGTGCACCGGACTATCGGTTGTCGTTTCCTTCAACCCTAGAGCCCGGCACCGACTGCTTACGTGTCGATCGAAGAACTGTGGATTACTTCCGCAGGACCTTGGTGCGCAGGACCGACTCGTTGAGCTTCAGCTGACGGTCGAGCTCGCTGACCGTCTTGGGCTCGGCGTCGAGATCGATGACGGCGTAGATGCCCTCGTTGTGCTTGGAGATCTCGTAAGCGAGACGGCGCTTGCCCCAGATGTCCACACCGTCCACCTTGCCGCCGTCATTGCGGACAACATTGAGGAAGGTATCGAGTGAGGGTGCGACGGTGCGCTCGTCCAGATTCGGATCGAGGATGACCATCAATTCGTAGTGACGCATAAGACCACATCACCTCCTATGGGCTAGGTCGGCCACGGACTGTCCGTGGCAGGAGGGTCGCCTGCGTCGGCAACCGCTCCAAGATACATGACGAACCCCTGACCAGCGAAATCGCGTTCGCAGCGTCGACCACCTAACCTGTAGGCCATGTCCGACGCCCCTGTAGCACGGCCGACAGGGTCGTCCCGCCTCGGCGACACGCTCGCCGGGCGCGGCCACACGACGCTGATCCTGCTGGTCTCACTGTTGACGTCGTGTCTGACGATGCTGTGGAGCTACCAGGCCAAGATCAAGTGCGGTGGCCCGCCGTTCCTGGCCGAGGGGCGCAGCTCGCATTGGCCGGTCGGCGACCCGAACGCCGTCGTCCCCTGCTACTCGGACCTCATGTTCCTGTGGGTCGGCCGCGACATCAACAATCACGTCTTCCCTTACATCAACGGGGGCATCTCCCCTGATGGGAAGCTGTTTGGCGGAGTTGTCGAGTACCCCGTGCTCTCGGGCATGTTCATGTGGCTCGGCGCGATCGGCGCCCACACCGACACCGAGTTCTTCCAGCACTCGGTGTGGCTGCTGGTCCCGTTCGGCCTGGCGATCACCGTGATGCTGGCGTTCATGACGCGGTGGTGGGTGCTGCTCTGGTCGGCTACCCCACCCCTGGTCCTCTACGCCTTCCACAACTGGGAGCTGCCCGTCGTCGCGACCGTCGTCGGCGGTGTCGCGGTCATGGCGTGGAGCTCGACGATCAGTCCACGCACCGGTGAGAGACGGTTGTCGGTTCGGACGGCGGCGATCCTCGCGGCGATCCTGTTCGCCGTCGGATTCTGTCTCAAGCTCTACCCCGGCTTCTTCGTCCTGCCCCTGGCCGCCTACGTCCTCACCTACGGTGCCGTGCCGGGCGCCCGCAAGGCACTCGACTGGGCGGGAGCGGTGTGGGTGGCGATCGCCGCGACGGTGACCGTCGTCGCGATCCAACTGCCGTTCATGGTGCTGGGCTTCGAGGGCTGGAAGGCTGCGCTCTCGTTCCAGGGCGAGCGCAAATCCGACGTCGACACCAACTCCATCTGGTACTGGGGGCTGCGCCACTTCACCGGTGGTCAGACCGACACCTACAACTCGCTCGTCGGTCTGCTCTCGCCGGTGCTGATCATGGCGTCGTTCGCACTGGCGGTCCATCTCGGCTGGCGCGCCCATCAGCGCGACGGCATCTACCCCTGGATCGGCGTGTGCGCGTCGATGCTGGCCGGCTTCATGCTGTTCCACAAGGTCCATTCGCCGCAGTACACCTTGTGGATCCTGCCGTTCTTCGTCCTGCTGAAGGTGCGCTGGCCGGTCATCGCGGCGTATCTGGTGGCCGATTTCATCCTCGACACCACCATCTTCCGGCTGTTCGGGATCTACACGTCCGGCTCGCCGATGCAGTGGTGGGTGATCACCGGGGTCAACGTCGGCGTGTGGGTCCACGCCGTAGTGCTCGCCTACCTCCTGTTCGCGTTCGTGTCGGCACCGCTGCGAGAGCCGTTGGCCTCGTTCGGCCGTCAGCCGCGAGCAGGCGGACCCGAGCGTGTCCTGACTCCGTCATGAGCGGATGGTTGGGCACGGGCGTGTTGTCGGCGGAGCGAATCACGTTGCGTCCGTTCACCTCCGACGACGCACCCGAGCTGGCCGACGTCGTCGACGACCCGGAGCGGTTCCGATGGGCGCCGGGTGTGCCGTCGGATCCGGAGTCGAGCCGCACCTGGATCGCGGCGGCGCTGGCCGATCCGTCGAGCCGTGTCGCCTACGCCGTCGTCGACAATGCGCACGGCCGGATCGTCGGCTCGACGAGCTACTACGACATCGATCCGGCGAACCGTGCGGCCGCCATCGGATACACCTTCTACGCGGAGTCCGCGCAGGGCACCGACATCAACCCGACCGCGAAATTCCTGTTGATGCGCCATGCCTTCGAGGAGTGCGGCGCGGTGCGTCTGGTGTGGCACACCCACGAGCGGAACGCGCAGTCGCGGGCGGCGATCGCCAAACTCGGCGCGAACTTCGAGGGCCTGCTGCGCAAGCACCGCCGGTTCGGTGACGGCTGGCGCACCACCGCCCTGTACGCGATGACCGACGACGAGTGGCCCGCCGCGAAAGAGCGCTTGCTGGAACGGATCTCGTAGGTACCGCCTACGGATTCTCCGTGTGATCGGGGTGCCCGTGGGTGCGGCGGGCTTCCTTCATCCGCGCTTCGTGCAGGTGCCGGACGCCGTCGGTCAGGTCGCTGCGGACCTGCTCCTCGGCCTCGCGCAGCGGGCCCCAGTAGGTGTCGTCGAACTCCTCGACGACCTGGAACGTCCATCGCCCGTTGATCACGTTGCGCCCGACCATCTCGTTCTCGACCATGTCGGCCGCGGCGGTCTGCCCGTCGGCGCGCAGGGCGTCGACGGCCTCACCGAGCACCAGGTCACCGTGGCCGATCAGCTGGTGGAAGCTGTAGAGATGTCCGCGGGCCCGCTCGACGTACTCCAACGCCTCGGACAGTTTGCCGACGGCGTCGGCGGTGCTGTCGGGGATGTGCTCGGCTCGATCACCCATGATCTTCTCGGTACCCGCTCGGGAACATCGTCAATCCACCTCGGCGTCCGGCGGGTTCAGAACTCGCCCGCGACGATGACCCGGGTCCGTCCGGTGACGCCGCCCTTCAGGATGGTCCTGATCGACTTCGGCAGGTCGGTGACGGAGACGTCGGTGGTGACATCGGACAGGTGAGCCGGCTTGAGGTCGGCGCCCAGGCGTGCCCACAGGGCGCGACGGCGGTCGATGGGCAGTTGCACCGAGTCGATTCCCGCCAGGGTCACGCCACGCAGGATGAAGGGATGCACCGTCGTCGGGAGGTCGGCACTGCCGGCGAGTCCCGATGCGGCGACGACGCCGCCGTAGTTCAGGGTGCTCAGCGCATACGCGAGGGTCGCGCCGCCGACGCAGTCGACGACGGCGGCCCAGCGTGACTTGCCGAGCGCCCGTACCTTCTCCCCTTCTTCGGGGAGTCGACCGATCACCTCGGATGCGCCGAGTGTCCGCAGCAGGTCGGCCGCGTCGGACTTGCCGGTCGAGGCGATGACCTCGTAGCCGGCCGCCGCCAGGAGGTCGACGCTGACGCTGCCGACCCCGCCGGTCGCGCCCGTCACCAGGACCGGACCGTCGGACGGGGTGATGCCGTGGAAGGCGAGCGCGTCGACGCTCATCGCCGCGGTGAAGCCCGCGGTGCCGATGGCGGCCGCGTCCTTGGCGGTCAGACCGGACAGCTTCACCACCATGTCGGCGGGGAGGCGGGCGGTATCGGCGTAGCCGCCGTGCCGGCCGGTGCCGATGTCGTAGCCGTGGGCGACCACGACGTCGCCGACGGCGAACTCCGACGATGAGCTCGACCGGACGGTGCCGGCCAGGTCGATGCCCGGAATGAGCGGATAGGACCGCGCCACTCCGCCCTTCGGCGTGACCGCGAGAGCGTCCTTGAAATTGACGCCCGAGTACTCGACCGCGATCTCGACGTCACCGTCGGGCAGGAAACTCTCGTCGACGGCCTCGTGAACGAGATCGATGTTGCCTTCGTCGTCCTGATGCGCCACCAGCGCCTGCACGTCACCCATACCTTCGAACCCTACTGAAGTCCGTCGACCGGCGGGCCGGGCTCGGCGTCGATCCGCGACTCCCGGATGGCCATGAGGCGGCGCAGGAACAGGCCTTCGTCGAGCTTCTTGCGCCGCATCCACGCGGTGACCTCGGTGTTGCATTTGCTGGCGTTGCACGAGCGGCACGCCGGAACCACGTTCCGTTCGGTGTAGCGGCCACCGACCGAGAGCGGTTGGACGCAATCACGTTGCAGCACGCCGTCGGTGCGTCCGCAGTAGGCGCAGCCTCCCCAGGCGGCCTTGATGAGTTCCCACTGTGCCGGATTCAGGTCGTTGTCGGCGAGACGCATTCGACGCTGCCGTCGCCGTCCCGCCCGTGCCCTCCGCGAGCCGCCACGTGCCATGCACCGATCGTAGGTGGCGCACCCGTCCCGACAGTGGAGGTGCGCGGTCGCGGCGCCAGCGCGAGTCGGTCCGGTGCGCGGTCGAGAACACCGCCCGCCGGGTCGTCGAGCCGTTCGTTCGGTCGGTCCCGTCGGCTGCGGATCAGGTCGTCCTCGGGACGCCAGATCTGCCACACGACGACCGCGCACAGCGCCAGCACCATGATCGCGCGAACCACGATCGCCACGGTGAACCACTGCTCCGGCAACCACTTTCGATCGGCGTCGAGATACAGCGCCATTCGCGGGATCCACACGAAGGCGTCGGCGAGCATCCAGGCGAACAGCAGGCGTGTGTGCGGGATGGCGAGCACGGCGAGCGGCACCAGCCACAGCGAGTACTGCGGACTCCACACCTTGTTGACGACGAGGAACCCCGCCACCACGAGGAAGGCGAGCTGCGCGAGCCGAGGACGTTGCGGCGCCAGCAACGCGACCGCAACGATCGCCGCCACCACCGCGACCATCAACACCATCGAGAGCGCGTTCAGCACATCGATGTTCCACGTGAACCCCGCGGCATCGCTGATGATCCGGTACAGGCTGTCGCGCTCGGCGGCTCGATCGGAGTTGTAGCGGAAGAACTCCCACCATCCCTGCGGATAGGTGATCAGGATGGGGAGATTGACCGCGATCCAGACCAGCGCCGCGGCGGCCGCCGTCCGGAAGAACTCGCGGAGCTTCCCCGCACGCAGACACAGCACGAACAGCACCGGCAGCAGGAGCACCGGATAGAGCTTCGCCGCGGTGCCGAGTCCGATGAAAACTCCGGTGAGCCAGGGTTTTCGACGCGACCAGCACAGGATGGCGACGGCGACCATCGCCATGGCGATGGCGTCGAAGTTGGTGAAGATGTGCACGATGACCAACGGTGAGAGCGCGGCCATCCAGGTCACCCACACCCGGGTGCGTGCGGTGAGTGCCGTCGCCCAGATGGTCACCAGCCAGAACAGTGCCAGCCCGAGCGCGGCGAGGTTGAAGAACAGCACGACGTCGAGAGCTGCTGGGATACCCCACTTCTCGTGTGCCGAGTCCCATGCGCGGGCCACCCACGCCACCCCGTACATGTACATCCCGGTGATCACCGGGTACTCCATGTAGCGCTTGACCTGTTGCCCGTCGCCGCCCTTCTCGAACCAGTAGGTGCGGTACGGGAAGGCGCCCTCGTTCAGCCGTTCGGCACCGAACAGACCGATGACATCGGAGTAGCAGAGGTCGGTGTACTGCCGCTGGTCGTCCCAGTCGAGCCGTAGCGACGCGCCCGCGGCGGAGTTGCCGTCGGCGGGGGCCTGCTGCAGACAGCCGGCCTTGCCGAACCATCCCAGAGCGAGGAAACACAATGCGAGAAAGAACAACACCCGCAGTGGCGTCCACGTGCGGCTGCGTCCGACCGCGGCATGCCGTCCGACCGGTCCGCCGACGACCGAGGAGGCCTCGCGCACGACGTCGTCGGTGCGCGAGGGCAGCACGCGGTCGGTGTCGACCCGCATGTCTGGGTCGAGAACGCCTGCGGTGTCCCACGATTGCGAGTCCACCGGCCTGTGTCCCGTCGACCCCGCGGGGGTGTCCGGGGAGCCCGGCTCGTCCGAGTGTCCCTCTGCCACGGTCACCGGCGGCTAGTTGAGCGCCGGGGGCTCCGGGACCTCCCCGCCACCGGTGTCGTCGCCGGTGCCGGGATCGGTTCCTCCGCCGGTGTCTCCGCCACCCGTGCCGCCGCCGTCGCCGGTTCCGCCACCGTTGCCGGAGTTGCCACCACCGTTTCCGCCGCCGTTGTTCCCACCGCCGGCGTTGCCGGGCAGGGTGATCGTCACGCCGGGCGCGAGGGTGATGTTGCCGTCGCCGCCCTCACCGGGGATGCGCGGCGTCTGGCCGCCCTGATCGCGCGGGGTGCGCGACCGCGGCGAGTTGTCGTAGGAGGTCGGCGGCGGCTCGTAGGGCACACCTGCCTGACCGCCGACGGCCTGGGGCTCCGGGAACTGCTGGATCGGTTTGCCGTCGAGGGCACCGTTCATCGCGGCCTGCCAGATGTCCGACGGCAGCATGCTGCCGTAGATCGACGAGCCGCTGTAGTTGGTGATCGCGGTGCCGTCGTCGGTGCCGACCCAGACCGCGGTGGACAGCTGCGGCGTGTAGCCGACCATCCAGGCGTCCTTGTTCTGGCCGGTGTCGCCGAGCTGGGCGGTGCCGGTCTTGGCCGCCGACGGGCGCGAACCCAGGTTCGGATCGGACAGCGAGTGCCCGTTCGAATAGGCCGCGATCGGCTGAAGCGCCGAGGTCACGTTGTCGGCGACCTTCGCCGGGAAGACCCGCTCACCGGCGACGTTGCCGCGATCGAACAGGACCTGACCGTCGGAGGTCTCCACCTTCTGCACGAAGTACGGGTCGCGGTGCACGCCGGACGCGGCGAGCGTCGCGTAGGCCGACGCCATGTCGAGAACGCGCGAGGGGTACTGCCCGAGGACGACACCGCCCTCGATGCCACCGTTCTTCTCCTGCAGCGTGTGCTGGATGTCGCCGAAGCTCTCTGCGACACCGGCCTTGTGCGCCGCCTCCGCGACGGCCTTGGCCTGTCCGTCGAGGTCCATCATCAGGCGGTAGTAGACGGTGTTCAGCGACATCTTCATCGCGGTCGCGAGGTTGCACGAGCCGCAACTCTCGCCGTCGGAGTTCTCGACGGTCAGCCCGCCGGGTCCGTCGTAGGGGCTGGAGCTGTAGACCTTCGACAGTGGGATGTCTTGCTCAAGCGCCGCGACGAGCGCGAACACCTTGAACGAGGAGCCGGTCTGCAGGCCGGCCTGGGCATAGTCCCAGCCGTTCGCGTCGTTGCCGCCGAAGTAGCCCTTGATGCCGCCGGTGCGTGGGTCCACCGAGACCACGGAGGTGCGCAGCTTCTTCGGCTCACCTTCGAGCTGACCGTTGGCCGCCTTGACGACCGAGCGCTGCACCTGTGGATCGATCGTGGTGGTGATCTTGAGTCCCTCGGTGCGCACCTGCTGCTCGGAGATGTTCAGCGCTCCGAGTTCGGCGAGCACGCGGCGCTTGATCAATCCATTGGCACCGGGGGTGTCGGCGGACTGGGTGCGGGCGTTGGGCACCTTCGGATACTTCTGGGCCGCGCGGTCACTGGGCTTCATGGCTCCGGTGGCCACCATGCCGTCGAGCACATAGTTCCAGCGCGCCTGCGCCGCATCCGGATTGATCTCCGGGTCGTAATAGGAGGGCGAGCGGATCGCCGCGGCGAGCACCGCCGACTCCGCGGGCGTCAGCTTCTGCACGTCCTTGCGGAAGTAGGCCTGCGACGCCGCCGACACTCCGTAGGCGCCGCGACCGAAGTAGATGGTGTTCAGGTAGGCGGCCATGATGTCGTCCTTGGACCATTCGTTCGACATCTTGGTCGCGAGCGCAAGCTCCTTGAACTTGCGCTCATAGCTGTGCTCGTCACCGACGAGGGCGTTCTTCACATACTGCTGGGTGATCGTCGAACCGCCGCCAGCCTCGCCGCCGTTGCCGGTGACCTGACCGATCGCGGCGCGGGACAGCCCGCGGATGGAGAAGCCCGAGTTGCTGCGGAACTCACGGTCCTCGGCAGCGATGACCGCATCCTGCATCGACTTGGGGATGTCGGTGATCTTGACGTCGGTGCGGTTGCCCTCTTCGGGCACCACCCGCGCCAGGGTCTGGCCGTTGCTCGTCAGGATCGTCGCGACCTGGTTCTGCTTGATGTCCCCGGGGGCCGGGACCGACGCACCGAAGTACGTCAGGATGAACGCGAGGATGCCGATGAGGGCGACCACCGGGACGACACCGCCGACGATCCCGAGGCCCCGGGCCATCCACTTATGCCGCTTACGCGTCGTCTCGTCGGCGGAGGGTGCGGTGCTCCGGCGTCCGGCGCCACCTCCGCTGGGCGATGTACCGCGGTTGCTCATCGACCCACCTTCCGATCCAGGCGCACGACCATGTCAGCGCTACTCACAATCCGTCTCCGTCGTTCAGCTCGTTACCCCGGTCCGTTACCCCGGTCCGTTACCCCGGTCCGTTACCCCACTGTGACCCACGCGGGGGTATCCGGGCAAAGTGTCCGTACTCGGTTCACCGCCCGCGGACGACGGGGAGCGTGTCGTCGTCAGCACCGATGCACACCCCGATCCGCCCGCGGGTCGGGTTACTTGGCGACCCGGCGCGAGCGCGTGGAGCGTGGCGGCAATCCCGCAACGTACGACTGGACGAGATGGTTCCAGCTACACGTGCGGCACACCTCCACCACGTGTACCGAGAACTCTTCCGCTGAGGTGGCCAGCCGGGCGATCTCGTCGTTGGTCCGGGCCGAACCCGATACCTGGCCGAGCTTCTCGCCGAAGACCCACGACACCAGCGTGACCTGCTCTTTTCGGCAGATCGGGCACAGCGTCGCCGAGGGTCGTCCATGGAACTTGGCCGCACGCAACAGATAGGGACTCGCGTCGCAGACATCGGCCACAGCGGTCCGTCCGGAGTGGACGTCGGACAGCCGTGACCTCCTCTGCAGGGCGTAGTCGACGATCTGGCGTTGCACGAGTTCAAGGGTACGTGGTCACTTCCGCGGCTGTCGGTGTGACCGTCATCGCGCCGAGCGCGTGTCGGTCGCGACATCGGGCCCGCTGTAGACGCGAGTTATATCGCTGCGATACATTGGGAATCACATCAGAGCGAGATGTCGGCACGTCGGTGTCGTCGATGTCACCCGTGGGCCGACCGGAAGGAGTGAGCACCGATGTTGGAGCTCGCGATTCTCGGATTGCTCCTGGAGTCCCCGATGCACGGTTACGAACTGCGCAAACGGCTCACCGGCCTGCTCGGTGCGTTCCGGGCGTTCTCCTATGGCTCGCTGTACCCGACATTGCGACGCATGCAGGCCGACGGCATGATCGACGAGGCGACCGCGCCGACGACCGTCAAGGTCCGGCGCGCACGACGCGTCTATCAGCTCACCGACGCCGGGCGCGAACGGTTCAGCGAGCTCGTCGCCGACACCGGTCCGCAGAACTACACCGACGATGGTTTCGGCGTGCACCTCGCGTTCTTCAGCCGGACACCGGCGGTCGCCAGGATGAGGATCCTGGAGGGCCGGCGCCGTCAGGTCGAGGAACGCCGCGAGGGTCTGCGCGAGATCGTCGGCCGCTCCAACAAGGCGGTCGACCGCTACACCCGCCAGCTGCATCAGCTCAGCCTCGAATCCAGCGAGCGCGAGGTGCGCTGGCTCAACGAATTGATCGCGGCGGAGGCGTCGGGCGACACCGACGACCTCCCCGACGACGGTGACATCCGCTCGACGCGCGGGAACGAGTCGGGACGCAGCCTGCTGACCGACACCGTCGACACAGACTTCCGTGTTGCGGGCTCAGAGACGAGCCGTGACGGGGGACCAGAGGAAACCGTACAAGAGAAAACACCGGTGGCGCAGCGATCTGCGACGCCCCGATCAGAAGGAGAACCCGACCATGGGTGAGCCCAATAAGGTGCGCGTGGCCATTGTGGGCGTGGGAAACTGCGCTTCATCCCTGGTTCAGGGCGTGCAGTACTACAAGGATGCCGACGAGAACTCGACGGTGCCGGGCCTGATGCACGTGAAGTTCGGGCCGTACCACGTCCGCGACGTCGAATTCGTCGCCGCCTTCGACGTCGACGCCAAGAAGGTCGGCTTCGACCTCTCCGACGCGATCTTCGCGAGCGAGAACAACACCATCAAGATCGCCGACGTGGCCCCCACCGGTGTCACGGTCCAGCGCGGTCACACGCTCGACGGACTCGGCAAGTACTACCGCGAGACCATCACCGAGGCCGACGGTGAGGGTACCGACGTCGTGCAGGCACTCAAGGACGCCGAGGTCGACGTCCTCGTGTCGTACCTGCCGGTCGGTTCCGACCAGGCCGACAAGTATTACGCGCAGTGCGCTATCGACGCGAACGTCGCTTTCGTCAACGCCCTGCCGGTCTTCATCGCCTCCGACCCCGAGTGGGCGCAGAAGTTCACCGACGCGGGTGTCCCGATCGTCGGCGACGACATCAAGAGCCAGGTCGGCGCGACCATCACCCACCGCGTGATGGCGAAGCTCTTCGAGGACCGCGGCGTCGCGCTCGACCGCACGTATCAGCTCAACGTCGGCGGCAACATGGACTTCAAGAACATGCTCGAGCGTGAGCGTCTGGAGTCCAAGAAGGTCTCCAAGACCCAGGCCGTCACCTCCAACCTGACCGGCTCGCTCGCCGGCAAGGTCGAGGACAAGAACGTCCACATCGGACCGTCGGACCACGTCGAGTGGCTCGACGACCGCAAGTGGGCATACGTCCGCCTCGAGGGTCGCGCCTTCGGCGACGTGCCGCTGAACCTGGAGTACAAGCTCGAGGTCTGGGACTCCCCCAACTCGGCCGGCATCATCATCGACGCCGTGCGCGCGGCCAAGATCGCCAAGGACCGCGGTATCGGCGGACCGATCCTGCCGGCCTCGGCCTACCTGATGAAGAGCCCGCCGAAGCAGCTCGCCGACGATGTCGCGCGCCAGGAGCTGGAGACCTTCATCCACGGCTGATCATCCGACGGGCCATCCGGCCGCCGTCGAACGACCACGATCGTCCCCGTGAGCGGGTCCGAGGGGAATGCCTCTCGGCGAACGCTCACGGGGACGTTTGTGTCGGGGTCCATGCGGCCGGGGTCAATCCGGCGGACCTGAAACATGCACGGCGCCCGGCAGATGCGTCGCAGTTGCCGCTGCCGATCGGTTACGAGGTGTCCGGCGAGATCCTCGCTGTCGGACCGGACACCGAGATCGCCTCAGGCGGGGGCGTGATCGGTGACGCGGTGCTGGCCTTCCGCGTGAAGGGCGGGTATGCGACGGCACTCACCGTTCCCGCGGAGAAGGTGTTCGCCAAGCCGCCGACCGTCGACCATCCGTCGGCGGCGAACCTGCTGCTGGCCGGATGCACGGCTGCCGACATGCTCCGGGCGGCCGCGGTCGAGCCCGGTGAGCCGATCCTGCTGCACGCCGCGTCGGGCGCGGTGGGTGTGGCGGTGCTGCAGCTTGCGCGACTGCGCGGGATCACCGTCATCGGTACGTCGAGTCCTGCGAGCGCGGTACGGGTCCGCGAATTCGGTGGAATCCCCGTCGACTACGGCCCCGGTCTCGCCGACCGCGTGCACGCGGCGGCACCCGACGGGGTCCGGGCGGCGCTCGACGCCGCCGGTACCGACGAGGCCGTCGACACCACGCTCGAACTGGTCGCCGACCGTTCCCGGATCGTCACCGTCGTCGCACCGGGCCGGGCCGCCGACGACGGCTTCGTCGCACTGGGCGGCACGCAGCCGGAGAGCCTCGCGTCCCGCGACTCCGTGCGCCCCGAGCTGATCCCGTGACAGCTCAGCTGATCTCGCCGCTGTGCTGCAGGACGGTCTCCTTGGCCTCCTGAACGTCGGACTCCTCCTCGGCGGCGAGGCGCGGGATGAGGCCTCCCGCCAGCACGTCGGCGACCTGACGCTCCGACAGACGGTGCCGCACATCGAATGTCGTTCCCTTGGTCACGTTCTCGATGGTCAGCCGGTCGGTGGAGCCGAGGCTGTCGCGCAGTCCGGTCACCTTGAGCACGTCATCCTGATCGATGGCGTCGTGATCGGCGGGATCGTCGAACTCGACGGCCAGCACACCGAAGTTGGCGAGGTTCTGCCAGTGGATGCGGGCGAACGACGTGGCGATGACCATTCGAAGTCCGAGATGGCGGGGTGCGATGGCGGCGTGCTCGCGGGAGGAACCCTGCCCGTAGTTCTCTCCGCCGACGATGATGTGCCCGCCGTCGGCGGCAGCGGCGCGCTCCGGATAGGTCTCGTCGATCTGGGTGAAGCTGAACTGCGCCAGTTTCGGGATGTTCGACCGGAACGGCAGAGCCCGTGCGCCGGCCGGTGAGATCTCGTCGGTGGAGATGTTGTCGCCGACGGTCAGCAGCACCGGCGCTTCGATGGCGTCGGGGAGTTCGTCGAGCTCCGGCAGGCTGGAGATGTTGGGACCCTTCACCGGTTCGACCTCGGCAGCGGCCGCCGCATCGATCGGCTCCACCAGCATGGCGGTGTTGATCGCGTGCTCGCGGGGCAGATCGAGGTGCGGATAGCTCATCCCGACGTCGGCCGCCCAGTCGCGGGGATCGGTGATGTGGCCGGTCAGCGCCGACGCTGCGGCGGTTTCCGGCGAACACAGCCACACCGCATCCTCACGGGTTCCCGACCGTCCGGGAAAGTTGCGCGGCATGGTGCGCAACGAGTTCCGGCCGGTCGCGGGTGCCTGTCCCATCCCGATACAGCCCATGCAGCCGGCCTGATGGATCCGGGCGCCGCCGATCACGAGCTGGGTGGTCGAGCCCATCGTGGTGAGGTCGGCGAGGATCTCCCGCGACGTCGGATTCACGTCGAAACTCACCTCCGGCGCGGTCTGTCGACCATCGATCATCGCGGCCGCGATGGCGAAATCACGCAGTCCCGGGTTCGCGCTCGACCCGATCACCACCTGCGAGATCTCCTCGCCCGCGACCTCGCGCACCGGTACGACATCGCCCGGCGACGACGGCCTCGCGATCAACGGCTCGATCGTCGACAGGTCGATGGTGTCGCTGATGTCGTAGTCGGCGCCGTCGTCGGCGACCAGATCGGTCCAGTCGTCCTCGCGGCCCTCGGCACGGAGGAAGTCGCGCACCGCATCGTCGCTCGGGAAGACCGTGGTCGTGGCGCCCAGTTCCGCACCCATGTTGGCGATGACGTGGCGGTCCATCGCCGTCAGTCCGTCGAGACCCGGCCCGTGGTATTCGATGATCCGATTCACCCCACCTTTCACGTCGTGCCGCCGGAGCATCTCCAGGATCACGTCCTTGGCCGAACACCATTCGGGCAGTTCGCCTTCCAGTCGAACCCCCCAGATCTCGGGCATCCGGATGTTCAGGGGATGCCCGGCGATCGCCAGGGCGACCTCGAGCCCGCCGACGCCGATCGCCAGCATGCCGAGAGATCCGGCGGCCGGCGTATGCGAGTCCGACCCGACCATCGTCGAGCCCGGCACACCGAACCGCTGCATGTGCGTCGGGTGCGACACGCCGTTGCCGGGCTTGGAGAACCAGAGGCCGAACCGCATGCACGCCGTACGGAGGTACTCGTGGTCCTCGGCGTTCTTCTCGTCGGTCTGCAGCAGGTTGTGATCGACGTACTGCACGCTGACCTGGGTCCGCGCGCGGTCCAGCCCGAGCGCCTCGAGTTCCTGCATCACCAGGGTGCCGGTGGCGTCCTGGGTGAGGGTCTGATCGATGCGGATCGCGATCTCCTCGCCGGGCGTCATCTCACCCTTCTCGAGATGCGAACCGATGAGTTTCCGGGCGACGTTGTCCGGCATGACGCACTCCTCGCCGCAGAAGCGTCTGCAGCGGCGACGTCTCCCGACAGCTCGGGTCCGAGCAGAGGGCTGTCGTCGAACCGTCGGTGGGGCCCACCTCGGGCCCGGCCTCTACGACGCGATCTGACGTTGCGCTCGGACTTACTCCATGGTCCCAGCCCGACGGCACGCCCGCCACGAGATCGGGGTGATCGGGTGGCGGATCGGTGACGTTGGGGTGCTGGTTGCCGGCGCCGCCGCGGTGGGATATCGACGACTACTCCGGGGACCGATCCTCACGTGGGGCGGGGCGTATACCTACGACTGGATCGAGAATCTGCTCGGTCTGCACATGCACAGCACCGATCGAGTCCGCGACGAGTTCCAACACCAGGCGATCGGTGAGGTCATCGCGCTCGGGCCGAACCGGATGCGGATCGCCGTCGCGGACCCGGCACACGCATTCGCGACGCGTTCGGAGGACGGCACCTGGGTGTGGGCGTTCACGCTCGTCGACATCGGCGACGGCACGACACGGCTCATCAGCCGCAACCGATTCCGACTGCCCCGGCTTCGCGAGAAGATCGGCATGCTGCCGATGGAACCGGGGTCGCTGATCATGGAGCGCAAGATGCTGCAGGGTATCCGGGAACGCGCCGAGACGTTGGCGCGCCGCGAGGAGGTGGGCTCCGCCTGAACCCCGCCGCGGACATCATAATCAGCGCATGAACTCCTACGTGCTGGTCGTCGTGGGGCTGGTCGCGCTGATCGTCGGTGCGGAAGGGCTGGTGCGCGGCGGTTCGGCGATCGCCGCGCGACTGGGCATCTCACCGATGCTGGTCGGCGTGACGGTGGTGTCGATCGGCACGAGCCTTCCGGAACTCGCCGTCGGCATCGACGCCGCGGTGCACGATGCGGGCCCACTGGCCGTCGGCAACATCGCGGGCACCAACATCGTCAACATCCTTCTGATCCTCGGCCTTTCGGCGGCGATGGTGCCGTTGACGCTGGGCAGGCAGACCGTCCGGCTCGATCTGCCGGTGATGGTGGTGAGCGCGCTCTTGCTGTGGGCGCTCGCCGCCAACGGTTCGTTGTCGCGGCTCGACGGCACGATCCTGCTGCTGCTCGCGATCGCCTACACCATCACGGTCGTCCGCGCCGAGATCTCGGCGGACGACGCACCGCTTTCCGAGGTACTCGACACCGCGCCGGTCCCCGACCGGATCGGTTGGCGGATCGTGCAACTCGTCGGCGGGGTGGCCGTGGTCGTCGTCGGCGCCGAGTGGCTGGTGACCGGCGCAGTCGACGTCGCAGGCGATCTCGGTGTCAGCGAGGCCGTCATCGGCCTGACCGTGGTGGCGATCGGGACGTCGGCGCCGGAGCTGGTCACCACGATCATGTCCACCATCCGCGGCGAACGAGACCTCGCGATCGGCAATCTCATCGGGTCGAGTATCTACAACGTGACGTTCATCCTCGGCACGACATCGTTGTTCCGGCCGCTGGAGGTCACCGACGAACTCGTCCGGATCGACCTGCCGCTGATGGCCGCGGTCGCGCTGATCTGTGTGCCGGTGTTCCTCACCGGCCGACGCGTCACGCGGCTCGAGGGGGTGGGGTTCGTCGTCGGGTACGTGGTGTATCTGGTGCTGGTGATCGCGTTGCGTACGTGAGGGTGGGTAACGGTCACCCCTCCACGCGATTGCCCTTGTCGTCCCAGTGTGCGGCGACCTTTTTGCTCGGCTGCACCCGCGGCGGTTCGCCGGGCATCTTCGGATAGCTGGGCGGATACGGCATGTCGCCGAGGCCGTTCGCGTCGTCGCGCTGCACCATCTCCAGCAGCGGTTCGAGACCGCGTCGATGATCGGCGATGTCGGCCATTGGATCTCCGCGTCGCGCAACGAGTCCCGGTACGGTCGCGATGGTGCAGTCGTCGGGGTTCACGTCCGCCAACTCGTCCCAGGTGACCGGGGTCGACACCCGCGCGTTGGGGCTGCGGCGTGCCGAGTAGGGAGAGGCCATCGTGCGGTCGCGGGCATTCTGGTTGTAGTCGATGAAGATCCGCTCACCGCGTTGCTCCTTCCACCAGGACGGGGTGACGCTCTCTGGATCGCGGCGTTCCATCTCACGCGCGATCGCGATCACGGCTCGTCGGCCGGCGATGAAGTCCCACTTGGGTTCGACCGGCACGTAGACGTGGATGCCACGCCCGCCCGATGTCTTCGGGAAACCCTTGTACCCCAACTCGTCCAGCAACGGCGCGAGCACCTCGATCGCGACGCGGCGGACGTCGTCGAAGTCGGTTCCGGGTTGCGGATCGAGGTCGATCCGTAGCTGATCGGGATGATCGTTGTCCGGGTCGATGGTGGGCCAACTGTGAAAGGTGAAGGTGCCCAGGTTCGCACCCCACACGATGTCGGCGGGGATCTGCGGCTTGATCGCGTCACCCGTTCTACCCGAGGGGAACACGATGCGCGTCGACTGCACGTGGTCGGGACGCTTCTTCGCGATGTGCTTCTGATAGATCTCTTCACCGTCGACACCGTCGGGGAATCGCTGCAGGAAGGTCGGCCGATCACGCACGGCGGTCATGATCGCGCCCTGAACGGCGATCTCACGGTAGTAGCCGACGAGATCCCGCTTGCGCCCGCCATTCTCGCCGAGTTCGGGGAAGTAGATCTTGTCGGGATTGCTCAGCCGGACGGCGACTCCGTCGACGTCCAGTTCCTCGGCGGGTGATCGGGATGCCATGTCAGGAGTTCCCTTCCAGCACGTCGTGCAGATCGTAGGTGAGAGGCACCTCGAGTTGGTCGTAGGTGCAGCTCTCGGGATCGCGATCGGGCCTCCACCGCAAGAACTTGACCGTGTGCCGGAACCGATGGTTCTCCATCTGGTCGTAGGCGACCTCGACGACGAGTTCAGGGCGGATCGGGATCCATTCGCCCGACTTCTCCGAGCGCCACCGCGTCGGCTCACCCGGGCTGGGCTTGTCGGGGTCGGTCCGCATGGGCTCGAACATCTCTTGCAGTTCGATGCGTTTGGCGTCGGAGAACGCGCCGGCCCCGCCGACCATGCGGAGCTCGCCGTCGGCGTAGAGCCCGAGAAGCATCGATCCCAGCCCGGTGCCGCTCTTGTGTACGCGGTATCCGAAGACCACGCAGTCAGCGGTCCGCTTGTGCTTGACCTTCACCATCTCCCGCTTGCCCTCGACGTAGGCGCCGTCGAGTCGCTTGCCGACGACACCGTCGAGGCCGGCCCCCTCGAATGCGGTGAACCAGTCGGTGGCGGTGGCGGGGTCCGCCGTCACCCGACTGACCTTCAGGAGTCGTTCGCCGCGGCCGTCCGGGTCGATCGCCTGCAGCAAGGCCTCGCGTCGGACGGGGAACGGTTCACCGGTCACACTCGTCGTGCCCAACGCCAGGGCGTCGAACCCGATGAAGATCGCCGGGGTCTTCTCCGACAGCATGGTGACCCGCGACTCGGCCGGGTGGATGCGCTGCGCGAGGGAGTCCCAGTCGAGCCGGTGCGTGTCGCCGATGAGGGCCGGCACGCCGATCTCGCCGTCGACGACCGCTTTGCCCGGCAGTTCGTCTTTGGCTGCGGCGACGAGCTCGGGAAAGTAGCGGGCCAGATCCTTTCCGCCCCGGGACCCGACGGTGACCTCGTCTCCGTCACGAAAGATCAACGCCCGAAAGCCATCCCATTTCGGCTCGTAGGACCAGACCGGATCGCCGTCCGGCTGATCGGGCACGGCCGTGACGGCCTTGGCGAGCATCGGGGCAACAGGCGGCATCACCGGGAGGTCCACGGGTCTCATGGTACGTCGGGGGTGGGTCTCGGTACGCTCATCCGCACATGGACATCGGACCCGGACTCCCAGCGCCGACGCCGGCGGGACGCTTCGCACCGTCGCCGTCGGGTGAGTTGCACGTCGGGAATCTCCGGACGGCCGTGCTGGCCTGGTTGTTCGCCCGCACCACCGGACGCAGGTTCGGAATCCGGATGGAGGATCTCGATCGGACGGCGGTCGGTGCCGACCAGCAGCAGCTCGCCGACCTCGCCGCGATCGGACTCGACTGGGACCCGCCGGTGATCTATCAGACCGGCCGACAGGAGATCTATCAGTCGGTGATCGACGATCTTCGTGACGCCGGCCGCACATTCGAGTGCTTCTGCACCCGGCGGGAGATCCTCGAGGCGCCGTCGGCGCCGCATGCACCGCAGGGCGCCTATCCGGGGACATGCCGGGATCTCACGCCGGCGCAGCGCGCCGAGCGACGGGCCGCAGGCCGGCCACCCGCGGTGCGCCTGCGTTCGGACACCGACGTGTTCACCGTCGACGACGTGCTGCACGGCAACCACACCGGGGCCGTCGACGACTTCGTCATCCAACGCAATGACGGCACACCGGCATACAACCTCGCCGTCGTCGTCGACGATGCCGCGCAGGGGATCGATCAGGTGGTGCGCGGCGACGATTTGCTGTCGTCGGCTCCGCGGCAGGCCTATCTCGCCACTCTCCTCGGGCACACGCCACCGACCTACGCCCACGTGCCGATGGTGCTGAACTCCGAGCACGTCCGCCTCAGCAAACGTGACGGCGCCGTCACCCTGACCGATCTGGCCGAGCGCGGGGTGACCGCCGACGACGTGCTGTCGCACATGGCATCGTCGCTGGGCCTGGCCGATCGTGGTGAGCCGGTCGACATCGCCATCCTCGTCGAGCGGTTCCGGCCCGCCGCGCTCCCCCGTGATCCGTGGATTCTCACCGACGACGAGTGGTCGTGAGAAGTCGCGAGGCTCCGCGTCGGCACCGTGCGCACCAGGGACACGTCGGGCGTTGCGGCGCCGGTCAGCCGGACGTCGTGGCCAGCAACCTCTCGAGCACGTCGTCGAGCGTGAGCAGACCGAGAACGCGCCCCTCGTCGACGACCGTCGCGACGTGGCCCTTCGATTCACGCATCTCCGACAGCGCCTCGTAGACCGGAACGCTCGACACGAAGGAGAGTGCCGGCCGCATCAGGTCGGCGGCCGTGGTGTCGGGCCCGGCGGCGAGACTGTCGCGGACGTGGACGACACCCTCGATCGCGGTGGCGTCGCCGGAACCGTTGGCGCGCACCAGAAGTCGACGGTGGTTGCTGCGGCGCGAGGCCTCCTGTATCTGATTCGGCGTCGCCGACCGCGGCACCGCGGTCACCGCACCGTGGCCGATCACGTCGCCGACGGTGAGCGACTGGAGTTCCAGTGCACTGGTCAGGTGCGCGTGATAGCGCTCGTCCAGGGTGCCGACAGTTGCGGAGTGCTCGACGAGATGTCGGAGGGCTTCCGAATCCTGGCCGGAGGCAACCTGATCGACGGCCTCGACCCCGACCTTCGCGAGGCACCAGTTGGCAAGTCGGTTGAGCTGCACGATGACCGGCCGGGTGACCCACATGAACGCCCGCATCGGCAACGCGAGCATGGTCGCCGACCGTTCGGGATGGGCGATGGCCCACGACTTCGGCGCCATCTCACCGACCACGAGGTGCAGGAAGGTGACGATGATCAGCGCGAGTACGAAGCCGGCGATGTCGGCGGTCCACAGCGGCAGACCCCAACTCTCGAACACCGGTGTGAGCCAGTGGTGTACAGCAGGTTTGGTGATTGCACCGAGCGCCAGGGTGCACACCGTGATGCCCAGTTGCGATCCGGCCAGCAGCACCGACAGTTCGGACGCGCTGCGCAATGCGGCGCGCGCCGACCGACTCGTGGGTGCGGCGTCCTCGAGACGGTGACGGCGCGCCGCGATCAGTGCGAACTCGACCGCGACGAAGAACGCGCTCGCCGCGATCAGGCCGACGGTCGCGATGACGACGATCCAAGGGTTGCTCATCACGCACCGCCTTCCTCGGTCGCGTCGACGTGCCGTCCGCGACCCGATCGGGCCTCCGACGGCACCGGGGTCATGGTCAGCAGCACCGACGACGGCACGTGCCGGTCGACGGCGAGCACCACGACGCGTACCGACTGCGGGCCGACGGGTTCGTCGTGCGCCAGCAGAGCGGGATCGGGTTCGAGGTCGAACACGACCTCGTCGCCGACGCCGGGCAGTCCGCCGAACTCGTCGATCACCAGGCCGGCGATGGTCTCGTGGTCGTCGTCGGGCAGGTCGTGGCCGATCTCTCGGGATACCTCGTCGAGGTGGGTGTCGCCGCGGATCAGCCAGCCGTCATCGGTGTGCTCGATCGCCTCCGGCGCATCCGGATCGTGTTCGTCGTCGATCTCGCCGACGAGCTCCTCGGCGATGTCCTCGACGGTGACGACCCCGGCGAATCCGCCGTACTCGTCGATCACCACCGCCATCTCGTCGTGCGCCTCCTCGATCTGTGCGATCACCTCGGGGAGCGGCAGCGACGTCGGCACGATGACCGGCCGGCGGCACACGTCGGCGGCGGTCGCAGACGGGTCGGTGGCGGCGGCGGCCGACCACACGAGCAGATCGTGCAGGTGGACGACGCCGACGATCTCGGCGTTGTCGTCGGCCACCGGGTAGCGGGTGTGGCCGGTGCTCATTCTCGTGAGCACCGACGACGCGAGGTCGTCGTCGGCCACGCAGTCCACCCGCGTGCGCGGGATCATCGCGTGACCTGCTGTGCGCGTGGGGAAGTCGAGGATGCGATCCAGCAGCGTCGACAGATCCGCGGGGAGCTCACCGGCGTCGCGCGACTCGGCGACGATGTGTTCGAGGTCGCGTGGGGTGGCAGAGTGTTCGACGTCGTGCACGGGTTCGATGCGCAGCAGCCGGAGCAGCAGGTTCGACGACTTGTCGAACAGCGAGATGAGCCAGCCGAACACCGAGAGGTAGGCGGTCGTCGACCGGGCCAGCCACCGCGCGACCGGTTCGGGCCGGGCGATCGCCAGGTTCTTGGGGAACAGCTCGCCCAGCACCATCTGGATGACGGTGGAGAACAGGATCGCGATGACCGTGCCGATCACGACCCCGGCGGCGACCGGGATCCCGACGTCGCCGAGCAGTTCGCCGACGCCACTACCGATGAGCGGTTCGGCGACGTATCCGACGAGCAGTCCGGTGATGGTGATGCCCAGCTGGGCGCCGGACAGCATGAAGGAGGTGCGGCGGGTGACGGAGAGTGCACGCGCGGCGGCGGCGTCACCGGCCTCGGCCCGAGCGCGTAGACGCGATCGGTCGACCGCCATGTAGGCGAACTCCTGAGCGACGAAATAACCGGTCAGGGCGGTGATGAGGAAAACCACGAGGATACCGGCAGCGATACCGAGGAGGGTCAACACGACGACCTCCGGGCAGCCGCGACGGCGTGGTCGTCAGGCAGGGTGGAGCAGTGGTGGGCAGATCGTCGTCGGCGTTTTCGGCGCTTGGCGCGTCGCATCGTCTCTCTCGGTTCGGGCTCGGGGGTACCCCTTCAGGGTGCCGAGTCGGCGTACTGTTCGCAAACCCAACGAGCCGGACAGGGTTGTGGTTCCCGAATCAGCGACTCGGCGGTACGAAGGCGAGCAACTCGGTTCCGGTGGATGATCTACAGGCGTGACGCTGCGCATCGGCCTGCACGCACTCGAGATCGGCACGGGGGCGAATCGCGACGTCATCGACGCCGCCGCCCGTCGGGCCGAGCACTGGGGTTTCGCGACCCTGTGGTCCCGCGAGCACGTCGTGATGGTCGATGAACAGGCCTCGCGACATCCCTGTACGGCCGACGGGAAGATCGCGGTCCCGGCCGATGCGGACTGGCTGGATCCGACCATCACATTGTCCTTCGCCGCTGCGGCCACCTCGACGATCCGACTCGCGACCGGGGTATGGCTCCTGACCCGAGCACGATCCCGTGATCATGGCCAAGCAACTCGCGTCACTGGACCACCTCAGCGGCGGACGGCTCACCGCGGGTGTCGGGACCGGCTGGTCGCGTGAGGAGTTCGACGCACTCGGTGTGCCGTTCGAGCGCCGCAGCGCCAGGACCGCGCGGTATGTCGAGGCGATGCGCATCCTCTGGCGAGACGATCCGGCGACGTCGCCGACATCGAACCACTCGCCGCGCTCGGCGTGACCGAACTCGTGATCGTGGATGCGCCACCGGCCGGCGCGGGAGAGGCAGTCGAGCGGGTGGATGACCTTGCCGCCGAATGGTTTCGCTGAACTCAGGACCCCGAGCTGCGGGAACTCGCGTAGTACCGGCCCAGGAAGTCGTCGCGGTACTCGATGTAGTTCCCGGCCTCGATGGCGCCGCGGGCACCGTCGACCATCTGCACGATGAACGACACGTTGTGCAGCGTCGCGAGCGTCGCCGCGAGTCCTTCCTTGGCCTTGAACAGATGGTGCAGGTACGCGCGGGTGTACTGCGAGCTGTAGTTCTCCACCTCGGCATCGAGCGGCCGGAAGTCCTTGCGGTACTTGGCATTGGTGACGTTGTACCGGCCGTCGCGCGAGTAGATCGCCCCATTACGGGCGACGCGGGTCGGCGACACGCAGTCGAAGGTGTCGGCGCCATTCTCGATCGCCACGAAGATGTCGTCCGGCTCGCTGATACCGAGCAGATGCTTCGGCTTGTCCTGCGGCAGTTCGTCGTTGACCCAGCCGACGATGGTGCCGAGGTCGTCCTTGGTGAGCGCACCGCCGATCCCGAAGCCGCCGAAACCACGCCCGCCGTCGGCCTGGTCCATCGCGCTCATGGTGACCAGGTCCCGCGCGGCCTTGCGGCGCAGATCCTCGTACTGGGCGCCCTGGATGACACCCCACAGCGACTGTGGCGGACGATGGGTGCGCTCGCGGGTCAGCCGATTGTGTTCGGCGAGACAGCGAATCGCCCACAGCCGAGTGCGTTCCAGCGAATTCTCCTGATACATACGGGTGTTCATCAGGGTGGTCAGTTCGTCGAACGCGAAGATGATGTCGGCGCCCAGCTGATGCTGGATCTGCATCGACACCTCCGGGGTGAACCGGTGGGCTGATCCGTCGAGATGCGACTTGAAGGTGACGCCGTCGTCGTCGACGGCCGAGAGGCGCTCCTTGCCGGCGGCGGTCGCGGCGTCGTTCTGCTCGCCGACGACATCCATCGAGATGACCTTCTTGAACCCGACACCGAGGGACATGACCTGGAATCCCCCGCTGTCGGTGTAGGTGGGTCCGGGCCAGTTCATGAAGGCCCCGAGACCACCGGCTTCGTCGATGATCTCCGGTCCGGGCTGCAGATAGAGGTGATACGCGTTGGCGAGGACCGCCTGCGCACCGAGCTCGGCGACCGATTCGGGCAGGACCGTCTTGACGGTGGCCTTGGTGCCGACCGGCACGAAGGCCGGTGTGTGGATCTGCCCGTGCGGGGTGTCGATGACGCCGGTCCGGCCCCTGGTGCCGGGCAGAGACGCGCCGACGGTGAACGAATGATCAGGGCCGATGGCGGGGTCGTCGGAACTCACGGGTGCATCCTTGCAGGTGGGGGCCTCACCGCCCAAACCTGGACGCCGATCGGACCCGGTACGGTGATGTCCATGTCGCGCAGCCTGCATCGAATCGTGTTCGTTCTCGCCGCCGGGGTGCTGGGCCTCGCACTCGCCGGATGCGGCACCGAACGGGAGTCCGCGCCGTCATCGGGAGCGGCTTCCGGATCGGCGACGACGGTGTCGGAGAACCCGAGCGCATCAGTCGTCGGCGGGCCGAAGCCGGCCTCCCCGACGACCTCCGTCGCCGACGATCACGCCCACACCACCGCGTGCGGGACCACCAAGGGTCCCGACGGGGCCCTGCGCATCCTGATCCTCGGCGGCGACCTGGACTGCGGCACCGCGAAGAAGGTCGCGACGGAGTACGGCCCGAAGATCGCGACCGGAGCACCGCAGCAGGTGGCGGGCTGGGACTGCGGGCCGTCGGAGACCACCGGCATCCTCGCGAGCTGCACCAAGGGCGACCAGGAGTTCGGGCTCGCGCCGTAGGTTCCGCGGTGGAACTCAGGGCGGATTTCCGCCCTTGACCCTGACGCGACGTGAGGCACCACAGTGTCAGATGTGAGCGAGGAAGACCAGCGCACGGTCGGCGCAATCGCGCGGCTCGTCGGGATCAGCGTCCGCACCCTGCACCACTACGACCACATCGGGCTGGTGGTGCCGTCGGGCCGCACGGCGTCGGGCTATCGGAAGTACGACGACGCCGACGTCGAACGGCTGCACCGCGTGCTGACCTACCGTGAGCTGGGCTTCCCACTGGAGCAGATCGCGACCCTGCTCGACGATCCGTCCGTGGATGCGATGGCGCATCTGCGGGATCAGCACGATCTGCTGACCGAACGGATCGATCGCTTGCACCGGATGGTCGCAGCAGTGGAGGAGATGATGAACGCGAAGAAGGACGGCATCCAGCTGACCGCGGTGGAGCAGGCCGAGATCTTCGGCGACGACTGGCCGGGCGACGAGTACGCCGCCGAGGCGCAGGAGCGCTGGGGGGAGACCGACGCGTGGCGACAGAGCCTGGAGCGGACGGCCCGATTCGACAAGGACGACTGGCGCCGGATCAAAGCCGAGGGCGACGCACTCGAGGCGAAGCTGGCCGATGCGATGCGCGCCGGGGTCACCGCCGGTTCACCGGAGGCCGACGCCCTCGCCGAAGAACACCGGGCCGGGATCAACAAGTTCTACGACTGCGGGTACGAGATGCAGATGAATCTCGCCGAGATGTACCTCTCCGACCCGCGATTCACCGCGCACTACGACACGCGGGCGCCGGGACTCGCACAGTTCCTGCGCGACATCATCGTCGCGAACGCCGAGGGGCGAGACGGCTGAGGTCGCCGCCGGCGGACCAGCTCAGCGCTCGAGCAATGCCTCGGCGACACGCTCGAGTGCGGCGACCCGGCTGCCCTTGACGAGCACGGCATCGCCGGACGCGAGGTCGCCGAGTGCGGCGACGGCGCCGTCGACGTCGGGGACGTGGCGGGCGTCCTCGCCGTAGTCGGGTTCGTCGACCGCGATGACATCGACACCGAGTTCACGTGCGCGGGCGGTGATCGCGACGTGCTCGGTCGCCGAGTCGGCACCCAGTTCGGCCATCGTCCCGAGGACCGCGACCCGGCGCGGGGCGTCGAGCGCCGCCAACGACGACAGCGCTGCCGCCATCGACGTCGGATTCGCGTTGTAGGCGTCGTTGATGATGGTCACGCCGCCCGCCGTCGTGGACAGCTCCATCCGCAGTCCGGACAGCGCGGCCCCGAGGAATCCGTCGGCCATGACGTCGACGGGTACGCCCAGCCAGCCGGCCGCGGCCGCCGCGGCGAGCGCGTTCGGCACCTGGTGTTCGCCTCGTGCACCCAACCGGATGTCGGTCTCACCCCACGGGGTGTGCAGCCGGAACGAGGCACGTAACTGGTCGTCGAGGACGACGTCGGCGGCATGCACGTCGGCCGCCGGGGTGAGCCCGAAGGTCAGCACGCCGGCGTCGGTGCGGTCGGCCATGGCCGCCACTCGCGCATGGTCCGCGTTGAGCACCGCGAGGCCGTCGACCGGAAGCGCCTCGACCAGTTCGCCCTTGGCTTGCGCGACGGCGTCGATGTCGCCGAACAACTCCAGATGCACGCCTTCGACGCGGGTGATGATGCCGACGGTGGGCCGGGCGATACCGCACAGCAGATCGATGTGGCCGATGCCGCGGGCGCCCATCTCGACGACGACCGCCTCGGTGTCGTCGGGGGCGTTGGACAGCGTCAGCGGCAGACCCAGCTCGTTGTTGAACGACTTCTCGCTGGCGGTGGTCCGATAGGTCGTGGCGAGCACGCCGGCGAGCAGGTCCTTGGTGGAGGTCTTGCCGACGGAACCCGTAACGCCGACGACGCGATCGGGCAGCCGGTCTCGTATGGCACCGCCGAGATCGGCGAGCGCAGCCGCGGTCTCGGTGACCTCGATCGCGGGTGCGGCGACATCCGGCAGTCGCCCGACCGAGGTCAGGTACGCCGACGCTCCGCCCGCGACCGCCGACGACACGTACTCGTGGCCGTCGCGCGCGGCGACGATCGGCACGAACAGCTGACCCGGGCGGACGCTCCGAGAGTCGATGCCGGCACCGTCGATCGTCACGTCGTCGCCGACCAGCCGCCCGCCGACGGCCTCGGCCACCTCACTCGCCCTCACATGCACACCGCAACGCTACAAGCCCGCCGACCTCGGGCGGCTGCGGTGTCCCCGCTGGCCGTATCGTGTCTGCCATGGCTTCACCCCTGCTGCGTCTGGTCGTCCTCTTCGGTGGGGTGTCCGCAGAACACGACGTCTCCTGTGTCACCGCGGCCCATGTGCTCGCCGCCGCCGACCGCAGCAAGTACGACCTCGTACCCATCGGCATCACCAAGGGCGGCACCTGGCTGCGCAACGACAAGGCGATCGCCGCGCTGACCGAGGGCAGTGCGTTGCCGGATCGGCTCGAAGCCGCCGGCACCGAGATCGAGCCGCTGACCGCGATCCGCGGGGAGGTCGACGGCCCCGATCAACCGGTGACCGTCGTCCTGCCACTGCTGCACGGGCCGCATGGTGAGGACGGCACCATCCAGGGGATGCTCGAACTGTTCAAGGTGCCCTACGTCGGTGCCGGGGTGTTGTCGTCGGCGCTGTGCATGGACAAGGCGATGGCGAAGGTCGTCGCCGAACAGGCCGGCATCCCGCAGTGCCGCTGGATCGAGTTCCGCGACGGCATCGACGACCCGAACACGATCGTCGCCCGCGCCGTCGACGAACTCGGTCTGCCGCTGTTCGTCAAGCCCGCGAATCTCGGGTCGTCGGTCGGCATCTCCAAGGCGCACGATCCGTCCGAACTCGACAAGGCCATCGACATCGCCCTGCGTTACGACGACGTGGTGATCATCGAGGAACATGTCACGGCTCGGGAGGTCGAGGTCGCGGTCCTGGGCAACACGGCACCCGAGGCGTCCGTACCCGGCGAGATCCTCCCCGGCAGTGAGTTCTACGACTACGAGGACAAATACGTCACCGGCGCGGCAACGCTCGTCATCCCGGCCGAACTGCCCGACGACGCCACCCGCGAGGTGCGCTATCTCGCCGCCAAGGCGTTCACCGCGCTGCGCTGCGCCGGGATGGCACGCGTCGACTTCTTCTACGAAGAGGGCGGTCGCGGTTGGCTGTTGAACGAGGTCAACACGATTCCCGGATTCACCCCGGGGTCGATGTACCCGAAACTCTGGGAGGCGACCGGGGTGCGATACCCGGATCTCATCGATCAGCTGGTGACCTTCGCGCTGGAGAACCATCGTCGGCGGGTCGGGTTCTCCACCGATCACTGAGCACAGTTCGACGCAAAGCCTGCCCAACCGGCGTGGTCGTGGGCACGATCGACGAGAATCCGGACACGGTCGGCGAGGCGGGCGGACGATGGCGGGCGATTCTGCACACGGTCGGCGAGGGTGGGACGGTAATGTGCTCGACGTGACAGACCCCGACCGGAGCAACGAGAAACGCTCGCTGCGACCTCGGGAGGGCGGGCCCCGGGACGCCGAGGGGGTCGTGGCCCTGCGGGTTCTGGTCTATTCCGACCATTCCGACACGCGCGCAGCTGTGATCGGCGCCTTGGGGCGCCATCCCGACCCAGCACTGCCCGAGCTCAGTTTCGTCGAGGTCGCGACCGCGCCGATGGTGTTCGCACAGCTCGACGCCGGTGTCATCGACGTGGTCATCCTGGACGGGGAGGCGACCCCCGCGGGCGGCATGGGACTGGCCAAGCAGATGAAGGACGAGGTCGACCCGTGCCCGCCGATCCTGGTGCTCCTCGGCCGGGCCGACGACCGGTGGCTGGCCGACTGGTCACGTGCCGATGCGACCGCGACGCTGCCCGTCGATCCGATCACCTTGTCGACGACTCTCGTCGAGCTGCTGCGCAGCACCGGGCTCTGAGCCGATCTCGTCCGCAACCGCCGAAACACGTGCCCGAAAGCTCGACAAGTCCGTCGGTTCCGCTTGTAGTGTGTGTGTTACAGCTCACATCAGGCCCTACCCTGCGGAGGCCGTCACGCTATGAACGCTTACGTCCCCATCATGGTCCTCGGGGCAATTGCGGTGGCGTTCGCGGTCTTTTCGGTCGGTATCGCTCTCCTCGTCGGACCGAAACGGTACAACCGCGCCAAACTCGAACCCTATGAGTGCGGCATCGAACCACTGACGGAGTCACACGCGCTCTCGTCGTCGGGCGGGCCCGCCGTGATGACGGCGTCACGCCTGGAACGCACGGTTCAGCGCATCCCGGTGAAGTATTACCTGACCGCGATGCTCTTCATCATCTTCGACATCGAGATCGTGTTCCTCTACCCGTGGGCCGTCGCCTTCGACGCCCTCGGATGGTTCGGTCTCGCCGCCATGGCCCTCTTCATCGTCAACGTCTCGGTGGCCTACGCCTACGAGTGGCGGCGCGGAGGACTCAGCTGGGAATGACCACGGTGCTCTCGCGCGCTCGCCGATGAGCACGCGGGGCGACCGCCGCTACACGCAAGGAGGTTCGCGACATGGGACTCGAGGAGAAGCTGCCCAGCGGATTCCTGTTGAGCACTGTCGAAGATCTGGCCGGATTCATGCGCAAGGGCTCGCTGTGGCCGGCCACCTTCGGCCTGGCGTGCTGTGCCATCGAGATGATGGCCACGACGTCCGGGCGCTACGATCTCGCCCGGTTCGGGATGGAGGCGTTCCGGGCCTCACCCCGGCAGGCCGATCTGATGATCGTCGCCGGACGTGTCAGCCAGAAGATGGCACCTGTCCTCCGGCAGATCTACGACCAGATGGTCGAGCCCAAATGGGTGTTGGCCATGGGTGTTTGCGCATCCTCGGGCGGAATGTTCAACAACTACGCGATCGTGCAGGGCGTCGACCACGTGGTGCCGGTCGACATCTACCTGCCGGGCTGTCCGCCACGGCCCGAGATGCTGCTCAACGCCATCCTGAAACTGCACGAGCAGATCGCACAGATGCCGCTGGGCGTGAACCGGGAACAGGCCATCTGGGCGGCCGAACAGGCCGCGCTGCAGTCGAAGCCGACGATCGAGATGAAGGGCCTCCTGCGATGACGGGGTCCGGATCGGGCCCGGAGACCCGCGGGACCGGAGGCGAACTCACCCGGCCCGAACAGACCGGACCCGAGCAGATCGGTGTCCGGAAGGGACTCTTCGGTGTCCACGGAAGCGGCGACACCTCCGGGTACGGCGGACTGATCCAGGCCGTCACCCTCCCCGGGAGTTCGAGTCGCCCCTACGGCGGCTACTTCGACGAGATCGCCGACGAACTGGCGGCCGGACTCGACGAGCAGGCCGCCGCCGGCGCGCCGGCTGCCACCTACGACGACGCGATCGAAAAGGTGGTCGTGTTCCGCGACGAGATGACCCTGCACGTACGCCGCGAACACCTACGCCCCGTCGCACTCACCCTCCGCAACCGCGACACCCTGCGATTCGAATTGTGCCTGGGTGTCAACGGAGTTCACTATCCTGACGACCTGCACCGAGAGCTCCATGCGGTCTATCCGCTGCTGTCGATCACCCACAATCGCCGGGTCCGGCTGGAGGTCACGGTCGCCGACGACGATCCGCACATCCCCAGCCTCTGCGACATCTACCCCACCAACGACTGGCACGAACGCGAGACGTACGACTTCTTCGGCATCATCTTCGACGGACACCGCTCGCTCACCCGCATCGAGATGCCCGACGACTGGCAGGGCCACCCACAGCGCAAGGACTACCCGCTCGGCGGGGTTCCGGTCGAGTACAAGGGAACCCGCATCGCGCCGCCCGATCAACGGAGGTCGTACAACTGATGACCACCACCGGCCACAACACCCCACACGACAACATCCACGCCACGCAGACCTACACCGTCTCCGGCCAGGACTGGGACGACATCGTCACCGCCGTCCGCGAACGGGCTGCGGCGCAGCCCGGCGACGAACGCATCGTCGTCAACATGGGGCCGCAACACCCGTCCACCCACGGAGTGCTGCGGCTGATCCTCGAGATCGAGGGTGAGACGGTCACCGAGGCCCGATGCGGGATCGGCTACCTGCACACCGGGATCGAGAAGAATCTCGAATACCGCAACTGGACGCAGGGCGTCACGTTCGTCACCCGGATGGACTATCTGTCCCCGTTCTACAACGAGACCGCCTACTGCCTCGGGGTCGAGCGCCTGCTCGGCATCACCGACGACATCCCGGAGCGCGCCAGCGTGATCCGCGTGATGCTGATGGAGCTGAACCGCATCTCGTCGCACCTGGTCGCCCTCGCCACCGGCGGGATGGAACTCGGCGCGGTCACCGCGATGTTCCTCGGTTTCCGTGAGCGCGAGATGATCCTCGACGTCTTCGAGTACATCACCGGTCTGCGGATGAATCACGCGTACATCCGGCCCGGCGGTGTCGCACAGGACCTTCCGGACGACGCCGTGGACAAGGTCGGCGAACTCCTCGACATCCTCCCCGCCCGACTCGGCGAACTCGAGGACCTCCTCAACGAGAACTACATCTGGAAGGCACGCACCCAGGGGGTCGGATACCTGGACCTGACCGGGTGTATGGCGCTCGGCATCACCGGACCGGTCCTGCGTTCCACCGGACTGCCACACGACCTGCGTAAGTCCCAACCCTACTGTGGTTACGAGAATTACGACTTCGACGTCATCACCGACACCACCTGCGACTCCTACGGCCGCTACCTGATCCGCGTCAAGGAGATGCGGCAGTCCGTGCGGATTGTCAGGCAATGCCTCGACCGGCTCCGGCCCGGACCGGTGATGATCGACGACCGCAAACTGGCCTGGCCCGCCGACCTCGCGCTCGGCCCGGACGGCCTCGGCAACTCCCCTGAGCACATCGCCGAGATCATGGGCACCTCCATGGAGGCGCTGATCCACCACTTCAAACTGGTCACCGAGGGTCTGCGCGTGCCGGCCGGGCAGTGTTACGTGGCAGTCGAGTCACCGCGCGGCGAGCTCGGTGTGCACATGGTCAGCGACGGCGGCACCCGCCCGTACCGCGTGCACTATCGCGACCCGTCGTTCACCAATCTCCAAGCGGTGGCGGCGATGTGCGAGGGCGGGATGGTCGCCGACGTCATCACCGCCGTCGCCAGTATCGACCCGGTGATGGGAGGGGTGGACCGATGAGCGAACCGGTGTATGTGGAGCTCGGCGCACCGCCGGCCGAGGGCGTCCCGGTCATCGCCCCGGCACCGAACCCCGCGCTCCGCTTCGAGGGGGAGCCCGCCTACCCCGACGACGTCACCGCCCGGCTCGCCGCCGACGCCGACACGATCATCGCGCGCTACCCGCAGTCGAGGTCGGCGCTGCTGCCGCTGCTGCATCTGGTCCAGTCGGAGGACGGCCGGATCACCCGCGCGGGCGTGGGATTCTGTGCGACGCAACTGGGTCTGACCGAGGCGCAGGTGGCCGCGGTGGCGACCTTCTACTCGATGTATCGCCGGTCGCCCACGGGAGAGTACCTCGTCGGCGTGTGCACCAACACGCTGTGCGCGGCGATGGGCGGTGACGAGATCCTCGAGACGCTGCGCGAGCACCTCGGTATCTCTCCCGGAGAGACCACCGCCGACGGCCGGATCACCCTCGAGCACGTCGAGTGCAACGCCGCCTGCGACTTCGCGCCCGTGGTGATGGTCAACTGGGAGTTCTTCGACGACCAGACCCCCGACGGCACTGTGGAACTCGTCGAGGATCTCCGAGCCGGTGTGTCGGTCGAACCGACCCGCGGCACCGGCGGATTGTGCTCGTTCCGGAGGACGGCGCGGGAGCTGGCCGGGCTGGCCCCTTCGAGGCTCGCTCCGCTCGCACCTCAGGGAACAGAACGGGACTCCCGCGCACCTCAGGGAACAGAACGGGACGCTCCCGCCGAGGAGCGAGCAGGTGTCACCCCGACCCCTGAGGAGCGAGCTCGCGAGCGTCACGAAGGGCCCGCCGACGACACCGTCCCAGTCCTCAGCCGCCACTGGGCCGAGCCGGAGTCGTGGACCCTGCGGAACTACGAGTCGCACAACGGATACGTCGCACTCCGAACCGCGTTGCGCACCGCACCCGACGATCTCATCGAGACCGTGAAGGCCTCCGGGCTCCGCGGTCGCGGCGGTGCCGGCTTCCCGGTCGGCATGAAGTGGTCGTTCATCCCGCAGTCCGACGACCCGGACGCCGCACCGCACTACCTCGTCGTCAACGCAGACGAATCCGAACCGGGCACCTGCAAGGACATGCCGCTGATCCTGGCGTCCCCACACTCGCTGGTGGAGGGCGCGATCATCGCCGCGTACGCGATCCGCGCGCATCACGCGTTCATCTACCTGCGTGGTGAGGTCACCTCGGTGCTGCGCCGCTTACGAAGCGCAGTCGGCGAAGCCTACGCGGCGGGCTATCTCGGCACCGACATCCTCGGGTCCGGGTTCGACCTCGACCTCGTCGTCCACGCCGGCGCCGGCGCGTACATCTGCGGCGAGGAGACGGCACTGCTGGACTCACTCGAGGGCAGGCGAGGCCAGCCACGCCTGCGTCCACCCTTCCCCGCGGTCGCCGGGCTCTATGCCAGCCCGACGGTCGTCAACAACGTCGAGTCGATCGCGAGCGTCCCTCCCATCATCCGCAACGGCGTCGACTGGTTCCGGACCATGGGCACCGAGAAGTCGCCGGGCTTCACGCTGTACTCGCTGTCCGGCCACGTGACGCGGCCCGGTCAGTACGAGGCCGTGCTCGGCGTCACCCTGCGCGAACTCCTCGAACGCGCGGGTGGCGTTCGCGCCGGTCACCAGCTCAAGTTCTGGACGCCGGGCGGGTCGTCGACCCCGATCCTCACCGCCGATCATCTCGACGTGCCGCTGGACTACGAAGGCGTCGGCGAGGCCGGATCCATGCTGGGCACCAAGGCATTACAGATCTTCGACGAAACCACCTGCGTGGTCCGCGCGGTGCTGCGCTGGACGGAGTTCTACGCCCACGAGTCGTGCGGCAAATGCACACCGTGCCGCGAGGGCACCTACTGGCTCGTGCAACTGCTGCAGCGCATCGAGGACGGACACGGCACCGCCGCCGACCTCGACACCATCAGCGACGTCACCAACAGCATCGTCGGCAAGTCGTTCTGCGCCCTGGGTGACGGCGCCGGCAGTCCGATCGTGTCCTCGCTCAAGTACTTCCGGGACGAGTATCTCGCCCATTTCGACGGCGGATGCCCGTTCGACCACCACCGGTCGACCGTCTTCGCCGACGACCCGACCACGACGGGAGGTGAGCGGTGACCGCTCTCGACGACGCGCGCACCGCCGACCGGCCGGCGCTGGTGACCGTCACCATCGACGGCACCGAGATCGCCGTGCCGCCGGGCACCCTGGTGATCCGGGCGGCCGAGCTGATCGGCACCCAGATCCCGCGCTTCTGCGACCACCCGCTCCTCGATCCGGTCGGCGCCTGTCGACAATGCCTCGTGGAGGTGGAGGGGCAGCGCAAGCCCCTGGCCTCGTGCACCACGGTCGTCACCGACGGGATGGTGGTGCACACACAACACAGTTCCGAGGTCGCCGAGAAGGCGCAGCGCGGGGTCATGGAACTGTTGCTGATCAACCATCCGCTCGACTGCCCGGTGTGTGACAAGGGCGGCGAGTGTCCCCTGCAGAACCAGGCGATGTCGTCGGGTCGCGGCGAGTCCCGGTTCACCGGTGAGAAGCGCACCTTCACCAAGCCGGTCCCGTTGTCGTCGGAGGTGCTGCTCGACCGCGAGCGGTGCGTGCTGTGCGCGCGCTGCACCCGCTTCGCCGGCCAGGTGGCCGGGGATCCTCTCATCGATCTCGCGGATCGTGGTGCCCTCCAACAGGTGTCCGTGTACCAGGACGAACCGTTCGAATCCTACTTCTCCGGCAACACGGTCCAGATCTGTCCCGTCGGCGCACTGACCAGCACCGCGTACCGCTTCCGGGCGCGCCCGTTCGATCTGGTGTCGTCGCCGAGTGTCTGCGAACACTGCGCGAGTGGCTGCGCCCAGCGCACCGACCATCGGCGCGGAAAGGTGCTGCGCCGCCTGGCCGGGGAGGACCCCGAGGTCAATCAGGAATGGAACTGCGACAAGGGCCGCTGGGCATTCGCCTACGCCACCGCGGCCGACCGGCTGCGCATGCCGATGGTCCGGTGGCCCGACGGCACGGTGCGCGAGGTCTCGTGGGGTCACGCACTGCGCCACGCCGCGGAGGGTCTCGCCGCCGCCCGCGGTCGCGCCGGCGTCCTCACCGGCGGACGACTGACCGCCGAGGATGCCTACGCCTACGGCCGATTCGCGCGGACGGTGCTCGACACCAACGACATCGACTTCCGCGCGCGCCCGCACAGCGCGGAGGAGGCCGAGTTCCTCGCCACCCATGTCGCCGCGCGCCCCGATGACGTCACCTATCGCGAGCTCGACGTAGCACCGGCCGTCCTGCTCGTGGGCTTCGAACCGGAGGAGGAGTCGCCGATCGTCTTCCTGCGGATGCGTCGTGCCGTTCGCACCCGCCGGCAACGGGTCAGCGCCGTCGCGCCGTTCGCGACACCAGGCGTCGTCAAACTCGACGGCACCGTGCTGGCGACCGCACCGGGAGACGAACCCGCGGTGCTGGATTCGGATGCGGCCGCCGACACCGTCGCCGCCCCGGGGTCGGTGATCCTCGTCGGTGAACGATTGGCCGGTGTCGCCGGTGGGTTCAGCGCCGTCCTGCGGCTGGCCGAACGGACCGGGGCGAGGGTCGCCTGGATCCCGCGACGCGCCGGCGAGCGCGGTGCCCTCGAGGTCGGCGCCGCCCCGAATCTGCTGCCCGGCGGACGGCCGGTCGCCGATCTCACCGCGCGAACCGAGATCGCGCTGGCCTGGCACCTCGCCGACCTCCCGAGCACGCCCGGCCGCGACACCACACAGATCCTGGATGCCGCTCTGCGGGAGGATCTCTCCGCACTCCTGATCGCCGGCGTCGAGCTCGACGACCTCCCCGATCCCGCGGCTGCGGCGGACGCTGTCGCCGCGGCGGGATTCGTGGTGAGCCTGGAGATGCGTCGCAGCGCGGTGACCGACCTCGCGGACGTCGTGCTGCCGGTCGCCGCCGCCGCCGAGAAGTCCGGGATGTTCCTCGACTGGGAGGGACGTGCACGACCGTTTTCGACGGCACTGCCGGAGGCGGGCACTCTGGCCGATCACCGGGTGCTCGATGCGCTGGCCAAGCAGATGGGTGTCGACATCCGGTGCCCCGACCCGGCGACGATCCGCGCCGACCTCGAACACATCGGCCCGTGGGACGGTGCCCGCCCTCCGGTCGCCGCCGTGGCGGAGGCGTCCAACAGCCACGGCACCGGCGCGCGGCGCGCGGTCCTGGCCACGTGGCGGATGCTGCTCGACGACGGCCGGCTCCAGGACGGCGAGCCCCACCTTGCCGACACGGCGCGCACCCCGGTCGCGCGGTTGTCGGCCGCGACGGCCGACGGCATCGGCGCCGTCGACGGCACACTCGTCGAGATCGGCTCCGACCGTGGGGCCATCGTCCTGCCGCTGGCGATCACCGACATGGTCGACGGGGTGGTGTGGGTCCCGGCCAACTCGCCCGGCGCCAAGGTCGCCCCGACCCTGCGGGCCGGGGCGGGCGACATCGTCGCGATCGGTGTGGCGACCGGGGCCCGGGAGGTGGTGTGACGATGGACTTCCCGTCACTCGCCGACTTCGGCCACGACCCGTGGTGGCTGATCCTCATCAAGGCCGTCGCCGTCTTCGGGTTCCTCGTCGCCAATCCGCTCGCCGCGATCCTGATCGAACGAAAGGTCATGGCGCGCATGCAGACCCGGATCGGACCCAACCGGGTCGGTCCGCGCGGCCTGCTGCAGAGTCTGGCCGACGGCGTCAAACTCGCCCTCAAGGAGGGCATCATCCCGACCGGCGTCGACAAGCTGATCTACGTCGCAGCGCCGATCATCGCCGTGGTGCCCGCCGTGATGGCGTTCGCGGTCATCCCGTTCGGCCCGATGGTGTCGGTGTTCGGACATCAGACACCGTTGCAACTCACCGATCTCCCTGTCGGCGTGCTGTACGTGCTGGCCGTGACGTCGGTCGGTGTCTACGGCATCGTGCTGGCCGGGTGGTCGTCGGGCTCCACCTATCCGCTGCTCGGCGGTCTGCGGTCGACGGCCCAGGTCATCTCGTACGAGATCGCGATGGGACTGACCTTCGCCGCGGTCTTCCTGGACGCCGGGACCATGTCGACGTCGGGCATCGTCGCTGCGCAGGAACATCATTGGTACGTCCTGCTCCTGCTCCCGTCGTTCGTGATCTACGCGATCTCCATGGTCGGCGAGACCAACCGCGCACCCTTCGACCTGCCGGAGGCCGAGGGCGAACTCGTCGGCGGATTCCACACCGAGTACTCGTCGTTGAAGTTCGCGATGTTCATGCTTGCCGAGTACATCAACATGGTCACCGTCTCGGCACTCGCCACCACACTGTTCCTCGGTGGGTGGCAGGCGCCATGGCCGGTCAGCATGTTCGACTGGGCCAACTCGGGCTGGTGGCCGATCCTGTGGTTCACACTCAAGGTCTGGGTGTTCCTCTTCGTGTTCATCTGGCTGCGCACCAGTCTGCCGCGCCTGCGCTACGACCAGTTCATGAACCTCGGCTGGAAGGTCCTGATCCCGATCTCGCTCACCTGGGTGATGGTCGTGGCGGTCATCCGCGTCGCGGTCGGCGGCGACGACGACGCCGACCTCGCCCGGTCACTCGTGTCGGCCGGCGCAGGACTCGTCGTCACCGCGCTGATCGGATACGCGATCTGGCGGTTGATGCGACTGCCGAAGGAACCCGCGGCGCCGGATCGGATCACACAGCCCGCGTTCGATCCGATGGCGGGCGGATTCCCCGTCCCACCCCTACCCGGCCAAGTCTTGCCGCCGCGCACCATCCCTCCCCCACCTCCGTCCGATCCTGTGAAGGAGACCACCGATGCCTGACTTCCTCAAACCGATCAGCGGTCTCGGGGTGACGTTCTCGTCGATGTTCTCCCCGACCATCACCGAGCAGTACCCCGAGGAGAAGACGCCGACCGCACCGCGCTATCACGGTCGCCACCAACTCAACCGGCATCCCGACGGGTTGGAGAAATGCATCGGATGTGAGCTGTGCGCATGGGCCTGCCCGGCCGACGCCATCTACGTCGAGGGCGCCGACAACACCGAGGACGAACGGTACTCACCGGGCGAACGCTACGGCCGTGTCTATCAGATCAACTACCTGCGCTGCATCGGCTGCGGCCTCTGCATCGAGGCCTGCCCCACCCGCGCACTGACCATGACCAACGACTACGAGCTCGCCGACGACAACCGCGCCGACCTCATCTACGAGAAAGATCGGCTGCTCGCGCCTCTCGAGCCCGGCGTCACCCCGGCCCCGCACGAGATGGCCCCGGGCTCGACCGAGGAGAACTACTACCGCGGTGAGGTGTCCGAAGACGGTCGGCTCGTCGCGAAGGACGAGTCGTGACAGCACTTCTCGCCGCTGAGCTCACCCGCACGTCGACAGGTGAGGCCGTCCAGTTCTGGGTCCTCGGCATCGTCGCGGTCATCGGGGCGCTCGGTGTCGTCTTCGCGACGAAGGCCGTCTACTCGGCGATCTTCCTGGCCACCACGATGATCATCCTCGCGGTCTTCTATGTCGCGCAGGGCGCACTGTTCCTCGGGGTCGTCCAGGTGGTCGTCTACACCGGGGCCGTGATGATGCTGTTCCTGTTCGTACTCATGCTGATCGGCGTCGACTCCGCCGACTCCCTCGTGGAGACGCTTCGCGGACAACGCATCGCTGCCATGGTGCTCGGGATCGGGTTCGGGGTGCTGCTGATCGCGGCGATCGCCAATGCGTCGCTGGCGGCGTTCGCCGGGGCACCGGTGGCCGGGGGCGCGGGGACGCCCAGCGCGTCCGACGGCAACATCGAGGCCATCGCCCAACTCATCTTCGTCCAGTACCTGTGGGCGTTCGAGCTGACCGGCGCGCTGTTGATCGCGGCCACGCTCGGCGCGATGGTGCTGGCCCACCGGGAACGATTCGGGCCCCGCCGCACTCAGCGGGAGCTGTCCGAGGAACGTTTCCGTCTCGGTGTCGACATGACCCCGATGCCCAGTCCCGGTGTGTACGCGCGACACAACGCCGTCGACGTCCCGGCCCTGCTCCCGGACGGCACGCCGTCGGATCTGTCGGTCAACGCGACGTTGAAACCGCGACCGTCGATCGGCCCGTCCCCCTCGGGCTCGGACCCGGACGGCGACAACACCCGTCGCCCGAGCATCCGCCGATCCCTCGGGGAGGGCCGATGAACCCGGAGAACTATCTGTATCTGTCGGCGCTGCTGTTCACCATCGGCGCGGCCGGGGTGCTGTTGCGACGCAACGCGATCGTCGTGTTCATGTGTGTCGAACTGATGCTCAACGCCGCGAATCTGGCGTTCGTCACGTTCGCCCGGATGCATGGATTGGGCGCCGGGAGCGCAGCGAGCGGGCCCGATGTCGCAGTTGACGGCCAGGTCATCGCCTTCTTCACGATGGTCGTGGCGGCGGCCGAGGTGGTTGTGGGGCTCGCCATCATCATGACGATCTTCCGGGCGCGCCGGTCGGCCTCGGTGGACGACGCAGATCTGCTGAAGCGGTAGGAGGTACGGTGAGCACCCAGGCGACCGCGAATCTTCTCTGGCTGGTTCCGGCACTCCCGCTTCTCGGCGCAGCGATCCTGTTGCTGGGCGGTCGGCGCACCGACCGCCGGGGGCACCTGCTGGGAACGGCCCTCGCTCTCGCGTCGTTCGTCGTCGGGCTCGTGATGTTCACCGGCATGCTCGGCCGGGATGCGGAAGAGCGTGCCGTACACGATATCCTGTTCAGCTGGGTGCCCGTGGGCGAGCTGCAGGTCGACTTCGGTCTGCAGCTCGACCAACTGTCGATGTGTTTCGTCCTGCTGATCACCGGCGTCGGCTCACTCATCCACATCTATTCGATCGGCTACATGGCCGACGACCCCGATCGCCGACGATTCTTCGCCTACCTCAACCTGTTCCTCGCCGCGATGCTGCTTCTCGTGCTGGCCGACAACTACCTCGGCCTCTACGTCGGTTGGGAGGGCGTGGGTCTCGCCTCCTATCTGCTGATCGGTTTCTGGCAGTACAAGCCGTCGGCGGCGACCGCGGCCAAGAAGGCCTTCGTGGTGAATCGTGTCGGCGACATCGGGCTCGCGGTCGCGCTGATGATCATGTTCGCCACCTTCGGCGCGGTGAGTTTCGAGGCGGTGTTCTCCGGCGCCGATCAGGTCGGCGAGAGTGTACTCACCGCCATCGGTTTCATGCTGTTGCTCGCCGCGTGCGGCAAGTCCGCGCAGGTGCCGCTGCAGTCGTGGCTCGGCGACGCCATGGAGGGCCCGACACCGGTGTCGGCGCTCATCCACGCGGCGACGATGGTCACCGCAGGTGTCTATCTCATCGCCCGATCGAACCCGATCTTCGATCTGGCACCCGCCGCCCAGGTCGGTGTCACGGTCGTCGGAGCGGTCACCCTGCTGTTCGGTGCGGTGATCGGTTGCGCGAAGGACGACATCAAGAAGGCACTCGCCGCGTCGACGATGAGTCAGATCGGCTACATGGTGCTCGCGACCGGTCTCGGACCGGCGGGCTACGCCTTCGCCATCATGCATCTGCTCACCCACGGATTCTTCAAGGCCGGCCTGTTCCTCGGTGCGGGTTCGGTGATGCACGGTATGAACGACGAGACCGACATGCGCCGCTTCGGCGGGCTGCGTACGGTCATGCCGATCACGTTCGCCACGTTCGGCGTCGGATATCTGGCGATCATCGGCGTGCCGCCGTTCTCCGGCTTCTTCTCCAAGGATCCGATCATCGAGGCGGCGTTCGCCTCCGGCGGCGTCGGTGGCTGGCTGCTCGGCGGCGCAGCACTTCTCGGCGCCGGCATCACCGCGTTCTACATGACACGGGTGATGGTGTTGACCTTCTTCGGGGAGCGGCGATGGGATGACCACGATCGACATCCGCACGAGTCGCCGGGCACGATGACCGGACCGATGATCCTCATCGCCGTCGGCTCGGTCGCCTCCGGTGCGATGCTCGCGTGGGGTGACTCGCTGGTGCACTGGCTCGAACCCGTTGTCGGCGAGGAGCATCACGCCTTGGCGGTTCCGACGTGGGTGGTGACCGTGACGATCCTCGCGGTGGTCGCGGTGGGTGTGGGTATCGCCTGGCGCATGTACGCGACCCGCACGATACCGGAGTCGGCGCCGGACGACGTGTCCGGGCTGACGGTGGCGGCTCGGCGGGATCTGTACGGCGACACGGTGAACGAGAAGCTCCTGATGCGCCCCGGCCAGGAGCTGACCCGTGAGCTCGTCCGCGTCGAGAACGTCGGTATCGACGGTGTGACGTCGGGGATCGGCAGCACCATCGGCGGACTCTCCCGACGTCTGCGCGGTTGGCAGAACGGCTATGTGCGGTCCTACGCGTTGTCGATGTTCGCCGGCGCGACCCTGATCATCGGACTGGTGATGGTGGTGAACGTCCTGTGAACACACCGTGGTTGACGATCCTGTGGCTGCTCCCCGCGGTCGGTGCTGTCGCCGTGCTGGCGATCCCCAGTTCGCGCCCCGACATCGCGAAGTGGTTCGGTCTCGGCGTTTCGGTGGCGGTGCTCTGCCTCGCACTCGGCCTGACCGCCGCTTTCGACCGGGGTGGGGGGAGCGGCTCGGGTGACACCTCGGGCCGCTACCAGTTCGTCGAGGACCACAGCTGGATTCCCGCGCTCGGCACCCGGTACGCACTCGGACTCGACGGCATCGGTCTCGTGTTGGTGTTGCTGACCGCGGTGCTGTTGCCACTGCTCATCGTCGCCGGGTGGAAAGATGCGGATCATTCGGGATCGCTGGATCATTCGGGCGGCCGACGGCAGAAGGGTCCGCACACCTATCTCGCGTTGACCCTGGCGGTCGAGGCGATGGTGCTGATGAGTTTCGTCGCTCTCGACATCCTGTTGTTCTACATCTTCTTCGAGGCGATGCTGATCCCGATGTACTTCCTCATCGGCGGCTTCGGTACGACCGTCGGGGTCGACCGCACTCGCGCTGCGGTGAAGTTCCTGCTGTACAACCTGTTCGGTGGTCTGATCATGCTCGCCGCGGTGATCGGGCTCTACGTGGTGACGGCACGTTCGGGTCTCGGCACCGACGGCGCGGGGACCTTCGATCTGCGAGTCGTCGTCGACGCGGTGTCCACCGGTCAGCTCGACGCCGGCGGCGGCCTCCTGAAACTGCTGTTCCTGGGATTCATGTTCGCGTTCGCGGTGAAGGCACCGCTGTGGCCGTTCCATTCGTGGTTGCCCGACGCCGCTGTCTCGGCCACACCCGCCAGTGCCGTCCTGATGATGGCGGTCGTCGACAAGGTCGGCACCTTCGCGATGCTGCGTTACTGCTTGCAGCTGTTCCCCGACGCCACAAGGTATTTCGCACCGGCCATCGCGACCCTGGCGGTGATCGGCATCGTGTACGGCGCCGTCCTCGCGATCGGTCAGACCGACGTGATGCGACTCATCGCCTACACGTCGATCTCCCATTTCGGTTTCATCATCCTGGGCATCTTCGCGTTGACGACGCAGGGGCAAACCGGTTCGACGCTCTACATGGTGAATCACGGAATCTCCACCGCCGCACTGTTCCTCGTCGCCGGATTCCTCGTGTCGCGGCGCGGGAGCCGGCTCATCGCCGACTACGGGGGCGTGCAGAAGGTCGCCCCGGTCCTCGCCGGCACGTTTCTGGTCGCCGGGCTCGCGACGCTCTCACTGCCCGGGCTCGCCCCGTTCATCAGCGAATTCCTGGTGCTGATCGGCACGTTCACGCGGTATCCAGTGGCCGCGATCGCGGCGGCGAGTGCGCTCGTGTTGTCGGCGATCTACATCCTGTGGCTCTATCAGCGGATGATGGGCGGTCCGTCCCGGGCCGTCGAGGGTCCGGGCGCGGCCACCCGCGGTATGCGTGATCTGCACGGTCGCGAACTCGTGGTGATCGCGCCCCTCCTCGCCCTGCTGTTGGTGTTCGGTGTCTATCCCAAGCCGGTACTGGACATCATCGATCCGGCCGTGGCCCACACGATGAGCACCATCGGCCAAACGGATCCGCCACCGACGGTTCCGCCGTCGCCGGACGGTGGTCCGCGATGACCGGCGCCGGGATGACGGGAGTGAGCATGACCGGAGCAGCGCCGACGACCACACATCTCGCTGCCATCCAGGCACCGAGCGTCGAGTACGGTCTGCTCTCGCCGATGCTGATCGTGTTCGGGGTGGCGGTTGTCGCGGTCCTGGTCGAGGCGTTCGCGCCCAGGCGGATTCGCTATCCGATCCAGCTCGTGATCTCGGTCGGGGGCCTCCTCGCCGCGCTCGTCGCCCTGATCGCGGTGACCGTCGCGGAGACACGCAACGGCGGCGACGGCCAGTTCGCCATGTCGGGTGCGGTCGTCGTCGATCGCCCGACGCTGTTCCTGCAGGGCCTGCTGTTGCTCGTCGCGATCATCTCGGTCGCTTTCATGGGTGAGCGACGACTCGAGCGTGTCGTCGCGCCGGGATCGATGGATCTCGACGCCGCGCGAACAGGCACGCACACACCGAAGCAGGTGAGCGACGGCCCCGGTGCCGCCGCACAGGCGACGCTCGGCGCGGTCGAGGCGGACATGTTCACCCCGTCCGGGGCATCGGTACCCAACACCGACGCCGAGTTCGAGGCGACCCGGGCGGGCGCGGTCACCACCGAGGTGTTCCCATTGACGATGCTCGCGGTCGGCGGCATGATGCTGTTCCCCGCGTGCGGTGACCTGCTCACGATGTTCATCGCGCTGGAGGTCTTCTCGCTCCCGCTGTACCTGTTGTGCGGTCTGGCCCGGCGTCGGCGGTTGATCTCGCAGGAGGCCTCGCTCAAGTACTTCCTGCTCGGCGCGTTCTCGTCGGCGTTCTTCCTGTTCGGTGCGGCATTCGCCTACGGCGCCACCGGATCGCTGCAACTGGGTGCGATCGGGGACTCGGTCGGGCAGGCGGTGAACGCTCCCGACGGTGACACCGTGTTGCCGTTGATCGCGCTCGGGCTGTTGTCGGTGGGGCTGCTCTTCAAGATCGGTGCGGTTCCGTTCCACGCATGGATCCCGGATGTCTATCAGGGTGCGCCGTCGCCGGTGACAGCGTTCATGGCGGCGGCCACCAAGATCGCCGCGTTCGGCGCGCTGCTGCGGGTGTTCTATGTCGGATTCGGGGATCTGCGGTCCGATTGGGAGCCGGCGCTGTGGGCGGTGGCGATCGCCACGATGCTCGTCGGCGCGGTGATGGCGGTGACCCAGACCGACATCAAGCGGATGCTCGCGTACTCGTCGATCACCCACGCGGGGTTCATCCTGTTGGGTCTGATCGCCTTCGACGACGCGGGCGCCGGGAGCGGAGCGAGCGGGCCCGATCAGCCCGGCCTCGCGGCCACGCTGTTCTACCTTGCGGCGTATGCCTTCTCCACGTTCGGCGCGTTCGCGACCGTGTCGGTGGTGCGCGAGACCGACCGTCTGTCAGGCCCGCACGTGTCCGGCCGCGAGGCCACCGAGATCTCCCAGTGGGCAGGTCTGGGCCGACGGTATCCGCTTGTGGGAGCGATGTTCTCGATGTTCCTGCTGGCCTTCGCCGGGATCCCGCTGACGAGCGGGTTCATCGCGAAGTTCGACGTGTTCGCGGCGGCGGCCGGCAACGGCGGCGGTGTGCTCGTCGTCGTCGGTGTGGTCAGCAGCGCGATCGCGGCGTACTTCTACATCCGGATCATCGTGGCGATGTTCTTCGCCGACGTCCCCGTCGACGCCCCGCACGTGGTGAAGCCGAGCGTGCTGTCGACCTCGTCGATCGCCGTGTGCACGATCGTCACGATCGTGCTCGGCATCTTCCCGCAACCGGTGCTCGATCTCGCCCGGGACGCGGCACAATTCCTCACATGAGACTCCTCCGCACGACGACCGGGGCACGCGGTGTCGCCGGGGCGATCACCATCGGGATGCTCGCCGTGGTCGTGGGCGGGTGCGCCCAGCAGTCCGACGATCCCGCACCCGGCAGCGTCACCACATCGGTGGTCACGGTCACCCGATCGGTCACCCCGTCGTCGTCGGACACGACGAGTACCACCACCACCGCGGCGAGCGCCTACACCCCGACCGCGATCCGTGCGCAGGGCAGGCGCGGCACGACGACCTTCGACGTCGATCTGCCGCAGGTCAGTGGGGGTGAGGCAGCGGTGCGGGAACGGTTCAACGGCGGCATGCGTGCCGCGCTCGACGACGTCGTCGGCCGCACCGCGGACACGACCGTCGAGAACGGTTCGCTCGCGGGAGACACCCGCAGCGCGGTGACGACGACGACCGGCAATGTCGTCGCCGGTGTGGCGATCTTCTCGGCCTATGCCGCGGGCGCCGCCCATCCCAACAATCTCGTCTCGACGATCACCATCAACGCGACGACCGCGAAACCCATCCTGCTCAGCGATGTCCTCACCGACCCGAATGCGACGGCACCGCGACTCGCCGCCCTGGTGACGCAGATCGACGACCGCGCCACCGATGTGCCACCCGTCGTCGACAGCTTCCTCAACTGGGTGCCGGTGACCGCGGGCATCCGGTTCTACGTCCCGGTGATCCACGCGCTGGGCGACTGGCTTCCGGTGACGGTCCCATGGAACGACCTGTCGGCGTATCTGCGTCCGGGGATGGCGGAGTTCCTGGGCGGTCAGTGAGGCGTGGCGATCAGTGAGGCGGGACGGTCAGTGATGCGCGTGCCGGGACACGAGAACGGCCCCCACCTGTTCAGGCGGGAGCCGTTCTGCTGCGGTGGCGGAGGGATTTGAACCCTCGGTACGGGGTTACCGCACACAGCATTTCGAGTGCTGCACCTTCGGCCGCTCGGACACGCCACCGCGGAAGACTGTACCGCAGTCGGCGCTTGTCCCTAAATTGCCTGGTCAGAGGGCCGAATCGGGGGGCTAGTCCTTGCCGGTCAGCTTGTCCTTGACGTCGTCGACCTTGCCCTTCACGGCATCGGCGGCGTCGGCGACCTTCTGCTTGCCCTGGGCGACGGCCTGGTCACCCTTGCCTTCTTCTTTGAGGTCTTGGTCATCGGTGAGGGAGCCGGCAGCTTCTTTACCGCGTCCCTTCAGTTCCTCGGCCTTGTTCTTGGCGTCGTCGTGGATACCCATGAACTGCCTCCTCCTGGTGATCCCGGGACCCTGTGTCGCCGGGTTGCAGGTACTTCCACGGTGCCACGAGACGGCGTCGCCGACCAGAGATACAGGTCACGCCGATCTCAACGTCCGCCGAGCTTGTCCTTCAGCTCGCCGAACTTGTCCTTCGCGGTGGACAGCGCCTCCTGCACCTTCTCGTTCTCGGCGAGTTCGTTCAGCTTCTCCTTGGCGGCGCCGACCGCGTCCTGCACGGCGTCGCTGTTGGCGATCTCGGTGAGTTTGTCCTTCGCGGTGCCGACCGCGTTCTGCACGGAGTCGCTGGCGGCGAACTCGTTGATCTTGTCCTTGGCGGTGTTGACGGCCTCGGTGACCCTGTCGGGGTTCACGCTGTCGGGGTTCACGCTGTCGGGGTTCACGCTGTCGGGGTTCACGCTGTCGGGGGTCACCTTGTCACTGGGATCGGACATGTCGGTCCTTGCCTTTCCTGCGGGGGTCGGTCGGTGGTGCCGGTGCCGGATGTCGGGATCCCGCCGCACCGCTGACTCCAATCTGCCAGAGCCGTGACGTCGGCGAACCCTGATATTCACCCTGATTCTTCGACGACGGTGAGCCAGGGTGGGTGCCGCACGTGAGGCGGCTCAGTCGCGGTGTGCGTGAAAGAAGTCGAGCATCATCGCCCGGCACTCGTCCTCGCGGACGCCGCCGACGACCTGCGGACGATGCGCGAGCCGCGGATCACGGACGACGTCCCACAACGATCCGACCGCCCCGGTCTTGGGTTCCCACGCGCCGAAGACGAGGGTCTCCACACGGGCCAGGGTGATCGCGCCGGCGCACATCGTGCACGGCTCGACGGTGACCGCGATGGTGCAGCCCGGCAGCCGCCATCCGTCTCCGAAACGCGCGGCCGCGGCGCGCAGCGCGAGGATCTCCGCGTGTGCCGTCGGATCCCCGTCGGCCTCACGCCGATTCGACGCCCGCGCCAACTCGATGCCCCCCGGGTCGAAGACGACCGCTCCGATCGGGACGTCGTCGGCTCCGGCCGCTCGGGCCACCGCCAACGCCTCCCCCATCATCGATTCCCAGATCGCACGCGGCGAGCCCAGGTCGGCCGCCGAATGTGCGGGGACGTCGGCGCCGGAGGTCAATGTCCGAGGGTGTCGAGGACCTTGGACAGTTCGTCGGCGAAGCCGAGACGGGCGGCGATCATGCCGACCTGCTCGTCGGCGTACAGGTCGGTGTCGCCGACGATGATGCTCATCACCGCGTCCGGCAGACCCAGATCGGCGAGGATGCCCAGGTCACCCTCCTCCCACGGGTCGACATCGTCGATGTCGTCCGGGTCCAGGTCGGGGACCTCGACGTTCATCGCCTCGAGGGCGTCGGCGGCGACGTCATAGTCGATGCCGGCCGTGGCGTCCGAGATGAGCAGCTGCGCACCCGAGGGGCTGGGCCGGACGACGATGAAGAACTCGTCGTCGACGTCCAGCAGACCGAACACGGCGCCGGTGGCCCGCATCTCGCGGAGCTGACGTTCGGCGTCGTCGAGGGTCAGCAGCGCCGACGGTTTGAGCGCGGTCACCTTCCACGCACCCTCGTCTCGGACCACCGCCACCGCGAAGCCCTCGATCTCGTCGTTGACGTCCTGCCTGTTCGACCCACCCGATACACCAGCGCCGGCACCTGCCATGCAGGTCACCGTATCTGTTTACGGCTGGGCACCCAAGTCCCGGCCGGTCGGCGGGACCGACGACTCGCCGTTCACCGATGCATCGGTGATGTGGGAACGTGGAGTGGTGACTTCTGCGGCTGATCCCGAGGACCCGTCCAGGCACCCTCCCGTGTGCGTACTCGGACTCGGACTCATCGGCGGTTCGTTGCTGCGCGCATTGCGCGACGCGGGCCGCGGCGCCTTCGGCTACAACCGGTCCGGGGAGAGCGTCGACGCCGCGGTCGCGGCGGGATACCGCGCCTCGACCGACCTCGGCGCCACCCTCGACGACGCCGCGACCGGCGGCGCGGTGATCGTGCTCGCCACGCCGGTCACCACCATCGACGAGCTGCTTCCGGCAATCGCGCAACGGGCACCCGGATGCCTTCTCACCGATGTCATCAGCGTCAAACGAGCAGTTGCCGAATCGGTGTCGCGACTGGCACCCGGAATACGTTACGTCGGTGGACATCCGATGGCGGGGACCAGCAGATCAGGTTGGGCGGCAACCGATCCCGAGCTTTTTCGCGGCGCGATGTGGATGGTGACGACCGAGGATCACACCGACGCCGACGATTGGCTGACGATCGCACGTATCGCCAGGCAGGCGGGGTCGTACGTCGTTGCCGCAGCTCCCGACGCCCACGACCGTGCCGTCGCCGCGATCTCTCATCTCCCGCACCTCACCGCGGCCGCGACCGCGGCGGTGGGCGGCGGTGAGAGCGACCTCGCGCTGCGACTGGCGGCGGGAAGCTTCCGCGACGGCACACGGGTCGCCGGTTCGGCACCCGCCTTGCAGCGAGCCATGCTGGAGGCCAACGGGATCGCCCTGCTGAACGTGCTCAGCGAGACCATCGACCGGCTGGTCGCCGCACGCGACGAACTCCGCGACAACGGAAGCGTCGAGGGTCTCGTCCACGACGGGCACCACGCGCGCCTCGCCTACGAGGCGATTGCGTCGGCGCCGCCGGTGCCGGTGACCGGGGTCGAGATCGGTGCGCCCGGCTGGGCCGAGGAGCTACGACGACAGGCCCACCAGGCGCGGGTCTGGATGGGTTGAGCGCGACGAGTCGCGGTCAGACGCGGGAAGCCAGGCCCGCGTAGTCGACGACGAATCCGTTGGAGTCGACCGTCAGCGACGACGTCACGATCGGTGACACCACACCGATGGCGTCCGGTCCCGGCGCGTAGTGCAGGGTCGCGGGCTCGACGGTCCCGGCGGGCAGATATAGGTAGACCACGGGGACATCGGTCTCCGCGCCGCCCTCGTGCAGCCGCTTGCGGCGGATCGGCAGGGCGTTGAACATCGGCGACAGTGCGAGATCGACATCCTCGGCGCCGTTGAACTCGCCGCGCTCGGTGCCGCCCGGGGTCTGGATGAGCCAGTTGTGCTCGCCGTCACGCGTGATGGCCAGCTGTGTCTCTCCGCTCGCACGCAGGAGGTGAACCGACAGACGCTTGGTGACGCCGTCGTCGTTGGTCACCAGCTCGTAGGACGCCGAGAACGCCTCGTGCTCGTCGGTGGCGGCCGCGATGATGCGTCCGTAGGCCTTGATCCGCTCGCCCGTGACGTGCAGGCGCACCTGTTCGAGCCGGTCAGTGCCCTCGCCACGCCACGTGACCATCGTCTTGACGTCCGAGGGCGCAGCGGCACCCTCCGGCGAGGTGGTGTTCTCTGGGGCTGTTTGAGAAGAACTCACCCGTCTACGGTAGCGACCCGAGGTCTCCCGTACACAGTCGATGACCGGGGAGCACCAACGAAACGGTGATCCGTGCCACTCACGCGCGGCAGGAGACGGTCCGTCGCGGGGTCTGCGCACTGATCCGATCGCTGGACACGGTCCGGCCGTCGACGCTGATCGAACACCGGGCGTCGCCCTCACCGGCGAGGACCAGGATGCGCAGCGGATTGGACGTGCCGGTGAAGGTGATCGTCCAGTTCGTCGGCGCGCCGACGGTCGTGCGCAGCCCGTTGTCGTCGACGTAGAGGATCGTCGTCGGGCTGGTCGCGGTGACCTCGTAGACGACCTCCTTGCCGCTCGGCACCATCGGCACACCGGGCGTCGGCCGCTCGTCGCGCGGGACGCCGGTCGGCATCCGGGTGGGCACATCGGAGATGACCACGGGCAGGGTCGGCCCGGCGGCCGGTTCGACATCGGACCGCAACGCAGCACGTCCGACGGTCAGGGCGAGCAGTCCGAGTGCCGCGACGGCGACCAGCGCGAGAATCCCGACGAGTCTGCGGTCGGACTGCGCGAGGCGTGGCCGGCGGTCGTCGGATGGCGGTTCAGACGACCCGGGGTCGTCGGGGTCCGAGTCGGCCGAGTGCCCGGCCGAGGGGTCGGGCTGCGGCCGGGTGGGCTGCTGACCCGGGACGAATTGTGGTGTGCCGTCGGGTGCATACCCCAGCGGCGGATACAACTGGCCGTAGATGGGGGTGCGGTACAGATCGTCCGGAGGGCCCACCCCCTCGACAGTACGACGCCGCGACGGCCGACGTCGGAGTGCCGGCGCCGACCTGCGACTCCTAGAGTCGGCTCTCCAGCCGCGCGGACAGTCCGGCCTCCTGGAGGTCCAGCCGCTCGAGCATGGCACGCACGGCCTCGTCGTCAACGTTTCCGGCGTCGCGGTCGACGACCAGTGCCTCACGCTGGGCGTTGAGCACCGCACGGTAGAGCGCCGCGAAGGCGTCGTTGCGCGCGGTGTGCGCGTCCGGATCGGGCATCTCCTCGGCATCGCGGGCCTGGCGGGCCACCGTGTCCTTGATGAACTCGACGGTCGCGGCGTCGAGTGCGGCGGGCGGTCGGTCGACGAAGTCGGCGATGACCCGATCGGCCGCATCGTGCACGATCTGTTCGGTGAGCGCGGTCTGCGTGTGGTCGTAGCGCTCCTCGTCCTCGTTGTGCAGATGCAGACGCTGGATCATCCACGGCAGCGTCGGCCCCTGGATCAGGATGGTGCCGACCGCGACGACGAAGGCGATGGCCTGGATCGCGGAGCGTTCGGGGAACGGTTCGCCATTCGCCATGGTCACCGGGATACCCGATGCGGCGGCCAGCGTGACGACCCCGCGCATACCCGTCCACGCGACGATCGTCGATTCCTGCCAGGTCAGTGGACGGTGGTCGATGCGGTCGGTGAACCGCCGCCATCGGCCCGGCGGTTTGTCGACGGGTTCGGCGCGACGGACCGTCCGTCGTGGGCTCGCCTGGATCTCGACGTTGACGGCACTGTCGATGCGGCGGCTGACGACGCCGCGACCGAACATGGCGAACACGCAGATCGGTCGGATGGCGAGGACGACGGCCAGCACCAGCACCGACGCGGCGGTGATGTGTAGCAGCGACTCTCGTGCGTCGCGCAGGTCCTCGATGATGAACCGCATCTGCAGACCGATGTAGGCGAACACGAACGCCTCCAGCAGGACGTCGACCGAGTTCCAGACGTACCGTTCCTGGAGTCGCGTCTGGTAGCCGGCGTGGACCGATCCGGAGCCGACGACGAATCCGGCGATCACGACGGCCAGCACGCCCGACGCATGGAGGTGCTCCGCCGCGAGGAAGGCGGCGAACGGCACGACGAAGCCCTGCACGGTCTCCAGCGCCGGGTTCTGCAAGTGACGTCGAATCCACAGCGTCAGCACACCGAGCACGCCGCCGACGATCGGACCGAGAATCGCGTTGTACCCGAACAACAGCAGCGGATTCCCGATGAACGAATGGGTATCGGCGATCTGCGAGATGGCGATCGCGAACAGCGACAGTGCGGCGGCGTCGTTGACGAGGCTCTCGCCGGTCAGGATCGTCATCAGACGTTTGGGCAGGCCGAGTTTGCGCCCGATGGCGACGGCGGTGACGGCGTCGGGTGGCGCGACGATCGCACCGAGGAGCAGTGCGAGCATGAAGGTGAACTCGGGGATCACCAGGGACGCCACCCATCCGACGACGACCGCGGTGATGACGACCATCGCGACACCGAGCCCCAGGATCGGTTTCAGGTTCCGCAGAAAGCTCGGGAACGAGAAGTTGAGGGCCGCCGAGTAGAGCAGCGGCGGCAGCACCACCGTGAGCAGGATGTGCGAATCGAGTTCGACGCGCGGCATTCCCGGGATGAAGGAGACCGCGAGCGCGATCACCACGATGATCAGGGCCGGCTGCATGCCCCGGCGGTCGGCGATCGCGGTGACGATGATCGCGCCGACCAGGACGAGGATGAGCAGTTCCATGGCGGGATTGTGTCAGGTCGGTGGGGTTCGCGTGCGGCGAGAACCTACGCTGTCAGCATGCCCGAACCGCTCGACGACGGACCGTTCTACCACGGCACGAAAGCCGATCTGCGCCCCGGTGATTCACTCACGGCCGGGTTCCGGTCGAACTATCGGCCGGAGATCGTGATGAACCACATCTATTTCACCGCCATGCGCGACGGGGCCGGCCTCGCCGCCGAGCTGGCGGCCGGGGACGGCACCCCGCGGGTGTTCGTCGTCGAACCGACCGGACCGTTCGAGAACGATCCGAACGTGACGGACAAGAAGTTCCCCGGCAACCCCACCCGGTCGTATCGGAGCACCGCACCCCTGCGGATCGTCGCCGAGGTCGATGATTGGACGCGACTGACCCCGGATACCCTACAGGGCTGGCGCGACCGCCTCGCCGAACTCCGCGCGGATCATCGCGGCGAGATCATCAACTGACCGGCTCGCCCGCGGCCCGGGTGTCGTCGGCGGCGCGCTTGCCGAACGCCAGTTTGCCGTTCTCGAAAAGGAGCGGATAGATCAGACCACCGATCACACCGCCGATCAAGGGCGCAAGCCAGAAGACCCACAGCTGAGCGGGTGCACCATTCGCATTGAAGAATGCGACACCCGTCGAGCGGGCCGGATTCACCGACGTATTGCTGATCGGGATCGAGATCAGGTGGATGAGGGTCAGCGACAAACCGATCGCCAGGGGACCGAACCCGGCGGGCGCGCGGCCATCGGTCGCTCCGAGAACGACGATGAGGAAGAACGCGGTCAGCAACACCTCGGCGATGAAAACACTCGTCAGGGAATAGCCGGCCGGAGAATGTTCGCCATATCCGTTCGCCGCCATATTGCCCACACGTTCGAAACCCGGTAGCCCCTTCGCGATCACCCACAGCGTCAAGCCGGCCAGCAGACCACCGGCGACCTGCGAGATCCAGTACCCGGGCAGATCCTTCCACGGGAGCCGTCCGCTCACCGCAGCGCCAAGAGTGATCGCCGGATTGAAATGCGCTCCCGAGATGTGCGCCACCGCGTAGGCCAGGGTGACGACCGTCAGACCGAACGCAAGGGCCACGCCGAGGAAGCCGATTCCCAATTGAAAGGTGCTCCGGCCGTCGTCGGATTGGGCGACTTGTTTCGCGGCATAAATGGCGCTGCCACAGCCACCGAAGACCAACCAGAATGTGCCGATGAATTCCGCGGCGATTCGTGCCACGGGTGATGGTGAGTTCATGGGAATCCTTTCAGTGTGCGGCGCGACAAAGATCCCCCGGCGAACACGGTAACCGAGAATGCTCCGAAAACGGTGAACCCTGGGAAAACTGTTCTCGTGTCAGTCGCGTCGGATACTGGCCCGCACCATCGGGATGACGTGGTCGACAAGCAGCGGCGCCAGATCCTCTGGCAGCGCGACGGTGTCGATGTCGAGCCAACGGATCTCCGCGATCTCGGCCGATGGCGTGATGTCGGAACCAACGACCCCACCGTCGAAAATCGTTGCCAGGACGTCGAATCCGTCCTCGTTGGCCGCTGCCGACCGAAAGGCTCCCCACTCGTCGAGGTCGCCGGCCGCCACCGTGAGCCCGATCTCCTCCAGACATTCACGCGCCGCAGCGTCGACGGCTGATTCATCGGGTTCGGGCTTTCCGCCGGGAAGCATGAAACGTGTCGTGCCCCGCTTTCGGACGGTGAGCAGGCGCCCGGTGTCGTCGCGGACGACCACCCCGCTCACCACGATCGTCTCGGTACCCGGCACGCCGCGATGCTACCGTTGCCCCCCCATCACCGGGAGGTCCTGAGATGGAATCGTCCTTTGTCGGCATCGGTCTCCCGATCGCGCTCGCGGTCGTCATGTTCGGACTCGGGCTGTCGCTCACGGTCGCAGACTTTCGGCGGGTCGTGCGGACCCCACGGGCACTCGCCATCATCCTGGGCGGCCCAGGTGGTCGTGTTGCCGCTGATCGCCTTCGGCCTGGCGAACGTTTTCGAACTCGAACCGCTATTGGCCGTCGGGCTGATGGCGCTCGCCGCGTCCCCGGGCGGGACCATGGCCAGTCTGCTCAGCCACCTGTTCCACGGCGACGTCGCGCTCAACATCACGCTCACCGCGGTGAACTCCGTGACGGCGGTCGTGACGCGGCCCTCGCGCTGGCGATCACACCGACCGTGCTCGACAGCACCGAGATGTCGGTGATCCCCGCCGTCTACGGCATCATCATGTTCCCGCTGGCCGCGGCATTCGGTGCGGTCGTCACGCGGGTGGACCGCTCGACAACGCAAGAACCCCGGCCGGAGCCGGGGTTCTCGTCTGATGTGCGCCCGTAGGGATTCGAACCCCAAACCTTCTGATCCGTAGTCAGATGCTCTATCCGTTGAGCTACGGGCGCGTGCTATTCATTTGTGCCCCGCTGTGGGCGGGTCGGCGGAGGCGAGAGGATTTGAACCTCCGGTCCCGTTTTAGCGAGACAACTCATTAGCAGTGAGTCCCATTCGGCCGCTCTGGCACGCCTCCTTGGCGGAGTCCTTTCGAACTGCCGAAGCGAAAGGTTACACACACCCGGCGGCGCGAAGCAAACCGCGAGGACGCCACCGAAGGGCGTGCACCGTTTTGGCCGTCCGCGGGCGGCAGTCCTACATTTGACGGGTGAGCCTGCGTATCCGTCCCGACCTCGACGACCTGCCCGTCTATGTTCCCGGCAAGACTTTTCCGGGAGCGGTGAAGCTCGCGAGCAACGAGGCCACGGAAGGTCCGCTGCCCAGCGTCCTCGATGCGATCACGACGGCGGCGACGGCGGTGAACCGTTATCCCGACAACGGGATGGTCGAGTTGACCGCGGCGCTCGCCAAGGGGGTCGGGGTCACCGAGGATCAGGTCCAGGTCGGGTGCGGCTCGGTGATCCTCTGCCAGAACCTGATCACCGTCACCAGCGGACCCGGCGACGAGGTCGTCTTCGGGTGGCGGTCGTTCGAGACCTATCCTCTGGCGACACGGGTGGCCGGGGCGACGCCGGTGCAGGTGCCGCTGACCGCCGACCTCACCTACGACCTGCCGGCGATGGCCGCGGCGATCACCGACCGGACCCGGCTCGTCTTCATCTGCAATCCGAACAATCCGACGGGCACCGTCGTCGAGGCGGCCGCCCTCCTCGAGTTCCTGCGGACCGTGCCGTCGGACGTCGTCGTCGCGCTCGACGAGGCGTACTTCGAATACCTGCGCCTCGGTCCGACGCAGGCTTACGACGCAGTCGAACTGCTGCGCGAGTTCCGCAACCTCGTCGTGCTGCGCACGTTCTCCAAGGCGTACGGCCTGGCCGGTCTGCGGGTCGGCTACGCACTCGCCGATCCCGAGGTCATCACCGCACTCGGAAAAGCGCACGTGCCGTTCTCGGTGAACAGCGTCGCCCAGCAGGCCGCGCTGGCATCGCTCGAGGCCGGTGATGAACTCCTCGCACGCACGGACGCCGTCGTCGCCGAGCGGATCCGTGTGACCGGGCGCTTGCGTGATCTCGGCTACCGAGTGCCCGAGTCGCAGGCCAACTTCGTGTGGCTGGAACTGGGTGAGGACACGACCGAGTTCGCCTCCCGATGTGTGGAGGCGGGCGTCGTGGTCCGTCCGTTCGCCGGCGACGGCGTCCGCGTGACCGTCACCCATCCGGCGGAGACCGACGTGTTCCTCGGCTTCGCCGAGCAGTGGGCCGCGCGTGCCTGACCTGACCTGACCGCCGTCGCTCGGAGGGCGTCGCACTCAGTTCGTCCGCCGGGTATGCCACCGCCCTCCGCGTGCTCGCGGCGGACCAGGTGATACCCGGGGGAGGAACGAAGGCGGAGATGTCCGGCGGACGGGACTCAGAGACCTCGCGAGATGGTCTGCCAGGCGACCGGAAGATCCTGTTCCCAGTACACCCAGTTGTGGGTCCCGATGACGTGGAAACCGTCGGTGTACGGGATGTTGTTGACGCGTAGGGTCGCGGCGAACTCCAACGAGCAGCGCCACGCACCGACCTCGAGCGCCGACGACGCGGCGACGACCGCCGACCGCGGCCCCTCGCTGGAGTCGTACGGTGCCGTGAGGTCACGCGGACCGACCGCGCCGGAGCCGGCGGCGATGAAGATGTCCTTGCCGCGGAGCTTGTCGAGATGACGGCTCGGGTCATGCGCGTTCCAGTTCGCCGATCCGAACGGACCCCACATGTTGGTGGCGTCACCGCCGCTCTTGGCGACAGTGGTGCGGACGTAGCTCTCGTTGACCGGACCGGACACCGGCGGGCACCCGCTGAGCGACGCGATGCCCGAGTAGAGGCTGGGGTGGCGCACCGCAAGGGTGAAGGCCGACTGCCCACCCATCGACAGGCCGACGACGGCGTTGCGGCCGGTGCCGTCGAACTTCTCGTCGATCAGCGGGGGCAGTTCCTGGGTCAGGAACGTCTCCCACTGCGGCTTGCCGATCTTCGCGTCGCGACGCACCCAGTTCGTGTAGAAGCTGCCCGCGCCGCCCGTGGGCAGGACGACGTTGACGTTCTTGTCGGCGAAGAACCGTCCGGCCTTGCCCTTGGTGATCCAGTCGCTGACGTCCTCACCGGCGTCGGCGCCGTCGAGCAGATAGACGGTCGAGCGTGGTCCGCTCCCCGACTGCGGAGTGAGGACGGACACTTTGACCTTGCCGCCCATCGACGGGGAGTTCACCCAGATGTCGGTGCGCAGTGGGCTGAGCTTCGACTGTTTGGAGATCATCGCGACCTTGGTGTCGTCGGCGTGCGCGACTGCGGCCGGCATCACGAGGGCGGCAGCCAGCAGCGAGACGACCGCGGCCGTCCACCGATTCGACTTACGCATGCGCTCCCTCACTGCCCTCCCCCCAGACAGGATACTGATCGGTAACCGACAATGGAAAGCTTGCTTGCATGAACAACTCTTTCGCCTTCGCCGCCGACGTCCCGGTGCGTTGGTCGGACATGGATGCTTTCGGCCACATCAACCACGCGCGCATGGTGACGGTCATGGAGGAGGCGCGGATCCAGTGGCTGCTCGCCGGCGCCGGGAGCGAGGCGAGCGGGCCGGGTGATACAGCGGATGAGTCGTTCTATCCACTCATCACGAGCGCGATGATCGTCCACGTCGACATCCGGTATCAGCGGCAACTGCGGCACGAGGACTCACCGCTGCAGGTCGGCATGTGGATCAAGGGTTTCCGTTCGGTCGACTTCACCATCGGCTACGAGATCCGCCCGGCCGGTGAGGACACCTCGACCAAGGCCGCATGTGTGGCGAGCACGCAGATGGCGGTCGTCGACATCGAGGCCCGCACGTTGCGGCGGCTGAGCCCGACCGAGAAGGAGTATCTGAGCTCGTGGTCGCGCTGAGCTCCGGGTCGCGCTGAGCCTGGACGCTCAGGACGGTTCGTACCGTGCCGGCAACTCCCGAGGTAGGGCCGGAGAGATTCGAGCGATATTGCCCTGCAACACATCCCGATAGATCCTCAGCTGCTCCTCGCCGCTGCGCACCTGCTCGCTGAGTCGTTTGGCGTTGTCGACGGAGATCTCGCGGTCGCCCGAGCGGGCGATGAGTTCGTCGATCCGGTCGTCGATGGTGTGGGCCCTGTCGTATTCGGCGAGGACCCGCAGTTCGACGGCGGCGGACTCGACGACGGACGCGACCTCACCGAGCGCCTGCACCCGGTCGAGGAGTTCGGTCCACACGGGCCGCAGCGTCGTCTCCCGACGGTCGATGTGCTCGGCGAACGATCGATCGAATCCGCCGTTGCGCTTGGCCCGGTCGAGGTCGATGCGGACCGCGCGCAGGGCGATCACGTCGGCGGCGATCTCCGCGAGCTCGGCATGCAGGTTGACCTGCGTGCGCTGGATCTCGAAGTGGTCGGACAGCCACGCCGGGTTACGCACGATGCGGTCGTAGAAGTGTCCCGCGACGTACAGCAGCGTCTCGTAGCCGTCGACGAAGGCGGCCGACCCCGGGGTGCCGACGGGCGCCGCCGGCGACTCGGCACGATCCGGGACCAGGATCTGACTCGCCCACTCGCCGGCCTGCGGGTACCCGGACTTGTTGGCGACCTGTCCGACGACGCCGGCAAGCCGGTCGATCGCGGCGGTACCGGCGCGGCGCACATATCCCGTCGTGTTCACGTTCGGGGTGGGCGTGCACATCAGGCCGGCGAAGAGTCGCTCCCGCTCGTCGATCTCGAGGTAGACGTTCTCGCGCCGTTCCCGGCGGATAGCGCGGGTCCCGCCGGCGAACACGCCCTTGGCGGTGACGAGCACCTTGCGGGCGTCCTCACGACGACGATGCATACCGTTCAAGCGGTTGCGCATCACCGCGCCGACGACGCTCGGCATCATCGGGTTCGACAGCTGGTGCTCGGTCTGGCCGATAGCGCGGGCGAGGCGTCGCAGGTCGCCGAATCCGCCCGGCAGGACCGGCATCGGCAGTCCGGTCGAGATCCTTCGGACGACGATCGCCCGGCCGGCCGGTGTCAGGAATCCGGAGGCGACGAGGATCGCCGCGGTGTCGGAGAGCTCGGGGCGGTCACCCGGCACACGCGACTGATCGCACCATGAGCGGAGTTCGTCGCTCGTGGTCGCGGCCCGCAGACCTGGACGCCGGTTCTCGACCATGTGGTGACCCTCGATTCCCCTACCGGGCGCGGCAGACGTATACCCCGATGCTACCTGCGCGTAGCGACCGCTCCCGGGGTGCGAGCCCGCCACAACGGGCGGGTGAGGCGATGGAGGCCCCACGCGACCGGAACGCTCACGACGGTCGTGGCGATGAACGCCACCGGCATCGAACCGGAGAACACGCCGTAGCCGAGGATGTCCATCAGGATCTCGAGCACCAGGACGTGGACGAGGAAGAACTCGTAGGAGATCTCACCGAGCCAGACGATGGGTCGGCTGCCGCACACCCTCGACCACCAGTCGGGTCGATCACCGTCGTCGAGGATGCCCGGGGGACGCACCGTGAGCGGACCGATGAGCCCGACGGCGACGACGATGTACAGCACATGTTTGACGATGGTCGCCGACGCCGTCGTCGGGGTGATGGTCGGTTCCCCCGCGATCGCGGTGCCCGAGAGGAGGAACGCTGCCACGGCGATGCCCACCGAGATCGTCGGATTCCAGCGCCGGACGAGGTGCGTGCACACGGCCAACAGCATCCCGGCGACGAACCAGCCGAGGAACGCCGGTGCCCCGAGGCGCGCGGTGGCGTCGATGCCGTTGCTGCCGGCCACCACCGCCGACCAGATCGGCGACACGAGCATCAGGGCCAGCAATCCGACGATGAGCAGGTCGGGGCGCCAACGTCGTCGGCAGACCGCCACCACCAGCACCCAGGCGATCACCGGAAGCAGCAGGTAGAACACGACCTCGGCGGCCAGGCTCCACATCTGGGTCAGGCCGGAATGCAAATGCCCGACGCCGTACACCTGGGTCAGCGTCATGTTCCGCAGGAATCCCGCAAGGCCGGTTCCCGTCGGGGACGCGTCCGGTGGGTCGTACACCAAGAACAGGGCGTACACCGCGATCACCGTCAGCCAGTAGGCGGGCAGGATGCGTCGCGCCCGGTGCCAGAAGTAACGGCCCACCGACGGAGACGACCGCCCGTCGGCGAGGGCGTTCACCCACGGCGCGAACAGCAGATAGCCCGACAGCACGAAGAAGATCGCGACACCGACCTCGAACCGGCTGAGCAACCGCCCGACGTAGTCGTCGGTGTAGTGACCGGTCCAGAACGCCGCGTGGGTCAGGCACACCGAGAGTGCCGCGATGGTCCGGATTCCGGTGAGTGCGGGAATCCGGGCGGCCATGCTGCGATCCTGCCATCGGCGGGCCGGATGGCAGGATGTGGGCATGTCCGAACGCATCCGGGGTCAGATCTGGCGCAACGGAAAGACGGTCGACGGGTTCGACCTGAACAAGATCTCGGACTGCCTCGCCGACGACGACCTCCTCATCTGGGCCGATCTCGAATGTCCCACTCACGAGACGATGGCCCGCCTCGCCGACGAACTCGACCTCGATCCGTTCGCGGTCGAGGACACCACGGCGTCGGCCGAACGTGTGAAGGCGATCCCCTACGCCCACCACATGTTCCTGATGGTCTATGCCGTCGTGCTGAAGGACTCCGATCAGGTCGGCGACGATCCCGTTGCGGCCGAGAAGCCCGCGGCCGACACCGTGCCGTCGAGCGGACATGCCGTACCCGCCCAGCAGGCCAAAGCGTTTGATCTGCATCGGATCTCGGTGTTCATCAAGAAGAACGCCTTCATCACCGTGCGACTGTCGGCCGGCTTCGACATCGAGCAGGTCGTCGAGAGGTGGAACGAGATCGGCGGCGAACAATACGGGATCGGGGCGCTGTTGCACGGCCTGCTCGACGTCGTCGTCGACGGACATTTCGACGCCGTGCAGTGTCTCGATGACTCGATCGAGGATCTCGAAGGGACGCTGTTCGACGAGAAGGTGGCCGGCAGTGCGCTGCAACGTCAGACCTACGACCTCCGCAAGGACATCGTCGTGTTGCGCCGGGTGGTCCTGCCGATGCGGGAGGTGATCGGCACCATCCAACGCCGACGACTCGACAACGACGCGCCGCCGGAACTCGATCCGCACTTCTCCGATCTCTACGACCACGCCATCCGGGCCGCGGAGTGGACGGAATCGTTGCGCGACATGATCACCACCGTGTTCGAGACCAACCTTTCGCTCGCCGACGCCCGCCTCAACACCGTGATGAAGAAACTCACCGCGTGGGCCGCGATCATCGCCGTCCCGACCGCGATCACCGGGTTCTACGGTCAGAACGTGCCGTTCCCCGGCTACACGCGGACCCTCGGGTTCGTCACGAGCTCGATCCTCATCATCGTCGTCGTCATCGGCCTCTACGTCAGCTTCCGACGCCGCGACTGGCTCTGACTGCGCCACGAGCCCGACCCCGACTCCGACCCCGACTCCGAATCCGCCGACTGTGCCCTGTTTTTCGCCGAGCGGGTCCAGTTTTTCGCCGATCGTGCCCAGAAACTCGTCGATCGTGTCCTGACTCGCCACCGACCGTCGGCTTGCCGCGCAGTCCGTCCGTTCGAGGGCCCGGGCTGGGCACGATCGGCGAATTTCTGGGCACGATCGGCGAATTTCTGGGCACGATCGGCGAATTTCTGGGCACGATCGGCGAGGTGAGGCGGCGAGGTGGATCGGCGAGCGTCCGGTGCGAACGTCCGGCGCGCTCGATCGGTGCGCGTCAGGCGGGTCGCGGTATCGCCGCCGCGTTGCTCTGCCCGATCCAGCCGGGCACCTCTCGTCGAATGTCGGTGGGCGCGAGGACGGTGATCCGGTCGTCGCCCAGACAGGTCGGCCAGTCGACGTCGCCGCGCCACAGTTCGGTGAGCGTACGCAGATCGGTGACGACGGTGGCGTCGACCTCGTACCCGGGGTGGAAGTCGCAGACCTCCGCCTGTCCGTCGCTGACCACCAGCCACCAGGAGCCGGCCTTGCCCATGACATCGCGAAAGGTGAACTCCACCATGGTCCGTCGTCGTGGCCAGCGGTCGATGGGGACGGCGCGGTGCATGTCCCACATGAGCAGGTGCGGGTCGAGGTCGGCGTCGCCGAGTTCACCGATCCATCGCGTACCCCATGCACTCAGCGCCGTCACCACCTCCGTGAGCTCCTCACCCTTCTCGGTCAGCGTGTAGACCGATCGACCACCCACCTCGGTCCGACGGATCACTCCGGCGCGTTCGAGTCCGCGTAGCCGTTTGGTCAGCAATGCCGGCGACATCTTCGGGACACCGCGTCTGAGCTCGTTGAAATGTCTACTGCCCAAGAGGAGTTCGCGGACGACGAGGATCGTCCACCGTTCGTCGAGCAGTTCCATCGCCTTGGCCACCGGGCAGAACTGTCCATAGGAGGTCATCGTGCACCCACTTCTGTCGACCGCCATCCCAGTACATACCCGCCGGAGGTGGTTGACCAGTACAGATTCTGAACCGGGGGTGGTTCAGATCCTGATCTGGCAGGCCGTCGTCGTGCGGAGAGATGCTGACCTGCGTCAGAACCGATGACGCTGCTTCTCTCGACGTCATCCGAACACATGAAGGAGCACGACCATGTCGATCGACGACATCTCCACCGACGCCGCAATCAAATCCAAGCATCGTGCCCTGTGGGCCTCGGGTGACTACCCCGCCGTCGCCGACGTCATCGCGCCGCTCGGGCCGCGCCTGGTCGAGGCCGTGGGCATCACCGCAGGCGACCGCGTCCTCGACATCGCCGCCGGCGCGGGCAACGTGGCGATCCCCGCCGCGGCCACCGGCGCGCACGTCGTCGCCACCGACCTCACACCGGAACTCCTCGAGGTCGGCGAGGGGCGCGCCCCGGACTCCGGGATCATCTGGCGCACAGCTGATGCCGAGGACCTTCCGTTCGCCCCGGACGCCTTCGACGTCGCAACTTCGTGCGTGGGCGTGATGTTCGCGCCGCATCATCAGAGCTGCGCCGACGAACTCGTACGCATAAGCCGCCCGGGTGGGCGAATCGGGTTGATCAACTGGACGCCGACCGGCTTCATCGGCGAGCTGTTCGCCGTCATGAAGCCGTATGCGCCGCCACCTCCGCCCGGAGCGCAACCCGGAGTCCGGTGGGGCGACCCCGACCACGTGCGCACGCTGTTCGGCAACCGCGTCCGCGATCTCACCGCGACCACGGAGATACTGCCGATCACCCGCTTCGACGACGGTGCCGCCTTCCGCGACTTCTTCAAGGCGACCTACGGACCGACCATCGCCACCTTCCGCACGATCGCCGACGACGCGGACAAGGTGGCCGCGCTCGACGCCGAGATGGCCGCCCTGGCCGACCGCCATCTGACCGACGGCCGGATGGGATGGGAGTACCTGCTGGTGACAGCCACAGTCGCGGGCTGATCACCACCGCGTTCCGGAACGGTCTCGGGATTGGCGCCGCACCGGACATGTCCGACATACTCACTGTGTTACGAATGTGACAGATGTGTCGAATGTGAACTGGAGGTCGATGCCGGTGATGGGGCGGAAGCGGGTGGTCGGCGCGGTGTCCGCATTGGCAGCCCTGTTGCTGCTGATCGGGTCACCGGTCGCACCCTCCGCGCAGGCCACCCCCGACGATGGTTCGACATCCCTCGATTCCGCTCGAAACGACGACACGTCCCCGACAGCCGAGTCGTCGACCACGGGCGATACATCGACCGCCTCGGATCCGTCCCGAGCGTACGTCATGTCGTCGACACCGTTCAACGGTCGCGAGCGGCTGAAGGTGTGGTCGCCGGCGATGGCACGCCCGGTCACCGTCGACGTCCAGCGGCCCGCCTCGTCGGGAGGGTCTTCTCGACCGACGCTCTACATGCTCGACGGCGCGGAGGCGCACACCGAGGAATCCGGTTGGTACGCCATGACCGATCTGGCGAAGTCGGCCGCCGGCGACAAGCTCACCGTCGTCACCCCCGTGGGCGATCCGCACAGCTACTACACCGACTGGCGGGCCGTCGATCCGGGCGTCGGCCGGAAGTACATGTACGAGACGTTCCTGACGCGCGAACTCCCGCCGCTGATCGACGGCGAGTTCGGCGGCAACGGGCGCAACGCGATCGCCGGCGCGTCGATGGGCGGTGTCGCGGCGCTGACGCTCGCGGTGCGGCATCCGTCGCTCTACCGCGGTGTCGCCGGATTCAGCAACTGCGCCAACATCTCCAGCCTGCAGAACCAGCTGCTCACCAGTTGGGATGTGAGCCGCGGCGGCGGTGATGCCGCCAACATGTGGGGTCCGGTGGGCGATCCGGCGTGGGCCGATCACGACCCGTACCTGCTGGCCGAAAAGCTGCGCGGCAAGACCATCTATCTGTCGACGGGCAACGGGCTGCCGGGCAAGTACAACAACCTCCTCGGCGACCCCGTCGACGAGACGTTCCGCGGCATCGTCGGCGAGCTGGGGTCGTCGTTCTGCACACGCCAGATGACCGCGCGACTCTCCTCGCTGGGCATCCCGTACACCGCGAACCTGCACACGACCGGCACCCACAAGTGGGGTTACTGGAAAGACGAACTCACCGTGGCATGGCCAGTGCTCATGCGATCGCTCGGATTACGCTGAGCCACACTGATTTTCAATCCACGGGTACAATTCGTGTGATGAGCGCGCCGATCGCCACCCTTCCCGACCTCACGACCCAGGCACGACGGCTGATCGACCTCGGAGCCGGCCGGATCGCCGGCATCCCGGACACCGACCTGCTCGCCGCCGCCGAGGGCGCCACCGAGGGCGCCCTCCTGGTGCCGAGCCCGCAGCTGATCACACCATCGGCGTTGGCGCCGTTGCTCTCTCGCTCCGGCACATCCGGATTCGTCGTCGTCGACATGACCGACCTCGACGACTTCGCGCCCATCGCGGGCGTCGACATCCCGGACGGCCCGTTCTACACCATCGACGGTATCGACCGTGGCGAGGAGATGCTGAACTGGAGTCCCGACGAGGCGTTGCCCGTCATCACCGGCGCCGGACGGACGCCGCTGACCATCGGGGAGGGCATCGCGTGGCTGCTGCAGCAGCCCGACCGGCTCGAGCCGAACAGGTGCTTCATGACCATCGGCTCACGGCTCACCAGACCGAACGGCACACTCGACGCACGGACCCTGGCGATCTGGATCTCCGGCGGCACCGGCCGCGACGGTCGCGAACGCAAGAACGCACCCAAGGTCGGCTGGTGCTGGGCGGGCAACCGGCACACGTGGCTCGGGTTCGCATCCGCGGCCGGCAGGTGCGCGCTGTCGGCGGAGTGACCCGCGGTCACCGCCACCGACGGAGTGCCGTGATGCACCTCAGGCCGTGAACGCGGCCTCGCCGTCGGGGTGACGGGACGCGTAGTGGCGGGCGACGACGAAGCAGGCCAACGCGAGCACTGCGGGGCCGACCATCACACACGCCATCGGGACGGCGGTGTCGTCGCCGGCGAGACCGCCCAGCGGGGAGACCAGGCCACCGACGAGGAACATCAGTCCTCCGAGCACCGCGCTGCCCGCCCCGGCCGCGTCGCGCGTGTGTTCCATCGCGAGCGCCGCGCTGTTGCCCATCACGAATCCGACGGACGTCACCGCGACGAACAGCGGGATCACCAGTAGGACGGGCATCGCCGACAGTGTTGCGGCGAGCACGCACACCGACGCGACCACCAGCACCGGCAACGCCACGCGGATCGTGTGCGCGGGGTGAATTCGTCTGCGGGACAGCCGGGCCGCGACGAGGCCGGCCGCCGTCATGCCCAGCGCGTTGACCGCGAAGCACAGCCCGTACACCATCGACGACGTCCCCAGCACCCGCTGGTAGACGAACGACGAACTCGAGATGTAGGATATCAGCGCCCCGAATGCGAACGCCTGCGTGAACACGTAGGCGAGGAACGCCGGTCGGCCGAAACGCCCGAGCAGGTCGCGAAATCCCAGACGCGGCGACCGGTCGTCGCGCGGCAACGTCTCCGGCACCGCCGTGAACGCCATGATCAGCTGGATCACGGTTGCGCCCAGGATGACCGCGAGCACCCCGCGCCACGACACGTGGCCGGCGAGGACACCGCCGATGACCGGCGCGATCACCGGGGCGAGGCTCTGGATGGTCATCATCAACGTCATCGACCGCGCACCCGCGAAACCCAGGAGGAGATCGGCGATGATCGCGCGGGCGATCACCATCCCCGCCGCGGCCGCGACTGCCTGCGCGAAACGGGACGCGATGAGGACCTCGATGTTCGGCGACGCCACGACGACGACCCCGGCGAGCACCGCGACCGCCGAACCGATCAACAGCGGGTTCCGTCGACCGTAACGATCGGACACCGGGCCCCAGAGCACCTGTCCGACAGCCACACCCACCAGGAATGCGGTCAGCGTCAACTGCACGTGCGTGGCGTCGGTGTGCAGCGACTCCTTCACCTCGATGAACGACGGCAGGTAGAGGTCGGTGGCGATGGGAGCGGTCGCCGACAGCATCGCGAGCGCGAACAACAGCAGCGGCCCGAGACCTTCGCGGCCTTCGCGGGAGGAGCTCGACGACGTCACCGGGTGACGATAGCCTCGGACCCTCCCGCGGCCCGATCCACCCCGAATGTTCAACATCACCTCCAGACGAAACCGGGTGATGTTTCACAATCGAGGTGTCTGGCGCGGGGCGGTGGGCAAGGAGACAGGCATGTCGGACACGACGCCCACCGCAACTGCGGAAGCGGAGGGATTTGAACCCCCGGTGGTTTTACCCACGCTCGCTTTCAAGGCGAGTGCATTCGGCCGCTCTGCCACGCTTCCCTGCCGATGAGGCTACTGCAGAAACTGTGACTAGCATCGGCAGGGTGCGCGCCATAGCCGGAACCGACCAGCTGTCCGTCGTCACCATCCCCGATCCCGAACCGGGTCCGGGCGAGGTCGTCATCGACGTCGCCGCCGCCGGGGTGAATCGGGCCGACCTCCTGCAACGACAGGGCAACTACCCGCCCCCGCCGGGTGCCGTGGACACTCTCGGGCTCGAGGTGTCCGGGCGCATCTCCGCGCTCGGCCATCGCGTGACGGGCTGGTCCGTCGGCGACGAGGTGTGCGCGCTGCTGACCGGCGGCGGTTACGCCGAGAAGGTCGCGGTGCCCGCGGTCCAGCTGCTGCCGAAGCCGCCGACCGTCGATCTGGTGTCCGCGGCCGCCTTGCCGGAGGTCGCGTGCACGGTGGCGTCGAACCTGTTCGACGCCGCGCACCTGCAGGGCGGCGAGCTGCTGTTGATCCACGGCGGGTCGAGCGGCATCGGCACCCATGCGATACAGGTGGCCCATGCGCTCGACGTCCGCGTCGCCGTCACTGCCCGCACGCGGGCCAAGCTCGACTTCTGCCGCGATCTCGGCGCCGACATCCTCATCGACTACACCACCGACGACTTCGTCGACGTGATCCGCGGCAGCGGGGGCGCCGACGTCGTCCTCGACATCATGGGCGCGAAGTACCTCGAACGAAACGTCAAGGCGCTCAACACCGGTGGACGACTCGTGATCATCGGTATGCAGGGCGGGGTGAAGGCCGAGCTGTCGATCGGCGCACTGATGACGAAGAGGGCTTCTGTGCTCGGCACGACCTTGCGGTCCCGGCCGGTCACGGGTGCCGGTTCGAAAGCCGACGTCGTCGCGACAACACGCCGGATCACGTGGCCGCTGATCGACACCGGTCGGGTGGCACCCATCGTCGACTCGACGTTCCCCCTCGCCGACGCCGAGGCCGCGCACGCCCGCCTCGACAGCGGCGACGCGATCGGCAAGGTCCTGCTGACCATCGACTGACGCCGGGCCCCGCAGGTCGTCGTCAATCGGGTCGACGCTCCGACAGACCGGCGTCGATCTTCCGGAAGATCTCTCCGAATGTCTGATACTCGTCGGGACTCAGCTGATCGATGACCAGCTGACGGATGACCGTGTCGCGGACCGCCATGTGCCGGTCAAGCACCCGCCGTCCGTGCGCGGTGATCCGCACGAAGCGATGCCGGCCGTCGGTTCCGCGTTCCACCCGTCCGACCGACCCCTCGTCGATCAGACGGGTGATCTGCCGCGACACCGTGCTGACCGTCATGTGCACGGTCGCGGCGAGCTCACTGATCCCCCGCTCACGCTCGTCGGCGAGTGCCTCCAGAATCCGCAGGTCCACCTGCGACATCCCGTGCTCCGACATCGCGGCGTTGATCTCGGCGAACAGACCCCACCCACCGCGAACGACGGTCCGCCAGATCTCCCGTTCGGTGGGGTCGAGCGGCCGGTCGGCTCCTCCGGCTGTTGCGCACATCAACTCTCCGCGATCGATACGACAACCTTCATTGTCGTAAACCTAGCGGCCACGATGGCGGATTGCGAGCCTCCTCAGGTGCTTCTCAGCCAATCGGCCCGGTAATCGTTCAACCGAGTGAACCGAGGGCCCTCACAAGGTGATCCACCTCATAGGGCGTCGAGTACGGACCGAGTCCGAGCGTGACGGCGCCGCCGAAATCGCCCGCACCCATCCGTGACAGCGCGCGGCTGGGAGCGTCGGCGATGGCGCAGATGCCGTTGTCGGCGAGCCGTCGGACGACCTTGTCCGCACTGATGCCGTCGAAGGTGAAGCTGACTGCCGGCACCCGGTCCTCGACCGTGCCCACCAGATTCACCTGATTCAGATGCTGCAGGGTCGTCGTCAGATAGAAGGTGAGCCGCTGCAGGTACTCATAGACGCCGTCGAGCGCGGTCACCAGCCGTGGCCGGCGTTTGCCGATCGCGTCGTCGTCGAGCGATGCGAGGTGCTCGACGGAGGCCACCAGGCCCGCGAGCAACGCGCCCTGATGCGGTTCCGGCTCGAAACGCGCAGGTCCCTGCGCCCGCGGGTCCATCGACACCGAACGCAGCCGGTCCATCGCTGTCACACTCCGGAACGCCATCGCCGACACCCGCGGACCTCCCCAGCGTTCGGCCGAGACGAGGACGACGTCGGCGCCGAGCCGGCCGATGTCGAGCGAGAGATAGGGAGCGGCGCTGCTGGCGTCGACGACGAGCAGGGCGCCCGCCTCCTTCGCCAGTGCTGCGATCGCCGACACATCGGTGATCGCACCGATCGTCGACGACGCAAGGGTCACCGCGACGACGGCGGTCCGCTCGTCGATGAGATCGCGGTACTGCCAGGTGGGCAGGGCGCCGGTCTCGACATCGACCTCGGCCCAGCGCGTGGTGGCGCCGTGGTTCTCGGCAGCACGCAGCCACGGCACGATGTTCGGTTCGTCGTCCTGCCGGCTCAGCACCACGTTGCCGCCCAGCCAGGTCGTCACCGGCAGCGACTCGGCGAGTCCGGTGACCAATGCGGACCGCGACGGCCCGAGCACCACCGTCGACGGGTCGGTCGCGAGGAGGTCGGCGACGGCACGTCGTGCCCGATCAACGGTGTCGGCGGCGGCACGCGCCGCCGGGTAGACGCCGCCCGGCGTGGCCGCCAATTGACGGAAACCGGTGGAGACCGCGGAAGCCACCGAGTCCGGGATCTGCATCCCCACCTGCGGATCGAGGTGAATCCAGCCGTCGCCGAGCGAGGGAAACAATCCACGCACGTGTGCGACGTCGAAGGCCATAGATCACACGATAGACAGGGGGTATCGGGCTCATGTGCACATGCCTCGAGCACGGCGCACATGCCTTCGGCACAATGGGTCCATGACTTCTGGACCGTTCCCCGGCAACGACCCACGGACCAACGCCTCCGGCGAGGAGCCCGACAACGTGGTCGTCGTCGGAGGTCAGGCAGCAGGTGTCGACGACGAGGAGGCCAACAGCGTCGCCGACATGGTCGAGCAGCCCGCGAAGGTCATGCGCATCGGCACGATGATCAAGCAGCTCCTCGAGGAGGTGCGTGCCGCGCCGCTCGACGAGGCGAGCCGCAACCGTCTCCGCGAGATCCATCAGTCGTCGATCCGTGAACTGGAGGACGGCCTCGCGCCGGAGCTGCGTGAGGAACTCGAGCGTCTGGTGCTGCCGTTCACCGACGACACGACGCCCTCGGACGCCGAACTGCGTATCGCGCAGGCGCAGCTCGTCGGCTGGCTGGAAGGCCTGTTCCACGGCATCCAGACCGCGCTGTTCGCCCAGCAGATGGCCGCACGCGCACAGCTCGAACAGATGCGTCAGGGACAGCTCCCACCCGGCGTCATGACCGGCGGCGGACCCCACGGACCCAGCACCGGGCAATACCTGTGACGCCCCGCTTGTATGCTGAGTCCCCGTGTCATCGGTAGTCAGCGGCGAGGTACCCCCCGCACCAGCGTCGTCGGACTCACGCACGCTGCGGCGCGCGTTGAGAGATCTCGACGTCGGGCTGCGGACGTCCGAGTTGTGGCTGCACCTCGGATGGCAGGACATCAAGCAACGCTACCGACGTTCGGTGCTCGGTCCGCTGTGGATCACGGTCGCGACCGGCGTGACCGCCGTCGCCATGGGACTCCTCTACGGCGAGCTCTTCGGCATGGACATCAAGGTGTTCCTGCCGTACGTGGCGCTCGGCTTCATCTTCTGGAATTTCATCCAGAGCTCGATCCTCGAAGGCGCCGAGGTGTTCGCCAAGAACGAGGGCCTGATCAAACAGATCCCGGCCCCGGTGAGCGTGCACGTCTACCGCGTCGTGTGGCGGCAGCTGATCATCTTTGCGCACAACGTCGTCATCATCGTGCTGCTGTTCGTGATCTTCCCGCCGCCGCTGCACTGGTCGGTGTTCCTGGTGATCCCGGCGATCGGGCTGTATGTGCTCAACTCGGTGTGGGTGGCGATCGTGTTCGGCATCCTGTCGACCCGCTTCCGCGACATCGGTCAGCTGCTGACCACCGTCGTGCAGCTGGTGTTCTTCATGACGCCGATCATCTGGACCACACAGAGTCTGGGCAAGACATCCGGCGGTCAGGAGTCGTCGCGGCTGAGGCTTGTCGAGCTCAATCCGATGTATCACTACCTCGACATCGCCCGCGGGCCGCTGCTCGGACAGTCGGTGGCGTTCTATCACTGGGCGATCGTGATCGGCTGTACCGCTCTCGGGTGGGTCATGGCGCTGATCGTGATGCGCAACTACCGTGCCCGCGTGGCGTACTGGGTGTAGGGACGGCGAGACATGGCATCTGACAGCAAGGTTCGCGTCGACACCTGGGACGCATGCGTCGACTTCCCGATCTTCGACGCCAAGACCCGTTCGCTGAAGAAGTCGGTGATCGGTGCCGCCGGCGGTGTGATCGGTTCGACCGATTCCAATGTGGTGGTCGTCGAGGCACTCAAGGGCATCAACCTGCATCTCGAGCACGGTGACCGCATCGGGCTCGTCGGACACAACGGCGCCGGCAAGTCCACACTGCTGCGTCTGCTGTCCGGCATCTACGAACCCACCCGGGGCTCCTGCCAGGTCCGCGGCCGGGTGGCCCCGGTGTTCGACCTCGGTGTCGGGATGGACCCGGAGATCTCCGGCTACGAGAACATCATCATCCGCGGCATGTTCCTCGGCATGACCCGCAAGGAGATGCTGACGAAGATCGACGACATCGCGGAGTTCACCGAGCTCGGCGACTACCTGCAGATGCCGCTGCGCACGTATTCGACCGGTATGCGGGTCCGGGTCGCGCTCGGCGTGGTCACCAGCATCGACCCCGAGATCCTCATCCTCGACGAGGGCATCGGAGCCGTCGACGCCGACTTCATGAAGAAGGCCCGCACGCGTCTGCAGGCTCTTGTCGAGCGGTCGGGAATCCTGGTGTTCGCCAGTCATTCCAACGAGTTCCTCGCGCAGTTGTGCGACCGTGCGCTCTGGATCGATCACGGTCAGATCCGGATGGAGGGTGGCATCGAGGAGGTCGTCGACGCCTACGAGGGCCCGGCCGCCGCGGCGCACGTCCGCAAGGTGCTCGCCGACCTCGAGGACAAGACGCAATGAGCGAACGGGCGGTCGCGGTGGTGGTCACCCACCGCCGCGCCGAATTGCTCGCCGGTTCGCTGGCGGTGATCTCGACGCAGGACCGCCCCGTCGATCACCTCATCGTCGTCGACAACGCCGCCGAGGATCAGGTCGCCGAACTGGTCTCCGGACAACCGATTCCGACGACCTACCTCGGCTCGCAGCGAAACCTCGGCGGCGCAGGCGGATTCGCGCTCGGGATGCTGCATGCGCTGGCGATCGGCGCGGACTGGATCTGGTGCGCCGACGACGACGGCCGTCCCGACGGCCCGACGGTGCTGAGCACGCTGCTCGAGTGCGCCCACCGCCGCAACCTCGACGAGGTGTCGCCGGTGGTCGCGAACATCGACGACCCGGACACGCTCGCCTTCCCGTTACGTCGCGGAATGGTCTGGCGGCGCAAGCGTTCCGAACTCTTCACCGACGCCGGGAGCGAAGCGAGCGGGTCGAATGTCACCGAGGATGAATCCGACTTCCTCCCCGGGATCGCCTCCCTGTTCAACGGCGCCCTCTTCTCGGCCCGCGCGATCGAGGAGATCGGGGTTCCGGATCTGCGTCTGTTCTTCCGTGGCGACGAGGTGGAGATCCACCGACGACTGCAGCGGTCGGGTCTCGCGTTCGGCACCTGCCTGACCGCCGGCTACCTGCATCCCGACGGTTCGGACGAGTTCCACCCGATCCTCGGTGGACGCATGCACACCCAGTACCCGGACAACGAGGTCAAGCGCTACTTCACCTATCGCAATCGCGGTTATCTGATGAGCCAACCGGGGATGCGTAAGCTCATCCCCCAGGAGTACGCTCGGTTCGGGTGGTATTTCCTGGTGCAGCAACGTGATCCGAAAGGGTTCGCGGAGTGGCTGCGCTTGCGACGGCTGGGTCGGAAAGAGCGGTTCGCGCGACCGTAGGGTGTGACCCTTCGCGCCGCGGAGTCATCCCCGACGCGGTCACCGCGCCGGCGATCGCGACCGCGCCGAGCACCCACCACGCCTGCTGGAAGCCGTGATGCGCAGCGGCATAGCCGACCGGTGTGCCGATGATCGCGACGAGCAGGCTGACGCCGAGCGCCATCCCGATCTGACGGCTCATGTTGACCACGGCACTGCCGGTGGCGGATTGGTGTGCGGGTAGATCCGCGGTCGCCGACGACAGGATCGACGGCAGCGCGAGTCCGACACCGACGCCGCCGATCAGCCAGCCGGGCAGGATCTCGGTGGCGTAGTCGGGCGTCGCGTCGGCCGACATCGCGATGATGATCCCGCCGAGACCGAACAGGACGCACCCCGCGGACACGATGGCACCCACCGGGATTCGCGCACTCAGACGATGTGCGACGGCGGCGAAGATCGGCACCATGAGCGGCCCGGTGGACACCGCGAACCCTGTCTTGATCGCCGAGTATCCCCAGACCTGTTGCAGCCAGAGGATGTTGGCGAGCAGGGCACCGGCGAACGGGATGGCGAACAGTACCGCCGTCACATTCGCGAACGAGAACGCGCGCACCCTCAGCAGGGCCGGGTCGATGACAGGTTCCGGACTGCGGACGGAACTCACGACGAACGCGGCGAGGGCGCCGACCGCCACCACCCACGCACCGACGATCCGCGAGTCCGCCCACCCCCACTCCGGCCCCTCGACCAAACCGAGGGTGAGCGCACCGATCGAGATCACGAGCAGTGCAGCGCCGACGAGATCGGGCAGTCGGGTGACGATCTCGTTGCGCGATCGGGTCAACATGACCGCACCCGCGACGAGTGCGACGATCCCGACCGGGATGTTCACGAGAAACACCCACCGCCAAGACGCCTCGACCAGTAGACCGCCGACGGCCGGGCCCAGTGCCGCCGCCAATGCGCCGGTGGCCGCCCAGATCCGGACCGACCGCGCACGCACTTGCGGCGGCATGGTCGACACGACCAGCCCCAGACTCGCGGGCGTGAGGATCGCGGCGCCGACGGCCTGCAGGCATCGGAACGCGACCAGCCACCAGATCCCCTGCGCTGCAGCGCAGGCCGCACTGGCGACCGTGAACAGCGCCAGCCCGATGAGGAATCCGCCCTTGCGGCCGTACCGGTCGACGATCCGTCCGGCCGGCACGAGCAGCGCGGCGTAGATGATCGTGTACGCGTTCAGGACCCACGACAGCTGCGACAACCCGACGCCGTCGAAGTCGCGACCGATGTCGTCGAACGCGACGTTGACGATGAACACGTCGAGGCTGGCCATGAACGCGGCCGACGACAAGATGAGGAGCACGAGACCGGGGCGAGCCTGTCGCCGCGTCGGTGGCCCGTCGGCGATCTCGGTGGCGGTCATCGGGCCATCCCACCGGGAACACGCGTACATCTGATGAGTTGTTTCACGCAACTCAGCAAAGCAGTTTGAGTTGCGTCACGCAACTCGATAGGGTGAACGCATGCGCCGCGCCACCTTCACCGAGATGAACTGCTCGGTCGCCCAGACCCTCGAGATCATCGGCGAGTGGTGGACGTTGCTCATCATCCGGGACGCCCTGTTCGGGGTGACGCGGTTCGACGAGTTCTCCAACCGCCTCGGGATCGCCCGCAACGTGCTCACCCAGCGTCTCGACGCGCTGGTCGAGCACGGCGTGATGGTCAAGGAGCCGTACCAGGACAAGCCCGTGCGCTACGACTACCGGCTGACCGACAAGGGCCGCGACCTGTGGACCGTGTTGTCGGCGTTGCGTCAGTGGGGCGACAAGTGGGCCGTCGACGGGCCGCCGCCGGTCGTCACCAGCCATCGCTCCTGCGGCCACACGATGACGGTCGAACCCGTCTGCTCCGAATGCGGCGAACGCGTCACCGGCGGCTCCCTCCGAATCCACCGCGGCCCCGGCGCCGACGATCACACCCCGTTGCCGACGACGGCGCTGTGACGTGACGTCACGGCCGGGTCACCGACAGAGAACGACCCTCAGAAGCTGTACCGCCGCACCTCGTCGGGCCGAATCACCAGGCGGAGCTGATCGTCGGACAGGATCGCCTCCAGATCCCGCACACGATCCGGGTCGTCGAGGTCCCAGTACCGCTCGGCCAGGCGAGCGGCCAGTTCGTGCGCGCCATCGGACTCCACCGTGACCGTGCCGGCTATCGACACCCATCGCTCACGCTCACCCACCGGAGCGGCGACCACGAGTGACGCCCGAGCATCCCGACGCAGTCGGCGGATCTTCAGCGACTCCGGTTCGGTGAACAACTCGACGGTGCCGTCGGCGGTGACCTCGAACCACACCGGTCGCGGCTGGGCGGGTACCGGGCCCGAGGCCGTGGACAGGAATCCGTGCAGCGGTCGGCGGAGGAACCCGAGGTCGTCGTCGGTCAGCAGGCGGTCGTCGGTCGCGGGCTCGATGTTCGTCATGTGGGGTCGAACGCCACACGTAGTCGGACAATTCCGACGCGTGGTGCGGGAGCATCCGGTAACCGCTACCGCAGGCGAACTAGAACGTGTTCTACTCTGGGGTGAAGACCGTCACACGTCACGAGGAGCACGATGCGCTTCACCTTCGCCGAGGCCATGACCGATCCGACCTTCTACGCGCCGCTCGCGCAGGCCGCGGAGCAGGCCGGATACTCCGGTTTCACCATCCCCGACTCACTCGCCTATCCCGCCGAGTCGGACGCCACCTACCCCTACACACCCGACGGAAACCGCGAGTTCCTCGACGACAAGGCGTTCATCGAGACCTTCATCCAAGCCGCGGCGTTGGGAGCGGTGACCGAGACGATCCGGTTCACCCCGTTCGTCGTGAAGCTGCCGGTGCGTCCACCGGCACTGGTCGCGAAGCAGGCGAGCTCGGTCGCCTTCCTGACGAACAACCGCTTCGCGCTCGGCGTCGGCACCAGCCCGTGGCCCGAGGACTACGACTTCATGGGCGTCGACTTCAAGCGCCGCGGCAAGCGCATGGACGAGTGCATGGACATCATCCGCGGCCTCACCACCGGCGAATACTTCGAGTTCCACGGGGAGTTCTACGACATCCCCAAGATCAAGATGACGCCCGCGCCCACTGAGCCGATTCCGCTGCTGGTCGGCGGCCACGCCGATCCGGCGTTGCGTCGCGCGGTGATCCGGGGCGACGGCTGGATGCACGGCGGAGGTCCCGCCGAGGAGCTCGACGAACTGCTCGACAAGATCGCCGACATCCGCAAGGCCGAGGGAAAGATCAACGATCCGTTCGAGATCCACGTCATCTCGACCGACGCCTACACCGTCGACGGGTGTAAGCGACTGGAGGACAAGGGCATCACCGATGTGATCGTCGGCTTCCGGCTCCCTTACATCAAGGGACCGGACACCGAGCCCCTCGCCAAGAAGATCGAACATCTGAACTGGTACGCGGAGAACATCATTGCCAAGGTGAACGGCTGACGATCCGCCGGGTCACCGCTGAATGGACCGGAGCGCGGCATGTGCGGCATGGTGTCCGCACATGCCGTGCACCCCACCGCCGGGTGGCGTCGCCGACGAACACAAGAACACGCCCGGTACGCCGGTCGCGTACGGATTCGGCGACAGGCGCGGCCGGGCCAGCAGATGGATCAGATCGTTTCTGCCGCCGCCGATATCACCTCCGACGTAGTTGGCGTTGCGCTCCTGCAACCGGGCCGGGCCGGTACTCACCGAGTCGACGATCCGCTCGCGGAAGCCGGGTGCGAATCGCTCGATCTGGGCGGTGATCGCCGCGGTCGCATCACCCGTGTAGCCGTGCGGCACATGCGCGTACGCCCACAACGGCTTCACCTGCCCGATGGCCCGGGACGGATCGGCCAGCCACTGCTGGCCGACCAATGTAAACGGGCGTTCCGGCATCCGGCCGGCCACGACATCTCCCTCGGCCGCCACGATCTCGGCGACGTCGCCGCCGAGGTGTACGGTCCCGGCGCGCCGGCAGCCCTCGTCCGTCCACCCGACCTCTCCGTCGATCAGATAGTCGACCTTGAATGCGGCGGGACCATGGCGAAAGCGTGTGTACCGACGGAACATTGCGCGTGACAACCGATCCCCGAGTAGGCGCGCTGCTGCTCCCGGCATCACGTCGAGCAGGACGAGGTCGGCGGGCTCGACCTCCTCGATACGCGTGACCTCCTGCCCGGTGGTGATCGTCCCGCCCGCGTCGATCAGCGCCGACGCCAGCGCCGTCGCGATCGCCGACGATCCGCCCTCGGCGACCGGCCAGCCGTGACGATGTCCGGCGGCCAGCAACATCAGGCCCGCGGCCGCGGATCCCGGCCGGTCGAGGCGGGTGAACGCGTGCGCGGCGACTCCACCGAACAGCGCACGGGCCTCGTCGGACCGGAACACGCGAGCGAGCGCCATCGCCGGGTACAGGGCGCGATGCCCGAACTCCGCCAGTCGCACCGGATGGGCGGGCATGCGCACCATCGGCCCGAGGATGTCCGACGACAGGTCGTCGAAATCGGCTGCAAGACCGCCGATCATGTCTCGCCAGATAGATTCGTCGACGTCCAGGCCGGCCGCGGTGTCGGCGACAGACCTGTACAGCAGAGCGGCCCGCCCGCCGTCGAGCGGGTGGGCACAGTCGATGTCGGGATACCGCCACCGCAGCCCGTGGTGTTCCAGGGCGAGCGCACGGAACGCCGGTGACCCCGCGCCCAGCGGGTGGAAGGCAGAACAGTGGTCGTGCACGATGCCGGGGCGGAGCAGCTCCGCGGATCTCGTGCCTCCGCCGATCTCGTCGGCCGCCTCGATCACGCGGACCGCGATCCCCGCGCGGGCCAGGGTGAGCGCCGCGGTGAGACCGTTGGGTCCGCTGCCGACGACGACCGCGGTGATCATCGACTCACCGTATCCGGAAGATGACCAGACGCTGGACCACGAAGTTGATCACCGTGGCCGTGCCCTGCGCGACGCAGTAGGCGAGGAAGCTGTAGAGGATCGTTTCCGGCCACATGTGCGACAGCCAGGTGTAGAGCCCGACATTCACGAAGAACGTGACGCCGTAGAGGGCAGCCACGGCGACGAAACGCAGTGCACTCGGCTCGGCCTCGAAGGTCCAGCGGCGGTTCAGGAGATAGGCGGTCGTCGTACCGAGGATGAAGCCGAACGACTTGGCGATCCAGAACGGCGTTCCGACCACGTACTGCAGCAGCAATGTGAGACCGAAGTCGAGGACACCGGACCCGGCGCCGGTGATGGCGAAGCGGATGATCTGCGTCTTGAGGTCGACATTCGTCGACGCCTCACCGTCGTTGAACGGCAATTCCAGCGGAGTCGGCGCATGTCGGGTCGTGAAGTCCTCGTGGCGCTGTCGATGCTCGTCAGAGCCGGATTCGGGTCGAGACACGCCACAACCCTAGTCCAGCCGTCGATCGGATGGCCGATGGCGGTGACAACAGACCCACCCCTACTGTGGTGGGCGATCTGTGACCATCGGGGGCCACACAGTCGGTCGCCAGACGGGGGAAACGAACGTGCCAAGCAGTGTCATCGTCATCGCCGTGATCATCGCGGTGATCGTCATCGGGAGCTGGTCGCTGCGGCTGTATCTGACCGTACGACGACGCAAGGAGCGCATGGCGTTCGCCGCCGACCGCGAGTGGGAGTATCTCGGCGACCAACAGTCCTTCGCCGACCAGTTCCAGGGCCCGCCGTTTCGCGCGTGGGGACGAGGGCGCGTGCACGACCTGATGGCGGGCCGGCATCGTGACCGCAACATCTGGGTGTTCGAGTACGAGTACACCGAGAAAGACCGGGACGACGACGACCGCCAGACCACTCGGCACCATCACCACATGATGTGGGTCGTGGGGTTGCCCTGCGCCATGCCGGATCTCGAGGTGCGACCCGAGGGGCTGCTCGGCGGGCGGGTCGCCTCTGCTCTCGGATTCCAGCGAATTCGGCTGGACCGCCCCGACTTCGACGCCGATTTCCTGGTGAAGTCCTCGGATGAGGCCTTTGCCCGTCGGGTGCTGACTCCGGAGGTCGCCGACCGCCACCTCGGGGTGCGCGACTTCGACTGGCGCTTCGAGGGCATGTACATGGTGTCGTTCGAGGATCGCCGGCTCGAACTCGACCGACTGATGCCGCATCTCGACATGATGTGCGACATCCTCGACCGCATGCCCGCCGACGTCTGGGCCTGACCGGATTCGTGAGTCGTCGGCGTCGGCCTTCGTGACGCCTCGCTCGTACCTCACGAGGCTCCTCAGGCACCGGGGTCCAGTCACCACTGCCGGTCGAGTAGCGACGAGCGAGCACAGCGAGCCCGACGCGTATCGAGACCACGGAACCGCCAGATCAACCGTTCCCGGTCGCGACCAGCCCCGGCGGCGGCACCTCGTCGTGCAGGCGGCGCGCGATCTCGTCGAGCATGTCGTCGACGTCGGCCTCATCGCTGCCGGGATAGTCGACGATGAAGTCGCGCAACCGCTGACGTTGCGCCTCGAGCAGCCGTTGCGCCTCGGCATCGCCTTCCGGCGTGATCGCGACCAGGCCGTGGTCGACGGTGACCATGCCGCGGGCGGCCAGCGACCACGCCGTCCGCTCGACGACCTCGTGCGGCGACTGCGACGCCTCGACCATCGCGGAGATCTCGCGAGTGCCCTCCTCCGAGGCCCGACTGACCATCCACGCCTCGCCACGGGTCAGCGAACTCTGGGCCGTCTCGACGACGAGTTCCCAGGCACGCAGCCGGTCGTCGCGGGCCAGGGTCTGCCACACCTTCAGCCGGAGCTCCTCGAGCGAGGTACGCGCCGACGGCATGCCGAACGTCTCGCCCGGGTCCGGCGTCTTGGTGACCGTCCGCAACGACACCTCGGGCAGCAGCCACGACAGTGCGAACGCGATGGCACCGATCGGCACGGCGACCAGGAAGACGACGTGGAACGCGTCGGTGAATCCGTCGAGGAACCAGTCCTGCACGTTCGGCGGGCACGACGGCAGCGACAGCGTCGAGGCCTCCAACACCTCCGCCGAACACCGGCCGACCGCACCGGCCGGTGGCTCACTGGTCAGCAGCGTGTCCAGACGCGTGTTGAACACCGCACCGAAGGCGGCCACACCGACCGACGACCCGATGGTGCGGAAGAAGGTCGCACCGCTGGTACCGGTGCCCAGGTCGCGGTACTCGACGGCATTCTGGACGGCGAGGACCAGTACCTGCATGACCATGCCCAACCCCACACCGAGGACGAACAGGTAGACGCTGGTCATCACCTCCGACGTCGTGCGGTCCATCGTCGACAGCAGATACAGCGCGACCGTGAAGATGCCACATCCGACGATCGGGAAGATCTTGTACCGGCCCGTCCGGCTGATGATCTGGCCGCTGCCGATCGAGGTGATCAGCAGGCCGACCATCATCGGGATCATCCGCAGCCCGGACGACGTCGCCGTGGCGCCCTGAACCGACTGCAGGAACAGCGGCAGGAAGGTGATGGCCCCGAACATCGCGAAGCCGACGACGAACCCGACCGACGCGGCGATGACGAACACCCGGTTGGTGAGCAGTCGGATCGGCAGGACGGGTTCCGGTGCCCGGAGTTCGACGAAGACGAAGACGACCACCGCGACGACCGACAGCGCCGCGAGGCCGAGGACGCGCGGGGACGTCCAGCCCCACAGCGATCCGAAACTCGTGACGAGCACGATCCCCGTTGCGGCGCCGGCCAGCAGCAGGATGCCGAGGTAATCGATCGACGGCTTCACCGCCGCCGTGGTCGACGGCAGCACCAGGATCACGGCGATGAGCGCGACGACACCGATCGGCAGGTTGATGTAGAACACCCACCGCCAGCTGAGGTTGTCGACGAAGAACCCGCCGAGCAGCGGGCCGACGACACTGGCGAAACCGAACACCGCACCGAACACGCCCTGGTAGCGGCCACGTTCGCGAGGCGGCACGACGTCACCGATGATGGCCTGCGCCAACACCATGAGTCCACCGGCACCGACGCCCTGCAGTGCGCGGTAGGCGATGAGTTGCGTCATCGATGTCGCGGTGCCGCACAGTGCCAACCCGACCAAGAAGATCACGACGCACCCGATGAACAGGTACCGCCGGCCGTACAGGTCACCGAGCTTGCCCCACAACGGTGTGGTGGCGGTGGTCGCCAGCATGTAGGCGGTGACGACCCAGGTGAGATGTTCGGCGCCCCCGAGGTCGTTGACGATCGTCGGCAGGGCGGTCGACACGATCGTCTGGTCGAGGGCCGCGAGCAGCATGGCCAGCATGAGACCGCCGAAGACGGACAGGACCCGACGTTGATCGAGTTCCTCCGACGGCGCGTCCGGTGCGGCCGCGGTCATGTGGGGCCAACCCTCATGGGCCCGACCTTACGACCGGGACGGTGTGTCGGCCGGCGGTTCGTCGGATTCCCGAACGCCCGGGTACGGTCTAGAACTCCTCTTCGACGTCGGAGTCGCGGGCCGCCTTCTCGCCGCGGTCGAGGGCAGCGAGCGCGCTGAGATCGTCGGTGTCGAACTGGAAGTCGAACAGGTCGGCGTTCTCCAGCTGCCGACCGGTGTGCGACGACTTGGGGACCACACCGATACCGTGCTGCACCGACCAGCGCAGCGCGATCTGCGTCGGCGACTTGCCGTACTTGCGCGCCAATTTGATGACCGCGGCCTCGCCCAGCATGCCTTCCTTGCGGCCCGTAGGGTGCCAGGCCTGGGCATGAATGCCCTTCTCCTCCATGAAATCACGCAGCTCAGTACGGGCCAGCGCGGGTGAGCACTGGATCTGGTTGAGAGCAGGCCAGCGACCGGTCTCGTCGTAGAGCATCTGCAGATGGTGCTGTTTGAAGTTCGACACTCCTGCGGTCCGGATGAAGCCCTCGTCGGCGAGGGTGAGCAACGCCTTCCACGAGTCGACGGTGCGTCCGAGGCTCGGGCACGGCCAGTGGATGAGGTAGACGTCGATGTGGTCGACGCCCAGTCGCCGCGCGCTGTCCGTCGCGGCGTTGATCGCCTCGTCGAATCCCTGATCGCCTCCACCGAGTTTGGTCTGCACGACGACCTCGTCCCGGTCGACACCCGACTCCCGAAGTCCCAGACCGACACTGCGCTCGTTGCTGTAGCGGCTGGCGGTGTCGAGCAGGCGATAGCCGGCGCGCAGGGCCCCCGCGACGGCCGAGACACCCGGCCGACCCAGCATGTCGAAGGTGCCGAGGCCCACCATCGGGATCGAGTACCCGTTGTTCAACTCCACTGACGGAATGTCCACTCACCAAGAATAGGTCCAACCCGACATCCCGGCGTACCGGTCGAGCGGGTGATCTACGGTGAGACATCATGACGTCTCGAGGTGTGCGACGATCCGTCGCGGCGATGTTCCTGGCGGTGGCCGCCATGGCCGGGATGACGGTGTCGTCCCCCACTGCGGCCGCCGAGACCGTCCCGCCGACCGCGACACCCATCTGGTCGGGCATGGACGTCCGCGACTACCGGGGTCCGGTCCCGTCACGGGCGGGCAGTCTCATCGCACAGGTTCCGCTCGCGTCGCAGCTGAGCATCCCCGGCGCCGCGCAGGCCCGCCGAATCCACTACGCGACACCGGATCAGCACGACCGCCCCGCCACCAGTACCGGCGCAGTGTTCGTTCCCGCCGGCACCCCTCCGCGGGGCGGGTGGCCGGTGATCGCGTGGGCGCACGGGACGACCGGACTCGGCGACGCATGCACCCCCTCGGCGCAGCCACGCAGCGATCGCGACACCGCATATCTGTCCCACTGGCTTCGCCAGGACTACGCGGTCGTCGCGACCGACTACGTCGGGCTCGGCACCCCCGGCCTGATGAGTTATCTCAACGGCGAACCCGAGGCGCACTCCATCGTGGACTCGGTCAAGGCGGCCCGTCAGACGGGCCTGCCGCTGAGCCGGCGGTGGGCGATCGTCGGGCAGTCGCAGGGAGCCGGGGCCGCACTCAACGGCGCCCGCCGCGCGACCGAACTGTCGCGTGGTTCGGATCTGGATTATCGCGGTGTCGTCGCGACGGGCACACCGGCCAACATCGAGCAGATCATCGCGCTCGGTGGACCGACGTTTCCGCCGTTCACGCTCCCCGCCGGGCTGAACACCTACGCGACCTACATCCTGGCCGGCTTCATCGACGCCCGGCCGGATCTGCGTCCGCAGTCGGTGCTGTCCCCGCTCGGCCGCGATCTGATCGAGAAGGCCCGGCATCTCTGCTATCCCGAGATGCAGTCGGTGATGCAGGGTCGCGATCTGCGGACCCTGTTCCGCGCACCGCTGGCCGGAATCCCCGGCGCCCGTGCCGCCCTGGCGCGGTACATGGGCACGCCGTACTCCGGTTACGATCGGCCGATCTTCCTCGGGCAGGGTCTCCTCGACACCGACGTCCCGGCGCCGTCGGCGTTGTCGCTGTATGCACAGATGCGCGCCGCGAACCAACCGGTCGAACTGCATGTGTACCCGTCCAAGGATCACTCCGGCACGGTGCTCGCCTCGATGCCGGATTCCACTCCGTTCCTCGCACGCATCATGAGGTGACACGCGCATGACCGCAGCCGCACACGTCGACGACATCATCATCGGGGCGGGCCACAACGGCCTCACGGCCGCCGCCTACCTCGCCGATGCCGGACGCTCGGTGTTGGTGCTGGAGAAGGCCGATCACGTCGGCGGCGCCGCCGTGTCCGCCATGCCGTTCCCGGGACTGCCGGCGCGGTTGTCGCGCTATTCGTATCTCGTGTCGCTGATGCCGCGCGCAATCATCACCGACCTCGGGCTCGATCTCCGATTCGTGCGGCGGCGCCATTCGTCGTACACGCCGCTACCCAGTGACCCGTCGACCGGCATCCTGATCGACACCGAGGACGAGCATGCCACCGCCGAGTCCTTCTGTCTCGCAACCGGTTCCGACGCGGTGTTCACCGCCTGGCAGTCCTTCTACCGACGGATCGCGACGGTCGCGGAACGGGTCTTCCCCACGATGATCGAACCCTTGCGGTCGGCGGCGGACATCCACGATCTCGTGACCGGTTCGGACTCGAGCGAGGCCGAACTGTGGGAGACACTGACGACGCGACCGCTCGGCACACTTCTCGACCAGTACTTCGACGACGACGTCGTGCGTGGGATCGTGGCGACCGACGGATTGATCGGCACCTTCGCCGATCTCGACGACACATCGCTTCGGCAGAACATCTGCTTCCTGTATCACGTGATCGGCGGCGGCACCGGCGACTGGGATGTCCCCGTCGGCGGGATGGGTTCAGTGTCCGGCGCGCTGTATCAGGCGGCGTCGGCGGCGGGTGCGGAGATCCGGACCGGCGTCGAGATCGTCGGGATCGACCCCGCCGACGGCACCGTCGAGTTCGCCGACGGGACCACGGTGATCGGATCGATGCTGTATGCCGCGTGTGCGCCGCAGGCCGTCAACGCCGTGCTCGACGACCCGATCGCCACCGAGAACGACACCCGCGGAGCACAACTCAAGATCAACCTGTTACTCGATCGGCTCCCCCGATTGCGGGATCGGACGGTCTCGCCGGAGGTGGCGTTCGCCGGGACATTTCACATCAACGAGACCGCGTCGCAACTGCAGCGGGCCTGGCGGCAGGCGGCCCGCGGGGAGATGCCCGAACTCCCTCCGTGCGAGATCTACTGTCATACCTTGTCGGATCGGTCGATCCTCGGTCCCGAACTCGACGGCAAACACACGTTGACGTTGTTCGGATTGCACACTCCCCCCGAGGTGTTCGACGAGCCCGGAGCCGTCGAGCACGCCGTCGGCGCCACCCTCGCCTCACTCAATTCGGTTCTCGCCGAGCCCATCCAGTCGGTCATCACGCACGACGTCAACGGGAGTCCGTGTGTCGAGATCAAGACGCCGCACGACCTCGAGGACGCGGTCGGACTCCCCGGCGGCAACATCTTTCACCGCAGCCTGCAGTGGCCGTGGGCCGAGTCCGACGACGAGGTCGGCACCTGGGGCGTCGAGACCCGTCATCCCCGCCTGCTGCTGTGCGGTGCAGGCGCCCGACGCGGAGGTGGCGTGAGCGGCATCCCCGGACGCAACGCGGCGATGCTGGTGCTGGACCGGACGTGATCACACCCCGAAGACGATTACGTCAGATGCGATACACCCCTCACGCCGTCGCAGCGCGCGACAACGCCTCACCGTCCGTCTTGGGTCCGAGCTCGGCGAGCCGCCGGGTGACGACCTGCGCGATGTCGCCGGCCGTCTGCGGGTCCAGTCCGTCATAGTCGACGAGCGCATCGCGCAGGCGGACGAAATAGTCCCGCTCGGACAGGCCGAACTCGATCATGATGTCGGTCGGGTCGCCGCCGCCATAGCGGTACCACCGTTGCGCGAAGGCCACCACATCGGCGGCATCGTGTGATTGGGATGTCATGACATAGATCATGCCTGATGCCAGTGAACACGAGGTTGCAGCGAGTGCACCCTTTGTGTGACCGAGAGCACTTCGCGGCCCCGTTTCCGCTGTCGGGCGTTATACGAATCATGCCCGACCGCGACCACGAGCCAGACGAACTGACGTCCCCCGCGACCGGACTCGAGGAGATCCTCGCTCGCCGGTATCTGACCACGGATGCCGCCCGGCCGGACACGGTCGCCCGCCGCCATACGGTGGGTCGGCGAACGGCGCGGGAGAACATCGCCCACCTCGTCGACGACGGATCACTCATCGAATACGGACAATTCGCCACCGCGGCTCAGGAGCAACGCACCGAGTTGGTGGATCTCGTCACGCGGACGCCGGCCGACGGACTGATCGGCGGGACCGCCACGGTCGACGGTCGCGCGTGCGTGGTGATGTCCTACGACTGGATGGTGATGGCCGGTACGCAGGGGATGCGCGGGCATCACAAGACCGATCGACTGATCGATGTCGCCACCCGCCTACGCCTGCCCGCGGTGTTCTTCACCGAGGGCGGCGGCGGACGCCCCGGCGACACCGACTATCCGGTCGTGTCCGCACTCGACGTCGGCTCGTTCCGCATGTGGGGCGCGCTCGGCGAGGTCGCGCCGCGGATCGCCGTCGTGTCGGGACGGTGTTTCGCGGGCAACGCGGTGCTCGCGGGCTCGGCCGATCTGCGGATCGCCACCCCTGACGCCAATCTCGGGATGGCCGGGCCGGCGATGATCGCCGGTGGCGGGCTCGGGCAGGTCGCCGCCGAGGAGATCGGGCCGGCGGACGAGCAGGCGGCCAACGGCGTCATCGACATCCTCGTCGACGACGAGACCGAGGCCGTCGAGGTGACCCGGCGTCTCCTCGCAGTGCTCGCCCCGACCGCGTTCGGCGCCGACCACGTCGAGGCAGCTGATCAGACCTCGCTACGCGAGATCATGCCCGCCAATGACCGCGAGGCGTTCGACGTCCGCCCACTCGCCGAGACCCTCCTCGACGTCGGATCGGTGATCTGGCTCCGCGAACGCTGGGCGCCCGAATTGGTCACCGCCCTCGCCAGAATCGACGGGATGCCCGTCGGCGTGATCGCCAATCAGTCGTCCCATCTTGCCGGCGCATTGACGTCGGACGCTGCCACCAAGGCCGCCGACTTCCTCGAACTCTGCGAGCGATGGGCGATCCCGATCCTCAGTCTCGTCGACACCCCCGGCTTCATGGTCGGCCCCGAGGCCGAACGAACCGGCCTGGTGCGCAACGCATCCCGCATGGTCAACGCCGGCTCCCGCTTCACACGGCCGCTCATCGGAGTGGTTCTGCGCCGTGGCTACGGACTCGGCGCCCAGGCCATGCTCGGCGGCGACACCCACCGCCCGATCCTCACCGTCGCGTGGCCACAGGCCCACCTCGGACCGATGGGACTCGAAGGCGCCGTACGGTTGTCGATGGCCAAACACCTCGCCACCCTCCCCGAGGACGAGCGCGAGGAACTCGTCCGCACGAGCACCGACGCCATGCGCGAGCATGCCAAGGCGCTCAACGCCGCGCGAGTGTTCGAGATCGACGACGTCATCGACCCGGCGGACACACGGCGGGTGGTGGTGGGGATGTTGCGGCGGGCGGGGTGAGTCGCGTTCGCGCGTGGCCGCGGGGTTGCTGACTCGCCCAATAGCGTTCTGCGATCTTCATCGGCATTCATCGGTCAGGCGCCGGTGAGGCACTCAAGGTCATGTTCGTGATCACCGCCATCGCGTTGGTGGGCCTCGTGGTGTTCGCGATCACAGCCATCGGACATTTCGATCTGAGCAACCTGACCGGCATCGCACCGACCGACGATGCCGGGTCGTCGTCGTTCCTGCCGTTCGGTTACCTGGGGATCTGGTCGGCGATCCCGTTCGCGATCTGGTTCTTCCTGGCGATCGAAGGCGTCTCCCTGGCCGCCGAGGAGACCGCCGACCCCGAACGGAATGTGCCGCGCGGGATCATCGCCGCGATCAGCGTCCTGCTGGTCACCTGCGCGACCGTTCTCCTCCTGAACACCGCCGCGGAGGTGCCAGTCCGATGTCGGCGTCGGGCAATCCTCTCGTCGAGGCCCTCGGGGATTCGTCGATGGCCAACGTGGTCAGCTACATCGGGTTAGCCGTGGGTTAGCCGGTCTCGTCGCAAGTTTCTTCTCGGTCATCGACGCGTACTCGCGACAATTGTTCGTCCTGTCGCGTGCCGGATACCTGCCACCCGTGTTGTCGGTCACGAACCGCCGCAAGGCGCCGACACTGGCGCTGATCGTCCCCGGGGTCGTCGGCTTCCTCCTCTCGCTGACCGGTAAAGGCGACCTGCTTCTGAACATGGCAGTGTTCGGTGCTGCGTCGAGCAATGTGCTGATCATGGTCAGCCACATCGTCCTGCGTCGGCGCGAACCCGACATAGCCCGCCCGTACCGGACCGCGGGCGGTGTCGTGACCACCGGGTTTCCCCTGGTGATCGCCGTGGTGGCTGTGATCGCGACCTTCTCGTCGACGTGGAGGCGGCACTCTGCTGCCTCGGCGTGTTCGCGATTTTCATGCTGTACTTCGCTCTGTACAGCCGACACCGGCTCGTCGCGAACTCTCCCGACGAGGAGTTCGCAGCACTGGCCGAGGCCGAGGAGGATCTGCGATGAGATACACCCAGTCGATCTCGGGAACCACCTATGAGTTCGACGGGCTCGTCGACCTCATGGCCAAGGCGACCCCGTTGCGCTCCGGCGACGAACTCGCCGGGTGCGCGGCACACTCCGACGCCGAACGTGCAGCTGCGGCATGGCAACTCGCCGACCTCCCGCTGACGACGTTTCTCGACGATCAGGTCGTGCCGTACGAGTCAGACGAAGTGACCCGGCTCATCATCGACTCCCACGACCGGATGGCGTTCCAGGCGATCTCGCATCTGACGGTCGGAGGCCTGCGCGACTGGCTCCTGGCCGTATCCGCGCGGGAGGACAGCGCTGCTCAGATCGCCGCAGTCGCACCGGGTCTGACCCCGGAGATGGTTGCCGCGACGTCGAAGATCATGCGAAACCAGGACCTCATCCTCGTGGCGTCCGCGGCGACGGTGACCGCAGCGTTCCGGACCACCATCGGACTGCCCGGTCGGATCACCACGCGCTTGCAACCCAATCACCTCACCGACGATCCACGAGGCATCGCGGCGGCCACCCTCGACGGACTGCTGATGGGCTGTGGCGATGCGGTCATCGGCATCAACCCGGCCACCGACTCGCCTCATGCCACGTCGGATCTGCTCTACCTGCTCGACGACATCCGGCAACGCTTCGAGATCCCGATGCAGTCGTGCGTGCTCTCCCACGTCACCACCACGGTCGAGCTCATCGAGAAGGGTGTGCCGGTCGATCTCGTGTTCCAGTCGATCGCCGGCACCGAGGGCGCGAACAGCAGCTTCGGAATCGACATCTCGATCCTGCGCGAGGCCAACGAGGCCGGCCGCTCCCTGAAGCGCGGCACGGTCGGCGACAACGTCATGTATCTCGAGACCGGGCAGGGATCCGCTCTGTCGGCCGGCGCGCACATCGGGACCGGCGGCAAACCTGTCGACCAACAGACCCTCGAGACCCGCGCTTACGCGGTCGCCCGGGTGCTCGAGCCGCTGCTCGTCAACACCGTCGTCGGGTTCATCGGGCCCGAGTACCTCTACGACGGCAAACAGATCATCCGCGCAGGTCTCGAAGATCATTTCTGCGGCAAGATCCTCGGACTCCCCATGGGCGTGGACGTCTGCTACACCAACCATGCCGAGGCCGACCAAGACGACATGGACACCTTGCTGACCCTGCTCGGCGTCGCCGGAGCCGCGTTCGTCATCGCGGTTCCCGGAGCCGACGACGTGATGCTCGGATACCAGAGCCTCTCGTTCCACGACGCCCTGTATGTTCGCCAGACACTTGGCCTTCGGCCTGCACCCGAGTTCGAGGAATGGCTCGCCGGACTCGGCATGGCGGATGCGCAGGGGCGGATCCTCCCCGTCGACGTCGCGAGCTCGCCACTCCGATCGCTGACTGTCGCGCGATGAGCACCACACCAGAGCCCGCCGACGACCTGTGGGCCGACCTCCGACTCACCACCCGGGCACGAATCGGCCTCGGACGCGCAGGCAATTCGCTGCCCTCGCAGCGGGTGCTCGAGTTCAAAGCAGCCCACTCCGCAGCGCGCGATGCCGTACACGATCCCCTCGACATCGACGACCTGACAACCCAACTCGGAGACCTCGACGTCGACGATGCGCTCCACGTGCAGAGTCGAGCCGGCTCCCGCAGCGAGTACCTCCGTCGCCCCGATCTCGGACGGCAGCCCGCCGACGTGTCCCATCTCCCGGAGACGGGCGCCGACATCGCGATCGTTCTCGCCGACGGACTCTCACCCAGGGCACTCACCGATCACGGCCGTGGGCTGCTCGAGGCACTCGTGACGGCCCTGCGCACTCGTTTCACGCTCGCACCACCGGTCATCGCCACCCAGGCGCGCGTCGCCCTGGGCGATCACATCGGCGAAGCCCTCGGCGTCCAGACGCTGATCGTTATCATCGGCGAACGACCGGGCCTGTCCGTTGCCGACAGCCTCGGCATCTACCTCACTCACCTCCCTCGCCCCGGCCGCAGCGATGCCGATCGCAACTGCATCTCCAATATCCATCCACCCGACGGGCTCGACTACGCCACTGCCGCAAGAATCGCGGCCGCACTCGTCGAAGGCGCGCGCAAGCTCGGTCGCTCCGGCGTTGCGCTCAAGGACACCTCACGAGCACAACTCACCGAGAGCGAGGCTGCCGTGTTGGAGCAGTCGTAGAACGGCCACTCATCGTTCCGGGAGCGAGAGGAAATCGCGGAGCCACACGTCGACCTCACCCATGGTGTCCGTGTCGACGACACCGATCACGTCATGCAACCGTTCGCGCGTGACCGTACGGGGTTGCTGGGTCATCGCGAATGTCGGACGAGATGGCGTGAAAGCGGGTCCGCGCAAGCGGATGTGATTCGGCCAGCCCCGGTCCGTCGTCGTCGCGGGCAGGATGATCGCCAGCGAATCCGCCTGTTCGAGATACAGATTGCTCGCTATCACCAGCGCCAGACGCCTGCCGGACTGCTCCCGTCCCCGAACGGGATCCAACTCGGCCCAGACGACCATCCCGCGCCGAAGGTCAGCCGACATCGTATACCCAGTGGTCTACCTTCCCCACCCGAACACCTTGGGCCGCGCCGCTCCCACCCTATACCTGACCATTGACGAACGTGACATTAAGTGATGTCATAAACGGGTAGCCGCATTCGTCCTCGACAGCCGCTCGATCGTCGACGACGCACGACTTTCTGGGAGACGCTCATATATGTCCGTAGGCACTGACCAACAACACATCTCAGATACCGGAGCCGTCGAGAGTTTCTGCGACACCGGCCCCGACGAGGTGTCGGACCGGTTGCTGCGATCGGCCGCATGCTCCTCACGCAACGCGATGGTCGAGATCGACTGGAACGCGCCCCTCGATCCGACGAAGTACGGCTGCAGCCCGGAGTGGTCGACACTGTTCGGCACCGCCTACTGGAACGAGATGACCGAGGAACAACGGATCTCGCTGACCCGGCACGAGTTCGCGTCGATCATGAGCATCGGGATCTGGTTCGAGATGATGCTACAAGAGTTGGTCTTTCGCGATCAGTACCTGGCCGACTATCACCGGCCGGAGTTCCAGTTCGCCATGACCGAGGTCGCCGACGAATGTCGCCACTCGCTGATGTTCGCCCTGGCGACGAAGAAGATGGTCGGCACCTGCTATCAGCCGCATCCACGCCTCGGGCGTTTCGCGAAACTGTTCAAGAGCACCGCAAGGAACGAGGTCGCCTACGCCGGCATTCTGGTGGCCGAGGAGATCCTCGACGTCTTCCAGCGTGGATGCATGCGCGACGAGCGCGTTCTGCCCTTCATCCGCACGGTGAACGAGATCCACGTCCTCGAGGAGTCCCGTCACATGCGGTTCGCGCGCGAGGAGGTCAGGCAGCGGATGCAGGGAGTCGGGTGGCTGCGCAGGCAGTGGAGCGCGCTGAACGTCGCCCTCGCGTCGTCGTACATCGTGTTGAGCCTCGTGCGACCTCGCGCCTACGCCGACGCGGGCCTGGACTACCACCGGGCGGTCGCCGAGATGCGTGCGAATCATCATTTCCAATCGATGGTCCGCAGCGGCTGCGCTCACCTGATGCAATTTCTTGACGAAGTAGGCCTACTCACTCCCGCGGCGGCCCGCATCTATCGGAAGGTACACATGCTGTAGGCGCCGATTCATCGACGCTGCGTCAACGACACCTCCACCTCATCGCCGATCCCTTTCCCGATCTGCGACAGAAATGCCACCGTGATCGGGAGCTTGTGCCGGCCGTCGCCGAGCGCCATGAACGAGCTCTCGAACGGGCTGCCGTCGATGGTGCCGGTGACCTTCACCAGACCGCGTGTCCCGAAATGCGCCGCGGTCCAGTCAGTGACCTGACTTGGCTCAATTTAGTGTCCACCCCGGATCGCGTTGAGGGCTTGGTAAAGGTCGTTGGGTAGCGGGTCGGCAGCGGTGATGGTTTGTGGCCCAGCTTGGATGGTGATTGTCCGGTAACGGCGAGCGGTGGTCACGAACTTCTTGATAGACCATTCGGTGCGGGCTTCAATGACACGGGTGATCGCGAGGGCGGCGAACACGATCGTCAGGTGCGCCCGGATGGAGTCTTCGGTGTGGTGGAAGATCGGCCGGGCAGCGAGATCGGATTTGGACATGCGGAAACTCTTCTCGATCCGCCACAGCTGGTGGTAGGCACCGATCACGAATTGCGGTGTCGGAGAATCGATATTGGTGGCGTAGGCCTTCCACCCAGCCAAGGTTCGGGCCTTGGTCTCGAGCTGACGATTCACGCTCTTGTCGGCACCTTTGAGCGTGACGAACCGGTTGCGTTTGACCGGAATATTCCCGGCGACGGCCTTCTCGGCTTTGTCGACCTGCTCGTTGATTCCGCGCAGACTGCGGCGGGCCCGGTCGGCGCTGTACTGGAAGTAGACGACCTGATCGCGGCGGTAGCTGGTTTTGGCGTTGGCCGGTGACCGCTGGGTCAACACCAACCGATCCGGCGGGATCGAACCAGGATTGTTCTTGTGCCACTTGCTGATCTGGTAGGGAATGGTCGGGACTTTGTCGCCGAGGATGAACGAGAGCCCGGCGTCTTCGATGGCCTTCTTGTTCGCTGCGGAGATCATCCCGGCATCGGCGACCACGGTGACGTCGGTGAGCTGATGGGCCTTCATGAACGCAGTCAGCGTCGGCATCATCGTCAGCGTTTCGGCCTTGTTGCCCTCGAACGCCTCGACCATCAACGGAAATCCGGTCGCATCAGTTAACAGGCCGACGGTGATCTGTGGCTCGAGGCGGCGTTCCTTGGAGAATCCAGGTTCGCGGAATCCGTCGGCCTTGTCAGTCTCGAAGTACAGCGTGGTGACGTCGTAGAGCACCAAGGTGGTCGGGCCCAGGCCGGCATGCGCGGCGCACACCGCGGCCAGGGCCTTGCGCCACCCGGCGTTCGCATAGGTTTGCAGTCGACGCTTGACCGTCGCATACGAGGAAGCCGCGACCCCGACTTCCTCCAACACGCGCAGCGAGTCGAGTTTGCTCGTCGGTTCAATGATTCTGGCGAGGACTAGATCGCGAAACACGCTGTCGCCGTTAGTCGCTGCACCGAATCCGAGTTCGATGTACACGTCGTTCAGGCACTCCCAGAGCACTGCCATCCGAGCACTGGTGATCGGCAGTGGTCCGGCGCCATCGGCAGCGGTGATGCCCAGATCCAGGTGCAGTTGACCGGCGGCGAGTCGGCCGGCCGCGGCCGCTTTCAACGCCGCCAACTCCCGCTCATCGTGGGCTGAACCGATGTGCTCAATCTGACGTGACCCACGCCGATTCGAATGCACGATCTGCACCGCCGTCGCTCCCGACGCAGTCTTCACCGTCCGCACAAACGCCACCCAGCAAGCCTAGAACCCACCGATTAGTGTCCACCACCGAACCCATCACCCCAGGTCACTGACTCGCGAACCGCCAAATCCCGAAAAATGAGCCAAGTCAGGCAATTGATCTCTGTCCTGCCACGCCTGCGCGAATTCATCTGACGTCCACGCCTGTCGCCCGAAAAAAGTTGAGCTCCAACCTACAAACAGAAAATCTGAAACAGGAAATTTCGTTCGAGCGAACCTACATCGGGTGATGCCACCAATACGGCGGCAGGGCCGGCGAGGGGCAATCCCTCACCGCACCCTCTCTCCCACCGGGGGCATTCGCAGTGACCCCAATACTAGCCTCGAAATTTCGTGCTGTGAGGTTGACCCCGTTTGCCGGACATCCTGATGGCCAGTGTGAGGCTGGCGAGAGAGGATGTGGTGATGGGAGCGAAGCGGAGGAGTTTCACGCCGAAGTATCGGCGTGAGGCTGCGCATTTGGTGATTGATACCGGTCGCACGATCGCGGAGGTTGCGCGTGAGGTCGGTGTGGGTGAGCAGTTGCTGGGTCGGTGGGTGGCTATGGAGCGTTCACGTATGGATGATCCGCCGCCGGCGGTTGATGCCGATGAGCGTGCCGAGTTGGAGCGGTTGCGTCGTGAGGTGGCTGAGTTGCGGATGGATCGGGAGTTTCTAAAAAAAGCGGCAGCCTTCTTCGCCGCCGAGAATTCGTCGCAGAACAAGCGTACGAAGTAATCGAAGCGGAGAAGGCTAGTTTTCCGATCACGCGGGCGGCTGAGTTGTTGGGTGTCTCGCGTTCTGGGTTTTATGAATGGCGGGAACGCCAGGGTTCTGGGCCGAGTGCCCGTCAGGAGCGTCGTCGGGAGCTGACGGAGAAGATCGTGTCGTTTCATGATGAGTCTGATCGGGTGTACGGCGCGCCGCGGATCACTGCTGATCTGCGGGATGCGGGAGAGGTGGTGTCGCAGAAGACGGTTGCTAAACTGATGCGTGCCAACGGTATTGAGGGAATCAGTCCTCGTTCGTGGGTGCCGGTGACGACGATTGCCGATCCTCATCCACATACGATTCCGGACCTGGTGGGTCGCCGATTCGATCGGGGCGTGTTGAATATGGTGTGGACCTCGGATATCACGTATCTACGCACGAAATCGGATGGGTGGCTGTATTTGTGTGCTGTGCGTGATGGTTGTTCGCGTCGGGTGATCGGCTATGCTTTTTCTGATAGTCTGCACACTGATGTTGTGGAGACCGCTTTCCGGAATGCGATGATGTTTCGGGAGTCGGATACCGGGCCGACGGAGCGGGTGATTTTTCATGCTGATCGTGGGTGCCAGTACACGTCGGCGCAGATGGCTGAGGTGGCCGCTGAGTTCAACGCGCGGCTCTCGGTGGGCCGGACCGGGGTGTGCTGGGACAACGCCCAGCAGGAGAGTTTCTGGTCGACGTTGAAGACCGAGTACTTCGACCGCTACGAGTTCGACACGCACTTGCAGGCCATCGTTGGGGTGTCACGGTGGATTGATCAGGTCTACAACCGTAGGAGGCGTCACAGCGCGCTGGGCAACACCAGTCCGGTAGCGTTCGAACGCAACATGATTGACCAGGCGGCCGTACAAGCCGCTTAACCGGTGTCCGGCAAACGGGGTGAACCCCAGCTGCGACGGTGTCTGGTTGGGACGAGGTGGATCAGAAGCAGTTGGCCGAGCAGCTCCTGGCTCAGGCCAAGGAGCAGGGCGTGGAGTTGATGGACCCGAATGGGTTGCTCAATCAGCTCACCAAGAACGTCCTCGAAACCGCATTGAATGCGGAGATGACCGACACCTTGGCTACGAGAGACACGATGCTGCCGGTCGCGGCAGCGGCAATTCCCGGAACGGCACCCGATCAAAGACCGTGCTCACCGAGATCGGGCGAGTGGAGATCGAGGTCCCTCGCGTGCATGCGCAGCGCCAACACCACCGCTACCTGCTGACACCTTTCTCGGACACATCCATCCGGGTTATCCTGAATCTCGAAATAATCTGTCCGACAATATATTTTGTGCTGAATTGCCAGCCGGTCCGGGTGCGTTATCGCCGATCACGCACCACAGGTGAGTACATCTACAGCGACCGGGCGTAAATGGAGTGTATGTACGTTGCGTCGATGTCGATCGCGGGGTCGTTGTCCAGATTTCCGGTGACGGCGTTGACCACTGTCGGCAGGTCGCAGTGGTCGATTCCCCAGTCTCTCAGTCGCGTTGCGGTGCCCGTTTGCTTCGTGAATTTCTTGATTCCCTCGTAGACGGTGTCGTTGTCCAATACGTGTGCGATGGCGGAGAAGTGCATCGCTGATGGTTCGGTATGTTCGAGCCAGGCCGGATACAGCGCGGCCAGCCCTCGGCCGTGTGAAATATTCAGCTGTGGAAGCGCTCCCAATGCTTGTTGCAGACGGTGCGGTAGGCAGGTGCTGACGGTGGCGACGTTGATCCCTCCCAGTACCGATGCGAGGGCGAGGGCGTCGAGATGCTTCGGGTCGCGGTTGCCTTCGAGCACGGGAGGCAGGTTTTCGGTGATCAAGCTGATTGCGTGTGTGGAGATGGTTCGGCTTACGGGCGTGGAGCGCCGAGCGACGGCCCCTTCGATTGCATGGGCAAGTGAGTCGAAGGCTGTGTCCGCGAGAACGGTGGGAGGGACCGTTGCGAGTAGGTCCGAGTCGATGATGGCGGTACGTGGGGTTACTGCCGCACCGCGGATGCCGGCGCGAAAGTTTCGGGTGGTGTCGGTGATGATTGCACCTTTGGTCACCTCGGAGCCACTTCCTGCGGTGGTGGGGACAGCAATGATCGGCAGCGCTGATGTTGTGGTGTCGAGGGTGTGTCCGATCAGGTCTCGAACGGTGCTGTCGTAGCTGTGCGTTACTGCGATTGCTTTGGCTGCGTCGATGGCGCTGCCGCCTCCCAATCCGATCACGACGTCGATATCTCGTGCTTTCGTGATTGCGGCGGCCGCGTCGATTTCGTCTGATCGTGGGTTCGGTGATACCTCGTCGTAGACGGTGCTGTGGATGCCCGATACCTGCAATGAATCGAGGACACGTTGAAGGTGACCGTGTGCTCGTGCTGCTCTGCGTCCGGTGACGACGAGTGCGTGTGAGCCGCTTTCACCGGTCAGCTCTCCGGTGCGGTTGACAGTTCCGGCGCCGAATACGATGCGGGTGGGAATGTGCAGATCGAAAGTCATGACAGTCCTGGTGTGGTGATCGTCTGACGGCGGTGTGATCGCCGGAGGGGGTCGAGGACGGTGTTCGTGCCTTCGGTGATCAGCTGCAAGGCCGATCCACCTCCGGTCGATGTTGCACCCTCCCAGGGTAATTCCAGAACGGTGTCGCCGCCCAGTAGCAGTGCGTGTGTGGGTAGCACCTCTGCGATGGCTGAGGTAGCGGTGGTGTGTCCTGCGGCTGTGTACGCCGGGGGACCTGCTACGAGCACGCTGGTGGCCTGCTGCACACCTTGCAGGGCCCAGGGTTCGACATCGAAGTCGACGATCGCGTGATCGGCAGGCACACCATCTGTGATGGCCACGGGCCGCGCAGGTTCTGTGCGCAGCGAGGCGACAGGGGCGATGTACACCGTCTTCGGTAGGTGTAGTCGGGTACGACCCGGTGCAGCCAGTGCACGTCGAGCGGCGGCCGCGCAGGCACCAGCTTGCGAGCCGAGATCGGATTTGCCGATGTCGTACCCGGATGCCTGGAGCAGCGTGTTGAGTACCACTCCGCCCGGAACGAGGACGTCACATCGTCCCATCAGGTGTGCAAGACCGGTCAAGGTTTTTTCGGGTTTGGTGCCGCCAAGCACGACTGCTGATCCGGGCCGCGCGTCCGCTCCGATTATCCACGGAGTCAGGAAGTCGATGTCCGAGACGAGCGCGGTAGTCGCCCAACCGGGTCGGTGGTCGAGCACACCGACATTCGATGCATGTGCCCGATGGGCTTTGGAGAACCCGCTCAGCGCGACGTAGTCACCCAGGTGCGCAAATTTCGCCGCCAGCTCGGGTGTGTTCTGTTCTTCTCCGCGGTGGAATCGGGTGTTGCCGAAGACCACGATCTCACCGTCGGTCATTCGTTCCGCACGGTCGCGGGCTGCATGGGAGGCGTTGTCGGGAAAGTAGGACACCGCCCGGTCGAGGGCTCGGGTAAGGTAGTCGGAAATGTAGTCCAGATGTCGAGCGGAGTCGTCACGGTGGCTTCCCTGGTGGCTCAGTATCGCGACACGTGCGCCGTGATCGGAGAGACGACGCAGGTCCTTGAGCTCGGTGTCGATCCGCGAAGTGGCGGTCAATGCTGGTCCGACATTGAACCCTGCGCTGTAGATCCATCGCTGCCCCGGCTCGACTGGGTGCTCACGCAGCAGGGGCACCCCATCGAGCGGACCTTCGGGTGTCGCTGTATTCGATGTCGCTTCGGTTTGTCGGGTCATAGGCCGTAAGTCCGTAGTCCGGTGGTTTCGTCCAGTCCGAGCGCGACGTTCAGGTTTTGGATGGCGGAGCCGGCTGCACCTTTGACGAGGTTGTCACTGACCCCGACCACGCGTACTACCCCGATTCTGGGGTCGTAGTCCAGACCTATGTGGCAGAAATTGGACCCCACGACCGATGCCAGACTGGGATAGCGTCGATAGTCTTTGTCAGTGAGTCCGCCGACAGCGTTGTGTTCGTTAATGCGTACGAAGAAGTCTCCGTCTCCGTCGCGTCCGTAGCGGCGGGTGTAGATCCCGAGAATGTCCTCTCGGGTGACGTCGGTTCGGATATCGGCGCGTAGCGATACGCTGGCTTGGATGAAGATGCCACGTGCGTAGTTGCCGTGTGCGGTGGCGAGGTCGACGGTGATCGGTGTCCCTGCGATTCGGCTGAGCTGATCTTCGATCTCCGGTGCGTGCCGGTGGCCGCTGAGGTTGTACGGGAGCATCGAACCGAAGACCTCGGCATGCGAGGTCTCCGGCCTGGGGGTGATGCCCGCGCCGGTTGTCCCGTTGACTGCGGCGATGTGTATCAGGGCGGCGGTGTCCACCCAGGGTGAGTCGATGAGTGGGGCCAACGCAAGCAGTGCGGTGATGGCGTAGCACCCAGGATTGGCGATCAGGCGGGCACTGTCGAGGGAGTGTCTGTTCAGTTCCGTTGCTCCGTAGACCGCGTCGGCGAGTAACTGTGTGGCAGTGTGTTCTTTTCCGTGGGCGGATCGGAACGAACCTGGATTGTCGAAGCGGAAGTCGGCACTGAGATCGACGACCGTGAGGCCGGCTGCCAGTAGTGCCGGGGCGATGCGCATCGCTTCCCCGGTCGGAGTGCACAGCAGTGCGGCATGGAACTTGCTCGGATCTTCCAGGACGGAGTCCGTGTGTTTGAACGAGAGTCCGCTTCCAAGGAGGTTGGGATGCGCGCGGTCGAAGTCGTCGTCGCCGCGCGAGGTCGGGACTACCTCGCCTACAGCTGGGTGGTTGCTCAGTAGCCGACATGCCTCTCCCCCTGCGTAGCCACTTCCGCCGACCACAGCGACCCGGAGTTTGCTGTTTGGACTGCTCATTGCTTCGTCCCGTCTGACTGAGGATTTCCGGTTGCTATGTGCAGCATGATTTTTCCTGTCTGAGTGGCATCATCGTGCATGAGCGAGAATGCTCGATCCGCCTCATCGAGGGCGAATCGATGCGTGATCAGTGCGGTGGGGTCCATTCCCTGTTCGAGCCAACCGATAACGGCGCGGAAGTCGGCGGCAGTCGACAGCGCGGAGCAGCGAATGGTGGCTTCCTTGCCGACGAACGCATTGACCTCTACCGGTGTGGCGCCGGCGAAGTAGCTGACCACGATGACCTCACCGCCTGGGCGCACTATGTGCGCTGCATGCTCGAACACCCCGCGGTAGCCGCTGGCGATCACGACGACATCGGCCGCGCCCGCCAAGGCTGCGGTGACGGCGGCGACCGGGTCCGAACGGGAGGCGTCGATGTAGTGATGCGCGCCCGCAGCTGTTGCCAGCGAACCTTTGTCGGATCCGAGATCGACGCACGCCACGGGTCCCAGGTCGTGCTGGCGGGCGGCGATCGAGCAAGCCAGCCCGATAGTTCCCGAACCGAGAATGGCGACGCTTCCGCGGTTCTGCGCGAGTGCGATCGCATGGCGACCGATCGACAGCGGCTCGACCAAGGCGCCCGCTGCCGGGTCGAGTCCTTCCGGTAGGCGATACGTCATGGATTCGCGCAACATCACGTATTCGGCGAAGGAGCCGGTCCAGTCGAGGTGGCTGAGGTTGAGTTTGTTGCGGCACAGATTCGTCGCTCCGTCGGCGCAGTCGCCGCATCGGCCACAGTGAGCGAAGGCGGCTGAGCAGACGAGATCTCCGTGTGAAAACCGCGTGACCGCAGTGCCGCTGTCGATGATCGTGCCCGAGAATTCGTGTCCTAGGACCGCGGGCGCGCTCTTGTAGGGGTGCGTGCCGCGAAACGCCGCGAGGTCAGATCCGCAGATTCCACTGGCTTCGACTCGAACCAGCAGCTCGTCCGATCGGGGTTGGGGGCGAGGTATTCGTCGGTGCTGTATGTGGCCTGTTTCGGTCAGGACGGCGGCGTTCATGTAGTAGGTGTGCGGCGTCATGTTAGACGATTCGGTTGTCGACGGGGCGGCCCGAAAGCGCCTCTGCGAGGCGCTCGATGAGGATGGTGCCCACTCTGCGTTGCGCGTCGACGGTGCCTGCGCCGATATGCGGAGTCAGCACGACGTTGTCGAGTTCTGCCAGTGGCGGCGTTCCCCACTCGCGGTTGTGCACGTCGAGTGCTGCGCCGGCGATAGAGCCGGACCGTAGGGCGCGTTCGAGAGCATGTTCATCGATCACTCCTCCTCGCGAGACATTGATCAGGTATGCGTGCTTGGGCATCGCGCGCAGTTCAGGGGCTCCGATGAGGTGGTGTGTGCACGGGGTCAGCGGAACGGTCACGAACACGAAGTCCGATCGGTGCAGCAGTTCGTCCGTCGACACGCGGGTGACTCCGCGCGCAGCGAGCTGGCTGTCTCGTTCCCGTGTCGGATGTTCGAGGGAGCCGAGCACGAGTGCGCCCAGTGCGGTGAAGATGTCGGCCAACCGTGTTCCGATGCGTCCGAGTCCGATGATGCCGACGGATCGAGAAGCCAGCTCCGGGCCGACGGAGCCCTGTTTGTCCCAGAATCCGGTTCTGATGTGTCGGTCGCTACGGGCTATGTTGCGGGTCAGTGCGAGCACCAGACCGAGAGCCAGTTCGGCTACAGCGTTCGCGGATGCTCCGGGGATATTGAACACGCAGATGTCGGCTCGTCTGCAGGCATCGAGGTCGATGTTGTCCGTGCCAGCACCGGCACGGGCGATGACCCGTAGCTTGGGTGCGCGTTCGATGGTGTCGGCAGTGAGTTCGACTCCGCTGCGCATAACGATCGCGTCCGTATCGAATACGAGGGCCATGAGTTTGTCCGGTTCTGGTCGGATGCTGACGCTCACGTCGTATGCGCGCCCGAGCTGTTCGAGTGCGCTGGGGGCAATGGGATCGACCACGAGCACTCGTGTTCGTTGCTGTTCGGCCATGGGTGTCAGGTGCTCCTCGTGTCCGGATCGATCCGGTCAGGGTTGTAGTCGCCGGTGGCTCCAGTCGGCTGTAGGTACGGGGCGCTCGTAGACCAGACGTCGATGAAGACGGTCGGGGCTTCCGTACCAAAACTCGATGCTGACCGGACGCAACACGAACGCTCGCCATCGCTCGGGCCGGGGTATCTCGTCGGTGCTGGCGAGCAGCTCATGGGCTTGCGCTCGCAGGTGGTTCTCGTCGTCGAGGCGGTGACTTTGGTGGGACACTGCCGTGGTGGCCTGGGCTTGGCGCGGCCGCTCGGCGAACAACCGATCCGAGGTCTCGTCACCAGCATCGTCGATCGGGCCCGAGAGGTTCACTTGCTGCAAAGTCTCGCGCCAGTAGAAATTTACTGCGCCGAATGGACGCACATCGAGATCACGGCCTTTGCGACTGTCCGCGAAACTGGTGAAAACGATGCCCTCGGAGGTGATGTCCTTCACTGACACCACTCGTGTGGAGATTGTGTCCGACGCTGTAGCCAGTACCGCCGAACTGGGTTCGCGGACATGCCGTTCGGCAGCGCTGGCGGACCACTGTTGCAGGAGCTGCAGTGGGTGTTGTGGTGGCGTGTCGAATTCTGGGAGCTGCAGGGTGGCGTCACCAGTCAGCGAGCTATCACCGGGTTGGTTGGGAGGGGTCGGTGCCATGTGGACTCCTGTGTGTCGACAATGGTCGGATTGATACTTCAGCGCTGGGTTCGACTGCTGCAGTGGCGGGTTCGATTGCCGCGCGGCGCATGTGTCAGACCAATTGGTGTGCGGCGGCGCGGCGAGCCGAGGACCAGAATTCGCGGAGCCACCGCAGTACGTCCTGCATGACGTGGTGGTTCTGGTTGGGGCGCAGCGCTCCGAGTTGGAAGAACATCACGCCCTCGCTGGGTGGTCCGAGCAGAGTCAGACGTCGATCGGGTGCCCCGTCGGCACGGACGGGATGGAAGTCTTCGGTCAGGTCCAGACCGCCGGGTGCGAAATCTGAATGTCCCTGCAGGCCGGGGTTGGTCCAGGTGCGGACGAGTCCGCGGCGGAGCAGGTTCGGGTAAAGCGGGAGGATGTCGTGTTCGGCTGCGAACGGATGGACACGGGAGTCGACGAGAACATCGATCTCCGTGTCCGTTCCGGTCAACGGGCCGACCACGTGAAAGTGCCCGGTCTCCTCGTCTGTGCGTACGTAGGCATCGGGGCCGGCCGAGACATCGACGATGCCCTGCTCGATCAGTACACGCACCTTTTCCATCACTTCCAGCGCGGCTCCATTGCAGAGGCGATTGTGGTGTCGCATGAACACATCGAGAAAATCCCGGTGCGAGTCCGCCTGCAGGCCGCCGAAGTCCAGAACAAAGGCGAGCACGTCTCGGAGATCGCGCCATACCCCGTCGGCAGCGGCTTTGGCTGGGTTGTCGAGGTTGTTCTGGGCAGCCCAGCGATGATCGATGTCAATGAAATTGAGCAACGCATCGCGATAGTGGCGACCTGATGAGTACCTGGTGCGCGGCAACGGCTCGATGGCCTTCTCCCAGGAGAACCGGTTGTCCGAAGCGCGGGTCGGGTGTCGATACGGTGATTCGGCGCGTGCGACGTCGGCAGCGAAGGCGTCCGTGTCGATTGCGGCTGTCAACTTCTGCGCACGGCTTGGCCCGAAGACGACCTCGAGGTAGCGGTTCAGACCCGCGCGTGCGTCCCATGACACATCGGACAGAGCGCCGAGCGTGCTTGCGCCGGTGAGTACTTCGTCGATGCGGGTTGCTGCGTCATCGACGGCACGTTCGAGCGGGCCGAGAACTCTGGTGATGGCCTCGTCGGAGCTCGCCCCGGCGCCGCCGTCGGCCAGGAACGCCCGATACTCCCCTTCGGCCACCTGCGCGAGATACTCGCCGAAGTTCTCGCCGTACAAAGTTCGGTAATACAGGTGTGCCATTTCGAGGACGACCAGGGGAAGAACCTGCTTGCGAAAGTCGAGCTGCAGCGCTGTTCTGGTGCCGAGTCGATTCGGAACACCGACCACGCGTCGCAGCTGGGCTACGGCGTCTTCGGTCAGAAAGACCCCTCGGTGTTCGAGCCGCCCCAGGTCCTGCTCTTTTGCGTTGTACGGTCTGGCGAAAGTGAACAACCCTGATCGACTGAATACCGCGATCGACTTCGGCTCCTGCCCGGACGGGTGGTATACCAGTTCAGCATCTGGAGGGCGCTCGAATCGCCCCCCGCGGCCTTCTGTCAGATGCAGGATGATGTCGATGCTGGTCAACCCCATTCCCAGGCATCCGACGACGCTGGACGTGTCGATCACCCCCGCGCCGAATGCCGCGTCGAGGGGGTATGCGGAGGGGACGAAGACAGCCCGGTGTTTGGCTGCGAAACTGGTCCACTGCCGGCGGCTCGGGTAGTGAAGTGGGTCGTTGGAGGAATGACCGGTGATCATCAGAACGTGGTTCGCCTCGACTGTGTCGCCACCGTCGGCGGTCACCACGCCGAGCGTGCGGTCGTTGTCGACGAGGTCGATCACTTCACCGTGGTGTAGTTCGACTTCGACACCGGGGTGCTCGCGCAGGAGAGCGACGTAGCGATCGAATCGCTCACGCAGTGCTTCGCCGTGGATGTAGCGTTTCGGCCAGCCCTCGGCTTGCAGGTCGTAGACCGGATCACCGGTCTCGTCGAATTTGTTTCGGCACCAATCCAAGAGTGTCGGCCTGTCCGCGGGGCTCAGTAATGGGCCTGCGTCCTCGACCGATTCATCGGCGGCGAAAGCTACTTGACCGACGATGCGATTGAGGAAGCTGGTGGTCGGTTGGTCGGGGCTGTGGACCTGGCCTGCGCCGAACTGCCCGGACTTGTCGAAGATGTGGATATGCAGCTGGATCGGTCCGGTTTCGGCTCCGACCGTCGCTGCCAAGCGGTCCAGGACGTACGTGCTGCTGGGTCCGCCGCCGACGATCGCCAATGTCGATGTCTGCGCGTTCATGCACCGACCTCCACATCGAGCTGCTGTGACAGCGCCGTGAGGGCGTCGTCGTATGCGTGGAGGAACCCGGTGATGTCGTTGTCGGTGAGCTGACCCATGTTGGCTACTCGGAAGAGACCGTCGAGTTGCGCTTGGGTGGAGTAGATGACGTAACCGCGTTCTTTCAAGGCATCGTGCAGCTGAAGGTACGAAATTCCACTGGGGAGGTAGACATTGGTGACCGAGTTTGCCTGGTGCTCCGGGTCGAGCAGGAACGTTGCTCCGCGCTCACGCAGTCCCTCTCGGATGCGTTGGGCCAGTGCCGCATAGCGTTTTCCTCGCGCCTGGACTCCTTCGTCGAGGGTTCTGTCCAACGCCGCGTCCAGTGAGGCGAGGACCTGCAGTGCGGGGGTGAACAGCGGCGCGTGTTCGTGTTCTTGCGCGCGGTAGTGTGCGTGCAGGTCCAGGTAGAACGTGTGTGGCGCAACATCGGCGAGGGCGGTGAAGCTGCTGTGCCGCGCGGTGACGATGCTCGAACCCGGTAGTGCTTCGAGATTTTTGTTCGCTGTCGAGACCAACCAGTCGATGTGGTCGGCGTACACATCGACCTTTTCCGACCCCAGGCTGCTGATGGCATCGACCGCCAGCGAACGTCGGTGCCGGGCAACGATTTCGCCCACCTCGCGCAAAGGGTTGAGTTGACCTGTGCTGGTCTCGTGATGTACCAGGGCCACATGTGTCAGTGAGGGGTCATCGGCCAACACGCGATCGACCTCGGCGAGGTCTATGGCGTGAGTCCATCCGAATTCCAGCCGCTGGTACGGAATTCGATGCAGATCGACGATTCGAGTTATTCGATCGGCGTAATGCCCGTTGTCGAGGATCAGGATGCGCCCGTTTGCCGGGACCACGGAAGAGAACACCGCTTCCAGAGCTGCGGTACCTGATCCGGCCAGTACCACGGAGGTGAACGAATCGTCTCCGCCTGCCACGGTGGTTGCCTTGGCTCGCACGCGGTCGATCAAGGCTGCGGCCTCCGGTTCGCGATGGCAACTGTCCGGTGCCGCGATAGCGGCTCGGACATCGTCGTGGACATTGACCGGACCAGGGTTGAGCAGAACCAATCGACGTGTATCTGAATTGGACATCAGATCCCTATCTTTGGGTGCGAAGTCGTTGCCTCGACCAATTTTTCAGGCCGTGGACGGTTTGTCTCGGTGGCGGCGGGTGACGAAACGATCGGCGGGTAGAGCAGTGAGCAGCAACACGGCGCCGCACACGAAGACGGCTGCTCCTATCGCCCCGATAACGGTGACAGCGGTATTGTGCCGCAGGAAAAGCTCGAGTATCACCGAGGCGAGCGCTGCCGCGATGTACTGACAGGTTCGATAGATTCCCGATGCGGTCCCGATGTGGTCGTGGTCGGCGCTGTCGAACATCGACTGTTGATTGCCGATGCTGTTGAATCCGTTGGGAAGCCCAAGGAGGGCGGCGATGACTACGAGGAACCACACGGCCGAATCGGCATCGACAACGAACCACAGCAGCAATCCGACGATCGTCATCGCTGCATTTCCCACTGTGAGGCTGCTCAATGTTCCTGCTCGTTTGATCAGCCGCGATCCGAGTGCAGTGCTGACGAAGCCCACCGCGGCGACAGGAAACACTACCGCTCCGGTAGCGATTGCGCTGAGACCGTAACCGGTTTGCAGCCACACGGGCAGTCCGTAGAGCACCAGATAGAACGCAGTGTAAGTCACCGTGGTGCGTACATAGGTCACGCTTAATCCAGTGTTGCGCACTAGTAGACGTACGTCGATGAACGGCGAGGTGCTGCGCCACTCCCAGACGATGTGGGCCACGACGAATGCGCCCGTCGACACACCCAGCCAGATCGCTGTCGATGCCTCGACCGTGCGCCCGACGGACAAAAGCAGAACCATCAGCGATACCGTCGCACCGACGAATGTCGCCAACCCTGGTAGATCGATGGCCCGGATTACCGTCGACCATTGTGGTCTTGTGCGGTCTGCGTCGTCGGTGCTGTCGGCCGGTGCGGTGCGTCGAACCCACAACCATGCCGCTGCCGCCAGAGGAACATTGACCACAAACAGCGCGCGCCAACCGAACCCGCTGACCAAGAGCCCCCCCAGCGGCGGCCCAAACGCTACGGCGGTCTGGCCTGCCATCGACAGTGTCGCAAGCGCTTTGGTCATTGACCGGCTCTGCGTAGAGGTGTAGGCACGCACTATGGCGATCGCCGCCGGGTACTGTGCAGCACCGCCGAGTCCGATCACGACGCGGCTGATCGTCAGAGCGGTGATGTCGGGTGAGAACGACCCGGCCAGCGATCCTGCCAACAGCAGTGCCAATCCGCCCAGATACACCCCGCGTGGGCCGTACAAATCGACCAACCGTCCCGCGGTGGGCGCCCCCACAGCCGCCGCGACATACAGCCCTGAAATCAACCAGGCCAAGCCGGAGGCGGAACCACCCAGATGGTCTCTGATTTCCGGGATCGCGACCGCGATCATTGACGAGTTCAAGGAGAGCAGGAAAACTCCGGTCCCGATGGCGTAGCGAAGTCCGGCCGGAATCTCCCAGGGCGCAGGGTCAGCCTGTATCGTCGAGTGTGTTCTCTCGGTGCTCATCGCGGTACCGCCGACGTCTGGACCTGCATTGAGGAAGTGGTGGTCGCGAGCGCTGCGAATCGGTCGATTTCGGCCGCTACCGTCTGCCACCACACGTCGATGTCGCACGATGAGTACAGATCGGTCTTGTAGTTCACAGACATTGCGAGCCCGCCGTCGTCCAGTTCCCGCCATTGTGTGGCCAGTGCAGCGTCCTGCCACCCCACCCGCACTGGAAGAGCGCTCAGCAACACCCCAGGAAAAAGGTTGGGGTCTGTACCACGTTCGGCGCCGAGGGGTGTGGCGTTGAAAGACAGGAACGGCTCCTGTGCCTGGTGCCCGAACGCCTCGGCAGCGTGGTCGAAAATCTGAGCCGGCCAGGGCACCCGGCTCGTGTCGATCGCCCTGACAAGTGAGTTACGGACACTCTCGAGATACCCACGCGCGTCATCGACGAGCGGGTAGCTGTCGACGACGACCTTGCTCGCGAACCATCCCACACTCTCCCGCACCGACGGGTGCCCGCGGTTGGCGACCGTCACGGTGGTCGCGACCTGCGACTGCCCGGACAGAACAGACAGCGCCGAATGTGTGGCAGCCAGAACAATATTCAGTTTTGTCATTCGGAGCGACGAAGCCAGCGGGGCGAGGTCCTGGTAGACCGAAGGCGGAACGATCCGATGGAGCCAGTTGCTGTTCTCATGCCGATCTATCCGCTTGCCCACAGGCCACCGAAGACTGGGTATCGGCTCAACCGGCCAGTCCCATTCGGTAGCGATACGTCGGCGTAAACGCTGCCCATCCGAACTTTCAAGAAAATCATTCTCACGAACGACGACGTCGACGAAGTCGCGTTCGACAGGCGGTAAGACCGCGTCCTCAGGACTGCCGACCCTGCGGTACAACGCACCCAAGTCGCGGAGAAGCACCGACGCGGACCAGCCGTCGGTGACCAGATGATCGACAACCAATGCGAGGACCCATCGGCCTGGGTCGTCAACGATGTCGATGACGACCAGTCGAGCCAAAGGGCCTTGCACGACATCGAACGGCTCGACCGCGACGCCGTGCACTGCAGCGTCGCGGTCGATGCGGCGAGTTGCGAGGTGCTCGATGACAGTTGCTGGAGCGTGTCCGGGTATCCAGGTGTCCCAATCAGGGAAAGCGCTGCGCAGCACAGGGTGCCGGACTTGTAAGTCCTGCCAAGCGCGGTCCAGGGCGGCGAGATCCACCCGGCCCACCATCTCGAAAGCGCGGACCGAATGATGCGGATTGAACACCCCCCGTCGCGCTTCGTGGGCGCTTTGCCGCAGACGGTGACGATGGTTCCAAGAGGCAGTCAAAGCTGTGCGCGCGGCATCTGTGTCCACGACCGTTCGTATCTCTGCACCGGCGAGTCGTGATTCTGCACCGGCGAGCTGCTCTGCGATGGCTCGGACGGAACGGTGCTCGAGCACTGTTCCCATCGGGACCACGGCACCGAAACGATCTTGTAGGAGCGATGCAATCTCGAGCGCGTCCAACGAGTCCAGACCATGGTCGAACAAATCCTCTTCGCGCCCGATCGACTCGGCGTCCAGTACTCGTGCGCATATCTCCGCCACCGTTGTCTCGTTTCGGTCCAGAAAGTCGGCCGGCGGTGTCGGATGTGTCGAATTGGAGCGTTGTGTATCGGTCGGAGCGCTGCGTAGGTGTTCTTCGTGCTGAGTCCGCAACGAGGCTCGGTCGAGTTTTCCGGTCGGCAGCAAGGGGAGCTCATCTGCCAGGTGGATCACCGTCGGTACGGCGGCGGGGTCTACTCGGGCACTCAAGTACGCCTTGATTGCCGATGCCGGGGTCGCAGTGTTGGTACGAACGACGGCCACCAGTTGCAGCAAGCCTTGGGTAGTGCGTACTGCGATCACACCGGCATGATCGACGCAGTCGATGTGTTCGAGTTCGCGTTCGACGTCTTTGAGGTGCACACGCACACCGTTGATCTTGACTTGGTCGTCGCGTCGTCCATGTAGATGCAGTAGACCGTCACCATCGAAGTGACCGAGGTCCCCGGTCCAGTAGAGCAGGTCGTCCGGATCGTCGGTGTAGGGGTTGCGCCCGAATGTGTCGTCGCGTCCGAGGTAGCCGACCGAGCGGAAGGGGGTTCGGATGACCACCTCCGATTCGGCGGTGAGGGCTACTTCGGTTCCGGGTAAGGGGGAGCCGACTGGTATTGCTCCCGAGTGTGATTCGGGCGGAACTCGGTACCACATTTTGGCCAGCGTTGTCTCCGACGGCCCGTACAAATTGATGATGTCGGAATCAGGGGCCCACCGGGTACGCCAACGGGCAGCGATCTCTGCATCGAGAACTTCGCCGGCGAAGAATGTCAGACGCAGATGCGGCAACGGGTCCGTCGAGGTATTTTTGTCGAGCCACCGGCGAGCAAGTGAAGGAACGGTGTGCAGAACTGTTATGTCCTCACTATGCAGGAACTCATGTACCCGTTGCGAGGTCAGTGATCTCGACGCTGGAAGGTGGACGGCAGCACCGCCCACCAATGGCGTCAACACATCTCTCCAGGCTACATCGAATGCCCAACTGGTGAGTTGAGCGAATCGATCACCTGGTCCGATCCCGAACTGTTCCCGTTGCCATGCGAGGAAATGCGACAACCCTGAGCGACTCCCCTGGATTGCTTTCGGTTCTCCCGAACTACCCGAGGTGAAACTGACGTACGCCACCTGCGAGGTCGTGTTTGGCGGCACCGAGCGGACAACAACGCTGGCCGAACTGACCTCATGAACACGGTCTTGCGCATCGGCACCGGTCCTGACTGTCCATCCCTCGTCAGAGGCAGCAATTGTCCCCCACGGACGCGTCACCGCGAATACCGCATCGATGCGGCGAGCAGTCACAGTAGGGTCCACCAAAACGACCGTTGCACCCAAATGAAGCACCGCTAGCACAGCGGAAATCGCTTCCGCTCGCGCCGACTGTTCGACGGCAACAACGTCGGACGCGGTCGCCCCGGCATCGCCGAGAACGCCAGACAATGCTGCGACTTGTTCGCCGAGTTGCGAGTATGTAGTGACGCCTTGCCTTGTCACGACCGCCGGCCGATCTCCGTGGCCGCTCACGACCTCCCAGAATTGCCCGATCACATCGATCGGCATGGGGGCCGACTGCGGGCCGGATAGAGGAGGACTAAGTCGTGTACGAGCTGACATGTCCGAGTGTGACCCTGCCGATGACACCGTTAGTCGTTCAGACATCCAGTTTTTGCCAATCCGCGAGCCGCTGGAGGGCGAAGATGTCACTCACAGGTGCGATACTGCTCTCCAGTGCCGTGGTTTCTCCGTTCTCGAATATGGAACGGAAAGTCGACCGGAGGGATGACACTGTCGCCCGTAGGCCCTGGTTGGCGTAGATCACCACTGACACTCCGGCGGCGGCCGCATCGTCGATGTGCCATTCTGGATACGTCGTGGGCACGACGACTACAGGGAGTTTGCCACGCCATTCGTCGAGAAACAGCAGGACTTCATCTTTCGTCTTCTGCTTCGAATGAATGAGAATGGCGTCTGCACCTGCATCTGAATATGCATGTGCGCGCCGAAGCGCTTCGTCGACGCCAAGGCCAGCGATGAGCGCCTCGGTCCGTGCGATCACGAAGAACTCGTCCGAAGATTGCGCATTCTTGGCCGTGGAAATCTTGCGCGCGAACTCGGTCGATGGCAAGAGTCTCTGGCCCGAGTCGACGAAGCTGTTCATTTTCGGAAAAAGCTTGTCTTCGACGCACACTGCTGAAATACCAGCCCGTTCGAACTCTCGGACCATATGCGCGACATTCAGGTTGCCACCGTATCCGGTGTCTCCGTCGACCACGACTGGAATATCGAGCGCCCGTTGTATATTGACAGCTGCTGTGAGGTACTCCGTCATGGTCAGAATGCTGGCGTCAGGAAGGCAGCGTGCAGCCGAGACCTCGAAGCTCGATGACCACACAGCATCGAATCCTGCTTCTTGTGCGAGGACCGCCCCGAGGGCGTCGTGAGCACCTGCCACTCGGACGGCGCTGCTGCCTTCGATGACTTCACGGAAAGTGCGGATTTTGTCGCTCATCGGGGTCCCATCGAGTCACGTTCACGAACAAACCAACTGGAAAGTAACGGTAGCGACGACACGCGATGAACAAAGGGATAAAACCAGCGCGATCTAGTTAGCTTGTTGCGCGTGATGTTCGAGGATCATCGATGATAGCGCGAGGGCGGCGTTCGTTAATGTGCAGTGTCGCACCGTTATCGGAAGTGGCACTCCGGCGAGAAACGGCGTAGAGATTGTGCGAGGGTGTCCACGTCGATGACGGAGTGGACAGCGTGGCCGCCGTCAATGACGGCTTCGAGCTTGGTGGTCAGTGTGGTCAAGGTCGGTGGCTGTCAACTTGGACGACCTCATCTGTCTGCCAGGCCATCTCGATGGGAGGACCGAACACATGAGTAAACGGTACGGTCGCCGCAATCAGAACCGTCCGCCACGTGTGCAATCTCCGGGCGCAGATCGCCGGTCACCCGATAGCCCTGGAGCGTCCGGCGGCAGTGAAGATGATGAGTTCGATTCCGCGGTTCGAGCCCAGCTGGCCCACCTAGAAGAGAGCATAGAAGCGCGGCTCGAAGACAGCGCAGTTGTAGCCCGATGACGGTGCACGAGGGAACATTACTCGAAAGATAAAGGAATGAAATGGTCAATATACGACCCTTTGCCAGCGCGGATGAAGAAGCCATTGTCGCGCTTTGGGAAGAATCCGGCCTAACCAGACCATGGAATGATCCATTGAAGGACGTGCAGCGTAAGACGAAAACTCAGCCTGAAATGTTTCTCGTAGCTGAAGCGGATCACGGCGCTGTTGTCGGGAGCGCAGTTGTCGGGTATGACGGCCATCGCGGGTGGATCTATTACCTTGCCGTAGCCAAGTCGCACCGGGCCACCGGCCTTGGGAAGAGCCTGGTGCAGCGAGCCGAATCCATGCTCGCAGCGCTTGACTGCCCGAAAGTGCAGCTTCAGGTGCGGCCGGAAAACACCCAGGTGATTGCCTTTTACGAAGGTCTTGGCTATTCAACCTACGAAGCGATTAACTTAGGCAAACGACTGGAAGACGATGAAAAGGCCATGTCGTGACTCGCCACCTCCTGCGTGACGACAGTACTTCTCCTCATGAACAAGGAGCGATCTTGGAACTCGCTACAGAACTGAAGAAGAACCGCTGGTCACAGAACCACTAGCGGGTCCGCCGACCGTGGCGGCACTCCTCGACAAGCCTTCCACACGGAAGCAAGCCTCTTTTAGCGTCGGCATTACAGGGGACTGTCGTGAAAACGGTGTAAGTGGTCTTACCGCCCTCGGTGTATCGGAGGCAGGAAGGTCACGTCATGACCGAAACTCTGGTGGCTGTGGCAACTCGCGCAACGGGTCGCGGTCGAAGACGGTGCTGACCGATGCGTGTGGCCGGGTCGAGATCGACGTGCCGCGGGATCGGGCGGGCACCTTCGAGCCGCAGATCGTGAAGAAGCGCCAACGACGTTTGACTGATGTCGATGAGGTGGTGTTGTCGCTGTAGTAGCCGCATCGTGAGTGCCTGACTTGGCTCAATTTAGTGTCCACCCCGGATCGCGTTGAGGGCTTGGTAAAGGTCGTTGGGTAGCGGGTCGGCAGCGGTGATGGTTTGTGGCCCAGCTTGGATGGTGATTGTCCGGTAACGGCGAGCGGTGGTCACGAACTTCTTGATAGACCATTCGGTGCGGGCTTCAATGACACGGGTGATCGCGAGGGCGGCGAACACGATCGTCAGGTGCGCCCGGATGGAGTCTTCGGTGTGGTGGAAGATCGGCCGGGCAGCGAGATCGGATTTGGACATGCGGAAACTCTTCTCGATCCGCCACAGCTGGTGGTAGGCACCGATCACGAATTGCGGTGTCGGAGAATCGATATTGGTGGCGTAGGCCTTCCACCCAGCCAAGGTTCGGGCCTTGGTCTCGAGCTGACGATTCACGCTCTTGTCGGCACCTTTGAGCGTGACGAACCGGTTGCGTTTGACCGGAATATTCCCGGCGACGGCCTTCTCGGCTTTGTCGACCTGCTCGTTGATTCCGCGCAGACTGCGGCGGGCCCGGTCGGCGCTGTACTGGAAGTAGACGACCTGATCGCGGCGGTAGCTGGTTTTGGCGTTGGCCGGTGACCGCTGGGTCAACACCAACCGATCCGGCGGGATCGAACCAGGATTGTTCTTGTGCCACTTGCTGATCTGGTAGGGAATGGTCGGGACTTTGTCGCCGAGGATGAACGAGAGCCCGGCGTCTTCGATGGCCTTCTTGTTCGCTGCGGAGATCATCCCGGCATCGGCGACCACGGTGACGTCGGTGAGCTGATGGGCCTTCATGAACGCAGTCAGCGTCGGCATCATCGTCAGCGTTTCGGCCTTGTTGCCCTCGAACGCCTCGACCATCAACGGAAATCCGGTCGCATCAGTTAACAGGCCGACGGTGATCTGTGGCTCGAGGCGGCGTTCCTTGGAGAATCCAGGTTCGCGGAATCCGTCGGCCTTGTCAGTCTCGAAGTACAGCGTGGTGACGTCGTAGAGCACCAAGGTGGTCGGGCCCAGGCCGGCATGCGCGGCGCACACCGCGGCCAGGGCCTTGCGCCACCCGGCGTTCGCATAGGTTTGCAGTCGACGCTTGACCGTCGCATACGAGGAAGCCGCGACCCCGACTTCCTCCAACACGCGCAGCGAGTCGAGTTTGCTCGTCGGTTCAATGATTCTGGCGAGGACTAGATCGCGAAACACGCTGTCGCCGTTAGTCGCTGCACCGAATCCGAGTTCGATGTACACGTCGTTCAGGCACTCCCAGAGCACTGCCATCCGAGCACTGGTGATCGGCAGTGGTCCGGCGCCATCGGCAGCGGTGATGCCCAGATCCAGGTGCAGTTGACCGGCGGCGAGTCGGCCGGCCGCGGCCGCTTTCAACGCCGCCAACTCCCGCTCATCGTGGGCTGAACCGATGTGCTCAATCTGACGTGACCCACGCCGATTCGAATGCACGATCTGCACCGCCGTCGCTCCCGACGCAGTCTTCACCGTCCGCACAAACGCCACCCAGCAAGCCTAGAACCCACCGATTAGTGTCCACCACCGAACCCATCACCCCAGGTCACTGACTCGCGAACCGCCAAATCCCGAAAAATGAGCCAAGTCAGGCGGGCGGTCGCCGAGATGCGTGCGAATCATCATTTCCAATCGATGGTCCGCAGCGGCTGCGCTCACCTGATGCAATTTCTTGACGAAGTAGGCCTACTCACTCCCGCGGCGGCCCGCATCTATCGGAAGGTACACATGCTGTAGGCGCCGATTCATCGACGCTGCGTCAACGACACCTCCACCTCATCGCCGATCCCTTTCCCGATCTGCGACAGAAATGCCACCGTGATCGGGAGCTTGTGCCGGCCGTCGCCGAGCGCCATGAACGAGCTCTCGAACGGGCTGCCGTCGATGGTGCCGGTGACCTTCACCAGACCGCGTGTCCCGAAATGCGCCGCGGTCCAGTCAGTGACCACATGGGTCCAACCACCGGCCGCCGGGCCCTCTCCACGACGGCAGTGGACGGCAGTGAACGTCTTGCCCAGTGGCGTGTTCATGACGGCCTCCTCGAAGTCTGCGTGTCCCTCAGGCCGAGCAGGGCATCACCAGGAATTCATCGGCGAGCAAGCCGCACGGTGCTCCGCGTCTGATCGTGACGGCATCACCGATATTGCCACCATGAACTGAAAAGAATCGTAAGGTGACAAATGATACGAAGCAACGCAAAGTGTTCCTCTGTATCACGCAACAATTGTTGAGAAATAATCGGATACGTCGGGAACGGCGTCGAAAGAAAGAGTGGTACACAATGCTCGCAGCGATCTTCTATGCGATCGAAGCTTTCGACAACATGCTGTGGGACATCGCCGAGTCGATAGTCACCGGCAGCAGCGGTTCGTAGGCCGCCAGGGGTCCGTCGCAATCCTCGAGCGCCGTCCCCGCCCCTGTCACCAGCAGAATCTGATCGGGAACAGACCGCGCAGGCGGCCAGGTACCCTCATGGGCGATGTCTACTGAAGAGTTGTTGCCGATCGAGACCCGCAACCTGATGGGGTGGGGCCGCACGATGCCCATCGAGGGACACGTGCTGTCGACCCCGTATCCCGAGGTCATCGCGGAGGCGGTCGCGCGCGTGGCCGACGACAATGCCGACAAACCGGACTACCTCAAGCGCGGCGTGATCGCCCGCGGACTCGGGCGTTCGTACGGCGAGAACGCGCAGAACGCCGGCGGTCTCACCATCGACATGACGCCGCTGGACCGCATCTACTCGATTGACGAGTCGACGGCCATCGTCGACGTCGACGCGGGCGTGGATCTCGACACCCTCATGCGCGTGGGACTGCCGCATGGCCTGTGGGTGCCGGTGCTGCCGGGTACGCGCCAGGTCACCGTCGGCGGCGCGATCGGCTGCGATATCCACGGCAAGAACCATCACAGCGCGGGAAGCTTCGGCAACCACGTCGTCGAGATCACGCTGCTCCTCGCGAGCGGCAAGATCATCACGATCACCCCCGAGGGCACCGACGACGACCCCGACGCCTCCATCTTCTGGGCGACGATCGGCGGCATCGGACTCACCGGCATCATCCTGCGGGCCAAGATCCGGATGACCCGCACCGAGACGGCCTACTTCATCGCCGACGGCACGGTCACGAGCACGCTCGACGAGACGATTGCGCTGCATCAGGACGGCAGCGAGTCGAACTACACCTACTCCTCGGGTTGGTTCGACGCGATCAGCAAACCGCCGAAACTCGGGCGCGGTACGTTCTCGCGCGGATCGCTCGCCACACTGGACCAGCTGCCGCCGGAGCTGGCGAAGGATCCACTCAAGTTCGACGCCCCGACACTCATGAACTTCCCGGACATCTTTCCGAACGGTCTGGCCAACAGGTTCGACTTCTCCATCGTCGGCGAGGCCTACTACCGGATGGGCGGGAATTACACCGGCAAGATCCAGAACCTGACGAAGTTCTATCACCCGCTGGATCTGTTCGGGAACTGGAATCGCGCCTACGGCTCGAAGGGCTTCCTGCAGTACCAGTTCATCGTGCCGCCGGAGGCCGTCGAGGAGTTCAAACAGATCATCATCGACATCCAGGCATCCGGACACGTCAGCTTCCTCAACGTGTTCAAGCTCTTCGGGCCCGGAAACCAAGCGCCGCTGTCCTTCCCGATGGCCGGCTGGAACATCTGCGTCGACTTCCCGATCAAGAAGGGACTGGCCGAGTTCTGCAACGAACTCGACCGGCGGGTGATGTCGATCGGCGGGCGCCTCTACACCGCCAAGGACTCTCGGACGTCCGCCGACACCTTCCACGCCATGTACCCGCGGATCGACGAGTGGATCGCGACCCGTCGTCGCGTCGACCCGGACAAGGTCTTCATGTCCGACATGGGTCGTCGCCTCGAACTGATCTGACCCGAGCCCGATACGAATCATCCTGATGCGCAACAGCTTCGAAGGGAAATCCACATCATGATCAACGCTGTCGGCGTGCCGCGGTCCGTCCTCGTCCTCGGAGGCAGTTCCGAGATCGGCCTGGCCATCACCGAGGAGTACCTGAAGAAGGGCCCGATCCGGGTGGTGCTGGCCACCGTGCCCGGCGACCCCACCGCCGCCGCGGCCGTCGAGAAGATGCAGAAGGCGGGCGCTGCGAGCGTCGAACAGATCGACTTCGACGCCCTCGCCCCGGACACCCATCCGGCCGTGCTGGACAAGGCGTTCGCCGGCGGTGACATCGATGTCGCGATCGTCGCGTTCGGCATCCAGCCCGACGACGAGAAGGCCTGGCAGGACCAGAGAACCGCGGTGACCGAGGTCGGGATCAACTACACTGCCGCGGTCTCCGTCGGCGTGCTCCTCGGCGAGAAGATGCGCGCCCAGGGCTTCGGTCAGATCATCGCGATGAGCTCCGTCGCCGGAGAACGCGTGCGGCGCAGCAACTTCGTGTACGGCTCCACCAAGGCCGGCCTCGACGGCTTCTATCTCGGCCTCGGGGACGCCCTGCGCCCGTTCGGCATCCACGTCCTCGTCGTCCGGCCCGGACAGGTCCGCACCCGACTCTCCGCCCACGTCGCGGAGGCACCGTTGACGGTCAACAAAGAGGACGTCGCACGTATGGCGGTCGCGGCGGCCGACAAGCACAAGGAGATCGTCTGGGCGCCCGGTCCGTTCCGGTTCGTGATGATGATCCTGCGGCACATCCCGCGGCCGATCTTCCGTCGTCTGCCCATCTGATCGTGAACACGACCGTTCGCCGCGCCCGGGACGTCGGCGAGCTGTTCATCGGCGCGATCGTCGGTGCGCTCGTCGCGTTCGTCGGCCTCAAGGTCATCGCGACGGTCGACTGGCCGTCGTTCAACTCCTCCAACGTCACCCGCGCCCTGACGACCGTCGGCCAGGTCGTGGCCGTCGCAGCGCTGGTGCTCGTGGTGCTGCTCAACCGCCACCGTTCCGGACGGTCGTCGACCGGCTGGCTGACGAGCCTGGTCTCGACGATCGCGACCGCCGGTCTCGTCACCGTCACCCTCGGCATGCCACTGGGCGCGACGAAGCTCTACCTGTTCGGATTGTCGGTCGATCAGGAGTTCCGCACCGAGTACCTCACGCGCATGACGAGCAGTCCGCGGCTCGCGGACATGACGTATCTGGACCTGCCGCCGTACTATCCGGCCGGCTGGTTCTGGTGGGGCGGGCGCTACGCGGGATTGGAAGGCCTGCCCGGATGGGAGGCCTACAAGCCGTGGGCCATCCTGTCGATGGCGGCGGCCGCCGCGGTCGGCATCCTGCTGTGGAACCGGATGCTCGGCGCCACGCGCGGCATTCCGATCGCCCTCGCGGTCACCGTCATCACTCTGATGTTCGCCTCGCCGGAACCCTATGCGGCGGTTCTGGTGCTGCTCGGCGTCCCGATGCTCATCACGATGCTCTACGCGCTGCGCGGGCAATCTCGCTCCGCCGGCGGCCCGGTCGGCGGGCTGCGATCGGGTACGAGTTGGCCGGCCGTCGTGGCGTCGGGCGCCTTCCTCGGTCTGAGCGCCACGTTCTACACGCTGTACACCGGTCTGTTCGCGCTGACCGCGGTGCTGATGGCGTGCTATCTCGTCGTGCAGGCGTGGATCGGCGCGGCCAACAAGGCCGTTCCCGACGCCACCGTGTCCGGCCGACGACGATCGGTCATCGGGGCGATCATCGGAAGACTGGCGTCGATCGCGGCCATCTCCGGCCTCATCGCCCTGCTGGTGTGGGCGCCCTACCTGTGGTCGCGGCTGCGCAGCGAACCCGCGAGCGGCGGCACCGCGGAGCACTATCTACCCGAACGCGGCGCGATCCTTCCGCTGCCGTTCTTCCACCTGACCCTGGTCGGGCTGCTCAGTCTGGTCGGCCTGATCTGGATCCTGTTGCGGTTCCGGAATCGCACGGTCGCCCTGGCACTCGGCATCGCGGTGGCCACCATCTACCTGTTCTGCCTGCTGTCGATGCTGCTGACGGCCGGCGGGACCACGCTGTTGTCGTTCCGCCTCGACCCGATCCTGAACGCCACACTGGCGGCCGCCGGTGTTCTCGCACTCGCCGACCTGTCGCGATGGGCCGTCGGCAGATTCGGTGATGTCCGCTTCGCCATCGGCGCAGTCGCAACGGTCGCCGCGATGGCCGTGGCCCAAGACGTCCCCGGCTTCCTGTCGACCGAGATCACCACCGCTTACACCGATACCGACGGCTACGGCGTGCGCGCCGATCAGCGGCCCCCCGGGGCCGAGTCGTACTATCCCGAGATCCATCGGCTCATCCGCGAACAGACCACAAAACCCGCGACCGACAACGTCGTGCTCACCGCCGACTACGGCTTCCTCTCCATCTATCCCTATTGGGGCTTCCAGGGGTTGACGTCGCACTACGCGAATCCGTTGGCGGAGTTCGACAAGCGGGCGAAGGCCATTGAACGATGGGCGGACTCGACGACTCCGGACGAGCTGGTCGAGAAGTTGGACCGCTCACCGTGGACCCCGCCGAACGTCTTCCTCTTCCGTTATGCCGCAGACGGATACACGTTGCGGCTGGCCGAGGACGTCTATCCCAATGACCCGAATGTGAAGCGGTACACAGTGACCTTCGACCCGGCCGCGTTCGCCGATCCCCGATTCGTCGTGACCGAGGTGGGCCCGTTCGTGGTGGTGGTGCGACGATGATCGTCCGCCGGAGCCCATTCCTGATCAGCCGTGTCGACGCCGGGTCGTCGTCGGCGTTCCTGGTGCACAGCGACGTCGTGAACTGGGTTCTGCTGCAAGAGGGTACGGACATCACCCTGATCGACGGCGGCTACCCGGGTCAGGCGTCCGATGTCGTCGAGTCGATCCGGCACATCGGCGGGCGTCCCGAGGACATCCGCGGCGCCCTGCTGACGCACGCTCACGTCGACCACATCGGCGGGCTCGCCACCCTGCAGGAACAGTACGGTTTCGACGTCTTCATGGATCCCGTCGAAGTCTCCCACGCGCGGCGTGAACACCTGCAACAGGCCGGCCCGGGTGACATCGTGCCGCTCGCCTACCAACCGCGAGTGTTGCGATGGCTGGCCAAGGTGATGCCACTGGGTGTGTTGAGCCGCAAAGGAATTGCGGAGGCAAAGCCATTCCCCGATCCGCTGGACCTTCCCGGCCGGCCGGTCCCGGTGGCCGCTCATGGACACACCGATGGCCATAGCGCCTACCTCATCGCGGACGGTGAGGTGCTGGTGTCCGGGGACGCACTCGTGAGTGGTCACCCCATCTCGACGATCACCGGTCCGCAGTGCATCTCCGACGCCTTCCAGCACGATGTCGCGACCGCCCGGCAGACGGTCGAATCGTTCACCACCTTCGACGCGACGACCCTGTTCCCCGGACACGGTCCGCGCGCCGACGGTGCAGTGGCCGACGCCGCTCGGCGTGCACTCGAGGCGTCCTGACCGGCTCTGGCCGTTGTATCACGCGTGAGATGAGCTCGTGCGAAGTCCAGTTCGATCCGCCAACCCTCCACATTGCTGTCGAGGCGCTCACGGCGCTCCGCGGCGGTGCCGGGCAGGGAGGCGAGCCCGCTCTGGGCGACCTTGAGGACCACTCCGCCGCCGGATTCCTCTGGTGTCACCCAGAATTCGACGAGAGTCGAGTCGCTGTCGGCGTCGTCGGGGTCGGCGAGCCAGCAAAATGCTGCGTACCTGGGCTCGTCGAGTTCGACTGTCCGGAATACGAATGCCCCGTGGATGGGGTCGTGCACAGTGGCCAGCTCACCGTCGCGGTCGATGCGGTGTTCGACGATCTGCCTGTCGTTGATGTACCACCCCGGCTCGCTCACCAACTCCCACACCCGCTGCGGCGGCGCGGCGATGGCGATCTCGCGTTCGATACGATCCTGATCGAGTTCTGTTGTCATGGTTGTTCCTTCGTGGTGGGCGGGACCAGCACTCCTCACGGGTCGGGCGGTGATTCGGCGATCGTCTTGATGCAACCCGGAGCCGCGGACCTCGGTCCATTCGGCGAAGGCTGCGGCCAGCGCCAGGTTGCCGGCGGCCGGGGATCGTGGTCACCGAGATGAACACGCCGGAGAGTGCACCCGTCCGCGCCGAGGTGATCGACAGGACACCGGCGACGGCGGCGAGGATCGCGACGATGAACGACCACTTGTCCGGCGAGTAGATGAACTCGGTCTCCGGGTGATGCCGTAGGTCGTCGACGGTGGCCCATCCGAGTCTGCGCACGACCCCGGCGAACACGAACGTGGCGACGATGCCGACCACGAAATCCGACGACCAACGTGCGCACCGACATCCACAGCAGATTCGGCCGCCAGAGTACCACGGCGACACAGATGGCCCTGATCACCCCGAACTCGGGACCGAGAACCATCGCCCCGACGGTGAGGATCTGCGAATCGAGGACCACCGCGATCGCCGCCAGCACGGTTGCCAGGATCATGAACCCCAGATAGGTGACGTTCAGCTCGGACTCGCCGTAGGCGCGCCGACCGACCTGCGCCCAGACGACCGCATCAGAGCCGAATCCGGGAGCGCGTCGCTCGGCGTCGAGCGCACTGCGCGACAGCGCTGATCAGGTCGTCAGCGGCCTCCCGGGCGACGTCGATCTTGACCAGGTCACCGACCGGTTTGAGCGACGCACCCCGTACGACGGCTACCGAGCTGACGGCTTCGTCGTCTTTCACCAGCCCCAGGACGTCGTCGGTCAGATGCGCAGGCGAGCAGATCTCGATGTACAGCACCACTGCCTTGTGTCTTGTACTGTTTGCCTCAGCGCTACTCGCATAGCCACCCCAGCTGCCGCAGGCACCCGCGTTGCCTGTTCGGTGTTGACGGGCAAGGTCCGCTGGATCTGCGTACCCATTGTCGGCGTCTCGGACTCGGTGCGGCATCGAAACGCGGGTGGCCACGGAGCGGAACGAATTATGACTGAGCGTTATGCGGAGAAGCGCGCCGCCCGGACCTATGCACGTGAGAATGGTGTGCCCTATCGCGCTGCCCTGCAGGTGATGCGCGATCGTCACGCGCACGTCGGAGGCGCGCTGTACACCCAGCGACTCCTGATCGAGGCTGTCGAGGGATGCGGGATTCGGCATTGGGCGCGAATCGACGACTGGGACGGTGTGGGAAGCCTGGCCATCACCGATCTCGGCGGCGAGATGTATCGACTCACCGCTGATGAATTGACGCCGATGCTGAGCGCTTACCGTGGCGTCGGCGCCATCGAGCGACCTCTCGACATCGATGGCTATCTGGCCGACGAGATCATCCAGTCCGCGCTGTTCGGAGGCATCATCTATCGAAGCGAGGTCCGTCGGCGACCGATCGTGGCGGCGTGAATGGCATTCTGAGAGTGATCGTCGACGAGCTGCCACCGTCAAGACCATCGATTCTGTCACCGAGGTCCTGACACAGAACCATCACCGATGTTCCGGTACATCACAGCCGAGATAGTTTCCGGATTTCCTTGCGCTTCGTACATGTGTTCGATAGGCTGGATTCAGCAGGTTCGAATTGATGTGC
>NZ_JASXSI010000014.1 GCF_030315685.1 Gordonia sp. ABSL11-1 | reverse complement strand
TTAGGCTGAACCTTGATGCCGCCCCTCACCGATCCGCTGACGCTCGGCCAGAAGTTGGTCGCGGTGCTCGAGAGCGGTCGTCGCACCGCCACCTACAAGCTGGCCGTGCTGATGGCGCTGCTGGATCTCGCGGTCGAATCAGTGCCCGACGATGCGAACGACGTCGTGGACATCAACCTCGACGATCTCACCACCCGCGTCATCGAACTCTACTGGCGACAGATGCGACCACTTGACGGTCACCGGTTGCGGCAATCTTCCGACGGCCGCGGTGTCATCTTCGACGCCGTCGCCCACCTCCGCTCGTCCGTCACCGGCGCGCATCGCACACCGTCGGTGGATCTGGTCGTCGCACAGGGCTCGCCTGAGTGCATTGCGGCACACGCCACGGTGAAGCAGGCGCTGGTTCGCTATCCGCTCAAGCTGCTGCAGAATCTCACCACCGGTGCAGATAACGAACGCTTTCTGTACGACGACTCGTGGATGGGCACGGGGTCGAAGCGGGTGATCGCCGAGCACGGCAACGCACTGACCCTCTTCCCCGGCGTCTGCGTGACCCTCGCGCGTCTCGCGCCACTGCTCAAGCCTGCATTTCAGCTCGCCTGGGTCGACGACGTGCGGCGCATGAACAGGTCCGTTCTCGACGACGGCCCCGACCTCGCTCACCACCTCTTCGGCGCGGATCGGATCTCGCTGCAGCGGGCCGGCGACGCACTCACTCAAGAGTTCGGCGCGTCGTGCTTCTACTGCGACGCATCGGTCCGCGCGGCCCGTCATGTCGACCATCTCCTGCCGTGGTCGCGAGTTGGCATCGACGGCCTGACAAATCTGGTGTTGGCGTGCGCGGGCTGCAACTCGAGCAAGTCGGACCTACTGCCGGCGCCTGAGCATGTCGGTCGAGCGCTCGCGCGTGGACGGACAGTGCTCGATCAGCTTGCTGTGGAGATCAATTGGCCTAGTCAATACGACCGTGTCGTGTCTGCTGGGCGCGGCCTCTACACAACGCAGCCGATGAGCACTCCGGTGTGGCAGGGGCGCAATCAGATTCAGATGCTGACACGAGTGGACTTCGTATGGCCGGGGTGAACAACATGAGTACCGAGACAACTACGAGAACCCTCGAGGTCAACGACATCGACCTCTCGATCACCGAACAGGGCAGCGGTGATCCCGTCATCCTCTGTCACGGCTTCCCCGGACTCGGCTACTCCTGGCGGCACCAGCTCCCGGCGATCGCCGGCGCCGGGTGGCACGCCCTTGCCCCCGACATGCGCGGCTACGGTCGCAGCAGCCGACGGACCGACGTCGGCGCCTACGACCGCGCGACCACCGTCGCCGACATGGAAGGCCTGCTCGACGCGCTGGGTGTCGAGCGTGCGGTCTTCGCCGGCCACGACTTCGGCGCGCACCTGGTGTGGGATCTGGCTCGCTGGATTCCCGAGCGCGTCGCTGGGCTGATCCAGCTGAGCGTTCCCCTGACACCACGAGCACCGATGCGGCCCAACGAGATCTCCGCATACCTCGCCCGTGACCATTTCTTCCACATGCACTACTTCCAGCAGCCCGGTGTCGCGGACGCGGAGCTCGACACCAACGTCAACGAGTTCCTCCGTCGGGTGCTCTGGGCCTTGAGTGACACCGACCGCTACCTCAGCTGCTGGGAGCATCCGACCGCCGACAACGGCTACCTCGATGTGCTGCCACCGGCTCCGCCACTCCCCTGGGAATGGCTGACGACCGACGAATTCCAGTACTACGTACATGAATTCATACGGACGGGATTCACCGGCGGACTCAACTGGTATCGCGCCGCCGACCTCGTGTGGGAACAGAACGCCGAGCTGCACGACAAACCGGTCCTCGCACCGACCGTCTTCATCGCGGGCGGCCGCGACCCCGTTCTCGCGATGATGGGCCGTGACCCGCTCGCGTCCATGACGGCGCTCGTTCCCGATCTACGCAACGTCGAGCTCATTCCGGGAGCTGGTCATTTCGTGCAGATGCAGGAGCCGGCTCGGGTCAATGCGGCGATCGTGGCGTTTCTTGAAAGTCTATGATCAGGTCACGTCGACAATCGCTCGACGCGCTGTCCCGTAATCCCGGCAATGAGCTCGAAATCCTTGTCCACGTGAAGGACACAATGACCGGCTAATTCTGCGGTTGCCGCGATCAACAAGTCTGGTATCGAGGGTGCGCGATGGTGTCCCTGCTCTGCCAACTCGAGTTGGACCTCGAGCGCTCTGTCTTCGATCACTGGCGTGAGGTATTCGACGGGCATCGCCGACAGCGGAGGCCGTCGCAGAGCTGTCCGCGCGTCGTGCACATTCCTAGCTGAGTAGCCAACCTCGAGTCGGGTCATCGTCGTGATGACGACAAGTCCCCGTTCGATCCGTCGCGCCCACTCAGGGGCGTCCGGACTACCGGCAAGCCGAACCAGTGCCGATTTGTCGATCAGCCACGAGTTCGTCACTGCCACGCTTGCGACATCAGGTGATCGTCAGCCAGGGCGGAGAACGTGTCGGCAAACGACTGCAGATCTTCGACGGACACTGGGGTCGACTCGACACCAGCATCGAGAGCAAGCCGACGGCGCAGGTACTGGGTCCGCGAAAGACCCAGCCGCGCGGCGCGCGCATCGACTGCGGCCACCACGTCATCGGGGACGTCTCGAATCAGGATATCGCTCACTGGAACCTTTCTACCTGGTGATATCGTACGCTATCGCAAGCAAGCGGGACACCGTAGCGGCACCACATACTGTTACGACGACGCGGGGTTCCGTGTGGCGCTCCCCATGACTCTTGGACGCAGACTCCTCCGGGTTGGTTCCCTCGCTCAGCGTCCCGATGAACTCGTCGAACCACACTCCGTCGGTGAGCCAGCAGCCCACAACTGTCGAATGATGTCCGAGGCAAGCTGTCGATGTCCGCGCAGGGTCGGGTGCGCGCCATCGGCCTCGAACAGCCGCGGGTCCGACAGCCAGTGCAGCGCGATGGGATCGATGAATTGGACATCCTTCGCCGCCGTCGCCTGCACCAGCGCATCGCGTACTCGTTCGAGCTGAGGCAATGGAACCGCCGGAACCTGGACCGGGCCGACCGCAACCAGGCGGGCATCTGGCAAGGTCGCACGGACGGCGTCGTAGGTGCGTTCGGCGGCGCGCGCGATCTGGTCGGATGGGTATCGAATGTCGTTGTCGCTGCCTTGAATCAACACGATGCGGGGGTGTGCAGTCACCGCGCGCGGGACCCGCTCGAGGTAGGTCGATTGCCCGTTCTTGCGCGAGCCCGGATTGACGTACCCGGTGCCGTCTTCACCGTCGACCTCCACGTCCCAGCACGTGCGGTCTTCGATGACCTCGGGATAGGCGTTGTCCTCGCCGTGGGTGAAGCCAGTCGCGTACGAGTCACCGAGGACGTAGAGGACGGGCGCACCCGTGGTCGGTGATGGTTCGGGCTCAGGTGATGCTGTGGCGCAGCCGGCAAGGAGCAGCGCCGCCAGGAAACACAGAAATGGGCGGAGCCTGTGGTCTCGCGAGGTCCGGCGGTCAGGCGTCGACGCAGTCGCTAACGCGGTCGACGACGAACTCATGTGTTCACGAAAGCACAGTTGGTCGGCAGAGGAGTGGTCTCACTGCGAAGAGCGCACCGTCAGCTCCACGCTTTCCTCCACGCCAACGTCGGCGGGCGGCTGAACAAGGAGCATGGCCTGGATCTCAGCAGGTGTGGCGCGACGACCGTCGGCATGCCAGGTCTGCAGTTGCTCGAGGGTAGAGAGCAAGGTGTTGAAATCCAGGCCGTATGGGCGATGCAGCAGGCGACGAGGTCGGCGGGTCACGCCTGGACTGGTGAGCTCGATCGTGGGTACGGCGTTGCTCATGACCATGAAACGAATTGTCGTCGAATCGAAGTCGAACGTCATGCCGTTGCCGAACCGGATTGATTCGGGGCCGATGAGCAGCGGACCGCGTTCTCGATAGCTGAAGAAGAGCAGCACTGGGATCACGGCGGCACCCATCAAAGACGGAACAAACATTCGTCCGGCGTCGTCGTAGCCAAGGAACACTGCTGCGAGCGACCCTCCAAACATGATCCCGATGACCGCAGACAACGTGATCCCCGCATGTGCGTAGAACGGCTGTCGATGGACCGCGACACAATCGCGCCGAATCACCAGTTTGGTACGGACAAGTACGCGAACCACGATCGGCAGCAACGCAACTCCGACAGAGAAGATCACCATCGCCGACATGGACAACGCCACCGAGACGACGCCGCACCACACCGCGATCACAAGAAGGCCGATACCCGACGCGCGAGACTGCTGATAAACCCAGTCGGTCCGTTTGGTCCAGATGAAGCGGACGTCGTGTCCGCCGGCGTTCAGCGACACGGCGCGGTCGATCTCATCATCGCCAGAAAGTACGAGAATCCGAACACCGATGACCAGCGGGACAATTCGGACACTGGCAGATCCTCGTCAGATGCCTTCCTGCGATGCGCTAGAACCCGCCCAGGTCGATCACCAATGCGATCGGTGCGGCGATGACAAAGATCGGCGTGAACCCCGCCCAGAAGGCGCCGAGGAACCATCGACACCTCGTGAAGCGGCCGAACGCGATGCCGCCGACGCCGTATACAACCAACACCGGCAGCGCCCAGACCAGCCAGAACGTGAGCGGCGGGTCCGACACGTTCGAGTTGTAGTGATCAGACGTCCCGACGGCGGCACCGGGCAGTTGCGGAGTGATTGTCGACGCCAAGTACGGTAAGTAGACGCCGAGAGCGGTTCCCACGAGGAAGACGAGGCCGGGAATCGCGATGTCGACGACGTCCAGCCACCGACGACGATTCGGATCGATTCTCAACGGCCTTTCCGCATTCACCCACCATGGTGGGACCGGTGCCAATCATCGCGTCGGCACGTCCCGACTCCCCGACAATGTCAGGAACTGGTGGACTGTCGCAAGGACAACCGCGACGAGTGCCATGGGGACGGCGACGAGAAGGAGAATCCAGAACCCCGCCCAATTCGCGACACCCGCGAACGACAGCCCGCCGTATGCCGCGACAGCCAGCCAGGAACTCCATCGTCGCATCACCAGTGCGGCCACCACCGCTTGCCCGCACAGAAGTAGCGCGAGCACAACGAACGGCCAGATGCCAAGCACTTCGACGATCGCGGTGTCGCAATCGGCTCCGGGCGCGCTGTCGAAATCGAGTCGCCCCATCTTGGAGCACCCCAGCGACACTGTCGACACGGGCTCTCGTGTGCTCGTCACGGCATACACCAGTGCGAGCACAGCCATGAGTGACCACACGACGCGCACGGTTCTCACGCGCGTAGTCTATGGTGCCGGTGGTTGCGCCTCGCGTCACACGGGCGTCGTGCCGGGCTCGTTCACAGCGACGGCAGATTCGCGAAGAAGTCATCAATATCGATGAGATGTCGCCACGCCGTGTCTTTCTCGCGGTCGTCGATCCAGTTGCAGACTTCGAATCCATCGGCACCATGTCCGATCAGCACTCGCGGGATCTGCATTCCCGGTGCGCCGAAGACGATGTTGTGCGTTGAGTTGTATTGGTAGAGCGCTTTGTAGACCAACAGTGCGAGGTCGACGTCCATGTCGTCATCGATGAACTCGTAACCACGGGCCAGAGTTTGACCGATGGTCTCCCCCGGCAACTGGGTCATCACAGGCGGGTCATCGCGGATCAACGCTTCGTTCGTTTCCAGCCATTCGAACATCGGTTCGAGAAACAGATCCGCCTGAATGAGCACCTCGGCTGGCTGGTCGTCCAACTCCAGGAGGATCAGGGACAGATCCGGACACATTGTGCCGAATCTCGGGTTGTCTTGGCGGGGGTCACTCTCGACGAACCGAAGACGTCGCACACCTTCGACGTTGTCACTCATTGCCACAGCTCCCCCTAACTGTCATCGGCAGATAGTACGAGGGTGCCAATAGCGGTTACCACCAGAACAATCCGGACAAACGAGGCGAACCGGCTCCGGCTGCGGTCGAATCTCGGCATCTGCCAATGAATGGCTACCGACTTCATCCGATCAAACGACAATCCCAGTCATTCACGCGCGCGACAATCAGCCTACGCGTTCAGGACTTCGTATCGTCGGCAGGCGGATCGCCCCACCGTGGCACTCGCCGCAGGAATCGTCGCACCCGTTACCGGCCCCGTGTCGGCGGCTCCCGCACCGACCGTCATCCACGACTGCTCCGGCAAAGCGTTTGTCGAACCCGAGATGATCGAGTCGATCTTCTGTGCCGATGTCGGCATCATCGTCACCGACATTCGGTGGTCACGATGGACAGCAGAGCTCGCCGTCGGAAACGGCGTCGAGCATCGCAAGACGTGCGTACCGAACTGCGCTGAGGGGCCGATCGCGGTGCAGCCTGTCGACGTCACCTTGCTCGCTCCGGTAAACGGCGAGTTCACCCAAATCCGACTCGGCGACGAGTACGGCGTCAGCAACACCTACAAACTCACGGGCACTCTGCGGAGGTAGCCCTCCACGAATCAACCGGTCCTCGTCCTGCTCGACGCATGACCGATCCCGACAACCGCCGCACCGATCCCCGCTGCGACCGCGAACACCAGCCAGAGCGCCACCTGTTCCAGGAGCGCACCGACCAACGCGCCCAACAGGATCGCGACGATGGCAGCAAGTCGGCGGTTGACGATCGTTGTGCGGTGGGGTCGGGCGAACATGTCGGTAGCCCAGACAGTGATGGTCGATGTCACGACGACCGTGGTGACGTCGGCGACCCCGACCTTTCGGGCCGCCGCGGCCTGCATCCCCATGGCGCACGCGGTCATCGCCGCGGCAACGATCACCACCGTCGGATCGGTCGAGCTGATTGCGAGCATCACTGCCGTCGCAGCTACGAGCAGAACCGACGTCACCGCCACGGCAGTGAGCCGCGAACTCCAGCCGGGCGGCGATGAGCGCATCGACAACCCGGCGAGGCCGGCGCCGAAAATGAATGTTCCCAACGCAAGTGCGGGACCGAACACGGGGAGTGCATCGGCGCCCGCGGCACCCATCCCGAGGATCACGACGTTTCCGGTCATGTTCCCGACGAAGACCCGGTCCAGGCCGAGGTAACCGCCAGCGTCGACGAGACCGGTGACGAAGGTCAGCGCGAGCATCAAGCCCAGGTGGCGGGACGCGTCTTCCATTCGAGCGAGGGTTGTCATCGGAGATCGGCGGGTGGTGGGCGTGAGGGTCATGGGGTGGCCCTTCGTGACGCCCGCTCGTTCCTCGCGGGCTCCTCAGGGGCCGATTTGGGTACGTCCAGCTCATACCTCGCGGGCTCCTCAGGGACCGATTTGGGTGCGCCCAGTTCGTTCCTCGCGGACTCCTCAGGGACCGATCTGGGCGCGTCCAGCTCATACCTCGCGGGCTCCTCAGGGACCGAGATCTGCGACCGAAGTCCCGCAACCGGAACGGCTTCCGCAACCAACGCGACTTCGACCGGCGCGCCGCCGGGCAACGCGTAGACCCCGACGGCGCTGCGGGCGGGCAGGCCGTCGAGACCGAACTCGACGGCAAGCGCATCCGAGGCACCGTCAGCCACCGTCGACAACGCGGTGAAGTCACTGCTACATGCGATGTAGACGGACATCTCGACGCAGCGAACGGACTCCCCGACCTCGAGCATCGATCGGGCGGCGACGACGGCATTGCGGACGGCCACGGAGGCGGCATCGCGCGCGGCGGCAAGGTCGACCTCGACTCCGACTCGACCGACCATCAACAACTGACCCGTCGCGGCGTGGAGTCATCCCGGCGGTACGGATCGTGGACCCGCTACGGGTCGCCGGAACGTACCGTCCCTGAGGCTTCGGAACATCCACGGTGGCACTCTCATTCGAGGCCAAGTGCCACCCCCTCCTGCCGCGGATCGCTGCCGCCGAGCAGGAAGCCCTGTGAGTCCATCGAGATCACCTGCGCGCTCCCTGCTTCGCCGAAGGGTTCGATATCGCGCACGCGAAATCCTCGGCGACGCAATTCATTGCGAGTGTCGGATGCCACGGTGGTCTCGATGCGCAGCTCGGACTCCTTACCGACGGCATTCGCGTCCGATCCGGGGAAGACGGTGAATCTGGGTGCGGACACCGCTTCCTGCGGGTCCAGACCATGGTCGAGCAGATGAGACAGCACCTGCATGTTCCACTGCACCTGACCATCACCACCGGGCGTGTTGCCGACAGACATGAGCTTTCCGGAATCGTCGGTCGCGACCCAGGCGTTCAAGGTGTGCAAAGGCTTTCGTCGTGGATTCACCTCGCTGGGGTGGCCGTCGATCAGGTACGCGCCGCGGCCCAGTCGGTTATTCAGCACGATCCCGGTACCCGGAACACTGAACTTGGCACCGAAGGTGAACGCCAGGGAATGGATCAGACTGACCGACCTGCCCTCATCGTCGACCACAACCAGTGACGTGGTGTCGCCTCCGGCCACGGCGAACTCACGGGAGCTCGTGGATCGTTCCACCATACGTCGACGGCCCTCGGCGATCATGTCGGCAGTGAGCGCCCGACCTGGGCCGTCGTTGTCGGATCCGCAGAACGCGAACCGATCCTCGAACGACACCCGCGCGGCGCCGGCCAGACGCTCGATGGCGTCCGTGCTCATCCACGGAGTGAGTCCCAGCTCAGGTCCGCACAGCCCTGCCTGTTGCAACACCATCCACCCGGCCGATGGTGACGGTGTCTGATGGATCACCGCGCCGCCGTACTCGGTGGTCAATGCCACATCCGGCGCAACGGAACCGGTCAACTGCCACTCGTCGCCGCTGAAGGGCGCTCCGCCTTCCGTGAGCGCGGTGACACACTGCTCAGCGAGTTCGCCTGTGTAGAACGACGTCGGGTCGGCCGCAAGTCGCCGGATGGTCTCGGCGAGCTCTGCTTGCGCCCGTCGCGATCCGACCAGAGGCACGCGACCGCCGTCGGTGAAGGCGGTGCGCAGATTCTCGTCGACCTGGATCGCAGTCAGGGCGTCGCCGACATCATCGCGGGTCTTGGCGGAGCACGGCAGACCGCGCTCTGCGATACGGGCGGCAGGCTCCCAGAGCTCTCCGAGACTGCGGGTGGCACCGTTCGCGTGCAAGGCGGCAAACGCGGCCGGTGCACCCGGAACCGCCACGGCTAGTGGGCCGTCCAGAGGAATCGCCGACAACCCACACTCACGGTAGAAGTCGGGCGTCCCACCGTCCGGCCCGAAACCGCTTCCGTTGACGGTCCACACCGTCCCATCCGGCTCGGCGACTACGGCGAACGCGTCGCCACCGATCCCGCACTGGCCCGGCAGAGTCAGCCAGGTGATGGCGGCGGCGGCCAACGCGGCGTCGACCGCGTTGCCACCCGACGACAGCACTTGCAATCCGGCGGCGCTGGCCAACGGATGGCTGGTGGCCACCATTCCGCGCGTGGCGATGGTGGGTGGGCGTTGCGGAATGCCGGTCATGAGGAGGCCCTGAGCTTCCGGCGTCGCGGTCCCTCCGGCGGTTCGGTCGGATCGATGCCGACGAAGATCTCGCCGTCGCGCTCTTCGCACGGATAGGTCTTGATCGGTTCGGTGGCCGGCGGGCAGATCGGCTCGCCGGTCTCGAGATCGAATGCGCTTCCATGGCAGGAACATCCGATGCCGTCTTGGACCAGCTTGCCCGACGAGAGCAGGCAGTCCAGATGTGAGCAGTAGTTGGAGGTGGCGTAGGCCTTGCCGTCGAGTCGCGACACGGCGACCTCGTACTCCTCCGCGTAGAACCGCCGGACGATACCTTCGGGGACCTGACCCGACCGGGCAACCCGCTTGAATTCCATGGCTTTTCCTCTATGAGAGTCGGTCCGTCAGCCGGTCGGCGTCAGGTAGATGGTCTTCTCGGACTGGTAGAACTGCATCATCGACGGTCCGGCCTGCTCCTTGAACGTCTGGGTACTCGACGCCTTGTACCCTCCGAACGGCGCGTTCATCGCCATACCGGTGGTGGGCTGATTGATCTTCACCAGACCGGTCTGCGAGGCGTGCGCGAACTCCATGGCCCGCTGAAGATCCCGGGTGATGATGGCGGCGCTCATCCCGAATCTGGTGGCATTCGCCAGCTCGATCGCCTCCGCGTGATCGCGTGCTCGTTGAACCGCCAGGACCGGACCGAAGATCTCCTCGCGCACGATGCGCATGTCGGGAGTGGCATCGGTGAAGATCGCTGGTCGGGCGAAGTAGCCTGCACGCTGGTCGGATTCAGGTTCCGGAGTCCGCAGCACGGCACCCTCGGCAAGCCCGGACGCGACGTAGCCGCGGTACTTCTCGAGCTGCGCCGCACTGGCCAACGGCCCCATGGACACATCGCCATCCAGACCCGCGCCGACGACCAGTTTCGCAACTCGCTCGACAATCGCATCAACCAGCGCGTCGTGGATCTCGTCGACGACGATCAGTCGGCTGGTACCGGTGCACGCCTGCCCGGACAGACCGAACGCACCTTTGACGACGGTCGCTGCGGCCACGTCGATATCTGCGTCGCCGAGTACGACGGTCGGGTTCTTGCCGCCCATCTCCAGTTGCACACGGCGCTGCGGCCCCACCTGGCGGTGGATGGCGTGGCCGACGTCCGTGGAGCCGGTGAACGTCACCGCGTCGACCCGGTCGTCGGCGGCCACCGCGGCGCCCGCCGAGCCACCACCCTGGACCAACGCGATGGCTTCCTTCGGCAGTCCTCCGGCCAGGAGTGCTTCCACCAACCGCTGACCCATCAGCGGGGTGACCTCGGACGGCTTGAACAGCACGGTGTTTCCCGCGGCGAGCGCCGGACCGATCTTGCGAGATGGGATGTTCAGTGGGAAGTTCCAGGGGGTGATCGCCCCGACGCATCCGACCGGTTCGCGGACGGTGTACACCAGACTTCCGGACGCCGCCGGGTACGTGGTGCCGCCCGACCGGACGGCCTCTGCCGCGTAGAACCTCAGATTCATGGGCGTACGACCGACTTCCATGGTCGCCTCGGCACGCGTCTTGCCCTCCTCCCGCACCATCTCTTCGATCAGCTGGGACGCATGGGATTCGAGTTCTGCAGCCGCAGCCTCGAGGACGCGAGCGCGTCGCTCGGGTGCAGTGCCGGCCCAAGCGGGCGCGCCCTTCACGAGGGCGTCGACAGCGGCGTGGACGTCCTCGGCGGCGGAATCCGGAAAGGTGCCGACGACCTCAGCGGGATCGGCCGGGTTCACGCTGACGAAGGTCTCGCCGGAGGTTGCGGGAACCCACTCGCCGCCGATGAAGTTCGCACCGTCTACCGGGTTGCGGGCGGTCATGCCGGCACCTCTTCCTCGCCGAGTTCCCACAGGTCGATGTCCTCATCAGCCAGCACTGCTCGATCGACCGTGCGGCCGATCATCTCGCGGGCGGCCATGATGTCTTCACCCCGATCGATGGCGAAGGCACCGCACATCTGGCCCTCGCGCAGGTAGAAGGCCGAGAACTCGCCGTCGTCGATGTCGCCGCGGAACACCAGATCGTCGACGCCGACGCAAGTTCCGGTGAACTGCAGGTTGAGTTCGTACTGATCGGACCAGAACCAGTGCGCGCTGTCGTCGGGCCTGTCCTCGCCGAGAATGGCACGGGCGACCACCGCGCCCTGACGGTTGGCGTTGTCGACGTGTTCGACTCGCACGTGGCGGCCGGCAGACTCGGAGAACCGTGCGGCAACGTCCCCGACGGCGAAGATCCCCGGCACTGAGCTGCGGCCACGGGCATCGACGACGATCCCGTTGTCGACCCTGATGCCTGCGGCGCTCGCCAGTTCGGTATTGGGTTCGATTCCGATGCCGACGATCACGTCGTCGACGTCGAGCACGGTCCCGTCAGACAGCGTGAGCTGCGCACTCGAGTCGGTGATCTCCGAGGACGTGACGCTGACGCCGCATCGGAGATCAACGCCCCTGCCGCGGTGGATGTCGGCGCACAGATCGGCGATTCGGCTTCCGAGGCGTGGCTCGAGAATCTGGGTGCCGCTTTCGATCAGGGTCACGCCCAGTCCGAATCCTCGAGCGGTGGCAGCGATCTCCAACCCGATGAACCCACCGCCGATGATCGCCAGGCGCGCACCATGGCGGAGCCGATCACGCAGCGTTCGAGCGTCGTCGAGGGTGCGTAGATAGTGCACGCGCGGCGACGACCTGATCGTGAATCCGGGCAACTGGCGCGGTCGACCGCCGGTGGCGATGACGATGGCGTCGGCGGTCAGGGTGTCGCCGCCAGCGAGTCGGAGGACTCGACGCTCAGCGTCGATCCCGTCGACTCGAGTACCGGTCCGGATGGTGATGTCGTTGTCGGCGATGACCTTCGGGGTCAGCAGCGCCATCGTGGACTCATCGGAGGTTCCGGCCAGGAACTCTTTCGACAACGGTGGGCGCTGGTAGGGCGCGTGGAGTTCGTCGCCGAGAAGGGTGACGGTGCCGTCGAACCCGCGCCGACGGAGAGTGCGCGCGGTGACGGTTGCGGCGTGGCCGGTGCCGACGATCGCGACACTTCGGATGCTCATGAGATCTTCCTCTCCTGGTCAACACCCGTGCGCGGGGCGGCCAGGTCCACATAGATGGTGTCGTCGACCACGCGCACCGGATAGGTCGGTTGGCAGACGTCTTGATCCGATTCGTATCCGGTGTCCAGATCGAATCGCCACTGGTGTCCCGGGCAGATCACCCGCCCGTGCAGTAACGTGCCCTTGGCCAGAGAGCGGTCTTGATGAACGCACAGGTCGGCGAACGCGTAGACGTTGTCGCCGACACCGAAGAGGGCGATCGCGGTGCCATTCACCTCCACGCGTAACTTGCGTCGGCGCTTCAGTTCTCGTGTGGTCGCGGCGGCGAGCCATTGTCCGGACCCGGTCACCGCCGTGGACGAATCGTCTGCCATGTGGTCTCTTCCCTCCGGGGCTCGCCGCCGTGAGGTCCCGGGGATCGGGGCCCTCACGGCGCGATGCCGCTCACAGATGCCTGCGTCAGACGCCGGCCAGCTCCAGGTCGGACGCGACGTAGGTGTCGTACAGACCCTTGGTGTAGGAGAACCGCATCTCGGCTCCCCACCGCACCAGCTGCAGGCACCGCTCCTGCAACTGTGGGGTGTCCGCGCAGTCGAGCACGATCTGGTAGCCGCGCTCGCCATGGACCACGTCCGAGGTGATGTGCAGGTCGAAGAACTCGATCTCGTCCTCGGTGAAGCCGTACACCTCGCGCAGCGGGATGATCTGCTTCTTGTAGATGCTCGGGACCTGGGACTCGAGGCCGACGACCAATGCCGCGGTCGCCACCACGAAGTGCTCGCGCTGCGAGACCGCATAGCACCACGACTGCAGACCACGCGTGATGGCGTTCATGTTGCTCGGATCCTCGATGCGCTCACGGGTCGTCCCGCATGCCTCACCGAACTTGATGAGCAGGTCGGTGTGCCGGATGTCCGCCAGTTCCTCCTCGTACATGTTCTGCAGGGTGAAGTCCTTGGCATCGGTGAAGTGGTCCGGCGTGTTGGCGTAGATGTTCGCGAGGTAGTCGGCGAACGGACCGACGTAGTGGTAGTGATTCTCGGCCCACCGAGCGAAGTGGTCCTTGGTGAGTTTGCCGTCGGCCCAGGCCTTGCTGAACGAGGCGTTCTTGGCCTCGCGTCCCTTGATCGCGTTCTCGAGTGCGGCCCGGAACTCGTCACGTCCCATGAGAGTCGTCATGGTTGGTCCTTTCAGAAAATGTTGGTGGAGAACATATGTGGGCTGGATGCTGACTATCTGCTCCGCAACAGTGCGGGGAAATGTCGAGAAGCGCTCGCCCTGAAATGCTTTCGACACTGGCGAGACTAGGAGCGCCTGCAGGTCGTTGCCACGGTCACTGTGTCCGCATATCGGCAGCCGATCCGGTGAAAGTGCACGTCTCAGCTGACACCGGCGGACACGACGGCCTCGAACTCGGCGAGCATCGCGGCGCCGACGGCCTTGTCCTGTTCGCCGTTGCCGCCGCTGATGCCGACGCCACCGACGATCTGTCCTTCGTGGACGAGCGGGAATCCGCCCACGAACGTGGCGAACCTTCCGGGCAGCATGTGCGAGATTCCGAATGCCTCGTTGCCGGGAAGCGCCGGACCGTTCGGCGGTTCGTTGAACAGATGGGTGGCGCGCTCGTGACCGGCAGCGGTGTAGGCCTTGGCCATCGAGATCTCGACACCGGTGATGCGTGCTCCGGGAAGTCTGTGCAGGGCAATGACATTGCCGCCGTCGTCGCAGACACAGAGCGTCTGCTTGACGCCGATCTCCGCCGCCTTGGCGGCGCCGGCCGCGAGAATCGGGAGTGCGTCGTCAAGAGTGATCCGCAGAATCCGATGCATGTGAGTCAACCTTTGATCGCGTGGTGGGGCTGGGGTGCTCGCCGGTCGAGTGCGGCGTAGTGATCATGAAACCGGATCCGTCGCCGTCACGAACGTGTCAACATGACCTGAGAATGTGCGATTCGTTGACTACTCTGCACATAGTGATGGTGTGAGTGCCCTGGTAACTGAACAGGGACGGCACTTTCGTGTCAGGTGCACAGCCCCGCACCGCCCTACCGACAGCCCCGGTGAAAGCAGGTCCAGATGGAACCGCACCCCCGCTTGACCCTTGGTGGTCTTCTCGATGAAGCGCTCATGGAGGGTGCGCGAGTGGTGTCCACCCATGCCGACAGCGAGTCGCCGGTCACCTGGGCGCTGCCGTTCGCCGAGGTGATGACCCGGTACGACGACCTCGCCGCCACCGTTGTCTACGCACGCCCCGAATCACTGGCCGCCAAACCATCGAGCATGAGTTCCCTTGCCGCACGAGGAGCCTCGGCGGTCATCGTCGACGGGCCACTCCCACCCGCGGTCACGCGTGATCAGATTCCGGGCGATCTCGTGGTGATCGAGATGGGCTTCCCGATCGGTTTCTCGGCGCTCAATCGTCTGCTGGCTGAACGGACGCTGACGCAGGAGGTCCACGTCATGCGTTACGCGACGCATGTGCATCAGTCTCTGGCGGGACTGCTGCATCGCGGCGCCGGCATGTCGATGTTGCTCCGTGAGGTCTCTGCGTTGTCGCATTCTCCGGCACTCGTGTTCGACGCCCGGTGCGAGATCGTGGCGCACAACGCTCTCGAGAAGTCGTCGCTCGACCTGCTCGTCCCGACGCTGCGCGAGCGTCTTGCCGAGCGCGAGGACATTCGCGATCATCACGACGCGGCCACTCTGACGGTGACGACGCCGGGCGGCGACTGGACGTGCACCGTCGCGCCGATCCACCTCGGCAAGTACTTCGAAGGATGGGTCGCGATCCTCCACCACGGCGATCGCCCCGGAGTACACGAACTGGCTCAGCATGAGGTGGTCGCCTGCCAGGCCACGGCGATCATCGGGTCGGAGATGTTGCGGCAGCGCAGCGTCGAGGAGGCGGAGGAGCGGGCACGCGGCGACTTCGTACAGGCGTTGGTCCACGGCGGTTTCGTCTCCGAGTACGAGATGCGCACTCGCGCGGAGTATCACGATATCGATCTCAATGCCACCTTCGCCGTCTTCGTCACCCGGACGTCGGTGTCCCGGGTGGAGGGCGCCGAGCCCCAAGCGGACCGGACGCTGCTGCGGTTGGCCCGTTACGCGGCAAGTCTGATGCCGCGCAAAGGGGTTCGCTCGTACATCACGGTGCTCGGCGACATCGTGGTGGTGGTCCGCACGGTCCTGGCCTCCACCCCGGCCGAGGTCGACGAGGAGGTACGGGAGTACGCGGTGGCGATGGCCGACGACCTGACGGATCGAGGGCATGCGTTGTCTGCCGTTGCATTCGGTGCGGCAGCGGTCGGCGCGACGCAGATCCGGGAGAGTTATCGGGAAGCCCGCGTCGCCCTCGACATCGCCGACCGGATGCACATCACCGGTGCGATCGCGTACCAGGAACTGCGGTCCTTCGGGGTACTCGAGCAGATCGCCGACACCGATCGCAGTCGTCAGTTCACGTCCGATGTGCTCGGTCCGATCCGGCTCGGCACCGAACTACACACCATTCTTCTCGCCTATCTGGAACACGGCGGCAACGTGAACGCGGCGGCCCGAGCGTTGACCATGCATCGCAACACGATGTTGTCCAAGATCGATCGGCTCTCCCGTGCGTGCGGTTGCGATATCCGAGTTCCGGAGAACCAGTTCACCGTGTGGCTGGCGTTGCGGCTCGAATTGCTCGACAGCCTCGGGTCGTCACTGGCACGTGAGATGAGCTACCGCTGACCGGATAACTCGGGTTCGGGCTTCTCGGCGGCCTCGGGATTCGCACCGAGGAACGACGCGGCCAGACCGCAGGCGGCGATGGCGGTGGTCAGTGCGAACAGCACGGGATAGTCCCATCGGTGCAGCGCCACCGACACCCAGGCCGCCCCCAGGGCCGAACCACCGAATCGGAGCAGGTTGAACAAGCCGAGACCGGTGCCCTGCGCTCCCGCTGCGGATCGGGTGGAGCCCGCCGCCGCGGGAGTCTGCACGAGGGCGACGCCGATACCCGTGAGGATCAGGACGGCGGCGAGCCATCCGATGTCGACCGCGACGCCGGTCGCCAACGCCAACGCCGTCTGCGCGACGATGAGGATGATCAGGCCGGTCCGCAGGATGGGTCGCGCGCCGAACTGATCGCTGACCCGTCCGACCGGGGGCGCCAGGATCGCCATCGTCGCAGGTAGCGCAAACAGCAGGACTCCCGCCACGGTGGTGCTCGCTCCGTGCGCGACAGCATAGAGCGGGATGGCGAGCAGCGTCGCGCCGAGCGCGAACATCTGCGCAAACGCTGCGCCGGCACTCCGGGCGAATCGTGGCTCGGTGACGGCCCGCATGTCGATGAACGGCACTTGCACGCGTAGGCAGTGCCAGATGGCAAAGGCCAGCAGGATCACCGACGACGCGAGCAGCGCGGCGATGATCCATCCCGCGGTCGACTCCGCCCCGACCAATGTGACGCCGAGGATCAGCAACGCCGACCCGAGTGTCAGGGCGACCGCACCGACGATGTCGAGCCGCATCACCTTGCCCGGATAGCGCGGGACATTTTTCAGGGTCAGGAAGAGACCGAGCACCGCGATCGGTGCCAGCGGCACGAACACCCAGCGCCACCCGGCGACGTCGGCGAGCACGCCCCCGACGGATGGACCGATCGCTTGACCGATGCCGTTGACACTGGCCCACGCACCCACCGCGCGAGCTCGTCGTCGGGGTCCGAACAGCCACGCGATGAGGCCCATCACCGCCGGCGCGAACACCGCGGCCGCCAGCCCGGCGAGCGCCCTCCACGCGATCAGGATCTCCAGGGTGGGCGCCGTCGCCGCCCCGATCGAACAGACCGCGGTGACCACCAGCGCCACACAATAGATTCGTCTCCGCCCGAACCGGTCGCCCACATATCCGGCCAGGGGCATGGCGGCCGCGAATGTGATGAGGAATCCGACGACGACGAGCACGCCGCTACCGAGCGGGGCGTCGAAGTCCGCGAGGATGGCCGACAGCGGCACATTGACCACACCGTTGCTCAGAGTCCCGACGAACGTGCCGGTGAGCAGCGCCGCGAGCGCGAGCGGGGTCCCGGAGTCGTCCCCGTCCGTCGATTCGGGATCGGTTCTGCCTGCCGTCATCGCATCCTCTGCCTGGTGCTCTCGGATTCTCCGGAATCGTGTTCCTGAGCCCCGACTTGTGGTCACGATGTTTCCACCCGAACGGGAGGATACGAACTCGTGCACACCCACAGAATGCACACGGAAGGGACCTGCTCCCTGTGCACAGTGCCCATCGACACCGCAGCGATACTGACCGCGGTGACCTCGCGCGAAACAACCCATTCGCAGCCGGGTTACACGACGGTCACAGGACACGACGAAACTGCGAAAACAGTTCAGTGTGCACACGAAACCCGGGAGCTACGTGTGCATCGTTCTGATTGACCGGTGAGGAAGGCGGGTGGAGTGTCTTCACCACCACAGCCCCGTTCGTTCCTCTCCCGTTAAGGATCTTCACTGTGCAGCCCATAGATCTCACTGCCGCCCATTGGGTTTACCTGGCCGGCGTCATCGTCATCATCGCAACAATGGTCATGCGCAAGAACATCGTCGTTCCTGCCGTCATCGCAACGTTTCTCACCGCGTTCGCGTTCTCGGACAGCATCGTCACGGCGATCGCGTCGATCTTCAACGCCAGCCTGGTGGCGGCGGAGGAGTTGTTCAACATCTTCTTGATCATCGCCCTGGTGACCGCCATGCTCGGCGGCCTACGCCAGATGGGCGCCGACAGATTGATGATCACACCCTTTCGAAAGGTGATGCGCAGCCCGACAAGCAGTTTCATCGTTCTTGGTCTCGTCACCTATCTGATCTCACTCTTCTTCTGGCCGACCCCCGCGGTGCCTCTGGTCGGCGCGGTGTTGATCCCGGTGGCGATCCGCGCGGGGTTGTCTCCGATGTCCGTGGGCATGGTGATCGCCATTGCAGGACAGGGAATGGCGCTGTCGTCGGACTACGTGATGAAGGTGGCCCCCGGAATCTCCGCGAAGGCCGCCGGAATCGATCCCGATGCGGTGGCGGACAAAGCGTTGATCCTGTCACTCATCGTCGGTGCGGTAGCGATGATCATCACGTGGGTGATGCAGCGACGCTCGTGGCGTGCGCCGTCTGCGGAGCTGTTGACCGAGTGGGAGAACGAGGCCGACCGTACTGTCGCGACTGCAGACGCTTCCCCCGCCGATGAGGCGGCGAGCGGCGAGATCGACATCGCAACGGCCTCCACCGGTGGCCGTTCGGCCGGCACAGTCGCACGTGCTTCGGGAGGCTCGGCCTCGGTCGATTCACCCGTGGTGACAGGCGGGCCGACCGGGACCGCAGTGATCGACCCGAACCCGCCGACCGGGGACACTGATGGACCCGATCGCACCCGCAAGGCAGTCATCTTCGCCTGCTTGGTGCCGTTGGTCTACTCCGTTTTCATTGTCTACCTGGCTCTGGGCAAGATCGGCGCGGTCCCGGCGCTCGAGGGCGGTGATGCAGCGGCGATGGTCGGAGGTCTCGCGGCCTTGTTGCTGTTCGCGGTCTGCGCAGCGGACGAGCCCAGCAAGTTTCTGGAGACGACAGCGGAACACCTCGTCGATGGTTTGGTCTTTGCATTCAAGGCGATGGGCATCGTCCTGCCCATCGCGGGCTTCTTCCTCATCGGAAGCTCTGATTTCGCCGGCAAGATCCTGGGCTTGCCCGATGACGCGTCGGCACCTGCATTCCTGTTCGACTTGGTGACCGCCGCAGAGTCTCACCTGCCCAACATCCCGATCGTCACGACGTTTGGGGTCTTGATCGTCGGACTCGTTGCCGGACTGGAGGGCTCCGGATTCAGCGGCCTGCCGCTGACGGGCGCACTCGCCGGAGCCCTCGCCCCCGGCTCCGGCATGGATTCGGCCACCCTGGCTGCGATCGGGCAGATGGGCAACATCTGGTCGGGTGGTGGCACTCTCGTCGCCTGGTCGTCTCTCGTCGCTGTGGCCGGTTTCGCTCGTGTGCCTGTCCTCAGCCTCGCTCGAAAGTGCTTCATCCCGGTGATGAGCGGGCTGATCATCGCGACGGTGATCGCGACGTACTTGTTGTAGGCGTCCATGTTTCGGTAACCGTGGCCCCACCGTGATCGATGCGGTGGGGCCACGGTCCGGTTGGAATCGGATCGACCGGATTGCCAGAAGGCGCTGCGCAGCGGACGATGATCTCCATGCCGGTAGCCGAACTACTCCGAATAGGAACAGCACGACCGATCGTCCGATGGGGTTCGCCCGTCCTGCACATGCCGGCCCGACCGGTGACCGACTTCGGCGGCGAGCTCCAGGCACTGCTGGCCGACATGTTCGCGACCAACACCGCCGCTGATGGCGCCGGGCTCGCCGCGCAACAGATCGGTGTCGACCTCGCGGTGTTCATCTACGACTGCACGGACGAAAGCGGGACACGCCGCACCGGCGTCGTCTGCAATCCGATCGTCGAGCTCCCCGAAGGCCGGGAGCGTCGGCTCGTCGACTACGGCGAGGGGTGCCTCTCGCTTCCCGGCGCCCACACCGACGTCGCACGCCCGGACGTCGCCTCCTGTCGAGGTAGCGACCAGTTCGGAAACGACGTCGAGATCACCGCGGGCGGAACTCTCGGCCGATGCCTGCAACACGAGACCGACCACATCAACGGGATCGTGTTCGGCGACCGGCTCTCGAACCGCGTACGCAAGCGACTCCACCGTGACCATCAGGCAGTCGCCGGTCAGTACCCACTTTCCTGGCCGACGTAGCAGGCCGACGCCCGCGCCGGTCGGGCACAGTCGGTGAAATCTAGGGCACGGTCGGCGAATCCTTGGGCACGGTCGGCGGATTGGAAACGGCTGGGACAGCCGGGGTCTCACGGCCCTAGGTTCTCACGTCCCCGGAAACCCCTCTGGCAAGGGGGCCGGATAGTCGAGCTTGAACTTCGGCCCCGGTGACGCTCCGCGCAGCACCGCACTGATCCATGCCTGCGCCGGCACCCAACCGACGGCAGCGTTGGTGACATGCTCAGGCAGCGGCAGGGTGACGAAACGCAGGTCGGCACCAGCCTGCCAGTACTTGCGGACCACCGGGAGCACCACCGTCGACGGCGGGATCAGTTCGTCCCAGATCCCGTGGAACCACAGGACCGGCGTATCCGGAATGTGCTTGTCCAGACTGAGTTCTCGAAGAAGCGGCATCACCCCGGGCGCCTTCTCGAGTGTCTTGCCCGGCTGGAAGTAGTCGCGGATCGGGCGCCACATCCCGGTCATCGCGGCGGTGTAGACACAGCGGTCGCCGACGTCGGCAACGATCTTCTGGCCCGCCGGGGTGAGCAGCTTCTCCGCGTCGAAGATGTCGGGATACTCGCGGGACAGCGCGGCGAACCCGAGCCACATGGTGAAGTTGCTGATTCCGGTCACGCCCGGCTGGGGTCCCGTCGCATAGCGCGCTTGTGCCGCCAGGTCCGCGGGTGCGCCACCCATGGCTGTGCCCAGGATTCTCACGTCCGGGGCGTAGGTCTTGCGCAGACCGGCCGCTCGGATGGAACCCGAACCACCACCGGAGTATCCATACAACGCAAACCCAGAGTTCCGCAGGCCCAACGTCTTGTCGTTCTTCACGGCACGCAGGCTGTCGAGCACCATCTTGCCCTCGTCCCAGGTACTGAACGTATTGAACTTGCCGTCGAAGTCAGGCACGTTGACGGCGAATCCCTGTGCGAGCCAACTCGTTGCAAGGGTCGCCTCTTTGAAGGTACCGGTCTGCAGGGTGTACGACGGATTACACGACGAGCTGGTGGAGTCGATGGCCTCCTGAAACGACACAACCGGTCGCGGGCTGCCGGTCCACGGGATGCCGGGGATGATCACCGTGGTTGCTGTCACGATCGGCCGGCCGTGCGCATCCTCCGACCGGAACAGCAACTGTTTGGTGTGGACGGGAAACGGAAGCCCGAGCACCCGGGTCTGGACGATGCGTGTCCGCACGACCTGGCCCGGCTCATATGCGCCGATGTTCGGCGGATCCTTATACCAGGGATCGCGATCCGGGGTCGTGATCGGCAGTGCGCGGTAGATGTCGGGCTCGCGCGGCAATTGCGGAAGCTGGTTCTGGTTCGGTGGAAATGTCTGCGGGAAGCCTGGATTCGCCTCAGCGGGCACCGACATCAGCAGTCCGGATGCCGCCATCATCGTGGTCACGACGATGAGCACGCGTCGCCATGCTCGTCCCCTCGACCTCCCTCCGCGCGTGTTCGTTGATCGAGCCGGATCGCAATGCTGAGTGTCCACGCGCGCCCCCGTCGTCGGTGATGTCGGCCACAGCAGTACAGCACACGGGCTTGTTCTGAACAAGCGCTCTTGTTGATAATTGGCTCTACACTTCGAGAGGTGACCGGGAAAGCACGCAGCGCCGCGAAGCAGTCGACGGCCGGGCGCCGCATCAAGGGCCTGGACGCGACCGAGCGCGCGCAACAACGGCGTGAGTTGATCCTCGACGCTGCGCTCGAGCTCTTCGCCCGGGACGGTTACGCGAACTCGTCGATCGAGACCATCTGCCAGATGGCCTACGTCGGCAACAAGGCTTTCTACGAGCACTTCTCCACCAAGGAGGCCTGCTATCTGGAACTGCTGCAACGTAATACGCATACGATCTTCGAGAAGCTCTACGCGGCGCCCGACAACCCGGACGATTCCGAGGCCGACGTCACGCGGCAGCTGCTGACGATGTTCGTCGACGCCCTGGCCGACGACCCCCGCGTCGGCGTCGTCACCTTCGGACAGTCAGGCGGCATCTCCCCCACCGTCGAGCGGCAACGACGCGCCAACCGCCGCCAGGCCGCCGACCTCATCCGCTCGGTGTGGTCGCGCTTCGACGATCCCGCCGGCGAGCGCCCGCCCGAGCACATGGCGATCGCGGTGACCGGCGGATTGTTCGATCTCATCGCCGACGCGCTGGACCAGTCCGACGGCGTGCTCACCGCCCGGACGAGGACACCGCTGGTCGACGACATGACCGACTTCGTACTCACGGTGCGGGCAGGTATGCGCGCGGGTTCATGACCGGGGCAATCCTGCGGAGTCATTCGCGCCGGTGAATGCCGGACGGTCTGCCGCTGTCGGACAGCGTGGTCCGTCAAAACGGTCATCCACATCGGTGCCGCGCGAGACAATCGTCTGGCTTCCACGCAGTCATCGACGAGGAGAGACCGATGCTGAGCACCATGCAAGACGCCCCGCTGTCCATCGCGCAGCTACTCCGTCACGGCAGTACCGTCCACGGCACCGCCGAGGTGGTCACCTGGACCGACGCGGGCGGCCGACGTCGTAGCTACGCCGAGGTCGGCCGACGCTGCGCCCAACTTGCGCACGCGTTGCGGGGCCTCGGCGTCAGCGGCGACGAACGCGTCGGCACGTTCATGTGGAACAACGCCGAACACCTCGAGGCTTATCTCGCGGTGCCGTCGATGGGCGCGGTGCTGCACACCCTCAACATCCGGCTGTTCCCCGAGCAGTTGATTCATGTCGCCAACCACGGCGAGGACCAAATCATCATCGTCGACCCCACCCTCCTTCCGCTGCTGACGCCTCACCTGCCGCAGCTGACGACCGTCAAGCACGTCATCGTGACCGGCGGCTCGGCCGACGGCGTCGACGTGCCCGACGGGGTGCAGGTGCACGCCTACGAAGCCCTCATCGCCGATCAGCCCACCGAGTTCGACTGGCCCGAGGTCGACGAACGGTCGGCCGCCGCGATGTGCTACACCTCCGGCACCACGGGCGACCCGAAAGGTGTTGTCTACTCACATCGTTCGATCTATCTGCACTCGATGCAGGTCTGTATGAGTGATGGGCCCGCGCTCAAGCAGGGAGATCGGGCGTTGGCGATCGTCCCCCAATTCCACGCCATGGCATGGGGTCTGCCGTACGCGGCCTTCATGATCGGCGCGTCGATGATCATGCCCGATCGATTCCTGCAGCCCGAGCCTCTGGCCGCGCTGATCGCAGCGGAGCAGCCCACGTTCTCCGCAGCCGTGCCGACGATCTGGCAGGGGCTACACCAGTATCTCGAACAGCATCCGCAGGACATCTCGTGCATGCACGACGTCCTCATCGGCGGGTCGGCGGTGCCGCCATCGCTGATGCACACCTTCGACACCGACCACGGCATCCAGATCCTCCAGGGTTGGGGCATGACCGAGACCTCGCCCCTGGGCTCGGTATCGCGACCGCCGGCCCACACCGAGGGCGAGGAGCGGTGGCGCTACCGCTACACGCAGGGCCGGTTCCCGGCGTCGGTGCAGGCACGGCTCGTCGACGACCTCGGCGAGGTGATGCCCAACGACGGCAAGGCGGTCGGCGAGGTCGAGGTCCGCGGACCGTGGATAACCGGCTCGTATTACGGCATCGACGCCGCCGACAAGTTCGACGACGGGTGGTTGCGCACCGGCGACGTCGGAACCATCACGCCGGACGGCTATCTCACGCTCACCGACCGCACCAAGGACATCATCAAGTCCGGCGGCGAGTGGATCTCTTCAGTCGACCTCGAGAACGAGGTGATGGGACATCCCGACGTCATCGAGGCCGCGGTGATCGGTGTGCCCGATGCGAAGTGGGATGAGCGGCCGCTGGTGGCCGTCGTCCTGCGCGAAGGTTCCGACGCGAAAGTCGAGGACCTTCGAGAGTTCCTGTCCGACAAGGTCGCCAAATGGCAGCTGCCGGAGAACTGGACGGTGATCAACGAGGTCCCGAAGACCAGCGTCGGCAAGTTCGACAAGAAACGGTTGCGGTCGCAGTACAGCGATGGGGATCTGGAGGTCACGCGGATCTGAGCCAGGATCGCCGTGGGTTGCCGGCCGGATGGTTCGTCCCCCGAAATCCGCAAGAATCCACGTGAATTCGCGGAGGGTTTGACGAATCGGGAGGACGAATCGCGGTGGAGCTCAGACCGACACCGGGCGCCGACCCACCAGCGATCCGATCGTCTGCAACACCGAGTAGGGAACGATCGCGCTGCTGCGAGGGTTATCGGTACTCGGCCGGTTCTCGAACACCATCGAGTAGCGACCGAACGCGCCGTCGGCGCTGATGGCGTGCCGGGTCATCGGCGTGTGCGGATCGGCGATCAGTTCCACCACCGTCCTACCCTGTCCGCCGGCCGCGAGGTCGACGGCGAGTGCGACATTGAGCGACTCGGGGAACAGCCGCGCCGCCTCGTCCGGCGTTCCGCGGAACGCCCGAACCGGCTTTGAGGCGTCGGTGAGGCGTTGCTTCTCGTCGGCGGACATCCACGGCCGCAGCAGGCTTGTCGGCTTCTTCGTCGAGGTGAGGGTCACGGTGTCCAACCCACCGGCCGCGTGCGCTGCGGCGAGCATGTCGAGTCCGCCGATGGCCCCGTTGGTGATCATCATCCGGCCGGGGCCCGCGGCGCTCAGCCGAGCGCGCAGATCGACGTCGCTGAGCGCTCCTACCGAGGTCAGCACCAGGTCGACACCTGCCTCGAGGATCGCGGCTGCGCGGTCGCGAACCGCCTGTTGGCCGGCACATTCGACGATCACGTCCGCGGTATGGAGCGCATCATCCAACGTCGTCCACGGCACCGTCGAATCACCGTGCGGGCGACGGCAGATGACGCCGCAGAGTTCGGCGCCGGCAACCTTTCCGGTCATGAGTTCGGCTGCCACCACCGAGCCGATGGTTCCGTGTCCGAGTACGGCGACCCGACGGGCAAGTGGTCGGTGAGCGAACGTCGTCATTGGGGCTCCCCCGATCTGCGTATCGCCCGATAGACGCGCTCCGGCGTCATCGGCAACTCTGTGAGTTGCGCGCCGGTGGCGTCGGCGATGGCCTGCGCGATCGCCGGAGCGACAGGGAGCATGCCGCCCTCGCCCATACCCTTGGCGCCGAATGGTCCGGCTCCGTGACCTTGCTCCTGGGTGATCGAGGTGAATCGTTCGGGAATGTCTTCGGCGAGCGGCACCCGGTACAGCAGCGCCTCCGCGTTGAGCAGTTCACCGTCTTCGTAGCGCATCTCTTCGAACAGTGCCTGTGCGAGTCCGAATATCGCGGCGCCCTCATCCTGCCCGCGGCACCCGATCTTGCTGATCACCTTGCCGGCGTCCCCACTCACGGCGAGCTGTAGGACCTTGACGCAGCCGGTCTCGACGTCGACCTCCACTTCAGCTGCTGCCCAGCCGATCTCCCAGAACACGCAAGGCGCCTCCAACGGGGCGCGGTGATCGTTGCGAGCCTTGTAGAATCCGTCGGCGGAGAACTCGAAACCGGTGTTGCCGAAGATCTCCATGATGCGCGGGAACAGCGGATGCGGGTCGCCACCGTCGCCGCGGACGGTCCAGTCGTCGAGTTCGGCCCGGGCCGGGTCGAATCCGAACTGGTCGCCGGACCATTCGAGGACTTGCCTCCGGAGCGTCTCGGCGGCGTTGCGTACGGCCTGACCCATCACTGCCACACCGGAACTCGCGTTGGTGCCTTGATCGAACGGCGTGTTATCGGTGTCGATCCGGGCGTAGGTCACCCGCTCCGTGCGGGTGTGCAAGATGTCGGCGACGAGCTGACACATCGCCGAGTGCCCGCCCTGGCCCATCTCGGTCAGCGCACAGTTCAGGATCACGTCACCTTTCGACGTCACCTTGACCCGCGCCATTGCCGGCTTGTTGATGCCGCCGCCGTCTTTCACGCCGACCGCGACACCCATGCCGCGCCGCAGCGGACCGGTTGAGTCCGCCGGGCTTCGCTGGTGGTAGCCGATGGCGTCGGCGACGACGCGTAGCCCCTCGTCGAGGTCTGAGTCGATGCCGGACTCGCCGGGCACGAACTCTTCACCGAGTGCCTTGAAGTTCCTGACCCGTAGAGCATACGGGTCCAGGCCGAGACGTTCCGCGATGAGGTCCACCTGGCGTTCACTGGCCCAGGTGGCCTGGGTGCCGCCGAAGCCGCGCATCGCGCCCGCGGGCACCGTGTTGGTGGTGACGACCTGGCAGACCGAATCGATGTGGTCCCACCGATACGCGCCGGGCATGCGGTAGCCGGCCTTCTCCGCCACTGGAGGGCTGTGCTCCGCGTACGCGCCGCCGTTGAGCAGCACCAGCGATTCCCGGGCGACGAACGTACCGTCCGAGGTGACACCGGATCTCACGACGAGTTTGGCCGCGTGTTGCGAGACCGTCAGGAAGACCTCCTCGGTGGTCATCGCGAACCGCACCGGCCGGCCACCGCACAACTGGGACAGCCGAATCGCCACCGGGTCGGCCTTGGGTCCGTTCTTGGCTCCGAACCCGCCGCCCAGGAGCGGAACGTGGACCCGAATCCGGTTCTCCGGCAGCGAGAAGATCCGTGAGAGCTCCTTGCGGAGGTTGAACGGGCTCTGCGTCGACGTCCACACCTCGATCTCGTCGTCGCTCGCCTCGGCGACGGTGACGAACGGCTCCAGATGCATGTGGTTCATGCGGGAGAAGTAGAAGGTGTCGGTGAAGATGTGATCGCAGCGCTGCCACGCGGCGGGATCACCGGTGCGGTAGCGGAACTCATACGGGACGTTGTCGCGGGGCCGCAAGACCGCGGAGGCGCCGTCGCCGTACCCGGGGACCACGCCGAGCGGCGGCTCCGGGTGGATCACCGGAGCACCCTCGGCCAGCGCGTCGTCGACATCGAAAACGGCCGGGAGGATCTCGTACTGCACGTCGATGAAGTCGAGGGCCTCGAGCGCTGTTCGCTCGTCGACGGCGGCCACCGCGGCGACGATGTCGCCGACATATCGGACGGTGTCCATGGCGACGGTGGGCTGGTCCTTGACCATCGTCCCGTACGGTTGCAGCCCAACGGCTTCCGCGCGGGTCAAGACGGCTTTGACACCGGGCACGCGACGTGCCGCAGCGGCGTCGATGGACACGATGCGGGCGTGGGCGTGTGGGCTGCGCAGCACTTTCGCGTGCAGCATCCCAGCGCGCGCCAGGTCGGTGCCGTAGATGGCGCGTCCGGTGACCTTGGCGCCGGCGTCAGCACGTGGTTTGTCCCGCCCGGTGATGCGCCGATCCGGATCGACCGTGGGTAGCTCGTGAATGACATATCCGCGGTCGGGATCGTTGACGACGCCGTGCTGGAACGACTCGACGGCGGTCACCGATGCTCCTCGGCTTTCGGCTGCACCGGAACGTTGTGGGGTGCATCGGCTGCTGCGATGCGCGCGGCACACTCCACCGACTCGAGGATCGTCTCGTATCCCGTGCATCGGCACGTGTTGGACGAGATCCACTCGCGGATCGTCGCGCGATCCGGTTCGGGGGTGTGCCGGAGTAGGCCCGTGGTGAGCATCAGCATTCCCGACGTGCAATAGCCGCATTGGAATCCGCCGCACTCGGTGAAGCCGCGCTGCGCCGGCGACGGGGTGCCGTCGTCGTCCGCGAGCCCTTCGACGGTCTGTACGGAGGCACCGTCGACGGCGAACGCGAAGGTCGAACACGCCGCGACGGGCAGGTCGTCGATCAGCACGGTGCAGGCGCCGCATACGCCCCGTTCACACGAGGCACGTACACCGCGGCAGTCGAATTCGGACCGCAGCATGCCGAGGAGTGTCTCGTTGGTGTCGACCCGGACGGCCTGGGTGTGCCCGTTGAGTTCGAACTGCACTGTGGCAGTGAGCTCTCCATCGTCTGGAATCATGGTGTCGGTGTCCTCTCCACGCCGTCGTCGACGGCCGCACGCAGGATACGGCCGGTCAGCACCTTCACGAGGTGACGGCGGTAGTCGGCCGATCCGGTGTGGTCGGCGCACTCGTCGGGCAGCTGATCGGCGAGAGTCGCGGCGAGTGCGGACGGGGCCAGATCGCGCAGGTCGTCGCCGGGAGCATGCGCTGTCAGGGTATAGCCGGGCCGGTACTCGGAGCCTGCGACGGCGCGTATGTCGAGCCCGCCGGCCGGTGCTGCGCGGACCGCGAGTGCCAGCGTTGCTGTCGGCCGCATCGACCGTTCGTACCCGAACCAGCGGAGTCCGGTGGTGTCCACGCGGGCATTGCAGAGCAGCCGACCCGTTGCGTCGTAGTCGTATTCGGCGCCGAGCGCGCCCAGCAGCAGCGGCATCTCGTAGCGGGTCCGGGCGGCCATGACGTTGCCGCCGATGGTGCCGGTGTAGCGGATGCGGACCGTTGCGATCGAACTCCATGCCGCCGCGAAACCCGGTATCGCCGTGCGGACGATCGGGTGCATCGATCCGTCGTGATGACTCACTGCTGCACCGATGCGCAGCATGCCGTCGGACTCGTCGATCTCGCGGAGTTCGGCGACGCGTTGCAGCGAGATCAGTCGCTCGATGCGTTCGCCCTCCCGGATACGGGCGACGAGGTCGGAGCAGCCGGCAGCGATGGTCGCCTCCGGGTACTCGGCGACCAGGACAGTGGCCTGCGTGAGGGTGGTGGGCCGATGCAGTCGAAACGGGGCGATCGCCGACTGGGACTGCGCGAGCATTCCCGCCCCCAGAGCCTGCGCACGCATCAGCGGCGGTCCGTCGCGGGCACCTCCACGCCGCGCAGCAACGACGTGACGTGCGCGCGGGTTTCGACGAACACCGGGTCTTCCTTGGTGAGGATCTGATCGCGCGGACGCGGCAGGTCGACGTCGATCACCTCGGCGACCACACTCGGCGGCTTCGACAGCACGATGATGCGGTCGGCCAGGTAGACACTCTCGTCGATGTCGTGGGTGACCACCAGCACGGTGATGCCCAGCCGCGCCTGGATGGTGAGCAGCAGATCTTCGAGCTCGGCGCGGGTCTGGGCATCGACGGATGCGTACGGCTCGTCCATCAGCAGCAGCGCGGGATGGCGAGCGAGGGCGCGGGCGATGGCCACGCGCTGCTGCATGCCGCCGGACATCTGCCAGGGATAGAGCTTCTCCTTGCCGGCGAGCCCGACCGCTTCGATGGCCTCCTGCACACGCTGTGTACGTTCGGCCGTATCGAGGTGCTTGAGTGGGAAGGCGACGTTCTTGTCGACACGCATCCAGGGGAACAGCGAACGCGAGTAGTCCTGGAAGACCATCGCCAGCCCGTCCGGAACGCCGCGCACGGGAGTGCCGTTGAACTCGACTCCACCGTCGGTGGGCGTGTCGAGTCCGCTGATCATCCGGAGCAGTGTCGACTTTCCGCAGCCGGACGGGCCGACGATGACGCTGACCTTGCCGGCGGGGATCTGCGCGGTGACGTCGCTGACGGCGAGGTTGTCGCCGTAGGACTTGGACACACCGTCGAGAGACAGTGCCGCCGAGATGGTTTCGGGTATAGTCGTTGTGCTAGTCATGTTGGGCTGTTGCTCCTCGATGCCAGGCCAGGACTCGTCGTTCGATGCCCTTGAAGATGAAATTGAGTACCACCCCGAGGGCGGCCAGGACGATCAGGACCGCCCAGAATCCGGTGTAGTCGAAGTTTCGTTGGGTCTGGATGAGCAGATACCCTAATCCGTTCTCCGACTTCTGCAATTCGGAGATGATCATGATGATCAGGGATAACGACATCGCGGTCCGGATGCCCGCGAAGATCTTGGGTGAGGCGCCCGGCAGGACGATGTGTGTCAGGGTGTCGAAGCGACCGATCTTGAAGACCGCGGCCGCCTGCATCCGTGCCGTGCCGACGCTGCCGACACCGTCCATGGTGTTCAGCAGGATCGGCCACACCACGCTGAAGGCGATGAGGAAGATCTTCGGGCTGTCGCCGGTGCCGAACAGGAAGAAGAACACGCCCAACAGTGCCGGGCTCGGCAGCGACCTGCCGAGATGAATCAGTGGTTGGAACAGCGCGGTCATCACGCGGCTCATCCCCAGCAGCACACCGAGGCCCACCCCGATGACGATGGCCAGGCCGAGGCCGGCCATCGCTCGCCACAGACTCGGGATGAGGTCGTCGTAGAAGGCGTCGCCAAGGAACAGCTTGCTCGGGTCGGTACTGAAGAAGTCGCTGAACACCCGGCTGAACGCGTCGGCCGGCGCGGCGACGAACAGTCCCGACGTCGGTGATTGCGACAGCGCATACCAGATGACGAGCAACAGCACGGGAACAATCAGACGTAGACCGCCACGACCGAGAAGTCGGCGGGCCTGCAGGGTGCGCGCGCTACGCGCCGGGGGTGTGTTCGCGATCGTGTGATGCTGTGTGACCGTCGCGCGATCTGCCTGTGCCAGAGTCATTGTGCGAGGCCTTTCTTCCATCCGAAGGCGGTCGAGTCGACCACCGCGAACACACCGCTGACGGCCATGCCGAGCAGGCCGGCGACCAGTGTGGCGGCGTACACGACGTCGAGATCGGTGGCGTTTGCGCTGTTGACGAGGATGTACCCGCCGATCCCCTGGCCGTTGCCGATCAGCAGTTCGGCGCTCACCGCCACGATCAGTCCGATCGATGCGGCGATGCGAATGCCGGTGAAGGCGAAGGGCAGTGCGCTCGGGATCTTGACCCGTCCGAGGATGCGTAGTTCGGAGAGCCCGAAGCTGCGGGCCGTCTGCACGGCGGTCACGTCTGCGCCGCGCACGCCGTACATGGTGTTGAGCAGGATCGGCCAGAGACAGGCGAGCGCCACGGTCAGTGACAGCGGCAGCATCCCGGCGCCGATCAGCAGCACGAGGATCGGTCCCACCGCCACCGACGGCAGCACCCGGAACACCTCGACCGGAAGCTCGAGGGCGACGAACACCGAGGTGAACGCACCCATGAGACCGCCGATCAGCACGCCGACAACGGACGCGATCAGCACACCCAGCAACCACTCCTGCAGCGTGAAACCGACTGCTTCCCAGAATGTCCCGTCACCGATCAGGTCTCCGACACCGCCGGCGACCTGGGTCGGGATGGGTAGACCCGGCTTACCGATGACCGACGGCTGGAACAGCAGCTGCGCGACGGCGGCCGTCCCGAGCGTTCCCACGACTCCGTACGCGATCACCCGCGTCCGACTCAATGGTTCGTTGTCGACGCGCATCGGTCAGTCCGTGGGCAGCTGATAGACGTGGTCGCTGATGTCGAAGTCCGCGGGGATCAAGCCCTGCTCCTTCAGCATGTTCGACACCTTCTCCAGCGCCGCGACATCCATACCCGACGAGTAGGTCGGCATCACCATCGTCTGGGCCACGTCCGCGGGGACCTTGGCGACACTGGGAATCCAGTTGCGCACGGCCTGCTCGTCGGCGGCCATCTCTCCACCCGCGGCGTAGATGGCGCGGGCGAATGCCGCTGTGGTGTCCGGGTTCTGGCCGACAAAGCGGTTGCCGGCGACGAAGATCGACGCGGCCAGTCCGGCGTTGGGTCCGTTGGTCAGATCGACCACGCGGCGCATCCCGGCCTGCTGGGCGGCCGACCAGAATGGTTCCGGCGTGTACCCGGCGTCGATGGAGCCGGCCTGCACACCGGACACCATCTCCGGGAACGGTACCTCCACCCAGTTCGGGGAGACCTTCTTGCCTTCGGACCGCGCCAGGTTGGCGAACGTCACGTCACCGATGTTGCGAGTCGTGTTGGTACCGACAGTCTTCCCGTTCAGATCGTCGATCGTCTGGATCGGGGAATCCGGTTTGACGAAGATCGCCCCGGAGCCGTTGCCGAGGGATGCGGTGTAGGCGACGTCGGTGACCGGCGCGCCCTGCGCCTGGGAGATCGAGGCGGAGATGGTGTTGGCGATCGCGTAGTCGAGTTCGCCGGAGGCCACCTTCTGGATGCCGATGGGTCCGCCCTGGATGGGCTCGAGGGTCACCTCGAGGCCTTCCTTCTCGAACAGGCCGTTCTCGTTGGCCCAATAGACGGCGCCGTAGTCGGCGAGTGGGAGGACACCGACCGTGATCTGTGTCTTCTCCAGGCTGCCGTCCGGGGCGACCGCTTCCGTTCCCCCGCCACCGCTACCGCCGCAGGCGGACAACACCATGACACCGCACGCCGCGGCTGCGGCGAACGCGGTACGAATCTTGTTCATCGGGCTGAATCTCTTTCGTTCCGCGGAGGGTCAGACTGACACATCCGTCTTAGCGCCAAACATCTTTGCTGTAAGAGAGTGTGCCTGTCTTTGCGCTAAGAGGTCAACGGTTTGGCGAATTTCGCGGGACGTTTTACGTAAGCTTCACGTTAAGGACTCGGAACCCGATTCAGATGAACGGCGGGGCGGCACCGGTTTCGGTGCCCGACGAATTCTGCTCAGGCGCTGGCGGCTTCGTCCTCGATCCCTGCCCCGGCGGCACGCAGGGAGTCCTCGAGACGGAACAACAGGTGAGCGAGTTGTTGACGGTCGGGGTCGTCGATGGGCTCGAGCAACCGGGCGAGCATGGCGAAGTGTGCATCAGAGACCTCGTCGACCAGCTGTCGTCCCGCGTCGGTGAGGGCGACGTAGACGACGCGGGCGTCGTCGTTGTCCCGTTGCCGTGTCACGAGTCCCGCCTTCTCGAGCCGGTTGACCCGCAGGGTGAGTCCCCCGGTCGTGACGAGAGTCTGCTTGGCCAGCTCGCCGGCGGTTCGGCGGTAGTGCGGCTCCGCACGCCGGAGGCACGCGAGCACGTCGAAGCCTGCCTCGTTGATCCCGAAACGCTCGAAACCGGCGTTGATCTCGGACCGATACAGCAAGTAGCTGCGGTGCAGCCGGCCGAAGATCTCCAACGGTTCGACACCCAGTTCCGGACGCACGGACGCCCATCCGCGGATGATCCCCGCGACGCCGTCGTCGAAGCCCCCTGATGCGCTTGGCATTGGCATCCACCCCTCATACGATTCCGGCCGAGCCGGTCGGGATGGCGATCGGCTCGGCTCTTTCCAAATTACCTTAGCGCAAAAGTTGTGTACGCTTCTCTGTATCCCGCCGGTGTGGGACGTTCATATCCTGCTCCGGTACAGAGCATTCGCTCACGTATCCAGGAGATGGTCGTCGATGGATCCCGTGCTCGCCACGTCCCAGCCCGTGCTCGCCGAGGCCTACCGGGTGTGGCAGGAGGACCACTCGTGCGCCCTCGCCACGGTGGTCGCCACGCACGGCTCCGCGCCACGTGATCCCGGCGCAATGCTGCTGGTGCACGAGGACGGATCGGTCGTCGGCAGTATCTCCGGCGGTTGCGTGGAGAGCGCTCTGTACGAGAGTGCCCTGGAGACACTGACCACGGGGGTCCCACGGCTCGAGAGTTACGGTCCGGACGGGGATCTGGTCGCGCCGGGTCTCACCTGCGGTGGCTCATTGAGTGTTCTGGTGGAACGCGTCGATCGCCGGCAGTTCCCAGAGTTGCCGGTGGTTGTGGATCGGTTGAGCGCAGGTGTGCCCTGTGTTCTGCACACAACCACACCGGAGAGCGGCGCCATGCACACGGTGGTAGGCGGCGTTTCGGGCGCGACTCGCCTCGAACAGGACGGGTCGATCATCCGGCGATTCCTGCCGGCACCGAGGATGGTCATCGTCGGGTCGACCGACTTCGCGGCCGAGATGTCCGTGCTCGGTGCGCGAATGGGGTATCGCGTCACGGTGTGCGACGCACGTCCGGTTTTCGCGACTCCGTCGCGGCTATCGCACGCGCATGACGTTGTCTGCGGTTGGCCGTCGGATCATGTTGTGCGTGAGCGTGACTCCGGCGCGTTCGACGAGCGGTCCGTGTTCGTGGTGCTCACGCATGATCCGAAGATCGACATCCCGGTCCTGGTCGAGTGCCTCGACGACTCCCGATGGCCGGTTCTGCCGTTCTACGTCGGGGCGATAGGGTCGCGGAGGGCGGATGCCCGACGGCGGCGCGAACTTCTCGACACGGGTGTCACGCCAGACCAGCTGAATCGACTGCATAGCCCGATCGGTCTCGCCATCGGCAATCGCGGACCGGCCGAGACCGCGATCGCCATTGCTGCCGAATTGATCCATGCCCGTTCGGTTTCCGCTGTCTGACCAGTCGCGTCAAGCGTGGGCTGTGGCGGTCCCACCGAGCGGTACCGACCAGGCGTCGTACTCGTACACCCAGTCACCGTTGCCGGCCTCCTTGAGCCACTCGTTGCTGCGTGAGCCGCGCTGGATCGCCGCGGTCCGCTCTCGACGGGTCTCCTGGTAGCGAAGTACCGCGGTGGCAGTGTCGTCGCCGGTCGCGAGGCAGCGCGCCAGGACGGCCGCGTCCTCGATCGCCTGTCCCGCGCCCTGCGCCATGAACGGCATCATCGGATGGCAGGCGTCGCCGAGCAGAACTCCCTGACCGTTGGTCCAGGATTGCAGTGGATCGCGCACGTACAGTGCTGATTTCATCACCTCGTTGCACGCATCCAGCAACGCGGTGGCCTCGGGATGGAAGTCGCGGTAGGCGGCGCGGAGTTCGTCCACCGAACCACGCGTCGTCCACGACTCCTCGGTCCATTCGGGTTGGCCGATGGTCGCGAAGACGAAGATCTCCTTGCCCTGGTTGAGCGGGAAGACGACGATCTGGGTGTCCGGGTCGGGACCCCACCATTTGGTGAACGAATCCATGTTCGGCAGATGGGCGACCTGCTCGCGGTCCAGCACGGCACGGTAGGCGACGACGCCGGTGAACTCCGGATGCTCCGGGCCGAACATCGCTGTGCGAACCCGTGAGTGGATTCCGTCGGCGCCGATCACGACGTCGCAGTCGTGCCGGGTGCCGTCGTCGAACACCAGCGTGGCCCGCTCACCGAAATCGATGGTCTGCACTCGCCGACCCATCCGCATCCAGGAGTCGGGCACCGCATCCCGCATCGCCGACATCAGATCACCACGGTGCAGCGTCAACTGCGGTGCACCGTAACGCTCTTCGGCACTCGCACCCATGGGGATACGGGACGTCTCCGCGCCCGTGTCCCACATCCGGCTGATCCGGAAGCGGGGCTGTGCGCCGCCGTCGCGCAGGCGCGCACCGAGGTCGCCGCCGACGGTGTCGAGCACACGGACGGCGTTGGGGGTGAGGTTGATGTCGGCGCCGACGCGTGCGAACTGCGTTGTCTGTTCGAAGACCACGGCGTCGAGTCCGGCGTTGCGCAGTGCGATCGCTGCGGCAAGCCCGCCGATCCCGCCGCCGACGATCGCGATGTCGCGAGCGGGTGGTGTTGCGGAGGTGGTGTGTGCCGGTGTTGCGGTCATGGGGTGCGACCTCTCGGTGGTGGGGGGTTTCAACTGATCCCTGAGGTGGACCGTGGTAGAACAACCGTTCACTGAGGAGGGCCGGAGCGCTAGCGGAGGTCCGTCACGAAGGGGGCCCGTCGTGACGCTCGGCTAGCGCCTCGCTCCTCAGGGACCGGGGTGGTGACGCTCGGGGACCGGGGGTCAGCTCACGCCGACGGAGGCGGGCCGTCCGCCTGCTACTTTCGCGGGGCGTCGCCGTGCCGACCGGCCCAAGGCGACGACGATCACCGCGGCGACGGCAACGGGGATGCAGGCGAACAGGACGATGGTGCTGGTGGCCAGGCCCATGCCGATGAGGGCGCCGCCCACGATCGGGCCGACGACCGAACCCAGGCGGCCCATCGACGACGTCCAGCCGACTCCGGTGGCGGCGGTCCGTTGCGGGTAGAGCGTGACCGCGACGGCGGCCTGGCCGATCATGCCGGCCTGCAAGCCCAGGCCCACGCCGCCGAACACGATGAGCAGCATCGCCTTGTCGGCGCCCAGGAAGGTGGACAGCACGAGGAACGCGATGGCGACCACGGAGGTGGTGGCGAGGACGGAGGTCATGCGGAACCGCAGCGCTGCGACCATCAGGACACCGGCGCCGATGATGCTGCCCACGCCGAGTGCCGCCGAGCCGAGCGGTGCCAGTCCCGTGCTGAAGCCGTAGCTGGTCAGCAGGGTCGGCAGCCACGACGAGAAGATGTAGTACACGCAGAAGATCAGGAACGAGAACGCCCACAGCAGGATCGTTCGGCGCCGGACCTGCGGATCGAAAAGACGGGCCACGGAGGCGTCGCGCTTCGCGGTGTCGGGAGCATGCTGCGCCCCGGTGACCGCGCGCTCGTCGGGCAGCCAGATCCATAGCATCGGCAGCAGCGCCGCCGAGGCGATCGCGCCCACGATGAACACCGACGGCCAATCAAACCACCGGATGAGGGCGGCACCGAGAACGCCGGCGATGAGCGCACCGAGCGAGATCCCGGTGGTCACGAAGACGGCGATCTGCTGGCGGAAGCGGGCCGGGTTCAGCGCCGTCGCCTGCGCCACCGCTGCAGGCATCACGGCTCCGAGACCGAATCCGGTCACGAATCGCAGCACGGTGAGCTCGATGATGCCGCCCGCCCATGCGGTGAGCAGCGACCCGAGGGTGAACACGACGACCGCGGCCAGGACAACGTTGCGACACCCGAACCGTGCGGTCAGCCGGCCCACCGCGATGTAGCCGAGGGCCACGCCGAGGCTGGTCAGCGACAAAGCTGGGGTGAAGTGCGCCGGGTCGACGCCCCAGTCGTCGGAGAGTGCGGGGACAGAGAGTCCGAGGGCGATGGTGTCGTAGCCGTCGAGCACGACGGCGACAAAGGCGAGGATCAGCACCGGCCAGTTGGGTCGGGTGATGTCGGCGGGGTTGACGCTGGAGCTGTGCGGTCCGTTCATGACGGGTCCTCGGGGTGTTGCGGCGGGCTGCGCCGGTGGGGATTGGTTGATTCTAGTCGGCTACTGCCCGGTCGAGCGGGGCAGGAAGCCCTGGGCTTCGATCTCGACGGTGAGTCCCGGCTCGACGAGCCGGGACACCTCGACGAGGGTCGAACAGGGGAAATCACCGGAGAAGATCGCGCTGCGGGCGCGGCCGACCGCGGTCTTCTCGTCGATGTCGGTGAGGTAGATGCGCAGCACGACGATGTCGTCGATGGTCGCACCGCACGCCTCGGTGAGCGCTTGCACGCGGCGGAGAGCCTCGACTGCCTGCGCGTATGTGTCCGACCCGCCGACCGGTCCATCGGGTGTACCCGCGTGCATGCCGGACAGGAAGAACTGGTCGCCGACGACGCGGGCGTTGCTGAACATATCCGGGCGCGGTGGCTCCGCCACGGCGGTGTGCGCGACGCGGGTCATGCGACGGACTCCGCTCGTTTCGGCGCGAGGTCTCGCCGGGCGTCGGACTCCCGGGTGAGACGTTCGCGGACCGGCAGGAAGTCATACGTCGGGTAGAAGTCGGTCTCGAAGGTGCCCCATGCGCGACGTTCCAACTCGACGTTGACCACAGCGAGGCGGGAGGCCGGGAGCCGAAGGGTGACGATCTGACCGATACCCATCGCAACCACCCAGGAGACGATCTCGCAGCCGTCGGGCGGGAAGCCGTGCCACCAGTCGTTGGCGTCGAGGCGGCCCTGCAACTGTTCGAGATTCTGACCTTGGTCGTGACGCAGCACCACGGTGAGCATCATCGTGTCGTCGTCGGTTTCGCCGACGGTCATGCGTTCAGTTCCGCGAGTTGCTTGGCCTGAGCGACCGCGTCCGCGCGGTAGATGCGCCGGATGCGGGAGACACCGAGGTCGTGCTGATACAGGTGCTCTTCGCGGTCGGCGTCGCCGGACAGCGCCTCGAGCACTTCTCGGTCCTGTTCGAGGACCTCCCAGTGCTTCTCTTCCAGGGTGGTCCGGTACATGAATCGCCACGTCTCGCGTTCCCATCCGCTGACGCGGCGGGTGCGCCAGTGGAAGATCGCCGACGACGACCGGTCGATGGGTGTGCTCATGCCGACGATGCCGAACACCCCGCCGGGCCCGGCGCCCGGACCGTAGGGGATCTCGAGGTCCACGTGGTCCATGGAGCCGCGGACGAACTCGACCCAGTCGAAGTTCACGCCGCGCTGATCGGTCTTCTCGAAGAAGAATCCGCGATCGGTCTCGCGGATACGGAAGCGTGCGGAGACGTCGCCGCCGAACATGGAGTGTGAGTTGCGGTGCAGGAACGCGCCGTGCATCGGGTCGAGGACATTGTCCATGTAGAACCGCCATGGCCCGGCCCACTCGGCGAAGTTGCCGAACCACGAGACCTCGGGGTCGGACAGTCGATCGGGCAGGACGAACGGCGTGGGTACCGATTCCGCGGTGAGCGGGATGAACGCGAAGATGGTGTCGGCGGCCTCGACGACCTCGAGTGACACTGTGGCCCTGCGTCCTTCGAGTGCACACCCAGGCATGCCCGGTACGGAGACGACGGTGCCGCCGCCGTCGACCTGGACCCCATGGTAGGCGCAGGCGATGCGGTCACCGAGGTGCTGTCCGACCGACAGCGGTGCGCTGCGGTGCGGGCAGCGGTCCTCGAGCATGTGCACCACGCCCTGTGCGTCGCGGAACAGCACCCAGTCGACGTCGAGCCGGCGGACCGGCACCATCGCGCCGGCTTCGACCATGTGCGACGGCAGGATCGGATACCACCGGTCACGCAGGCCGGTGGCCGCGATCTCGTCGGCGTCGAGGTGGCGGCGTGTGCCGACGGCGAAGGTCGGGCGGCCGCGGGCGGGGCGGCGAGGAGCCTCGGTACGGGTGGTTTCGGTGGTGGTCATGTCATTTCCCCAATCTGCGCATCTCGGCGCGGAATGTCTGCTCGGTCCACGGACCACCGTCGGGACCGTTGAGTCCGAGCGAGTTCAGTCCGTCCACGACTTCATCGAGAGTCGTTGCGCCGCCGCTGAAGATCTCCGTCAACGATCCGGCGAGTTTGCGCTCGTAGGGCGTGATGGGTTCCGGATGTGTCTGGTGGGTTTCCAGATACGGCTCGCGGGCTGTGCGAGTGATCATGGGTGGGCTCCTTCGAGGAGAGGGGTGGGAGGGGTGAGCAGTCGTCCGTCGCGGGCGGCGAGTCCTTCGGCGATGGCCATGAACGATGCGGTCCACTCGCGGAATGATTCCGCGCTGCGCAGATGCACCGGCTGCGGGGAGCCGTCGATGATGACGAAGACGCCGTTATCGATCTCACCGGCGATGTGTTGCGCGGCAGACAGATCCGTGTCCGGGTGCGGGGCCGATGCGAGGACCAGGGTGGGTACGTCGACGTCGGTGAGCAGTGCGGCCTCGGTGTCGTCGAGGGCTTCTGGTTCGGCCAGTACCAGGCTGAGGACGGTGCCGGGATGTGCAATCGCCAGCCGGATCGCGTCGATCACGTCCGGGCCCGCCGCGTGCACGTGCACCTGTTCGCCGGCTTCGACCGTGGGCTGCGCGCCATCGGGCCACCACACGGTGCGGGGGCTCATGACCGTGCCTCGTGCTCGTCGGCGGTGGGCACGTGGACGGGCGGGACAAACGGTCCCGGCGCGGGGTCGAGGGCCTCCACATCGACCTCGATGACTGTGGGGCCGGGGTGGTCGGCGGCGGCGGCGAGTGCATCGCCGATCGCGCCCGGCCCCTGCACCAGTTGGTAGCGGATGTCCATGGATGCGGCGAGCAGGTCGAAGCGCGGGGTGTGCAGGTCAACCCCGGAACGTCGGAAGCCGTTCTTCTCCTGCATGTTCCGCAACACTCCGTAGCCGCCGTCATTGAAGACCACAACGATGACGTGGGCATCGGCGCCGGCCAGGCTTGCCAGCTCCCCGAGGTGGACGGCGAGTCCGCCGTCGCCGGCCATCACCAGCGTCGGGACGTCCGGTCGGGCATGTGCCGCACCGATTCCCATCGCGAGTCCCTGGCCGATGCCGCCGCCGAGCGGGAAGATGTTGGTGGCGCGGTCGAGGATCGGCAGGAGTCGGTTGCCCCACTGACTCGACGGGATGGTGACGTCGCGGGCAATGACCGACCGCGCGGGCAGTGCGTCCCGGATGGCTGTGCAGATCTCCGCGTAGCCGCCGATGTAGGCGGTGAGATCGGCGCGCACGCGGTCGCGGACCTTGGTGACGCGGTCTGTCCACTCCGACGACGGGTGGCGGTCAGCGGGCAGGGTCTCGGCGATCCGGTCGAGGACGTGGGCGGCGTCGCCGACCACACCGACCGTTGCCGGGTAGACCCGTCCGATGGTGGTCGGTTCGATGTCGACCTGGACGATGGTGCCCGGGAGTCTCAGACTGTACGACGCGGTCTCGTTGGAGCGGAAGTGTGTGCCGACGGCCAGCAGGAGGTCAGCGTCGGCGAGAAGTTCCCGGACCGCGGGGGTGGTGGCGAAGTTGCCGATGACCAGCGGATCGGTCTCGGGGACGATGCCGCGGCCGGAGTTGCTGGTGAGGATTCCCGCGCCGAGTCGCTGGGCGAGGTCGGTGATCTGATCGCCGGCGTCGGCCGCTCCGCCGCCGAGCCAGATCAGTGGGCGCTGCGCGTTTCGCAGCAGATCGGCAGCGCGCTCGACGGCGGTCTCGTCGAGGTCGGTGCCGGTGTCCCCGGCGAGGTCGATGGGTCGCTGGGACTCCGGCGCGGCGAGGTATTGGAGGTCGGTCGGCCATTCCACACTGGCCGGCCCGTGTGGCGCGGTGCGGATCTTCGCGATGGCCGATTCCAGCTCGGCTGCAACGTCTTTTGCGTCGACGATGGTGGTCGAGTGGGCGGAGACGGCGGCCAGCATCTCGGGCTGGCGCGGGAACTCGTGGATCACCCCGCGGCTCGGTGCGGGCCGTCCGGGCGCCAGGTACTCGCTCTCGATCTGCCCGGTGATGTGCAGCACCCGGCTGCCTGCGGTCAGCGCTTCGACCATCGAGCCGGCCGCGTTGCCGGCGCCGGTGCCTGTGCTGGTCAGGGCCACGCCGATGGTGCCGGAGGCGCGGGCATATCCGTCGGCCGCGTTGACGGCGGCGGCCTCGTGCCGCATCTCGACGAAGGTGAGGTCGCGGTCGACGGCTTCCACCAGCGGCAGGTTGTGGATGCTGACCACACCGAATGCTGTGGTGATGCCGTGTCGGCGCATGACCTCGACCAGAACGTCGCCGCCGGTGCGGCGGTCGTTCGCGGGCTGCTGTGCGGACATGTCGTGTACTCCTGTGGGCTGGGGTGTGAAAGGTCAGACGTAGCGGTGGACGCCGCCACCGACGTCGAGGGTGGCGCCGGTCATGTAGCTGTTGAGCGGGGACAGCAACGTGGTGACCGGGAAGGCCAGCTCGTCGGCGGTGCCGAAGCGTCCCAACGCGATTCCACGGTCGCGTGCGATGTCGGCGCTCCAGGTGTCGAAGTCGTGTTCCGATTCGCTCTCCTGATACCGGCGGTGCCACTGGCCGGTGTCGACCAGGCCGAGCAGCACTGAGTTGACCCGGATGCCTTCCGGCGCGAGGTCGCCGGCCAGGGAGCGCGACAGGTTGAGCAGCCCGGCGCGGGCCGCGGCGGTGACGGCGAGTCGGAGTTCGGGCTGCCGGGACAGGATGGCGTTGACGATCACGATCGATGCGGAGTCGGAGTCGGCCAACGCTTTCCGTCCGGCACGGATCACGTTGAGAGCGCCGAAGATCTTCAGGTCGAACTCGTCGCGGATCTCGTCGTCGGTGGTCTCGTCGAGGGTGCGCATCAGCGACCGTCCGGCGTTGCAGACCATTCCGTCGAGGCCACCGAGCCGGCCGACGGCGTCGTCGACGAACGCTGTCACCGAGGCGCGGTCGGTGACGTCGCAGGAGGCGGTGACGACGTCGGTCATTTCGGCGAGGTCGGCGGTGGCGGCGCGCAGCCGGTCCTCCTCCCGGGCGCACAGCGCGAGGCGGGCGCCTTCGGCCGCGAGCATCCGGGCCGTGGCGAGACCGATGCCGGAACTCGCTCCGGTGATCAGTATCCGGCGGCCCTTGAGCTGCAGGTCCATGGGTACTCCTGGGTGGTGGTCGGGGTCGTGTTCTGCGGGATCGGTTTCAGCGGAATATGAATCCGCCGTCGACGACGACGGTCTGTCCGGTGACGAAGGCGGCGTCGTCGGAGAGCAGGAACCGCACGACTCCGGCGACGTCGTCGGGGGTCTGCTCGCGTTTCAGCGCCCGACCTTGGGCGTAGGTGCGGTAGCGCTCGTCGGGCACCCCTTCGGTGGCCTCGACGCGGATCAGGCCCGGGGCCACGGCGTTGACGCGCACGCCGTACTCGCCGGCGTCGCGTGCCATCGAGCGGGTCATGCCGATCACCGCCGCTTTCGACGACACGTAGTGCACGAGTCGCGGTGAGCCGTACATCGCGACATCCGAGGCGATGTTGACGATCGCGCCCTGCGTCGCCGACAGCAGCGGCCACAGGTACTTGGTGACCGCCCAGGTTCCCCGGACGTTGACCTGCGACAGCCGGTCGAACTCGTCGTCGCCGAGTTCGAAGAACGTTGCGCCACCGACGCCGTCTGCGATGGCGGCGTTGTTGACCAGTCCGACGACGCGGTCACCGTCGCGCTCGAGCCGGTCGGCCAGCGCCCGCACCGAATCGACGTCGCCGATGTCGGTGACGATGGCGGTGGCGTCGACGCCGTCGGCGGTCAGTGCTTCCTGGGCGACCCTGGCGTTGGCGGCGTCACGTTCAGCGATGACGACGCGGTGGCCCTCGCGGCCGAGGCGCTCAGCGATGCTGCGGCCGAGGCCGCGGCCGCCGCCGGTGACGACGATCGTGCCGGCGGCCGTTGCGGCGGTCATGACAACGCCTCGAGGAACTCGACGACCAGTGCGCCCACGGCGGCGGGTTGTTCCTGGATCGCCACGTGTCCGGCGTTCGCGATGATGCGCAACTGTGCGTTGGGGATTCGCTCGGCGAGCAGACGGGATTCGTCGACACCGGTGATCACGTCGTGCTCACCGACCACGACAAGTGTCGGACAGTCGATCTCAGTGAGATGCGGCCCGAGATCGGTCGCGGCCATGAACTCGGCTGCCGCGGTGAAACCCGGTATCCGCACCGACGTCATCGATTGGCGAACCTGTCCGGTCACATCCGGATCAGCCTCGGGTGCGGTGAGCCGAGCTGCGCGAGCAGCGGCGACGACGCTGGCGCCGTGCTCGCGCAACTCGGTGATTCGTGATCGCATCGCCGCTGCCTTCTCGACGCTGGTGCCCGATCCGCGGGTGCTGTCGGCGAGAACGAGGCCGGCGACCCGGTCAGGACGGCGCAGCGAAACCGACATCGCGATGACGCCGCCCCAGGAGGTTCCGAGAATCACCACCGGCCGGTCCGGGGAGAAGTTGTCGAGAACGTCGATGACGTCAGCGACCACATCGTTTGTGGCAGTGGGGTCTGCGGATCGGCCATAGCCGGGCGCGTCGACGGCGGCCGTTCCCACCCCGGCGGCGGCCAGGTGCTCGGCCAGCGGCGCACACGACTCGGCGGAGCCACCGATCCCGTGCAACATCACCACGGTCGACTGAGTCGCGTCGGCGGGGCGCACGACGACGTGGAGGCGGGTCGTCGAAGCGGTGGCGGTGGATCCGGTGGTCATGACGCGGGCGCCATCTCGGGTGCGCCGTAGAAGTAGTCGGCGTCGCGCGGAGTGACCAGCGAGCGGGCGCCGAGGTCGGGGATGCCGGCCATGGCCGACCGCACGGTTGTGCTGGGCGGTCCGGCGGTGCCCCAGGTGTCCGACAGTTCCGGGGTGCGGCGCCACGTGCGGCACAGCCACGCGTCCTCGTCGATCTGGGCGACCTCGGAGGTGTACTCGCACACCAGTCCGGCGGGGTCGGTGAAGTAGGAGAAGGTGTTGTCGCCGGGTCCGTGCCGGCCGGGACCCCACTGTGGTGCGATTCCGTGTGCCCGCAGGCTTCCGATGCCGCGCATGAAGTGGTCGATGGATGTCATCTCGTAGGCGATGTGGTTGATCGATGGCCAGGTCGCCTGGTTGAGCGCGATCACGTGGTGGTCGGAATTGCAGCGCAGGAAGGCCATCTGGCGTTCGGACCAGTCGGAGATCCGCATGCCGAGGACCTGGGTGTAGAACTGGGCGGTCCGCTCGATGTCGGTGGTGTTGAGCACCACGTGGGTGATCTTGCGGGGCACTGCCCGGCGCCCGCCGGGCTCCTGGCTCGACACCGCGAAGGTGTCCGCCGACAGCTCGATGGTGCGACCCTCCGGGTCCACGAACTGCAGCCCGTACCCGCCGCCGGCGTCGTCGAGCAGGCCCGGGGTGCGGAGCAACGGAACCCCGATGCGCTCGAGCGCGATGGCGGCCTCATCGACCTCGCGCGGCGTGCCGAGGGCGAAGCTGATGCCGCCGAGCGAGTTCGTGTCACCCGGCCGGAGGTCGAGGACGTGATGCTCGGTTCCGGTGGCCCGCAGCCAGAACCGATCGCCGTCCTCGTCGACGGCGGTCAGTCCCCACACCTCGTGGTAAAAGTCGCGGGAGGCTTTGGGATCGGGCACCGTCAGCGCCACCGATCGGAGGCTGCGCAGGGTGCACACAGGCTGGACGGTGATGACGGGGCGCTGAGAGTAGAGCATCGTGGAACCCTTCTAGAGGTCGAGGACGAGTTCGGCGGAGCGGCAGCGGGATACGCACGGGAACATTGTGGTGTTCTGTTCGTGTTCGGCGTCGCTGAGCAGGAAGTCGCGGTGGTCGACATCGCCTTTGACGACGGCCACCTCGCAGGTGCCGCAGATCCCCTCGGTGCACGAGCTCGGCACGTCGACACCGGCGTCGAGCAGCGCGTCGAGCACCGACACATCACAGCCGACCGGGATTCGGCGTCCGCTCTGGTCGAGGATCACGTCGAATGCGGTGTCGTCACCAGACGGTGCGGCGACGACGGGTGCGGCAAAGCGTTCGGTCCGCAGGGCCGCACCCTCGGGGACCACCTTCTCCACCGCGTCGAGCAGGGGCGCCGGGCCGCAGCAGTACACGACGGCACCCGACCCTGCGCCTCCGATCACGGCGTCGAGGTCCGGGAGTCCGCCGACCTCGTCGTCGGCGTGGATCGTCGCGGTGCCGTGAGCGGAGACTTCGTCGACGAATGCCATCGACTTGCGTGACCGTCCGGCGTACAGCATCTTCCACCGGTGCCCGGCCTGATCGAGGTGACGCATCATCGCCACGATCGGGGTGATCCCGACGCCGCCGGCCACGAGCACGTGTTCGGTGGCGTCATCGTCGACGCCGAACGCGTTGCGGGGGCCGGCGACCTCGATCTCGGCGCCGACGGACAACCGGTCATGGACGTGCATGCTGCCGCCCCGGGACTGCTCGGTGCGCAGCACCGCGACCGTCCAGTGGGAGGGGTCACGCGGGTCGGAGCACAGGGAGTATTCGCGCGTCAGTCCACCCGGAAGGTGTAGGGCGATGTGTGCGCCCGGCTCCCACGGCGGCAGTTCTGCACCGCTGGGGTCGACGAAGGTGACGCTGGTGATGCCGTCGGCCTCCCACGTCTTCTGTTGGACGCGAAGGACTCTCGTGTCTGCGGACATCGGTGATCCTCTCGGACGGTCGGTGACGGTGTCAGCGGGTGACGCCGTACATCTCCGAGCTCGGCGGGTAAGTGGGCAGTTCCGGCTTCTTGGAGCCGATGATCACGCAGAACAGCGCGTCGACGTCGCCGACATTGGCGAGGCTGCGCGGAACGCCTGCGGGCACGCGGATCAGGTCGCGGTAGCCGAGCTTGCGGACGGCCTTGCGGTTGCCGTCCTCAACGTCGTGCACGGCGACCTCGAGTTCACCTTCGAGGACGAAGAACACTTCCTCGACATCGTGGTGGGTGTGCTCGGGTCCGACGGCCCCAACCGGCAGTCGCATATTGGAGAAGGTGAAGTGCTCGGACGGCAGGGTGCGGTTGTCACCGTCGTGGTTGCCGGTGGCGCCCGAACCGATGTAGCGAATCTGGGCTCGCTTGAAACGATCTCCGCCCTTGGCGGCCTGGAAGCCGAGGGTGTCCCAGTCCTCGTAGCGTGACTCGCGGCCGGCGATGCACGAGTCGATCTGTGCCTCGAGGTCGACGGCCTGCTTCTCTGGTGCACTCATGATGTGTCCTTTCGGTGGTGGTGATGTTCGGGTGGACAGCTGTGGGTCAGCCGCGATGGGCGATCGCTTCGATCTCGACGGTTGCGCCGTAAGGCAGTGCGGCGACCTCGACGAACGACCGGGCCGGACGCGGGGTGGCGAAGATCTTCTCGTAGTGCCGGTTTGCGGCGTCGCGGAGTGAGACGTCAGTGACGAAGTAGGTGGTCTTGACGACGTCGGTGAGCGCCATGTCGACGGTGGCGAGTCGTTCGGTCAGGCGGGCGACGGCGGCGTCGAGTGCCGGTTCGATGCCGGTGACGGCACGACCGTCTTCGTCGACGGACAGTGCGCCGGAGACGAATCCGAATCCGGCCACGGAGTAGGCGGGACTGTACGGATGCGCCGATTCGGTGGCGGCGGGTGCTGGGGTGGACATGGGGTTCCTCTCGGTGGTGGCTGAGGTGTCGGTTCGGTCTATCGGGGTGTGCCCCACCGCATGGGGGCGTCGCTGCGGTCGAGGTAGATGCTCTTCTGGTCCGAGTACTGCCGTATCGCGTCACGCCCCTTCTCGGTGCCCAGTCCGCTGTCGCGCAGGCCGGTGAAGGGTGTGGAGATGGAGAACTGCTTGTAGGTGTTGACCCATACGGTTCCTGCGTCGACGGCGTCGCCGACGCGCAGCGCACGGCGGTAGTCGCGAGTCCAGATGCCGCAGGCCAATCCGTAGACGGTGTCGTTGGCCTGGGCGATGACGTTGGTCTCGTCGTCGAAGGGGATCACGACGCCGACCGGACCGAAGATCTCCTCACGACTGATGGTGTCGGCGTTGGTGACGCCGGTGAGGATCGTCGGAGCGTAGTAGCTTCCGTCGACGAGGTCTGGGTCGGTGGGAATTTTTCCGCCGCACCGGATGTGCGCTCCGTTGGCGACGGCGGCCTCGACCATCGCGGCGACCGAATCGCGGTGGGCCCGCGTTATCATCGGAGCCACGTCGGTGCGTGGGTCGGTTCCCGGACCGAGTCGCAAGCGCTCCGCCCGTCGCACCAGTTCGTCGGTGAAGGCATTGAAGATGCTGCGCTGCACAAAGATCCGCGATCCGGCGATACAGCTCTGTCCGCTGGAGGAGAAGATGCCGAACAACACGCCCTGCAGTGCCCGTTCGAAGTCGGCGTCATCGAACACGATGGTGGGTGACTTGCCACCGAGTTCCAACGTGATCGGCATCAGCTTGTCGGCGGCGACGTGTGCGAGGTGCCGGCCGGTGGTGGTGCCCCCGGTGAAGCTGATCTTGGCGACCTGCGGATGGCGAACCAACGCTTCACCGACGGTCCGGCCGGGGCCCGGGAGCACCGAGAGCAGTCCGTTCGGCAGGCCTGCCTCCTCACACAGACGGGCCAGCAGCAGGGTCACCCAGGGCGCCCACACCGGCGGCTTGCTGATCACCGCGTTCCCGGCGGCCAGCGCAGGGGCGAGCTTCTGGGCGTCCGACGCGATCGGCGAGTTCCACGGCGTGATGGCACCGACCACGCCCATCGGCTGGTGGGTCGACATCGTCAGCCACGGTCCGCGCGGGGTGGTGACCGTGTCGTCGGCGGTCTCGAGCGCGGCAGCCATGTAGCGGAACGTGTTTGCCGCACTGGACGCCAACGCCTTTGTCTCGCTGAGGGTCTTGCCGGTGTCGAGGGTCTGCAATGCGGCGATGCGGTCGGCGTGGAACTCGACGGCGTTGCCGATGCGATGCAGGACGGCGGCGCGCTCGTGCGGGAGCATCGCGGTCCACCCGCTTGCGTGTGCCGCAGCGAGTCCGGTGGTGACCGCGTCGTCGACGTCGTCGGGGGTCGCGGCGCGGAGGGTCGCGAATCGGCGACCGGATGCCGGATCGATGGACTCGATCGTCTCGCCCGCCCCGGTCACCCACCGACCCGCCACATAGATCTCGTCGAGGAGATCGCGGCCGGGATCGACGCCGGCCCGGGTGTGGGCGGGCGCTGTTTCGGTGCTCGCGACGAGTGACATTCGATGGTCCGTTCCGACTGGGCGAGCCGACGACTGCGTGGCTCTGGCTGGGCTGACGCGCAGGTCTTTATCTTTGCGCTAAGACAGTTGTAGAGCCTTAGCGCTAAGACGTCAACAGCAGAAACCGCAGAACAGAGTTTTGTAACACCGGGTTTATATGCCTGAAACGGAAGCGACGCAGGTCACATAGGGTGTGTCGCCGGTCACGAGACGTTGGAAAAATTTCTCGCCGAGATTGTCAGCCGGCGGTAATCGGGTCCGACTCGCCCGGATCGAGACCGTCCCCCAAGTGAGCGGATCGGGCCGACTTCTCCAGCCTCCCGAGCAGGCGCGCCAGTTGGGCGGCATCCCGGTCGGATAGCTCGTCGAGCATCGATGTGAGCTTCGCAAAATGTTCGTCGGCCACCCGGTCGACGAGTTCGGCACCGGACGGTGTGAGCGTCACGTAGACCACCCGCGCGTCGTCGGAATCCCGGGTTCGCGTGACGAGGCCGGCCTCCTCGAGGCGCTTCACTCGAAGCGAGAGACCGCCTGTGGTGACGAGGGTCAGCTCGGCGAGTTCACCCGCGGTCAGCCGGTGGTCAGGAACCGCTCGGCGTAGACATGCGAGCACGTCGAACCCGGAATCGGTGATGTTGTGTTCCTCGAAGGTAGCCGCGATCCGCGCTTTGTACACAAGGAAACTGCGGTGGAGCCGACCGAAGACCTTCAGCGCCGAGACGTCTAGTTCAGGGCGCGCCACGGCCCACCGGGAAACGATCTGATCGACTCCGTCCATGATGGGTCGAGATTACCCACACAAAAGGCGTCTGGTGCTGCGGGGACGCGCCATCGTCGGTCTGAATCCGGGATCAATTGGGCGTCGACGTCGTGATCGCGGACCGCGACCGGTCCGCGTCGCGCTGAGCGCCCTACGTCACCGGTATCCCGCGGTGGCGAGATACTGCGGGCGTCCTCAGCGCTGCAGGATATCGATAGTTGGTGGGCAGATGACGGAGAACGTAACGGTGGGCGTTACGTTCTCCGTCACGTGTCGGCGTCTCCATCAGACTTCGGCGTCGGTGAGCTTCCAGCGGGCCGAAGCGTCCTGACGGTCCCAGAACGTGGCGAAACGTCCGTCCGCGGCCAACAACTCCTCGCGAGTCCCTGACTCCACGACCTTGCCGTCCTCGAGCACGATCACCCGGTCCGCGTGACGAATCCCCGCCTGACGATGCGCGACGATCACGCGGGTGCGATCGGTGACGTCAACCGACAGCGCATCCACCACGGCCCGTTCGTTCTCGTTGTCCAACGCACTGGTCGCTTCGTCGATCAACAACACCGGCGCAGGCTTCACCAGCGCACGCGCGATACTGATCCGTTGGCGTTCACCGCCCGACAGCACCGAACCTGCCTCACCCACCCGAGAATCCGCACCGTCGGGCAGTCGGCCGGTGATCTCGTCCACTCGGGCCAACCGTGTCGCGGCCTCGATTCGCTCCGGTGACGCGGTCGGATCGCCCGCCAGGACGTTGTCGATGATGCTGCCCTCGATGAGGTACGGCTGCTGAAAGACCACACTCGTCAGGGCGCGCCTGGTGTCATGGTCGAGAGTGACCGCGTCCACCCCGTCGAACAGAATGCGACCTGTGGTGGGTGTGTAGAGGCCGGCAATCAGGCCGAGAACCGTGCTCTTGCCCGATCCCGACGGTCCGATGATCGCGGTGGTCGACCCCGCTTCCAGCACCAGATCCACACCGTCGAGGACCGGCTCGTCAGAATCACCGTAAGCGAATCCGACGTTCTCGAACTCGATGCGCGGAGCCAGCAGGAACCGTTGCGACACGTCGCCACTCGGATCGACCGGCGCATCGATCACCGCCTGGATCTTCTCGAGCACGGCGCGCGCATTCTCCAGCCCCGATGCCAGATCACCCAGCGCAGCAAAGGGTTCCAGATACCGAACCGCAACGACGATCAGCGCGACCGCCTCCGCGACCGACAACGTACCCCGCACCGTCAACCATGCGGTGACGCCGGCTAGCGCGAACAACGCGACCTGACCGGCAATGCTGAACAACACCTGCCCCGGAACCTGCATCGCGAGCAGTCGCGTCGTCGCACCATGTTGCCTGGCGAGTGCCGCCCCCGCGAGGCTCCGCTCGGGCTCCACCCGACGCGCCACCCGCAGCGCCTCCTGGGTCCGTGCGAACTCGACGATCCGCTCGGTCAGTTCCGAATTCGCCTCATCGGCAACACGATCGGCACGGCGGGTCATCGCGCCGGTCGCCCCCAGGGCGCCGAGCAGCAGCGGCACTCCGGCCAACGCCACCACAGCGAGCTGCCACGACACCCCGAGCAACACGAGTCCGATGGCCACCGGCAACAGCACGGCATTGACCACCGGCACCAGCAAATACACGACCACACCGACCAGGTCGGGGCCGGTGGCGGCGATCGCCTGGCGCGCGGTGGCGGTACTGGCGGCGGTGAACCAGCTCAGCTGAATACGCGAAAGACGCTCCGCCACACGATGTTGCGTGGTGTCGAGAAGCGTGAAGCCCAGGAGCGAACCCACCTTGGAGGCCGCAGCGTCGATCAGCCAGCCGATGAGCGTGACCACAGTCAATCCGGCGAGCCACAGAAGTGCGGTGCCGTGTTCACCGTCGACCAGGCCGGCGATCAGCGGCACCAACATCACGACGCCGACGGCGCGCAGGAGAACCGACAGGATCGCGAAGCCGAAGAACCGGTTGATCGCGGGCCGGGACTCAGACGGCAGTAGCGCGAGAAGAGTACGGATCATCGCGATCATCGGTCGATTCCTGCCGTCTCGTTGTGCTTGGCCCCTACCGGTACCCGCTGCTCGTCTACATCCCGCTCCAGTGATTCCCACAGGGCCGTGTATCGACCTCCGCGCTCGACCAGGTCGCTATGGCGTCCTTCTTCGACGATCCGTCCGCCGTCGAGCACGACGATGGTGTCGGCATCGACAACCGTGTGCAGTCGGTGCGCGATCACCAACACTGTTCGGTCGGCGGCCAGACGGCTCAGACTCTGCTGCACCAGATACTCCGACTCGGGATCGGCGAAAGCAGTTGCCTCGTCGAGGATGATCACCGGGGCGTCGGCGAGCAGTGCACGCGCGATGGCGAGGCGTTGGCGTTCGCCACCGGACAGCGCTGCATCGGGGCCGAGGACCGTGTCGTAGCCCCCCGGCATCCGTTGGATCCGGTCGTGGATGTTGGCGGAATGGGCCGCTGCCTCGATCCGTTCGCGTGAGGCGTCGGGGACGGCGAGCGCAATGTTCTCCGCCACTGTCCCATGCACCAATTGGGTCTGCTGCAAGACGAATCCGAGCTGATGGTACAGCTCATCGGACTCGAGCGACCGAATGTCACGGCCTCCGATACGGATCGCACCGGAGTCGACGTCGTGGAATCTGGCGAGCAACGCGGCAAGCGTCGACTTACCGGACCCGGACGGACCGACAAGCGCGGTCACGGTTCCCGGTTCCAGCCGTAGTGATATGCCCCGGAGCACTGGGGTGTCTGGCCGGTAGCCGAAGGTCACGTCATCGAATACGACCGCGCCGGCATCGTCGTCGACGGTCTCGATCGGCGCTGTCGACAGCTCTGTGGCATCGATGGTCTCCTGGATGTCGCGGGCCGCGATCATGCCCGTCTTGAGGCTCTGCAGGCCGTAGCTGATTCCGAGCAGTCGGGCCCCGAAGGTGGTGCCCAACAGGAGGAATGGCAGCAGGTCGACGGGTTCCGCCCATCCCCACACCACGAAGAAGGTGCCGACCACCGCGATCAGCCACAGGAAGGTGGTGGGCCGCGTCATCAGGTCCATCACGGTCTTGGCTGTGATGAACGGACGCTGCCAGTTGTTGAGGAACGAGAGGTAGCCGTCGAGGTTGTGGCGGAACCGCGACGACATCACCCCGCCGAACGTCCGTATCACCGGCTGCGCTTCCAGATAGGCGGCGGCTTCCCCGTTCATTCGTTCGGCCCAGGTTTGGGCCAGCGGAATCTTGGGCCCCGACACCACCATCATCCGCGCCAGCGTCACGATGTAGGCAAGCACCGGGATGAGCAGGAACAACGCGATACGCCAGTCGACGACGAAGAGGTACACGAGCACCGCGACCGGTGCCACCACGGCCGCCACCGCGTCGGGCACCGCATGTGTCACCAGGTAGTGCAAGGACAGCGTGTTGTCCTGGACGAGGGTCTTGATACTGCCCGCATTGCGGTCGGTGAACCACCCCAGCGGGAGGTGAGACAGCTTGGTCAACAGTCGTTGTCGCAGGTCACGGGAGAACGAACCGTCGACGGCATGCAGCCAGATCAGCAGCGCCGACTCCAGGATGGTGCCGAGTCCCAGCAACACGACGGCGACGATGCCCACGAGCCAGAGTTCCGACGAGTCGGCGCCGCCGAGGAGACGTCGCCCGAGTTCGACCAGCAGCAGATATGGGGCCAGCTGAATCAGCGTGACGATGGCCTGCAATACGCCACCGGCAATGAGTGTGCCTTTCAGTGGTCCCAGCAATCGGCCGGCGCCGGCAGCGCGCCAGGTGCCCTGCGTCGGGAGGTCGCCGGTGGTGCTCGCTGCAATCATCGCCTCGGGTTCGTCGGCGACGATCTCCGGCTCGATCGTCTCGACCTCCGGCGCGGCGGTTTCGGCGTCGGGATCGCGCTCTTTGCCCATCGCTTTGCCCTGCACCCAGTAGGCCTGCGCATGGATCTCCGACTTGGGGAAGCCGAACTCCTTGATCCGCTTGCGTAGTTCTTTGAGCGACGCCGACTCCGGTCCCAGCCAGGCGTACCAGTTGGACCAGTCGCGCGTCTCCAGAGCTGCGGCGACCGACGAGGCGTCGGCCCGTTTCACCCAGTGGATCCGCAGCCGTGGATGCTCGGCGAGCGGCAGGTCCCGGTCGAGCACATCGTGTTCTTCGAGATACAACTCGATGGGCAGGTCGTCGGGGACGATGCCGATGATCGTGCGGATGGCTGGGAGGGAGGCCGAGTCACCGATCAGCAGGTACCCCGCCGGACGGTTCTCGTCGGGAATCTCGAACGGTGACGAACTCATCGAGGTCATCTCGATGGATGCGCCAACGTCGGTTTCCTTGGCCCACTGTGACGCGGGACCGGCTGGTTGGTGCAGAACGAAGTCGATGGCGAAATCGCCTGTCTCCGGATCGGCCTCGGCGAAGGTGTAGCCGCGTTGGAACTCTTTGCCCTTGTCATCCGGGAACCACGCCCGAATCCAGCTCGTCGGCCCGAACACGAGGTCGTCGAACAAGGTGTCCGAATGAAACCGCACCCGCACACAATGATCGGTGAGTTGCACCGACCCGGTCCTCGTCGCCACGTGGTCGATCGCACCGTATGCGCGCATCACCGCGCCGGTGAATCCCCGTCCAGCCATCTGCACCCTCCGGTCTCGCTCCGGAGTGGCTTCGCGGTGCCTGACCGACACACGTTCGCGCTCGTCCGACGCGCGGGACCGAAGCCACCCCTGGTTCGACATCAGGTTAGTGCGGCCTAAGTTGCCGGGGTAGTCCCTACTCGGGTGACTCCGGCCAATCGGTGTGCCGGAAGAGTGACCGGCGGTCAGGCCGCACCCGTCGCGCGGTTTCCGATCGATGGCACGGTGTCACGCCGCCGAGTGCTCGCCTCCGTCGTCGGCAGACGTCTCGCTCACATCGGTGCGCACGCTGACCAGCCGCTTCGCCCACCGCGGCCCACGCTGTCCCGCGACCGCGGTGACCGTGTGGTCGCGCGCCGGCCGGCCCTCGAGCCGGTGCGACAGCCACGACACCGCCAACGGGCCCGACAATGGCAACAGCAAGTAGTGCTCGCTGAGCTGATCGCGCACATACGTCACCGGCACACCGCGATCGCGATACCGCGCGACCTGTCCGTCGACGTCGTCGGCGCTGATCACTTCGTCGTGCACCGCCTGCACCACCAGCAAAGGGATGGTGGGCGCATGGCTGCCGAGTTGCAGGTCGTCCATCATCTCGACGATCTCGGGTTGGGCCAAGACGTCGGCGAGCGGGAGATCGAGGAAGTCGTCGATGTCGTGGTGCCGGAATCGACGGATCGCGTCGAGCGTGGGCAGGGCGGCTATCTCATCGAGTTGTCGACGGCCGGCATCCGTCGCGTGATCGTCGATCACCCTGTCGAGCTGTGGATACACACGCCGCAGCCCGGCGATCGCCATGATCGGGAGGCCGGCGTGCAGGCCGCCGTTGAGCCGCATCAGCGCCGACGCCATGTCGCCGACGGGTGATCCGAGGACCGCGCCGATGAGGTTGAGTTCGGGGGCATACTGCGGGGCCATCTCGGCTGCCCATGAGGTCGCCATTCCGCCACCCGAGTAGCCCCATAGTCCGACGGGTGTGTCGTCGGCGACGTCGAGGTCGTCGAACGCGAAGGCCGCGCGGATGCCGTCGAGGGTGTGGAAGCCCGGTTCGCGCGGCGCTCCCCAGGCCCCCAGCATGCCCTCATGGTCCGGAATGGACACCGCCCATCCCTTGGCAAGGGCGCGTCGTACCACGAGGAACTCGAACGGCGCGATGGTGCGCGCCGAGTCGGCCCCCTTGCGAAGCGCGTACGACGGGAAACACTGCGAGGTGACCGCATCGATCGCGCATTGGAACGACAGCAGCTGAAAGGTGCTCTTGGGAGCGCGCTTTCGTGGAAGCACCAGCGTGGTCGTCGCCACGTCGGGTACGCCGTTCAAGTCCGACGATCGATACAGGAGTTGCCACGCTCGGCTGCGGTGCTGTGATGCCCAGTAGTCCTTGAGCTCCACCTGGCGGGTGCGGATGATCTCGCCGGGACGCAACGAGTCGAGGGTGTCCGGTGCGTCGTAGAAGGGGTCGTCCGCAGGAAGGATCAGGTCGCTGTCGACTGCGTCAATCGGTGTCTCCAGCTGTGCGGTCATTCTGCACCTCGATTCCAGGATTCCAGGCCGGAGCCGCATCCGGCTCGTCCACGTTGGTTTCAACGACCAGGCCGGGGTGACCATTCCGGTCGAATGGGGTTGAATCGCGACATGGGTCGACGATGGCGTCCGCTCGACGACGACACCGCAGCACGTCTGCGGGCCGCCCCTCTCACGTATCCCGAGGTCGGCGGGACCGGCGGCCAACTCCCCGCCGGCTACCACCACCTGAGCCAGACGGTGCGCCTCGGCACCGGAGGTCCGTGCTTCGACCGCGCCCGTGAATCCGTCCTGACGTGGCGGGTTCAACTCGGTGCGGGTGTCGGGGTGTCGAGTTCCGACCCGCGGGTCGTCGACGGTGCGGTTGCCGTCGTGACCATCGGAATCGGGCGTCTCGGGCTCCGGGCACCGGTCCGCGTGGTCGAGGTGTTCGACGACGGCCGCCGTGCCGGCTTCTCCTACGGCACCCTGCCCGGACATCCCGAGTGTGGCGAGGAGCGGTTCCTGGTCGGGCAAGACCATGACGGCACAGTCACTTTCACGGTCACGGCATTCTCGAGGCCGCACACCCTGCTCGCTCGGGCGGGTGGACCGATCGGTCGGGTGGCGCAGAAGGTTGTCACGCGGCGGTATCTGGGTGCGCTGAAGCAGTGACCAGGAGCTGTCGTTCAGCCGAACGACAGCGCTGCACCAGAACCATACCCAGGTAGATTGTTCCCGTCGTTGACGTCGGTGGGGGGATCGATTTCTCATGCGCAAGCTTGTGGTGCTGCTCGTTGTGATGGCGACGGCTGGTTTGTCGCTACTGGGGGCCGGGAGGGTGGCGGCGGAGCCGCAGTTGCCGCGGATCACGCTGTACAGCGAAAACTTCGGAACAGTGGGTGACCACGACTACTGTCGCGGCGCGGTCCACGTCGGAGTCGTCGCTCCCAAAGGAAAGCGCGGAGTTATACGAGTCAGCCTGACCTCGTACGGCTTCACCGGCAACGGGCCCGGGTGGAAGCGCGACCCCAACTGCCGGTTTCTCCTGTACATGAGCGAGATCAGCGCGAAGTACCCGCTGGGGCGCGAGCATTTCTCCAAGGTGTCGTTCGGTCCCCGCCCCGGCAGCAAGATCGTGCGCGAACTTCACCCAGGGTCCGGGCCCGGCTCGTTCGGCGTCGGTACATACGCGATCAATCAGCCCGTCCGTGTTCCGCAGTCCTACGGCGGCAGCGGGTTTCTCGCCGTCGTGCCATGACGACGGTCGAGTGCGGAGCGCATCCGTTACCAGTTCCCGACGTTCCGCGGAACGTTCTGACAGCTACACAAACTATGGGGGTCGTGATCAGTATGCGAGGAATCTGTGCGCTCGTATGCGCGCTCACTGTGGGAGCGCTCGCGTTTGTGGATAGCGGTTCTGCCCACGCTGAACCACAGCTGCCGAGGATCGTTCAGTACACCGAGAACATCGGCACCTTCGGCGACCACGACTTCTGCCGCGGTTCGCTGAACCTGGGCACTGTCGCCCCGAAGGACAAACGTGGCGTCGTTCGACTCACGGTCGCCTCGTTCGGCTTCACTGGTAATGGTCCCGGTTGGAAGCGTGACCCGAACTGCCGATTCAACCTCAACTACTTCGTGATCAGTGCGGCCGTACCCTACGAGTGGGTCTCCGTTCCCGTCTCCTTCGGGCCGCGCCCCGGCCAGAAGTATGTTCGTGAGATATTCACTGGCTCAGGGGTAGTCGACCTCGGTGTCGGAACTGCTCCGCTCAATCAAGGGAAGGGCACGCCGAAGTCGTTCGGCACAGGGATGTACATGATCGTGCCCTGAAACCGGTTCCGCAGCCTGCTCATCATCTACCACCGAAAGCCCGTAGACATGGTTCAACCCACCCAACGTCCTCGCCATCGAAATGCACCTGCTGCCGATCGCCGCACACCCGCGCGGCTGGCGATGACCTCGGCGGCGCTTGCCGCATCCATCGCCGCCGGTATCGGTTCTGGCGCAGCCTATGCCGTTCCCGAGCAGGGTGGGACGAGTCCTAGTGACACCGCCCCGCAGCAGGGCGGCACGAGTCCGACGCCGAGTCCGGGTTCGCCGGAACAGGGCGGCACCACACCCACGCCCGAACCCGAGGTCGCGCCGATCCATTCGCCCGGCCCGGGTTCGATTCCGGGTCCGCCGCAGGAGGCGCCCTATCAGCCGTATGTGGAGCCGGGTTCCTACACCGCGCCCTCGTACGACAATGCCTACAACCCGGTGCCGAATCGGCCGCTGTCGGCGCCGAAGCCGACGGCCCCGGTGCGTCCGATCGCGCCTCCGCCGGAGAAGATCCGCGTGGGCAACTTCGTCGCCGATATCCCGAAAGGCATGTCCGACAAGGACGTCAACTCCGTCAACGCCTGGTCGGCCTACGGTGAGGCCAAGATCGCGCAGGGCTTGATCTCGGTGGGTGTGCCGGCGGACGAGGCGTCGCGGCAGGCGGCGTCGACGATCATCGGCGTGATGACGGGCGGGACCGCGGGGGCGGTCACGTTGGGGATTCCGGCCGCGGTATTGGGCGGCGTTGGCGGCGCCATCATCGGCACCGGAGTGGGCGCAGCGGTTGGCTACGGAATGTCCTACGGGACCGGAGCACTTGTCGGTCCGGGCGTCGCGATCGGTGCAGGAGTTGGAGCCGCTGCAGGTGCGGTAGGAGTTGGCGCTGCCGGCGCTGCCCTCGGGGCCGCAATCGGCGGAACAGCGGGCGGAGCACTCGCCTATGCACTGGGCGCCGGGGACCCAGGTGCCGACCCGCGCGAACCGTGGAAGCAAGGAAATCCGAACGCTCCGAAAAGCAACCCGCTCCCCAATCCGGATGGCAATCAGTTCGAGTACAAGCTGTCGTCGCACGATGCCCGCAAGTCCGGTCTGCCCGGTGTCGAGTACATCGTGAACAAACGAGGTGATGTCACCCTCGACGTCGGTGGCAGAAAAGCCCAGTGGAGTGTCGAGCAGGCACTCGCACCCTATGGACTCCTGGGCGGCGCAGCAAAGCAGGGTGAGGACTCGGCTCGCGCCTTGACCAAGCAGCGGAGTGGGCAGATCGAGTCGGGGGTGCCTGGCGGTGAGGTGTCGTGGCCACAGGAAACTGGCCGCTAGGTCCGCTGAAAGTTTGCGCTAAGTAGAGGAGAAACTATGAAACGGGCTCTGCCTACCGTTCTTACATCGATTGTTGCACTCGCGATAACGTGGACGGGCGCCGGTTCGTCGTCAGCCGAACCCCAGATTCCGAAGTTCACCACCATCGGCGAGGATTTCGGCACCTTCGGAGATCACGCATACTGTCGTGGCGCCGTGAATCTGAAGATGTTCGCGCCCAGGGGAAAACGCGGCGTGGTTCGCGTATCGCTCACCTCGCACGGGTTCACGGGTGACGGCTCGTCGTGGACGAGGAATCCGCGTTGTCGAGTTCTGCTGGTGATCAATCAGACCAGCGGAAACAGCTTCATGAAACAGACCCCGATCCTCGCTGCATTCGGGCCGAAGGCCGGGCAGAATGTCACTCGCGACATCGTGACCGGCTCGGGTCTGGCGCTCGTCTCAGTCATTCCGTACACCGTCGGTCTTCCGCGGGTGGCGCAGGGAAACGGAACGGGTGCATACGTCCTGGTTCCATAGCTCTACGATCGCGGCGTTACGGCGGCTCACGCCGGGGCGCGATTGCCACCTGCGTCACGCCGCCCTAGTTGCCAGCGAGGGCTGGCCAACCAGGACGCGAAGGGCCTGAAGCTGGTGGCGGGTCCATCGGTCCGCACTCTTGGCGGGGGTCGGGCTTGGTCAGATCACCGTTTTCCCAAGAACGTTCGATCTCTGTGATCCTCCAGCCACCGAACACGTTCTCGCTGGGAACCACGGCTGGGCCGCGTTGATGTGCTGGAGGCACAGCCCCGACGCGCTCGTAGTGGATGAACACCATTCCAGGACCTGACTCGGTGATCTTGTTCGATGGACTTGGGAGGCGCAATCGCTCCATCGTGCAGATACGTCCCAGAGCGGAACCATCAGATTGTGCATCGATGCGAGAAATCCGCAATCGAAGACTGTAGGAGTATGCCAGGTCATACCCCCCACCGCTGTCGTAGGTGCTCAGAATCCTCGTGTCATCAAGAGCTGGTCTGTAGCCAGGAAAAGCTTCAGCGAAATCACCGCTGATCCACACCCGATAGTCGGATTCAAATGCGGCGCGCAGGAATGTGGAGTCGGGTGAGTCGATTCTAGCCGCTCCCCCATCCCATGAGGTTCTCAGCTTAAGATTCGACTCCTGACCCGGCTGCACTGACGAACTGGAGGACTGGACCTGGTCCTTCTCACTCGCCGGTCCTGATGAACAGTTCGTGAGCGTGACAGCTAAGAGAGCTGCTGTTCCGATATTGATGATACGAAGCATCGAGTTAGCTCGGCGGTCGGCGTGAATCGTTGGGCTCAGGTTCCTTGGACAAGTCGATCTGCGAACCACCGACCAATGAGGTCGTATTCTCGTTGAAGTTGTCATCGAGTACACCCAGATTCTGGTCGTAGAAAGTCGTAAACCGAGACCTGTTCTCCACAACAGTGTTCCAATCCAAATCACCATTGGAGTCGAAGAAGTCGATCGGTCCTTTACCATCGCCATTCCAATTCCTGTCGACTAACTCTGGATGATCTACCAAGAACGGCTCGATCATCAGGTAGGACCTCGGCACGCCTGTGGTCAGTTGCTGATGTGTATCCCTGTAGTTCTCGATCTGCGAACTCCACGGCTTGATCTCCCGCGGATCTCCAGGTGGGTCACCAAGTTCCATACCCTTGATCGCCGGGCCGGCGATCGTCGCCGCGTCTGAAAGGCCAGGCACTCCGCTGCCTTGGAGAAGAGCCAGAACCCCGTCGATCTTCTCGCCGCGCGCATTGAAGTCGACGTTCTCGTTCCACTGATGATTGTCGGTGAGAGTGGTGTCGAGATCATCGATACCGGCTTCGACGGCTCTATGCATCTGCCCTGCCGCCACGCCCAGACCCGACTGACGGGGGTCGTCGCCGAACTCGTGCGCGATGTGGTTCTCCCACGCGGACGAACTACGGACCATCATCTCGCCCGCGGTACCGTCCGTGCCGAGGACACTGAGCAGGCTGGCGAAGTCACCTTCCTTGCCGAGCGGTCCGACCGTGTGATTGACCAACATGTCATCGGGCAGTCCAAAATAGTTGCCGATGTACGGCGCGGCGCTGCGAGCTATGGCTTGAGCCAGTTCGGGATTTCGTTGCCCGAAGGTCGTGTACTGGTCGTCACCGAGGTCCAACTTCGTCAGCTGATGTTCATGCCGAACAATGAAGTCCGACAGTGCTTCCATCGAGCGCCCGGCGGCGACGCCTTCGTGCCCTGACGCGCCGGCAGAGTCCCCGAACCAACTCATCACAGATTTCGCTCCGAGTTCGTCAGGCTCCCACTTCGTGGTCATCAGGTCCCAGATGTGGTCGTCCGCGTTGTAGTGCGATCCAGCGGTGACAGTCACGTCCATGTTGTCACCGGTGAGGAAGTCCGCAACGGCCTGGTGGTCGCCTGCACCATTCTGGAACATCGCATCGACAGTTTCTCTGAGCTCTGATGCGTCGATGGCGTGGTGATAGTTCCCGTAGTTGGTGTCGGCTCCCCGTGGGGACATGTTCCCGCCGATCTCGGCAGCCTGCTTCAATAGGCCGCGATCGATGTCGGCGCCGAGTCTGAGTCCCTGGTTGCCATCACCGAGCAACCCATTCAGAGCCTTGAAGTCGTCCAGTCGAGGGATATCGGTGAATGTCCTCAACTGCCCGTTTGCTACAACCGTGTCAGTCCGAACTGCCTTCTCTCGCAACAGAGTCTGCACTCCGACAGGAAGGCGATTCATTCCTCCGGACTCGCCTCCAACAGTATGGACATTGGGTATCGACATCAGCCTCAGTGCATCCCCGAGAGCACCTGGATTGCGCTCATCGATGTCCTTCATCTCCTGCAGACTCACACCGTCGAATTCACCCATCAGCGACTTGAGATAGTCGAACTGGCCCTGGGACATGAAGGCGGGCCGCCCCTCCCGCAGCTCCTCCAGTTGCTGCGGTGTCAACGTGGTTGCAGCCCTGAGCCTCGCGGCCTGTTCTGGTGTCATGCTTCCGGCCCGCATGGCCTTCAGATCTCCGGCGGCCTGACCGCCGACCAGCCCCGCGCCGATCGGCGCCATCGCAGTGATCTCCTCATTGGCGCCGCGGACCGCGTTCGCGCATGCGGTATCAGCTGCCTCCAAGTCCTGCGCGAGCCGCGTCAAACGTACGGTCGCGTTGCGCGCCTCCTCGGCGCGCTGCCGTTTCAGCTCTTCGATCCGGGCCTGTTCATCCTTGTCACCGGCTGCGAAAGCTTCCGCCAATCCGTACTTGTACGCGTCGGTCACCGTCCAGTTGTCCGCCACGTCGTAGCTCGCAGCTTCCAGGTTTCGCGCCGATGATTTGAGGGAGTCGACCATCGGCGCCATCACCGACTGTCCGTTTGTCAGGGCGGTTCGCAGATTCGTGACAGCACCACTCACTCCATACATCTGCGACTTCTCGCTGTCGGCGCGACCGATGGCCTCTACTCGGGCCTGCCCGGTCCAGTCGAGTCCGTGGATGGTCCGATGAACGTTATCCGCGGCCCGACTGATTCCATCGCCAACGGGTCTCAGCGAGTTGGCCACTGAGCCGAGTTGGCTCACGTCGGCACGTTCGACCACGCCACGCGTCATTCGAGTCATGGATCAGGTCCCAGAGGGCTCGTTCAGATCGCCGACGGACCGTAGTTGCCGCGCAGCGATAGCCTCAGACGACACGATGGCGTGCGCTCCGACCTTCAGCGCGCCGGCGAACTGGTCGCACCGACCTGTGATCGTTGACAATGCCTGGCGGACCGCTTCATCAGAGTGGCCGATTGCTTCGGCGGTCTCGAAGCCGGCCAAGGCACCGGCTGCAGCATTGGGACTGGCGATGCCGGGCATGACCGACGCCATCGAACTGAAGGATCCCGATCCCAGCTCACGCACGGACGACCCGAAACCAGCGATGGCTGAGCCTGCTGCCTCCAGCTCACTCGGATCGACCCTGACATTCGGTGAAGTCATTCAGTCCCCGCCCCCGTTATCCGACGCCGCGACGGCTCGGCCCACACTTGAATATAGGACGCAGGCGCGACACTTTCGGTTCCGGGTAGTTCCAGATTTGTTTCCGCCCGCAGGTGTCTGCTCGCTGAACCACCGCTCCGAACTGCACAAAGTGGTCTGATCAGCCCATGCCACCCCCGGCCCCCCACCCGACTGGCCCGCTACCTCCCGGGCCTGGTCACGTTACGCTCCTACGACCGCAGCTGGCTGCGCGGGGACATCGTCGCCGGCGTCGTCCTCACCGCACTGCTGATCCCTGCAGGCATGGGCTACGCCGAGGTCGCAGGGTTGCCTCCGGTCACGGGCCTCTACGCGACGATCATTCCGCTCATCGTGTATGCCCTCGTCGGCCCGTCGCGGATTCTGGTACTCGGCCCCGATTCGTCGCTCGCGCCGATCATCGCGGCCGCCATCATCCCGTTGGCCGCGTTCGACGGCGAGCGCATCGCGCTGGCCGGACTACTGTCGATCGAGGTGGGCATCGTCCTCATCGTCGGCGCGCTGCTGAAACTCGGATTCGTCACCGACCTCCTGTCCAAACCGATCCGCATCGGCTACCTCAACGGCATAGCGCTGGTCGTCTTGCTGAGCCAGCTGCCGAAACTGCTGGGCTTCAGCGTCGAGGGAGATTCGGTCGTCGAGGAGGCCGTCAACATCGTCAAGGGCATCGCCAACGGTGAGATCGACTGGCTGGCAACCGCTATCGGCAACGTCTCGCTCGCTGTGATCCTCGGACTCAAGTTCTGGCGCAAGACCATTCCCGGAGTACTGGTGGCGGTGGTGGTGGGCGCGATCATCGCAGTCGCGGTCTTCGGCTGGCAGGACGATCTGTCCGTCGCGGGCGCCATGCCGCGCGGATTCCCCACTCCCGCACTGGGTGGTATCACCGTCGACGACGCGATCAATCTCATCGGACCCGCTGTCGGTATCGCGTTCATCGCCTTCGCCGACACCAGTGTTCTCGCTCGCACATTCGCCGCGCGAGCGATCACCACCGTCAACGGGAATCAGGAGATGGCGGCCGTCGGCGCTGGCAATGTGGCAACCGGGTTCCTGAGTGGCTTCGCCATCTCCGCGTCGTCGTCGCGAACCCCGGTCGCCGAACAGGCCGGCGCGAAATCTCAACTCGCGCCGCTCATCGGCGCAGGGCTGCTCGTGGTGTTCATCTTCGCGGCACCGGGCATCACCGAGTACCTGCCGTCGGCGGCGCTGGCCGCGGTGGTCATCTCCGCGGCGATCTCCCTCATCGACATCCGCAGTGTCGTCGAGCTCTTCCGCCTGAACTGGGTCGAGGCGGCATTGTCGATCGCCACCTTCCTGGGCGTCGCGTTGATCGGGGTGCTGCAGGGCACCCTGGTGGCCATCGGGCTGTCGTTCATCGCCTTCGACAATCAGGCCTGGCGACCGTATCGCACCGTATTCGGCCGTGTGCCCGGAGTGCGGGGCTACCACGACGTCACCCGCCACCCCGATGCGGAGCGGATCGCCGGCGTCCTGATCTTCCGGTTCGACACTCCCCTGTTCTTCGCCAACGGCGGCATGTTCGACGACTACGTCCGCGCCGAGGTCGTCAAGGCACCGTGCGGCCGGCCGCGCACTCCACACCGTGATCCTCGCAGCCGAGCCGATCACCGAGATCGATGCCACAGCCGTCGACGAACTGGTCGAACTCGACGACTACCTGACCTCACACGACATAACTCTGGTCTTGGCCGAGATGAAAGACCCTGTCCGCGAACAGCTTACTCGCTATCGACTCACCGTCGACAGGCGTATCCGATTCGATGAATCCCGCTTCGCGCCGACGACGGGAGCCAAGATCGACTCGATCACCGGGAACCTCCGCACCGACATCGGCCCGGATTCCGACGACACGCCGCCGTTCCTCTTGACGTCGGGTTTCCAGGAATTCAGCCAACCTTCAGCATCGGATGCGCACACTCGGACCGACCAGCCCGCACTGACACCGGAGGTCGGAGATGTCATGGTCTCTTCGCGTCGGCACGCTGGCGGCGATATCGGTCGCGGTGCTCGGCGTGCTCGCCGTCCCGGCCGCTGCCCGCGCCACTCCTGTTGTGACCGTTCACCACTCCGCGATCCAGCGGCCGATGCCGCCGCCACCCGGCGCCCTCGCCGCGGCCTTCGTCGCCAATCAGTTCACCTACTGCTCGCTGATCTGTCCGCACATCGTCGACCTCGTGATCGACGTCCCGGTCGCCGTCGTGCGCGCCCCCGGAGTGTTCACCGTTGCGCAGGCCCGCACCCACTCCGTCGACCGATCCGCCGGCATCGCCTTGGCGTCGGCGACAGCCCCGGCCAACTCAGCGATGACCGGCATCATCGGCAATGACCTGGACCTGGTGCTGCCACGCGCACAGAACGCGCTGGAGGTGGCCGTCGTCGAGATGCTGCGCGTCGCCGACACCGCGCAGTCCGGTTCGGCGCCGAGAGCGGTCGGCAGCGCCTCCGACACCGCGCGCTCCCGCATCCTCGACGCACTCCATGCGCCCGTCGTCGTCGACCCTCCGCAACTCGCGTCGCCGACCACCCCCGCGCAAGCAGCTGCTCTCGACGCCATCGACGTGGGCTCGGCCGTGCTGTTCCGGGCGCCGGAGATGCTCATGGTCGGCGCGACGTCTGCAGCAGATGACGCCGCCGACGACCTCGCGACCAACGGAAACATCGCCCGCGCGCGGGATGCGGGAGCCGCGAGCTTCAGCACCGTCGTCGAGCAGGCGAACGAGGTGATTCACCAGGCAATCACGAATCGCCATCGTCCGGTACCGGCCCTCCTGCCGACCGGGTCCAAGTACTCGCCGACCGGGTCCGGGTTGGGCACGCTCGACGAACAGTAGGGCACGGTCGGCGACATTCTCGGGCACCCACAGGGCAGGATTGGTTCCTCCGATCCGCTGCCCAAAGGACCCGATGACCGATCAGCACAGCTCAGGACGAGCCCTGCTCGCCGCCACCTCGGCGATGGCGATGCTGGTGCTCGACTCCAGCATCGTCGGGGTGATGCTGCCGAGTATGCGGAGTGACCTCGATCTGACCGCCACCGATCAGACCTGGACGGTGTCCGCCTATCTCCTCACACTGGCGGTGTTGCTGCCGATCGGGGGACGTGTCGTCGACGCGGTCGGACCAGTGCGCGGATTCATCGCCGGGATGGCCGGTTTCGCGATAGCCTCTCTGGTCATCGGTGTCGCGCTGGGCCCGTACGAGCTGATCGCCGCGCGCGCCATCGCCGGTGTGGCAGCGGCAGTTCTGATGCCCGCCACCCTTGCGCTGATCTTCGCCGCCTTCCCACCCGACGGCCGTGCCCGCTCAATGGCGATCTATACCGGCTCAGGCCAGGCACTGGTCACGGTCGGTCCGGTTGTCGGTGGACTGTGTGCCGAGTTCCTCTCCTGGCGCGTCGGATTCCTGATCAACGTTCCAGTCGGTGTGCTCGGTATCGGACTGTTGCTGTCATCGAGCATGCCGCGGTCGCCGATCACGCGACCCGACTGGGATCTGTTCGGTGTGTTGTCACTGAGCGCCGGGCTCGGTGGGGTGTCGTTCGGGCTGATACAGATGCCGGCGTGGGGCGTCGGGTCGCCGATCATCTGGATGAGCATGGCGGTCGGCGTCATCTCGATCGTGGTGTTCGTCCGACGCGGACTGCGTCGCGGCGACAGCATCCTCGATCTGCATGTGTTCTCCGACAGGATCTTTGCCGCATCGGTCGTCGTCCTCGCCTGCCTGGGCTTCGCCATGACCGTGCTCACGATCTATCCGGCGATCTCGCTGCAGACCGCTCTGTCGCTGTCGCCGGCCGCTGCCGGTGCCGCGCTACTGCCACTCGTGGCGCCGCTCCTCATCGCGACCCGGTGGGCGGGAAGGCACTTCAACGACGTCGGGCCACGCCGGATCGCGGTGTGGGGTTCGGTGGCGATCGCCGTAGGCGCCGCCGTGGTCGGGATCGGTCTCGCCGCCGACAGCACGGTCACGCTGTGCATCGGCCTGGTTCCGGCCGGAACCGGCATCGGACTGCTGCTCAGTCCGATGACGACCGTTGCGGTCGGCACCGTCGACGAGTCAGTTCGGGGTCAGGCGTCGGGGTCGAGTGCGATGCTGCGCCAACTCGGCGGCATCATCGGGCTCGCGGTGTTCGGCATCATCACCTCCGCGGCGTCGTCGGCGGGTGTCGCGAATGCGATCGGATTCGGCGTGACCGCGGCCGTCATGCTGACCGCCGCCGTGGTCGCGGGGCGGATGCTCCCGGCGCGGGTGGATCGCACCCACTGAATTCCACAGGTGGACGGCGCTTGTGGACAACTCCGACGACACCGTCGTGATGTCTCCGTAGATGACTAGGGTTCGTGCTGTGGCGTCGTCGACCGCGATCGACACCACGACCTGTCGGTCGGAGAATTGGAGTTGTCATGTCCAGCAATCTGTTCGAACCTTCACCCGATGACTCCTGGGAAGGGTATGCGGCGCGGTTGGCCGGCCGATTGACGGGATTGCAGCGCAATGAGTTCGTCGAGATCGCCCGGACCGACACCGGGACGTTCCGCTCCCTGATGGAGTTCCGGGTCACCGGGTCCGGTCGTGTTCGGTGCAGCATCGGCGGACAGGCGTTCCCGATCGCCGACGTCGCGACGATTCGGCAGCGCAGGGAGACCCTCGAGGAGATGGGCTGGCGATATCTGCCGCGCAAGTGGGTCTATGTCCGCGACGTCGGTCGCACCGCGCTGGACGATCTCACCGCTCTGGTCACCCGCACACTGCGTGAGACCTGCGGGATCTCCCAGCCGTCACAGCTGACCACTCACGATCCGTTCCTACCTGCCGATGAGCCGCCCGTCGACGCCCCGAACGAGCGGCCGACGCGCCCGCTGGCGGCGGTGGCCGATGTGAACGCGCCGGCCGATGCCGAGTCGGACAACGAACCGCTGACCACCGAGATCGGGATCATTCCCTGCTGTGCCGATGGCCTTCTGGACCTCGCGCACACGGTGGTGTCGACAGACTTGCAGCGGGACGTCACCATGGTCGACGGGTTGATCGAGTTGCCGCACATTGATTTTGCACCGTCTCGAATCTTCGTCACAGACGAGGGTCTGAAGCTCGTCTTCACGACGACGTTGACTCATCGACTGATCGACCCCGCACTGCTCGGCCGGTTCATCATCGAGCATTCGGCCTTCTGGCAGAACATCTCGTTCACCGTGAGTCATGATCACGTCTACGCGCAGCGCGTCGTCGACTGCACGGTGTTCCACCCGCGGATCGTGTCGTCGGCGCTCACCGACTGGCGACACTTCCTCAACGAGGCGGGTCCGTCGATGATCCGTCAACTCAATCCCGGCCCCCCGGGCTCGCACGATTGCAACCACAACGGTCTGCCCGTCGGATTGCAGACCCTGGTGGACATGCATCTGGCCGACCCGCTCACCCCGGACCGGATCGTCCATCTGACCAGCGGCAAAGTCGAGCGGCTGCGTGAGTACCTGGCGGCCGCCGAGACGACCGCCGCAGACTGGCAGGCGTCCGCCCACACCGACAGACCAGGCCAGCCCGACGACGAGATCGAACTGTACGACAACATGTTCCGCCTCTTCGACGCCATGAGCGGGCTTCTTCGACAGGCGATCGAACTGGCGAGCCGCTCGGAGAGCTGAGCGGTCAGCCCGGCACGCGGACGGCGGCGAAGGTGACCTGCCGCCGGAGACGGAACCCGAGCGAGACGTAGAGCCCGATCGCGTGCGTGTTGTCGGCGGCGGCGTGCATGAACGGCATCTCTCCGCGCTCCCGGATACCTTGCGCAAGAGCGAGAACCAGCCTCGTGGCGAGTCCCTGCCCACGGTAGGCGGGATCGGTGCAGACGGCGCTGATCTCCGTCCATCCCGGCGGGTGCATCCGCTCGCCGGCCATGGCGACGAGCTTTCCGTCGCGGCGATGTCCGAGGTAGGTGCCGAGTTCGATGGTGCGTGGGCGGAAGGGTCCTGGTTGGGTGCGTGCGACCAGATCCAGCATCTCGGGAACGTCGTCGACGGTGAGGATGACGGCGTCAGGATCGGGGGCGGCCTGCACACCGTCGTCCACCAACTGGACTCCGGGGATGTCCATCACGACCTCCCAATCATCGGGCGGCTGCACCGAGATCGCCGCGAGCGGGACGACGCCCCCGGCGCCGACGAGCGCGGCGACGTCCTCCCAGACCTGAGCAGACGCATGCTCGGGGATGGTGAGGAACGGCGACATGTCCGACGGATAACGCAACACGTCACCACGGCGTTCGGCCAGGTGGGCCTGCGGACCGGTGAGCGCGGCGTACGCGGGATTGTCGAGGACGCGCTCATCCGAGCGGCTGCCACAGTGGTCGTCGACGGTCATCTCTCGATTGTGCCGTCAGCTGTGTGACGGCTCGACGGCGAACCCCGATCGGGCCCGAGGCACGCAAGGTGCTCTGCTGCGATGGCGAATCGTCCCCCTGAACAACCGCCGCCGGAATGGTCCCTCGGTGCGGCGTCAGGGGGACGATTGGCGTCACCGGTTCGTGTGCGCCCATCGGTCATCCGTCACTCGCGGATCGTCATCCCGCTCACCTGATCCCCACGAACACCGAACGTGAACGTCGACGGGCCGTTGAATCCGTTGCCGCCGACGGTGGCGATCACGGTGACAGAGTCGCCCTCGCCGGTCACCTGCGTGGGCGCCAATGTGGCTTGTTTGCCGATCAACTCATTGTCGCTCCACCCCTTGATAGCGTCGCCGCCGGTGAAGACGCGTCCCCAGTCGTCGACGAACCCGTCCTCGGTGAACGATGCGAGGAAGGCGTGGGTGTCACCGGCATTGACGGCGTCGAGGAGGCGCTGGACGGGAGTGGATGTCTCGCTCATCGTGAGGTCCTTTCGGTCAGCGGGTGGTGTATCCACCATTGGCGAGCAGGGTCTGCCCGGTGATCCACCGTCCGTCGGTGCACAGGAAGGTGACGATCGGCGCGATGTCCTCGATCTTCGTGAGCCGGTTGCCCATGGCTTGCGACTTGTGGAACTCGACCCGCTCCGGGGTCTCCTGAGGATAGAAGAACGGGGTGTCCATCGGGCCTGGTCCGATGGCGTTGACCGTGATATCTCGGTCAGCGAACTCCTTCGAGGCGGCGCGGTTGAAGTGTTCGACGGGGCTCTTACCGCCGGCGTAGGTGGAGTAGCCGTCGGTGTAGGCGGCGAGCAAGCTGGTGACGAGGGTGATGATCGTTCCGCCGTCCTCGAGATGCTTGCCCGCCTCCTTGATGAAGAAGTAGGCGGCCTTGGAGTTGATGGCGAACATCGAGTCGTACTCGTCCTCGGTGGTCTCCACGATGGGCTTGCGGAGCACCTTGCCGACGGTGTTCACCGCGATGTCGATCCCGCCGAACTCCCGCGCAGCGGAGTCGAAGAGGTCGGTCACCGCCGCGGCGGTGGTCAGATCGGCCTGATAGGAGGCGGCTTCGACGCCGAAGTCCTTGAGTTCGGCGACGGTGTCGTCGGCAGCGGACTTGGTGGCGTCGCTGTTGTAGTGGACGAACACGTTGGCGCCACGTCCGGCCAGGTCGAGGCTGACGAGTCGTCCGAGGTTCTTGGCCCCGCCGGCAACGAGCGCGGCCTTGCCGTCGAGTCGGGTCTGGGTTGCGGTCTGCTCGTTCGTGGTCATGACTCCAGTCTTCGAGCACTACTCACAAACGTCAATCGACTATGTATGGTGATAGCACAAGTTGTGTTTGTTCATCGACGTGTGGTTGCGAGGAGAGGCATGACCGACGCGGACCCATCGACCCTCGACACCCGACGGTTGCATCAGTTCGTGGTGGCGGTGGAGTCGGGCACGCTGTCTGCTGCGGCGCAGCGGCTGTTCCTCACGCAGCAGGCGTTGTCGGCGTCGATCCGCCAGCTCGAACGCGACATCGGCGTCTCGATCTTCGACCGGAGTCGTCGCAAGTTGCATCTCACCGAGGCGGGAGACGCCCTGTACGCGGGCGCCAAGTCGTTGCTCGCAGGCAACGCCGCGCTGATCGGCACCGTGCGAGAGGTCGCGCAGGGTGCACCCAAACCCTTCGTCGTCGGCCACTCCCCCGCCATCTCCGGCGAGGAGGTCTATCGGCTGCTGACACCCGCCATCGCCGCCCACCCCGACCAGCCGATCACCGCACGGCAAGTCTTCCCCGGCCAGCTGCGGGAGTTGTTGTTCGCCAACGAGATCGACGTGGCGTTGCGTCGTGGGGTCGACTCACCACCAAACCTCGCGTCGGCGGTGTTCGCCTACCACGAGTTGCGCATCGCGGTCGTCGCCGATCATTCACTCGCCGCGAAGGATTCGGTGACCGCCGACGATCTCGCCGACACCCCGATCGTCGTTTGGGCACCGGAGCGACGATCGTTCTACACCGATTTCCTCGTGTCGTATTGTCGGCGCAAGGGTTTCGAGCCGACGCTGATCGTGAACCCGATCCAGGGCACGCCGCCGTTCACCGCGGTCCAGCGCTACCCGCAGGCGTGCGCGTTCGTGACAGACCCGGCCGGCGACATCCAGGGAGGCGCCGTCAAGTCCATCGATTTCGTCGACCCACCGTTGGCGCCAGTACAGGCGATGTGGTTGCCGCACACACACTCCGATACCCGATCCGCACTGATCTCCGGATCGCCGTCCTGACAGACGGTCGGCTGGTCACACGAGACCCTCCGCGGCGTCCAGTGCGGGGGCCAAGGGAAGCAATGATTCACGGAGTCCGTCGGAAAGCGCACCTGAGATTGCGACCAGACCGGTCGGCGACGGAGGGTCTCCGGCAGGTTGCAGCCACCTGTCGAGCGCGATGCGGACCGCAGCAGCCACGCTCGCGGCGAGCACGCGGGACGTGCCCCCCGCGCGGTTCTCCAGGCGATCGTCGATGACGGCCTCGAGCGGGTACTCCATGGCGCTCGTCGAACTCACGAATCGTTCCCGTAGCTCCGGATGCGTGGCCACCAGCAACAGCGCGTCGCGACGATGCTCGGTCGGGTCTGTGTAGATCTCGACCACTGCATCGACGATCGCATCGAACAGGCGGACGGACGGCGACCGCACGGCCACCCTTGCCGCGACGCGTGCCTCCCGGTCGGCGGTGAGACCCGCGACGATCGCGTGCTCTCGACTGGGGAAATAGTTGTTGTATGTCCGTGGCGAAACGCCCGCGGCCTCCGCGATGTCCTCGGCCCGAACGTTTTCCGGCCCGAGCTCGCACGCCAGTCGTAGTGCCGACTCACCCAGGGCGCGACGGGTGGCCTGCTTCTTTCTCTCTCGCCAGCCCGCCTGATTCGTGGTCACCGAACCATCATGGCAAACATTTTGCGTTGCCGCAATATTGCGTAAGCGCAATATTTCTCTTTAGGCTGAGCCCGTCCGTCATCCAACCGTCGAAAGGCATGGGACATGCGAGGCAAGGGCATCACGTACGACACCGGATTCGTCCGGAACGGCATGACATCGCGCGAGCAGTTCGATCCCGATGTGGTCAGACGCGAACTCGCCATCATCCGAGCCGACCTGCACTGCACCGCGATCCAGATCACTGGGGGTGATCCGAACAGGATCGAGTTCGCCGCCCGGTGTGCCGCCGAGATGGGTCTGGAAGTCTGGTTCTCCCCCTATCCCTTGGAGCTCGCTCCCGACGAGATCATCGACCTGTTCACCGACTGCGCCGACCGCGCCGAGCGTATCCGAGCCTCGGGCGCAGAGGTGATCTTTGTCGCCGGCGTCGAGCTGAGCATCATGAACCGCGGGTTCGTCTCTGGCGACAGCACTTCCGAGCGCCTCGAGCACCTGTTGAATGTCCCCGACGCCCGGTCTGTTCGATTCGCCGAGGTGAGCGCTCGTCTCAACGACTTCTTCCGGACAGCGCTGCCCATCCTTCGTGAGCGATTCCGCGGCAAGATCACCTACGCGTGCATTCAGTTCGAGCAGATCGACTGGACCCCGTTCGACTTCCTGTCGATCGAACTGATCCGGTCAGCCGAAGTGGCCGACCGATTCCGCGACGGTGTTCGCGGCCTCGTCGCTCAAGGAAAGCCCTTGGCCGTCACCGGGTTCGGAACAGCGACGTGGCTCGGCTCCGGCGAGTCGGCGCCGAGAAGCATGGAGATCGTCGAGTACGACGCCGACGGTCAGCCGATTCGATTGGATGGACACTACACCCGGGATGAGGCAGGCCAGGCCGCGTATCTCCGCGAACTGCTGGGAATCTTCGACACCGAGGGCGTCGACAGCACTTTCGTCTTCCTCTTCGCGCTCTACAACTACCCGCACCGTGTGGGCGGCGACCCGCGCGATGACCTCGACCTCGCCAGCCTCGGGATCGTCAAAGTCCTCGAGGGTCGCCGCGGAGACACGTACCCCGACATGCCGTGGGAGCCCAAGGAGTCTTTCGCTGCAGTGGCCGAGCACTACCGGGACTGACATCTCACCATGCGCCGGCCGGCGCCGACAGTCGACCGACCTAGAGAGACCTCACGATTGCGACGCGCGTCCCACAGCGACCGACTCCGCCCCTGACTCCGGCGAACCCCACCCCCACGGCGGGTCCGGGATGTCGCGGCGCAGGGCCGGTGCGACGGCGGACTGGAAGAGTTCGAGGCTCGCCCGATGCGCGCTCGGGTCCAGGCCGCCGGCGTCGGCATGCAGGTGCATGACCGTGTGTCCGAACTGCTCGTGGTAGCGGTGAACCTTGTCGATGATCTGCGCCGGGCTCCCGATCAACGCCGACGAGCGTTCCACGAAGTCGTCGAGGGTCGGGAACACCGGCGCCACCCCGAGTCGTTCCTGAAACGCCCGGTACCCCGCGTACACGGGCCGGTAGGCCTCGACAGCATCCTGAGATCGTGCTGCGACATGAAACCCGGCCGTACCCGCTCCAACGGCTATCGTCGACGGATCGTGCCCGTGGTGCTGCCAGCGCTCGCGGTAGTGGCGGATGAGATCGGCGTACGGCTCGATCGGGTTGGTGACGTTCGCCGAGAACAACGGATCACCGACACGCGCGGCCAACTCGACCGACTCACGGCTGGTGGCACTGCCGTGCCAGATCCGGATCGGCTGCTGAAGCGGCAACGGCCAGACCTCGGCGTCGTGCAGCGGCGGACGAAATCGTGTGTCGGCGGTGATCCGGTTCTCGTGCCACAGCCGGCGGAACACGTCGAACGACTCGGCGTTGCGTTCCCACTGATCCTCCGGGCTGACGCGGAACAGCTCCCGCTGAGCGGCACCGTTGCCCTTGCCGACGATAAGTTCCAGACGCCCACCCGCGAGGTGATCGAGCGTAGCGTAGTCCTCATACGCGCGCACCGGATCGAGTAGGGACAACGTCGTGACGGCGGTGAACAGCCGGATGTGTTCGGTGAGCGCGGCGATGTGACTCAGCACGACGGGCGGCGACGACGAGATGAATGGTCGCTCGTGCCGCTCCCCCACTCCGAATCCGTCGAAGCCGAGTTCCTCGGCGAGAACACCATTCTCGACGACTTCGTGGAAGCGTTCGGCCGTGGTCTTCTGCAGTCCGGTGGTCGGATCCGGGCTGTGAGTGATCAGTGTGATCGTGATGAATCGCATCGGGTCCCGACCCGTCAGAATGTGGTGGGCGGGTTGACGACGGAACGATCGATCTTGGTGTCCGGGACATCCCATTTCGCAAAGATCTTCGCGTAGTCGCCGGTCTCGATCAGTTTGTTCACCGCGTCGGACAGCGCCGGCGCCAGCGGCGAGCCCTTCGCGGTCACGAAACCGACCGGCGTGGAACTGATCTGGCCGAGGAACTTCGTGCCCTCGATGTGCCTCTCGTCGTACTTCAACGACAGCGTCGGGCCGAAGTAGATGTCGACCTTGCCATTGGCCAGCCCGAGGAAGATCGGCGCAGTGTCCGCGAAATACTGGACGGTCCAGGGCTTCTTACCGGCTGCCGCGCACTTGCCGACCTGGGAGGACAGCAGCGTCTGGAATGTCGACCCGGGTGTCGTGGCGATGGTGTAGCCGCACACGTCGGTGATCGACGTGGCCTTGTCGAGGTCGACGTCGGAGGCGGCGAGGAAGCCCTGGCCGTCGTTGAGGTAGGTGGCGAAGTCCACGACCTGCTCGCGTGCCCGGGTCGCGCCGAAGTTGGCTTGTCCCACCTGATACTTGCCGTTCTCGACACCGGGCAGGATCGTCGCGAACGTGCCGTTCTCGACGGTCAGTCGGACGCCGAGGACCTTGGCCACCGCGTTGCGGAGGTCGACGTCGAGACCGACGTCCTTGCCGTCGACCTTACCGCCGTGGGGCAGTTGCGATGTCCCCGGCTGAGGCGGCGTCCCGACGGTGAGTGTGCCGGCTGCGCGGATCTCCGCGGGCAGTTCGTTGCGGATCGCGGGGTCGGCGGTCACCGAGGACACGACGTCCTGTGTCGGGATAGCGGTGGTCGCCTCGTCGGTGGTGGCATCGGACGAGCCACACGCGGCCAGGGTGACTACGGTGATGACCGTGGCGGCGACGGCAAGTGGTCGCGCCAGGGGGTGTCGGAACACGACGGGGTCCTCTCGGGTGATGGGCTGAACGGTCGGGTCACAAGACCGCGGACAGGAAGGCTTTCGCTCGTTCGTTTCTCGGTGCGTCGATCGCCTCGGACGGCGGTCCGGATTCGACGATGCGGCCGTCGTCGAGAAACAGTGCGGTGTCGGCGACCTCACGCGCGAAGCCGATCTCGTGGGTGACCACGATCATCGTCATCCCGCTGGCGGCGAGATCGCGGATCACCGCGAGGACCTCGCCCACGAGTTCGGGGTCGAGCGCACTTGTCGGTTCGTCGAACAGCATGAGGCGCGGCTTCAGGGCGAGGGCGCGTGCGATCGCCACGCGCTGTTGTTGACCACCGGAGAGCTGACGCGGGTACGAGCTCTCGCGACCGTCGAGTCCAACGCGGGCGAGCAGTTCACGGGCGGTCCCGACGGCGTCGCGTTTGGGGACGCCGGCCGCGACCGGACCTTCGATCACGTTGTCCACCACCGACAGATGGCCGAAGAGGTTGAACTGCTGGAAGACCATTCCGATCGAGGTGCGTTGTCGGGCGATGTCGCGCGGTGACAGTTCGTGCAGCGCTGCGCCGGATCGGCGGTATCCGATGATGTCGCCGTCGACCTCGACGAACCCCGCGTCGGGCTTCTCCAGATGGTTGATGCAGCGCAGCAACGTGGACTTTCCCGATCCGGAGGCTCCGAGCAGCGCGGTCACCTCGCCCTCCGCGACGTCGAGGTCGATCCCGTCGAGCACCCGCTGCAGTCCGAAGTGCTTCGTCAGTCCGCGGATTCGGACGAGCGGCCACCGGTCGCTCGTGCTCGTCGGTTCGTCGGTGTGGCTCACGCGGGTGCCTTCCGGTCGAGGTCGCGAAGGTTGGCGCGCAACCGGCCGAAGATTGTCAGGTTCTCGGTCACGATCCGTCGGAAGCCACCCGGCCGGTCACCGCGGGTCCCGCGCGAGTAGTGCCGTTCCACGAAGTACTGCCCGACCGAGAGGATGGTGGTCACGATGATGTACCAGATCGTGGCGACCATGAGGAGGGGCAGGATTCGGTAGTTCTGCTGGTAGATCAGCTGGACGGAGTAGAGCAGATCCTGCACCGCGATCACGCTGACGATCGAGGTCGCCTTCAGCAGTCCGATGAGCATGTTGCCGGACGCGGGGACGATGGCCGGCATCGCCTGCGGGAGGACGATCCGTCGGAAGATCCGGAATCTGCTCAGGCCCAGAGCTTCCGCCGCCTCTGTCTGACCTCGGTCGACCGACAGGATGCCGCCGCGCACGATCTCGGCCGAGAATGCCGCCACGTCGATGGTGAGGCCGACGAACGCCGCGAGTACTCCGCTGAAGAGGTGCGCGGTCTCGACCGTCACGAACTCCGGGCCGAACGGGATTCCCAGTGAGAGCTTCGGATACAGCGACGCGAGTTCATACCAGAACAGGATCTGCACGAGCGGCGGCACGGATCGGACAATCCATACATATCCGAAGCTGAGTGAGCTGAGGATCTTGTTGGAAGACAGTCGCATCGCGGCGAGGCCGATCCCGAGGAGGAAGCCGCACACCATGACGGAGGCGGTGAGCCACAGCGTCAGGAGCAAGCCATCGAGGATCGAGCGGGACAGGAAGTACTTTCCGACCACCGGCCACTGGAATCGCTCATTGGTGACCAGGGTGTTGATCAGCATGGCCATCAGCACGAGCAGGACCGCCGTGATCACCCACTGCCCTGGGCGTCGTGCGCGAACGAGCCTGGCGGTCAGCAGGCGTGCGTCGTCTGAACCTTCGGCCAGCGGACGCCCGGGCTCGGCTGCAACTGCTGCGGCAGCGGGCAGCGTTCGTGTGACCATTCCCTCACCCCTTCCCTGGCAGGACGGGGGATCGAGTTGTCGCCGCACCGCGCCCCCACTACTTGTTTGGGAGGCTAACGACCGCGGGCCACCTACCCGAGGCTATAAATCGTTGCGATCCAAAGGCGTTGTCGGGTTGCTGTCCGGGAGCGGTGGACGCACCACGAGGACGACGACGATCGCGATCAGGAACACCGCGGTCAGCGCGAACGGGATGGGGATCACAGGATCGAGCAGCACGAGCAGCGCACCGGCCGGGACGACGATGTTGACGACGCGATCGGCGTTGTCGCGGATGGCAATCCACCAGATCCCGAGGATGAACACGGCGATCGGGATGGTCACGGTGAACGATGCCTGCGTCTCGGTCAGTTCACTGTGATGGGTGAGGGCGTCGATCTCGACCTCGATTCCCGCGGAGAATGCTCCCGCCGCAGCGAAGACGAAGTAGTGGACATACCCGTAGCGAAGGGATGTGGCGAGTGAGCCGATCGCCCGATGGTGCGGCGGCCAGAAGTAGATCCACCAGAGGGCGGCCGTCGCGATGAAGGTGAGGATTGCGATCGAGATGAGCGGCGCGAGTTCCTGATCGCTGTGCAACGCCTCGATGATCGCGTTCGACGACGCGAGGAGGCTCTCACCCAACAAGATGAGAGTGAACAAACCGTAGCGCTCGGTGATGTGGTGCGGATGCCAGGGAGTGTTGCCCTGTCGCTCGGCGACCACCGGGACAGCGAGCTCGGCGCCGGCCAGCACGATGAACCCGATGATCGCCGCGGCACCGGACGGGATGATCAGCCACAGCAACCAGAGCACCTGGACGAATGCGATACCGCCGGCGTAGATCTGGGTCGTGCGGCGCTGCTCACCTGCCGATCGTGAGGCCCGCAACCACTGCGCGACCATTGCGATACGCATGATCACGTAGCCGGCGACGACGACCACATAGTCACGGTCGACGTACGCGGGCTCGATCCCGGCCGCGAGCACCAGGACTCCGGCCATCTGGACGAAGGTCAGGACCCGGTACAGCCAGTCGTCGGTGCCGAACGAGGTGGCGAACCAAGTGAAGTTCATCCACGCCCACCAGATCGCGAAGAACACCAGCGCGTACGACGTCAGGCCGTCGACGATGTGGTTCTCGGTGAGTGCGTGATGCAGTTGGACGGCCGCGATGCTGACCGCGACCACGAAGACGAGGTCGAAGAAGAGTTCGAGAGTGCTTGCGGTGCGGCCGGGTTCCCCCGGATCGCGAGGGCGCATGGCAGTCAAGTGAAAACGTGTGGTCATCGCTCCGGGTTCCTGATCAGTGCGAGTGGTGGTGAGGCGAATCATGCCATCGGCCGGCGACGTCCCGCTGGGGACGCCACCGGCCGATGCTCACCACGCGTTCAGTTGGCGCCGTCACCGCCTTCCGGTGCGTCGGTGGTTGTCGGAGCATTGTCCGGAGCCGGTGGGTTCTCTGTATCGGGGGTGTCGTCGCCGGCGCCCTGGTTGGGGTTGGTGCAGATCGAACCCTCGCACGGCACATAGCGATTGGCGCCGTCGGGACTCTGGATCGCGTTCGGTGCGACATAGGTGCCCTGCGGGCACGACGGATCCTGGTTCTGGGCGCAGTAGGCCTGCGTCACGTTGTTACCGGTCGATCCATCGGCGCCCTGCGGGCCGCCGTTGACGGGCTTGCCGTCGGCATCCCAGGCGCCGGTGCCCTCGCCGCCACCGTGATTGGGATTCGTGCAGATCGTGCCCTCGCATTTCACGTAGGAATGGCTGCCGTCAGGATTCTTGACCGCATTGGCTGCCACGTAACTGCCCTTGGGGCAGGCGGGATCCTGATTGCGGGCGCAATACTCCTGGGTCTTGTTGTTGCCGGTCGAGCCGTCCGCCCCGGTGGGACCACCGTTGACCGGATTGCCGTCGGCATCCCACGATCCGCTTTTCGCATGCGCGGCGACGTGCGCGCCCAGATAGCTGCCGGTGGGACACTTCGCGTCCTTGTTGTGGGCGCAGTAGTCCCTGGTCAGGTTCGACCCGGTCGTGCCGTCCGACCCCGCCGGGCCGCCGTTGACAGGCTTGCCCTCCGCATCCCAGGAGCCTCCGGCGTTCTGCACGCTCGCCGATGTCGTCGAGGACTCCGCAGAGTCGCTCGACCCGGAACAGCCCGCCACGATCAGACACAGGGCGAACACAGCGGCGATTGCCGCGAACACACGCTTCACCTCAACACCTCCGGTAGTACCGCCCTGATGGCGGGTTCACGACAGCAATGCCACTGTCCGGGATATCCAAGCACGGATGAAGCGGGTATTTGCGACGGTCAACCGCATTTTGTCGGCTCACACATGCTGGTTGTGGACCGCCGGGATGAGGTCTTGCGCATGAGAGTCACGAGAGAGCGTCGCAAAGTGGATTATCCACTTTGCGACGCTCTGCGGTGACTCTCATGCGGGCCGTCCTCGGCGTTACCACTCGGACGTCGCGCGACCTCGAACCCCTACCAAGCACTAGCTTGGTTTGCTAGGTTCCCAACGGTGGGATTCCTGAAGCAGACGACCCCCGACATCGACTTCCCGACCTGGAGTCAGGGCACTCGCGCGGACAAGATCCGGCCGATGGCCCGGCACTGGGCCGAGGTGGGTTTCGGGACGCCGGTCACCCTGCACCTGTTCTACGTCGGCAAGATCCTCGCCTACATCGCGGCCGGATGGGTCGTCGTCGTCCTCACCCCCGGTATCGACGGATTCTTCGACGTCACCTCGTGGTACGCCGAGCCGATCGTCTTCCAGAAGGTCGTGCTCTACACGATGTTGTTCGAGGTCGTCGGCCTCGGCTGCGGGTTCGGACCGTTGAACAACCGGTTCTTCCCACCGCTCGGTTCCATTCTGTACTGGCTGCGGCCCAAGACGATTCGACAACCACCCTGGCCGCGTATCCCGCTGACCGCCGGCGACACCCGCCAGCCGTTCGACGCACTGCTCTACGCGGCGTTCCTCGTCATGATCCTGGTCTCCCTGTTGAGTTCCGGAACCGGTCCGATCCCCGCCCTCGACACCACCGTCGGTGTCCTGCCGAAGTGGGAGATCTGGACGATCCTCGCGCTCCTCGCCGTACTCGCGTTGCGCGACAAGACGATTCTCCTGGCGGCCCGCGGCGAGGTCTACGGCGCGCTCACCGTGACGTTCCTGTTTTCCGGCCTCGACATGATCATCGGCGCCAAGCTGATCTTCCTGTGCATCTGGGTCGGTGCGGCGACGTCGAAACTGAACAAGCACTTCCCCTTCGTCATCGCCACGATGATGTCGAACAATCCGATCTGGCGCTCGCCGGCCGTCAAGCGGAAGTTCTTCGAAAACTTCCCCGATGATCTCCGACCCGGTCGGCGGTCGAGGTGGATCGCACACTTCTCGACGGTCATCGAGATGTGTGTGCCCATCGTGCTGTTCTTCTCCGGCGGCGGTTGGTTGACGGCCGTCGCCGCGACCATCATGCTCATCTTCCACTTCGGCATCCTCTCGTCGATCCCGATGGGCGTGCCGCTGGAATGGAACGTCTTCATGATGTTCGGTGTCGTCGCGCTGTTCGTCGGGCACTCCGACATCGGTCTGGGGGACCTCACGTCGCCCTGGCCGATACTGCTGTTCGTGGTGTCCGCGGGAACGGTCGTCGTCGGAAACCTGATGCCACGCAAGGTGTCCTTCCTCCCGGGCATGCGGTATTACGCCGGCAACTGGGATACGGGGTTGTGGTGCGTCAAGCCGTCGGCGTCGGCGAAGATCGAGAACGGGGTCGTCGCGATCGCGTCGATGCCCGCCGCCCAGCTCGAACGCTTCTACGGGAGTCCCGAGGCGGCGCAGATCCCGCTGTACATGGGATACGCGTTCCGCTCGTTCAACAGTCACGGTCGGGCGCTGTTCACGTTGGCGCATCGGGCGATGGCAGGCGCTCCGGAAGGGGGCTACGTCCTGACTGACGGCGAGCGGATCTGCAGCACCGCCATGGGTTGGAACTTCGGGGATGGTCATCTCGCGAACGAGCAATTGATCGAATCTCTCCAGCGCCGTTGCCAATTCGAGCCCGGCGAGGTGCGCATCGTCCTGCTCGATGCACAGCCGATCCATCGGCAGACCCAGGAGTATCGGTTGGTCGACCCTGCGGTGGGCGAGTTCGAACGCGGGTTCGTCCGGGTGGCGGACCTCGTCACCCGACAACCGTGGGACGACCAGGTCCCGGTGACGGTGACGTGGCGTCAAGAATGAGTGCCCCTCCAACGCGTTGAATCCTGCTCCGGATTCCGAAGCAGGACTCAACGTGGGCGTCTCGCGGGGCGCGGATCAGGTCACTGCCAGACCCAGATCCAGCGGCGCTGACGCTGATCGAACTTGCGCACCCGGCGCCGACGACGCTGCGGAGCGGGGTTGTTCTTCTGGTTGTTGTTGTGGGTCGGCATCGTTGCCCCTTTCGGTTCATCCGGCGGGTGCCGGCTCGCTCTGACATCACCAACGATGCGGCGTGAACCTGGAAGGGGGATCGAGCATTGCTGGGAGGTCGCTGGGGGCCCAAAACCCTTTGGCGACGGTCAACCGGTGAAGTCGTGGTGAACGGCTTCGACGTTGTCGTCGTCGATGTCGCGAAGGAAGACCCCGTGGTAGCCGGGGTGATATTCGGGCCACAGCCGTGGCTCGTGGAGGATCGTCGCTCCCGCTGCCTGCGCGGCGGCGCATTGCAGCGCGACATGATCCGGCATGGTGTCGAACCCACCGTCCCACCGCCTCGCGCACGGGCGAATCCGCATCCCCGTCACCGGATGACGGCTGATCCGACCCGACCCGGTTCACCACCCATGTCGCCCCGATGGCCATGGCGAGACCGACAGCGGTTGCCCACGTGAAGGGTTCACCGTAAACGGCGGTTCCCCAGACGGCGGTGACCGGCGGCATCAAGAACATCAGCGAGTTCACGGAGGTGACGCCCACCCGTCGCAGAAGCGCCCAGTACAAGCCGTATCCGCCGACCGTCGACAGAACGGTGAGCCATGCGATCGCGGCCCAGAACCCGCCTTGCATCGGCGGGACGGCGCCGCCGGCCACGACGGCCGCCGCGCTGAAGATCACCGCCGACGCCCCGCAGTGGATGGCGAGACCCAGGATCGGTGGGATCGTCACCGTCACAGAACGTTCCAGGAAGGTCGCCGCCACCAGACTCGCCATGCCCAGCAGGGGGACCAGGTAGGCCCACCACGGCGCCTGTGCCACCGATGAGGTGGCGTCGGTCCACGAGACGACCACGACCCCGGCCGCGCCGACGAGCAGCCCCCACCACTGTCGGCCGTGCGTGGCGGCGCCCAGGATCGGCCCGGCGAGTGCCGCGACCACCAGGGGTTGCACACCGTCGATCAGGGCGGTCGTCCCGGTGCTGACACCCAACTCGATCGCCCAGTACACGGCTACGGTGTAGCCCGTCTGGGACAGCGCGCCGATGATCGCCTGAATCATCCACTGGCTCAGCGACATCCGCGGCGACGACCATCGGCGCGATAGCACGGTGACGACAGCTCCGAGCACGGCGGCGATCACGACGAAGCGCCACATCAGGACCGTGAGGATCGAGGCATCGGATGCCCCGAGTTTGGCCCCGATGAACCCGGACGACCACGACACGACGAACAGTGCCGAGAGCACGGCGGTCATCCAACGGTCAGGTATACCGATCGGTGAAGTTCGCATGTGTCGGACTTTACCGATCGGTGTAGTCTTTGTCATGTGAGTGCCACAGATCAGGGGGACACCGAGGGTCTGGCCAGCGCGGTCGAGTGGACCCCGAAGGCCAGGATCATCCTCGATGCCGCGTCCACGTTGTTCTACGAACACGGCATCCATGCGGTCGGCGTCGAGACGATCGCGGCGGAGGCGGGTGTCACCAAACGCACGCTGTATGACCGCTTCGGATCGAAGGAGCACCTGGTCGTCGAATACCTGCGGGCACGAGATGACCGGTGGCGCTTGTTCCTGCAGGGACGTCTCGACGCCGCCGACGACTCACCCGAGCAGCAGCTGACGGCGGTGTTCGATGCCAGCCGCGTGTGGGCCGCAGATCACGGACCCAAGGGCTGCAGCATGATCAACGCTCACGCCGAGATCAGTGACCCCACCCATCCGGCCTACGCGATCATCGTCGGACAGAAGCAGTGGATGCTCGACCTGTTCACGACGATCGCCCGCGACGCGAGCGCCCACAACACCGCACTCGTCGGCGAACGACTCCTGCTGCTGCACGAGGGAGCGCTGGTGACCGCCGGGATGGGCGTCACCGCGGATGCGTTCGATGTCGCATGCGAGGTGGCCGTGGAGGTGTTGCGGCAGGCATGAGCCGTTCATCATCGACGATCGAGACAAGCGGGGGGTCAAGGAGTTCATCGGCACGCACATCCATTTCGGCCGGCCGGGGTTGACGACCTGAGCCGAGGTCATGGACCACATGCGGCCGCTGGCGTGAGGTGCGGGCGACCGTCGGAACAGGTCAGAGATCCCCGATCATCGCCCGTACATCGTCGGGGGTGAGGCCGGCTCCGAAGAGGTCGCCGTCGTCGACGACGGCGTCGAACAGCGCACGTTTCTTCGCCTGCAGCGCCACGACGTTCTCCTCGATGGTCCCCTTGGACACCAGTCGGTAGACGGTGACGGGACGGGTCTGGCCGATGCGGTGGGTGCGGTCGACGGCCTGCGCCTCGGCGGCGGGATTCCACCAGGGATCGCAGACGAAGCAGTAGTCGGCCTCGGTGAGGTTGAGCCCGAAACCGCCTGCCTTGAGACTGATCAGGAAGACTTTCGAGGTGCCGCTGGTGAACTCGTCGATCGCATTCTTGCGCTGCGACGCCGACATCGAGCCGTCGAGGTAGCTGTGGGCGATGCCAAGTTCGACCAGTCGTTCGCGGACGAGGCCGAGGAAGCCGGTGAACTGGCTGAACACCAGCGCGGCGTGACCTTCGGCGATGAGTTCGGGCAACTGTTCGGCGAGGTAGTCGATCTTGGCGGAGGCCACGGCGAGGTGGTCGTCGTCAATCAGGCCGGCGTGCAGACTCAGTTGGCGGAGTTTGGTCAGCGAGGTGAAGATGGCGAACCGGTTGTCCTCCCAGTCGCCGAGCAGACCGAGGACCTTCTGCCGCTCGCGGTTCAGATGGGTCTGGTAGATCCGTTCATGCTTCACGCCGAGCTCGATCGCCAGGACCTGCTCCTGCTTGACGGGGAGGTCCGATACGACCTGATCCTTGGTCCGCCGCAACATGACCGGCCGGATCCGCCGGCGCAGCTCGGCCAGTCGTTCCGGATGTTGCCCGCTCTCGATGGGTTTTCGGTAGTAGTCGCCGAAGACCTTCGGGGACGGATACAACCCGGGGGCCGTCAGCGACAGCAGCGACCACAGTTCCATCAAGTTGTTCTCCATCGGCGTGCCGGTGATGGCGATCTTGATCTCGGCACCGAGCCTGCGTGCGCACTGGTGGGTCTTGCTGTGGTGATTCTTCACGAACTGCGCCTCGTCGAAGATCACGCCCGTCCAACGGATCTCGTTGATCGCTTCGAACTGCAGGCGGAGCAGGGTGTACGACGTGACGACGATCTGGGCCCCACCGACCTTCTCGCCGAATGGAATTCCGCTCTTGGCCTCGGTCGTGGTGACCGACACCGCCTCCAGTTCCGGCACGAATCGGTTCGCCTCGCTGACCCAGTTGGCGACGACACTGGTGGGTGCGACGACCAGAAAGCACCCGGTCGGGACCTCCGCCGAGGCCTCGGCGATCAGGGCGAGCGCCTGGACCGTCTTGCCGAGGCCCATGTCGTCGGCGAGAATTCCGCCGATGCGGTTCTGCCACAGGAATCTGAGCCAGTCGAGGCCGGCGGCCTGATAGTCCCGGAGGTCGGCGTGCAGCCCGACCGGCGGCCCGGCGGGCGGTGGGACCGAGGCCGTCGCGAGTTGCCGGACGCGGGAATGCCACTGTGCCAGTTGTTCATCGACGGTACCGAGGCCCAGGAGCTCGTCCCAGAGAGTGGCGTTGTAGGTGTTGCGGCGGATCAGGCCGTTCTCCACCTCGCCGAGGGCCTGGGCCTCGCGGAGCAAATCGGCAAGGCGCTGCAGCTCCGGGGTCGTCAACGAGAAGTACGTCCCGTCGGGCAGGAGCAGGTGGGTGGCGCGGCTCGCGATGCCGCGGATGACATCGCCGAGCGGCACCCGATGCCCATCGACTTCCACGCCGATCCGCAGGTTGAGCCAGTCGTTGCCGACCGGCGACTCATCCTCCCCGATGACGATCTCGGGTTCGTTCTCCGTCGGCCGGAAATCGGCGGGCTCACCGATGACCTCGACGAGGATGTCGTCGCCGAGCTCGGGTACCAGTTCGCCCAGGAGTATCGCGGTGTCGAGCAGCGAGTAGGTGAAGGTTCGGCGCAGCAGTCCGGTGGTGGCGCTGCGCACGGCGTCGGTGATGTCGGCGGCGACGACCGCATCGAGGTCGCGGTCGTCGGCTCGCAGTCCCGCGTGGCGGGCCTGGGTGATGATGCGTCCGGCCTGCTGCTGCCATCGTGTACACCGCTGAGCGACCAATTCCATGGCGGGACGGGCAGACTTCCACGCCTGGGTCTCGGCGCTCGCATCCCGGATGGTGTTCTCGGCCACGCGGTCGTCGAGGGTGAAGTCACGGGGACGACCGTTGACGAGGTAGCGGATCTCCCAGTCGACCGTGGACGACTCGGCACCGACGCGGATGACGAGCAGCGGCAGCGGGCCCTCGATGGTCGGGTTCGGGAGGGCGTCGTCGTCGACGGCCACCGGGACCGTGGCGGCCAACGCCGGCAGGAGTTCGGTGGTGAACTCCTCGATCTCGTCGTCGGGCACGACGATCCCGCCCGCGGTGACCAGCGACTCGAGCGCCCCTCGATCCGGCGGCGACTCGAACGGGCCCATCAGGAGGACGCCGTCCTCGGTGACCGTGAACGCACCATGAGGTGTGCCGAATCCGATCAGGCCGACCCGGGAGCCGTGCCACGCGTCGTGGTCCACCTGCATCTCCGGCGTCACGAGCACGCCGCCGGCTCCGCGACTCACGTGAAACGAGATCCGCGACGACCTGAACAGTTCGACCGATGTGGCATCTGTCGTGTGGTGCGGGTGCAGCGTCACCCCGGCGTCGCACGCCTGCTCGATGAGTTCCCAGATATCGGGCGGCCCGGACGACAAGCTGATCACGCTGCGGTCGCCCGGCGTGCCGGTGTCGCGGGCGGCCCGGACGACGGCCCGTACCGCGCGGAGGTGTTCGGGATCGAACGCGCTCGCATCGAAGGATGTCGACCGCCACAGTCTGCTGTGTTGTTCCGCGACCGATCCCCAACTGATCCCGGTGCGTACCCAGGTGCGGCGCGCGCCGAGGGTGACCAGACGCAGGACCGGGCCGGGTTGGGGATCGTAGGAGGTCGCCGCTGGAATCTCGACCTGGATGCCGATGGGCGCCACCGGTGCGTCCTCGTCCGGCTGGGCACGGACGAAGGCACCGAGTGCGGTCCGCCATTGCGCCGGCAACGTCGCGACCTGGGCGCCGCGTGTGTGCGGGCGCTCGCCCCACGTCTCGTTGTCGAGTGCGGTGAGCAGCAAGGCCACCCCGTGTTTGCACATCATGCCCACGGGGCAGGAGCACTCGGTGTGGGTGAGGGTTCGTTTCGTGCCGTCCGCGGTGAAGACGGCGTGCATCTCGTAGGTGTTCTGGCCGGATCCCTCGCACAGACCCCGGAGGACCAACTGGTCGTCGGACCACTTCATGTCGAAGACGCGACCGTCGTCCGCATAGTCGCTGCCGCGGTCGAGGGTGCCCTCGTCGAACTCCATGAAGAAGTCGCTCGCTGAGTCACCCAGCGGGTCGTATGTGGACATGCACCCAGGCTAGGGCCGGAGCACGACGGGATCGAGGATGTGCGGCCGTTGTCCACAAAAGGTCGACGGATACCGTGACGTCTGTGAGTACATCGGCGCACGAGCTGCACCCTCGCGACTGGAACGGCTATGCGACTCTGGCCGACGTGCTGCCCGCGATCGACGACGCGTTCGGTCGGTGGCCCTCGACGACCCTCCCGATCCCCGCGAGCAAGGACGTCGTCCTCCTGCTCGTGGATGGGCTCGGCGCCTCACTGCTCGATCAGCACGCGGAGATCGCCCCCACTCTCACCGCCATGCGAGCCTCGACGATCCGTGCGGGATTCCCCGCGACGACCGCGACCAGCATCACCAGCCTCATGTCGGGCACATCCTGCGGCCGGCACGGGATCATCGGCTACGCCTTCCGGACGGATCGGGAGGCCACCCGCGGTCCGAATCGGCAGACCCTCAACGCGTTGCGGTGGACGCTCAATCGGTCGACCGGGCCGTCGGCGTTGGGTACCTATGTGCCCGAAGATGTACAGCCTGTGGGCGGAACGCTCGTCGACCTGGCGGCCCGCGGCGTCGAGGTCACCTATGTGATGCCGGGGGCCTATCGCGGTTCAGGGTTCAGCAGGGCCGCGTTCCGGGTCGACGGCACCCACATTCCAGCCCAGTCCCCCGCCGAGATCGCCGACGGTGTCTCGTCCGCCCTCTCTGTGCAGACATCGCGGCATCGGCTCGTCTATGCCTACTGGCCGGACCTGGACGCCGCAGGACACCTGTTCGGGCCGGGCTCCCCGCAGTGGGTGACCACCCTGGGAGCGGTCGATCGGATGGTCGCCGACCTGGCCTCCGAATCGCCCCGGGGGACCACTCTCGTGGTGACCGGTGATCATGGAATGGTTCAGGCGGACAACAGGATCGACATCGACACCACGGACGAGATGCTGAAGGGTGTCGAATCGGTCTCCGGTGAGATGCGCGTCCGGCAGGTGTACACCCGTCCCGGCGCTCGCGATGACGTCCAGTCCTTCTGGGCGGGGATCGTCGGCGACAACGCGCACCTCGCGCCGCGGGAACAGGTCCTCGACGAGGCGTGGTTCGGGACCGAGGTGACCGACGTGGTCGCAGAGCGGATCGGCGATCTCGTGGCAGTCGCCCGCGGAACCACGATCCTGACCCGGAGCCGCACCGATCCGGCGCCCGAGGTCACCATGCCCGGGCACCACGGCGCGTGGACCGCGTCCGAACAGTTGGTTCCACTGCTCGTGCAGAAGGTCTGATGGGCTCTATCTGGAGTATTTTTTTGTTTCACGTGCAACCCGGCATTTACCCAGCACAGCACTCTCGTGACCATCGTTGTATAGCTTTCTTGTGCATACGTCTTGATATGATCCGGTGCCGGCGGGAAGGTATGGCCATGATCACAAAAGACACCGGGTTCGACGTCGTTGTCGTGGGAGCCGAGATCGTCGGCCTTACGCATGCTTATCACGCGCATCGTCGCGGACTGTCGGTCACGGTCCTCGACCACGCCGACCGGGTGGCCGGTGACCGCACAGTCCGGCGAGGTGCTCGACTGCGCCCGCGCAGGCCGGGCGCACTGGCTCGGCCTGGCACGCCGCGCCGGGTTCTGGGCGGCCGAGACCGGTACGGTCGCGATCGCCCGGCACGACGACGAGCTGGCCGTCATGGAGCAGTTTGCCAGTGACAGAGGCGCTTCCGACACTTGAATCCTCGATCGCAGCGAAATCCTCGATCAGGTGCCGGCCGACGGTCACGCTGTCGTCGGCGGGATGTTCATGCCACGCGACCTACAGGTGGATCGGTGCTGTCGGTGATCGGGCTGACGCTCTACGGTACCGACGCGATGGTGTCGTGCGTGTCGCCAGTCGACTTCGGCACGTCGAAGCATGCGGGCGCCGCGACCGTCGCCGCGCTGATCCCGCTGCCGCACTGAAATCGAGTACCGAGCACCGACGGACCACTCCTGTCCGACACCGGGTGGCCACCCGCGCACGGGCGGCCACCTCGTCGTCCTCGGCTAGGGTAGGTAGACAAGTTCCCAGGTGTACCCACGGCACGGAGGTCGGGTTGTCCCCTCGACATCAGGAGATCTACCAGGTGATACGTGCCCAGATCGTCGACGGCAAGTACAGACCCGGCGACGAACTGCCTCCGGAGACGGCGCTCATGGAGGAGTGGAAAGTCAGTCGGGGGCCGATTCGTCAGGCCTTGTCCAACCTTCGGTCCGAAGGATTGATCTACACCACCCGGGGACGTCCGGCACGTGTCCGCCGACCACACCAGCCGACACAGACACTCGCGTCGTTCACCCCGTTCTCTCAGTGGGCACTACCGTCCGGCCGCGAACCGGGTAATCACACACTGAGCGTGTCCCGTCGGCGGGCCGACGGTGAGGTCGCCGACGGACTTCAGCTCGACGAGGGTGCATTCATCGTCGAGGTCGTGCGACTCCGGACGCTCGACGGTGTCCCCGCGCTTCTCGAGCGCAGCAGATTCACCCTCGACACCGGCCAGAGCCTGTTCGAGTTCGACGCCGACAAGGGTTCCATCACCGACCACCTCGTCGACGTCGGCGTGGAGTTCGCCTCCATGCGACACGAACTCGACGCGATCGCGGCAGATGCCACGGACGCCGAGGCGCTGCAGATACCGGTGGCGGCACCGTTGCTGCGGGAGCGACGCACGAGCTTCGACCCGCAGGGTAAGCCCTTCGAGTACTCCGACGACCGCTACCGCCCGGATCAGGTCACGTTCTCGATCATGAACACGATGACCGGAGAGGGTCAGGTTTCGCGCTGAGCACGGTCGGCGAAATTCTGGGCACGGTCGGCGAAATTCTGGGCACGGTCGGCGGATTCTTGGACCCGTTCGGCGAGGTCGGGGAGGGGTCCGGGGTGGCGGAGGTCGGCGAGATTCAGTGCGGGTAGGGGTGGCGGGCGTAGAAGTCGAGGTGGGAGCGGGCGGCGGCGTCCCAGGTGAGGGACCGCGACAGCGCACGTCCCCGGGCGCGGCGCGCGTCGTCGGTGGTGCGGGCGGCGAGGAGCGCCCTGGCAAGTGAGTTCACGTCGTCGGCATAGACGACGCTGTCGCCGAACACTTCCCGCAGGATCGGTAGTTCTCGCGCGACGACCGGACGCTCGGCCGCGAGTGCTTCCATCGCGGCCAGACCGAATCCCTCCTTCGTCGACGGGAACGCGAACACGTCGCAGGCGGCGACCAGCGACGGTAGGTCGTCGTCGGCGACCGAGCCGAGCACGATCGGCTCGATGCCGAGAGCGTCTCGGCGCCGGTCGAACTCGGCCCGATACTCCCGATAGTCGAACAACGTCTCTCCGCCGGCGAACACCAGGGACAGGTCGGGTGCGTCGACACGCATCCGGGCGAAGGCCTCGAGCAGATCGATGCTGCCCTTGCGCGGTTCGATGCCTCCGACGGCGAGCACGTACGGTCCGAGCTTCTCGCTCCACCGTCGTCGGGCCGTCGCGGCGTCGGCGGCGTCGGATGCTGCTGAGGCGAACCGTTGGTGGTCAACGCCGTTCGGGATCACGGTGGGTTCGCGACCCCATCCGTCGAGCACCTCGGCCGCCACCGCCCTGGAGACGCAGATCCGCGCATAGGGCTTCACCACCGCCTTCTCGTGGCACTCCACCAGGATCGGTGTCGTGAACTGGTCGAGGTGATGGATCGTCCGAATACAGATGCCGACGGCATTCGCACTGATGCAGTCCTGTGCGTGGACGATGTCATAGGCGCTCGGGTCGAATGCCGAACCTAGCGCGTCGATGGACCGCACGATACGGTCGGTGATGGTCTCGTCAGGGACGTCGTCGAAGTGGACGAGTCGCTGCTCGACGGCGGGATCGACCTCTCGGAAGAAGCGCTCGTCGCCACCGCGCGCGAGACTCCACACGGTGACGTCAGCGCCCGACCGGGCGAGAGCCTCGGCGAGGTTCAGGGTGTGCACGACGCCCCCGCGCGGCTTCGTCGAGTAGGTGAGCAGGGCGATACGCATCGGATCAGCCACCTGCTACCGGATTCTCCAGCCGCGCATCCGGTTGCCCCCGGCGGGAGCGGTAAGTGTCGTGACGTAGTTCGGTGAGATGGTCGAGAACTCTTCGGGCACGAGCAATCTCGGCGTTCACGTCGACGATGGTCTTCGCCAGACCGCCTTTGGAGCGCGTGGTTGCGAGGATGTCGCCGCCGGGTCCGACGACCTTGGCCTGCCCGAGGAACCTCAACGACCCGGTGACGCCGGTGAGGTTCGACGACACGACGAACACCTGGTTCTCGGCGGCCCGCGCGCAGTCGTAGAGATCGAAGAGCCGGGATTGGCGGTCCGCGGGGAGACGGGCGGCCCGATCGGTGACGCTCGCCGGCCAGGCCGACAGTGCGGCGATGATGCGCGCACCGTCGAGCGCCAGGGTGCGCGCCGACTCGGGAAATGTCTTGTCGTAGTCGATGAGCATCCCGATCCGTCCGACGGGCGTGTCGAAGGCGTCGAAGGAATCCCCGGCCGCATAGGCCATCGACTCGCCTGCGGGTTGATGGACCTTGCGGTGAGTGCCGAGAATGCCGTCACCGGACAGACATACGGCGGTGTTGTACCGCTTGCCCTGTGCCGCTTCGGTGTAACCGATGCAAACGGTCATGCGTCCGGCGGCTGAGGCGATGGCCGCCAGTTCCGGACCGTGCGGATCCAGGGTCGGCGGCAACTCGGCCGGATCGGGATGACGGAGATCGCCGATGTAGCCGCCGATGGATGCATCCGGAAACACCAGCAGGTCCACGCCGTCGCGGGCTGCGGCCTCGACGATGCCCACGGCCTTGGACACACCTCGTTCCACATCCCGTCCGAAATGTGCTGCGAGAGCGCCGAGCGTGACCGCGGTCATGTCACCGAACTCTACCCACCGGGAGGGCCCTCACGCCGCTCCCAAGCCGGTGACCGTCGACGTCACCGCCACGGTCACCTCCCCGTCGGGCCAACGCAGGCGCACACCCGGTTCTGCGGTGAGTCGACCGCAGCCCGCCGACGTCGTCGGACCCGGCACATCGTCGACGGCCAGGCGATCGGCCATCAGCATCGCGTAGCCGGGAAAGCATGTCAGCCACGATCCCATCGCGGCGTCACGCGGGCGCGGTATCGCGGCCACGTCGAGTTCCGCCCCGGTGCCGGAGGCCTCGGCGAGCATCCCCAGCGTCCCCGCGATACCGGCCATGCTGACGTCCTTCGCTGCAGCAGGCCGCAGTTCGGCCGGCAGTCGCGCCATCCGGGTGAGTTCGTCGGCGGTACGCGAACTGGTGCTGTCCCATTGCCGTCCGTGATAGCCGGGTCGCCACGAGCCGCCCAGGTCGGCGACCATCGACACGATGTCGCCGACCCTGCCTGCCCCGGCGGGGATCGCACGTTCCGCGTGGCCGAAGGCCGTTACCGACAGCGATGCATGGACCCCCACCTGGGTGTGTCCACCGAGGACCGGGGTGCGCCACGCCTGAGCGGCCGACGCGATGCCGCGGATGATCCGGGTGAGGTGCGAGCGCGTGGGGGCGCCGACGGCGTCGAGCACACCGAGGGGCCGCGCACCCATGGCGGTCAGGTCGTTCATGTTCACCAGGATCGAGCACCAGCCGGCCCATTCCGGGTCGCGTTCGACCATCGCCGGGATGATGGCGTCGCAGGCCGCGATCAGCTCCGAGCCCGGGATCGGCACCCCGTCGTCACCGCGGAACCCACTGGGTCCCAGGCCCCCGGGCTGCTCCGAGAACGGGGAGAGTACCTCCGCCAGCATCGCTTTCGTCGAGTCGGCGGCGCGCTGGATCTGCCCGATCGGCCACATCATCCGTCGATGGTCGCGGCCACGGAGGGTGGGACCGGCGCCGCGATCCTGCCAGCCCAGCGATCGGAACATCGGTACGTAGCGGTCCTGGACCGTGGCGTCGAACCGGGCCACCCCCGCGGATTCGGCGTGTGCGCACGCTGCGCGTACCAAGGCTGCCCCGACGCCTGCCGCGTGCGCCGGATCGGCAACCACCAGGCGGCTCCCCGCCCACCATCCGATGTCGTCGTCGGTGCAGGGTGCCACCCGGACACCCCCGATGACCGTGCCGTCGGGCGCGGTCGCCACCAGGACGACGGTACGTGGGTCGTCGTCGGCGTCATCACGGTCGTCCTGATCGAAAAGCCCTTGCCGCTCGACGAATTCACCGATGCGCAGGGATCGGTGCGCAGCGAGTAGTCCGGCGTCGTCGGCGATCCTGATGAGGAAGCGCGCCGGCGCGCTCGCCGGGCGCGCCCCCGCGAGGATGGACAGGTCGGTGCGTGCAGCACGCAGTTGATGGACGGGTGCGGTCGTGCCGTCGAGCATCGCCTCAGCCTCCCACGTTCTGCAGGACACTGCAGGCCCCGCAGGCAGCACATCCGGCGCGCTGGTCGGAGCCGGTCATACCGATCAACTGCAGGTGTGCCGCCACCTCCCGGCTGATCTTCTCCACGGCGGCGGGCTCCGGGGCCTCCGCCCGATCGACATCGACGGCGAGGGTGCCCGCATGCGGCCGGAACGGGACGATGAACGGATACACGCCCATGTCGGCGAGTTCCCGTGCCCCCTGGATCATTTCGTCCGAGTCCTCGCCGAGCCCGACCAGCAGGTAGGTGGAGACCTGGTTGCGCCCGAAGACGCGCACCGCCTCCGCCCAAGCTGCTCGGTACTCCTCGAGGGGCACCGACGACTTGCCGGGCATCCATCGGCGACGGACGTCGTCGTCGAGGGACTCGACGTGGATGCCGATCGCGTCGGCACCGGCGTCCCGGAGTTCGGTGATGGTGGACAGGTCGGCCGGCGGCTCGCACTGCACCTGAATGGGCAGATCGGGCACGGCGTGCTTGACGGCGCGAACGCAGCGCGCCAGATGCCTTGCGCCACGGTCTTTACCGGCGGACGTACCGGTCGTCATCACCATCTGGGTGACACCGTCGAGATCGACGGCGGCGCGTGCGACAGCAGCGAGGTCGTCGGGCTTCTTCACCGCGACCGTCGACCCGGATCGCAACGACTCCTCGATGGAGCAGAATCGGCATCGCTGGTCCTCGGCATAGCGGATGCAGGTCTGCAGGACGGTGGTGGCGAGCACGTTCGCACCGTGCAGCTTCGCGATCTTCTCGAAGGGGATGCCGTCGTCGGTGGTCAGCTCATAGAAGCGCGGTCGACCGATCGCCTCGATCCGGACTCCGGCGTCGACGCCGTCGTAGAGGACGCGATCACCGTCGAACACGAAGGGACTGTCCGGATTTCGCGGTATGGCGGCGTTGAGACCGTCGATCAGGAGGTGGCCGTCGTCGGTCGGCCCGGCGCCACCGGTCCGATGGACGGGCGGCGTGCCGCGGATGCCGAGGAGGGCGAGATCGACTCTGGTGGACACGGTCACGTGGAAACTCCGTTCGTTCAGATGATGCGACGGCCGCACCCGGCCACCGCTCGTCGGCGGATCTTGCCCGCATCGTTGCGGAGTTGTCGGCGGGTGACGCAGATGCGGTCTGGTCGGGCTGCGGGAGCGAGACGCCGGGTCGCGAACCGGCTGAGCTCGTCGACGGTGAGGGTTGAGTCGGCGATGTCGACGACAACGGTGAGGCTCGTCGCGTCGGCGGCGTCCTCACCGACTGCGACGGCGCCCCGCACCAGCGGGTGACTCTCGAAGGTCTGCTCGACGTCTGCGGGATACACGGTCGTCCCGCCGCGGTGGATCGTGTCGGCCTCGCGATCGAGCACCGTGAGGTAGCCGTCGTCGTCGAGGTATCCGATGTCTCCCAACGTGTCCCATCCGTCTGTGGTACGGCGTGACGTCGCGCCGACATAGCGGTAGGAACTCCGGATGCCGCGGCGCATCCAGATGGTGCCGGGTACGCCGGCACCGACGACCGCTCCGTCGTCGGATTCGATCCGGATCTCGGTGCCGCCGATCGGACGGCCGACGGAACCCGGGTGTTCGAGCCAGTCGTCTCCGCGGATCATGGTGAGCCCGTTGGACTCGCTGCCCGCATACACCTCGACGACGCGGTCCGCGCCGAGCCACTCGATCAGTGCGCGTTTGTCCGGTTCGGGACAGCGTCCGCCGAGGTGGAGGATCGAGTCGAGGGCGGTGATGTCGCGGCGTTCTCGCACCTCATGCGGTAGGCGCAGGAGCCGTCGAATCGACGGCGGCGACAGCACCGCCCAACTCACGCGATGGCGTTCGATGCAGTCCAGGAACGCCATCGGATCGAAGGAGGGCTCGATCACCAGGCGATGCCCGGCGGTGAGTCCTCGGAACGCGTAGGTGAATGCGGTGGAATGCCACATCGGCGACGACACCAGCTGCGTCGCGCGGTGCGGGACGAACGGTGCCACCGGAGCATCCGGGTCGACGAGAGCCGGCGCGGTGCTGGCGATCACCTTCGGCCGACCCGTGCTACCCGACGACGTCGGCGCCTTCCAGCAGCGCGACCACCGATCCACCAGCCGCGCGGTCGACATAGATTGCGATTGCGCTTCGGAGACATGGACGATGCCGGTGTGGATGGGCGCGCGCCCGAACGCCGCCACCGGTTGCGCGAGCTGTTCGATCGTGGAGCGTTCGTCGTCAGCGAGGCTGGGGTCGAGAGGCATCGGGGTCGCCCCGACCCGCCAGATCGCGATGCATGCCACGACGAACCCGATGCCGTTGGGCAAGGAGATGATCACGCGGTCGTCGCGACGGGCACCGTGCTGGATCAACAGTCGCGCGACCCGTGTCGCCCGGATGTCGAGCTCGGCGGCCGTCGCCGTACCCGATCGTTCTCGGACGAGGATCTCGTCCGGAGCGCGACGCGCTCGATCGGCGATGACCGCGGAGATCGGTCGGCGTGCCATCATTGCCGGTCAGACTTGCGTCATCGGATACGGATGGTCTGGGTCGGACTCATAGCAGATGGAGAACGGCTTGTTCGTGATGAACAAGAATGTCACGTCGTTGTCCGGCGTGGCGCCGTGCTCCATCCACCCGCCCTCGGGGAACCAGACAAAGCTTCCAGGCCCGTATTCACCCTGGTGGGTGACCAACACTCCATCAAGGACATACATGCCGTGTGCGCATGGGTGCGTGTGCCAGGTGTTGGTGAAACCGGCGTCGTACCGAAGCAGCATCACCTGCATGCCGGTATCAGGATCTGCGAGCAATGATTTGAACGGAATCTCTGCGCCGATCTGTTTGACGGACAGTATCTGCCACGGAAGTCTGCTGGAATCGGCGACTTCGAGATCCACGAGGTTGGTGGGCGTCATCATTATGTCCTTCTGCAAGAGCATGGTTTGGTATGTCAGGATGCGGCGCGAACGTGACGTGCGATTCCAGCGACGACGCTGTCGGCGACATGACGGGCATCGCGGTCAATGCCGAGGAATCGGCCCGAACCCCAGGTGTGCATCCACGGCAGCCCGATGAAGCTGAGCCCGGGAACCTGGGTGATGCCGCGAGTCTGCATCGGGCGGCCCGCGCCGTCGAACGCACTCGCGTCGATCCATCGGTAGTCCGGCCGGAAGCCGATCGCCCACACGATGCTGGTGATCCCCGCAGCATGCAGGTCGAGGTCGGTGGGGTCGGACTGCGGTTCCCATACCGGCTCGTATCGGCGGGGCGGCGGGGCGTCGATGTCATGCGCCTCGATATAGCGGTCGATGTCGGCACAGATCGAGTTGTAGACCGAGTCGGCCTTGTCGAGGGAGGCCGTCAGAGACGGTGCGAATCGCAGGTGCGCGTCCTTGCCGTCGGCGAGTGCGCCGTAAAGGGACATGCCCTCGGCGGCGAACTGGCGCAGGTCGACGTCGCGACCGCCCTCGCGACCCGTGACGTAGTGATTGGTCTTCTCCTGCGCTGCTCTGCCTCCCGGGTACTCCTGCGTCGGGGTGTCGTACAGACCCATGTCGGCCAGCCACGTCATGCAGTCGCGCCCACGGTAGAACCGGGCGACACGCGGTGCGTTGCCGATCGCGAGGTGGACGTCGCGGCCGGCGAGATGCAGATCCTCGGCGATCTGAGCGCCGGACTGTCCCGACCCGACCACCAGCACTGCACCGTCGGGCAGCTGGTCGGCGTTGAAGTACTGCTCGGAGTGGATCTGCAAGACAGCCGGATCCAGCGACGCCGCGTACGACGGGATGACCGGCAGCGGGTAGCCGCCGGTGGCGACGACGACCTGTCCGCAGGTGATGGTCTCGATACCGTCCGCACTGTTGAGGGTGAGCTCGAATCCGGCGTCGCCGGTCTGCCGGAGGTTGGTGACGGTGGTGTGTTCGCGGACGGGTGGGGTGAAGGTGTCGAGCCAGCGGGCCAGCCAGTCGACGACCTCGTCACGGGTCATGAATCCGTCCGGTTCCGGCCCGTCGTAGGCGTAGCCGGGTAGTCGGCAGTGCCAGTTGGGTGTGACCAGGGTGAAGTTGTCCCAACGGGAGTCGGCCCAGGCGTGGGTCGGTGTCTTCGACTCGATCACGAGGTGATCGACGCCGGCGCGGCCGAGGTACCAGCTGACCGAGAGTCCGGCCTGGCCGCCTCCGACGATGACGACGGGATGGTGGTTGGGGGTTGTGGTGGCGCTCATGATGTCTCCGGAGCGATGGAAGGTGTGGGGGTCGGCAGGGGTGGATGCATGTCGAGGATCTCGACGATGGAATCGGTGTCGTATCGGGCGGCGTTGCGGGTGATCTCGCCGGCGGTGGCGGCGGCCGACGTACAGGCGAATCCGAACCTGGCGCGCACACGTTCGGCCGCCTCGTCGAGCGCAGTCGTTGCACGCGAACGGAAATCGCCGACGGTGTAGTGGCCGCCGATGTCGAGGTGATCGTGCATCACCAGACTCGGTGAGTAACAGTTCTGCACCCGGCCGTCGGGCCACCGGACAGTGAAGGTCATCTCAGGCATGGGACAGGTCTCGCCATGCCGCTGTGCCGGTGGCATCGAGGTCGGTCAGCACGCCGTAGACGTCGGGCCGGCGGTCGCGGAGATGGAACATCCCACCGCGCATCGCGGTGAAGGTGCCCGCGATGTCGACGTCGGCGACGGCCATCCCGCTGTCGAGCAGGGTCGTGTCGAGGATGTTGCCGCCCGGATCGACGACCTTTGCGTTCCCGACGTACCGCAGCGATCCGAACGTGCCAGATTGGTTGGCGGCGAGCCAGAAGACCTGGTTGTCGAGGGCACGTGCGGTGTCGAACAGGTTGAACCGGTAGGTCCAACGATCGTCCTGCAGGTTCTCCGCGGTAGCCGTGCGTGCGGCCGGCCACGCCGACAGGCTCGCGATGATCTCCGCCCCGTTCAGGGCCATCACCCGGGCGGCCTCGGGAAACGCCTTGTCATAACAGATCTGGAGTCCGACGCGGCCGACGGGGGTGTCGAACACACCGTAGTGCGATCCCGACGAATACGACATGTTCTCACCCAGCGGCTGATGAACCTTGCGATAGCTCCCGTAGATACGGGTGCCGTCGAGCACGGCAGCGGCGTTGTAGCGGGTCTCGCCGTCGTCGGCGAGCTCGCAGAATCCGATGGCGATCACGAGGTCGCCGATGATCGACTGCACGCGTTGGATTTCCGGACCGTCGAGCCGAATGGCCGGCGGCAAAGATCTCGTCGTGTTCTTGACCGTGTCCCCGTGGTTGCCGAGCGACGACAGGTAGCCGCCGATGGCTGCTTCCGGGAATACGAGGAACTCGACGCCCCGCCGTCGGGCCTGATCGACGTAGTCGGCGATGGTCTCGTAGTTCTGCTCGAGATCGCGGGTGAAGTTGGCCGCGACCGCAGCGATGGTGGTCATGTTGGTCCTCGGGTGGTGTCGGGGTCGGTCACACCATGTAGGTGGAATTGATGATCGCGCCCTTGCGCGCGTAATGGATGATGGCGTCTTGCACGTCGAGCGGATGGGCCGGGATGACGCCCTCGATGAGGTCTTCTTCCCGTCCGCCGTGGAGGGCGAGGCCGAATCGGCAGCAGAACACCGTGCCACCCTCGGAAATGAAGGTCTCCAGCGAGTCGTTGATGTTCTGCTCGCCGGGGAATCCCGAGTCACCGGTCTTCGGAAAGCCGCGGGTGGCAAGGCAATTGATGGCACCGGGTCCGTAGAAGTAGACAGCGGATTCGAAGCCCTTGCGCAGCGCCCGGGTCGCCTGCAGGACGGCGACGAACGACACGGACGACTCGTGTGCGATCCCGTGCACCAGGGTGAAGTAGGTCTCGCCGTCCTCGGCCTGGTAGTCGGGGAAGATCTTGGTCCCGCCGTAGATGTTCGATCCCTTCGGAAGCGAGGGATGCGGGATCTCGGCGAGCGAGGTGGCGATGTTGTCGGTGATGGTTTCGTCGAAAGAGGACACGGGGTCTCCTGTAATGTCTGCGACGGGTCGATTCCGTCAGCACAGATCTGATGGATGAGGCGACGCTGCCTCAGACGGTGGAGCAGATCCCGGAGGATCTCGGTGAGTAGCCCTGCTCGGCTACGACATTCAGTTCACGCCTGTTGTATTGCGCGGTGGTTACCGGCGGAATAATTGAGCAGCGGATCCAGTTAACATGGCGCCGCGCGAGGTTCGGCGGCCGCCGAGATTCGCGGGCCGCGAACACGCACCCTCCATGGCAAACACCACCTTGGTTCTGAACCAAGGTGGTGTTGCAGAGAAGGGGTGGGTGTCGGGACGGCGGTTCAGGCCGCCCCCGGCGGGTGGCTCAGGCCACCGACTCGCTCTCGTCGATGGTCGGGACGGCGGCGAGCAGTTCGCGGGTGTACGGATGGTCGGGGTCGCCGAAGACCTTGTCGGCATCGCCGTACTCGACGGCCTCACCGTCGCGCATCACGAGGATGTCGTCGGCGACGTGATGGATGACGCCGAGGTCGTGGGAGATGAAGACAAGGGCGACACCGGTTTCCGCTTGCAGCCGGGCGAGCAGGTCGAGGATGCGCGCCTGGATCGAGACGTCGAGCGCGGAGACCGGTTCGTCACAGACGATGACCGACGGCTCGGGTGCCAAGGCCCGCGCGATGGCCACACGCTGGCGTTGCCCACCGGACAGTTTGAGGGGATGGCGGTGCCGGAAGGCGTCGGACAGACCGACATGGTCGAGCAGCTCGGACACCCGCTCGTCGGCCGCGCCCCCGCGCAGCCCTCGTGAACGCAGACTGTCGCGCAGGATCCGTTCCACATCCCAACGCGGATCGAACGAACTCAGCGGGTCCTGATAGATCACGGAGATCTGATGACGGTTGGCGCGGCGCTCCTTGTCCGACAGCGCGCTCCATGCGCGACCGTTGAGCTCGACGGTGCCGGCGTCGGGGCAGGTGAGACCGAGCACGATGCGGGCGGTGGTGGTCTTCCCGGAGCCGGACTCACCGACGATGCCGAGGGTGCGGCCGGGCGCGAGATCGAAACTGATGCCGCGCACCGCGGCACGCTCGGTCTTGTCTCGCGCGGCGAACGACTTGCGGACATCGCGCACTCGCAGCGCCAGCGGCTGGTCCTCGGCCGACGAACCCGGTCCGGACTCGGTGTCGGCCACCGTCAGGGTCTCGCCGGTGGTGAGCAGCGAGCCCTTCGACGTCCGTGAGGGGATCGAGGCGAGCAGGCTCCGCGTGTAGTCGTGCTCGGGAGCACGCAACACCTCGGCCGTCGGCCCGTACTCGACGATCTCACCGCGGCGCATCACGGCGACTCGGTCGGCCAGCCGAGCGACGACGGCCAGATCGTGCGAGATCAGGATGACACCGTTCCCCCGTTCCTTGGCCTCCCCCAGGACGTCCAGGATCTGGGCCTGCACGGTCGCGTCGAGCGCCGTCGTCGGTTCGTCGGCGATCAACAGCTTCGGATCCTGCGCGATGGCCGAGGCGATGAGCGCGCGTTGCCGCAGACCACCGGACAGTTCGTGCGGGCGCTGTCCGGCTCGCACCCGGGGTTCGGGTACGCCGACGAGACCGAGGAGTTCGACGACCTTCTCGTCACGCTCCGCCCGTCGTAGGGCGGCCGGTCCCAGCCGCAGACCGTGGTGGGCACTCCAAGCCTCACCGATCTCGCTGCCGACCGTGCGCAACTGGTCTAGCGACACCAGCGCGTCCTGCAGGACGAACCCGATCTCCCGACCTCGGATCTGCCGCCACTGCCGATCGGTGAGACCCAGGAGCGAACGTCCGCCGAACGTCACGGCGTCCGCATCGATCCGAGCGCCGTCACCGGTCAGGCCGATGAGCGTGCGCGCGGTGACCGATTTCCCGGACCCCGACTCCCCGACGATGGCGAGGCATTCGCCGGCATTCACCTCGAAGGAGACTCCCCGGACGACTTCGCGACCGCCGAAGGAGACGCGGAGGTCGCGGACCGCGGCGAGCGGCTGATCGGCGTCCCGGACGTCGTCGGCCAGGTCTGCCGCGCCTGATGTGGTGGAGGCAACGGTGGTCATCGGGTCGTTCCTTCCAGTCGGGCGCCGAGGTGGCGTCCCACGGTGGTGAATGCGAGGGCGGTGAGCACGATGACGAGTCCGGGGAAGATCTCCAGCCACCAGGCGACCGTGATGTAGGTACGGCCGGCGTCGAGCAGCGCTCCCCACTCCGGCGATGGCGGCGCGACACCCAGCCCCAGGTAGGCCAATCCGGACGCCCAGATGATTGCCTGCCCGATGCCGAGTGTCGCGGTGACCACCATGGGACGTAGTGCATTGGGTGCGATGTGCTGCAGCAGGATTCGCCGTCGTGAGTGTCCGAGCGCGGTCGCCGCCTCGATGTACGGGGCCTCTCGGACGGTGAGCACCTGGCCGCGGACGATCCGCGCGTACCCCGGCGCGATGCCGATCCCGATGGCGAACACCAGGGTCCACGGTCCGGGCCCGAACACCGAGGTGATGAGCAGGCCGAGCAGAATCGTCGGGAACGCAAACATCACGTCGATCCAGCGGTTCGCCAGCGCCTGCGCGACCCGGCCCGACAGACCCGCGGTGATCCCGAGGACGATGGCGAGGACCAGCGCCACACCGACAGCACCGAAGCCGATGGCCAACGACTGTCGGGTCCCGAAGATGACCCGGCTCAACAGATCCCGACCGGACAGATCCGTTCCGAACGGATGCGCCCAGCTCGGCGGCGACAGCGTGGCGTCCAGGTTGATCGCGAGCGGATCGTACGGGGCGAGGAGCGCGGGCACGACGACGGCGACGGCGAGCAGCGCCAGGACCACGATGGCAGCGGCGACGGTCGGCGGCACCGACCAGCGCCGGCCGTTGACGTCGACTGCAGCATTCGCACCGGCACTTCCGCCGGCATCTGCGGTGGGGCGTGGCGACAGAATGGTCATGGGACCTCGATCCGTGGGTCGATGACGGTGTAGAGCACATCGACGAGCAGGTTGGCGACGATGTAGATCGCGGCGACGAGGACGACGATGCCGCTGACGAGCGGGACATCGCGTGAGCTGGCCGCGGCGACGAGGGTCTGTCCGATCCCGGCCCGGGCGAACACCGTCTCCGCGATGACCGCCCCCGACAGCAGGGCGCCCATCGCCCAACCGGATACCGTGATCGCAGGGATCACAGAGTGCCGCAGCACATGTCGTGCGCGGACGGACAGATCCCCGAGGCCTCGGCTGCGGGCGGTCAGCACGAACGGTTGGTCGAGAGCGCGGGCGAACTCGTCGCGGGCCACGCTGCCCAGGAATCCGGCCAGCGGGATCGCCAGCGTCAGCACCGGCAACACCAGGCCGTACAGACCAGTGCCGCTCTCCACCGGGAACCAGGCCAGGTTGATGGCGAAGACCACCAACAGGATGGAGCCCAGCCAGTACTGCGGCAGGCCGGCGCTGACCGTCTCGACGAGAGCACCGATCGCTCCCCACGGTCCCCGACGGCCCGCCGTCAGCGTCGTCGTGACGAGCACGAGCAGCCACGCGACGATGAGCGCACTGACCGTCAACACCAGTGTCGGGCCGATCTGCTCACCGATGACCTGGGTGACCGGCTGCTGCAGTTGATACGACGTCCCGAGGTCACCGTGCAGCAGTCCGCCGAGGTAGTGCAGATACTGCTGCCAGATCGGATCGGTGAAGCCGTATTGTGCGTTGACGGGTGCGATCTCGTCGGGAGTGCGTTCGCGACTCTGGCCGGACGACAGGTTGAGCAGCAGCGTCGCCCGATCGCCGGGCGCGAGCACCTGCAGCAGGAACGTGACCGTCGCAGCGGCCCACAGCACGAAGACCGCGGAGCCTAGCTTGCCGAGCCAGCGCAGCCATGCCCTGCCGCTCCCCCGTCGGCGACGATCACCGGTCGTCCGGTCACCGTCGCCGCGGGACGCCGTCGTCTCGTCGATCAGTGTCGTCATCGCACAAACCTCGCATCCGAGAAGACCGGCTCACCTTGGGATTTCTCGATCCACACGTCATGCAGCTTCGGGTTGGTCGCGATCGAGGTGGTCTGGGTGTAGAGCCCGATGGCCAGTGCCTGATCACCGATGACCTGTTGCGCCCGCGTGTAGTAGGCCCGCTGCTCGGCGGGATCTGCTGAGCTGTTTGCCTTTTCGATGAGGCCCTGCAGCGTCGGATCGTTGTAGAAGGCGTTGTTGTACGGATTCGGGTTGTCCTCGAGGCGCTGTCGCCAGTTGATATAGAGCAGCCCCGGGGTCGGACTGGTCCAGTAACCGACGTACGCGTCGTAGGTGTCGGCCTTGGCGTACTGCCCGCCGAAGTACTCGCTCTGGGTGGCCGGCACGAGCTGGATGTCGAAGCCCACCTGCTTCGCCTGGTAGGCGACATCCTGCAGGATGGCGGCGCCCTCCGGACCGATGATCGCGTCGGCGGCGTAGACGACGCGTGCGCTGAGTCGGCGACCGTCCTTGGTGCGGACACCGTCGTCGTCACGCTGGGTCCACCCCGCCTGGTCGAGCAAGGCGTCCGCCTTCGCGGTGTCTCTGGGGTATGCGCCGGCGGTGGGGTCGTAGTCGGGGGTGCTCTGGCTCAGCGCACCGTTCGGGTTGTAGGGCACCACACCGAGATACGCGGTCTCGACCGCCTTCTGACGATCCGCGGAGTAGGCAAAGGCCTGCCGGACCCGGACGTCGTCGAACGGTGCGTGGTCGACGTTGAGGGTGATCGCGTTCGGGCGACCCGGGGTCACGTACTGCTTCGTCTGGAAGCGTGTCGTCGCGTCGGCCCAGTTGATGGGCGGCACGTTGTAGATCACGTCGGAGGATCCGCTGGTGAGTGAGCCGTAACGCAGCACCGGGTCCTTGAGGAACTTCCAGATCACCTTGTCCACGTAGGCCGGGCCCTGGTGGCGGGCGTTGGCCGGGGCCGAGTTGTAGTTCGGATTGCGCACGAAGGTGATACTGCGGTTGCGGTCCCAACGATCGATGACGAACGGTCCGGACCCGACGGGCCGGGAGCAGTTGGCCTCGGCGCCACGGGCCAGGGCGGTCGGTGACTGGATACCGAAGTAGCCCTGGGTCAGTACGGTGAGCAGCGGACTGTACGGCGACTTCAGGTGCAGTGCAATGGTGTTGCGGTCGACGACCTCTCCACCCTCGTAGTACTGGCCGATGTAGGCGGCGACCGTGCCGTTCGGGTTCTCGGGGTTCAGGTAGGCGTCGAAGTTGGTCTTGACCGCCGCGGCGTCGAGCGGAGTGCCGTCGGTGAACTTCACGTCCGGCTTGAGGTGGAACGTATAGGTACGCCGGTCGGGTGAGATGTCCCAGCTCGTCGCGAGCCACGGCACCGGTCGGCCGTTGTCGTCGAGGGACACCAGGTTGTCGAGGTATTGCCGTGCGAGATAGGCATTCTGGACCCAGCCGCCGTGGACGCACGGCGGTTCCTGCTCGTGGCCGTACTCGATGACACCGCCGGACACGTAATCGCCGTCAGCGGCCGCGACCCCCGTGGAGGTGCCGTCGCCCGTCCCGGGTCGCTGACCGCATGCCGACAGCAACGCCGCGGCGGAGAGACCCACCGCGAGGAGCACTCGGGTCCGCGGTCGGCGGACATATCTGAACACGGTGGAGCTCCTCGATGACGGGTGGTGCACGACCAGGCGAATGATGGGTGACGGATCGTGCGCAGCAACGACCCGCGGTTCGGCGAGAACGCTAACGAGATGTCGGCGGACAGTCAGGTCTTCGGTTCACGGTGAGCGCAACGGCGCGCCGAACGATCGCGGTTGACTAGCGTCGGGCGGGTGGCAGACCCAAAACCCCTGCGTTTCTCCGCTTTCGTGATGAACACCACGTCCCACATCCTTCATGGGGCGTGGCGTGTCCCGGGTGCTCAGCAAACGGACTTCAACTCCCTCGAGCACTGGATCGACCTCGCGAAGACGCTGGAGGAGGCCCGGTTCGACTTCATCTTCTTCGCCGACGTCGTCGGTCTGTACGACGACTACCAAGGCGATTGGAAGAAGTTCGTCGACACGGGATTGCAGATCCCCAGCAACGATCCGCTCGTCCTCGCCTCGGCGCTGGCCTCACACACCGAGAATCTCGGCATCGCGATCACGAGTTCGATCCTGCAGGAGCACCCGTTCGACTTCGCCCGCAAGATCTCGACGCTGGATCACGCCTCGCGCGGTCGGATCGCGTGGAACATCGTGACGAGCCTGTCGTCGAACGCCTGGCGGAACTTCGGGCACGACGGCATCACCGGGCACGACGACCGGTACGCGTGGGCCGATGAGTACGTCGACGTCGTCTACAAACTGTGGGAGGGCTCCTGGGACGACGACGCCCTCATCCAAGATCAGGCCAGCGGCATCCACGCCGACTTCGACAAGGTCCACAAGATCCATCACGTCGGTGAGCACTACCGCGTGGAGGGACCGCATCTGTCGGCGCCGTCACCGCAGCGCACCCCGGTCCTTTTCCAGGCCGGATCGTCACACACCGGTCGACGTTTCGCCGCGCGCAATGCCGAGGCGCAGTTCATCGTCTCGCCGAGCCCGGCCGCCGCGAAGGGTCTCGTCGACGACACACGCCGTCTCGTGGCCGAGGCCGGACGCGATCCGCACGATCTGAACTTCTTCCAGGGTTTGTCCTTTGTGATCGGCAGCACCGAGGAGGAGGCGAAGCGCAAGTCCGCGGAACTCGACGAGTTCATCGATCCGAGCACGATGATCGCCCACTCGGCCGGCGGACTGGGATTCGATCTCGGCTTCTACGACCTCGACACCCCTATCGGCGAGATCCGCACCGAGGGCACCCAGAGCACACTGCTGTGGCTGCGCGAGGCGGTGCCCGATCGTGAGCCAACGGTTCGGGATCTCGCCGAGTTGCGCAGTCGGAGCGGCCGGATCGTGGGCACACCCGAGCAGATCGCGGATCGTCTGGAGCAGTGGCGCGACGCGGGCGTCGACGGTGTGAACGTCATCAACGCGACGATCCCGGGGAGCTACATCGAGTTCACCGAGCACGTGCTGCCGGTGCTGCGTGATCGCGGCCTGGCCCAGCGCGAGTACGCGCCGGGCACCGTCCGCAACAAGCTCACCGGCCGCGACCGCCTCCCGGACTCGCATCCGGCGGCCCGCTACCGCGGCGCGTTCGCGCCGGCCGTCGAGGTGTCGGCATGACCGTCGTGACGCGCGTCGCCGCCGATCGCGATTCCGTCCTCACCGACATCGCCACCGATTCCGCGGCGCGCGAACGGTCGGGCACCGACCCCCACGCGCAGGTGCGCCTGCTCAGTGATACGGGCTATACGGCCCTGACCCTCGACGACGCGGCGTCAGCTGGTGCAGACATCGTCGAGTTCTTCGATTTCCTGATCGATCTGGCCCGCGCCGACCCGATCGTCGCGCACATCCTGAGGTCGCACTTCTGGTTCGTCGAACAGGTCCGACGCCTACCGGCGGGGCCCGTGCGAGATCGCTGGAGCGCGGAGATCGCCGCCGGAAAGATCTTCGGCAATGCGACCAGTGAACGCACGGGCACGGCCGGGGCGAAGGCGTTCGCGACCGAACTCCGCCCGATCGACGGCGGCTGGCTGCTCTCGGGCGCCAAGTTCTACAGCACCGGGACCGCGTTCTCGGATTGGGTGACGGTGGCCGCGACGATCCGCGGCGGTGCAGGCGGTGACCAGATCGCACGGGTCGTCCTGCCGATCGACCGCGAGGGTGTCGCCGTCGTCGACGACTGGGACGGGATCGGTCAGCATCGAACGGGCACCGGCACCACCACTCTCACAGACGTATTCGTCGGGCACGACGACGTTCTCGAGCTCACCGATCCGGCGGCCGACCGACCGGTCGCCAATGACGGCCCGTTCCTCCAGCTCTATCTGCAGGGCCTGATCACAGGCATCCTGCTGTCGGTCACCGACGACGCGGTGGACCTACTGCGGTCGAGGTCGCGCACGTTCGACCACGCACCGAGCGACACCCCGCGCGAGGATGCCGTGCTTCTCAAGACCGTCGGCGAGCTCGACGCGGCGGCGCACGTGTCGCGGACCGCGGTGCTGGGCGCCGCGCGGGAGATCGAGACGGCGTTCGCCCTTGCCAGGCAGGGTCACATCGATGCCGAGCTGTTCACCCGCGCGTCGGTGGCCGCGGCGCAGGTGAAAGTCCATGTGGACACCGTCGGGCTCCGGGCTGCGACCGATCTGTTCGACATCGGCGGCGCGTCGTCGGCGAGTCGTGCACGGAACCTGGATCGGCACTGGCGCAACATCCGCACGGTGACGTTGCACAATCCCACGTCGTACAAGGCGATCGCCCTCGGCGACCGCCTTGTGAACGACGCGCCGCTGCCGCGCAACGGCTACTTCTGAACAGCTATTTCCCGAATCCGGAAAAGGTCACTGCCAGATCCAGATCCAGCGGTGCGAGCGCTGGTCGAAGCGGCGGACGCGGCGGCGGCGACGCGCGGGGGCTTGCGGGACCTTGTGGTTGTTGGTGGCGACCGGGGTGGACATGATCGTCCCTTTCTCTCGACGTGTGCGATCCGGTTCGGATCTCGTTGACATCATCGAGAATGCGGTCTGGGACTTGGGGCAGGATCGACGCTGCCTGGGAGGTTCCTGTGGGTGGTCGGGAGGCTTCGATACGACGCCGATGAGTCGTTGCGGTTCGCCCGCTCGATCCGGCGGACGCTCACCGCGGGGCGCCGGGTGGTACTACCGCGCCACCGTGGTCGTCTCGTCGGCGTATCGGCCTATCGCGATCTGGGCGTCGGCGTCGTCACCGCAACGCGTGGTCGCGGTTCCGCGGGACACCGACACCGTCACCTCATCGTAGATGATCGATCTCGTTGAGCGACAACACTTGTCGATGGCCGCCGGGTTGCGCGAGGACCCGGGTGACCGACGTGTAGAACGGCTCGACGAAGAACATGGTCGCGGTGCCGAGAATCTGCGAGAGGTAGGCGTTGATCACGCCGCCGTGACACACCACCGCGACGATGTCGCCGTCGGCCCGGGCCACCGACTCGATCCCGTCGATCACCCGCGCGCGGAAGGCTGTCGGGTCGAAGGTGTTCTCGCCGAGTCGGCCCACATTCATGTCGGCGAGGAGCAGACCGCGGTCGGTGTAGGCATGGACGGCACCATAGGTGGTCCACCCGTGGTCGAGCTCGACGAGTCGTTCATCGGTGATGACGTCGAGTGCGAGAGCCTCCCGCGCGAAGCCGGCGGTCTCGACCGCGCGCCGCATCGGACTGGCGACGAGGCGGTCGATACGCCCGTACCGACCGTCGGCGAGTGCGGCTGCCAGTCGTTGTGCCTGGACCTGCCCGTCGGGGGTCAGCGCGGGGTCCGCACCGGCGGGATCCGACAGCCGAAACGGTTGGGCGTGACGGATGAGCAGCAACTCCATGGGATCAGTTCATCGCACGCGGGGACCGGCCGGAAATCCGCCCCCCTCCGAGGGGTGCCGACGACACTATCTATGTCCGCGATCGGCCTGCAGGGGGCGCTTTCCCGGGGCGCTTCGGTCGCCCATTCGCCTCACGGGGTCAGAGTCCGGACGTCAGGACCGTCGAACCCAGGAACTCGCACACCGCCAGAGCCAACGCCAGATCGACCCGATCGCGGTGCGCCGGAGTCTCGGCGAGTGCCTTGTTCACCCGGTACTTGACGGTGTTGCGATGAAGATTCATCCGCTCGGCGGTGTGCAGATAGGAGTCCTTGGTGGCGAAGAAGGCCGCGAGCGTCTCGCGGAGTACAGCCGCACTCGGGGTGTCGTCGGCCAAGCCGCCCAGCACTTCTCGGACCCACGCCCCTGTCGACTCGAGGTCGCGCGCGATCCACGGCCACACCGTGGAACGGTCGATGGCGGTGATCATCGGCGGGCCTTTCGAACGCAGTCGCCCGGCCCGGTCACGTGCGGCACGGTCGAGGATGCTGAGTTCGATGGGGTCGTCGTGGGACCAGAGGATCACCGCCACGTGCCGGCGTCCCAGTCGGTAGCCGGTCTCCCGTTCGAAGACCTGCGCATCGGGTTCGGGCGAGTCGAGCGATCGATGGATCGTCGACGACAGGACGTTGCCCTCGGCGCCCAGCCACCGACGACACTCGTTCTCGTAGGCCTGGAACACATAGAGAGTGATCCATTCGATGTAGCCGAACATCACGTCGGAGATGTGCCGGGTCACGGCCATCGGCAGATCGGGCGGCAGGTCGAGTTCTTCCACCAGCCGATAACATCGGCTGCAGGGCGTACTCGACGGCTGCCGACACGTCGGCGGCGACACCGGCGCCGTCACCTCCGCACGGCCCGCTGCGACCGGAGTGCCGACGTGGCCGCATGGAATCCGCAGAGTCCGTGGACACCCGCGCCCGGCGGAGTCGACTGCGAGCAGATGTACACGCCGTCGACGCCGATCGAGTACGGATCGACGGCGAGTCGCGGCCGCACCACCAGCTGCAGACCGTCGTTGGCGCCGCCGATGATGTCGCCGCCCCCGTAGTTCGCGTTGTGGGCGTGGAGTTGCTCGGTACCGGTGCTGTGGATGGCGATGACCTGATCACGGAACCCCGGCGCGAACCGCTCGATCTGGGCGATGACCGCCTCCGTCGCATCACCCGAATACCCGCCCGGGACATGCGCGTACGACCAGATGGGGTGGATGTTGCCGTTCGACCGGGTCTCGTCGGCGAGGTACTGCTGACCCACCAGGACGAACGGACGATCAGCCATCACGCCTGCGGCACGCTGCTTCTCGGTGGCCGCGATCTCCGCGTAGTCACCGCCGAGATGAACGGTGCCGGCCACCCGGGATTCCGGGTTGCGCCACGGGATGTCGCCCTCGATCGCGAAATCGACCTTGAAGGCGGCCGCTCCCGTCCGATACTTCCGGTATGCGCGGCTCACCCGGTGCGGCATGACGTCGCCGTAGATCGACAGCGTTTGCGCGACAGAGAGATCCAGCATCACGAGATCGGCGGGCGGGATGTCCGCGCGGGAACTGACCCGGACACCGGTCTCGATCTTGCCGCCCGCGTCCCCCAGCGCCGCTGCGGCGGCGGCGGTGATCGCCCCCGACCCTCCCTCGGCGACCGGCCACCCGTACCGATGCCCGCTCGCGAGGATCATCAGCCCGAGGGACGCCGTGAGCGGCCGATCGAGTCGGGTGAAGGCGTGCGCGGCGACGCCGCCGTACAGGGCTCGCGCCGGTGCGGTCCGGAACCAGCGGGCCATCACACTCGCGGGCAGCACCGCCCGAGGCCCGAAGGCGGCCAGCCGCAGCGGATGCGACGGCACGTTGAGGATGGGACGCAGCAGATCGTGACCGAGATCATCGAATCCCCGCACCAGGTCACCGAGCGCGAGGCGCCACCGTCGGCCGTCCTCGCCGAGACCGGCGGCCGTCTCGTCGAGGGATCGCCGCAGCACCCCGACATCCCCGTTGTCCAGTGGATGCGCGCAGTCGATCTCCGGCCACCGCCACCGCAACCCGTGGTCCTCCAGGCCGACCTCGGTCCAGAACGGCGAGCCCACCACCATCGGATGGAACGCGGAGCACCGGTCGTGGATGAGTCCCGGAACGAAGAGCTCGCCGGACCGGGCGCCACCGCCGATCGTGTCCGCGGCCTCCAGGACCTGCACGTCGACACCGTTGCGGGCGAGGTGCAGGGCGGCGGCGAGCCCGTTGGGCCCGCTGCCGACGACGACCGCAGTCGTCACCGCTGTACCTGATCCTGCGCGGCCGGGGCCACGATCCGGTCGTCGGCAGCGCTGGATCGCATCTGGGGTTCGGCCACGACCTCAAGGATCCGTCAGGGCCCGTCGCGCGTCAACGTCCAGGGTCCAGTCGACGTCGAAGGGGATCGGCCCATTGGGCAGCCACAGCTGCTCCTCGACGGCATCCTTCACCCGATAAGTACCGGTCTCGATCACGCCCAGCGCCGCGTCCATCAGCATGAACCGCTGCGTGCCCTTGTGGATGGGCTGGGACTCGATCCATGCGACCGTGAACTCTCCCGGCGCGAAGTCGCACCGCCGCTGCAGGGCGGCGATCAGCCGCTCGTCGTGCAGATGTCCGTCACCGAAGTTGAATGCCATCAGCGAGTTACAGGAGAACTCGGCTTCCCGCATGGTGTCGATGTCGTCGCCGAGATGACGCAGCATCAGCGAGAACAGCGCGCGTCCCTGGCCGTGCATCGAGCGCCACGCCATCATCTGATGCATCACGACGTCGGCGACCTCGGGTGGGTAAGGACGCAAGCAGCTGCGTGCGGGTGTTCTTGGCGGACCGGACCACGAACCGGTCCAGCTTCTCCTCGGCACCCGGGGCGAACGCCCAGGTTGCCGACGCCCAGTTTCCGGCGTACTGCCGCATGGATGGCAGCAACGACACGAGGTCCGGCCGGAGATTGCCGACCACCGGGAAGAAGCACAGCGCCACCGCGATCGCCACCAGGGCCCACGGTATCGTCGTGTCCGTCAGGGCGTACCCGTCCCAGGCCGGGAACCCCCCAGAACACGAAGATCGAGGCATAGGCGAACAGTAGGTTCCACTCGAGCGGCACGGCCAGCGGGAACGTCGAGAAGATGACGATGCGGAAGCACACCATCAGGATCACGGCGGCCAGCGTCAGCCACCTGCTGGTGGAGAACAGCAGTACCAGCGGCGTGATGACCTCGACGAGCGTGCCCAGGACGTGTCCGATTCCGCCGGCGACCGTGGACGGTCGCATGTCCTCGGGAGAATTCCGATAGTGGGCCCGCTTGACCGCCCTGCTCGGAATCCACGGCGTGTTGGACAGCATCGGTGGGATGACCATCGAGAAGTGGTGGCCCAGTTTGGAGATGCCCGCACCGACCCACACGGTCACGATCAACAGTTTCAGCGCGAGGATCATGTCGACGAACTGCAGGAATCCGAAGAACACGATCGCGGGTAGGTACTGCTCGGAGCGTGCGGCGATGAAGATCACCTTGTCGCGCAGGCCCATCACCACGAGCAGGGCGATCAACGGGTACATCAGCACCGGGTTGACCAGTCCCTGATTGTCGGGGACCGCGCTGTCGGGGGACGACGAGGTGACCCCCGGCAGGACGACGGCGACCACGAAGTTGTCCAGGATCAGGGCATAGATGGCGACGTCGACCGGCCTGCGGGTGTCACCACGGGTGAACGGCACCGTCTCCGGCCAGGGTGGGAGCCGGATCGTATTGGGCCGCAACCACGTAGAGCAGTTACCGGTCATCGGCTTGAAGTGCCCCGCCAGCGGTCCCCACGACCCGCCGATGCCGAGGATCTCGATCAGCACCGTCCACAGGATTGCCTTCTGGTAGACGATCGGCTGATTCCACCACCCGGAGACCTGCAACGGGTTGAGGCCCGACGTGAGCGTCGCGATGGTCACGCCGACGATCGCGAACAGCACGAACACCTTCAGCAGATAGATGACGTGCACCATCTTCGGTGTGCCGAAGCCGTAGTCGGCCCAGTGTGCACCGGGCACCCGCAATCGCTCCAGGAACGGTTTGTCGAGGAAGGTGTCGGGGTCGACCGGCGGGAAGTCGGGTTGGGTGAAGCCCTGGGTGACTCTCCTTGTCGAGGCGGGGGTCGTGGCGGGGTGTCGTGGGGGAGTCGCGCGGGCTCAGATGGGTTGCGGGGAGCGCAGTCCGGTGCGGAGCGCCGGCTTGTCGATCTTGCCGGCCGGGTTCCGTGGGGCTGCTCCACGATGTGAATCGCGTTCGGCTGCTTGGACTTCGCGAGGATGGGTGCGATGTGGTCCGCGAGGTCATCGCGCGTCATGGTCACGTCCGGATAGGTGTCGACGAAGCCGACCAGGATCTCGCCGTACAAGTCGTCGGGCGCGCCGACGGCCGCGCATTCCAGCACAGCGGGATGGGTGGCGAGAGCGTTCTCGATCTCCGTGGGATATATGTTCTCCCCACCGCGGATGATCATGTCCTTGATCCGGTCGACCAGTGTGAGGTAGCCCTGCATCACGGTCGGTCCGGTGACGACCTCACCGGCCTCGCCGTCGGGCAGATCACGATCGTCGGGCCCGACGATCGTGATCTGCTGCCCGGGGAGGGCGGGTCCGACGGTGCCGGGTTTGCGGACGCCGTCGATCGGGTTGCACGCTGACGCACACGTCCCTTCCATCAGTCCGTCGCCCTCGACGATGGGGATCCCGAAGGCGCTCTCGACGCGACCGAGTAGCTCTTTCGAGATCGGCGCCGCGCCACAGATGGCGAATCGCAGCGAGGCCTTTGGGCCGTCCCGTCGACCCGGCTGTGTAGATGAGGAGCGTCGTCGACGGGTAGCGGCGTCGGCGGAGGCGACCATCCCTCGGTGTGGTGCACGGCCAGATCGTCGACCGGGATCACCACGCAGTCGGGATCGTCTCCGCCGGGCGTACCGACGACGACCCGCGCGCCGGAGTCGCGGAGCTGATACCCGGCCTCGTCGGGAGTGAACGCCGGGTTCACCGGGTGGAGACGACACCGAGTTCGCCAGGCGGCCATCAGCGTGACGAGGAGTTCCACCCGATTCGGGAGGAACGTCGCGACCACGTCGCCTGTCGTCACCCCGGCGTGCTGGAGGTGCGCGGCGACGGCACCGACGCGGTCGGCGAAGCCTGCGTAGTCGAGCTGGGTCTGATCGTCGCGGACGCACGCCGCGTCGCCACGATGCGCGAGGTCCCACGCGAAGTAGGAGTCGGTCACGGTCGGGAGCCTTTCGTCGGGCGCGGCGCCGGAACTGTAGGACCGGCTGTGTGCTACGACACTATGGCTGTGATCGGGCAGGTGAAACGGCCCGACGGGCCAGAGTTCGGGGTGCCGGTTGTGCTGAGAGAACAACAGCTGAGTGGGCACGGTCGGCGCGAAAGTGGGCACGGTCGGCGCGAAAGTGGGCACGGTCGGCGCGAAAGTGGGCACGGTCGGCGCGAAAGTGGGCACGGTCGGCGCGAAAGTGGGCACGGTCGGCGCGAAAGTGGGCACGGTCGGCACGAAAGTGGGCACGGTCGGCGCCCTTCGAGACGCTCGCAAGCTCGCTCCTCAGGGACCGGGGGGACGCTCGCAAGCTCGCTCCTCAGGGACCACCGCCGCACGCTCGCTCCACAACCACCGCGACTGATCCCGATCGGCAGGCGATACCCTGATCCGGTGACCTTGCCTCCGATCACGCCGTTCCCGTTCGGCGAGAAGTCGGCGTTGGGTCGGCCCTTCATCTGGCGAGGCCAGAGTCCACTTCCGCCGCGTCACCAGGCGGCGCTGAATGTGGGCGCACACATGTGGATTCCGAATGCGTTCGCATGCGACACGATCCTGATCGACGAGAGTGTGGAGGCGGTCCGGACCCGGATCCGCGAATGGTGGGAGATCACCGATGCGATCTCGGCGCGCAAGATCGTGGGCCAGTTGCTCGACGGGATGCACAGCTCGACGTTCGAGGTGATCGCGCCCCTGGTCGCCGAGTCGACCAGGAAGACCAGCGGTCACGATCCCGAGGCGCATCGCGAGTTTCTCGCCGCCCGAGCCGCCGCTCGCGGTGACTCACCCGGCTATTGGGTTGCGCACTACAACGCCCTCTACAATCTGCGCACGGCGAAGGTGCTCCGGAACTCCGTGGCCGACAGGCACTTTCCGGACCACATCCGTGCATGGGATCTTGGTCGGCTGCCGTTCATCGTGCGGACCGGCCTGCGCGCAGGCTACCTGCAAGAGGACGAGTGTTGGCCGATGCTGTTCGCCGGGCTCGACTCGGCCCGCAACTACTACGCCAACTGGCGCCAGTTCGCGCACGGTGTCGTGATCGGCCGCGCCTATTGGAGCGCCATCACCGACATCGGCACGGCGGGGGATTCCGCGCAGACCGCGGGCAACTGGATGAACGCCCTGCTGGTCCGCTCAGACAGTCCGTGGCGGCGGCTGCCCCTCGGGGCCGAGGAAGATCCGGAGCGTCGCGTTCCGTAGCGCATCGTCGTCCAGAGCTCCCGTGTCGAACGCATCCTTCACCTTCCGGAACCGCTGGAAGTCCTCGGTCACACCCTGATCGTCCGCGCGGTCCAGGGCTCCGCCGCGGTCGTCGAGCACGGCCCGGGAAACACACCAGTACAGACGGTCGTACAGCGACTCCGCGACGACCGAGTTCGTGAAGTACACCTTCGTCGACGCCTCGTAGTCGTGCAGATAGAACACGCGGTAGCCGTCGTCGTCGCCGCCGTCCATCATCTCGAGCGCCGCGTCGACGGGCAGTTCGAATGCATATCCCTCGCCGGCGGTGCTGACCATGACGACACGCCTGGTGGTGACGGCCATGATGCCCCACGCGCGACGGAACCAGGCGTTGCGCGCGACGAGCAGCAACTCGTCCTCGCGGAGGTAGGCGAGCAGCCGATCCAGTTTGGGATTCGGCTCGGACTCCCACCACAATGCCGCCGCGATGTCCGGTCGATGGGGTGACACCGGGCCGTATCCGGGCGCGGTCGGGCCGTCGGGTCCTCTCGGTGTGTCGGTGTCACTCACAAGATGCAATGTAGTTGCTCTCCCCGCCAGCAGTCGCGCCCGTCCGGTGTCAGCCGGCCGCGGCCACCTTGTCGACGGCCGTGACCAGCATCCGTGAGAAGACCTCCGTGTCGGGTCCGCCCAGGAGTCCGCCGGAGGTCACCGCAACCGAGTACCCGCCGACCTGCGCCCACGCCATCATCGATGTCGCGGTGACCTCCCGTCCGTTCACCGTCGACGTACTCGTCTGCTTCACGGCGAACACATCGTCGGCCTTCGTATCCGGTAGTTCGACAGGGGAGTTGACGATCGTCGAACGCGCGCCTGCGACCTCGCCGGAGGTGAATGAAGCGGTCACCTTTGCGCACTTCCCGGTCATGGATTCACGCATGTCGGACATGTCGCCGTGTCGTGGCATCACGGTCTCGGACAGGGTCGTCGATCCCTTGACGGCCACCAGCATGCCCATCTGCGAGACGTCCATCCGATCGGGAACAGTCTTCGGCGGGGCACACTCCGCCGGGCTGATCGTCGCGCCCTTCGTGGAGTCCAGCATGTTGTCGGCCGACTGCTGCATCTGGTTCGGTGGGATCGGCATGACCTGATAGCCGGCGGGGAGATCCGCCTTGCCCAGGACGAGATCCTTGGCGGGTACGGTCGCCGCGGGTGCCTGCGTCCCGGCCGATTCGACAACCTCACTCTGCGAGGCCGACGGAGTGCCGGCATCGGACTCCCCACAGCCCGCGGTCATCACCATGGTCGTCATCGCGGCGATTACGCCGCCCACCACCGGTACCGATGCGCGCATCGGCGCCCCCCATCGTCGAAAGAATTGTCGGATGGAGCCTAGCGCCCGGAACCGGTGCGGCGGTTGTCACCTCGTCCAGTCGAATGACCGGTGACGAATCCCGAGGCGCCCTCAGGCGTCGATGATGCCGCGCTCCACGAGCACGGCGACCACGCGGCCGGCGAGCTCCTCGACGTCCTCCCCGGTGGTGTCGAACCGGAGGTCGGGATCCTGCGGCTTCTCGTAAGGTGCGTCCACCCCGGTCAGGCCCTTCAGTTCCCCACGCCGCGCACGCTCGTAGAGCCCCTTCGGATCTCGGCGCTCACATTCGGCGACCGGGGTGCTCACGTGGACCTCGATGAAGTCGAGATCGGCGGCCTGGTGGAGTTCACGCGCGATCTCCCGGTCCGACCGTAACGGCGACACCATCGACGCGATCGACACCACACCCGCATCGCCGAACAGTCGTGCCAGATGTCCGACACGGCGGATGTTCTCCGCCCGATCGCCAGGCGAGAAGCCGAGGTCGTCGGAGATGCCGTGCCGGATGTTGTCGCCGTCGATGAGGTAGGCGACCCGACCACGGTTGACGAGTTCGCGTTCGAGGGCGACCGCAACCGTCGACTTGCCGGATGCCGGTAAACCGGTGAGCCACACGGTCCCTCCGCGCTGTCCTGTCTTCTGCCACCGTTCCGGGCGGCCCAATGAGCTCGGGTGCCACTTGATGTCGTTGCGGGTCGCCGTGCCCGGCACGACCTCTCGTGGTTCGGCGATCGTCCCGGCGCCGACCGTGTCGTTGGTCGACTCGTCGATCAGGATGAAGGCTCCGGTGTCACGGTTCTCCACATACCGGTCGGCCACGATCACCGACGATGTACGCAGCGTGATGACGCCGATGTCGTTGAGTCCCAACGATCCCGGACCCACCTGCTCGATGAGGGTCTCCGGGTCCAGTCGTCGCTCCAGCGACTGGACGGTGGCGCGAACAGTCGCCGCACCGTGTTTGAGTGCCAGACGATCGCCGGCGCGGAGCGGGCTCTCGGCCAACCAGCACACGGTCGCGTCGAGTTCGCGGGCCAGCACCGGGACGTGCGCGGACTCGGCGGCGCTGACTATCACGTCACCGCGGCCGACGTCGATGTCGTCGGCGAGTTCGACCGAGATGGACAGTGGCGCAACGGCGAACTCGCGCTCGTCGTCGAGGGTGTCGACGGCGGTCACCACGCTGCTGTTGCCCGAGGGCAGCACGGTCACCTCGTCGCCGACGTGCAGACGCCCGGCCGCCAGTCGACCGTAATAGCGACGCCGGTGGCGTTCGGTCGGACGGGACACCCACTGGATCGGCAGGCGCAACTCGTCGGTCGTCGGACTGGGCGCGACGAGCTCGACGTCCTCCAGGTACTCGAGCAGGGTCGGACCGGTGTACCACGGTGTGTTCGCCGATCGGTGAACGACGTTGTCCCCGTGCTTGGCCGCGACCGGGATCGCGAGGATGTGATCGATGCCGACCTGCGTGGCGAGCTCGGCGAGGGCGGCCTCGATCTCGGCGAAGCGTTCCGCCGAATAGTCGACGAGGTCGATCTTGTTCACTGCGGCGATGACGTGAGGCACGCCGACGACGGTCGCGATCCGCGCGTGGCGACGCGTCTGCACCTGTAAACCGTTGCGGGCGTCGACCAGAAGAACGGCGACGTGGGCGTTGGATGCGCCGGTGAAGGTGTTTCGGGTGTATCGCTCGTGACCCGGGGTGTCGGCGAGGACATAGCTGCGGCTGTCGGTGGAGAAGAAGCGGTAGGCCACATCGATCGTGATGCCCTGCTCGCGTTCGGCGCGCAGCCCGTCCGACAGCGCGGCGAGGTCGGCCACGCCCTCGTCGTCGGTGACGGCCTCGAGATGATCGGTCGGCAGGCTGCCGGTGTCGTGCAGCAATCGGCCGATGAGTGTGGACTTCCCGTCGTCGACGCTCCCGGCGGTGGCCAGCCGCAGGATCTGCCGATGATGGACGTCGACGGGGGAACCGGATCGCTCCGGGGAGACAGCGGTGCTCATCAGAAGTATCCCTCGCGTTTCCGGTCTTCCATGGCGGCTGACGACGTACGGTCGTCGGCCCGGGTCTCGCCTCGCTCGGAGACCGTGGCGTCGGAGATCTCGGCGATGATCTCGGGGATCGTGGTCGCCCGGGACCGGACGGCCCCGGTGATGGTGAGATCGCCGACGGTGCGGTAGCGGACCCACTCCGTGCTCACCGGATCACCGTCGCGCGGTTGGCTGAACGGGGAGACGGCGAGCAGGATGCCGTCGCGGTCGAACACCTCGCGCTCGGCCGCGTAGTAGATCGACGGCAGGTCCAGGTCCTCGATCTCGATGTAGCGCCAGATGTCGGTCTCGGTCCAGTTGGACAGCGGGAAGACGCGGACCGACTCGCCACGGCGAATCCGCCCGTTGTAGATCGACCACGGCTCGGGCCGTTGCGATCTCGGGTCCCACTGGCCGAACTCGTCGCGGAAGCTGAACACCCGCTCCTTCGCTCGCGCACGGTCCTCGTCGCGCCTGGCCCCGCCGAACGCGGCATCGAAACCGCCCGCCTCCAAGGCATCCAGCAACGTGCGGGTCTGCAGCCGGTTCCGGGACCCGGACGGATCCGTCGACTCGGCGATCCGACCCGAGTCGATCGACTCCTGCACCGATGCGACGATCAGCTTGATCCCGGCCGGGTTCTCCTCGGTCGGGGCGACGCGCCGGTCGCGGAACTCGATGACCTCGTCGAAGTTGTGCCCGGTGTCGACGTGCAGGATCGGGAACGGCAAGGGATGTGGGCGAAAGGCTTTCTCCGCCAGACGAAGAAGAACGATCGAGTCCTTCCCGCCGGAGAACAGGAGCACTGGCCGTTCGAGTTCGGCCACCACCTCGCGGATGATGTGGACCGACTCGGACTCCAGAACTCGAAGTGCGGCAACGTGGTCGAAGTCGGTGGCGGGTTGCGCGGACGCTGCCGGGCTGTCGGCCACCGTGGTCTCTGCGGTCATCGGGGAAGTCCGTTCCGTTCGGCGTCGTGGCGATAGCGCTGCGCCCAGTCCTTGGAGCGCGCGTTGGACTGGGGTTTGAGTGGTGGCGGCGGAGCGAGGTCGGGATCCTGACCGATCGCCTCGAGTACACGCGCAGTGGTGCGGGTCGGGTTCTGGACCAGGTCGGTGAAGCCGACCTCGACCGGCTCGATGCCCTCCGAGTCGAACCAGCGCCGCCAGTTGCGGTCCTGTTCGAGCAGGATCTCGGCGAGGTGCGCGATGCCGCCGGCGTGGTAGACCGCGCCGTCCTCGCCGGCCGAATGGATGCCGTCCTCGTCACGCCAGATGCGTGTCTGCACCGCGCGCCACATCGAGATGGCCTGCGGTACAACGTCTTCTCGGTAGACGTGCACGTAGACCGGATCGTCGCCGGCGAACAGGGACCTGATCGCGGTTCGCAACGACCCCGACCCGACGCGGGAACGTGCGATGAGCAGCGGCGTCTGATTCCACATCAGCTTTCCGCCCCAGACCCCGTTGGGGGAGCGGCCCTGGTCGAGGATGTCGGCCTTCCATTCGTCGCTGTCGCGAACGTCGACGACCCCGGGGTCGACCTCGGCCAGCAGGTCGAGGATCTCCGGGTCGGCCACCCCGGCGAACCATTCGCGGGGCTGCGGCGCCTGCGACGAACTCGCGAAGTACTGGAAGAACTCCTGCGGTTTACCCGCCACGCCGGACGCGGCGAGCGACTCCACTAGCAGAGTGCTGCCGCTGCGCTGGCTCGCGCACACGAGATAGTTCGAAACGTCCGACACGCGGATCAGTGTAGCGGCGCGAAAACCGCCCGCAAGCTGGGCATTTACGGTCAGTGGAGTGCAAAATCTTTACAAATTCGCACCCGTGTGCTTCGGTTCGGAATCAGTGCTCGCGGTCGCCGCCTGTGCTGATCTCGCCGTGGAGTTCGCGCCGTTCTCCCCGGGGGCGCCGGGACGGCAACTTGTCCTCGTCCGGCTTCTTCGTCGCCGCCTTGGCGTAGAAATCGGCCATGAATTGTTCCGCCACCGCGTTGCCCTCGTGTTCATCGGGGATCACGTCATCGGTTTCCGACCGCCAGTCGTCGAGCGTCCGCTGCAGGCGATCCCGGACCTCGGCGTAGGCGGGATCGTCGGCCAGGTTCGTGAGCTCGTCGGGATCGCTTCGGAGATCGTAGAGTTCGTGCCGCGGACGGGGACGGCCGATCTGATCCGCGTCGAGCGAGCGCGCCGATGGGCTGTCGGCGATGTCGAGGGGGAGCAGCAACCCCGGGCGTTCCGCGTAGTTCTCGATGAAGCTGAAGTCCTTGGTCCGGACGGCGCGGATCGGGTCGAAGGCGTCGTGGTAGGTCTTCTCGGTGAAAACCTCTGTCCGAACCGAGTTCTCGAAATCGTCGAGCAGCGACGCGGCGTGCGACGTGCCGTCGACGCCCGACGGCGAGGGCACCGACAGCAACTCGAGGAGGGTCGGTGTGAGGTCGACGCCGGAGAACAGGTCGTCGTAACTGCGCGGCGTCACGTCGCGACGTCCAGGTGGCCGGATGATGAACGCGATCCCGGTGCCCTCCGAGTAGAGCGTGGATTTCGCCCGCGGGAACGCCAATCCGTGGTCGGTGAAGAACACCACCCAGGTCGTCTCGTCGAGACCGAGTTCGGCGAGGGTGTCCAGCAGCCGGCCGACGGCCGCGTCGGCCTGGGTGATGCTGCCGTGCAGTCCGGCGAGATCCTCGCGGACGTCCGCGGTGTCGGGGAGGAACGACGGCACGGTCACCGACGCCGGTTCGGCATGCTTGTACTGCTCGGCCGGGTAGGGCCGGTGGGTCTCGAAGAATCCCGCCGTCAGCAGGAACGGCCGCTCGTCCGACGCATGGACGTGGTCGCGAAGCCAGTCCTGCGATCGGGCGACCACGTAGTCGCAGAGGGAATCCGAGACGTCGACGGTCTCGAATCCGAGGCTCGTCGGGTCGGCACTCTCGTGCTGCATGCCGAACAACACGGTGCGGTAGCCCACCTCGGTGAGCACCGCGGGCAGGGTGCGGACGTCGCTGCGGTATTCGAATCCGTGATGGGCGAGCCCGACCAGGCCGTTCCGGTGGGGATACCGCCCAGTGAACACAGAGCCGCGGGCAGGCGAGCACAGCGGCGCCGTCGAGTGGGCGTCGGTCAGCAGGATGCCCTCGGCGGCGAGTGCATCGAGATTCGGGCTCTCGACACCGTCGATCCCGTAGCAGTTGAGGTGGCGTCCGAGGTCGTGCCAGTGGATCAGGAGGACGTTCTCACGCGGCGCGGCGCTGCTCTGCGCGTCGGGACCCGCCGCGATGTCGGAGTGCGGGGTCGGCATCCGTCCATCATGCATGAAACGCGTTCACCTGCACGGGGCGCTCCTTGAAGTCGAACTCATCCGCACATAGTGTTCGGCCCAGTGATCAAAAAGTGATCCAGAACACAGTCGACAGCGTCGTCGACCGTCTCACGAAGGAGCCGCATGAGCACCGTCAACACCGTCACCGGCCCAATCGACTCCGCTGATCTCGGCAACGTCCTCGTCCACGAGCACGTCTTCGTCCTGGGTGAGGAGTATCGGGAGAACTACCAGTACGACTGGGACGAGGAGCAGAAGATCGCCGATGCGGTGGCCGACCTGCGGGAGCTGAAGAGCCTGGGGATGGACACGATCCTGGATCCGACGGTACTGGGGTTGGGGCGCTACATCCCACGGATCCAGCGCATCGCTGAACAGATCGACCTGAAGATCGTCGTCGCGACCGGTCTGTACACCTACAACGACATCCCGTTCCAGTTCCACTACACGGGTCCCGGCCTGCTGTTCGACGTGCCGGAACCGCTGGTCACCTTCTTCGTCCGGGACCTGACCGAGGGCATCGCGGACACCGGCGTCAAGGCCGCCTTTCTCAAGTGCGCGATCGAGGAACAGGGGCTCACACCGGGTGTCGAGCGGGTCATGCGAGCGGTCGGTGCGGCGAGCGTGCAGACCGGCGCGCCCATCACGGTGCACACGAATCCGCACACCCAGTCCGGGCTGGTGGCCCAGAAGGTCCTCGCCGAGGAGGGCGCCGACCTGACCAAGGTGGTGATCGGACACTCCGGTGACTCGACCGACCTGGACTACCTGATGAAACTCGCCGACGCCGGATCGATCCTCGGCATGGATCGCTTCGGGCTCGACGTTCTGCTGCCGTTCGAGGACCGGATCAACACGGTTGTGGCGCTCGTCGAGCGGGGTTACGCCGATCGGATGGCACTCGCGCACGATGCGGCGTGCTTCATCGACTGGTTCGACCCCGAGGCCAAGAAGCAGGCGGTGCCGAAGTGGAACTACCGCCACATCAGCGAGGACGTCTTGCCCGCGTTGCGTGACCGCGGTGTCAGCGATGCGGCGATCCAGACGATGCTCGTCGACGTACCGCGCCGCTACTTCGAGTGAATCGGTCGACGGGGAGAGACATTCCTAAAGCGCCCCGTTCGGAAAGCGGACACTTTTTCGGAATGTGTTTCCACGTTTGTTGAAAACAGAGTGACGATTCTTCGGCGCAAACCTGTCTAATCTCTACATCTGTTGGATCGATCGATCCCAGAGTGCAACAACCGTTGAACTCGCTGGTCAGAGCACCTGAGCTGCGGATTCTTCGGTGTCAAGAATTTCTCTTCGGCGCGTGTAACAAATCGTGAAGCATCTCCGACTCCTTCTACGTGTGGTGATTGTGAGCCACCCAGCCCGCAGTTCTTCTGCTCAATGGAGAGGAGGTGAATTCCATGCTTATCGATCTCTTCCAGCAGTTCCTGACCGCGATCTTCAACATCATCGGCAGCGCTTTCTGACCGTTGGCGGTCCACAGGACAGCATGCGGCCGGCCCGGCCCTCACCGACAGCACGATCTGACGAACCCGATCGGGAGTTCCCCCCCAACTCCTGCCCTGGTCATCCGATCGCTCTGAGCCTCAAGGCTTCTCAGTGAGACCGAGCCGGTCGCTCCGTCGGCTTGTCGGGGGTCGACGGAGCGTCACGAACTCCTGCGCAGCCCGATCGCATTGACCCACAATCGAGTTGCGGTGAAGACCAGCTCGTCCATCGGGATCTCGTCGTCGAGGGCAAAGCAGTGATAGGCCATTCGGGAGACCATCCCGGACAACGCGCGTGCGGCAGCGAGGGGATCGAGGTCCGGATCGGCGAGACCGCGGGACTGGAGATCCCGGATGAGTTTCGCATTCCGCTCCGCGAACACCTCTCCACGCTGTCGCCGGATGTCCCGGAACTCCGGACTGATCCCGGCGACCTGCTCCCGCACCAGCATCAACTGGGCATTGCGGCGGTATGCCTCGAAATAGGCCCGGTTGGCGGCCTCGATGATCGCGGTCGGATCGTCGTCGGATTCCGGCTCCACGTGGGGCATGCCGGGATGCAGCATGTCCTCCTGCGCCTCCGCGAGAACCGCGTCGAGGATGTCTTCCTTGCTGTCGAAGTACGTGTAGAACGACCCCGTCGCACAACTGGCCTCTGCGGTGATGTCGGTCAGCCGCGAGTCACTGAACCCGTCACGCTCGAAGACGGTGCGGGCGGCGACGATCAGGGCCGCCCGCGTTCGCTCCCCACGAGCAGTGACCGGCCGCCCCCGAGGGCCGCCGCTCGTCATCGCGAGACGAGTGCCTGATCCGAGACGCCGGAGACCGACTCGGGCGCGTCCGCCGTGCGGTACGGCCGCAGTTCACGACGTGCGATGGCCCGCTTGTGCACCTCGTCGGGCCCATCGGCCAGGCGAAGAGTCCGGATGTGCGCGTATGCCATTGCCAGAGGGAAGTCGTCGGTCACACCGCCACCCCCGTGGACCTGGATCGCGCGGTCGATGATCGTCAGCGCGATGTTGGGTGCGGCGACTTTGATCGCGGCGATCTCGGTCGCCGCCGCCTTGTTGCCGACGGTGTCCATCATGTAGGCGGCCTTGAGCGTCAGCAGTCGAACCATCTCGATGTCGATGCGCGCCTCCGCTATCCAGTCCTGGATGTTCGCGCGATCCGCGATCGGTTGACCGAAGGTGACGCGCTGCGAGGCGCGAGCACACATGAGCTCGAGGGCCCGCTCGGCCACGCCGATGGTGCGCATGCAGTGGTGGATGCGGCCGGGTCCCAGACGCGCCTGGCTGATGGCGAATCCCTCACCTTCACCTTTGAGCACGTCCTCGACCGGCACTCGAACATTCTCGAACACCAACTCGCCGTGGCTCTCCCGATCGACGTATCCGAACACCGGCAGGTTTCGCAGGATGGTGAGCCCGGGCGCATCGGTCGGTACGACCATCATCGACTGCTGACGATGTGTCGGCGCGGCCGGATCCGTCTTGCCCATCACGATCAGCACCTTGCAATCCGGTCGAACCGCGTTCGACGCGAACCACTTCCGACCGTTGAGGACGTACTCGTCGCCGTCGCGCACCATCGACAGCTCGACATTCGTGGCGTCAGAGCTCGCAACCGCGGGCTCCGTCATCGCGAAGGCGGAGGCGATCTCACCGTCGAGGAGAGGCTTGAGATAGCGCTCCTTGTGCGCGTCGGTGCCGAACAGGGTCAGCACCTCCATGTTGCCAGTGTCGGGGGCGTTGCAGTTGAACACCTCGGGGGCCCACACGACGCGGCCCATGATCTCGGCGAGGGGGGCGTACTCGAGATTCGAGAGACCGGGACCCCATTCCGGATGCGGGTGGAAGAGGTTCCACAGACCCGCTTCCTTGGCCTTCGCTTTGAGCTCCAGGAGGATGGGTGGGGTCGCATGAGGGTTCTCCGACTCGCGCATCTGCTGGTCGTAGACTTTCTCGTTCGGATAGACGTGCACGCCCATGAAATCGAGTAGCTGGGCGCGGTACTTCTCCGAACGGTCGGACGGGTTGAGCAGGTCCATGTGGGGCTCCTCCGAGGTGAGCGGATGGGGATCTAGGTCGGTCTAGTAGGTCAGGGATTCTTCGAGGCCGGCCTGATAGCGACGCATGCCGCGCAGCCAGCGGTCGTAGTCGGCGCCCTTGTGCCGGTACATCTCGAGGACCTCGGGATGGGGAAGGATGAGGAAGCGCTCGTCGTCGAGAGCGTCGATGACGACGCCGGCGACCTCGTCGGTGGTCAGCACGCGACCGGCGGTCTCCACCGCGCGCTGCATCAGCAGTGCGCCGGTGTCGGTCGGGGCATCGTCCGGCCGCAACAGCTTGGTGTCGACGCCCATCGGGCACAGGCAACTCGCGCGCACACCCCGGTCGCCATAGGTCACGTTCAGCCACTCGGCGAATCCGACCGCCGCGTGCTTGGTCACCGAATACGTGGCCGAACCGAGCTGGGTCAGCAGGCCGGCCGCCGACGCGGTCGACACAAAGTATCCGCTGCCACGGTCTACCCATTCGGGCACCAGACGTCGCGCCGCTCGGATGTGCGCCATGAGATTGACGTCGACGACCTGCGCCCACTCGTCGTCAGACGCGAAAAGTCCTGGAGCTCCGCCGATCCCGGCGTTGGCGAAGTAGAGGTCGACCGGACCGAACCGAGACTCCGCGCGCGCGATCGCCGCCTCCATGTGGTCCGTGGACGACGCGTCACCCGCGAGGGTCGCAACCGATCCCGCAGAATCCTGGTCGATTGAGGCGGCCACGGTCTCGAGTGCGGACGCGTCGAGGTCGGTCAGAACCACTCGCGAACCCTTGCCGACCAGTGCCTTCGCCACAGCCGCGCCTATTCCGCCGGCGCCGCCCGTCACGATCGCGACCGTGTTGTCCAGCTGCATGACCACATCCTCGTGCTCGTCGCGCGGAGCCATCCACGCCGCCATCAGGGTTGGCGTCACCGTACTTGAAGATGCGTTCATGTTCAAGTGTGCGCATTCTCGGATCCATTGTTGACATCATCAGCCTCACAACATTCGTTGAAAACAATGTGAAAGAGGATGGCGATAACTAATGCGCAGTGACCGGTTTAGGCCGAGTTCAGCTGGGTAACCGTGAATACATGATCGGAATTTTCACGAATAGTGGCGAATCTCGTCGCCGTCGTCGTAGACTCTGAATCACGGTGAACCTGACATTCAACCGCTTGCAACTCTGCCGAACATGGTTGCAGCACAACGAATGTGGGGGAATCAAGGTAATTCCGAGAAATCGGATGCGTCGACGTCGGAAGGTCACTTCCGGATCGGCGACATAAACGTATGAAGGAGGTGACGCACATGCTTATCGATCTGTTCCAGCAGTTCCTGAATGCCATCTTCAACCTCATCGGATCCGGCTTCGGCGCTGGCTGATCAATCGGCGCGTCTGAGCGCCGCATTCTGATGTGACCGCTCGGTCCTCACCTCGACTGTTTACGTTTTGTCAGAGTTGTCAAACCCCTCTCAACTCTGACAGTTGCGCCGCGCTCCCCGGGCGGCCAGAAGCAATCGCGGTGAGGCCGAGCGTTTCGCACGTTCAGGGCCACTGCGGCTCTTGTGGCCCAGCACACAGCGGTGTAGCTTCCTCTGCATCTGAAACATCGACGTTTCACTCTGGGGAGGTTCGACGTGCGTCTGCTGGTGGGATTGTGTGCAGTTCTCGTGGTGCTGGTGCCAGCGACGTCGGCCGGGGCAGCTCCCACGCCGCCAACGGTGACCCCAGGCGCGACATTTCCCAGCCCGCCCGAGTTCGATACGGCGTTCTACGCACCGCCACGGTCGGCCTACGCAGCCAAGCAACCGGGCGAGATCATCGCGGCCCGACAGATCACGGTCGCCAATGCCGGTCTGATCCCGCTGAATGTCGATGCCTGGCAGGTGTCGTTCCGCTCCACCGATTCCCGCGGCGCCGCGATCCCCGCGGTGACCACACTCCTGAAACCGCGAGGGACGTCGGCGCGACCTCGTCCACTCGTCTCCGCTCAGCTCGCCGAGGACTCGCTCGGCCATTACTGCGCGCCGTCGTATGCGCTCCAACAGTTCTCGCTGTCGACCGTCGGCGGCCAGATCACGGTTCCGCTCGAGTTCCTCATAGCGCAGGGGTTCCTGCAGCAGGGCTACGCCGTGTCCATCCCGGATCATCAAGGCCCACGGTCGGCGTATGCGGCCGGTCCCCTGGCCGGACGGATCACCCTCGACGGCATGCGGGCCGCCAAGGCGTTCTCCCGTCTCGGCGTGACGGATTCGTCGCCGATGGCGCTGTACGGCTACTCCGGTGGTGCCATCGCGACCGGCCACGCAGCCGAACTCCGCCGTAGCTATGCACCCGACCTGAACATCGTCGGCGCGGCCGAAGGCGGTGTGCCCGCCGACCTGGGTGTGGTCCTGAACAACGGGAACGGTCAGCTCTTCGCCGGCATGATCATGGCCGCGATCATGGGGCTCTCGCGCGAGTATCCATACTTCCACGACTTCCTCGCCCGGCATCTGAACCCGCTCGGCCAGGCGCTGATGGTGGCGAAGCAGCCACTCTGTGTGCAGTATCAGACCCTGTTCGCCCCGTTCCTGAATCTCAAGGGCATGATCGACTATCCCGGCGACCCGATGCGGGCTCCGGCAGTGCGACGGGTCGTCGCCGAGACCCGACTGGGGCGCACCGCTCCGGATGTTCCTCTCTTCGTGTGGAATTCGAACCCAGACGAGTTGATCCCGGTCGGGCAGGTCTCGACGATGGTGTCGTCGTACTGCCGGAAGGGTGCGCAGGTCCGCTACACCCGCGATAACTTCAGCGAGCACATCACCGCCGAGATCTCCGGAGCGCCGCGAGCGATGTTGTGGCTCCGGGACAGGATCGAGGGTCGGCCGGTGGATCGTGGGTGCCGAACCGCGGATGAGGGATCGATGGCGCTCGATCCCGCTGCGCAGCGCGAGTTCGTGGCGGTGGTGGGCGACGACCTCGCCGGGCTGTTCGGCAAGACGCTCGGGTCGCCGCCGCGCTAGCGCGACACCATACGATGAGGCGGTGACCGCACGCGCCGACCGCTCCTATGGTGGCCTCTCGTTGGAGGACCGCCGCGAGGACCGGCGGCGGCGATTCGAGGCGGCGGCGGTGATGACATTCGCACACAAGGGGTACGCGCAGAGTTCGGTGGCAGACATCTGCTCGGCGAGCAAGCTGTCGCGCCGCCAGTTCTATGAGCTCTACCGCGACAAAGAGCACATGATGCGGGTGGTCTACGACGACATCAACAACCGTGCCCGGCGGGTCGTCATCGAGGCGATCGAACGGCACGACCCGACGACGGCCGACGACTTCATCCGGTCCGCCATCCGCGCGTATGTGCAGTCGTTCGGCGACCGCGACCGGATCCGGATCGCCTTCATCGAGGCCGTCGGGGTCAGCGCCGACTTCGAGAAGCATCGCCAGGAGACACGCGAGAGCTGGGCGAGCCTGATCGAAGCGCTCGTCGAGAGGTCCGAGGTCGTGCTCGGCGACGGTTCCTCCGACCACGGGACGCTCGGCATCGCGCCATGGCAGGCGTTGGCCTTCATCGGGTCGGTCAACGCGTTCGTCTATGAGTGGGCGACCGCCGAGTCGACACCGTCGATGGACGAGTTGACCGAGACGCTGGCACTGATCCTGACGGCCTTGGTGTCCGCCGGCTGAGGCGTCGAGCAAACGGTGTAACACAATCGACCGCTGGTGAGATCTACATTACAGTTGAAACAGCTGTTGCAGGTCACCGGAGGGAGGTGCACCATGTTCGCATTGATCGACGATCTCGTCACGAACATCCTCAGAGCTGTCTGGGGCTTCCTCTGGTGACCACGGGCGCGACCCGCCTCGCCCGTGGGTGTCTACGTCAACGATGCGATCGCCTTGTTCGCCGCCGTGGGTGCGAAGTAGTCGATCGCGGGCAGGATCGCTCGTAGCGCGGCCGGCGCCACCGCCGACGGTTGATGAGTGACGGCGCGCACGATCCATTCGCCGGCATCGTCGGCGCTCAGTGCGTTGACGTCGGCGTACTCGGCTGTCGGCGCGATCATCTCCGTGCGAACCAGCGGATAGAAGATGTTGGTCGCACAGACTCCGGGGTGCGGGTTCTCCGCGTTCAGGCTGCGTCCGAAGATGGCCAGGGCGTTCTTCGACGCAGCGTAGGCGGAGAAGCGCGGGAACGTGTTGGCCATCAAGCCCCAGGTGCAGACATTCACGACCTGCCCGCGACCGCGTTCGACCATCCCGGGCAGAAGTCCGAGAGTCAGTTGGACCGCGGCGAAGTAGTTGAGCTGTATCGTGCGCTGATAGTCGTGCAGGCGGTCGGCCGAGTCGAGGATGGACCGGCGGATCGAGTGGCCCGCGTTGTTCACCAGCACGTCGACATCGCATGTGCGCAGATCGTCGACGAGGGCGGCGATCGCCGATTCGTCGGAGAGGTCGCACACCCGGTAGTCGCAGCGGGTTTCGTCTGCGAGAGAACGGAGTTCGTCTTCGCGTCGCGCGATCGCGATGACGTGGGCGCCGCGCGCGGAGAGCTGCTCAGCCGCGCGGCGACCGATCCCAGCCGATGCGCCCGTGATGGCGATCGTCAGTCCGTCGACGTCTCGCCCCGGTCCGGCGACAGCCTTCTCGATCCCGGCCGGCAGCAGTGTCCGACGTTGCACGACGTCCATGAATGCCGCTTCGAAGCTCTTCCGGTTGAACGCCATCGTTTCCCACCCCTCGTTGCGTTGGTCGTCCATGACGATGGCACACGGGGTTTCGTTCGACGACGAAGGCCCAGGCGCAAAACTGCGGCCTGAGCCTTGTCGGTGGCTTGGGCGCGCGGTTGCTGGTCATTATCAGTGGACAGTGGTGGTGCGATCACGTATGGCGAAGTCATCGGTGTGTACCGCAATGTGTCATCTGGCTCTGGAAGAATGCTGGACATGCTTCCGCACGGCATCAAGGGCAAGACTATGAACCTACGCCGCATCGAAGATGACGGCACAGTGACCGAGTTCGACATCCAGGGGCAGGACCTCGGCCACGAACACGGCATCACGTTCGCTGTCGATGCCGACGTCGAGGATGGCGACGAGGTGACGGATACGCTGCCGAACGGCAAGACCAAAACGATGCGACTAAGAGAAGTGCAAGTACTCCTATCTCCGTTTGGCGGTGGTGGCAGGCTCGATCACACTGGCGCGAAGTACGACGTGGTCTCAGGGAAGGCCGCGCTACGTCAGCCGACCCCAGTTAGCCTCCCTGGGCTGCATCCACTGATCTCGACAGCAAGCGGCTCTCAAGTCGCCAGCCGACACTACGACAATGCCGTGTTCGACGCCTTCAAGGCAATCGAAGATCGGGTCAAGTCGCTAACCGGACACCCTGATATAGGCAAGCGTTTGATGACGTCGGTTTTCAATGAGCAGAGTCCGGCGCTCGACGTCACTTCTCACAGCTCAGACGCAAGCCAGAAGGCGGACGAACGCGAGGGCTTCAAGTTCCTGTTTATGGGGGGAGCCCAGGCGCTCCGCAACCCACGCGGACATGGCCCGAAGCTCCACACCGGCGAGCAGGAGGCGATGGAGATGCTTGCGACGGCGAGCCTTCTTATGCGTGCACTCGACCGGGCCGAAGCTCGCCTTGTTGGCCAGCAATAATGACACTGTAAAGCCGCGCCGTCCTGCGCCACCCAACCGCAATCTCTGTTTGCGAAGCCATGCACTCTATGTGCCTACGACGAGAGGCTTACTGGATCTCCATTTGGCCCGGGCGCTCCCTAATCGTCTGAACGAATACGTGTCTGTCAGACGCGCACCTCCGCCAAGATGTCGATCCGACTGAGCACCAGAGAATGTCGGTAGCACGGGCTAGATTCCAGGTCAGTCCCTTGAGTTCGGCCAGAGCCAGGAGGTAGCACATGGAACCCGTCACGATGGTCGCCGCGGCAGTCGCGATCGGAGCATCCGAGGGTGCGCGCGACACGACCAAGAAGGTGATCAGCGACGCCTACACAGCGCTGCGGAACTGGATCACAAACAAGTACGTCTCCGTGAGCGCTGAGATCAGCGGTCTTGAGGCGGAACCCGACGAGGAACTGCGCCGCGCGCTGCTGGCGAAGAAGCTCGCTGCGGCAGGCGCCAGCGAGGATACGGAACTGCTAGAGCTGGCGCAGATGCTCCTGGAGACGGTCGAACAGCAGGAGCCGAGTCTCCCCGCGCGGTCGGTGTTGCCCTGAGTCGTGCCTCGGTCGGCGGCGACATCGAAGTCGTCAACGTCTCCGTCGATGGCGGTAGCGGCGTGATTGCCGAGGACATCACCGCGGATGGCTCGGTGCGGATTGGTGGGGTGTCGGCTCGCGCCGCTCAGGAGCCGCCCCACCCTCCACGGGCGCGGGAGCGGTAGACGTTTCGTCTGCTCCCGCGCAGTCCTTCACCTCGGCCCAGCGCAACGTCAACGCTGGCCGAGACATCATCACCAATGTCAATTACGGGGCGCCTGCGGAAGCGGGCAACAGCGGCGGCCGCATCCGCGCAGTGACCGTGTCGATCGAAGCGGTGCCGATCGGGACGAACCTCTGGGCCGTGAAGGTGAACAATGGCACCTCCGGCCCAATCACCGACCTCGACGTCGATGTGTACGCCGTGGAGGAAGATGGTCTCCGCGCGCCGGATCGGTGTCGACCCGCCAAAGGGAACATCTCACTGCGCGAACTCATGCGCGATGCTCTATCTGAGAGTCTGAGCGGAGGTCTCGACGCCATTGGGCAGCAGGCGCAGTCGATGTACCCAGGGCTCCCGCTGGGGTTCGGATTCGGCTCCCAGATGTCGCAGCTCGGCCAGCTGGGTGGTTACGGCTCCATGATGTCCAGCCACCTGATGAACTCTCCTCAGATGTCTCAGGTGATCCAACACGTTCAGCAGCAGATGCTCGACCAGTTCCCGCGGGTCATTCCGGCAGGCCAGTCGTCAGGTGTGCTGTACGTGGTCGACGGCGCCGTCGAGGTCCGCGCCGACATCCAGTTCGCCGACGAGGTCGGAGCGCTCTGGCGCCGCCTGTTTGGAGAGTCACCAGAACCTGTGCTCGAGGAGAGCTAGAGGGGGAGCAAGTATCGTGCCCACCTCCAACTGGCGCTCCTCATGTCGGTGTGCCCTTCGATCGACGCGACGGATACCCCAATTGTCAGGCTCACTGCCCGAAGCAGCGGTTCGGCGAGGTATCAGTATCGCGCACCGCGCAAGACCGTACGATCTACGCAGGCAGATTCCGCCAGGAGGGAGGCGTCATGGCTGGCCTAGGCGAGCACATCACCGCGATGGTCCGCAATCACGCGGCAGGCGACGACGCAGCCTTCTACTCCGTCGCACTGCAGATCGCTGCACGCGAAGCACGACAGGGGCACCACGTCCTTGCCACCAACATCAAGGAAGCTGTAGACGCGTCCCGTGAACGCGCGCCCCTCTCAAACGTCACCTCGCTTCCGCGAGTTCGTGGCGAGTTGGCCGAACTGGTGGAGGTGTCACACCCTCAGGTTCGCCTTCGTGAGCTGGTAGCTCCACCAGAGCGAACTGCACAGATCAAGCAACTGCTCGCTGAGCAGCGTCAGCGAAAGAACCTGCTTGAACATGGGTTCGCACCCGCGCATCGTTTACTCCTTGTAGGTCCGCCAGGAACCGGGAAGACGATGACCGCATCGGTCCTTGCCACTGAGCTGTCGCTGCCGATGTTTACCGTTCGTCTCGATGGTCTGCTCAGCAAGTTCATGGGGGAGACCGCAGCGAAGCTACGCATCGTATTCGACTCCGTCGCGGCGGAGCGGGGCGTCTACCTGTTCGATGAGTTCGACGCGCTAGGCGCCGACCGCTCGGGAAACGACGTCGGCGAGGCTCGCCGAATCCTGAACTCTTTTCTCGTATTCCTCGAGAACTCGAGTCCCGAATCGATCGTAATCGCGGCCACAAACCACCGCTCCATCCTCGACAAGGCGCTCTTTCGGCGCTTCGACGCGGTCCTGGACTACACCCTCCCGGACGCTCGACAAGCCACAGCGGTGATGCGAGCCCGGCTCGGCTCCCTGGTCCAGAAGGGCAGTCTAACGAAGCTCGGCGACTACACAGAGGGGCTTAGTCACGCAGACTTGGTGAAAGCCGCAGAGTCTGCGGCCAAATCGGTCCTGATGCGAGGCGAGACGATGGTGGAGCGCGACGATCTCATCGCGGCACTCACTGCTCGGCGATCGGCCACCATTGGCTGAACAGGACCAGCCGCTCGACCACCTCTACGTTCAGGGATACACCACAGCTGAGAGCTTCGATCGCTACTCCGGCGGTGGAGGTGGCGGATTCAAGCGCCGGAGCGTAAATCGGGACTTGCACGGCGCTGCCCGCAAGCAAGACCTGACTGACGCATTCGATGAACTCGATAGCGACCGCGACAACTTCGAGCTTTCCGACGATGAACTCGAGTCGCAAGGAACGATCCTCGTTCTCGAAGGCGAGAATGCGTCGTACCCGCTGAAGCTTGACTCTCTCAACCGGATGACTACCCACACAAGGACTCCGAAAAGGCCTCGCTGGCTGCTACTTTCAGTGAGGCCAGCGACAAAGGACACCCCGGAGCGGGCAACCGTGTGGGTGGCCGACGAGGACCGCGCAGCGTTCATGAAGCTGTTCGAGGACTACCTCAGTGGCAGCACCAAGGCTGGGCAGCCGCCAAATCAAGACCTCGTCGCCAACATCTCACGAATCCGCAAAGCCATCCTCGCCGATCTGTGGACGTCTGACGGCGAACCCCCGGTGCACGGGCAGCACTGGTGGGAGCTTTGGCTCGACACTTCGAGCGGTGACTTCCAAGCCATCAATGGGTTCGTGAGTGCCTACGAGCTTCGAATGCTGCCTCGGTCGATCCAGTTACGTGACCGCTTCGTAGTGTGGGTCGAGGCCACCTGGAACCAACTCGAACCGCTGCCGTTCACAGTCGTGCCGCTGGCGGAGATCCGAAAGCCGGAATTCATCGAGACGATCGAAGACCTACCCGCTCCTGAACAGGACGAATACGTCCAGGACCTGGTCGAACGCTTGAGCACGGCCGACGATAGCGCACCAGCGGTTTGTCACCTCGACACAGGCGTGCTGCGCAGCCACGTGCTGATCGCATCGTCCCTCGCTCCCGAGGACCTGCACACCATAATCGGCGCTTCGGGAGCAGACTCGGACCCCCAGGGTCACGGCACGTCGATGGCTGGCCTTGCCCTGTACGGCGATAACCTGGACGCGGCGCTGCACAGCCGCGAGCCTGTACAGCTCCGCCATCGCCTCGAGTCCGTGCGAATGAAGCCCGGTCCACGCGAAGCCCCGATCGATCCCCTGGACTACGGAAGCGCCACGGTCCAGGCAGTGGCACTCCCCGAAATTACCGCTCAACGCCGCCGCGTATTCGCCCTCACGCTGAGCACACGGCCCGACAACCCCGGCGACCCGACCTTGTGGTCAGCTGCAGTCGATGCCCTTGCAGTTGGCACCGAAACCACAAGGGACGGCAATCGATTCCGGCTCATCTCGGAGCCCGACCCCGGCAATGCACGCCTCATCGTCGTAGCTGCAGGCAACGTCGACACCTACACGAAGGACTATGCCGACCACTCCGACCTTGCCGCGATCGAAGATCCCGCCCAAGCATGGAACGCACTAACGGTTGGTGCCTTTACCAACCTGACCGAAACGCCCCAACATCCGCAGTACGCGGGATGGTCAGTATTGGGAGAGGCTGGCGGCCTGTCGCCCCACAGCCGTACATCGATGAGGTTCCGCCACCGCATCGCACCGATCAAGCCGGACATCTGCATGGAGGGCGGCAATGTCCTCACCGACGGCGGCCAGATGTTCGAAACCAAACTCCCGGGCCTTTCACTTCGGTCGACGGGGAACGCAAATGACATCGCCCTGACCTCAGCGAACGCCACGAGCGCCGCAACCGCGCAGGCCGCACGTTTGGCTGCGCTCGCAATGGCGAGGTACCCCGACTACTGGCCGGAGACGATCCGCGGCCTACTTACGCACGAGGCCGAATGGACACCGGCGATGGCCCGCAACGTCCAGGCCAATCAGCCCAAAACCGCTCGGATCGAGCAGCTGCGTCGCTACGGGTGGGGTGCCCCGACCGTAACCTCCGTCCTCAACTCATCGCGACGGGCGGTTACGCTCGTCACCCAGGACCAGTTCGTACCGTTCGATGGCAGCAATTACACAATGCGCCGATTCCGGCTGCACACGCTCCCATGGCCAACTGAGGCCCTCGAAGATATCGGGTCTGCAGCGGTTCGGCTTCGGATCACACTGTCGTACTTCATCGAGCCGTCAGCATCGCGACGCGGATGGCGGCAGCGGTACGCCTATCCGTCTCACTCGCTTCGGTTCGACTTGCAGGGAGCGTTGGAGAGCGGCCAGCAGTTCGTTGCTCGAATCAACCGCAGCGCTCAAGCTCAAGAAGCCGGTCGAGCAGGAGCGGGAACAACCTCTGAGAGGTGGCTCCTCGGCGAGCGTCAGCGCCTCCTCGGATCACTGCATCAGGACGAGTGGCATGGCACGGGAAGTGAATTGGCACAATGCAATTCAGTCGCTGTGTACCCGGCTGGTGGCTGGTGGAAGAACAACAAGCGGCAGGACCGGATCGATATGCCGGTGCGCTACTCGTTGATCCTGTCGCTCAGGACCCGCGAACAGTCCGTCGACCTGTACACACCGATTGCGACTCAACTCCAGGTTCCGATCGCAACTGAGATCATAACTGAGTGACGGAACATCGTCACTACCTAGACAAGACGCGGCGCGCACCCTTCTAATTAAATTCCGAATGGGACGTTCCAGGCATGACACAAGGTTCCATGGAGAATCAGCGGGCCGCGCAGGTAGATTTCCGAGTCGTCTCGGCGATGATAAAAGCGCATATAGCTATCGTTTCCAACTAGGTTTCCAATAGCTCCAGCGAAGAACAAGAGCTTGAGCAAGCGGTCAACATCTGGATCCGTCGCAGAAACGCCTTTTGCATCCGATAGGGTTCGTCTAAAGTCATCTCGACTAAACTTCTGAGATCCGAGGTATTGAAGAGCTGTAACCGCATCTTGTGCAGCATCCGGCCCGCCTTCATAGCCAGCGAACTCGTTCTTAACGGCGTTGACAAAGTACTTTGTAGAATACTGGACAACCCCTTCTCGAATGGCGCTGTACGAGAGACGGTCGGGGCCGCTTGGAATCACTTGGGCCGCTGCAACCTTTCGAATTTCATCGAAAAGGCGTAATAGATCTCTTGGGGTGTGTCGCGTCAGATTTAGGAGATACTGCATGGTCGGAATCTCACGATTGCTGCCGACTCGGATCTTCTGTGGAAAGTAGTCCAATACTTCGAGATTCACACCTGCCGCAGCAGAGACTTTGTCGTTAACAAGTTTGAATAGCGGCGCGTGCCGCCCGGCGGATCCAGTAAGTATTCTCCAGTCCAAGTCCACGCCAAAGTCATCGCGCATCTTCTGAGAGTCGGGCAGTCGCAGCGAGACCCTTGAGAATACATCGTTTCTCAGAAGCAACACTATTGAGCCCGTCGCTCCGGCTGCACCCAATGATTGGTTCAGCCTATAGGATGCCTGAACCAATGCTGCCAAACTCTCGTCGTAGCGTTGGTCGTTCAGATATATCGAGTCGAGCCCGTCGACAAACAATACATGCCGATTCGGTGACTCCGCCGAAGATACCCAGTCCTCTAAGTACGGAATTAACGAGAATATATTCAGTGCCGATTTTGATTCTTTCTTGTAGATGCTTCCAACCTTAGGAATTGGAATCTCTACCGTGGTTGTGGCGACCTTAAGAAGCGCCTTGCCGGAAGCGTCACCCATAAATCCGTAGCCACGGAGAAGACGCGTCACACGATCAACCTCACGCGTATTCTTTAATTTGCACGCATTGTCTCGACGCAGTAGTGCGATATAGTTACAGAGAAGGATGAACTTCCATGCAGTCACCGTGCGCTCCACGCCCGCGGCTTGGCCCGTTTGCAGATTAGGGATATCAGCCAACGGCAACGACGCAGCGTCCCTAACTTGCGCGCAAACATCATCTATGTCGGACTCGACCCACAACCCAAGAGCCGACTTTCCAGTGCCCTTGGGCCCAAATACGAAGGTTCGATTTCCCGCAATTACCTCTTCTACGATGTTATCAATATTGACGTAGCTCTTGAAGAACTGATCTGGATCCTTTTTCGCCTCGTTCACGGCGTCGCTTAGTCCGAAATACAGATCTGCATACGCGGGTCTACCCACAATCGACCCCCTTCTGTTTGCAAAATCGGGCTACGGTGATTCTTCCTTATTGACATTCCGTAGTATAGGTCCCGCGACCACCACGCAGTCGGAGCCGGTGATCTGTCTCTGACTATGTCGCCGATCAGCGCACCACTGCACACACCCAATTGCGAGACCAGCCGGGCAAACACTCGCTCCACCACGATCACTGACTGCCAGTTGATGGCTGCCCGAGCTGTTGGGCGATGCGTACGGCAAATGCCGGATCAGCGTGGATCCGCGTCACTACGTCGTCAGCAACCTTGTTCACGTCGATCGATCCCGAAGGTTCGATCCCTACGGTTTGGTCTGTAAATCCGAAGTCAACGCGCCGACTGTAGACGCTCTCGCCGTCGTCTCCGTAGGCGCTGAGTACGTGGTCGTAGACGAGTTGGACCTTCTCGCGGAAGATGTCGACGGTGTAGGGCGTCTCGGGTAGACTAGCATCGAGGACCCGGCGGATTGTGCTGTTGACGTCGTTCATCACGTCAACCTTCCGGCGCCAATCCTGCACGAGCTTCTCATGTAGGTGCTCCAGTAGGGCCTTTGCACTTGCCTGAACCGTCTTGCGTTCCTCTGCAGTGAGGACGGGGTCGGGTTGGGTGAGGAGGTCGAAGATCGCGAGCTCCTCCTCGCTCATGCCCTCGCGGACCGCTCGCTCCTCCTCCGCAGTAAGGGTTTTCGAAAGTTCGATCAGGCGGCGAAGGTACTCGTCGATGTTGACGCTGCCTGCGTTGTAGTCGGCGATCAACTGCTCGATCCTCTCGACCAATTCGTACCGTGTCGGATTACGCAATGCCGCGCCGACCGCCTGTTGCCGAAGGAGCTGAGCCATCCGGTCAGTCTCGGCACGCTTGCGGCCCGCGAGCTTCGCTGCCAGCCCGTCAAAATCGATCTGCGACAGGTCAATCAGCGGGTCCGGCTCGCTGCCCTCAGCCGCAGCGCGGATGACATACTCCTCGGCGCCAACCGAACGATCCAAGAGTGCGTCTACAGCGTCGGCGACCGTTTCGATGTCAGGGGTCGGTGGCTTGGTGACCTCGTGAATGCGTTCAGCCAGAACTCGGATCGCGGCGACGTTGCGCTGCTGGTCTATGGCTTTCGGATTCGGGAGGAGTGCCTTGAACAGTCGTCGGACCTGCCGCGCCTTGACCGTGAAGTCGTTGCGAGTCTGCTCATCGACCAGCAGAGCCTCGACAGCGGCGTCGCGTTTCGCGACGTGGTCGAAGCCCTCGGCATCGCGCATCGCAATCAGGTCGACGCCAGCACCAGCGCAGAAGGTGACCACGTCGGCCACAGCCGAATCGAGCTCGCGCACAAGCGCATCGATGATCTCAATCGGCGAGTCTCCCTCCTTCGCCGCGCCGTAGACAGCGAGTGCCTTCTCCAGGTTCCGGAAGACACCGACGTAATCGACGATGAGACCGTTGTCCTTGTCGGGGAAGACTCGGTTGGCGCGCGCGATGGTCTGCATGAGGGTGTGGTTCTTCATCGGGCGGTCCAAGTAGATGGTCGACACGCTCGGTGCGTCGAACCCTGTCATCCACATCGCGCACACAAACACCAGCCGCAACGGATCGTCCGGATCTTTGAACTTCTCGGCAAGATCCTCGCGGTTCATGCGCTCGCGGTGGGGCCGGATGTCGAGGCCGAGGTCGTCGAGCATCTTCAGCTCGTTCTGACTTTGCGAGACGACGACAGCCATATCCGTCGTCTCCATCAGCTCGATCCGCGAGGCCAGCCATGGTCGCTCCAACGGCGGTAGTGCGTCGTGTTGACGCTTCAGATCGGCGAGGTACTCGGCCCACGCTTCCTGGACAAGGTCATACATTCTCACGGCGGCCGCTTTGTCGAGGCCGACGTACATTGCCTTGCCAGAGAAGCCACGTCCGACGAAGTGCGCGACAAGATCCTTGGCGAGGGTATTCAAGCGTTCAGGACGGGTCAGAAGGGTGTACTGGGTGCCGAATTGGCGAACCAGGGCTCCCTCAGAGTCTTCGTCGAGCTCGGCTTCCTCAAGGAGAGCGTCGAGCTCATCGGCGAAGTCCGCGTTCGTGAGTTGTAACTCGGGAATGCGGTTCTCGTAGTAGAGCGGGACCGTGGCGCCGTCTTCGATGGCGTCGCCGAAGTTATAGATACTGACGTAGTCGCCGAACTGCTGGCGGGTCGCCTGCTCTTCGCCGGCAATCAACGGCGTCCCGGTGAACCCCATCATCGAAGCGTTGGGCAGTGCCGTTCGCATGTTGAGAGCGAGAGTGTCGTATTGGCTCCGGTGGGCCTCGTCGGTGATGACGATGATGTCGGACCGGTCGGACAGCACCGGCATTTGCCGCTCGCCCTTGAACGGTTGGAACTTCTGGATCAGGGTGAAGACGTAGCGGTGGTCTGCCGCCAGTAGTTCCCGGAGATGCACGATGGAGTCGGCATGGACCCGAGCCTCAGGAGGGACCGCACCTGCATCGGCAAACTCTCCGTGGAGTTGTGTGTCGAGTTCTGTTCTGTCCGTGACCATTACGAAGGTCCACTTGCCTCGGACGTGACGAAGTACCTTCTGGGTGAACCACAGCATCGACAGGCTCTTGCCCGATCCCTGGGTGTGCCAGAAGACGCCGAGGCGTTTGTCGTGGACTTCGCGCGCTCGATGAAGATTCTCGATTGCAGCGTAGACACCCAGGTACTGGTGCGAACGCGCAACGATCTTGATCAGCCCACCTGGCCGTTCCATGTAGGCAACGAAGTTCTCAAATAGGTCCAGAAGGGTCGCAGGGTCGCAGGTGCCGCGCAGTGCTGTCTGCAAAGCGATCTCGCTGCGTGCTCCGAAGGCGTCGATGACTTTCCAGTCCGAGAAGAAGTCCCACGGCGCATACGTCGAGCCAACTTTCGCTTCGCTGCCATTAGACAGCAGGACAAGGCAATTGGGCACGAAGAGTTGCGGAATAGTGTCCCGGTAGTCGGTCAAGTTGTCGTCGTAGGCCGACTTGACCGGCGCATTCGGCTCCTTGAACTCCAGCACCACCAACGGCACGCCGTTGACGAAGAGGGCCACGTCAAGGCGACGGCTGTGCAGCGGCCCCTTCACCCACATTTGCTGTACCGCCAGCAGATCGTTGCTCAACGGGTCTCGCAGGTCGACGTAACGGAGGACCTCAATTCGCTTGTCTCCGTTATCATCTAGCCACTCAGCCTGATAGCCATCGCGCAGCAGGTCATAGACTTCCTGGTTGGCGCGAACTCGATCCATCACCGAGCGGTCTTTAGTCAGCACCTCGACTGCCTCCTCGATCGACAGGTCGGGCACGTCCTCCACATTCAGTTTGCGCATCGCGAAACGCAGACGGTGAGTGAGGATGACATCATGCTGGGAGTCACGGCCCAAGGTGCCCTCGGCACCGAGGACTTCGTGGAACGCATCGACGGGGGTCCACCCGAGTTCTTCCAACAACTCCATGCTGGGCTTCTCGACGTAGTCGTACTCCGGACCCCGTGCCATCATCACGCCACCCGATCTCCCACCAGTGCATCCAGGTCAAGTGCGGACACGTCGATCTGTCCAGTAACCAGCTTCGGTAAGAGTAGGTCGCGAAGTGCAGTCAACTTCGCATTGTTCTGAGTCAGGTTCCTCATCGTCTCTCGAAGAGGCCTGACCGCATCATTAAATGCAACCTGGACTCCTTGCGGAGGGAGGATGATGCGCGGCTCTGTCATAACCTTTGCACTCGCACTCTTCCGAGTCGAACCCGTACTCGCGCCGGTTACCCAGTCTTGATATGCATCGTGGCTCAGAGTAAAGAACAAGTAATACGGGATCAGCTGCCCGCTTTTCGGACGCATGCGAACTAGATACGAAGCAAAGACAGCGTCAATATCCTCTTCGCAGATTCCTATTTTCCACGGATCGGCCATTCGTATTACAAATATATCGCCCACACTAATTCTAAACTTGGGACTGATCGATGGGTCAATGTGACAGAACGGCACAGTTGACCAATCGATATAGCTCTTCTTGTTAATATCCATCCCGCGCAGGTACCTGGGACCGATTGGCTCGCTCGACGCAGATTCCGTATACCCGTACTGCGTTGAAACAAGGTTCGACAGCCTTGGTGTATCCCAACCATTGGGGACTGGGCCGAGGGCGGAGTCGACGAGGAGGACGTCTTCGTGGCCGGGGTAGCGGAACTTCACGAACCACTCGCGGTAGATGGCTCGCGCCATCTCCTCCAGCACTTCCACCCGCCGTCTGTTGTTCTCGATCAGTTCGTCCAACGATCGGAGAATCGAACCGATTCGCTTCTGATCGTCCAGCGAAGGACAAGGAATGGTGATCTTCTCGCAGTCTGGCACTCTCAGGTGCTCAACCGTCGACCCAGAGCCAAGGCTCTTAAGTTCGGCCTGCACGGTCGGTCCCATCATGCTGTACATCAAGAAGTCAGGATCGCACTCATGGGGATCAGGGCGGTACATCACAAGTCGCTGGCCAAGAAAAACCTGGTCATTGCTTCTGAGCATTCCGACGTCGCCGAAGGGCGCTTCGCGGGTCAAAATGATGTCACCCGGTTCCGGAACCATCCGTCGGGTCCACTTCGCATACGTCGGCTCATCGACGTATTTCACGTTGGTTGTGTCGACCCATCCTCCTCGCACGTTTGTGGTCCGAAGCATCTTGTAGGGAGTGGGTTCCGCCTGTGATGGCGCAGTCTTGTTCACGCAGTCCACGACCGCGAAGCACACATCTTTGATGGGTCTACCGGTCCATTGGCTCATGATTGGAGAATCCGCAGAAGGGCGGTGTCGACGCTCGACCGCAGACCCTCGGCGTCGTCACTGAGCCGCGTGAATTCTTCATACAGCTCTTCGAGTCTTGCTGTGAAGTCCTCGTCGTTCTCGGACACGACGGCGGAGCCCGTGTAGCGCCCGGGGTTGAGGCTCCATCCTTGATCTGCAATCTCGGTGCGCGCCGCGACCTTGCACAAACCAGCGACATCGACGTACTTACCATCGGGAAAATGCTCTTTGAGCAATACCTCGCTGCCAGCGAGCGTTTCGACGTTTTCTCCTCGGTAAAGCCGCACTACGTTGGCGAGGAACTCGATCTGCTCGGGCATGAAGTCGCGGTGCGCGCGGTCAATCTGCCGGTATGTATGTCTGGCGTCGAGAAACAGCACAGAGTCCTCGCGCGGCGTTCCTGCCTTGGCCTTGTCCAGGAACCACAGTGTCACCGGGAGGGTGACTGTATAGAAGAAGTTGGAGCTGATTGCGACCATCACATCGACCGCGCCCGATTCGATGATCTGCCTGCGGATTTCCTTCTCCGAGTGACCAGCGTCGCCCGCAGAGTTCGCCATGACGAAGCCCGCTCTACCCGTCGGGCCGAGGGCGGCGTAGAACTCCTGAATCCACAGGTAGTTGGCGTTGTCGGGCTTGGGTAGCCCGAAGGGGAATCGTTTGTCGCCTGCGATCTGGTCCTTCTTGACCTTGTCGACGTTGAACGGGGGGTTGGCCATGACGTAGTCGAAGGCGCCCACCGCCTTGTGTGGGTCTTCGTAGTAGCTGTTGGCCTGCCGGATGTCGCCGGAGAGTCCATGCAGGGCGAGGTTCATCTTGGCCCAAAGGGACCGTGTCTTCAGTCTTCTCTGTGCCGAAGACTGACAGTTTACGCGAAGCTGATTCATGGTGGCGCTCAACGAATTTCGCGCACTGAACGAACATGCCCCCCGATCCGCAGGCTGGGTCGAACACGCGCCCTTCGAATGGCTCCAAGATGTCGACGATCAGCCGGACGATCGAGTACGGCGTGAAGTACTCACCGCCACCTTTGCCCTCTTGCGCGGCGAAGTTTGAGAGGAAGTCTTCGTAGATGAACCCGAAGGCGTCTCCTTCGAGCTGGGTGGGCAGCGGCGCGAACAAGCGCAGTAGCTCGATCAAGGTTGAGCGTTCGAGCTTCTGGTAGCCGCGCGGCAGGATGTCCTTCAGCTCTGGATTGGCCGCCTCGATCGCCTTGATCGCCTCGTCGACGGCCTTACCGATGTCGTCACCCTCGGGCAGATCGTTCAGGTAAGAGAGCCGAGACTGGTCTGGTACGTACAACACCGACTTGGCTTTGTAGTCAGCGATCGTTGCAGGGTTGCGGGCAGACGCCTTCGCTTCGACTTCGCCACGCACGGCCTCGAAGCGGTTCTCCGCGTATGCCAGGAACACCAGACCGAGCACTGGGTTTCGGTATTGCACCGGCGTCAACTTCGAGTTGGCTCGCAACTCGTCCGCCGCAGCCCACAACGTGCTCTTCACCTTTGCCAGATCCGTCGTCTTCAACCACATTCCGTTCTCTCAATGCGGAGCACTCGCCCCTCACGGCGATCCACACGTGAATAGCCAGGTGGGCGCTGCCGCCTCCGCGCACAGCGGTTTCCCTAGACTCGCGTACCGACAGCCTCCTGCGCAGCTAATCGTATCGGCGTGGCGCGAAGAACGAGGGCGGGATGCCTCGTGTCCGGCATGAGGCCAGCTGAAGGCATCCGGTTGCGGATGGACGCACAATCTGGCGCGCGGGGGACTGCCGACGGACCAATCCCAAAACCCCAGGGTCTGCGGACCCAGCGGGGTTGGCAACATAAAACAAGAGGTCAGGCCGCATATCCGCAACCTGACCTGATGTACCGATTTGAGCTGAACCGCTCGTGGTGGGCGAAGGGGGACTTGAACCCCCACGTCCCGAAGGACACTGGCACCTGAAGCCAGCGCGTCTGCCATTCCGCCACTCGCCCGTGACGTCTGCGTGAGACTCGAAGACGATAGCAAGTAGCCCCACGCGAAGTAAAACTCGGCGAGCAGTGCCGAGAGTCGAGCGAAGACACGGGCTGCCACCATACGCACGCGTTGCAACCCGAGCGCATGGTCGGAAGCCGCGTGTTTGGTGTCACCGATGCCGAATTCACCATCGAGAATAAGGCCGGATTCCCTGGTCAGGGGGCATGACGGCGGTAGGGTGACGGCCACGACGTCGGTGGTGCCGGTGTTGCGTGCGGTGCTGGATTGACGTGAACCCCGACGTCATGGGCAGAATCGGTATCATCTATCAAGGCCAGACGCACGGCGACACGCCATCGCTGTGTGCACCAAGCCGCGAAGGGAGGGTCGGCGGTGGGAATTTTGCAGCGCATCGAGCGCAAACTCGAAGGAGCTGTCGACGACGGCTTCGCGCGTGTCTTCGGGGGCCAGGTCGCCCCGCAGGAGATCGAGAACGGACTGCAGCGTGAAGCCGAGGAATCCCTGGAGGATCTCGGCGACGGCACCGTCCTCGCAGCGAACAGTTATACGTTGTTGTTCAGCCCGACCGATTTCGATCACATCGCGACCGAGTACGAGCTGAACCGCAAGACGTTCTCGAAGCACCTCGAGAACTTCATCGCCGACAACGGCTGGCAGACCTATGGCCGTGTCGTCGTAGAGTTCGACAAGTCGCAGTCGTTGCACACCGGCATCTTCCGCGCGCGCGGAGCGGTGAACCCGGACGCGAGGCCGCGACCGCTCGCAGCCGGTCCGCAACGGCCACATGCAGAGCAGCACCCGCAACGTGCACACCGAGAAGTAGGAGCCCCGATAATGACCAACAACCCCGGATACGACCAGCGCAGGGGTTCTGACTCCGCGTACGACCAGGGGGGCCAGCAGGGTGGCTACGACTACCAGCAGGCCGGATACGACCAGGGCTACGGACAGCAGGCAGCACAGCCCGGATACGACCAGGGTTACGCCCAGCAGGGCTATGCCCAGCCCGGGTACGAGCAGGGCTACCAGCAGGGTGGCTACGAGCAGCAGGGCTACGGCCAACAGGGTTACGACCAGGGCTACCAGCAGGGTTACGGCCAGCCCGGATACGAGCAGGGTGGCTACCAGCAGGGTGGCTACGACCCGGGCTACGCGCAGCAGGGCTATGACTATCAGCAGGGCTATGCCCAGCAGCCCGGGTACGGCTACGCCCAGGGTGGCTATGAGCAGGGCGGCTACGACCAGGGTTACGGACGTCCGGCGGGCGGCTATGCGCCGGCGGCGATCACGTTGCTCCTCGAGGACGGCAGCAACCGCACCTTCCAGCTCCGTGAGGGCTCCAACATCATCGGACGCGGGCAGGACGCACAGTTCCGACTGCCGGACACCGGCGTGTCCCGCCGGCACGTCGAGATCCGCTGGGACGGCGCCACCGCGATGCTCACCGATCTCAACTCGACCAACGGCACCACGGTGAACGACCTGCAGGTCAGCAGCTGGGAACTCGCCGACGGCGACCGCATCCGCGTCGGACACTCCGACATCACCGTTCGGTTCCAGTAGTCACAGGTCATCGACCCGGTCCCTCGCGCGGGACCGGGTGTTGATACTGAACTGTCACATCTCGATGTCGGGGAAAGCAGTCACTGCCCATAAGATGCAGTCGGGTCCGTTTCTACGACCGGCGCCCGGGGTGGAACGAGCGGGCAGAGAAGTGATGGCGCTGGAGGTGAACACTTAATGCAGGGCTTGGTGCTGCAGCTGACCCGCTTCGGGTTCCTGCTGCTGCTCTGGCTGTTCGTGTACGCCGTCATCCGCACACTGCGCGCCGACATCGCGGCCGCGGGTGGGAGCAGGCTCGCACGCTACACACGCAGCGACAAGCGTGATCGCAGCGCACGCGCGGCACGCGGCTCGGCTCGGTACCTGGTCGTCACGCATGGTGCCCTGGCGAACACACGCATCACGCTCGGCGCCCAGCCGGTGCTCCTGGGTCGCGCGGACGACTCGACACTGGTGCTCACCGACGACTACGCGTCCGAACGCCATGCACGTCTGTCCCGTCGCGGCGACGACTGGTACGTCGAGGATCTCGGATCCACGAACGGCACCTATCTGGACCGCTCCAAGGTGACCACGGCGGTGAAGGTTCCGATCAACACGCCGATCCGCATCGGCAAGACCGTGATCGAGTTGCGCCCGTGACACTCGTGCTGCGCTATATCGCGCGAAGTGACCGGGGTCTGGTCCGGTCGAACAACGAGGACTCCGTCTATGCCGGCGCGCGCCTGCTCGCACTCGCCGACGGGATGGGTGGCCACGCGGCGGGCGAGGTCGCCAGCCAGCTCGTGATCCAGGCGCTGCGCACCCTCGACGACGACGAACCCGGTGGCGACCTGCTGGCCCAGCTCGACCGGGCCACGCACAACGGCAACGCCGCCATTGCCGCACAGGTGGAGCACTCACCCGAACTCGAGGGCATGGGCACGACGCTCACCGCGATCCTCTTCGCCGGCAGTCGAATCGGCCTGTGCCACATCGGGGATTCCCGCGGCTACCTGCTGCGCGACGAACAGCTCACGCAGATCACCCGCGACGACACGTTCGTGCAGACCCTCGTCGAAGAAGGTCGCATCACCGCCGAACAGGCGCACACCCATCCGCAACGCTCCCTCATCATGCGTGCCCTCACCGGTCAGGAGGTCGAGCCCACGCTGACCATCCGGGAGGCGCGTGCCGGCGACCGGTACCTGCTCTGCAGCGACGGACTGTCCGACGTCGTCAGCGAGGAGACGCTCGCCGACACACTCGGGTCCATCCCCGATCACAGGGAATGTGCCGACCGGCTCATCGAACTCGCCCTGCGCGGTGGCGGACCCGACAACGTGACGGTCATCGTCGCCGACGTCGTCGACACCGAGTACGGCGATTCGCGACCCATCGTCGGCGGTGCCGCGGGTGGCGACGACGAGGGCTACACCCCGAACCCGGCGACCGCGGCGGGACGTGCCGCTGCGTTGCGCCCACCGGCGGCGGAGACGCAACGACCGAGCATCCTCGCCGACGACGCGCCGCCACCACGCAATCCACGACGACGCTGGCTCGTCGCGGGCATCGCGATCGCAGTCATCGCGGTTCTCATCGGTGGCCTGTTCGTGGCACGCAGCCTGGTGCGCAACAACTATTACGTCGGCGCCGAGGACGGCGACGTCGTGGTCTTCCAGGGCTCGCCGGACAAGGTCATGTTTCTCGACCTCAGCTCGGCGTCGCAGAACGTGTGCGTCTCCGGCCTCGACCAGGAGAAGCCGCAGATCGAATTCGTCGACTACGACGCCTCCGACACCTGCACGCCGCTGCAGACCTCCGACCTCGCCGAGCTCGACCGCAACGCCGTCGTCGGCAAGTCGATCCGCAACATGCCGCTCTCCGATGCGCAGAACCGCGTCGAGCAGCTGAATTTCCTTCCGCTGTGCCCGGATCCGGCACCCGCCCCCGCCCCCGCACCTGCTCCCGTCCCCGCGGACCCGCGCAGTCCGACACCGCCACCACCGTCACCCGCCGGCACCCCCGCCGCGTCGTCGACGACACCGGTACCCGTGTCGGAGACGACCCGCCCCGACGACTCGGCGACCGCGTCGCAGGAGGCACCGCCGCAGTACGACAGCGACGGCAACAAGATCTGCCGGGGCCACTAGATGACCCAGCCCTCCAATCCCGTCCACGCCCCGCCGAAGGGGCCACCGGAACAGACCGGGCGCACCGCAGAGATGGTGCTGCTCGGATTCGCCATCGGTCTGGTCACCGTGGCGTTGCTCATCGTCCAGGCCGCGCAGGGTCAGAGCATCACCTGGGATCTGGTGAAGTACGTGGTCGCCTACACGGTGCTGTTCGGGGCCGCGCATCTCGTTGTGCGACGCTATGCGCCGCACGCGGATCCGTTGCTGCTGCCGGTGGTCGCCGTGCTCAACGGCCTCGGACTGGTGCTCATCCACCGGCTCGACCTCGGCACCGGAAACACCGGCGAGACGATCAACAACACCGATGTCACCAACAACGCCGATCAGCAGTTGCTGTGGGCGGTGCTCGGCATCGTCGCGTTCGCCGCGATCCTGATTCTGGTCCGCGATCACCGCACGCTGTCGCGGTACGCCTACACCCTTGGTCTGGGAGGTCTTGTCCTCCTGATCATCCCGGCGATCCTGCCGTCGTCGATGTCGGAGATCAACGGGTCGAAGAACTGGATCATCCTGCCGTTCTTCTCGATCCAGCCCAGCGAGTTCGCGAAGATCCTGATCATCATCTTCACGGCCGCGTTCCTGGTGTCGAAGCGCGATCTGTTCACCACCGCGGGAAAACACTTCCTGGGCATGGATTTTCCCCGCGCCCGCGACCTCGGTCCGCTGCTGGCGGCGTGGTTCGTGTCGATCGCGGTGCTGGCCTACTCGTCGGATCTGGGCAGCTCGCTGCTGATCTTCTCGACGATGCTGACAATGGTCTACGTCGCGACCGAACGCGCCAGCTGGCTCGTCCTCGGTGTCACCCTCTTCGTCGTCGGCGCGCTCGTCGCCTACCAGCTCTTCGCACACCTACAGGTCCGCGTCGAGATCTGGCAGGATCCGTTCAGCGACTTCGACGGTTCGGGCTATCAGATCGGGCAGAGCCTGTTCGGTCTCGCCACCGGCGGATTGTTCGGCACGGGCCTCGGCTCCGGGCGTCCCAACATCGTCCCGTTCGCGAACACCGACTTCATCATCGCCACCGTCGGTGAGGAGCTCGGGCTCGTCGGGCTCGGGGCGATCCTGATGCTCTACCTGATCTTCGTGATGCGCGGCCTGCGCACCGGGATCGCCGTGCGCGACAGCTTCGGCAAGTTGCTGGCGACCGGGCTCTCGTTCACCATCGCGGTGCAGGTCTTCGTGGTCGTCGGCGGTGTCACCAAGCTGATCCCGCTGACCGGCCTGACGACGCCGTTCCTGTCCTACGGCGGGTCGTCGTTGCTGGCGAACTACATCCTGGTGGCCTTGCTGATCCGCATCTCGAACGCGGCGCGCGAACCGGATCCGACCCGGAAGCGCCCGCCGCCCAAGAGCATCGACTCGCTGCCGACGCAGGCGGTGCGTCGATGAACAAACCGATCCAGCGGGTGTCGATCGCCGTGATCGTGATGGTCGTCGCGCTGCTCGCCAATGCCACCTACGTCCAGGTGTTCAAGGCCGATTCGTTGCGCGCGGACCCCCGCAACAACCGGGTGTTGCTCGACGAGTACGCCCGCCAGCGCGGCGCGATCACCGCCGACGGTGGCTCGGTCGTTGCTGTGTCGGTGCCGACCGACAGCCGGCTGAAGTTCCTGCGCACGTACCCGCCGAGCGGTGCCGAGGCGTTCGCGCCGGTCACCGGTTACTACTCGTTCCAGTACGGCAGCACCGGTCTGGAGCTGTACGAGAACTCGATCCTCAACGGCAACGACGACCGCCTGTTCGGTCAGCGCTTCATGGACATGTTCTCCGGTCGCGACCCGCGCGGCGGCAACGTCGTGAGCACGATCGTGCCGCGCCTGCAACGCGCCGCCTACGACGGCCTGCGCAACGGCTGCGAGGGGGGCTGTCGCGGCGCGGTCGTGGCCATCCAGCCGAACACCGGCAAGATCCTCGCGATGGCGTCGTCGCCGAGCTATGATCCCAACAAGCTGGCCAGTCACGACCAGAACGTCCGCGAGCGCAACTGGGCAGCCTGGAACCAGCCGGGTGACATCAACACCCCGATGCTCAATCGTGCGATGAACCAGCTGTACCCGCCGGGGTCCACGTTCAAGGTGCTGACCACGGCCGCCGCGCTGCGCGACAACATCTCGCCGGATATCCGGCTCACCGCGGCGCCGTCCATCGTGCTCCCGGATACGGAGACGTCGCTCACCAATTACGGCGGCCAGACGTGTCCGGGCTCGTCGGGCGGTACGGTGTCTCTTCTGCAGGCGTTCAAGTACTCCTGCAACACGGCATTCGTCGATCTCACGACGAGCAAGATGAAGGATCCGATCACCGTGTTCCGTGAGACCGCGAATCGCTTCGGCCTGGACGAGAAGCAGCCCGACACGCCGTTGCCGGTGGCGCGCTCGACCGTGGGCGACATCCCCGACCTGGCTGCGCTGGGGCAGGCGTCGATCGGTCAGCGTGACGTCCGGGTGACACCGATGGAGATGGCGATGGTCGCCTCGACCGTGGCCAACGGTGGCGTCCGGATGCAGCCCTACCTGGTCGACAAGCTGCAGGCAGCGGATCTGCGTACGCTGCAGACGACGCAGCCGACGACGATCAACGAACCGATCAGTTCGGATCAGGCGGCGACACTGACGTCGATGATGATCGAGTCGGAACGCAGTACCCAGGGGGCGGGGGGCCCGGTCTCGATCGCCTCGAAGACCGGCACGGCCGAACACTCGGCGACCTCGGACGTCGAGTCCGAGACACCGTACTCCTGGTACATCGCGTTCGGGCCGTCGTCGAACGCTCAGATCGCCGTGGCCGTTGTGGTGGAGAACGGCGATCCGGGTCCCGCCTCGACAGGCGGTACCGTGGCGGCGCCGATCGGACGAGCAGTGATCAACGCGCTGGTGGGAGGTGCACGCTGATGACCCTGCAGAGCGGGACCACCATCGCCGATCGCTACCGGCTGATGCGTCTCATCGCGACCGGTGGCATGGGCCAGGTGTGGGAGGCACTCGACACCCGGCTCAATCGGCGGGTGGCAGTGAAGGTACTCAAGGCCGAGTACACCAACGATCCCGAGTTCACCGCCCGGTTCCGCGCCGAGGCGCAGACGACGGCCAAGCTGAACGATCCGGGCATCGCGAACGTCTTCGACTACGGCGAGACGCCCGACCGCGCCGGTGGTGAGCCGTTGGCCTACCTGGTGATGGAGCTCGTCGACGGTGAGCCCCTCAATTCGGTGATCTCGCGGATGGGCCGGCTGTCGCTGACCAACACGCTCGACATGCTCGAGCAGACCGGACGGGCGCTGCAGGCCGCGCACAGCAAGGGCCTGGTGCACCGCGATGTGAAGCCGGGCAACATCCTGATCACCCCGGTCGGGCAGGTCAAGATCACCGACTTCGGCATCGCCAAGGCCGTGGACTCGGCGCCGGTCACGCAGACCGGCATGGTGATGGGCACCGCCCAGTACATCTCGCCCGAGCAGGCCACCGGAGACGAGGCGACCGCGGCGTCGGACGTGTACTCGCTCGGTGTCGTCGGCTACGAGGCGCTGACCGGTCGTCGGCCGTTCCTCGGCGACGGCGCGATCACCGTCGCGATGAAGCACATCCGGGAGACGCCACCGCCGCTGCCGTCGAACGTGCCCGCCAATGTGCGTGAGCTCATCGACATCACGATGGCCAAGGATCCGCGACAGCGATACGCCAACGGTGGCGAGTTCGCCGACGCCGTCGCCACCGTCCGGGCAGGCCGTCGTCCGCCACACCCGGGTCTCATCGCGGGTGCCGCCGCGGCGGGTGGTGCGGCCGCCGCCGCTGCGGTGCGGCCGTCGGCGACCCGTGCGATGACGGGATCAGTCGCGGCGTCGCCGTCGACCGCACGGACCACCAGTCGGCCGCCGAGCCGTCCGGTGCCGCCGGCCGACGACAACAGCTGGACCACCGGGCAGAAGGTGCTCGCCGGGGTCGCCGGCGCACTGCTGCTGGCCGCGCTGGTGCTGATCGGCTACTGGCTGCTCAACCTGAACTCGTCGTCGCCCGGTGTGCCGGCCACGTCGTCGACGACCACGGTCACCGAGACGACGACCGCCGTCGAGGAGACGACTCAGGAGCAGGAACCCGAGCCAACGACCACGACGCGTCGCACCCCGACGACCACGGAGACCACGACGACGCCTCCGCCGACGTCGGAGGAACCGACGACCACGGAGACGACCGACACCACCGATCCCGGGGCACCGACGGCGGATCAACCCGTCTTCCCCACATTCACCATCCCGGGACTCTCGGGTCGATGAGTTGGCCGATAATGGGTGAGGTGTCGGTCCCGATGACAGCGCGCACGAGCGCGCCCGTTCGCGCGGCGCGCGGTCGGAGCAGCGAAAGATGGTGAGCGCAAGGTGATGTCGACGCCGCACCATCTCTCGGATCGTTATGAGCTCGGTGAGACACTCGGCTTCGGCGGCATGTCGGAGGTTCACTTCGCGCGGGATCTGCTGCTGCACCGTGACGTCGCGGTCAAGGTGCTGCGTGCCGACCTCGCGCGCGACCCCACCTTCTACCTTCGGTTCCGCCGCGAGGCGCAGAACGCGGCGAAGCTGAACCATCCGACGATCGTCCAGGTCTTCGACACCGGGGAGGCGGAGACCGAGGAGGGTCCGCTGCCGTTCATCGTCATGGAGTACGTCGACGGTGAGACACTGCGCGACGTACTGCGCGGCAACGGCCCGGTGCCGCCGCGCCAGGCGATGACGTGGATGGCCGACGTCGCCGCCGCGATGGACTTCTCCCACCGCAACGGCATCGTCCACCGCGACATGAAGCCGGCCAACGTGATGATCGACAAGTCCGGAGCCGTGAAGGTGATGGACTTCGGCATCGCGCGTGCGATGAGTGACACGACGTCGACGATGACGCAGACGTCGGCGGTGATGGGCACCGCGCAGTACCTGTCGCCGGAGCAGGCCCGCGGCATCAAGGTCGATCCACGCAGCGACATCTACTCGATGGGTTGCGTACTTTTCGAACTGATGACCGGCGAGCCGCCGTTCACCGGTGATTCGCCGGTCGCGGTCGCTCACCAGCACGTGCACGAAGACCCAGTGTGGCCGTCGTCGATCCGCCCGGAGATTCCCCGCGAACTGGACTCCGTGGTGCTCAAGGCGATGAGCAAGAACCCGGCGAACCGCTATCAGTCGGCGGCAGAGTTGCGCGCGGACCTGATCAAGGTGCTCGCCGGCGGCAAGCCGTCGGCACCGATGCTGCTGTCCGATCAGGACCGCACCGAGTTCATGGACTCTGGGCCCCGACGGGCACTCGCCACCGACACCGGACCGCGTCGTGAGTCCGGTTCGCACCGCCGCGACGAGGACGCCGACGGCGGGGAGCCACCGTCGCGCCGCCGACGGCGCGGCCCGCTGATCGGTGCCGCGGCGCTGGTCGTCGTGCTGATCGCAGGTCTGCTGCTGTGGTCGCCGTGGGGATCGGACGTCGCTCGGCAGGTGCCGGTGCCGTCCGTCGCAGGCAAGGCGGTGTCGGAGGCGCGCAGCAGTCTCGAGGAAGCCGGCTTCCGGGTGAAACAGCTCGACGAACCCAGCCTGGACGTCGCCGCGGGTTCGGCGACGCGGTCGACGCCGTCGGAGAACGTGCTCGCGGCGCAGGGTTCGGAGGTCACGCTGTACGTGTCCACGGGTCCGCAGCGACATCAGATGCCGGATCTCCGTGGCAAGACACCCGACGAGGCGACCGAGGCGCTGCGCGTCCTCGGATTCTCGAACGTCAAACCCGATCGCGTCGACTCCACTCCCGAGCTCAAGGACAAGGTCGTCAGCACGACCCCGCCGATCGGCGCCGAGGCACCGGTCAACGGCGCCGTCGTGGTGCACGTCGGTAACGGGCCGAAGGAGGTCACGATCCCCGACGTGACCGGACAGGCCGAGGATGCAGCGCGAACCGTTCTCGAGCAGATCAATCTGAAGGTGGTCACCATCGCCGGCGACTCCGAGTTGCCGGCCGGCCGCGTCGTCAGCAGTTCGCCATCGGCAGGCGAGACCGTCGAGCAGGGCAGCACGGTCCAGATCGTCGTGTCCCGAGGGAACATGTTCGTGATGCCGAATCTGCGCGGTCAGACACCCGCTCAGGCGCGGGCCACGCTGGCAGCGGCCGGCTGGGAGGACTCCACGCTGACGCGGTCGTCGCGCAACGTACCGATCACGAGTCCCGACGACGGCAAGGTGATCGGGCAGGAACCCGATCCGGGTTCGCGGGTCCGCAAGAACGGTTCGGTGGCGATCGTCGTCGGCCAGGGCAGTCTGCTACCGGGCTGACTCGGTTCGGGAATGACTCGGTTCGGGAATGACTCGGCGGGTCGTCGGCGCGGGTCGTCGGCGTTCAGCCGACCGCCTCGGCCATCTCGCTCTCCAGCACCGCCACACGCGACTCCGGGATCTCGATGCCGCACACCGCGAGCCAGTTGGCGAGCATGCGGTGTCCGCCCTGCGTGAGAACGCTCTCCGGATGGAACTGCACGCCGTGGATCGGTAGTTCGCGGTGTGCCATCGCCATCACGATTCCGGTCTCGGTGCGTCCGGTCACGATGAGTTCGTCGGGGATCGTCTCCGGCAGCACGGTGAGCGAGTGGTAACGGGTCGCGGTGAACGGATCCGGCAGGCCGACGAAGACACCCACGCCGTCGTGGAACACCTGCGAGGTCTTGCCGTGCAACAGTTCGGGCGCGCGGTCGACCGTCCCTCCGAATGCCGCACCGATCGCCTGGTGCCCGAGGCACACGCCGAGCAACGGGATGCCGCTGTCGCGGGCCACGCCGACCATCGGGATGGTCGCGCCGGCACGCTGCGGAGTGCCCGGACCGGGACTCAGCAGGACTCCGTCGAATCCGTCCACAGCCGCAGCAGGGTCGGCCAGTTGCGGGTCGTCGTTGCGCCACACCACGGCATCGACACCCAGTTGACCCAGGTACTGCACCAGGTTGTAGACGAAGCTGTCGTAGTTGTCGATGACCAGGACACGGCCGACTGTCGACCCTGCTCCCACGTGCGCAGACGGCTGATTCACCCCGTCAGGCTACCTCCCGGGCCGATACCCCGGTCGACCGGTTTTCCGCGGGGCGCCACCTGGGCTGACGCGACGTTGCCGGGTCGGCGACCTGGTGAGATACCGTAGAGGGACGTTCTTGCGAGCGACGGCCCACCTGTGGGCCCCGAGCCAACGGTGGCGGTACCGTCGCGTCTGACCGACAGCCCGACGAGCTGTTCAGCACTACAGAGGAAGTCATGCCGAAGTCAAAAGTCCGGAAGAAGACCGACTACACGATCAACCCGGCCAGCCGCACGCCGGTCAAGGTGAAGGCCGGGCCGTCGAGCAACATCTACGTGTGGATCATGCTCGGCCTGATGATCCTCGGACTCGCCTGGCTCATCGTGTTCTATCTCGTCGCTACGCCGACGGCCCTCGGTGGTGAGGGCAAGGCCCTGAATTGGATGTACGAGCTCGGCCCCTGGAACTTCTTGATCGGCTTCGCGCTCATGGTGGTCGGCCTGCTGATGACGATGCGGTGGCGCTGATCTCCCCTCTGAACTGGGACGATCCTCTTCCGACACAGTCATCAACAGCATCGACTCACATGTGCGTAATTCATCCACACTGTGGAAATCACATGTGTGTAAGTTCTCCCCATTGTGAGTAACACCTGTGGATAACTCGGCACATCTGTCCACACAGGCGTGGGCGACGCCCCGCCCCGCCGGGATCGCGCTGGCCGTCGGCGGGGTGATCCTGTTGGTCGCCGCCGTGATGACGTCGTCCGATCCGGCGGGTCTGGTCCTGATGGGCGTCGCCGGGCTTTTGTTGATGGCCTTCGCGGCGTACGCGCTCCTGGTGCGACCACGTCTCGCGATCACCGACGACGCCGGTGAACCGGCGATCGCGATCCGCACCATCGGCGGCACGCATGTCTATCCGCACGACCGAATCGACCGGATCCGGTTACTGGACTTTCGTCGGATCGGCCGACGGACGGGTCAGATCGAATTCGACGTTCTGCACGCGGATGCACCTGCGGCGGCAGACACCGAGGGTCCCCGCGACGACACTCGTCTGATCGTGTTCAGCCGGTGGGACCTCGGTACGGATCTGGGTGACGTCGCGGAGAGTCTGCGTCGGGCGGGTTTCGACGTCGAGGATCAGCGCAAGTAGGAGCCCGAGCGTGGCATTCGCCGGAGCGCTACCCGACGAGGATGTGCGTGTTCGCGTAGGAGATTCCCACGCCGACGCCGATCGCCACGGCGACGATCAGCAGCACCACGATCGCGATCCACCCGACTCGACTCGCCGCGGCTGCATTGCGTCTGTCTGCCGACAGCACCCATTGCGGGAGGAACAGGATGCCGGCCGTCGCGGCCGCGCCGAAGACCAGTCCGCCGACGTGTGCGAGCAGCGAGATGCCCGGGATCGTCACCGACAGGACCAGGTTGAGCACGATGATGCTGATGACGGGAACCGGTGACACCCGCGCCCTGAGGACGACGATCAGTACGGCGCCCATCAGGCCGTAGATGGCACCCGATGCACCCGCGTTGATCGCGGTCCCGGAGCCGAGCAGCATGACCGCGGCGCTGCCGCCGAGCAGCGCGGTCAGGTAGACGCCGAGGTAGCGCGGGATCCCGATGGCGATCTCGAGGTCCCGGCCGAGGATGTACAGCGAGATCATGTTCAGCGCGATGTGGGTCACCGAGAAGTGCAGGAATCCCGCGGTGAGAAGGCGCCAGTACTCGCCGCCGGCGATCCAGGGTTTGACGAGCGCCCAGTCGACGAACAACTGCGAACGGATCATGTCGAACCCGCGTGCCTGGAGAGCGCAGAACGCGAAGATGACGAGGTTGAGCGCGATCAGGCCGTAGGTGGCGTAGGGGCGCGAGGCGACCATCGGCTTGGCGACCATCGGGCTGATTCCGCGATCGCCGAACGTCGGCCGCACGGCCGACCTCTGCACTCCGTCGTTGCGGAGGCAGTCGATACAGTGTTGTCCGACCGCTGCGGGCCGGAGACATTCCGGGCACGCCGGCCGCCCGCACCGGCTGCAGGACAGTCCGGTCGGGCGGTCGGGGTGCCGGTAGCACACCGCAGGCGGACCTGCGGTGTGCGGACCGGGTTGGTACGGGCCGGTCAGCTGACTTCGATCTTCTGGATGACGACCTCGTCGAGCGGACGATCCGCGCGGTCGGTCGAGGTGGTGGCGATCGCGTCGACGATCTGCTGGGAGGCCGGGTCGGTGACCTCACCGAAGATGCTGTGCCGACGGTTCAGGTGCGGGGTCGGGCCGACGGTGATGAAGAACTGCGAACCGTTGGTGCCCGGGCCGGCGTTCGCCATGGCCAGCAGGTAGGGACGGTCGAACTGCAGTTCCGGATGGAACTCGTCCTCGAACTGGTAGCCCGGTCCGCCGCGACCCGTGCCGGTCGGGTCTCCACCCTGGATCATGAAGCCCTCGATGACGCGGTGGAACACCGAGCCGTCGTAGAACGGCCCGCTGTCGCCGCCGGAGGCGTTGGGCTGGCTGTAGTCCTTCGACCCGTCGGCGAGGCCGACGAAGTTGGCCACGGTCTTCGGCGCGTGATTCGGGAAGAGGTCGACAACGATGTCGCCGCGATTGGTCTTCAGAGTCGCGGTCTGCTTCTGAGTAGTCACGACTCCATCCAACCACTAAACGGTGTATGCCGGACTCGGCCGTGAGCGAACACCGGCGATGGCGCACCTGTTCTGCACTGTGTTCTGCGACGGCCGAGGTGACAGGCGGCGACTGAGACTGGCACGCTGGAGGTCATGTCGAACAAGTACGTCGTGGCGGCGGTGTCGGTCGCGGCATCGCTCGTGGCGACCGCGATCACCGCCGTCATCGTCCGACGCTCGCGTCGGGAGCCGCCACCGGTGTCGGCGACGGTTCCACGGGTCGAAGAGCTGTCCCCGCCCTCCGGCGACGCTGCGGCGGCGTCATGACCACGAGCCCGGCCGCGACGCGACCTGTGCCTTCGCAGCGGTAATTTGTACCAGTGACCTCCGACGACAGTTCGCGTCCGCCGGGCGACCCGGGTGACCGGGACGCCCGGCCGGCCGACGACGGCGGTGCAGCCACCGCGAACGCGCCGATCTCGGCCCCGTGGGAACGACGCCCCAGCGCACCGGTGACCGCACCGGGTCCACAACCCTCGGGTTCGGCGCCTGCGGGCCCCGGACCGCGTCCCGGTGCTACTCCCCCGCCGTCTGGCCGACCGGGACTGCGTCCACCGCAGCCGGGTCCGAGCGGTGGTGCCCCGCATCAGCGTCCCCCTGCACCGCGCGGCCCGGGTGGTGCCGGTGCTCCCGCTCCGGTGCCGCCGGGCGGTCCCGCACCGGGCGGTGCCCCGCCGTGGAACGCCTCGGGTCCGGGCGGAGGTCGTAACGCCCCACCACGTCGTGGCGGTCCCCCGCCTCCTGGCTACCGGCCACCTCCCGGACGACGGCCTCCGCCGCCCGGACGTGTCGGCCCCCCTCCCGGCGGTCAGCCACCCCGTGCCGGTGGACCCGGCCCCGGCCCTGGTGCAGCTCCCGGTGGGCCCGCGGGCCCGGGCGGCCTGGGTGCTCCCGGTGGTCCTGGTGCTCGACCACCGAGCGCGGCGCCGACACGCTCAGCGCCCGCGCCTCTCGATCCCGATTCGTCAGACAAGACGACGCGAACGCCCGCCGGTCCGACCCCGGACGCTGCGACGCGCGTCAATCGCCCGGCGCCGATTCAGGGTCCGAACGACGACTTCGCCGCCGTCGACTCCTCCCCCGCCGACTCGGCTGCCCCGACCTCCGTGGTCGACAGCTCACCACAGCGCCCGTTGGCCTATTCGGCCAATATCCCGGTCACCGACGACGTTCCGGAGGAGCCCGTGCCCACGCGGAGCAATTCTCAGGCCGCACGGCCCTCCCGCACCGCAGCCGCCCGCGGCACCAATCGCACCGCGATCTGGGCGTTGGTGCTGTCGGTCCTCGGCATCACCTCGCCGATCGGCCTCTACCTCGGGTATCGCGCTCGTAACCAGATCGCGCGTACTCGCGAGTTCGGGGAACCCTTTGCGCGCGTGGCGATCTGGATCGGTTGGCTGTACGTTGTCGTCATCGTGCTCGCATTGATCACGTTCTTCTGGATCTCAGGCCAGAGTTCGTAGGCGTCGACACAACCGGCTGTCATTCGGCTGGACGACATGAACTGCGTTGTCACGAGGCGGTTCTGACCCTTTCGGACAGGTCGGTTACCGTGTCAGGCATCGGGGCGACAGGGTCGCCGGGGGATCCAGCCGAAAGGTCTGACGTGTTTCGACGTTCGCTTGTTTTCGTGTGCAGTGCACTTGCTCTGGTCGTGATGTCGTTGGTGGGAAGTGGAGCTGCTGCGGCGGCGCCGTATCCGGCACCGCGAATCAGCCAGTACAGCGAAGACATCTGGGCGGTCGGGGGAAACAGCGGGTGTCGCGGCGCAATCCAAGTCGGGATCGCGGTTGACCGCACGAAGCCCGGCAAGGCATTCATCACCTACACACCGCGACCGTTCGTGGGCGACGGTCCGGCGTGGCGGCGGAAGCCGGTGTGCAACCTCCAAGTGACTGCTCGGATGGACATCGTCCGAGGCGAGGGCTGGTCTCGCAACATCACGGCCGGCCCACGTGGCGGGCGCGCGGCACACCTAACACTCACGCCCGGAAGCGGTCCGCACATGTTGGAGTTCTTCACGGAGGGCGTGCAGTGGGGAACCCGAAACTTTGTACTCATCCCGTGAGTTCGCGGGTGGCGAATGCATCCGTGGGGTTACGGTCCGTGCTCACCAGCGCATCACGAGAGTTTAAGATGAATCACCGCGCAATTGCTCTCGCTGCCAGCGCAATAGCGTCGCTCCCCGCGGCCCTGATCGCATCGGCTCCCGCCTCAGCTCGCCCGTATGAAGCCCCGCGAATCAGCCAGTACTCGCAGGATATCTGGTCGGTTGGCTCCAACAGCGGTTGTCGGGGCGCCATCCACGTCGGGATCAAAGTCGATCCACAGCAGCGCGGAACGGCTTTCATCACGCTCACTCCTCGGCCGTTCGTGGGCGACGGCCCAGCGTGGCATCGAAACCCCGTGTGCACCATCCGTACAGGAGTCGCTGTTGACCTGGTCCGCAAGGATCCGCGATGGGAGCGGACGATCACTGCAGGACCCCGCGGTGGTAAGCGCGTTCACGTGACCGTCAAATCTGGTTCAGGCCCGCATGTCATTACGGTGGGTGGCACCGGGACAAGCCTTGGCAGCTCGAATTGGATGGTCGTTCCGTGAGAGTGAAAATGTGCTCGCTAGGCCGGTACTAGGCGCGCCTGGTTCCAGCAGAGAGTCTTCCGATCGACTCCCAGGTTCTGCTCGAGAACCGTTGTTGCGAATCCTTGTCCAGCGCTGTGCCCTCACCAAGGACCGGTTCGTAGTCGAGCCCAACGACTCCTGCGACCTTCCCTGATACCGCATCGATCAACATCTGCGTCAGCGCCTGGTGATTGAGAGTCGGTACCTGGCAACAGATCACGATGATGGTCTTCGCCAACACCCCGGCATGGTCCCATTCGGTGAAGATCTCCCGGGAACGATTCAGCAGATCGGGCCTCGGGCCGACGATCAGAACAGGTGTGACGCTACCGAGTTCATCAGACTCGAGTTCGGGCAGGACCGTGAGGGGCCGTGTCCCGGCGTCCACGACGGGTACCGCACCGAATCGCCATGTGTGCAGGACGATATCGGACACCGCGGCCTCAGGTGCCGGTAATAGTCCGGTCCCGAGTGCGGTTCGCAACAAGGTCTGATCACCGGTCGCTCGCAATCGCTGATGGATGTCGCCGTCGTTTCCGGCGGCGTCGACCCACCATGACGCTCCGCCCAGAGACGTCCCTGCGCGATACTCGGCGAGGAGCGCAGACACGACCGACGTGCCCACTCCTCCGGCGGTGCCGCACACCACGACGCTGCGCTCGGCGGTGTCCGGCGGATGGATGGGACCGGCCTGCCCCTGTGCATCCTCGCTCATCATCACTCTCGATCTCGATCGGTTCCGGCGACCGCGCCAGTCTAGTGGGACCGACCGTGGAGATCAGCGGGTCGGGGCGGACTCCTGCGGCCAGTTGACCTGCCCACCGTGGACAGCCGACTCGAGCTGACCACTGCGCTGCTTGGTGAAGTCGCGCGCGGACTTCTCACCGTTCTTGGCTCCGCCGCCGAGAACAGCGTACGGCGCCAGGGCCTGCCCGACGCTCCAGTTCGCCTTCCATCCGCCAACTTCGACGTTCACATCGCCGCGCTTGTTGACGATGTACTCGACTCCCGGGAGACCGGCCTTCTTCGCGTCGTCGGCCGACAACTTGTACTCGAACTGGTTGCCATCGGGATTCGGAAGTGGCTCCGCTCTGGGGGCGTTCGGCTTTCCCTGCTTCCACGGCTCGCGTGGATTTGCGCCGGGATCGCCGGCGCCGAGGGCGTAGGCGAGTGCGCCTCCCGCGGTTCCGCCGATTGCGGCACCGAGGGCGGCACCGGCGGCTCCGACGCCGACGGCTCCAATCGCTCCGCCTGCTGCGAGCCCGATGCCGGCGCCGGCGGCGGCGCCGAGGCCTACCATCACCCCCCATTGGGGTGTCATGGGTCCAAGCCAAATGAATGTGGCCCCGTTGTAGATCCCTCCGGCGATGGCGCCCACTCCGGTTCCGATCACCGCACCCCCAGCAGCCCCGAGAACCGCCGCGGGGATCCCCAACGTGACCGCTCCCGCGGTCCCGCCAGTCATCACACCGATGATCGTCGATGCCGCCTGCCGCGACGCCTCATCCTGGGGCACACCGACCGAGATCAGTCCCTGCGCGATCTTGGCCTCGCCGTATGCCGACCACGCGTTGACGGAGTTGACGTCTTTGTCGGACATGCCTTTCGGGATGTCGGTGACGAAGTTGCCCACACGGATCTTCTCCGGCGGCGGCGCGATCGGGCGCACCGGCGCCGTCGGCTTCGGCGCGGTGAGCGGCCGATTCGGCACCGGGTTGTAGGCGTTGTCGTACGACGGCGCGGTGTAGGAGCCCGGCTCCACATACGGCTGGTACGGGGCTTCCTGCGGCGGTCCCGGAATCGAGCCTGGACCCGGCGAATAGATCGGCGCCACCTCGGGTTGGGGAGTGGGTGTGGTGCCGCCCTGTTCCGGCGAGCCCGGACTCGGGGTCGGACTTGTTCCGCCTTGCTGAGGCGCGGTGTCGCTGGGACTCGTCCCACCCTGCTCGGGCACGGCTTGTGCTGCGCCCGCGCCGATTCCGGCGGCAATGGACGCGGCCAACGCCGCCGATGTCATCGTCATCAGGAAAGGTGTGCGTCGGTCGTCGCACTGGCTGTGGCGGTGTCTGGCTCGCTGGGCGGGCTGCGTCATGGTGGTCGTTCCTCTCGGTCATGCCTCCTCGCGGAGGACGGAAGTCGTTGTGCTGCGGGTTATCCCTCGGATGCGATCGAGGCGATCCAGGTCTTCCCCCGGGACTGTATGGTCTTGATCGTCTGTCGGTAGACGATCGGCTGGGCACCCGGCTCCGGCGGGATCTCGGTCAGGACAACGGAGTACGTCCCACGGCCACGGTCGGTGATCGACAGGCAATGTTGTGTACCTGCCGGACGCTGGTCGATGTATTTCTGCATCACGTCGGCGGTCGCCACGGCGTTGGGCGCGGCGACTGCTCGCGCCGCAGCGGCGGATCGCTCGATGTAGTAAGCGTGGTTGAAGGCAAGAATGGCTCCAGCACCGGACTTCTGGTCGCCGGAACCGTGGCCTGTTGTCACGGCACCGTCCACAATTGTCGGGCACGGATCCGACGGGGTTGACGACGTCGGTGCGGCTGACTGAATTGCCCGATCCTCGGGTTGCGAACTACCATCCGACATTTGCGTGACCGCGATGATAGCGGCGATCCCCACGACAACAGCAGTGGCCGCCGCGCCAAGGATCGGACTCTTGTGGTCCTTCCACAATCGTCGAGTTCCCGATCCGTCGCTGGCACTCGGACGCAGCCGCATCTGCTCGAAGGGATCGGAATCGTCGGCCTCGGATGCCGCGTCGGCGAAATCCATTGGCGATGGCAGGACGTTGGCTTGCAAGACCGGCGCTTCGTGCTCGGTCGGAGTTTGGATCCTCGAGATCAGTCGCTCCGCAGCCAACGCGCGGGCCAGCTCGGAAGCGGGAGTGTCATCCGACGATGGCCAGGCGGCAATGTCGTCGAACCACACCGTCCCGCGCGACATCACCGATCTCCTCCCACTGCTCGACGACAGCGAGCGTTCCGCAGGCAGACATCAGAGATCGCACACAGAGCTGAACATCCCCCCGAAGTCATTCCCTCACCCCTGAACAGCAGCACCCTCCCGCGCTGCACCCCGACAATGCTGGCAGCAGACTATCCGAAGCTCCGTCTGCCATTCACATCAGAACTCGAGGTGAAGGCCTCCAATACGTCGAAGCGCACCTGAGATGTCGGTCGCTTGAATAAATTTTTCCGCTTCCGGGGAGGCTCATCCCAGGAACCTTCCGTGCCAATACCGTTCTCGCGGCTGGTGGAATCGCGTTCCGCCTGTTCACGATGAACCCGTCCCCGCAGTTCAACGTATGCGTGGTAGTCCAGTCGCTCCCGGCTCAGGCATCGTCGGCAGTCGCGGCATCCTAAATTCAGGCTGGACCGACGTGTTCCTCATCACATGTGAGCCTTCCTGGATTCTCGAGGCTCAGGGCACCATCGCCACGAACCCGGTACCGCCATACGACTGAGGGATCTGGACGGGACTATTGACGGCATACGTAGCAACATTGAACGAACCAAGACCGGAACCCGGGGACAATTCTCGGACAAACTTCTCGCCGCGCTTTGGTCCAAAGGCCACAGGGTGGAAGCTCTCGCGACCGACGGGATACTTCGCGCTCCACTGCGTGAGGCGCAGCAAGAATCGACATTTCGGATTCTTGGCCCATCCCGCACCATTCCCGACGAAGCCATACGATGTCACTGTTATTCGAATGGTTCCGCGTTTGCCCTTCGGCGCAATCGCTCCGACACGGAGGGCACCACGACACGAGTCGTGATCACCGACCGTTCCAAAATTGTCACTGGGGATTGTGATCCGGTCCAACTGCGGCTCCGCGACCGCACTCCCCGCCCCCAGCAACGACAACGCACCAACCACGACCGCGACAACCACCGCACACATCTTGCGCATACGAATCGAACCCCCCTCGACGTCGACAACCCGTCAAACCTAGCGGACCGCCGATCGAGCACGACTCGTGTCCTCTGCGTGAACGACAACACGCACGCGGCTGCGTAACTCCCGAACACACGCGTACACGTACTGTCGCCTGGTACGCCTAGAGAACACGACCGTCGGCTGTAGGGAGCACATGATGATC
>NZ_JASXSI010000013.1 GCF_030315685.1 Gordonia sp. ABSL11-1 | reverse complement strand
GTACTTCCTCACAGCCATGACCTTCTCTTGGTGTGTTCACGGTCTCCACCAGACCCCAGGACGGTTCACCGGACGTGCCTTGGCCACCAGGGTCGCACCGCCGCCTGCGCCGCCACGGACCGCACGTCGTCTGCCATCTGATCAACTGTCCGGATTACTCCGACCTGCGGCGCCCACAGCCCGACGAAACGGTCAGAGCACAGTTCACCGGTGACTCGTGCCCGGCGTCGCGCCGCCATCACCCGCCGCGGGTGAAGTTGTCCGGCGCGACCAACGTGACGCGGCAGCTGACGAGAGTTCGGTCGGTCCATCTCGGATAAGGTCTGCACAGTGACCGTCGCCGTACCCCCGCTGCTCGTATGGCGCTGGCTCCCGGCACTGGCCGGCCTCGTCGCCGCGACGCCGGCCGTGCTCGTCACCGGGTTGGTAGATGTCCGTTCGGGCGTGGTTCTCGGCGTCGGGATGATCCCGTCGTTGGTCATCGGGATTCCGCGGGATCGTCGTCGGAGGGTGCTCATCCTGGCGGCATCACTGATCCTGGGCGTTCCCATCACCGTCGGCGCCACGGTCTCGCCATGGCCCGTCCTCGCCTGCACGACGATGTTCCTTCTGCCCGTGGTCGCGACCTGGGGTGGACCGCGCCTGCACCGTCCCCGACTGGCCTTGCTGCTGATCATCCTGGCGCCGCCGCTGGTGGGTATCGGGCTCAGCCTCGACGGCTGGCGCACGGGCGTGACGATCACCGGCCTGTTCATCGCGGGCGGTGTGATCACCTTCGCTGTCGCTGTCGCACTGCCGGAACACTGGTTGGCCGAACCCGCCGACGGCCCGGTGACACCGACGGCGCTGCCGGGGATCCCTTACGGGGTGTTGGTGGGTCTCGTCGGCCTCGTCGCGGCCACGATCGGATTCCTCCTGGACCTCGATCATGTCGGCTGGGCCTGCGCGGCAGCCCTTCTCGTCATGCGCCCCGACGCCCTCCTACAGCAATGGCGGACGATGGGACGCTTCGTGTCCGTACTCGTCGGGGCATCGGCCGCGACCGGTCTCGTCGAACTCGGCGTCGCCCCCTGGGCCGTGGCCGTGGCCGTCGCGGTTGCGCTGGTGGCGGCGGCCGCGACCCGCGGGAGCCGCTGGTACATCCTGCCGACGTTCACCACGTTCCTGGTCATCCTGATGCTGAGTTATCCGGACCCGGCGCAGGCCACCGGGCGCCTGACCGAACGGGTGTCCGAGACCGTGCTGGGACTCGTCGTCGCCGCGGTGGTCGGCATCGGAGGTTCGGCCCTCATCCGACGGCGCGATCACGCGTCGGCTCCGTGAAACCTGTCCTCCCCTGCCATCTTCATCCGCCACGGATGATGTCGCCCGCCAGTCGCGACGAGCACGCTGACTCCGAACAGCACGACACGATCACGATCGGCGGACGAGCGCATAGATCGCCACGAGTACGAGTTCCTGGTGGACGGGGCGCTGTCCGACCGCGTCCTGGCCAGCTTCCCGAAGCTCGTCGCCCTGCACGACGACCGCCGCACGACGACAGAGCTTTCCGGCGAACTACCGGACACGGCCGCGGCCCGCGGCGTGATCGCGCGACTCGATTCGCTCGGGCTCACCCTGCTCGAGTTCCGTCGCAACCCCTGAGCGTCGGTGTGATCGCAGCACCCCGTATCGATGGCATCACCCGCTTTGTTTCCGGGGTGATGTCAGAGAGTCAGGGTGGCTATCCGCCGAGTCGGGTTGCGGTTGAGAACGATCAGAGCAGACCCGCAGCGCGCGCCGCCGACACCGCGTCGCGCCGGGCACCGACCCCGAGTTTCCGATAGATGGTGCGCATGTGGGTCTTCACGGTGTTGACCGACACCGACAACACGTCGGCGATCTCCTCCGCCGTCTGGCCCGACGGCAGAAACGTCAGCACCCGGATTTCCGAGACAGTGAGATGGACCTGCCGAGACGCCCACCGGTCCCGCGCGACCGCGAGATACGCCGCCGCAAAAACTCTCGACGTGACCGAAGGTGCCGACGTCGCGGGCGACGGCATCGGCGAGCGCCGCGGTCAGCACCATCACGGGGGCGCGGCGCACGACCGTCGTCCACGCGGGGGTGCGCCGTGTCGAGGCGACGTCGGATGTCGTCGACCTCGACGGCGTCGAGGCTCTCCCAGCTGATATCGCGCGTCGAGCTTGGAGACCCGGCACCGGCCCGCCACGTCACCGTCGACCCGGGGCACTGACCAGGACGACGGCAGCGGGGCAGTCGACCGCATCGTCGAGAATCGCCGCGAGTCGCGTGTCACGGTCCGGCCCGGGAGCCGGCGGCAAGTCCGGTGCGGTCGTCGTGCCAGCATGAACGGTCGCCGGGGTCTGCCGTTGCGACGACCTCATCTGTGGACCCCCGATCCCGCGACAGATTCTCCCGACGGAATCTGTTCAGACGAGAACATAGCGCGAATGGGGCTCGCCGTCGCGAATTGTTTCGCGACCACACCGGGAACGGGATCGAATTGCTATCGAATTGGCCGAATGTTCACGATAATCACCGACACCGGCTCGTGAACGGATCTCCACGACGGTCACGTCAACTCGTGAACTTCGAGTCTCCCCTGTTCGATCGCAGTCAGCATCGTCCGATGGTCACTGTCGGTGAGGTCTGCGTACGCGATCGAGAAATCGGCGATGGCATCCGGGAAGCCTTTCTCACTACCCAGGTAATCGGCGATCTCGAGTCGACTCGCGGTCCGGGCGTGGGCATGGGCGAGTGCGCGTCCGCACAATTTCGCGTACAACGTCATGTCCGCCGGAGCAAGCGCCTCGATCACCACCGACCCTTTTCCGTCGCGCAATTGACGGACGTAGAAATCGCGTTTCTCGCCGTTCTCGTCGAGGCCGGTGGTCCATCCGAGGAACAGGTCGCTGGCCGCCTGCAACAGCCGCTGCCCCTCGACGACACGTTGTCCCTGGTTCGGGTATTGCCGAGCAGGCACGTGATCGGCGAGTACCGAGCGCTGCGCCTCCTTCACCTGCAGGAACAGTGGATCCTTTGCGCGATTGCCGTGGAAGAGGACGATCCACGCACGGGTACCGACGCTACCGACACCGACCACCTTCCGTGCAACGTCGACGAGGGTGAACTGGTCGAACAGCGCCCGGATGTAGTCCGGCAGCATCGCGCGGTACTCGCGCAGTCGTTCGCCGATAAGCTCCTCTACGACTTCCGCCCGTTCGCTGGGGAACAGTTCATGAATGGGGACGAGCAACGGCGGGTCGCTGCGAATGCGCACGTTGCCGTCGGACTCGATCTCACAGAGTTTCGCGACCGCCTGCGCGCTGTCCCGATGTCGGGCCTTTCGCAACTGGCGTACGGTCCGCTCCTCGGTCGAGGTATCGAGCTTCGATCCAACCTTCCCCAGGACCTCCTGAACGTCGATCCGCGAGTACCAACAGTCCATCGTGGTAAGTTCCGTACTCGCACGGATGCGTTTTCGATAGGCCCGCGCCACCTCACGGGCGTGTGCGCGGGTGGCCTCGGCATCGAATCCGTTGCCGCGGGAGGCGACCGCGAAACTGGCCGCCAGACGCTTCACATCCCATTCGAATGGGCCGGGAGCGGTCTCGTCGAAGTCGTTGAGGTCGAAGATCATCCGACGTTCCGGCGTGTTGAAGACGCCGAAGTTGCTCAGGTGGGCGTCGCCGCACAGTTGTGTCATCACCCCTGAGTGCGGGACGGCGGCCAGGTCGGCGGCCATGACCGCGGCGGCACCGCGATAGAAGGTGAACGGAGTCGCCGACATCCGGGCGTTGCGAACCGGCACCAGGTCGGGCACCCGCGACTGCGCCTGCCCCTGCAGGATCTCGATCGGATTCCCGCGGTCCGCGGGTTCCACACATCTGGCCAGTTCGCGGATCGTCGCCGCCATCGTCGCCTCCTATTGGTACGAGATGAACACCGGGTGGGGGCGGACCTGCAGGGTCTGCGAGGGAGTGAACGTCGGATGGTCTTCGGTGTCGAAATTCTTCCACCCCATCCAGACATTCGGGGGCAAATCGGCGACCAGCCGCTGCCAGGTCCCCATCTTGACGGGTGGTTCACCGTGCCCGTCTGCATGGATGAGCACCTGCAACTCGGGATGACTCGTGTCGATCCGCTCCCGATTCGCGAGCATCGCGCTGTCGAACTCGTGCAGGACGAAGACCTTCTGCGGAAGCTCGCGCTCGGCAGTGAATCCGGCCAGCCATTGCGAGGTGCGGTTGACCTCGTCGGCCGATACGGACCCGATCTGGGTGAGATGCACCTGATCCGGCTTCAGTCGCCATTCCGGGTCCAGCGCAAGTCCGACGTGGGGTTGGGCGAGCAGATCGGCGTAGCGCCGGGCCTGGGTCAGGAAGTCGGTGCGACCCGGCTGCAGGTCGAGGGTGACATAGACCCCCGCGGCGCGTGCGGCGTCGACCCAGGGGCGTATGCGAGCGGGATCGACCATGCTCGAATAGCTGTTGTCCGGACCGGGTTCCGGCGACGCGACCGTCACGATGATCTCGAACGCCGGTACGACCGGAACCCGGCTGTACGGCTGATACTCGGCGGCGAGCTTCTTGACGCGATCGATCGAGGCCGGGATGTCCTGGGCACCCAGCGGCCCGAGCGTCGGCGACCCCGGCGACCCGTAGAGGGCGACGATCTGACGACCCGGGAAGACGATCTGACCACCGCCGGGGAGTTCGGTCTGCGTCCGAGCGGTGTGCACGCGGTCCGCGAACTCGTCACTGCTCCCGAATCCGGCGCCGAACGCACGGACGGCCGCGGTCGGGTGATCGCGGAGAACGCGGACCGATTCGCCGGTGCCCCGCGGGTCGTCGGCCGGGACCCGGACGACCCGCGCACCCGCTGCGTGGGCAGTGACCTCGGCATCGGGACCGGCAGCATCCGACAGGAAGGCGATCGATGTGCCGGCTTGCGATGCGCGCTGCCCCGACATCGCGGCCGTGTCCGGTGAGATCCGCGCCGCGCCCAGCCCACCGGCTGCCGAGGTATCCCCGATCACGTAAACCGTGGTCACACCCAGGCGGCCGATCTCGTGGGCCACCTCGGCGCGGTCGGCGTCGTCGAGCGCGAAGACCGGTGTCTGGTGTTCCTCGCCAAGTGTGCGCGCACGGTCCCAACCCTGCGCACCGGCAGCGGGCGTGACGACGATCGCCTCATCGGATCGGCCGAACAGTGTGCTGCTCACCAGCACACCGTCGGCGCGGTCCGGCCCGTCGACGACGGCTGCGCTGCCCTCACGGAGTTGCGCTGCCGACGACGGGCTCGACGACCGCACCACCGCGGACAGGACCGCGGCGAGGGCGGCGACCACGACGAGAACTGCCAGCGCCGACCACACGCGATTGCGCGACATCCGAACGGTTGCCCCCTTGGTGCACCACTGATGTGTGCATGACGACTCCTTGCCGGTCGGGGCCCAACCTAACAGCCACGAATGTCGGTGCAAGACCGACAGATCGGACGTCACGCGCAATCGCGACGCCGCAGGTTGAGGACAACCAGTTCATCGTGGATGCGATCGGCGTCGGCACCGAAACCGAAGGGAACGCGTGGGATGTGCGAGGTGCGCCGATCGGCGCGGTAGACGATCAGCGCGGCCGGCAGGACGATGGCGACGAGGAGTGTGACGAGGATGATGGTGTTCATGACAGAAATTATTTCTCCGTCAATATCCCGCCACCAGTGGCGCTGATGACATTGTTCGCAAATTTTCTGCCATACTGGGTTTCATGCTGAACAAGGTCGCGGTGCTGCTCTATCACCGGGTCGCGCTGTTCGAGTTCGGCGTGATCAACGAGGTGTTCGGCCTCGATCGCACCGACGACGGCGTCCCCGCGTTCGAGTTCCTCATCTGCTCCCCTCAACCAGGCGTCCCGCTGGACATCGGGAACGGCGCGTTCGTCGTTCCGCCGCACGCGCTCTCCGAGTGCCTCGACGCCGATCTGGTGGCCATCCCCGGCGGCAGTACCGACCCCGATTTCCCGCCCGAGGTCCTCGACGCGCTGCGCACTGTCGTCGACAACGGCGGCCGGGTGCTCACCGTCTGCTCGGGGGCGTTCGCGGCCGCGGCGGCCGGACTGCTGGACGGTCGCCGGTGCACGACTCATTGGCGGTACGGCTCGAAGCTCGCACGGATGTATCCCGACGCGATCGTCGACACCGACGTGCTGTTCGTCGACGACGGCCCGATCACGACGAGCGCGGGGACCGCGGCCGGCATCGACGCCGCGCTGCATCTTGTCCGCGAGGAGTTCGGGCCCGAAGTCGCCAACCGGATCGCACGCCGCATGGTGGTGCCTCCCCATCGGGACGGCGGTCAGCGGCAGTTCGTGGAGGCTCCGATCCCCGAATGCGACTCGGACGGCTTCGCCGGCGTCCTCGAATGGATGATCGGCAATCTCGACACCGAGATCTCGGTGGACGCCCTCGCTGGCCGCATGCACATGTCGACGCGCACCTTCGCCCGGCGGTTCGTCGACGAGGTCGGCATCTCACCCCACAAATGGCTCACCGAGCAGCGGGTACTGCATGCGCGGCGGCTGCTCGAATCGACCGATCTGCCGGTCGATGACGTCGCGGGGAAGGTGGGCTTCGCGTCCGCCACCCTGCTCCGCCACCACTTCAACGCGACCGTCGGCGTGTCGCCGACCACCTACCGTCGACGATTCGCGCGATAGGTGGGCCTGATCTCGATACACCCGGCTCGCTTCGCTCGCGCGGGCACTCGATCAGCGTGTGTAGCGACCATCCTCCTGCTGATCGAGTAACGACCGCCGGCAGCGACCGAGGCCGCGTATCGAGATCACACCCCACAACGCTCAGTCGTCCGACTCCACCCCGTACGACTCCGCGAACGAGACCCGCGGAGTGGTCGCGGCATGGAAGACGGCCAGCCCGGTGAAGAACAGGGTCGACACACCGAACACTGCGCCGACGACGACCGCCACGATGTGCACCACCGTGCCGAGGATTCCTCCGACGTCGGTGGTCGCGAGGGCTGCGGTCAGCGCCAGCGCGGCACCGAGCAATGACCACGCGGCGCTGCGAACGCGCGGCCCGACGACGGATGCGTAGAAGAGTCGCTGATAGATGGCCAGCTCGAATTCATCGACCGCGGCGATCCGGACGTCGTCGCCCGCCGCGAGTTCGCGGAGCTCACGCGCCACGGTGACGTCACGGTGCAGCGACGCGGTCTCCCGCTCGCGGTATCGCACGAACGCGACGACGCCGATGGCCGCCGCGAGAAGTCCCAGCCCCACACTTGCTCCCCAACTGTCCACGCTGACACGCTACATCCGGCGATCTCGTCGGAGTGCGCCCGGTCACATGAGCAACCGGCGCCGGAGACCCCCGCCGACGACAACACGCGCCGCCCGAACCTGCACGATGATGTGCGGGTCGGACGGCGCGTGTCGGTGGCCGGGGCTGTCGGCCATGCGACCGGGACCGGCGGTCGCGAACTCGGGTCAGGCGGTCAGGCGACCTGCGCCTGCCACATCCAGTGGAGTTGCTCGAGCTTGGACGCGAACCCGATCAACAGGTCTTGCGTGACGGGGTCGGCCTTCTCGGTGGTGTCGATCCGCTCGCGAAGACCGGCGATGACGGCCTTGAGGTTCTCGACGATCGACGTGACGACGTCGGCGTCATCGGTCCAGCCTTCGCCGAAACCCTTGGTGTGCGCGGTCTTCGCGACGGTCTCGGCCCGGCCGTCGGGGCTGACCCCGATGGCCGTCGCACGCTCGGCGGCGGCATCGGTGAACTCACGGCTGACGGCGACCAGCTCGTCGAGTTCGAGGTGGACGGAACGGAACTGACGTCCGACGACGTTCCAGTGCGCCTGCTTGGCGATCAGGCTGAGGTCGATCAGATCGACCAGGGTGTCCTGCAGTGCCTGTCCGGTGACGGCTTTCTGCTCCTCGGTGAGGGTGCTGGTGATGGGGGTGTTGGTGGCCATGGCGCCACTCCTCTCTGCGCGGGCTGTGCGCGGTTGCGTCCGGGTCAGACCCGAACGGCGATGGTGTGTTGGATGTTTCCCTTGGTGGCCTTGGAGTACGGGCAGAACTGGTGAGCCTGCTCGGCGAGCTGCTTCGCGGTGGTTTCGTCGACTCCCGGGATGTAGGACTCGATGGTCGCGACCAGCGCGAACCCACCGTCGGATTCGTCTTTGCCGATGCCGATGGTCACCGTGACCGTCGAGTCCTCGGGGACGGGCGCACCGGCCTGCTTGGATGTGGCGCGCAAGGCGCCGAGGAAGCACGCAGCGTAGCCGGCGGAGAAGAGTTCCTCGGGATTGCTGCCCTCACCGCTGCCGCCCATCTCCTTGGGTGGGCGCAGGTCGAGATCGATCTGTCCGGAGTCGGAGACGACCTGTCCGTCGCGGCCTCCGCCGGATGCTGTGGACGAGATCGTGTATGCGGGATCGATTGCCATCGTTCACTCCTCGACGTTCAGTGTGGTTGTTCTGGTTTGTCGGCGAACTCTCGCCTGTTTCAACGATTTCTGACCGGCGGTCATTTCCGATTCCGCTGTGACGGTCGTCGCCCAGGGTGCCCTTTCCGCTCCGATCATGGTGCTGCGTAGTCGCGTTCGACATCCGAAGCCGATGCCGAACATCTCCCTGGCGTCCTGTTCATCTGTCCGCCTGCGTCTTTCGCAGACAAGATGGGCACTCACCCCAGAACGTCACCTCTGCCTCGTCGACGCGGTACCCGTGATCGCGATCAGGGACGACGCAGGGCGCCTCGCCGACGACACAGTCGATGTCGACGATCGCGCCGCACGCCCGGCAGATGAGGTGGTGATGGTTGTCTCCCGTTCGGGTCTCGTACCGCACCGGTGAACCGGCAGGCTCGATCCGACGCAGCAATCCCCGTTCGGAGCAGGCCCGCAGGACGTCGTAGACGGTCTGGGTGGAGACGCCGCCCAGACGTGTTCGGACGCCCGCGGCAACGACATCCGCGGTCGAGTGCGGGTGGGCATGCAGGATCTCCAGCACCGCGAGCCGCGGGGCCGTGACGCGCATGCCCGCCTCTCGGAGCTGTCGATGGAACGTGTCGGGATCCTGCATGACTCCACGGTAGCCTCATTTCTGGAATAGTTCCAGTTATTGGAAGAATTCCAGAAAAATGAGGCAAACCTCCCTCACCAGGGTTCGAGTCGCGGCGCACGAGCACGTCCCCTATCCTCGAGACCACGAGTTCGTGTGTAGCAGTCGGCAAGAGTCCGTCTGTTCGCGTCCGCGATGACCGCTCTCCCGGCATCGCGTCGAAAAGCGCATGCGGCCTCATCACCATGGAGAGAACACATGTCCGACGCCATTTCCGGTAGCCGCGCCCACACCATGACCGAACTCGACCGTGAGGCCTCGATGGGTGGCCCCGGCACCGAGACCACCGAGCGCGAGGTCCGACGGATCAGTCTCGCCGATCTGGAGCACCGTCGTGAGCAGGTAGCCGATGAACTCTGGTCCGCAGCAACCGATATCGGCTTCTTCCAGGTGATCGACCACGGAATCGATCTGCTCGCCGTCGATCACGCCTTCGAGATGTCCGCCCGGTTCTTCGCGCTCCCTCGGCAGGTCAAAGAGCAGTATCCGCTGAAGAAGGGCCAGAACGCGGGGTGGGAGTGCATGACCCAGGTCCGTCCGTCGGTCGGCACTCCCGATCAGAAGGAGTCCTACCAGTTCACCCGACCACGGATGGAGGGGCTGTGGCCCGCCGAGGGGGAACTTGCGGGATTCCGCTCCACCATCGAGGATTTCGAGTCCCGATGCCATCAGCTCGCGATGGATCTGCTCAGCTGCTTCGCCGACCGACTCGGACTCGCCCGCGACTTTTTCGCCCGCGCCCACGACCCCGCGTCGGCCGCCTACCAGAGCACGCTCCGCCTACTGCATTACTACGCCTTCCCGGACGACCTCCTCGACGAGCCCAACGTCTGGCGTGCGGGAGCACACACCGACTTCGACGTGCTGACCCTCTTGTTCCAGCGATCCGGACAAGGTGGGCTGCAGGTACTCCCGGGTGCCGAGGCCGACGGTCAGGCGTGGACGCCGATCGAACCATCCGACGACGCCATCACCTGCAACATCGGCGACATGCTGATGCGATGGTCGGACGATCGGCTGCCGTCGAACTTCCACCGTGTCCGCGCTCCGCGTCGTGGCGAGTACAGCGGCCCGCGGTACACGATCGCGTACTTCGCCCAGGCCGACATGGACGTGACCATCGAGAGCGCTCGCCGCACCTATCCACCGATCACCGCCGCCGACTACATCGCGCAGCGCATCGCCGCGAACTTCGCGAAGTAGACGCCATGTCGATCTCAGAGCTTCCCGACGACACGTCATCGACGATTCCGCCGACGACCCTGGCCGACGTCACCGTCTACACCGGCGGTCGGTGGCGGGCCCATCAGGATGTGCGCGTCGTCGGCGGCGTGATCGTCGCGATCGTCGACACCGCGCATCCGTCTGACGCAGCAAGCGGATTCGTCATCCCGGGTTTCGTCAACACCCATACACATCTCCAGCAGTCGCTGATGCGTGGCATCGCCGAATGCACACCGTTGCTCGAGTGGCTGCTCGCCGTCGCCGAGGAATCGGTGGCCATCACCCCGGAACGCGCGTACCTCGCAGCCGTGTCCGCATGCCTGGAGGCGCTGCGGTCCGGGACGACCACCGTCGTCGAACACATGTGGCCGCATCCGTCCGACGAGGTCCACGCTGCGGTCGTCCAGGCATTGCGGGACACCGGGATTCGCGCTGTCCTCGGGCGAGGTGTGGCGGATCGGCCGGATGCGACGCGAAAGTGGGGATTCGAGCCCCGGCTCATGCAACCGCTGGGAGACGTCCTCGACCACGTCGACGGCCTGCGAGAACTGGTCGGTGGCACGCGGATCGCTGTCGCTCTCGCCGTGCCGAATCCGCGGTCGGTGACCGACGCCGGGATGGCGACGATCCGGGCCTTCGCGCAGGAGCGCGACCTCCCGGTCTCCATCCACCTGCTGGAGACCGCCACCGACGACGTGATGTGCCGCGAACACGTCGGCGTCGGTGCCCTCGAGCATCTCGATCGCAACGGTTTCCTCTGGGATCGCGTCCTCGCCGTCCACTGCGTGGAGCTCGACGCCGCCGGCCGGCGCATCCTGCACGAGCGTGGAGTCGCGGTCTCGCACAACCCGTTGTCGAACATGCGCCTCGGCAGCGGCATCGCACCGGTGCCGGCGATGCTCGGCCTCGGGCTCTCGGTGGGCCTCGGCGTCGACGGCGCGGCGAGCAACGACACGCAGGACATGTTCGAGACGATGCGCATCGCCGCCTATCTGCAGCGCGCCGCACACCGTCGGGCGGACCTGTTGGGATACCGCGAGATGCTCGACATCGCCTGCGGTGGCGCCAATGCGACGCTCGGCCTGCCCGAGGTCGTCGGCGGGATCGCCGTCGGTGGGCCCGCGGACCTGACCGTCATCCGGTTCGACCGCGACTACGCGACACTGCCCGTCCGCGACCCCGGCGCCTCGCTGTTGACCACGGGATCACGATCGATCGTGGACACCGTGATGGTCGGCGGCGAGATCGTCGTCGACGACGGCCGCAGCACGCGGATCGACGAGGTGGAGTTCACGAAGGAGTTGGCGGCGCTGGGGTGAGGCGTGGTCTCGATACGCGTGCTCGCCCTTTGGGGCTCGCTCGCTACTCGACCAGCTTCGGGAACCGCCCCGCACCACCCGGCCGCTGATCGAGTAGGCACCGAGCGCAGCGAGGCGCCGTATCGAGATCACCTCGCGCGCAGCATCCTTGTCGGACGCATCCGTGTGGACACCGGCAACCATTGATTGACCGATCGTCGCAACGTCATCAGTGCGGCGACCACCAGCAGACCGAACTGCACCCAGCCCAGCACCGCGATCGCCGACGGTACCGCGGGGTAGTCGAAGAGCAGGTCGATGCCGATCGGTATGCAGAGCAGATTCACCACGACGGCGGAGAGGAAGAAGTTGCGACAGTTGCGACTGTGCTGGTTGGCGGCGGCGACGAGCAGCGCGTACTCGACGGCGAGGAACACGACGATCATGATCAGCATGAACGGCGGGAAGAACCCGGCAAGCGAATCGACCCGATCCGCCGGGCTCGCGTTGCGCGGATCGTCGACGACCCCCTCGAGTAATCTCGCGCGCAGCAGGTCGGTGATCGTCGACATGCTCACGAAGCCGTATCCAGCGCTGACCAGGCCCGTGAGCGCGGCACCCCACCACGCGACCCGCGCGTGCAGCACGAGTGCGGCCGGCGGCGGTCCCGGGTCGTCGAACCGTTCCGGATAGAGATTCGCCTCGTCGCGATCCTTCGACCTGCGCGCGATGGCCGCCAGATCCTCCGCATCCAGTTCGGCCTGGGTGGGGATTCGATCGGCGTCGTCGGCGGGTTCGGTCATGTCACCGATTGTCGCACCGTCGTGCAAGGCGGCCGGTTTCCGCGGGCCGGTTCTGCTCACGCGGGCGTGCCCGAGGAGTCGCTCGTCACCGCGTGATCTTCAGCATCCGGCCGACGGTCGCCTGCCACAGCGTGCCGTCGCGACCGATGGTGCCGGTCAGTTCGAGCGGTTCGTCGACCGGCCCCTCACCCACCCGCAGTGTCCTGACACGCTTTCCGGTGGCGAAATCCGTTGCCACGTAATCGATCGGCCCGATCTGCTGGATTCCGCCCGGACGGTACGGGCCGTAACCGAGGGCGTGGATGAGACCGTCCGCGCGCGACAGTCGCGGCAGCGTCGCGATGCGGTCGCCGTTCTCCCAGATCCGCCGGCAGCCCTGAGTCGAGACGTCGATCCGGGTGCTGCCGCCGACGAAGGGGGCGTTGCCCGGCACGCTGGGGCCGTCGACCGCCATCGGCGGGTACTGGTAGCCGTAGGTGCTGGGGATGACCAGGGAATTGCCCCACGCCATCGGCGAGTTCTCCGTTCCCTGCCCCGACCGCACGAAGGCCGGCATCCGGCAGACGGTCGATCCGGTGTCGCTGTCGTAGACGATGAGCTGCGGCCGTGCGGCGTTGTCGACGATCGCGACCCAACCGTCGCCGCCGGGCCCGAAGTAGGTCGGCGTCGTACCCGATCCCCACGTCAGCTGGCCCGGTCGGCGGGCCTGACCGCGGTCGTACGCGCGGCGCCAGATCACGTGGGGAACGCCGTCGGCGTCGGCCCGCATCTCGTAGAGCGCGTGGGTGGTGAGGATCGAGGCGCCCGACGCCCGGACGGACAGCCCGTTGCCGAGACGCTCGCCTCGCGGCAGGTGGGTCGACCGGATGCGCTTGTCCCGATCCACGGTGCCGACGACCCCTTGGGTGGTGGCGAACCAGACCCGTCCGTCGAAGTCGGGCGCCAGACCCGTGATCGCGTCGCCCTTCGGTATCCGGTGCGACACGTCGATCCGGTCGTCGACGACGATCTGCCACCGGCCACCTGACTTTCGATGTGCCACACGCAGGATCGATCCGGAACCGTCGGCGACGACGACCCGGTCACGATCGTCGAGGTAGCCGTACACACCGCCGAGCAGGCCTCCCTTCGTCAGCTGCAACCGGGCCAGCGGCGCCGCCGTGGCCGGATCGAACAGCGTCACCGTGGGAACCGCGAACGCGGCCGGTGCCGTACCGATGAACTGCGTGCACAACGACACCGGGAAACCATCCCGGCCGATGAAGGTCGCGGCGCAGGCGCCACCCGGAATGGACGATGTAGCCAGCCGCGCGGTACGACCCGGGCCGTGGAACGACGTCGAATCCGTCGACCACAGATCACCGTGCATCAGGGAGGTGCCGGTCGGGCCCACCCCGGTCGCCGGTCCCGGAGCCGCCGGCGCGGCCTGCGCGATCCCGCCGAGAACCCCCGTCGCCACCAGGACCGCGACCACGATCGCCGGCCACCGATATCCGCGAACGCTCATCATCGACCTACAGCACATCACATCTGCCGATCCGGATCGAGCGGTCGCGCCGCCACCCGGGTCAGCGCGAGAATTCGCCGAGGATGAAGTTCGTCGCCGGCAGCAGGGTGGTGAGCATCGGGAGTGCGTGGTTCACGACGAGTCCCGGGAAGATCGGGGGGATCCCGTTGGTCACCATCCGGACGTCGGCTCCCTGGCCGCGCCAATCGCGGTAGAGCTGATCGACCTGACCGTACGGGATGACATCGTCATTGATGCCGCCTTCGAGCAGGACCGGCGCGTTCGGCTTGAGCGTGCCGATTCGTTGTTCGGCGACAACCGCTTTCGCCTCGGGGTTGCGGGCGATCACCTGCGACAGCGGCTGACCGCTGCGCGTCCACTGCGTGGTGTGCTGGAATCCGAAGGCGAGACCGGTGTCGCCGATGCACTGCGTCGCGACCTGCGCGAGAACCCGTCGACCGGCCGGAGTGGTCTCCCGATCGAGGATCGGACGTAGCGCCGGGTAGCGGGCGGTGAGCCCGTTGATCGCATAGCCGATTCCGCCGACGATGAATGTCCCGTCGATGCGGTCGATGACCTTGGCGAGGTCGGCCGGAGGTGCCCCGGCGTAGGTGGCCTTGACGTCGAGGTCCGGCGCATAGGTCGCGGCGAGTTCGGCGGCCGAGGCGGCCGCGCCACCACCCTGCGAGTAGCCGGAGAAGCCGACCGGCGAGTTCGCGGGCGCGCCGGCGACGTGCAGTGCCGCGCGGGCGGCGTCGAGCATGGCGTGTCCGGACTCCGCACGGTTGACGTAGGTGTGGATCCCCGGGGTACCCATGCCGATGTAGTCGGTCATCGCGACCCGGACACCGTTGAGCAGCAGGAGGTTCATCTCCAGTGCCGAATAGTTGACCGCGATGCTCGGCTTGGCCGGATCGATGTTCAGCGGGAAGCTCATCAGCTTCGAGCCCGCACACTGATCACCCTGGCCGACGGTGCCCGGCCCCAGCACGACGGTCGGGCGCGGACCCTTGCCCTTCCACGGCGCGGTCGGTTCGACGACGGTCCCGGTCACCGCGGCGGGCGTGCCGTCCTGATACCGGGAGGTGTACATGATCCGGGTGGCCGTACCCGGCCACTGGTTCTTGACACCGGGGATCTGCAACAGCAGCGGGCTGGGCTGACTGCGGATGACCGCGCCGGGTTCAGCGGAGAACGTCGCCGGCGGCGTGTAGAAGTCGCCGGCGGCCGACGCGGACGGCGGCGTCATGGACACCGCCGCACCGACGATCAGACCGCTGATGGCGACTGCACCCAGACGCCGGAGTCTGCTGGTGGACGCGCCTGTGACCGATGAGAAGATTCCCCGCATATGTCTCATGGTCGGTAAGCTACCGCACAGTAACTTGGGCGGGTGACCGGGGTCTCGCTCAGTGGTCAGATCACCAGTCCGAGCAGCAGGACGACGATCAGTCCGGTGACCGACAGCACGGTCTCCATCATCGACCAGGTCTTGAAGGTCTGGCCGACCGTCATGCCGAAGTACTCCTTGACCAGCCAGAATCCGGCGTCGTTCACATGTGAGAGGAAGACCGATCCGGCCCCGATCGCCAGCACGACCAGCGAGACCTCGCCGGAGCTGAGTCCGTCGACCAACCCGAGCATGAGCGATGACGCGGTGATCGTCGCGACCGTTGCCGAGCCGGTCGCCAACCGGATGAGTGCGGCGAGAATCCAGGCGAGCAGCAACACGGAGATGTTGACGTCCTTGGCCCAGTCCGCGAGCAGAGTCCCGATCCCGGTGTCGACGAGAACCTGTTTGAACCCGCCGCCGGCGGCGACGATGAGCAAGATGCCCGCGATCGCGGGCAGTGCCGCTCCGGTGCACTTCGAGATCGTCTCGCGATCCATCCCCGAGCCGCGGCCGAGTGTGAACATCGCGACGACGACGGCGATCAGCAGCGCGATGACCGGGGTGCCGAGCACGTCGAGGACCTTGCGCACCGGCTGGTTCTCGTCCTCGACGAAGATCTCCGCGAGCGCCTTGCCCAGCATCAGGACGACCGGCAGCAGGACGCTGAACATCGTGATCCCGAAGCTCGGCCGGCGGGTCGTCGGGCCATCGCCGGGGTCGGCGTCGAAGGTCTCCGGGATGGGCACGGTCACCCAGCGTCCGGCGAGCGTGCCGAACAGCGGCCCGGCGACGACGATCGTCGGGATCGCCACGAGCACACCGAGTGCGAGGGTGGTTCCGAGATCGGCGCCGAGTGCGTCGATGGCGACCAGCGGCCCCGGGTGCGGCGGGACGAACCCGTGCATCGCGGACAGTCCGGCGAGGGCCGGGATACCGATCACGATGAGCCCCAGACCCGACCGCCGTGCCACGAGATAGATCACCGGCATCAGCAGGACGAGGCCGATCTCGAAGAACATCGGCAAGCCGATGATCGCGCCGACCAGCGCCATCGCCCACGGCAACAGCCGCGGTGAGGCGTGTCCGACGATGGTGTCGACGATCTCGTCCGCACCGCCCGAGTCGGCGAGCAACTTGGCGAACATCGCACCGAGCGCGATGAGGATGCCGACACCCGCGGCCGTGGTGCCGAAGCCGTCGGTGAAGGACTCCAGGAGTGTCGGAATCGATTCGCCTGCAACGATTCCGACGGTCGCGGCGCCGCCGATGAGGGCGAGGAACGGATGCACCCTGGCGAGCGTGATCGCCAGGACGATCACGGCGATGCCGGCCAGGGCGGCCACGATCAACTGCCATCCGGGTGCCACCGGTTCCGGCAACTCCGTGTCGGCGGCGAGGAAGGTGAGCGTCGGGTTCGCGAGCGCGGTTGTCATCGGTCCACTCCGTTCTCGAGTGCGGACACCGACTGGTCGACGATCTCGTCGACGCTCTGATCGACGTCGACGACGCCTCCTCGCTCGTCGTCGTCGAGCGGTTCGAGCGTGGCGAACTGTGATTCCAGCAGAGCGGCCGGCATGAAGTGGCCGGGACGCGAGGCCTGTCGTCGGGCGATGACCTCGAGCGGGCCGTCGAGGTGGACGAAGAAGACCGACGGCTCGTGGGACCGGAGCTGATCGCGGTAGGAGCGCTTGAGCGCCGAACAACTCATCACGCCGCCGTCGGCGTGATCGGTGAGCCATCGACCGATCGATTCGAGCCAGGGCCGTCGGTCGTCGTCGTCGAGCGCGTGGCCGGCGGACATCTTGGCGATGTTCTCCGGCGAATGGAAGTCGTCGGCGTCCGCGAACGGAACCCTCAGACGCTGCGACAACGCCGCCCCCACGGTCGACTTGCCCGACCCCGACACACCCATCACGACCACAGGTGACTGCATACCCGCTCCTAACCCAGTTGTGCTGCTGGTCACACAGAGTGCCTCAATAGTAATACTTTTGCAAGATGCGGACGCCATAAGTACGCATATTCGGCAGATCCGAGGATCAATGGGAAGATGATTCGGTGAGTCGGGACACACCAGGGGCAGGGCCACGACACGACGAGATCCTCACGGCGATCGGGCGCGACATCGTGTCCGGTGAGCAGGCGACGGGCAGCGTGATCACCCTCGACGCCATCTGCGCCCAGTACGGGGTGTCACGCACCGTGGCCCGGGAGGTGATCCGGGTACTCGAGTCGATGGGACTGGTCGCCTCACGACGACGTGTGGGGATCACCATCCAGCCGCGGACACGGTGGAGCGTGTTCGATCCGCAGCTCATCCGGTGGCGGCTCGACGGCGCCGAACGCACCGACTTCCTGCTGACACTGTCGGAACTGCGGCGCGGTTTCGAACCGGTGGCTGCGGCGCTGGCCGCCGAACGCGCCGACGAGCATCAGTGCCGAATCCTGGCGGCGGCGGTGTCCGACATGGCGGTGCACGGTCGCAGCGTCGACCTGGAGGCTTACCTACTGGCCGACAAGGTGTTCCATCGGACGCTTCTCGAGGCCAGCGGGAACGAGATGTTCCGCGCGCTCGCCGAGGTCGTCCACGAGGTCCTGGCCGGTCGGACGCATCACGGCATGATGCCGGACCGTCCGAACCCGGAAGCCATTGCGCTGCATGATGATGTCGCGCGGGCCATCCGGCTCGGCGATCCCGTGGCCGCCGAGGCCGCCATGCGGGCGATCATCGTCGAGGCGGCGGCTGCCGTCTCGGTTCCTCCCAACCCGCAGACGTAGCGGAAATCCACTCCAGACGACGATATCCGCTACGTCCGCGGGGAAACGGAGCCTAAACCAGCAGCTCGGCAATCTGGATCGTGTTGAGCGCAGCGCCCTTTCGGAGGTTGTCGCCCGACACGAACAGTGCGAGACCGCGTCCTTCGGGAACTCCCGGGTCCTGGCGGATACGACCGACGAGCGAGTTGTCGCCGCCGGCCGCACCGAGCGGCGACGGCACGTCGGAGAGGTGGACTCCTGCTGCGGCAGCGAGGATTTCCTGCGCCTTCTCGACCGAGATCGGCCGCTCGAACTCCGCATTGATCGACAGCGAGTGGCCGGTGAACACGGGTACACGCACACAAGTTCCACTGACGAGGAGTTCGGGAAGCCCGAGGATCTTGCGAGATTCGTTGCGCAGCTTCTGGTCTTCGTCAGTCTCACCCGAGCCATCGTCGACGAGCGAACCGGCCAGCGCGACGACGTTGAACGCGATGGGCGCGACGTACTTGTTCGGCGCCGGGAAATCGACTGCCCCACCGTCGTACACGAGCTTCTCGGCGTCGTCGGCAACCGCACGCACCTGGGTGGCGAGTTCCTCCACGCCGGCGAGCCCGCTACCCGAGACGGCCTGGTAGCTCGAGACGATCAGGCGCTGCAATCCGGCCGCGTCGTGCAGCGGCTTGAGCACCGGCATCGCCGCCATCGTGGTGCAGTTCGGGTTCGCGATGATGCCCTTCGGCGGGTTCTTCGCCAGCTCTCCGTTGACCTCCGAGACGACGAGCGGGACGTCGGGATCCTTACGCCACGCCGACGAGTTGTCGATCACGGTCACGCCGGCGGCGGCGAACCGTGGAGCCTGCTCCTTGGACATGGTCCCGCCCGCCGAGAACAGCGCGATGTCGAGACCCGACGGGTCCGCGGTCGCGGCATCCTCGACGACGATCTCACCGTCTCCCCACGGGAGCTTCTTGCCCGCCGACCGCGACGAGGCGAAGAAGCGCACCTCGTCGGCCGGGAACTTGCGCTCCGCCAACAGGGTTCGCATGACGCCGCCGACCTGACCGGTCGCACCGACCACACCGATTCTCACGCCCATGGTCTATCGCCCCGTTCCGGCGTAGACGACGGCTTCCTCGTCGCCGCCGAGGTCGAAGGCCTCGTGCAGCGCGCGGACCGCGTCGTCGAGTTCGGTGTCGCGGCAGAGCACCGAGATCCGGATCTCCGAGGTGGAGATCAGCTCGATGTTGATGCCCGCGTTGCTCAGCGCCTCACAGAAGGTCGCGGTGACGCCCGGGTGGCTCTTCATGCCTGCGCCGACGAGGGACACCTTGCCGATGTGATCGTCGTAGAGCAGGTCGGTGAACCCGACCTCGTCCTGCAGCTTCTTCAGCTTCTCCATGCCGATCGGGCCGAGCTCGCGAGGCAGGGTGAAGGTGATGTCGGTCTTGCCGGTATCCACCTTCGAGATGTTCTGCAGCACCATGTCGATGTTGATCTCGGCGTCGGCGACGGCGCGGAAGACGCGCGCCGCGTAGCCCGGCTTGTCGTCGAGGCCGACGACGGTGATCTTGGCCTCGCTGCGGTCATGCGCGACGCCGGTGAGAATGGCTTCTTCCACGGGGATGTCCTCCATCGAGCCGGCGACGAGAGTGCCGGGTTTGGTCGAGTACGACGAGCGCACATGAACAGGGACGTTGTACCGGCGGGCGTACTCCACACAGCGCAGCATCAGGACCTTGGCGCCGCAGGCGGCCAGCTCCAGCATCTCCTCGAAGGAGACCGTCTCGAGCCGCTTCGCGTCGGGGACGATACGCGGATCGGCGGAGTACACGCCGTCGACGTCGGTGTAGATCTCGCACACGTCGGCCTTCAGTGCCGCCGCGAGGGCGACTGCCGTCGTGTCCGATCCACCACGACCGAGCGTGGTGATGTCCTTCGTGTCCTGCGAGACTCCTTGGAAGCCGGCGACCAGCACGATCTTGCCCTCATCGAGAGCGCTGCGTACGCGTCCCGGGGTGACGTCGATGATCTTCGCCTTGCCGTGGCTGCTCGTCGTGATGACACCGGCCTGAGAGCCGGTGAACGACTGCGCGTGGGCACCGAGCGAGCTGATGGCCATCGCCACGAGCGCGTTGGAGATGCGCTCACCGGAGGTGAGGAGCATGTCCATCTCACGCGCCGGGGGCGTCGGGTTGACCTGCTGAGCCAGGTCGAGCAGTTCATCGGTGGTGTCGCCCATCGCGGAGACGACCACGACGACGTCATTGCCCTGCTTCTTGGTCTCGACGATGCGCTCGGCGACACGGCGAATCCGCTCGGCCGTAGCGACCGAGGATCCGCCGTACTTCTGCACAACGAGTGCCACGTCGACCACCTTTCGGGTGTTGTCGGGAAGTACATCGCCCCAGTTCGGAACCGCTCTCTGATGAGCGACGGGGCGAACCTTTGCGGACCTCACCTTACCGGCGGGCCCACATTGTCCCGAATCGGAGCCACCCCGCCAGGTGACGATGGCCACATCTGCGCCGGACATTCCGGGTGACCGCGCACCCCAATCACTACGACGACGAGTGACGCGCCGAGGACTCGTCGTCGAGTGTGGTGGTCGCAACTCCGCGTGGCGTCCTACCATCGCTGAGGTGGCCACCGGAACCGATGTCGGCGCGACCGCACGCGAGGACGGCGTGCCACGCCGGACCCCCCGACGCCGCCCTCGGCGGACCGCCGACACCACGCCCGCCGCGTCGGCTCCGACCTGGGGTGGAGCCACCCTTCGCACGTGGCTGATCCCGATCCTGCTGTTCCTCGTCATCCGCGCGATCGGCATCCTCGTCCTGGCCCGCTTCGCCCAGCTGCGCAACACCTCGGTCGGCGACGCGCTCTGGTTGTGGGACGGGAAGTGGATGGTCGCGATCGCCGAGTACGGCTACACCAACGTCCCCTTCACCCAGACCGACGCACGCGGCCTGCACACCCCGGACACCGCATACGCCTTCTTCCCCGGCTACCCGATGCTCGTCGGCGCGGTCGCGAAACTGCCACTGATCACGCCGTACGGCGCAGCGATCACCGTCAACCTCGTCCTCGGCTGCATCGCCGCGGTCGGGGCCGCGCGCCTCGGCGCGTGGTGCGCCCGTGCGATGGCGCAGCGATCACCCATCGGGAGAGTCGACCCGGGCCGGGCGGGGCTGTTCCTCGTCGCGCTGTTCGCCGCGACACCGATGTCGATCGTGCTGAACATGGCCTACACCGAGGCACTGTTCTGTGCGCTCGGCGTCTGGGGCCTCATCGGCGTGATGGAACGGCGATGGTTGCTCGCGGGACTCTGCGCCATGCTGGCCGGGGCCAGCAGACCGACGGCGGTGGTGTTGATCGGTGTCGTCATGCTCGCTGCGCTGCTCGTCCGCCGCGACGGATGGCCGGCGTGGGCAGCCGTCGTGATCAGCCCGCTCGGGTACCTGGGCTACCTCGCCGTCGTGTGGGCGCACACGGGGTCGCCGACGGGATGGTTCCGCATCCAGACCGAGGGCTGGGGCACCGAGTTCGATTGGGGCCGGGCCACCTTCACGTTCGTGAACGAGACCCTCGTGCACTCCGGCGAAGTGGCCCCCGTCGCCTCGGCGTGGATCATCCTGTCGACCCTGGTGATGCTGGGGCTCGCGGTGTGGGCCCGACTTCCGTGGCCGGTACTGCTCTACGGGACCCTCGTGGTCGCCTCGATCGTGCTGTCGAGCGGTCTGATGATGAGCCGCGCGCGGCTGCTGCTGCCCGCCTTCGTGCTGCTCATCCCGGTGGCGATGGTGCTGGCGCGCTGGCGCACGCCGGTGGGCGTTGCCGCCATGGTGCCGGTCGTGGTGGGCAGCGCGTGGTTCGGCGCACACATGCTCACGGTGTATCCGCACGCCATGTGATGCGCGAAGTCGCACGCGCCTCGCGGGCTGTCAGGCCTGTGGACGAAGACCGTCGAGGACGACCTTGATGAGACGATCACGCGTCTCCGTGGTGTCGCTCGGTATGCACGTCATCGACAATCCGCCCAGCAGCCGCGACACGTCGTCCGGCTCGACGTCGTCACGGAACACACCCTGCCGACGACCCGCCTCGAGGATGGCGGCAGTGAGCTCGCGAGACCGTGACCTGGTCTCGTCGAAGACCTCCGCATCGTCGCCGACCGCGGCCAGGATCGCCTCTTTCATCCCCCGCTTCGTGCCGGCCGTGGACATGTAGGCGGCGAAGAGTCCCGCGAGAGCGGCATCCGGCGACTCGGTCTCGAGGCGCCGCCACCCGTCGTCGACGATCTGAGCCGAGTAGGTGCGGAAGGTCGCCTCGACCAGCGCCGTGCGATTCGGGAAGTGGCGATAGAGCGTGCCGATGCCGACCCCCGCCTCGGCGGCGACCTTGTCCAGAGCGACCTCGATTCCCTCGACGTGAAAGAGCTCTTGGGCGGCCTCGACCAGCTTGTCGTAGTTTCGCGCGGCATCTGCCCGCGTCGGTCGCTTCGAGATCGCAGCCTTCGGGGTGGTCGCCGACGCGCCTGTCGTCGACGACCCTGTCGTGGGCTTGGCACCGGCCGCCACGGCATCCGCTCCTTCATCTCGTCACCACGCGACATCCCTCGCGCAGGGGCTACTTGCTAAACGGAGGAATCCTCCGTATATTAATCGGAGGAAGCTTCCGCTTCACCGCCGAGTGTACTCGCACCCCTTCTCGATGACCCCCTACCCGAAAAGAGTTCTCGATGCCTCTTTCTCCATCGGTTGAACGCGCCTATACGCCGTCCCCCATCCCCGGGGTCGGCTGGCTGCGCTCACGGGTGAATATCGATGCCCTGGTTCTCCTGTCCGTTCTCGGCTGCCAGTTGATGGTGGTGGTCGATGCGACCATCGTCAACGTGGCCCTCCCGGATATTCAACGGTCCCTTGACTTCTCGACATCGAGCCTGTCCTGGGTACTCAACGCCTACACACTGACGTTCGGTGGCCTCCTCCTGCTCGGCGCCCGCCTCGGCGACATACTCGGCAGGCGGAGCACCTTTCTGGGTGGTCTGACGGTGTTTCTCGCCGCGTCGGCATTCGGCGGCCTGTCCACCGATTCGTCGATGCTGCTCGTCGCTCGCGCACTGCAGGGGGTCGGCGCCGCCATCGCCGCGCCGGCAGCCCTCGCCCTGCTGATGACCCGATTCCCGGAGGGGCCGCAGCGAACCCGAGCGCTTGCCCTGTTCACCGCGGTCTCGATCGGCGGATTCTCGTTGGGACTCGTGGTCGGCGGCGCACTGGTGGAATGGCTGGACTGGCGCTGGGTGTTCTTCGTGAACCTGCCGATCGGCGCCGCCGTGCTGGTGGCCGGCATGTTCTCGCTCCCGCAGACGGCGCGTCGACCGGGAACCTTCGATCTGCAGGGCGCGCTGTATTCGACGATCGGGATCGGCGCGATCGTCTACGGACTCGTCCACGCCGCGGAGCAGTCCTGGTCCAGTCCGGTGACCGTCGTGGCGCTCACCGTCGGGGCAGCCCTGCTCGTCGCGTTCGTGCTCACCGAGACCCGCGCCGCAGCGCCCATCACCCCGCTACGACTGTTCGCGAGTGTGCCGCGCAGCTCGGCCCACGCGGGACGACTCGTCATGGTCGCCGGCTTCATGGGGATGATGTTCTTCCTGACGCAGTACATGCAGGAGGTGCTGCACTACGGGCCTCTCGAAACCGGACTCGCCTACCTGCCGATGACGGCGGCCACCTTCGCATCGTCCCAGATCACGGCGCGGATCCTAGTCTCGCGGTTCAGCAACAGGGCACTCCTGCTCGCCGCCTTCTCGGCGGCCGCGGGCGGCCTGTTCTGGCTCAGCGCACTCGACGCGCACACCTCGTACGCGTCACTCGTCGGCCCGTTCGTCTTGGTCGGAGCGGGCGGCGGAATGGCGTTCCTGTCGCTGACGACGGCGGCGCTGCGTGGCGTGCATCCCGACGACGCAGGTGCAGCGTCGGGCGTGGTCAACACCGCGCAGCAGCTCGGCGGCACCGTCGGACTCGCGATCATGGTCGCCGTGTTCGGTGCGGCCACCCGCGGATTGCCCGCGTCGTCGGACACGTTCGCACACGGCATGACCGTGACCGTGCTCGTTGCCGGAAGCCTCTTGGTGGCCGGCGGTGTCCTGATGGCCGCCACTCAGGGCGAACGCCGCGAACCGTCCCTCGACGTCGCGCTGGCCGCGAATCCGTCACAGAGATAAGCGATCCCGTCGTCGAGACGGGCACGCGGATCCAGTAGCCGTGGCGCCGTATCCTCTCCGGCCAGCCGGGAGAGGTGCGGCGCCACCGCCGTGCTGCGTCCGGCCAACAGATCCTCGAGCCCGTCCGGACGCTCCGACGGTTTCTCGGCCCGGATCAGGTCGTCGCTGACCGCGACCAGCGCGACACCATGGACATAACTCCACACGGTCAGCGCCATCCCCGTCGCCTCGACCAGATCCACGTCGAGTTCCAGGAAACCGGCGGCGAACCAGTCCAGACAGCGCAGGGACTCGTCGCCGAAACTGTGCCGCGGCGACGAGTACGCGATGACGACCCAGGGATGCTGCCGGTAGAGCTCCCAGTCGATGTCGACGATGAGCCCGACACGGTCCCGCCACCCCGGCGGTTCCGGATCGTCGACGGGGTAGGGGAATCGGCGGCCGATCTCCTCGGACATCTGCTGGAGCAGCGCATCCTTGTCGTCGACGTGTCGGTAGAGCGACATCGCCCCGACGCCGAGCTCGTCGGCGATCCGTCGCATCGACAGCGCGCCGATCCCGTCGCGGTCGGCGACATCGATCGCGGCGTCGACGATGGCCTCCAGCGTCAGCTTTGCGCCGGCATTCGACTTGTCGGTCGACGACAAGTGGCTCTCCTCCCCACCGTCCGACGACGGTATCTCATCCCGATCGTCACCTGCGGGAATATTCCGGTTGCGTACAGCGTACTCACTCTCGTACCGTCTAGTGCGTACGGCGTACGCGACCCCAGGGGGGCGCTACCCCGTCCTGTCGTTCGAGAGATCCGTAGGAGCCCGCCATGTCCACCCTCACCCCACCGTCTGATCTGCGCCACCGGGATTCCGGCGCGGACCGACGTATGTGGTGGGGTCTGGCCGTCCTGACCCTGCCCGTCCTCCTCGTGTCGATGGACTTCTCGGTCCTCTACCTGGCGATTCCGGCCATCACCGACGCGCTGACCCCGACTGCGTCCGAGCAGTTGTGGATCCTCGACATCTACGGATTCCTCATCGCCGGCCTGCTGATCACGATGGGCAACGTCGGCGATCGAGTGGGTCGCCGGCGGATCCTGCTCGCCGGTGCCACTCTGTTCGGCGTCGCGTCGGTCATCGCCGCCTTCGCGCCGAATGCCGCGATCCTGATCGCCGCCCGCGCTCTGATGGGTGTCGGCGGCGCGACGCTGATGCCGTCGAGCCTGTCGCTGATCGCCAACATGTTCCCGAACGCCCGCGACCGGGCAAAGGCGATCGGAGTCTGGACGGCGGCCTTCGCCGGCGGCAGCGCGATCGGCCCGGTCATCGGCGGCGTTCTGCTGCACCACTTCTGGTGGGGCAGCGTGTTCCTGATCAATGTTCCCGTCCTCGCCGTGCTGTTCATCGCCGGACCCCGGCTCGTCCCCGAGTACCGCGCACCCGACGCCGCGCGCTTCGACGTCGTCGGCGTCGTGTTGTCGATGATGGGCATCCTGCCTCTCGTCTACGCCGTGAAGACGATGGCGTCCGACGGCCTGACCGTCGGGGTCGCGGGCATCGGGGTGTTCGGCGTCGTCCTGCTGGCACTCTTTCTCGCACACCAGTGTCGGGCCACCGCTCCGCTGCTCGACCTCGCGCTGTTCCGCAATCCGCAGTTCAGTGCCGCGGTGTCGGTCGCGCTGGTCGGCATGATGGCGCTCGGCGGGATGTCGTATCTGACGGGCGTCTACCTGCAGTCGGTGCGCGGTTTCGATGTGTTGTCGGCGGCGCTCGCCGGACTGCCGATGGCCGTGGCCGTGGCCGTGTTCTCGATCGGGGCGTCTCGCGTCGTCGCGGCCATGGGCCTGCGGAGCGCATTCGTCGGTTCGGTGCTCCTGGCAGCCGTCGGCAACCTGGGACTGCTCGCACTGACCATGTCCAGCCCACTGTGGGTCTATCTCGTGTTCACGTCGATCGCGGGCATCGGGTACGGCATCCAGTTCAGCGTGGTCTCCGATGTCGTCGTCGGCTCGGTGCCCGTCGAACGGTCGGGCGCGGCCTCGGGCATCTCCGAGACCAGCTTCGAACTCGGCACCGCCATGGGACTCGCCCTCCTCGGTTCACTGGCGACGCTCGTGTTCCGGGAGAACTCGCAGGGATGGACGTTCGAAGACACCCTCGGCGACACCCTCCACCGCGCTGGCGAGATGGGTTCCGGCGGAGACGAACTCGTGAGTGCCGCCCGTGTCGCCTTCGTCGACGGGATGCATGCCGCATCCCTCGCCGCCGTCATCGCCCTCGGCATCTTGGCCGTGGTACTGACGTTCGTGATGCGGAAGCGGCCTGCCGACGGTGTCCGGCACGAGGACACGACCCGCGCCTGACGTCGGCGGGTCGCTCCGCCGACCGCCCTCAACTCGCCGACCGTGCCCCAGATTTCGCCGACCGTGTCCAGAATCGCGCCCATCGTGTCCAGCGGTCGATTCGAACCGGGCGCGCGCCGTCGATTCCGATGACACCGGGCACACTCAGCGAAATTCTGGACACGGTCGGCGAGATTCTGGACACGGTCGGCGGTGGGTGGACCCGCGTGCGATGGCCTACGGTGGCCGTGTGCATGAGTTGATCGAAGGACGTCGGAGTGCCCGTGGATACGACACCACCGCAGAGATCTCGGTCGATGACCTGACCTCGGTGCTCGACGCGGGACGGTGGGCGCCGACGTGGGGGCGTGTCCAGCCCGTCCGGTTCGTCGTGGGCCGTCGCGCCGACGACACGTTCACGGGTCTCACCGAGACGCTGACGCGAGGCAACGCGGGCTGGGCGCCGGCCTCGGCCGCCCTGATACTGGTATGCACGGCCGCCGAACCCGACGACGAGAAGGCTCGCACCTACGCCGCGGTCGACGTGGGATTGGCTGTGTCACAGATGATCCTGCAAGCGAACGCACTCGGGTACAACGCCCATCCGATGGCCGGTTTCGACGCGGAGACGGCCGTCCGACGCTTCGCGATCCCGGACGATCGCCGACCGCTCGTCCTGCTCGGGCTCGGCGCGTTGGCCGATCCCGAGCAGGTCGCGACCGAGATCCGCGAGCGCGACGAGCGTCCACGCACCCGGCTTCCCCTCGACGAGGTGGCATTCGCCGAGACCTGGGGACATCCGTTCACGAGCGCCCCGAGGCCCTGACCCCGCCGATCAGAACCGGCTGCAGGACACCTTCGCCCGCTTGACCGCGTCGCGGGTCTTCGTCATCTCCGGACGTGTCAGGTGATGTTCGCGGATGAACCGTCCGATCGCCGACTCGGCCGGATGATTCTTGCGGAACTCGGCGCGCTTGGCCTTCCGCTGTTCCTTCGTCATGATGAGCGCGGACTCGAAGTGCTTCTTCATCATCGGGTTCGCCTCGATTCGCTTCCACAGGGCCGGATCCTCCTTGGCGAGTGCGCGTTCGACCTGCGTGACGGAGCAGTTCGTTCCGGTCACCTGTGGGTGCGACGTGGGTGCCGGCGTCGCGGTGGCGACACCACCGACGGCGATCGTCGATGCGATACCGACGCCCGCGAGGGTGCAGGCGACCCGTCGGGACATGCGGGAGTTGAGGTCCATGGAGCACATACCTTTCTGACCGTCGGACGGCACAGCCGCCGCGAGAGGTGTACCGAGCGCCTCGGCACGCGAGAGAAACTATCGGCCACAGATGTGAGACGACTGAGATTCTGCTGTCGAAACGAGCATCATTTTCCCAGCTCAGAGGCCATTTTGCCGCTTATGTGCGCTACTGGCGAACCCGATCCTTCGTAAACCGGGCGGCGTCAGCGGATGTCGGCGTCGCGATCGATCGTCGAGCGGTCGTCCGATCGGTACCACTCGACGAAACCCTTGGTCCCGTACGCCTCGAGCCGGCGAAGCGATGTGTAGACGACCGCTTGCTTGCGGAGCGCGATGCCGCGTCCGCCGGCGACCGCCCGCACCCGCTGCTGGAGCACCTGATCCTCATCGACGTCACCGATACTCGTGCGCGGGAACCCGCCGCACCGTTGATACATCTCCGCGTCAACGGCGAGATTGTTGCCGACCACCGCGAAACTCCTCCGCAACTCATCCGGCTGCGTCCGGGTGCGCCACCACTCCACGGCATGCCCCACCCGCCACAGGTGGCCGACAGCGTTGAAGACCGCCGCCGACGTCCCCTGTTCGCTCCGCGCGCGCACACGTCCGCCGACGAGACGCTTGCCTTCGAGCAACGGCACCAGCAGGTTCGACAACCAGTCGGGCGCGGGCAGCGTGTCCGCGTCGGTCCGGGCGATGTAGATCGCGCCCGTCGCGATCGCGTGGCGGAAGCCGGTGTCGGCCGCACATCCCGTTCCGGGCTCGGTCTCGGTGATGAGCTCGATCGGCACCGACGACGACGCCGCGGCCCGGCGCACGATGTCCGCGGTCTCGTCGGTGCTGTTGTTGTCGACCACGATGATGCGGAATCCGTGCAGAACCTCACGGTGGACGACGTCGCCGAACGTCTGCACCTGCAACGCGGCGAGAGTCTGCGCGATGTAGGCCGCCTCATCGAAGGCAGGGACGACCACGGCGACAGCTGGGGTTCCGGGCGATGCCATGGGGCCATCTGATCACGAAGGACGTCGAATCCCCGATTCACCCCACCGAACACCGTACATCGAGGTGTGGTAAGCCTATCCTGTGTCGAAGACCCTCCGCCGCACCGTCGCCGCAGCCGTGCTGGCCCTCACATCCACACTTGCCGTCGCGATGATCACACCGTCGACGGCACGCGCCGCCGACGTCGCGTTCGCCGACGAGTTCAACGGCGCTGCCGGTTCGGCGCCGAACGGCGCCTACTGGAATCACGAGGTCGGCGCCGGCGGCTGGGGCAACGACGAGAAGCAGACCTACACCTCCTCCCGGCAGAACAGTCGGCTCGACGGCGACGGCAATCTCCTCATCGAGGCGCGCCGCGACGGCGACACCTGGACGTCCGCGCGCATCAACACGAAGGACAAGTTCGAGTTCACCTACGGCACGATCAACGCGCGCATCGCGATGCCGAAGGGGCAGGGTCTGCACACCGGCTGGTGGATGCTGGGCCACGACATCTGGGAGGCCGGCTTCCCCGACGCGGGTGAGATCGACATGGCCGAGCACATCAACAGCTCCGACTTCGTCCACATCGGTATCCACGGTCCCACCGGCGAGGGCGGCTTCGGTTCCCTCGACCTCGGGTCCGTCCGCGACGTCGTCCCCGACGGCATCCCACTGCCGACCGGTCTCAACGGCCAGTACTCACGCGGCTCGGACATCACCGGCATCGATCCGTCGGCCTTCCACACCTACGGCGTGCGCAAGACGGCCACAGCCATCACCTTCCTGTTCGACGGCGCGGCGTACTTCACGGTCAACCGCAGCGAACTCACCGCAGGCGAACAATGGGTCTACAACAAGCCGATGTATCCGATCCTCAACCTGGCGGTCGGCGGTACGTGGCCGGGAGCCACCAACTCGTCGACGCCGAATCCCGGCACGGTGAAGGTCGACTGGATCCGATACACGCCGTGACCCGACCGTCTGCACGGGCGTCGGCGGAACAGCCGACGCGGCACATTTGATCCTCGCTCGGTCCGGGGAGTACAGTCCTGAGCATGCAGCGCGCCCTCCTTCTCGGTTGCCGCGGCGGGGTCTGAATCGACCGGCTCTCCGTCGCGGGGCCATTTCACGCGCCGGTCGTCTTTCCCCATTCGATACACGGAGAACCGACCATCATGGCAGCAGCAGACAGCTTCACCTCCGGCACGAGCCGCATCGTCGAGCCGTCCGGCCCCATCCCCGACGGTCAGGCCGTCTGGAACACCCAACGCAGTTCGGCGATGCCGGTACACCGCTACCGACAGTTCGCCGACGAGGTCGAGAAGGTCGCCGTGCCTGATCGCACCTGGCCCGACCAGGTCATCACGAAGGCACCGCTGTGGTGTGCAGTCGACCTGCGTGACGGCAACCAGGCACTGATCGACCCGATGAGCCCGGCCCGCAAGCGCCGCATGTTCGATCTGCTGGTTCGCATGGGCTACAAGGAGATCGAGGTCGGCTTCCCGTCGGCGAGCCAGACCGACTACGACTTCGTCCGGGAGATCATCGAGGACAACGCGATCCCCGAAGACGTCACCATCCAGGTGCTGACCCAATGCCGCGACGAACTGATCGAGCGCACCTTCGACGCCTGCCGCGGCGCGTCGAACGTCATCGTCCACTTCTACAACTCGACCTCCGCCCTGCAGCGGCGGGTCGTCTTCCGCGCCGACAAGGACGCGATCAAGAAGATCGCCACCGACGCCGCGCAGAAGGTACTCGTCGAGCAGGCCAAGTATCCCGATACCGCCTGGCGCTACGAGTACTCCCCCGAGTCCTACACCGGCACCGAACTCAGCTTCGCCAAGGACGTGTGCGACGCGGTCAGCGAGATCATCGCGCCGACACCGGAACGCCCGATGATCGTCAACCTGCCGGCCACAGTTGAGATGGCGACGCCCAACGTCTACGCCGACTCGATCGAATGGATGCACCGCAACCTGGCCCGTCGCGACTCCATCATCCTCAGCCTTCATCCCCACAACGACCGTGGAACCGCCGTCGCCGCAGCCGAACTGGGCTATCAGGCCGGCGCCGATCGTATCGAGGGCTGCCTGTTCGGCAATGGCGAGCGCACCGGCAACGTCTGCCTGGTGACGCTGGGGATGAACCTGTTCAGCCGGGGCGTCGATCCGCAGATCAGCTTCTCCGACATCGACGAGATCCGACGCACGGTCGAGTACTGCAACCAGCTGAACGTCCCCGAGCGGCACCCCTATGGCGGCGACCTGGTCTACACCGCGTTCTCCGGCAGCCACCAGGACGCGATCAACAAGGGCCTCGACCAGATGAAGGTCGACGCCGACGATGCCGACCAGGACATGGACGACATCTTGTGGCAGGTGCCGTATCTGCCGATCGACCCGAAGGACGTCGGCCGCAACTACGAGGCCGTCATCCGCGTGAACAGCCAATCCGGCAAGGGTGGCGTCGCCTACATCATGAAGGCCGATCACGGCATGAATCTGCCGCGACGCCTGCAGATCGAGTTCAGCCGCGAGATCCAGAAGATCACCGACGGCGAAGGCGGAGAAGTCAATCCGAAGGCGATGTGGGATGTCTTCGCCGAGGAGTACCTGCACCCGATCTGGCCGCTCGAGCGGATGCGCCAGAAGGTCGACGCCGCCGAGGTCGACGGTGGTGAGGACACCATCACCGCCGTGGTGAAGGTCGACGGCGTCGAGCGCGAGATCGCCGGCAGCGGCAACGGACCGCTCGCGGCGTTCGTGGACGCGCTGTCGACCGTCGGCTACGACGTGCGAGTACTCGACTACAGCGAGCACGCGCTCACCTCGGGTGGCGACGCCAGCGCGGCGGCCTACGTGGAGACCGAGGTCAACGGCGAGACCGTCTGGGGAGTCGGTATCGCGTCGTCGATCACCACGGCGAGCCTGCGCGCCGTCGTCTCGGCGGTGAACCGCGCGTCCCGCGTGACCGCCCCGGCCAGCGACACCGAATCCGGTGCCGCACCGCGTACCTGGGCACCGTAGGCCGGAGCAGCGACCACCCTCGACCGACCACTCCACGAGGATCACTCGCACGAGGGTCCATGGTCGCCAGGACCTCGACATCGCGGCAGCGGCCGCGTGCCACACCCACCGACGCGACGCGATGTCGCGCTCTGAATCCACGATGCACGGATGACCTCCGTGTCCATCGTGTCCGGGCATGGGCCGGGTCCCATCCGACGGCGGGCGATCCTCGCCGGGGACCCGGACCCATTCTCCTGCCCAATCATCCTTTCCGGATGACGACAGGGTGGCCGTGGCGACGCAGACTCCATGGGACAGGTCCCACGCGACGAGCCCGGACCCGACGTCGAGGAGGCCCACGATGACCACCTCGGCCGGCCTGGGTCCGATCGATTATGTCGTCGTCGAACTCCCCTATCGGACAGCGACTCTCACCGATGAGATGTCGGCCGAACTCGCATCACTCGTGGAGAGCGGCGTGATGCGGGTCCTCGACCTCCTCGTCATCGAACGCGACCGTGACGGCAGGATCGACGTCACCGAGTTCGAGGATCTGGCCGACGCCGGTCTCGGCATCCTCGACGGCGCGCTGGCCGAGATCCTCGCGCTGGAGGACGTCGTGAACCTGGCCACGGCCATCGCGCCGGGCCGGTGTGCGGCAGTCATCATCTGGGAGTATCTGTGCGCCGGGCCCTTTGCTGTTGCGGCGCATGCTGCCGGGGCCCAGGTCGTCGCCCAGGGCCGGATCCCGACCCGGGCCATCGTCGCGACGCTGGAGGCCGATCCCGGCTCCCGGCGGTGACCGTCAGATCAGATTGCGCTCCCGGGCGCGGTCGACGGCGTCCCGCCGAGTGGAGACACCGAGTTTCCGGTAGATCGATTGCTGATGGGTCTTCACGGTGTTCACCGACACGAACAGGTCGGCGGCGATCTCCGAGGCCTTGTACATCGTCGGCAGATACCGGAGAACGACCAGTTCCCGGTCGGTCAGCGGTTCGATCGGAATCCCGGCGTCGACGACCGGTGAGGATCCCGCGCCGCACACCGTGACCAGGTCGCGGAGGAACACCGACTCCTTGCCGGCGAGCCGTTGGTGACGCAGGAGCAGGCCGGCGACCAGGGGTCCCGCCACGACGAACGGCCGCTTCTGGCCGACCGGTTCGGCGAGCCGCACTGCGGCGGCGATGTGTTCGAGCGCAACGGCCTCGCGGTGCAACTGCGCGGAAGCGACCGCCGACAACACCTCCGCCTCGACGACCTGGAGCCGATACGGAGCGAATTCTGCTGTGGTGCCGAGTGTGTCGAGAGCCTCAGCCGGACGGCCGACGGCCAGATACGCCTTCGCCAGGACGACCCGGGCCAGCGAGTCGGCGTACGACGCGTCGCGTGCCCGACCGGCCGATTCGACGATGACGGCGTCGGACTCGCCGGTCACGATCCGCGCCTCCGCGGTGACGACGTCGTGCCAGCTGCTCAACAGCGCCGGAAGCGACCGTGAGCGCGAACGCGCGAGATCCAGACGGCGACATGCGGCCCGGACCGCATATGCATCGCCGCGTGCGATCGCGATGCCCACCGCTGCCGCCTCGACGATCAGCCAGGCACCGGTGTCGGATCCGCCGGCAACGGCGCGACGTCCCAGGGCGACCGCGTGATCCGCCTGCTCGAGTTCATGGCACTCGAGATGCATGAGCGCTGCGGCCGCATAGAGTGCGATCGCCTGTGGCTGGCGGGTCCAGCCACGGCGGGACGCCACCGCTGCGATCTCCTCGACCCGGCGTCGCGTCTCCGGCAACTCCCCCCGGACGAGGTCGACGAGGGTGAGGTACGTGCCGGCGGCCATCGCCATCAGCGACATCCCGATGCTCTCCGCAGCCATACGGCTGTACTCGAGATCGGCAGCAGCGGTGTCGATCTCGCCGATCTGAAACATCCCGATTGCGCGGTTGTTGCGGGCTATCAGTGCGTACGCCGGTGCCGCGGGTACCGCGGATCGGGGAACCTCGGAGACGAGGTCGAGGATGGCGTCGCAGCTCGCCACGATGTCCTCGAGGTGACTGTGCCGGGCGGTCACCATGCGGGTCAGCGCGATGACGATCCGCGTGCCCACCGTCGCTGCCTCCGGGCCGTCACGCAGCAAGCGACTCGCGTCGTTCGCGTTGCGCGCCATGACCTCGAAGTCGCCGGCCTGGTACGCGACGATTGCCGCGGCCAGCAGTGTGTCCACCGTCGGTCGACGCCCCGCCTCTGCCTCGACGGGTGCCAGCGCGGCCGCGAGCGCCGGAGCCTGCGGCGACAGCACGAGCGGCAGGGCGATCGTGCTCAGCACCTGAGACGCCATCGCCCAGTCACGCGCACTCGCGTAGTGACGGATCGCGGAGATCGGGTCGTCCTCGGCGACAAACCATTCCGCGGCACGACGATGCAGATCCGCAGGGGCGTCCGGGTTCTCGGCGGCGAGTCGGTCGGCGAGCAATTCGCGGAACAGCGGATGGTAGGCATACCAGTCGGGCCTGTCCGACAGCCGAACCGTCAAGACGTTGTCGGCGACCAGGTCGTCGAGAACTCTGCGACTGTCCGCCCGACCGGACAACGTGCGGGCCAGGTCCGCGGTCATCACCTCGACGACGCTGGTGGACAACAGGAACCGCCGGTCGGTGGGTGCGAGATCCTCGAGGACCTCCTCGAGCAGGTAGGCGGCGACGAGTTCGTTCTGCCCGGTGAACTGCGCGACGCGGGCGTGGAGGTCGTCGTCTCGCGCGCTGAGCACCGCCAACCGCAGCCCGGTCGGCCACCCCTGGGTGCGTTCCAGAAGCGTGTCGATGTCGTCGTCGGAGACCTCGGTGCGCGCCCGAACGCAGAACTCGATGACATCATCGCGGGTGAATGTGAGGTCAGCGGCGGTGATCGCGGTCAGTCGCCCGTCGAGGCGCAGCTTCTGCAGCCGGAGATCCGATGCCTTGCGCGTGATGAGGATCAGGCGGAGCCGCTCGGGTTGGCGGCGGATCAGGTGGTGGATGGATTCGAGGACCTCGGGCCGGGTGATCCACTGGATGTCGTCGAGGACGAGTGTGATCGGCGCCGGGGAGTCGGCCAGCCCGTCGATGACGAGGTCCACCTCCTGCTCGGTGAATCCGACGCCTGGCACGATGTCACACAGTGAGCTGTCCGGCGGCAGGGCGCCCGCGGCCCCGAGCGCACCCAGGATGTCGTTCCAGAACGACGGGACCCCGGACGTGTCGTCGACGGCCAACCAGGCGAGCGTGCCGTCCGGGGGATGTGCCCGGGTCCAGGCCGCCACGGCGAGTGTCTTCCCGTATCCCGGTCCGGCCGTCACCACCGCCACCTGCCCGGGTGAGCACGCGGCCAGCGCGGCATCGATGCGATGCAGTCGGACGTGACCGGGAGGGATCTCCGGACGCGACGTGCGCAGCCGAAGACCCGGAGCCAACTGCCGGCCCGCACCGTCCACTCGAGTACCCGATCTCTGTGCCCCGGCCCGAATCCCGGGATCTGCGTGCATCTTAGCGCCGCGAGCGTGAATCGATCGCCGATCATCCCGCACGGATGACGACATCACCCAGTCTCTCTGAGATTCTCGGGAGGAAGCGTCAACCGAAGCGGTCGGAGGTACGAAATCATGCCACTGCGTCACGGACGTCTGACCCGCCGCGCCGTCATCGGGCATCCGGTGGTCAGGTCACCGGCCACCGTCGACTCGACATCGCTGTTGGCACGGGGCGTGGCCCGTCGGCGCGGTCGCACGGCCACGCCGCCGTCATCCCCGGGAAGCTGAGTGGGCGCGCCCGCGTCGGGTCGCGGGTCACCGGTCCCGGCCGTCAGGCTGACGTCTCGGCCTCGCCTCCGACATCCCGCCTCGCCGGACGCATCGCGATCTCGAGCAACGCAAGCACCACGCATGTGACCACCACCGTCCAGATCACCACCAGTCCGGTGGGATACGACCAGAACATGAGGATCAGGGCCGCCACCGCGACGATCGCGATACGCACCGGGATGCGCGTCTGCCACAGTGCACGCTCGACGGCATTCGCCTCGCGCTGCGCACGGCGGGCGTCGATCGCACCGACACCGCCGGTGAATCCGCGGCGGACGGCCTGCGCCGATCTCGATCCGCCGGCGAAGAACACCGCGACGGCGACGACCAGCGCGGCCACCGCGACCGCTCGCAGCGCAAGCCGCAGTGGTCCGACGACGGTATCGAAGATCACCCGCGCCGCATCGGGTGCCAGCACATCCGCCGGCACCTCACTGAGGTAGACCGCCCGACCGATCAACAGGCCCACGGCGAGCACCAGCATCGCCAGCAGGATGGACACCGCGACGATCGCCGTCATCCGCAGACGTCTCCCGCGACCGATCAGCAGGATGGCACCGATCGCCGCGGCCAGGCCGAGCCACGGCAGGATGTCGGCGATCTTGTCCAGGGCGCTGACATAGCGCTGGGCGTTGGCGAGTTGCGGCGACTGGAACACGACGAAACTCTTGTCGACCTCGGGGATCTTGTCGGCGAAGGCGAAGCCGCGCTGGGTGAGCCGTTGTCTGACCTGGTCGATGATCGGTCCGAGCTGAATGCTGATCGTGCCGTCGGAGTCGATCTTCACCGCGTCACGCCGGGTGTCACCGGTGAGTGCTGCGACCACCGACTGGTGCGCGCCGCGGTTCGCCGCGACCCAGAGCTCGGTGAACTCGTCGGAACGAACGAACTGGTTCACGGTCTGCTGCACGAAAGACTGGGCCTGATTGGCGATGACCGGGGCCAACCCCACAAGCGCCGAGTCGACGCGGGGCCGGTCCGCCGGGGTGAGGTCGATGAGCTGCTGCAACGCCGACTCGGTGATCCCCTGGATGTCGACCTGGGCGTCGATCTGTTCGACGATCGCATCGGAGACCTGTTGCTGCACGGCGGGTTCCGATGCCAGTGGGGCAACGGTGGCAAGATAGTGCCCGGTGTCGAGCAGCTCGCCGCGGACGTATCGGGTGGTCACCGAGAGCAAGGCGAGGAGCGCACACAGGACGACGAGGACGGTCGCCCCGATCCGGCGCCACACCATCTTTCGGCCGGGGGCGTCGGGCGTCTGCGACACCACCTGCGCCCGCAGTCGTTCGAGTTCGGCGCGTTCGTCGGCGTCGAGCGGCCGGGCGGCGTCGGTATCGGTGTCGGTGTCGGTGTCGTCAGCCTGTGCCGGGTCGGGTGTCTGATCGGTCACGACAGTCCTCCTAGTGGTCCGCTGTGGCGGGAACGGCTCCGCGATCGATGGCCGCCACGAACGCCGCGTGGTCGCGGGCATTCCGGTCTGCGTATGCCACCGCGAAACGTCCTATGGCACGGTCGAACTCGTCGGTCGACCCCAGGTACTCCGCGACGGCGACGGAGTCCCCTGATCGGGCATGGCCGTAGGCGAGCACCCTGCCGCACACCCGTCCGTAGACCGACAGGGCGACCGCGTCGAGGGTCTCGATCGGCACCGAGCCCTTCGCGTCACGCAGTTGCCGGAGGTAGAAGTGGCGGTAGACGCCGTCGAACCCGATTCCGGACTGCCACCCGAGGAACACATCGCTGACCGCCTGAATGATCTTCTGCCCGTTCACAACCCTCTCCCCCTCGGACGTGAAATCCGGGCCGGGCAGATAGCGGGCCAGGACCGACGCCTGCGCCTCCTTGGCCTGCAGCAGCAGCGGATCGCCGTCGTCCTTTCCCCGGAACAGCAACACCCACGCCTGGGTGCCGACGCTGCCGACCCCGACGACCTTGCGCGCCATGCGGACGAACTCGAACTTGTCGAGCAGCACGCGGTGCCGCGGCGCCATCGTCTCGCGGAACTCGGCCAACCTGCCCTGCAGTTCGTCGTAGACGGTGGACAGATCGCGATCGGGGACGACGTCCTCGACGGGAACGATCAGCGGCGGCGCACTGACGAACCGCACCTCACCGTCGACGACGGTGGTCAACTTCGACAGTGCCTGCAAGCTGTCGCGGCGCCAGGCCTTCTTGATCTGCAACCGCATGCTCTTCGTCGCCGACGCCCCGACCAGATCCCGGACCTCCGTCAGCCGTTCGGACGGTTCGGCGTGGGTGTACCAGGCAGCCAACGTGCCCTTGCCCGCCTGGGCCGTCATGGCCTCGCGGTACTCGGTCGCGCACGCCCGCGCCACCCGCTTGGCCTCCTTGCGGGTCAGGCCGTTGTCGAAGGCGGCCACGGCCAGACTCGCCGCCAGCCGTTTGATGTCCCACTCGAACGGGCCCGGATAGGTCTCGTCGAAGTCGTTGACGTCGAAGGCCAGTCGACGCTCGGGCGTCGCGAAGAAGCCGAAGTTGCTCAGATGCGCATCACCGCACAGTTGGACCGTGAGTCCGCTGCTCGCCGACCGTGACAGGTCGTCACTCATCACCAGCGCGGCGCCCCGGTAGAAGGTGAACGGCGTCCGGGCCATCCGGCCGTGCCGGATCGGGACCAGCTCGGCCACCCGGGTCTGCGCCTGCTGCAGCAACAGTGCCGTCGGATCCCGCTGCGAGCTGTCGTCGACGTCGGAGGCGAGGTCGCCGAGATCCCTCGGGGCCAGCCGCTCTCTGGCCGCGCGGCCGTCGGCCCTACGCTCCTCGACCGTGCGGTAGGGCTGCGCGGACGTCGCCGAACCCTGGTCGGCGGATATGGCTGTCGAGTTCACCCGGTGACGATCTCACGCGCACCGGGTCATCGGCATCACCCGGACGGGATGAACGAGCCGTGCCCCGGTGCACGACGACGAAGTCATCCATTACGTGTGATCCGCGGCCACGTCCCCGGGCGCATGCTGACTCTGGTCAGATCCTGTTCCGCGCGGCACAGAGATGCCGCCGAAGTGTGAAGGAGACGCACATGTGGGATTCATTCTGGGACTTCATCTGGTACACGGTGGTGATCTTCGCTTTCGTCGCCTACCTCATGATCCTGTTCTGGATCATCACCGACCTGTTCCGTGACCGCGGATTGTCAGGCTGGTGGAAGGCGCTGTGGGTGCTGTTCCTCGTCTTCGTTCCGTGGCTGACGGCGCTGGTCTATCTGATCGCCCGGGGTCATGGCATGTCCCGGCGCTCGGCCGAGGCGCGCACCCAGATGCAACAGCAGTCCGACGACTACATCCGCTCGGTCGCCGGCAAATCGTCCGCCGATCAGATCGCCGATGCCAAGGCACTGCTCGATGCGGGAACCATCAACGCACAGGAGTACGAGGCGCTGAAGGCGAAGGCGCTGGCATGAGACGTCCGCGCATCATCGTGCCGGGATGACCCGTTCCAGGAACCGGATCGCGTCGTCCATGCCACCCTTGGCCCGCAGATCTGTGTGATCGGCGTTGACCGTCTCGAAGTCGTAACCCGTTCCGGCCTTGCGCAACTCGGACAGCAGGGCGTAGGTCATCGGGATCGGGACGGTCACGTCACGCAGACCGTGGACGATGAGGACCGGCCCTGCCTGCCCGGTGACCGGAACCTTCATGTAGGAGGCGATCGCCTGTCGGAAATCGTTGTCCCCGAGCGACTTCGACAGCAGTTTGTCGGGCCGCGCGCCGGCGAGGATCGACTCCCACTGCGGCCCGCATGACCGGCCCACCTCGTCGACGACCCGCTTGCCGAAGTCGGACAGGTACGAGCGGACGTCGACCTCGCGCTGGTTGTCGGCCATCCCTGCGAGGATGGCGGCGAACGGACCCGACATCGCCTTCGGGAGTGCGACGATCCCGGGCCGCATCAACGGTATGACGTTCTCGAAGTTCGACGCGGGAGCAAGTGCCACGGTCCCGCGGAAGTCCAGTTCGGGCGCATACCGGCGGGCGTAGTGGCCCGCGGCCAGTGCCGCGTGGCCGCCCTGCGACGTCCCGCCCACCGCCCAGGTCCGCGACAACCCGCCGACGACGGCACGGGCTGCTCGCACGATGTCGATCACCGCGGTCGCCTCCGACCGTGAATGCAGGTACGGATGCACTCGCGACGAGTCCGGACCGAGTCCGAGGTAATCGGTCGAGACGACGGCATAACCTGCCCTGTTGAGGGCCTCGACCGCCGGCGCCGTCCCTCGGCTCAGGTCCGTCGAGTCGGTCAGGCCGCACTCGGGCCCGAGCCCGGAGGTGCCGTGCCCCCAGGAGATGATGCGCCAGCCATCGGCGGGCCGCGGCCCGTCGGGTAGCCGTACGATCCCGCTCGCCGGAACAACTGCCCCGCGAGGGTCGGTGGTCAGATACGAGATCCGTAACACGCGATCGAGACCACCCCACGTGCCGAGTTGGGAGATCCCGGTGGCGGTGCCGGGTGCGTCGGTGGTCGTCGCGGCTCGTGCAGTAATGTCCACGACGGCGGGGACGGCCATGACGATGATGCCGACGACGACGGCCCGGAGCGCGGTGACCAGCGCCCGGGATGTGACCCGCGACCGATCGCTCACCGTGGGGACCGCCACGTCACATCCTCGCGTCGACTATGAGTCTCCCTACGAATACCCGCTGCTCACGTGCCATGAGGCGCCTCCGTGGGGACAATGCAATGACATGAACACACTACAGTTGACCTACGTCTTTGCCCTGCTCGGAGTACTCACCATGATGACCGTCGGAATCGGCGCACTCATCGGCATGATCGCCCGCTCGGAGGCGCACCCGCCGCGTGTGCGCGTGTCCGACGACCCCGCGCCCGAGACCGCCCCCATCCTCACCTTCCGCTGACAAATCGCTACGTCGACGCGTCTCCCGCCCCCTGATCCACGGCCGCCCACCGGCGGCCTCAGACACTGAGGGGCGAAGCGTCTCGAAGGGTCCGATCCCTTCACCTCTCCCCCTCACCGCGGGTAATCTCACGCCCGACGAACGGGTGCGTTGAGTGCACGACCGGCGAACGAGGGGAATCGCATGAACCGGATGAAGACGCGGCTGACCTGCCCATGTGGTGAGGCCATCAAGGGTGTCGACGAGGACGAGCTGGTGGTGAAGGTGCGCGACCACCTCAAGGAGAACCACCCGGGCCACGACTACAGCCGCGACGAGATCCTCTTCATGGCGTACTGATCGCCATCCCGGGTCGCCGTGTCGGCGCGTCTGGTCGGCCTCCGGACGCGGGTCTGATCAGCCCGCCTGCGCCGACTCCTGCTGCGTCGGTGTGCCCTGGTGGACCGGACACCCACCCGCGAACGTCCCCATCGATTCGATGTCGAAACCGTTGGGATACGAACGGATTCGGGGCATGTTCTGCACTAGTGCCGGCTTCCGACGTGACGGTAGCAGCGCCAGGAGTCGGGCGCGGAGTTTCAGTGCAGCCGCGGACACGGTGCGCGCGGCGGCGCCCGGATCGTCGTACCCGAAGGCCGCGATCAGCGGTTCGTCCATCAGCGAACGGCTGAAGATGTCGACGCCGCGCTTGGCGAAACCCGGATAGAACGAGGCGAGCAGATCCATCGTCGCGTCGGCCACACGACGCGATCCCGGATCGAAGGCGAAGTGCTCGGCCTCGTAATCGTCCATCAGCGTCGCGAATTCGTCGTAGGTCGCGGGGATGTCCTTGATCGCCATGTGGCGACCGAGCGCCTGGTAGTAGCGCACCATCGCCAGCTTCTCGTCGGCGGTGAGCGGGCGCCACCCGTAGTCGGCGAGCCAGCGCACAGGCACGACGACGAACGTCGACAACACGTAGCGGAAATCGTCGTTCGGGATGTCGTACATCTTGTGCATCTGGTTGATCCGCCGGATGGCCGCCTTACCCTGCGGACTGTCGAATCCCTCGATCAGAGGGGCCTCCAGCAGGATCGCCGTGTCGTCGTAGCGCTTCTGCGTGGCCTCGGTGAACGCGCCGGTCTCGTCGAGCAGGCGCCCGATGCTCGGGACGGCATACGTGCGGAACAACGCGAAGCTGAGTGCCTGGTTGATGTCCCAGGGGAACTCGCGAGTGGACAGATTGCGATAGATGTCCATCCACTGGTTCTCCGGATCGAGTCCGGCGGTGGAGCTCGTCTTCACGGGATTCTGCATGGGCTGAGCACCCTCCTCGTCGAGTGTGTCGACAGCATAAGTCGACTTATGGTCTTGTGCAAGAGGTCACACCTAAACTGGAAGGGTGACTTCTACGGAGAAGCGACGGTCGGGCGCCTCGCACACGGCGAAGGTGCGCTATCTGGACGCCGGCCTCCAGGTCCTCGCCGACCAAGGCCATGCCGGCCTCAAACTCGCGGCCGTGTGTGAGGCCGTCGGTGCGACGACAGGCTCGTTCTATCACGCGTTTCCCAGCTGGGGCGACTACACGTCCGCCCTCATCCGATACTGGCGCACCGAGCAGAGCGACCGGCCGATCGCGCAGGCGGGCAACGTGACCGATCCGGTGGCGCGGCTCGACGTCCTGACCGATATCGCGCTCGCCCTCCCGCACGACTCCGAGGCCGCCATCCGCGTGTGGGCCGGGCACGATCCGGACGTGCGGGCCGTGCAGATCGAGGCCGACGAGGAGCGTCGGCAGTTCATCGCGGACACCTACCTCGAGGTCCTGGGCGACCGCGCCCTCGCCGAGCGCTATGCGACGGCGGCGATGTACCTGCTCGTCGGCTACGAGAACGGCACCCACCGGTCGCGTGACACGCTGGAGTGGGCGTTCCGGGTCTTCATCGCCCAGACCCTCCGCGACTCCGAGGACTGAGCCACCGCCACGACTCGCGACCGGCGTCATCGGCCGAGCGCGCGTTCCGCCGACACCATCAGATCTCCGACGACCGCGGCCACCGCCTTGCGCGGGGCCGGCCGATTCAGCGCCTCGTAGACGCGGGCCGCGCGAACTCCCTTGAGGGTCAACGGCTTCACTCCCGGGTGTCGGACCGCGAACCGCGGGATGAGTGCGATGCCATGGTCGGCGGCGACGATCGACTCGATCGTCGCGAAGTCCAGCATGCGCTGCGTGACGCGGGGCGCGACCCCGGTCACCGCCGAGATCGACAGAAGCACGTCGTCGACCGGGAAGCCGCCCTCGACGCTGATCCAGTCGCAGTCGGCGAGCTCGCCGACCTCTACCTCGTCCCGCGCCGCGAAGGCGGAATCGACCGCGACGACGACGTCGACGGGCTCCCGCATCAGCTCCGTGACCTCCACGCGGGGTAGCCGCACCGGCGCGGTCCGCTCGTCCCGGTGGGTGACGACGATGTCGTGGTCGGCCAGCGCCGGAGCCGCGTCCGGGTAGCCGACGTCGAGTTCGGACGCGTGAACATCGATCCCGGACCCGTCGGTCCGGTCGAGCACGCCCGGGAGCAGCAGGGCGGCACCTGACGGGAACATGGCCAGCCGTACGGTCGTCCGGCCGGACCGGTAGCCCTCCATCTCCTCCTGCGCACGTTCGACGGCCGCGATCACGTCGTCGGCGCGCAGGACCAGCGCACGGCCGGCATCGGTGAGGCGTATCCGCCGCCCGTCCTGCTCCAGCAGCTCCACGCCCGCCTCCTTTGCGAGCACCTTGAGCTGCTGAGAGACCGCCGACGGCGTCATGTGCATGGCGTCGGCGACCGTCCCGACCGAGCCCCGGTCGGCGAACTCCCGCAACAGGCGGAGGCGCTTCACATCCATGAAGCAGAATCGTAGACGCCGAGCGCTACCGTTCAGCCCTGCTTCACCATCCACACAGACAGTGGGAATTAAACGGACCGCAGTATCATTTACCAGATCATGAAGAAGATCGGCTTTCTCTCATTCGGCCATTGGTCCGATGCGCATGGCTCGCAAGTCCGCTCCGGCGCCGACGCACTGCTGCAGTCCATCGACCTCTCCGTCGCCGCGGAGGAGCTCGGTGCCGACGGCGCCTACTTCCGCATCCACCATTTCGCCCGGCAACTCGCCTCACCGTTCCCGCTGTTGTCCGCCGTCGGCGCGAAGACCGATCGCATCGAGATCGGCACCGGCGTCATCGACATGCGTTACGAGAACCCGCTGTACATGGCGGAGGACGCCGGCGCCGCCGACCTCATCTCGGGCGGCCGTCTGCAGCTCGGGATCAGCCGGGGATCGCCCGAACAGGTCATCGAGGGCTACAAGTACTTCGGCTATGTGCCGCCGGAGGATTCGAGCGACGCCGAGATGGCGCGGCAGCACGCCGACGTGTTCCTTCGCGTCATCGAGGGAGGCGGTTTCGCCCAACCGAATCCGCGGCCGATGTTCCCGAATCCACCCGGCCTCTTGCCGATCGAGCCCCAGTCCCCCGGACTCCGCGATCGCATCTGGTGGGGTGCCGGTTCCCGCGCAACCGCGGAATGGACTGCGCAGCAAGGGATGAACTTGATGAGTTCGACCCTGCTCACCGAAGACACCGGGATACCGTTCCACAAGTTGCAAGCGGAGCAGATCCAGCGGTTCCGCGACGCCTGGGACGAGTCCGGCCACACGCGCGAACCTCGGGTCTCGGTGAGCCGCAGCATCTTCGCCATCGTCGACGACCTCGATCGGGCCTACTTCGGGCGCGGCGGCGACGAACAGGATCAGGTCGGCGTCATCGACAACACGGTCGCACGCTTCGGACGCAGCTATGCCGACGAACCGGACAAGCTCATCGACGCACTCCGCGAGGACGAGGCGATCGAGGCCGCCGACACCCTGTTGCTGACGGTCCCGAACCAGCTGGGCGTCGACTACAACGCCCACGTCATCGAATCGATCCTCACTCACGTGGCCCCGGCCCTCGGCTGGCGCTGACGATGGGTGGCCGCGGGCGGCGGCAGCGTTCCCGCCGCGGGCGGCGGTGGCGGAGTTTGTGAAGCATTGCTTCCTTGTCGATGCAATTTATTTCGATTGTGCTGCATCGATCCGGCACCGACGATGATGCTCATGAGCAATCGCGATCGACTCCTCGGGATCGGCGTGGTCGTGCTGTGGGGACTGAACTTCATCGCCATCCGCCTCAGCCTCGACCACTTCCCGCCGTTCTTCTGCGCCGCGCTCCGTTTCACCGTGATGGCGATCCCGGTGATCCTCCTCGTGCGCTTCCCGAAGGTCCGCATCCGGTGGTTCCTGCTCTACGCGGTCGGGTTCGGCGTCATCCAGTTCTCGTTCCTGTTCCTCGCAATGGACCTGGGCATGCCGACCGGCCTGGCCTCGCTGGTTCTGCAGACCTCTGCGCCGTTCACGGTGCTGCTCGGCGTCCTGTTCCTGCGGGAACGGATGAGCATGCTGCAGGTCATCGGGATCGCGGTCGCCGTCGCCGGGATGGTCGTCATCGGCGTCGACCGCGCCACCCACAATGCGCTCGGGGTGGCCGCGATCGTGCCGATGATCCTGACGGTTCTCGGTGGACTGGGCTGGGCGTTCGGCAACATCGGTTCGCGTCTGGCCGTGAAGGGCGTGCCCGCGGGTCCCGCCGACGACGGGCGACTGTCGGACCCGCTGCGCATGACCCTGTGGATGTCGGTGGTGCCGCCGATCCCGTTCTTCCTGATGAGCCTCGTGTTCGACGGTCCGACAACGGGTTTCGACTCGCTGACCACCCTCGACTCACGCAGCGGACTAGTGGCGCTCGCTGGGCTGGCGTACACCGTGGTCCTCGGGACCGTCGTCGGCTCCGGCCTGTGGATCATGCTGATGTCGCGCTACGAGGCGAGTCGGGTCGCACCGCTGTCGCTGTTGGTCCCCGTCGTCGGGATCACCGCGGCCTGGCTCCTGCTCGGCGAGGCCCCGAGCACGCTCGAGACCCTGGGCGCCGCGACGGTGATCGCAGGATGCGCCGCCGGAGTGCTGGCCGCGCCACGATCGCGGCCTCGGCGCTCGCCCGTCGACGCAGATCTCGCGGACGTCTCAGCGCATCGCGAACGCGAGAGCGGCGCCGATGCGGTCGACGGCCGCTCGAGCGTCAGGGCTGATCAGTGTCGTGTTGGCGAAGGCATGGATGAGGCTGCCCGCCCGGTCGAGCGTCACCGGGACTCCCGCCTGCTTCAGCCGGTCGGCGTAGGCGATCCCCTCGTCGCGGAGCGGATCGAATCCAGCCACGATCACGTAGGCGGGCGCGAGGCCGGACAGGTCGTCGGCCAGCAGCGGTGACACCCAGGGATCCGCACGCTGTTCGACGTCGGGGACGTAGTGATCGATGAACCAGTCCATGTGCGCGTCGGTCAGATACAACCCGTCGGCGAACTCGCGACGGGAGTCGCGCTTGCCCGTCACATCGGTGACGGGATAGATCAGCATCTGCAAGCAGGGCGCGACCTCGTCGTCGCGCACCTGCTGCGCGACGACCGCACTCAGGTTTCCGCCCGCGCTGTCGCCGGCCACCGCGATGCGGTCGGTGCGCACGCCCCAGCCCGGCGCCGTGGCGACGGCGAACCGCCACGCGGCGAGTGCGTCGTCGACCGCGGCGGGGAAGGGATGCTCGGGCGCGAGCCGGTAGTCGACCGAGAGGATGTCGGCCCCGGTGGACAGCGCCAGCCTGCGGACGAGGTTGTCGTGGCTGACCCGATCCCCCTGGACGAAGCCGCCGCCGTGGAAGAAGACGACGAGCCCGACCGAATCGACCTGGGCGCGGTAACGGGTAGCCGGGATCGACCCGCCCGGCCCGTCGATCTCGAGATCCTCCTCGACAGCCATCGGCGGCAGCTTCTCGGTCAGGGTGGCGGCGTTCTCGGTGAGATCAGCACGGGCGCGATCGACCGGCTTACCGGCGAGCTCGAAGGCGCGAAGGTGCGCGGCGATCCACCCGGTCAGCGCCATCTCCGGCGACAGCCGCTCCCCGTCGGCGTTGACGCGACCGAACTGTGCGCCGAGGCGCAGCAGGGCGGGCGGGAGGTGTCCGGCACCGCGCATGAGGACGCGCCGGACACGGGCAGGGATCGACGGCGACGTCGCTGTGGCCTGACTCACGCCCGCGAGCGTACCCGCGGCGCACGGTCGCGCCACCCCCGACCGCCTGTGTCAGACTCGTTGCCATGCCCGACCGCGTGAGAACTCCGATGCGCACCACCGTCGCACTGGCGGCCGCATCCGCGGCCCGGTGGGCGTCGCGGACCGCAGGTCGCGGCAAGGGTTCGATGATCGGTGGGCTCGTCGCGGCGAAGATCGATCCGAACATCATGGGACGACTCGCCGCCGGCAAACGCAGCGCACTCGTGACCGGCACCAACGGGAAGTCGACGACGACCCGGATGACCGCCGCGGCGCTGTCCGAACTGGGCGAGGTGGCCACGCAGGCCGACGGCGCGAACATGGACGCGGGCATCATCGCGACGCTCACCCTGCATCGTCCCGCGCCCATCTGTGCACTCGAGGTCGATGAGCTCCACGTGCCACATGTCAGCGACGCCGTCGACCCCGAAGTCCTTGTGATGCTGAATCTCTCACGCGACCAGCTCGACCGCGTCGGCGAGATCAACATGATCGAACGGCGCCTCCGCGAGGGCATCGGACGGCATCCGTCGATGACGGTCGTCGCGAACTGCGACGACGTGCTGGTCACCTCGGCCGCCTTCGACGCGCCGCAGGTGATCTGGGTGGCCGCCGGCGCGGGATGGGTCGGCGACTCGGTGAGCTGCCCCCGCACCGGCGAACCGATCGTGCGCTCCGGAACCGACTGGCAGTCGAGCGGCGACGAGAACTTCCGCCGTCCGACCCCGGCGTGGTGGTTCGACGACGAGAACATCTACGGCCCAGATGATTTCGTCGCGCCGATGACGCTGTCGGTGCCGGGACGCGCGAATCGCGGCAACGCGACCCAGGCAGTCGCGGCGGCCGTCGCGATGGGCGCCGACCCGGCGAAGGCCGTCGCCGCCGTCGGCACCGTCGGCGAGGTCGCGGGGCGGTACGGCATCCATCAGGTCGGCAACCATTCCGTCCGCACACTGCTCGCCAAGAATCCCGCCGGCTGGCAGGAGGCCCTGTCGATGATCGATCAGGACGCCGACGGACTCGTCATCGCCGTCAACGGTCAGGTCCCCGACGGTGAGGACCTCTCCTGGTTGTGGGACGTGCGATTCGAGGCCTTCGAGACGATGCAGGTGGTGGCCGCAGGCGAACGCGCGGCCGACCTCTCGGTGCGTCTGCTCTACGCGGGAGCAGAGCACACGACCATCCCCGACCCGATGAAGGCGATCGCCTCGTGTCCGCCCGGCCGGGTCGAGGTGCTGGCCAACTACACCGCGTTCCGCGATCTCGGCACCGCGCTGGAGCGTGCCGAACGCGCCCGCGGATCCGATCTACGGGGTGCAGGGAAGTGAGCGAATCGACCCTGCGGATCGGACTGGTCCTGCCCGACGTCATGGGCACCTACGGCGACGGCGGCAACGCGCTCGTCCTCCGTCAGCGTGCATTGATGCGCGGCATCGACGCCGAGATCGTGCAGATCACCCTCGACGACGAGGTGCCCGACTCGCTCGACGTATACACCCTCGGCGGTGCCGAGGACTACGCCCAGCGACTGGCGACCCGGCATCTCACGCGCTACCCGGGTCTGCAGCGTGCAGCGGCATCCGGGCGCCCGGTGCTCGCCATCTGCGCCGCCATCCAAGTGCTCGGCCACTGGTACGAGACGTCGGCGGGTGAACGCGTGGACGGGATCTCGCTCTTCGATCTGACGACCGCACCGCAAACCGACCGCAGCATCGGCGAACTCGTCACCGAGCCCGCGCTCGACGCCCTGACCGCACCGCTCAGCGGATTCGAGAACCACCGCGGTGGAACAACTCTCGGCTCGGACGCGCGTCCGCTGGCACACGTGAGGCACGGCGTCGGCAACGGGGTGGGCGACGGCACCGAGGGTGTCGTCCAGGGATCTGTTCTCGGCACCTACATGCACGGCCCGGCTCTGGCACGCAATCCCGAGCTCGCCGACCATCTCCTCGCCCGCGCCGTCGGCACCGATTCGTTGGCGCCCCTCGACCTCCCCGAGGTCGACCGACTCCGCACCGAGCGCCTGGCCGCCGGCCGCCGCGGCTGACCCACTCTCGCCTCCACCCAGCCGACCGGGCCCGACTTCTCGCCGATCGTGTCCACAATCCCGCCGATCGTGCCCTGTTCTTCGCCGATCGTGTCCAGAATCTCGCCGATCGTGCCCGCCGTCGTATCGTCGACGTATGGCGTACCGCAGCATTGCCGCGCTCGACGCCGACCTCATCGACTGTCGGGCATGCCCGCGTCTCGTCCGATGGCGCGAGCAGGTCGCCCGCGAGAAGCGGGCCGCGTTCACGGATCAGACCTACTGGGGCCGTCCGGTTCCGGGGTTCGGGCCCACCGACGCGCGGGTGCTGATCCTCGGACTCGCGCCCGCCGCCCACGGCGGTAACCGCACCGGCCGGATGTTCACCGGCGACCAGAGCGGCGACGTCCTGTTCCGCGCACTCTACGACGTCGGCTTGGCCAACCAACCGCGCGCGACATCGCTCGACGACGGCATGGAACTCCTCGGCATCCGGATGACGGCACCCGTGCACTGCGCGCCTCCACAGAACAAGCCCACCGTCGAGGAACGGGACCGGTGCACCCACTGGCTCGACGCCGAACTCGAACTGCTGCTGCCGACCGTGCGATCAGTGGTCGTCCTGGGAGCCTTCGGCTGGCAGGCCGGACTCCGGGCATTCGCCGACCTCGGGTGGACGGTGGACCGGCCACGTCCACGCTTCGGCCACGGGGCGCACACCGTGATCCGACGCGACGACCAGGACCTGTCGATCTTCGGGAGTTATCACGTGAGCCAACACAATACGTTCACCGGACGACTCACTCCGACCATGCTCGAGGACGTGCTGATCGCGGCCGCAACGCACGCGGGCCTGAGTTGCCGAACGCCACCGCGACCGTGAACGATGACGGGTAGGCTGCGGTGGGTCACGCAGGTGTGGCCGATCGGAGAGGAGCGGGCCGGCTGATGACGACTGTGTTCGCACGATGGCTCGGCCGCACACCGGACTCGCGGTGCCGATGCGGACATCCCCGCGACGCCCACCTCCACTACCGGTCCGGCTCCGACTGTGCAGTCTGCGGACCCGCAGAGTGCCCGCGGTTCCGGTTCGACCGTTCGCGAAGGGATTGACGCCCCACCCGGACACGATCGCCGGAATCCAGGGCACAGTCGGCGGAAAATTCTGTACACGGCCGGTGGGCGTAGCGCACCGGAGACACCCACCGAGAACGGCTGAGCAGCAACCTCGGTGCGTCTGTCAGTCCAACACCCGGCACCGTTCCCGGGTGCGGTCGACGGCGAACCAGCCGCGCTCGAACTGCTGCCACCGCTGGAGCATCGGCCGTGACTCCTCGCCGTCGCGGGCGACGGTGCGTGCCAGGCGCTCGGGTGCCGGCCCGCCGTCGAGCCACAGCGACCAGGTGAGCCGTTGCGCGATGCGCCGTCGCGCCGACGACACGCCCTCGATGATCAGCAGCGGTTCCCACCGGAGCCAGACGAGCGGACCCGTGGTCGGCACACCGTCGTGCCACACCCGGGGCCGGTAGCGGTAGTCGTGCCGTCGGATGAAGGCCTGCAGCACATCGGTTTCCAGCTCCGGCCACCACGCGACCGGGTTGTCCCAGGTGGCGAAGTCATCGGTTCGGATCAGCTGCACACCGACGCCGCGTCGTCGTAGGCGCTCCACGAGGGCGTCCGCGACGGTCGACTTGCCCGCACCCGACGGCCCGTCGATCGCCACGATGCCCGAATCCATCTCGGCGGCAAGGTCGTCGAGATGACGGTCGAGCGCCGCTTCGATCATCCCGACGCGCCGATCCCGGTGTGCGGCGCCTTGGTCAGGGACGCGGAGATCGCCGGCTCCGGAACCGATCGGATCGAGGTCCGTCCGGTCCGGAGGTAGCCCGTGATCGCCCGATCCAGCGCCGGATTGCGACGCCCGAGTTGCGCGTGATCACCACCGCCGACGGTGATGAGATGGCTGCGCATCAGACGCTGCATCGCGAACGATCCCCGGTACGGCGTCTGCGGATCACCGAGACTCTGGATCTGCAAAGGGGGCGCGGCGAGTCCGCGATTGGCGAGCGCGACGGGCCGGGTGATCGCCGGCGCACCCGCACATGCCATCCCGGACTGATAGATCAGCCCGGGAGCGTCGTACACATCGCCGACGACGTAGTTCGCGAAGAAGGCTGCCGGAATCGTCGCAGGCTGCGCGGGCACCTGATTCTCGTTGCACATGATCAGGTTCTGCATCTCCTGCATGGTCGTCAGGAGCTTGATGACCTGCGGGTTGGGCGTCGACGGCGCCGTCGCACGGCCGGCAGTGCGCAGCGCGACCAATGGCCACAGATTGCGGTCGGGAGCGGCGAGCCGGGTGACCCCGAGCAACGACGACTTCGCCTGCAGTCCACCGGGCACGAGCATCGTCGCGATGACGTTCTCGAACTTGGCCCGGGCGTCCGCGGTGAGATCGACCCCGGCGATGTACTGCGCGGCAACAGCTCGCAGGCCGGGCGGGACGTCGCCGACGCGCGCGGGTGGCGCAGCCAGCGACGGGGGCACACCCGACTCCCTCTCGACCTTCGAGCTCCAGGCACGATAGACGGCAAGCGGCGTGCGACCGAGATGATAGATGTTGTCGCGCTGAGCGATCCACGCCATCATTTCGTGGGTCCGGCGTTTGTACGACGACGTCTGCGCAGCCAGCACCGTGTTCCACACCCAGGACGGGTCGACACCCGAATCGAGGACGAGTCGATCGGTGTGTCCCGGATACAACGTCGCGTACGTCGACATCAGCAACGTGCCGTAGGAGATGCCGTACAGACTGACCTTCTCCTCACCGAGCGCCCGCCGCACGACGTCGATGTCGCGGGCTGTGTTCTCGGTCGTGATCGTCCGCACATATCCGGGATCAGCACTGTCACAGCGTTGACGATTCAGTCCACCGAACGACACGATCGCGCTGATGGCGTCGGCGTCGTCGGCGGGCGTGCACCGCGCCGGAGTGGACGAGAGCAGGCCACGCGGCTGAACGGCGATCAGATCCCATTCGTCGCGGACCTCGCGCGGGACCTTCAGCGCCGAGAACATGCTAATCGCGTCGCCGCCGGGACCACCCGGGTTGCCGATGAGCACCCCGCGCCGACGGCCCGGGTCGCGGGCGGGAATCCGGCTGATCATGATCTGGATCGTCGGGCCGGACGGCCTCGCATGGTCCCGGGGAACCCGCACGGTGGCGCAGCGGACCTCTGGCCCGGCGCCATGGATCTTCGGGCACGGACCCCATGACAGCGTCTGTGCCGGCGCGGGTGCCGCGGAGGCCGGGATCACCGACATCAGGCCGACTGCGGCGGTGAGGACCGTCGTCAGCACGGCGAGCCGACCGAGCAGGGTGGTGTCCCGACTGTTCACGCGTCTATCTGTAGCAGGGGTCGTGCCGATCCGGCGCGTCAGGGCGGTCGGGCTGGGGAGCAACCCGGTGTCCCGTGCCTAGCCGGCGAGCACGCGCCTGCCCGACAGCGCCCGCCCGAGTGTCAGTTCGTCGGCGAACTCGAGATCGCCACCCATCGGCAGCCCGGATGCGAGTCGGGTGACCGACAGCCCTGGGAAGTCCTTGAGCATGCGCAGCAGATAGGTCGCCGTCGCCTCGCCCTCGGTGTTGGGATCGGTCGCGACGATCACCTCGGTCACGTCGACGCCGTCCTCCTGATTGGCCAGCCGACGCAGGAGCTCGCGGATGCGCAGTTGGTCCGGCCCGATCCCGGACAGCGGGTCGAGGGCCCCGCCGAGGACGTGGTAGCGGCCGTCGAACTCCTTGGTCCGTTCGATGGCGTGGACGTCCTTGGGTTCCTCGACGACGCAGATCTTCGTGGCGTCGCGTCGCGCATCCGAACAGATCCGGCACAGCCGGTTCGCCGAGACATTGCCGCATTCTGCGCAGAATGTGACGTCGTCGCGCACACGACCGAGGGCCGCGATCAGCCGGTCGATCTCGCTGTTCTCGACGCCGAGCAGGTGAAAGGCGATCCGCTGGGCACCCTTCGGGCCGAGTCCCGGCTGCTTGGCGAGCTCGTCGATCAGATCCTGGATGGGCCCCTCGTACATGTCGGCCGGCTAACCGAGACCGGGCAGGCCGCCGCCGAGACCACCGGCGAGCGGGCCCATTTTCTCCTGTGCCAGCGCCTCACGCTTCGTGGACAGGTCGGCGAGCGCGCCGAGGACGAGGTCCTGCAAAGTCTCCACGTAGTCGGCGTCGACGACCTTGGGGTCGATGGTGACCGCGGTGACCTCGCCGGTGCCGTTGCCGGTCACCGTCACCAGGCCGTTGCCCGCGGAGCCCGTCACCTCCGCCTCGGCGATCTCGTTCTGCGCGGCGAGCAGTTGCTCCTGCATCTGCTGCGCCTGGGCCAGCAGACCCGCCATCGGGTTGTCGCCGCCCTCACCGCCGCCGAACAGTGAGCTGGGATCGAAAGGTTGAGTCACATCGTCAACTGTATAGCCGTCTCAGCGCAGCAACCTGTCGACATGCTCGGCGAGCTCGTCGACGGTGACCCCGTCACCCGGTGTGACGACGAACGAGATCACGTCGTCGCCGAAGAGTCGGCCTGCGCGCCTGGTCAGCGCGAATTCGAACCGATCGTCGATGCGGCGCCACCCGGTGATGGCGCCGTAGATCGGAGCGCTGGCGCCGGTGGTCACGCAGTACTCGTCGGCGCGTGGGCCGCCGACCAGGTCACGTTGGATCTGGAAACATGCCAGTGACTCGTCGTCGATGAACACCACGGCCTCACACCCCAGGTCGAGATGGCGTTCGTAGGTCGTCTGGATGGCCATGGGCTCAGGGTAGACCGGGCGGATTCGGTGGGGTCAGATCGTCGGCGACCGACCGGGTGCTCTCGAAGTGCCGACGTTCCCCGGTCAGCGGGTCGTCGAAGGTCAGCGAGTGCGCGATGAGCCGCAGCGGCTGCGAGAAGTCGCCCTGATCCGGCAGTTCGGCCAAGTCTGGCCGGATGTTCGGGTACAGCGGGTCGCCGACGATGCCGACGCCGAGGTGAGCCATGTGCATGCGCAGCTGATGGGTGCGCCCGGTGAACGGGCGCAGTTCATAGATCCCGAGACCCCCGCCCGGCGCGACGCCGTCGATGAGGGTGATGTCGCTGATCGCGTTCACCTCACCCTCGACGACGCGTGCGCGCAGATCCCCCGCGGTCTTCTCGATCCGATCCGCGACCGTCCGGGTGACCATGAGGTCGTCGCGGACCGGTGCGAGTGCGCGGTACTCCTTGGTCGCACGACGTTCGGCGAAGAGATCCTGATAGCGCGACCGGACCTCGGGACGCAGGGTGAACAGCAGCACGCCGGCGGTCAGCCGGTCGAGACGGTGCGCCGGGGACACGAGGTCGGTGCCGAGTTGGCGGCGCAGTCGGACGAGCGCGGTCTGGGTGACGTGTCGACCGCGCGGCATCGTGGCAAGGAAATGCGGCTTGTCGACGACGACGATGTGATCGTCGAGGTGGAGTATCGGCAGGTCGAAGGGGATTTCGGGTTCGTCGGGGAGATCGCGGTACAGATACACCGAGGTGTTCAGGCGGGCCGGCGCACCCAGTTCGACGGACCGGCCGTCGCCGTCGACGATCTCACCGCGGTCAGCGCGGGTGATCAGGTCCTCCGAGTCGAGACCGGCCAACGAGGGCGTCGCCAGAAGACACTCCCCGACCGTGCGCTCGGGGCCTGACCGCAGGATGACCCGCGTGGCGTCGACCCCGTCCCGCGCGGGCAGTGGCGGGAAGGGTCCGCGACGTCGTCGGCGGCTCAGCTCTCCAGACGCTTCTTGAGATTGCCGAGCAGCTCGGCCTGGATGCGGTTGAGTCCCTTCGGCGCGAAGGTCTTCTCGAAGAACCCGCCGATGCCACCGGCACCGGTCCAGGTGGTCGTGGTGGTGACGCGGCTGCCCGAGCCCGCCTTCGCGACGACATAGCTCGTCACCATCGACGAGTTCTCGTCCTTCTCGGTGACCGTGTCCGGGACAACCGAGACCGTCGCCTTGACGTCGCGCTGACGCTTCTCGGTCGCCTGCAGGATCCAGTGCACGACGGTGCCATCGCCGTTGCCGCCGCTGATCACGGCGTAGTCGCGGTATTGCGACGGCAGGATCGCCGGACGCACCTCGTTGTAGTCGGCCAACGCCGCCACCACGACGTCCGGTGCTGCGGCGATGTCGACGGACTGCGTTGCGGAAACCTGACCCACGGTGGGTACTCCTTTGAACTGATTGGCGGGGGGCAAACTCTCGTCCTAGGCTATCCAAGTGAGCTCGGAGCGGTTGGAGATGGGGGCGCAGGCGTTCGACGAGGGTGTCGCGACGCTCCTTTCCAGCTACCGGGCCATTCCGCCCGGTGCAACGGTGCGTCTGGCGAAGAAGACCTCCAATCTCTTTCGCAAGCGCGCCGACAACCCGCATCCCGGTCTCGACGTGTCAGGCCTCGACCGGGTGATTTCGGTGGACCGGGACGCGAAGACCGCCGATGTCGCCGGGATGTGCACCTACGAGAACCTGGTCGCCGCGACTCTGCCGTACGGCCTCGCGCCGAAGGTCGTGCCGCAGTTGAAGACCATCACGCTCGGTGGCGCGGTGACCGGGCTCGGCATCGAGAGCACGTCGTTCCGCAACGGCCTGCCGCACGAGTCCGTGCTCGAGATCGACATCCTCACCGGCGACGGCGAGATCATCACCGCGACACCGACGAACGAGAACGCCGAGCTGTTCTTCGGTTTCCCCAATTCGTACGGGACCCTCGGCTACTCGGTGCGGCTCACGATCGAACTGGAGTCCGTCGAACCGTATGTTGCCTTGCGCCACGTCCGCTTTGACCGGATTGCCGATCTGCAGGAGACGATGGAGACGATCGTCGCCGACGGCGAGTACGACGGTGAACGCGTCGACTATCTCGACGGCGTGGTGTTCACCGCCGACGAGTCCTATCTGACCCTCGGTCGCCAGACCGACGAGCCCGGCCGGGGCCGCCGGATCGACGGGGGAACCGGCGTCAGCGACTACACGGGGATGGACATCTACTACCGGTCGATCCAGCACGCCTCCGGGATCACCCGCGATCGCATGACGATCCACGACTACCTGTGGCGCTGGGACACCGACTGGTTCTGGTGCTCACGTGCGTTCGGCGCACAGAATCCAGGCATCCGACGTCTCTGGCCGAAGAAGTACCTGCGCAGCAGTTTCTACTGGAAGCTCATCGCGCTCGATCACCGGTACAACATCGGCGACAAACTGAACGCGCGCAAGGGCGAACCTCCGTCCGAGCGCGTCGTGCAGGACATCGAGGTACCCCTCGAGAACACCACGGAGTACGTGCAGTGGTTCCTCGACACCATCCCGATCGAACCGATCTGGTTGTGCCCGTTGCGTCTTCGTGAGCCGGCACTCGACGGTGCCGACGGCGTCCGGCCGTGGCCCCTGTATCCGCTGGAGCCACGGAAGACCTACGTCAACGTCGGCTTCTGGTCCGCGGTCCCCGTCACCCCCGGCGATCCCGGACACACCAACAAGCTGATCGAACGCAAGGTGGCCGCGCTCGACGGTCACAAATCGCTCTATTCGGAATCCTTCTATTCCCCGGACGAGTTCGATGAGCTCTACGGGGGCGAAAGCTATCGACTGCTCAAGAAGCGGTACGACCCGCGGGGCCGTCTGCTGGATCTGTATGCGAAAGCGGTGAAACGACAATGACGACATTCAAGGACAGCCCTCTTCATGCCGGCGGTGAGACCCCACCTGCAGGCAAGATGACCTTGGCTCAGATCTTCGAATCGTTGATGGGCGGCGATCTCACCATTCGGATCACCGCCTACGACGGCAGCTCGGCCGGCCCGGCCGACGCCGAGTTCGGACTCGACCTCAAGACGCCCCGCGGCACCACCTACCTGGTGACCGCCCCCGGCGACCTCGGCCTGGCACGCGCCTACATCGCCAGCGACCTCGAGCTCGTCGGGGCACATCCGGCGGATCCCTATGGCGCGCTGCGCGCCCTGGCCGCCGACCTCAACTTCACCCGGCCATCGACGCTGACGCTGGCCCACATCGCGCGCTCGCTCGGCATCGAGCACTTCAAGCCGATCACCCCGCCCCCGCAGGAGGCTCTGCCCCGCTGGCGACGATTCGCGGAGGGGCTGCGGCACAGCAGGACTCGGGACGCCGAGGTCATCCACTATCACTACGACGTCTCGAACACCTTCTACGAGTGGGTTCTCGGGCCGTCGATGACGTACACGTGTGCGGTCTATCCGGAGCTGGAGGCCTCACTCGAGACCGCCCAGGAGAACAAGTATCGGCTGATCTTCGACAAGCTCCGACTCAAGCCCGGTGACCGGCTCCTCGACATCGGTTGCGGCTGGGGCGGAATGGTCCGCTACGCGGCCCGACGCGGCGTCCATGTCATCGGCGCCACGTTGTCGGCGGAGCAGGCGGAGTGGGCACAGAAGGCCATCGTCGACGAGGGGCTGACGGAGTTCGCGGAGGTCCGCCACAGCGACTACCGCGACGTCACCGAGACCGGTTTCGACGCGGTCTCCTCGATCGGCCTCACCGAGCACATCGGTGTCGCCAACTATCCCGCCTACTTCAAGTTCATCCGTGATCGGTTGCGGGTCGGCGGAATGTTGTTGAACCACTGCATCACCCGGCCCGACAACTCCAGCAAGAGCCGTGCGGGCTCGTTCATCGACCGGTACGTGTTCCCCGACGGCGAGCTCACCGGATCGGGCAAGATCATCTCCAAGCTGCAGGACATCGGCGGCATGGAGGTCGTCCACGAGGAGAATTTCCGCGACCACTACGCGATGACACTGCGGGACTGGAACCGGAACCTGGTGGAGCACTGGGACGAGGCGGTCACCGAGGTCGGTGAGGGCACTGCCCGGCTGTGGGGGCTCTACATGGCCGGCTGCCGCATCGGGTTCGAACGCGATATCATCCAGCTGCACCACGTCCTGGCCACCAAGCTCGACGACAAGGGCGGCAACGACCTCCCGCTGCGCCCGTGGTGGGACGCCTGACTCTCTGACTACCCGATTTCGTAGTACGAACACGCGTTACCCGCGTGTTCGTACTACAGAATCGAACGCCTACTCGAGCGGCCGCGCACCCAGCTCCGCCTTGAGCAGTTCCAGCGCGACCTGATCGGGGTCGAGTCGTCGTTCCGGTGAGCCGGTCTGCGCGTCGGCGACCATCTCATCCCGCTCGGCGTCGGTCAGTTCCTCGTCGGATCGCGGCGGCTCGGGTTCCTCGGGTTCCGACGGCGGCTCCGGCGGCGGGGCGGCCGCCGTCCCCGGCTGATCACGCCCACGGCTGGGCCGCGAATACGACGGGCGCTTCGGCGGCTGACGGGTCGCCTGCTTGTCGGCGGGACCGCGCTGCGGCGCGGTCTGCACGGCGGGACCGGTGGCATGGACGACCCGCACATCGAATCCCGGACCGAACACATCGTTCACCGCGGCACGGAGATTCCCCGCGTGCTCCTTGCCCAGACGGTTGACGAGCATCTCGGTGGAATGACCGAACACGATGGTCTGCCCGTCCACGCCCTGGATCGACGCGCCGGACAGCATCACCTCGAGCACCGGAGTGATCCCGCGGGCCGCCGCACGGATGTCGGGCCAGCGCGCCTCGACGTCGGCCACCGCCAGACCCGCTGAAGGCTCCGGTTCCGGCTCCGGTTCGTCGACGACCCGCGCAGGCCCCGACGAGACAATCGGATCGTCGTAGGGCGCATCGTCGGTCGGGCCGTCGGGCAGCGGGATGTCGTCGTCGTAGGCGGAGACCGGTTCCGGCTCGCGCTGCGCGGAAACCCGGGCGGGTGGCTGCGGTGAGGTCGGTGTGCGGCCCGCACGGTCGACGGGGGCGCTCTTCGGCGCCGCGGGCTCCGGGGGTGCAGTCGCCGCGGCCTTCTCCTCAGGCGCCGCCGGTGTGTCCGACTCGGGCACAGACGTTTCTGTCGGCGACGCCGGCGAAGGCGTCGGCTCGGGTTCGGACGCAGCCGCGGGAAGCGGCGGCGTAACCGGTTGGACCGCAGTCGGTTCCGGCGCGGTGGGTTCAGTCACGGTCGATTGCGGCGCGGTCGGTTGCGGCGCGGTCGGTTGCGGCGCCGACGGTTGCGGCGCCGACGGTTCCGGCGCAGTCGGTTCCGGCGCAGTCGGTTCCGGCGCGGTCGGTTCCGGCGATGGGGGTGTCGACTCCGCGGCCCGGGTGGCCTCCTCGACAGCCTTGCGCTGCGACGGCCGCACGAACTTGGGCGGCGCCTCGGGTTCCGCCGACGGTGGGCGTGGGCCGACGACCGCACCGGCGGTCGTCGTTTCGGCTGTTCGCGTCGACGTCACCGACCTCACGACACCGGACTCGAGGCGTTCGAGGCGCTGCAGGAGCGCGGAGTCCTCGATCGAGGCCGCCGGCAGCAACATACGGGCACACATCACCTCGAGCAGCAGGCGCGGCGACGTCGTGCCCCGCATCTCGCCGAGCGCGGCATGGACGGTCTCGGCGAACCGGGTCAGCGATGCGGGACCGAGTTTCTCGATCTGCGCCTGCATCCGTTGCAGCTGATCACCCGGCGCCTCGACGAGTCCTCGATCGGCGGCATCCGGAACTGCTTGCAGCAGAATGAGATCCCGCAGACGCTCGAGCAGGTCGACCGCGAATCGCCGGGGGTCGTGTCCGGCGTCGACGACCCTCTCCACGGTGCCGAACAGGCGCGAACCGTCGGCCTCGGCGAGCGCGTCGATGGCCTCGTCGATCAGGGCGATGTCGGTGACGCCCAGCAACGCGAGGGCACGGTCGTAGGTGACGCCCTCCTCACCGGCCCCGGCCAGCAGCTGATCGAGGATGCTGAGCGAGTCACGCGGAGAGCCGCCGCCGGCGCGGATGACGAGTGGATAGACGTCGGGCGCGACCGTGACGTGCTCGCTGGCACAGATCTTCTCGAGCAGCCCGCGCATCACCGGCGGAGCCAGCAGCCGGAACGGATAGTGGTGCGTCCGCGAACGGATGGTCGGCAGCACCTTCTCGGGTTCGGTCGTCGCGAACACGAAGATGAGATGTTCCGGCGGCTCCTCCACGATCTTGAGCAACGCGTTGAAGCCGGCGTTGGTGACCATGTGCGCCTCGTCGACGATGAAGACGCGGTAGCGGGACTCCGAGGGCGCATAGAACGCCCGGTCGCGCAGTTCGCGGGTGTCGTCGACGCCACCGTGACTGGCTGCGTCGAGCTCGATGACGTCGAGGTTGCCGGCACCGCCCGGTGCCAACGCCGTGCAGGACGAGCAGACGCCGCAGGGCGTCGAGGTGGGTCCCTCGACACAGTTGAGGGAGCGGGCGAGGATGCGCGCCGACGACGTCTTGCCGCAGCCGCGTGGGCCGGAGAAGAGGTAGGCGTGATTGATCCGACCGGAGTCCAACGCGCGACTCAACGGGTCGGTGACATGCTCTTGGCCGACGACGTCGGCGAACGTACCCGGACGATAGGTGCGATACAGAGCCACGCGTCGAGAGTACCGGCGATCTCCGACAGCCGGACCGCTCCCCCACAGGCCTGTTCATCGTCACCGCGCGACGGCAATCACATGGAGGACTGTCGTCCACGGTGGTTGTTGCCCATGTGGATGGGCATTCCCCATGTGGACGGCCGGTCACGGCAGCCGGTCGGACCTATCGAGTGTCTCGGGCGCCGTCCGCTCACGTCGTCGCAGCACCGCGATGGTCGCGATGCTCGCCGCCAGGAACACCACGTTGTACGGGTAATAGGTGAACCACTGCAGCCCGACGATCCCGGTCTTGAAGAACAGTCCGGTCAGGTAGGCGTCCGGCACCGTCTTGTTCACGAACCAGATCGGATAGGCCAGATAACTCCGCCACGAGAACGCGACGAGGATCAGCCCGACGAGTCCACCGGCGACCCAGCAGTGGCGGACCCAACCGATCCTCGGGGTCATCAGCCAGTGCACCCCGATCACCATGAGCGGCACGAACCAGACCCAGTGGTGGCCCCACGACATCGGCGACACCGCGCAGGAGGTCAGTCCGACGAGGGTGATCGCCAGCAGCTCCTGGCCGTGTCTGCTGGCCAGCGTCGCCGCGTACATGCCCAGCGCCAGCGCCGCGAGGGCGAGGGCGAGCCACGCGAAGCCGTTCGGGTCGTCGGAGTGCAGGAGATTGGCGAGGAGTCCGCGGATCGACTGGTTGCCGGGTGTCTGCGGGGCCCCCACCCGGTCCGAGTCGAACAGCTTGCCCGTCCAGTACGACCATGACTCGCGCGGCAACAGCACCAGGCCGATCGCCAGTGTCGCCACGAACGATGCGATGACACCGGTCAGCGTCCGCCACTGCCGTACCAGGGCGAGGTAGAGGACGAAGATCAGTGGGGTCAGTTTGATACCCGCCGCGATGCCCACACCGATACCGCGCAGGCGGCTGTCCTCGGGCCGGGTGAGATCGGCGACGATGACGAGCAAGAGGAACACGTTGATCTGGCCGTACCAGATGGTGGTGCGCACGGGTTCGAGCAGCAACGACACGGCGACCAGTGACAAGGCGATGATCCGCAACTGCCACGTCGGCGTTCTGCCGAGACTCCGGAAGCTCACCATGACGACGAGATACAGCGCGAGGAAGATACCCGCGGTCCAGATGATGCGCGCCGACTCGAACGACACCCACGCGAACGGGGTGAACAGCAGGATCGAGATCGGCGCGTAGGTGTAGTCCATCTGGCCGAGCAGTTTGGCGTCGTACAGGCTGCCGCCGTCGAGCACTGTCTGCGCACCTGATCGGTAGACGTCGAGGTCGAGCTGATTGTCGAACAGACCCCAGAACGGGGTGCTGTACGGGACGACGACGTTCTGCAGCCAGATCGCGAGGATGCCGAGAAGCGCGAAGCCCACGGCGACCAGCGCCGGCCGCGCCTTCCTCACGCTCGTTCGGTTGTCACGGTCACACGCTCGGTGTCAGGAGTCGCGGGAGGCCAGCAGGGTTTCCGACGCGGCAAGCAGCACACAGGTGGCGACGCCGTCCATCGCCTGACGGAGATCGTCGGTGGACGGGAACGTCGGGGCCAGCCGGATGTTGCGGTCGAACGGATCTTCCTTGTACGGGAAGGCCGATCCGGCGGCCGTCAGCGCGATTCCCGCTTCCTTGGCCAGCTCGATGACCCGTCGCGCGGTTCCGTCGATGACGTCGAGATTGATGAAGTAGCCGCCTTCGGGTTCCGACCACGCGGCGACCTTGGAGTCGGCGAGCCGGTCGGCCAGGATGTCGAGAACGAGACGGAACTTCGGCGCGAGGATCTCACGATGACGGGCCATGTGGGCGCGCACACCGTCGGCGTCACCGAAGAACTTGCTGTGGCGGAGCTGATTGACCTTGTCCGGGCCGATGGTCGTGAACGACAGGTGGTGCGTGAACCAGTCGAGGTTCTCCTTCGATGATCCGAAGAACGCGACGCCGGCACCGGCAAACGTGATCTTCGACGTCGAGCCGAGCACGAACACACGGTTCGGGTTACCCGCCGCGGCCGCCATCTCGAGAACCGGCAGCGGTGCCGGCGGCGCGTCGACCAGGGTGTGCACCGCGTAGGCGTTATCCCAGTAGATCCGGAAGTCGTCGGCGGCCGGCATCTCCAGCAGCGCCCGGGTGACGTCCTCGGTGAAGGTGACACCGGTCGGGTTGGAGTAGGTGGGCACCGCCCACATCCCCTTGATGCTCGGGTCGTCGGCGGTCAGCGCGGCGCAGGCGTCGACATCGGGCCCGTTGGGCAGCATCGGTACCGGGATCATCTCGATGCCGTAGGTCTCGGTGATCGCGAAGTGCCGGTCGTACCCCGGCGCCGGGCACAGGAACTTGACCGCACCCGCACCCCAGGGCCGGTCGGAGTCGACGGTTCCGGACAGCAGCGAGAACACCGTCAGGTCGTGCATCATCTCGAGGCTGGAGTTGCCGAACGCGATGAGGTTCTCCGGCTCGACGGCCAGGAGTTCACCGAAGATCGAGCGCAGCTCGGGCAGACCGGAGACGCCGCCGTAGTTGCGGGTGTCGGTGCCTGCCGCGTCCCGGAACTCCTCGCCCGGCAACGACAGCAGTGCGTTCGACAGGTCGAGCTGCTCCGGCGCGGGCTTGCCGCGCGTGAGGTCCAGCTTGAGGCCCGCCGCGCACAGCGCGTCGTAGAGCGCTTGGAGTTCGGATCGGGTTTCGCGGAGCTGGTCGGCACTCATCGAGTGAAAGTTCAACGCGGGGACCTCTCCGGTGACACCGGCATCGGCGTGCGGTGGCGCTCAGAAGCTGGGTACTGGTTATCAAGTGGTAGGGGACCCCGCGCACCCGAGAGAGCCCGTTGACCCTTGCTGCCTTCCGGCCCTGGGGGAGTTCACAGGATGCACGCCGCGCGGGATCCGCCGTCAAGTGTAGCGGCACGGTCCCGCAGATCGACAAACCGGTGGTCGCGACCACCCCGACCGACCCCGACGGCGGCCGTTTTGGGTCCGGGCGCCTCGGACCGTTATCATCGCCGGGTTGGAGGATTCGCCTAGTGGCCTATGGCGCTCGCCTGGAACGCGGGTTGGGTTAACAGCCCTCAGGGGTTCGAATCCCCTATCCTCCGCCAACCGAGATCCGCGGTCGTTCGTCTCCCGTTCGGGAGGAACGGTCGCGGATTCGTCTGTTCCGGCCCTGTCGCCGGGCCCCTACGCCGAGTTAGGGTGGCCTTACTTCGACACGAGGGAGGCACCGTGGCCCTGACCACCACCATCCGTTCCGTCGTTCGACGCACCACCGCGCCGACCGCCGCCGCACTCGCCGGAGCAGCAGCATCGGCGTCCTTCGCCGTCGGTGACGTGCTGATGCTCGGCAGGCGGGTGGGGCCGGAGGATCGACGTCTGCTCCGGGAGGAGCCCGACCTCAACGACGCCGCGGGCACGCTCATGGCCGTGTCCTCCGATCGCCTGCGGGCGGGAGGGCTCGCCGGAGCGCTGGCAGCCCCCTTACATGTGGTGTCGGCGTGGAGTCTGTACGACGGCCTCAGCCCGTCATCGTCGCGTCGGGCAGCCCGAATCGCGGGAACCTATGCCGCCGCGATGGCGTGGGCCGGCTACATCCACGGCACCTTCTATCCGTGGGGTGCCACGTTCGCGGCGGCCGATCGGGCTGAACCGGGGACACCACAGCGGGCCGAACTGCTTGCCGACGCCCGTCGCGTCGAACGGTCCATCGAGATCCCGTACGCCGCATTCGGGATCACCGTCGCGGCGGTGGCGGTCGAGACCGCCGTCGTGGTCGCGTCCGGCGGCAGCCGATTCCCGCGCTGGACAGCACCATTCGTCACACCGATGCTGCCGTCGGTGCTCATCGTGGCGGGCGCACGCACCCTGCCCGATCAACCCCGACACGTGATCAACGGCGCGGGACTGAGCCTCGGCATGCTGGCCGCCAACGTGGTCGCCGCGGCCACTCGACGACCAGGCGCGGTTCACTAGGGTGGGGTCATGACCCATGCAGTTCTCGGAGCAACCGGAGGCCAGGGCGGCGCGGTGGTGACGGCGCTGCTCGAGGCCGATCGTCCCGTCCGTGCCGTCGTCCGCGATCCCGACTCCAAACGTGCGCGTGAACTCCACACTCGCGGTGTCGAGTTGGTCGTGGGTGACATGGTCTCCGGCGACGGTCTCGCAGAAGCATTCGCCGACAGCAGCGGGGTGTTCGCGTTCACCACGCCGTTCGAGTCGGGGGTCGACGCCGAGGTCACGCAGGGACAGGCGATCATCGACGCAGCGTCTGCCGCCCGCGTGCCCTACCTGGTGTTCTCGTCGGTCGCGAGCGCAGATCGCGGGACTGGTGTACCGCACTTCGACAGTAAATACCGGGTCGAACAACTGCTATCCGGATCGGACGTGCCGCACACCGTCGTCGGCCCGACGTATTTCTACGACAACCTCCTCGGCGGTGCGGACGCGTTGTCGGCGGGGGTCATGCCGATCGCGATGCCGGCCGACTCCTTGCTACAACAGGTGTCGCGTCGGGATCTCGGTCGTTTCGTCGCGGGACTGTTCGCCGCCCCGCAGGAACACCTGGGCGAACGCATCGACATCGCCTCCGACGCCGTCACCCCTGATCAGATGGCCACCACCCTGTCGTCGGTGCTCGAACGCGACGTACGCGCGGAATCCTATGATCCCGAACGGATCTCGTCACCCGACATGCGCGCGATGTTCGAGTTCCTCGGGGCCGGTGGCTACGACGTCGACATCGCGGCCCTGCAGGCACGCTTCCCGGATGTGGGGTGGCAGTCGTTCGCCGACTGGGCGGCGGTGCAATTCGGGTCGTGAGCGATCCCCTCAGGCGGACGGGATGCGGAGTCGCAGTGGCGATGCCGTCCCGGTGCTCAGTAGAGCCAGACTCTCCGGTGTGATGCCGGGCCGGAATCGCACAGGGGCGCCGACGATGTCGTGCACCCCGTCGACGCTGCGTTCCCTGTCGGCGGCGCGCAGGTGCACATCGGCGATGTCGACACGGCGCTGAGCGTCGGTGCCGTTGGTGTTCGACGTCGACGTCCGCATGCTCAGCACTCCGCGACCGGCGGTCACGCGGACGATCGGATCCGACAAGGCGATCTCGACGAGGTGGAATCGGCTGAATGCGACGACCGTCCCGCGATACCGCAGTGTCCCGGCGCCGTTCCGGACGGTGGATTCCGCCAGCGTGAACGTCATCGCACCGGAGTCGTCGATGCCGGCGCCATCAGTTCCGTAGACGCCACCCTGGGCGTCCTCGGTGACGGTGCGATGGAAGGCGGGCGAATAGGCCCAGACGAGGTCGCGCGGCGCCGGAGAAGGGGTGTTCGGTCCCGGCCGCGTGGAGTAGTTCACCGGAATGGACAGCTCCTGCGCAGCGTTGACCGCGCCGGCGGCACCGTAGGTGTAGACGCCGTAGCGGGCGCCCGTCGGGATCTGTGTCGGGGTGCTCGCGACGACGCGTGCGAGGAACGTCCCGTCAGCGTGCAGCGGCACCCATTGCTGTCGGATGGTGCGCCGCATGTCGAACGGGGCTGCGGGCACCTGCGCGAGCGCCGCGGGAGACAACACCCACTGCACCCCGAGTCTCGTTGCCGCACGCGCTGATTCCGGCGCTCCGCCGGACGGCATCCAGTCCGGCGCAAATGCGCCGAACGCGATGAAAGTGCCGTGGGGAACACCGGGCGGCACCGGGAGCGGCAGCCCCGATCGGTTGGTCGCGGGGTCGAATCCGCGCCCGCGGACGACGAGCGCGTCACCAGGATGGATCAGCGCCGATCCGACCGGGGTCACGCCGTCGGCGAGGTACACGTCGATGTGCGGGCGGGCGGTCGGCACCGCGTCAGCGGCTCCCGCGACGACGCCACCGGACACCACGGCCACGCCGAACACCGCCACGACCGCCGACAACCACGGGAACAGCGCCCTGCACACTCGCCTCATGACAGGCAGACTATGCCGACCGACAGCATCGGACGAGGGCCGAAAGGCCTGGGAGTCTTGGACAAGACCGGGGGTTTCTGTAATCACCCCGGCCTCTGGTTCAACAAGCGAGTTACAGCATCGCGTGAACGTGGCCCTCACCGTATCAGCCCGGGACCACGATCGACGAATCGTCGTCTGGAAAGCTGGAGGCGTGCTGTTCCCGACGCTCACCCCCAACGCACCCGATCTGTCCGACGCTGTCGTCGTCGGCGACGACCGGCTGTCCCGCGAGGATCTCGTCGGGGCGGCCACCGCCGTCGCCGAACGGATCGCCGGCGCCCGCACCCTCGCGGTCCTCGCCCGGCCGACCACGGACACCGTGCTCGCCATCGTCGGATGCCTCATCGCGGGTGTCGCCGCGGTGCCGGTCCCACCGGATTCGGGCGCGCGCGAACTCGACCACATCCTCGGCGACTCAGGCGCACAGGCCTGGCTGGGCGCCGCTCCCGACGACCCCTCGCTCCCGGTGATCCCGGTGCGCCGCTACGCGCGATCGTGGCATCGGCACCCGGAGCCTCCCGAGACGTCGACGGCACTGCTCCTGTACACGTCGGGAACGACCGGTCTGCCCAAAGGCGTGCCGATCACCCGCCGCTCGATCGCGGCCGGCCTCGACGCCCTCGCCGATGCCTGGCAGTGGACCGCCGACGACACCCTCGCGCACGGACTCCCGCTCTTCCATGTCCACGGGCTGATCCTGGGCGTGCTCGGCCCGCTGTGCCGCGGCGGACGCCTCGTCCACACGGTCAAGCCGTCGGCGGAGAACTACGCCGCGGCCGCCGACCGCGGTGCCTCGATGTTTTTCGGGGTGCCGACAGTCTGGGCCAGGGTGGGCGCCGATACCGCTGCGGCTCAACGACTGTCGTCGGCGCGCCTGCTCGTGTCCGGCAGCGCCCCGCTCCCGGTCCCGGTATTCGATCGCATCCGCGAGCTGACCGGACACGAGATCGTCGAACGGTACGGGATGACCGAGACCATGATCACCGTCAGCACCCGCGCCGACGGGGAACGACGACCGGGATGGGTCGGCCTGCCGCTGACCGGCGTCGAGACCCGGATCCGCGAGGACGACAACGATCTTCCGCACGACGGCGAGACTGTCGGCGACCTGCACGTCCGCGGTCCGATGATGTCGTCGGGATACCTGAACCAGCCGGAGAAATCCGCCGAATCATGGTTGCCCGACGGCTTCTTCGCGACGGGCGACGTCGCCGTCATCGGCGGGGACGGGATGCATCGCATCGTCGGGTGTCGGGCGACCGACCTGATCAAGTCCGGCGGTTTCCGCATCGGGGCCGGCGAGATCGAGACCGTGCTGCTCGGTCATCCCGCCGTCGCCGAGGTCGCGGTGATCGGCGTCCCCGATGATGACCTCGGGCAACGCATCGTCGCCTACATCGTCGGCGACCGCGTGCCTGACAGCGAGCTCATCGATCACGTGACCGCCGAGCTGTCACACCACAAGCGGCCCAGGGAGATCCGGTTCGTCGAGGCACTCCCCCGCAATGCCATGGGGAAGGTGCAGAAGAAGCTGCTGGACTGAGCAGCGCTCGTGTCCTTCGTCCCGGCGCGTGCGCCGCGTCGCCGCCCCGCATGAAAGTCACCAGAGCGCCACGGTAAGTGGATTATCCACTTATGGTCGCTCTGTCGTGTCCCTCATGCGGGTGGGTGTCAGCTGTCGCCGGCTCCCAGCTCAGCCCCCACCCGGGAAGCCGCCCGCATGCAGCACCATCGCGGGCAGGCGACGGCCGAAGACACCCTCGAGCCACACGCCGGCGTCTTGCAACGCCACCGTATCCAGTCCGTGCGAGACGCCTGTGCGGTCGAGGGCGTAGGCCAGGTCCTCCGTGGCGATGTTGCCGGTCGCGTTCGGCGCGAACGGGCATCCGCCGATGCCGCCGAGGCTGGCGTCGAGGATCGTGACACCGGCCTCGACAGCGGCGAGCGCGTTGGCGATACCGCAGCTACGGGTGTCGTGGAAGTGGGCACGCAGCGGCAGGCCCGACGGCACGAGGTCAGCTGCCACGGCGAACCGTTCGCGTACGTCCTTCGGCACCGCGACACCGATGGTATCGGCCAGCGACAGCTCGGTCGGTGCCTCCTCGAGCACCCGCCCGAGTATCGCGCGCAGCCGGTCGACGGGCACCTCACCCTCGAACGGACATCCGAACGCGACGGCGATGGTGAGGTTGGCGGTCACCCCCGCCTCCCTCGCTGTCCTGGCGATCCGGTGCCAGATCGCCACACCGCCGTCGATGTCGGTGCCCTGGTTACGATCGCTGAAGGTGTCGGTGCAGTGGACGACCGCGTTGATCTCGGTGACTCCGGCGTCGATCGCGCGATCGAGGCCTCGCTCGTTCAGAACCAATGCGCTGTAGGCGATCCCGTCGTCGGTGGGCAGCAGTTCGACGAGGGCTTCGGCATCGGCCATCGCGGGCACCTTGCGCGGATGGACGAAGCTCGTCACCTCGACACGCCGAGCACCGAAACCGACTGCGCGCCCGACAAGTTCACGCTTCTGCGCGGTCGTCAACTCGACCTTCTCGTTCTGCAGTCCATCTCGCGGAGCGACCTCGACGACGGTCACAGCAGGGCCGGTGGCAGTCATGGTTGTCAGCCTACCCAGCCCGCTGAGGACTCCGCGTCACCGTCATCGAGGCATGATCCAGGCAATGCAGCGAGTATCTCCCCGAGATCATCGGCCTGCTCCAGATGTCCACGCTCGACGAGACGGCGATCGACGTGCTCACCGCCATCTGGCACCGCACCGTGTACGGACCGGGGACCGCGAGCTGACCCTCGGCGCACGGCCCGAATAGATTCCAGAGCATGAGGACAGTACGGCCCACAGATCGAGCTCGCCGACGGATCGGCATCGTGGTGTTCGACGGGTCACCGATCACGTCCGCGGCAACCCGCACCTCCCACACACTGTCGGAAGCCTTGCGACACATGTCAACATCAGTGCACGCCACCTCACCCGGTTGTTCCGTGACGAACTCGGGACCACTCCGGCGGGCTTCGTCGCGACCACCCGATTCGAGGTCGCCCGCGATCGCCTGCTGTCGGGTCTCACCGTGGCCGAGGCTGCACGTGTCGCCGGCACGGCAGCGCAGAGGTGATGCGACGCGCATTCGTCACGCGTATCGGTATCTCGCCCCGCAACTACCAGCAACGCTTCGCGACGACACGTCCGGTCCTCGTCGACACCGACAGCGTGGCGGTCTGAACCTTCGGAGGTCACCGCTCGGTCGCAATCGTGGGGTTTGTGTCGCGAGAAGTGGGACACCCGGGCCGCTGTCTGCGGCACACTCGACTCTGTCGGTCCCGAATTGTCATCTGCGCGGGCCGACGCACCCATCCCTCACCGCATCTCATGACTCGAAGGAGTGCCAAAATGCCCACGATCACCACCCCCGACGGCGTCGAGATCTTCTACAAGGACTGGGGGACCGGCGAGCCCATCGTGTTCAGTCATGGGTGGCCGCTGTCCTCCGATGACTGGGACACGCAGATGATGTTCTTTCTCGACCACGGTTACCGGGTCGTCGCCCACGACCGTCGCGGTCACGGACGTTCGGCGCAGGTCGCCGACGGGCACGACATGGATCATTACGCCGACGATCTGGCCGCCGTCGTCACACATCTCGACCTCTCGGACGCCATCCACGTCGGTCACTCGACCGGTGGCGGCGAGGTCGCGCACTACCTTGCGCGGCACGGCCAGGACCGCGCCACCAAGGCCGTCCTGATCAGTTCCGTCCCGCCGATCATGGTCAAGACCGACGCGAACCCCGACGGCATTCCCAAGGAGGCGTTCGACGACATCCAGACGCAGGTGGCCACCCGACGCGCGGACTTCTTCCGCACCTTCGCCGAGGGACCGTTCTACGGATACAACCGCGACGGTGCAGAGCCGTCCGAAGGGGTGATCGCGAATTGGTGGCGTCAGGGCATGATGGGCGGCGCCAAGGCGCATTTCGATGGCGTCGTCGCGTTCTCGCAGACCGATTTCACCTCTGACCTGCAGTCGATCACCATCCCCACCCTGGTGTTGCACGGTGAGGACGATCAGGTGGTCCCGTACCAGAACACCGGTGTGCGCTCGGCCGAACTCCTGCCGAACAGCACTCTGAAGACCTATCCCGGATTCCCGCACGGTATGCCGACCACCGAGGCCGCGGTCATCAACGCCGACCTGCTCGAGTTCTTTCGTTCCTGACGGGTGGTGGTGGACGGCGCCGGGAGCGAAGCGACCGGTGTCACGGCGGGTCGCGTTGCAGAATCCACACGGTCGGCCCTCCGGTGACCGTGTAGTGCGTGCGCGGCGTCGTCCGCCATCGTCGCTCATAGGTGACGGCGAGTTGGGGATCGCTCGTCTGCACCACCACCGGCGCCCCACCGTCGTCGGCCATTGCGATGACCGGGTCCACGAGGTCGCCGAGTAGTCCGCGCCGCCGACAGTTTCGCTCGACGCCGGCGAAAACGATTCCCAGCGACGCTTCCGCAGGTGATGCGGATGTTTCCGCTGTCGCCATCTCCTCATATCGTTGCACGAAGCCGGGTATTCGTGTGACCATCTCGGCGGTGGTCCGTCTCAGGTCCTCCGGGTATTCGGTCTGACACCGGTTCGGCGGCGACCACAGAATAACGCCGCGCATTGTTCCGTCGTCCTCGACCAATCCGCGCGCACCGTCGGCGACATGTGCGGCAAACATCGAATCGGCCCACCATCGAATGACGTCGCCGTCCGGGCCGGCCCCGAGCAGCCAACGGTAGAGGGGTACCTCGGCTACCCCAGCAGCCAGAAGTGGCACTGCGAGATCACGGTCCTCCCAGCTCAGATCGCGTACCGATACGGATTCGACCCCGACTGCCGACGTCATCCGCGTTCACCGGACACATCGGTCCGCATCTGGGAAAAGACCTCCATTCCTGACTTCGTACCACACCGATGCGAATCACCACAATGGTATTCACGATCGGTTGGAATAGCGTTCATCCTCACACGCTGAGCTCACGCGGATATGTCGAAACAATTCTCTGAAAGCGTTGAGATCATATTCGTTCGAAATCTTCGTGAAATCGTTTTGTGTATGTACAGTGGGCCGCGTGATTCCATTCGCCCCGCTGCGGAGGAATTACAACAAATGTTGGATCCCAACCTCGAAGATAGGAGCAACCATGGCTGGAAGCATCGACCTCGAAGAGATCTTGGGCGCAGCTCTGAGCGATCTGATCACCGGTTCCCTCGACAGCGGAACCGGTGGCGGCACCACGGAGTAATTCTCCGACGCCATGTCAGTATTCGGCGAACCGTCCCGCGGAACTCCCCCGCGGGGCGGTTCGTCGGGTTTGCGACCTCGTCGACCGAAAGGAGCGCGTGGCCCGCGATGAACGACCTGTCCGTCACGGAGATCCGGATCCTCGGCCGGGTCATCGCGCGAGCGATCGGCCGACATCGCTCGACCACAGCGGCGTTCGTCGTCTGCCAGCTGGCGGCGGTGTTCACCACACTCGCGCAGCCTGCCCTGAACGCCCGCATCATCGATGACGGCATCCTACGCGGCGACGTCGACACCATCGCGCATCTCGCCGTGATCATGACGATCGTCGCCGTACTCAATCTTCTTGTCTCACTGGGCTCGACATACCTCGCCTCGCACATCTCCGCCTCCGCCGCCCGCGACCTCCGCACCCGGCTGCACACCACCGTCGCCGGATTCGGCGACACCGAGGCCACCCGGTTCGGCGTGCCGAGCCTGCTGACACGTTCCACCGGTGACGTCATCAACGTCCAGACATTCCTGTTCGCCTTCCTGACCATCACCGTGACCGCACCGCTGATGTTGATCGGCGCCACCGTGCTGTCGGTCGTCCAGGGTTGGCGGATGGCGCCGGTGGTCGCGGGAGCGGGCGTGCTGTTGGTCGTCGTCGTCGCCGTGATCGTGCGCCGGTTGCTCCCCCTGTCCGGACAGCTTCAGCGGTGCGTCGACGCGGTCAACCACACTGTCCGTGAACAGCTCTCCGGCGTACCCGTCATCCGGACGTTCCGGCGTGAGGCCACCGAGGTGGCGCGATTCGACTCGGTCAACACGCAGCTCACCGACATCTCGTTGCGCGCCGGACGCCTGCAGACCGCGCTGCTGCCTGTCGTCACGGTCATCGCGAACATGGCGACGATCGTCGTCGCAGGAGTCGGCGCCGTCCTCGTCGCCGGCGGCACGATGCAGATCGGCCAGATCGCCGCGTCGACCGGCTATCTCCTGCACCTCCTCGTCGCCGTGTCGATGCTCTCGGTCCTCGCCGGTGTCCTTCCGCGCGCGGTCGCCAGTGCGGCACGGATCGACGAGGTGCTGGGCACCAAGGCCTCCCGCACGAGGCTCTCGCCCTCTCGACACCCCGCGACCGCCGACCGGTCGACGGATTCGGCCACCATCGTCTTCGATTCGGTGACAGTGCATTTCGACGGCGCAGAGGCGCCCGCCGTCCGCGACGTCTCGCTGGCGTGTCCGGCCGGCCGCACCACCGGACTGATCGGCGGCACAGGCAGCGGCAAGTCCGCCCTCCTGTCGATGGCGATCCGACTGTCCGAGCCCACCGACGGGTGCGTTCGCTTCGACGGGACCGACGTCGCCGAACTCGGAACCGACTGGTTACGCGGCCGAACCGCCTTCGTCTCCCAAGGAACCGCGCTCATCGCCGGCACGATCGGTGACAACCTCCGTCTGGGCCGCGAGGACGCCTCCGACGACGACCTGTGGACCGCGCTGTCGATCGCCGCGGCGGAGGAGTTCGTCGCCACCCGCGCGGGCGGCCTGGACGCGCCGGTCGCCCAGGAGGGCCGCAACTTCTCCGGTGGTCAGCGTCAGCGCCTCGCACTGGCGCGGGCCATCGTGCGACGACCGATGGTGTACCTGCTCGACGATCCGTTCAGCGCTCTCGACGTGGACACCGAACAGGCGATCATCGCCGCACTCCGTGCAGCTCAACCCGGGGCGACCATCGTCATCGCCGCGCAACGTGTGTCGTCGGTCCGACACGCCGAGACGATCGCCGTGCTGGACGCGGGGCGGGTCACCGCGGTCGGCGACGACGACGCCTTGATGTCCGCCTCGCCGATCTATCGCGAGCTGGCCGATGCGCAGGCGGCGATCAGTGCCTGATCGGTCACCCGACGGCGCGCTCCGATGGCTGTTGCCCCAGGTGCGCCTGGGCCGAGTGCGCGGCGGTTGTGTATCCGTGCTGGCGCTGCTGGCCGCCTGCGGAACCGCCTGTGCCCCGGTCTTCTACGGACTGATCACCGACGTCATCGTCGACGGTGCCGACGGAGCCATGGCGTGGTCGTCCCTCTGGTGGTTGCTCGGCGCGCAGGTCGGCCTCTACGCCGCGGTGTTCGCCTGCACGTTCACCCAGAGCCGGTTGCTGAACACGGCAGTGCAACGCGCGGCATATCGCCTGCGTGCGGAGATCGAGCGCGCTGTGCACCGCCTGCCGATGCGCTACTTCGACTCCACCACACGCGGCGACCTGCTCAGCACGATGACGGTGAACACCGACAACGCCACGACCGTCGTCGGGCCGGTACTGGTGACGTTGCCGACGAGCCTGTTCAGCATCGTCACCGTCACGACCCTGCTGTTCATCCTGTCCCCGGTGCTCGCGGCGATCGCGGTCGCCGCGGCCCCGGTATCGGCGGTCATCGCCCTGCTGGTGGCACGCCGCGCCCGCCCACACCTGGTCGACCAGTGGACCACCACCGCGGCTCTCACCGGACATGTCGAGGAGGAACTGAGCGCACGTCGGATGATCAGCGCCTACGGTGCAGAAGAAGTGGCGGCTCGCCGATTCGAGGCGCTCAACGATCGGCTGTTCCGGTCGGTGCGCTCGGCACAGTGGTCGTCCGGAACCCTCGCGCCGCTGGTGACAACCGTCAACGCGCTGGTCTTCCTCGTCCTCGCCGTCGTCGGTGGACTCCAGGTCGTCGATGGTGCGCTGAGTCTCGGCGCGGCCCAGGCCGTGGTGCTGTTCGCCCAGCAGCTGAGCACAGCGCTGCGGGAGCTCGCGGGCTTCTATCCGCGCATCCAGTCCGGATCGGTGTCGGCGGGCCGGATTCGCGATCTTCTCGAGACACCCGCCGATGCGACGACATCGGAGGCACCTGCCGACTCCGGCGGCCAGGACGCCGCCGACCGTCGGCGGCATGGAGGCGGCCCGCCCGAGATCGTGTTCTCGTCGGTCGATTTCGGGTATCAGCCGGGTACGCCGGTGCTGCGGTCGGTCGACCTGATCCTGCTGCCCGGCACGACGACCGCGATCGTCGGTGCCACCGGTTCCGGCAAGACCACCCTCACCCGTCTGCTGCAGGGCTTCTACGCACCGGACGCCGGGCAGATCCTGATCGACGGCATCGACATCGCCCGCCTCGGCCCCGATCGGACCAGATCGTCGATGGCCGTGGTCACCCAGGAGCCCTGGCTGTTCCGCGGCACCATCCGCGACAACATCTCCTACGGAACGGATCCCGCCGGTGACCCTGGAGCGGACACTGCGGTGGCGGGTACCGCAGGAGCGGATATCACGGGGGACGACCCGGTGTCCCGGGCCGTCGCGGACGGGCATGTCGCCCAGATCATCGCCACGCTGCCCGACGGACTGGACACCGTCGTCGGCCCCGACGCCGACAACCTCAGCTCCGGTGAGAAACAACTCGTCACCGTCGCCCGCGCCATCGCCGCACAACCACGCATCCTCGTCCTCGACGAGGCGACCAGCGCCGCCGACCCGCGGACCGAACTCCTGATCCAGCAGGCCCTGCACCGCTTACGCAGCCAAACGACCACACTGCTGATCACCCACCGTCTGAGCACGGCGGCCCGGGCCGATCGTATCGTCGTCCTCGACGACGGCCTGGTCGTCGAAACCGGTTCTCACCAAGAACTGCTGGCCGCCGACGGCGTGTACGCGCGACGATGCCGGACCGATGGAGTACGCGGTTGCGTTGCGCGCGCCGCCCTCGCCGGTAATCCTTGACACATGGCGATCGAGGTACGCCCGGCGACGCGTTTCGCCGATGTCCGCACCATGGTCGGCCCGAAACGGCCCGACGCGAATGTCTGCTGGTGTCTCAGCTACCGGATTCCCAACAAGCTCAACCAGGAACTGGCCCGAGAGGCGCGTGGGGAGTACGTGAAGAAGCTGTGCCGCCGCACGCCGCCACCCGGGGTCCTCGCCTATGACGGCGACGAGGTGGTGGGCTGGGCGGCGGTCGCACCGCGCGCCGATACGACCTTCGCCGGCAACCGCAGGATCCCGCACGTCGATGATGTCGATGTCTGGTCGGTGTGGTGCATCCGCATCCGGCCCGGGCACCGCAAGCAGGGCATCTCCCATCCGCTGCTCGCCGGAGCCGTCGACTTCGCCCGTGACCGCGGCGCACCCGCCGTCGAAGGCTACCCGGTCGACAACAAGGGCGAGAAGGTCGACCTGACGATGGCGTACGTCGGTACCCGAAAGTTGTTCGAGGCGGCCGGCTTCCGCAAGGCAGCCGACACGACCTCGGTGCTCAACGGATTCCCGCGAGTGCTCATGCGACTGGATCTCGACTGATCGCGGTCCGCGAGCATCCGTGCTCAGACCAGCCCCGACAACGTCGTGTGCGGTACGTGAATCCAGCCCTCGCGCGCGGCGATCGGTCGGTCGGTGTCGTCGGGCAGGTGTGTCCCGCCCACGGCCGCAGCACGGGCGATCAGCCCCGTGATGACGGCGTCGAAGGCGTTGTCGTCGGTCATCAGCACCTCACGGTGCCCGGACACGTCCAGCCACGGTGCCTGCTCGGTCAGCGCGTCGCATGACGCCTGCAGCACCGAGCGCCGCGCTACACCTTTGTAGCCGCGTGACGTCAGACCCCACTCTTGCAGCGCGGCAGCCGGATACGCCTCGACCGCCCAACCGTCGACCCGATCGGTCACGCCGAGATCGGCGAGCAGGCCTGCAGCACGGAACGCCACATGCGCGATCTGATCGGCCGACACGCTCAGCGGCCGGCCCCGGCCCTGCTCGACGACGACGCGGTCGGTCCGCCGGTACGCCAGCAGACGGCGGTTCTCGATCCGATCGAGCTCCCGCCCGCGACCGAGGTCACCCTGCTGTTGTGCGACCACGAAATCCACGAAACCGTCAGGCCAACCGAATGGGGCGTCGATCCCGATCCGATCGGCACCGCGCGCCAGCTCGCGGATCTGCTCGTCATCGGCCGGCACCACCAGGCCGGTGAGCCGTGCAGCACCCGTTGACCATTCGACCGACGCCACCGCGGTGTGAGTCGGCGAGGCCGCAAGATCGACACCGACGGTGCGCATCACGGTCGGACCCTTCGTGACGCCCGCTCGTTCCTCGCGGGCTCCTCAGGGAGCAGGACGCGTGACGCCCGCTCGTACCTCGCGGCCTCCTCAGGGAGCACAATCAACCGATCCCCCGAGGAGCGAGCTTGCGAACAACCGGCCCCTGAGAAGCGAGCTTGCGAGCGTCACGAAGGGTCAGAACTTCCCGTCGAGGAATTCCGCGTACGCCGGCAGGTCGAGCTGACCGTGTCCGGACAGGCCGATGACCACGACCTGTTCTTCGTCGCTGTCGGCGACGTGCGCGGCGCAGGCGGCGATGGCATGGGTGGACTCGGGCGCCGGGACGATGCCCTGCGTCCGCGCGAACTGCACGCCTGCCGAGAAGGCGTCGTGCTGGCTGATCGCGGTGGCCTGGACGAGGCCCAGCTCGACCGTGTGACTCAGCGCGGGCGCCATGCCGTGGTAGCGCAGACCGCCGGCGTGGATCGGATCCGGGACGAAATCCGTACCGAGCGTGTGCATCTTGAGCAGCGGTGTCAGCCCGGCGACGTCGCCGTGATCGTAGCGGTACTCGCCCTGGGTGATGGACGGACATGCGGCCGGCTCCGCCGCGATCACCCGCGGGGTCGAGCGCTGATGGATCCTCTCCCGCAGGAACGGGAAGGACAGCCCGGCCAGGTTCGAACCGCCTCCTGCACAGCCGAACACGATGTCCGCGCCGCCGGGCTCGACGGCGTGCAACTGATCGACCGCCTCCTGCCCGATGACACTCTGATGCAGCACAACATGATTGAGGACACTGCCGAGCGCATACCGGGTGTCGGGGTCGCCGGCGGCCACCTCGACCGCCTCGCTGACAGCCATACCGAGGCTGCCGGTGGTGTCGGGGTCCTTGGCGAGGATCGCGCGACCGGACTCGGTCAGATCGGACGGCGACGGATGCAGCGTGCCGCCGTAGGTGCGGATCAGGTGCCCCCGGTACGGCTTCGAATCGTACGACGCGCGGACCTGCCAGACCTCGATGTCGATGCCGAACTGCGCACCGGCGAACGCGAGCGCACTCCCCCACTGGCCCGCTCCGGTCTCCGTCGTCAGCTTCCGCACTCCGTCGACGCTGTTGTAATAGGCCTGCGCGACTGCCGAATTGGTCTTGTGGCTGCCGACGGGGCTCACGCCTTCGTACTTGACGTAGATGCGGGCCTTGGTGTTGAGCGACTCCTCGAACCGTCGCGCCCGGATCAGCGGGGACGGCCGCCACATCCGATAGATCTCGCGCACCGGCTCCGGGATCTCGATGTAGGTCTCCGTCGACACCTCTTGCGCGATCAGGCCCGTCGGGAAGAGCGCGACGAGGTCGTCGGGGCCGACGGGTTCCTTGGTCCCGGGGTGCAGGTGAGGCGGGATCGGCTGATCGAGTTCGGCCGCGAGGTTGTACCAGTGGGTGGGCACACCGACGGTGACCAGATCGGGGTTGGTGGCGTCCACATTCATCGTCATGCGAACACCATAGCCAGACTTACGGCCGGCGATGCGGGGAAGTCCCAGCTCACGAGCTCCTTCACGAACGACGCCGCGCCGCCGAGTTCGCCGCGTCCACTTGTTCGAGTGCGGCGATCAGCGTCCGCGCGTCGTGTGGGCCGCGGTGGCGGTGCCCGTTCAGGAAGAACGTCGGTGTGCCGCGGGCCCCACTGTCGAAGGCACTCTGTTCGTTCGTGGCGATGGTGACCGCGATCTCCTCGCTCTCGAGGTCGGTGACGAACCGGTTCATGTCCAGCTCGAGACGCTCGGCGTAGCTCAGCAGATGATCGACCTCCAGTTCGGATTGATGGGCGAACAGGATGTCGTGCATCTCCCAGAACTTGCCCTGGTTGGCGGCCGCCTCCGCTGCGGTCGCCGCGAGGAGGGCGTGCGGGTGATAGTCGTGCAGCGGCAGGTGACGCACGATGTAGCGAACGCGATCGCCGAAGTGTGCGTGCACGTCGTTCCACATCCCGGTGGTCTTGGCGCAGAACGGGCACTCGAAGTCCATGAACTCGACGACGGTGAGCGGTGCGTCGTGCGGTCCCCGGATGTGGTCGCCGACGACATCGACCGGCGGGTCGAGGGTGACCGGCAGGTCCGCCGACGTCTCACCCCACTTCACCCGTGCCCGGGTGAACACGAACCATCCGAGCAGGGCCGCGAGGATCATCGCGGCCAGCACGCCGACGGTCGCCTTCGCGGCGTCGTCGGAGTCGGTGAACGCCAGTCCCACGATCAGCAGCGAGACCGTGAAGCCGATCCCGGACAGCGCGGCGCCGCCGAGCACACTGCCGCGGCCCACACCGTCGGGCAGCCGTCCGAGTCCGGCCCGGATCGCCAACCATGTCCCCAGCGAGATGCCGACGAACTTGCCGAGGACGAGTCCGACGACGACGCCCCAGGTGATGGTCGAACTGAACGCCTCGGCCAGTACGCCACCGCCGAGGTCGATGCCCGCGTTGGCGAGTGCGAACACGGGCACCACGAACAGGGAGACGGGCCCGCGCAGGACGTCGTGGAGGCGTTCGTTCACGGAGATCGAGCGGGCCAGACCGCGCCGCGCCGTGCGGGCGACGGTCGCCTCGGGCGATTGCCAGTAATCGCGGAACAGGGTCTTGGCCTTCTCGACGTGTCCCCGCTCGGTCGGACGGGCCGGGACGAGCAGCCCCGCCGCCATGCCTGCCAGCGACGGGTGGACGCCCGAGGCCAGGGTCGCCGCCCACACGATGACGACGAGGATCACGTAGGGTGCGCTGCGCCATTCGGACGTGCGGGAGAGCAGCCAGAGTCCGACGAGACCGACGAGCGCGATCACCAACGGACCGATCTTCAGATCCTCGGTGTAGACGACACCGATGATCGAGACGGCGAGGAAGTCGTCGACCACGGTCAGGGTCAGCAGGAAGATGCGCAGCTGATTCGACATCCGGGGACCGACGATGGCCAGAGCGCCGAGCAGGAATGCGGTGTCGGTGCCGACCACCACGCCCCACCCGTCGACGACGTCGCGGCCGGCGATCGCCAGGTAGATCAGTGCCGGGACGATCACACCGGCGATCCCGGCGACCATCGGCACCATTGCACGTCGCCGATCCCGCAGCGATCCGATCGCGAACTCCTGGCGCACCTCGAGACCGATGACGAAGAAGAACACGACCATCAGGCCGTCGTTGATCCAGTGATGCAGGTCCATCTCGAAGTCGTGCTCGCCGAACACGATGCCGAGACCCGTGTGCCAGAGCTCGGTGTAGGAGTCGCCGATCGGTGAGTTCGCCCAGACGAGCGCGATCACCGTCACCAGCACGAGCAAGGCCGCGCTGCCGGATTCGGTTCGCACCCAATCCACCATTCGCCGGGCGTTGGTCACCACCGGAACCCACACTCCTCTCGAACGCCACCCGCCGTCGGGCGACGTCCGATCAGAACGTTAATGCGCCGCCCGATCATCCGCGGGTCGACCGGTCCGCGGGAATCCGGCCTTCAGGACCAGGTCCAGTCCCTGATCTCGGGTAGATCCTCGAAGTGTTCCCGGACGTACTCGTGGTGGCGCGCCAATTGCCGTCGGCAGTACTCGGCCAGGTCGTTGCCGCGTTCCGGAACCCGGCGGGAACGCCGCAGCGCCTCGAGCACGAGGTGATAGCGGCTCATCGTGTTCAGGACGACCATGTCGAACGGCGTCGTCGTCGTGCCTTGTTCGGTGAAGCCACGAACGTGGAAACGGTCGGCGTCCGGTCGACCGTGCAGGAGCTGATGAACCGCACGTGGGTAGCCGTGGAACGCGAACACGACGTGCCCGGTCTCGGTGAACAGGTCGACGAAGTCGTCGTCGGACATGCCGTGTGGATGATCGGCGGGCGGCAGCAGCGCCATCAGGTCCATCACATTGACCACCCGCACCCGCAGGTACGGCACCCACTCGCGCAGGATCTGGGCGGCAGCGAGGATCTCCTGCGTCGGGACGTCGCCCGCACCTACCAATACGATGTCGGGGTCGTCGGCGCTGTCGCCGTCGGTGCCGGCCCAGGACCAGATCGACGCCCCGGCGGCCGCCTGGTCGTTGGCCTCCTCGAGGGTCAGGTACTGCAGGTGCGGCTGCTTGTCGACGACGAGCAGGTTCACGTGATCGCGACTGCGGAAGCAGTGTTCGGCGATAGACAGCAGCGAGTTGGAGTCCGGCGGCAGCCAGATGCGGACCACATCGGGTGCGAGCGGCAGGACCGCGTCGATCAACCCGGGCCCCTGGTGGGAGAACCCGTTGTGGTCGTTACGCCAGCAGGTCGACGTCAGCAGGATGTTCATCGAGGCGACGGGCTCGCGCCAGTCGAGAGTCGCCGCATGCTGCAGCCACTTGGTGTGCTGGATCACCATCGACGCACTGACCATCGCGAACGCCTCGTAGCTCGCGAACAGACCGTGCCGGCCGGTCAGGAGGTAACCCTCGAGCCAACCCTGGCAGAGGTGCTCGCTGAGCACCTCCATCACACGCCCGGACGACGACAGCTGATCGTCGTACTCGGTGACCGGCAGTTGCCAGCAGCGGTCGGTGACGTCGAAGACGGCGGCGAGCCGGTTGCTCGCGGTCTCGTCCGGGCAGAACAGGCGGAACGATCCGCCGTCGTCGGGCGTGGTGTTCTCGACGTAGATGTCTCGCATGTACTCGCCGAGGACCCGGGTCGTCTCGTGGAGGGTGGCGCCCGGGTTGTCGATGTCGAGGGCGTAGCGCGCGATCGGCGGCAACCGGAGCGGTGTCAGCAGGCGGCCGCCGTTCGCAAAGGGCGACGAGCCGAGCCTGCGATCACCGTCCGGCGCCAGGGAGGTGATCGACTCGACCACGGCGCCGTTCTCGTCGAAGACGTCCTCCGGACGGTACGAGCGCATCCAGTCCTCGAGCTGACGGAGGTGGGCGGGGTTGTCCCGTACCCCGGACAGCGGGACCTGATGCGCGCGGTGGGTGCCCTCGACGAGTTGACCGTCGACCACATGCGGTCCGGTCCAGCCCTTCGGGGTGCGGAGCACGATCGCCGGCCACCGCGTGTTCGGCGTCGTCCCGTTCGCACGCGCATCCGCCTGCAGCTCACGAATCACCTTGTACGACTGATCGATTGCCGCCTTGAGTGCGGTGAACACCTTTCGCGGGTCGTCGCCCTCGACGAAGATCGCGGCCCACCCCTGACCGCCGAGATAGTCGGTGACCTCCTGGTCGGTGCTGCGGCCGAGGACAGTCGGCGAGGCGATCTTGGCTCCGTTGAGGTGGAGGATCGGCAGCACCGCGCCGTCGCGTGCGGCGTTGAGGAAGGCCGGGATCTTCCACGACCCGGAGAGCGGCCCGGTCTCGGCCTCTCCGTCGCCGACGACGCAGGCGACGATCAGATCGGGATGGTCGTACGCGGCGCCTGCGGCGTGGACTAGCGCGTAGCCGAGTTCACCTCCTTCGTGGATGCTGCCCGGGGTCTGCACACTCACATGGCTGGGAATGCCTCCGGGAGTGGAGAACTGGCGGCACAGACGCCGGACGCCGCGCGCATCCGGAGACACCGGCGGATAGATCTCGCTGTAGGTGCCCTCGAGGTAGACGTTCGCGACGAGTGCCGGACCGCCATGTCCCGGGCCGGTGACATAGAGCCACTCCGAATCGGTCTCGCGGATCACACGGTTGAGAACGGTGTAGATGCCCGACAGCCCGGGACTGGTCCCCCAGTGGCCGAGCAGACGGGGTTTGATGTGCTCGCGCGTCAGCGGTTCGCGCAGCAATACGTTGTCCTGCAGATAGATCTGGGCGACGGTGAGGTAGTTGGCGGCCGCCCACCACCGGAGATCGGCGTCGAGGTCGGCGTCGGTGTAGGGATTGTCGGTGTGGGGAGTGTCGGTGGGCGGGAGGTCGGCGGCTGGGATATCGGTCATCGCAACTCCTCTGGCGCTCGGGTCAGATCCGTTCGAGAAGGTCCTGCAGGTTGTGCCGTATGCGTTCGATGGGTGCCGCGGTGGGATCGGCCGCAGCGAATTCGACGAAGAACCGCAACGGCATCCGCGAGTCGTCCGACAGCGTGGTCTGCAGATATCCGCCGTCGAGGTCGTAGCGCTCGTCGAGAAAATGCCGGCCGCGGTAGGTCTGGGCGAACTCGCGCATGAGGTCGAGACGCTGTGCTGGATCGGGCGCGGACACGCAGACAGCTTACGGTTTCGTCGACACCGGCGCCGGACATCCACGCATCCCACCGCGCTGATCGCACGACACGCATCCCACCGCGCTGATCGCACGACACGCATCCCACCGCGCTGATCGCACATCCGCTCGCGGTCCGGACTAGTCGGCCAGTCGATGCTCCTGCCGCGGCCGCCCGGTGGTGCCGTACTGCAGCGACATCGCCAGCCGCCCGGATGAGACGAGACTCGCGAGATGCCGGCGGGCGGTCGCCGGGGACACACCGACGGCCTCGGAGACCTGATCGGCGACCAGCGCACCGTCGACACCGGCGAACAGGTCGAGGATCTTCTGTTCCGTGTGCGACCCGGCCTCGGCCCGGTCGGATCCGCGGGTGCCGAATCGCAAGGCCGACAACGCCGCATCGACGGCCCGCTGATCGACATTGTCTGCGGCCAGGACGCGTCGGTACTGCGCGTAACCGGCCAACCGACGCGCGAGCTCGGTGTCGTCGAACGGTTTGATCAGGAATGCCAACGCACCCGATCGCATCGCGCGGCGTACGGCCGGCGCCTCGGTCTCCGCGCCGACGATGAATGCGTCGCAGCTCAATTCGGCGACGAGGTCGATCCCTGATCCGTCCGGCAGGTAGACGTCGAGAAGGGCCAGGTCGATGTCGGCACCGCGTTCGGCCATCGCGGTCCGGGCCGCGGCCACACTGCCGGCGCGCGCGATCACCCGGAAGCCGCGCACGGCGTCGACGATCGTCGAATGCAATGCCGCGACACGGAAATCATCGTCGACGATGAGCACACCGATATCGCCGGTCACGTCAGGTACCTCCGGTCTCGTCGGCCATCATCGCGGGGAGACGTGCGACGAGGACCGCCCCGCGTAGCTCCCCGGGGTCTCGTTCACCGTCGCCGCCCGATTCGGCGACCCAGATGTCACCACCGATGCGCCGCACCATCTGCCGCGACAACGACAAGCCCATCCCCCTCCCGCCGACGACACCGGTCGGCGACTTCGTCGTCACGCCCTCGTCGAATATCTCTGCAGGATCGTCGAATCCGATGCCCGGCCCGCTGTCGGCGACCGTGATGAACAAGTCGTCGCCGTCCGTCAGCACCTCGACCTCGACGACCGCATCCACGACCGCATCCCTCGCGGCGCCACCGTCGACCATCCCATCGTCGACCACCATCCCGCCCACCGACGCATCGATGGCGTTGTCGATGAGGTTTCCGAGCACGGTGGTCACCACGACCGGTTCACGCAGCACTCCCTGCACCCAGGTCTGGTCTCCGAGACGCAACGTCGCGCCACGCTCACGGGCGTGAGCCGCCTTCGCGTCGAGGAACGCGTGCAGGTGTGGTTCGCCGACGTTGTCGAGCCCGTCGAGCCGTGTGCTGTCGGGACCGCTCCCGGTCAGCTGATCGAGATAGTCCGACGCCTCGTCGGTGTGGCCGTGACGCAAGAGTCCGGCCAGCACATGCATACGGTTCGCCGTCTCGTGCCGATGGGCCCGCAGGGCCGTACTCATCGCGCGGATCGAATCCACCTCCTGGGTGAGTCGTGCGACGTCCGTGCGATCGATCACCGACAGCACGGTCCCCAGATCGCGGCCATCGGCCTCCACTGTGTGCGAGCTGACCAGCACCACCCTCTCGCCCACGGTCGCAGCCACCGGTTCGGGCGTCGGGTCGGCCAGCACGCCACGGATTCGAGGGGTCAGGCCGAGGTCGTCGACATCCCGGCCGATCGGGTCGGTCAACCCGAGCAAGGTGAGGGCGGTGTCGTTGGCGACCCTGACGACCCCGCCGCTGTCGACCGCGAGCACGCCGTCGGCGAGCGAGTGCAGGACCGCACGTTGTTCACGGACGAGCTCGGTCAGTTCGTCCGGCTCCAGACCGAGCGTCAACCGACGCCACCGCCGTGCCAGCAGCGCCGATCCCACCGCGCCGACGCCGAGTGCGGCCAGGGCGATGAGGATGGTGGCGATCGTGTCCCGGCGTGTCTCCGACGCCAACCGCGCCGTGGACACCCCGACGCTGGCGAACCCGACGACCCGCCCGCCGTCGAGCACCGGCACCTTGGCCCGGACCGACTCACCGAGTGTGCCGCGATCGGTCGTGACCTCCTCATTGCCCGACAACGCGGTGGAGGGATCGGTCGAGACCTTCTCGGCCAGCTCGTCCACCTCGGGATGGGCCAGCCGCAGACCGGCGTCGTTGCCGATGACCACGAACAGCGCGCCCGTCCGTTCCCGTACCGACGTCGCCTCCGTCTGTAGCGGACCGGAAGCGAGTTCGGCGGCATCGAGCGTCTGCCCCTGATGTGCGGCGACCTCGGCCTGGACGTCAGCGTCGGCGGCGACGGACTGCGCGATGGCCAGCGCGCGCTGGGCGTACTCGTCGCGCACGCGGTCGTCGGCGCCGGAGATCACCAGCCCGAAACCGACGGCAAGGCTGACCGCGATGACGGCGAGCTGCAGGAGAAGTACCTGCGTTCGCAAGCGCATGCGGTCAGCCTAAGGCCACTGATGGACGACCCCGGTCAGAACGGGATCGCGCCGACCAGGCCACCGACGACGAGCATCACGATCGACACCGCGGCGGCACGCCACAGCACCTTCTTGTGGTGATCGGCGAGACTCACACCGGCCAGGGCGACCAGGAGCAGGATCGCCGGGACCAGCGGGCTCTGCATGTGGAACGGCTGGCCGGTGATGGAGGCCCGGGCCATCTCGGCGGGATCGATGCCATAACGGGTGGCCGTCTCCGACAACACCGGCAGCACGCCGTAGTAGAACGCGTCGTTGCTCATCAGGAAGGTCAGCGGGATCGACAGCACACCGATGACGATCGCCATGTGCGGGCCCATCCACGAGGGGATGCCGGAGGCGAGCCAGTGCGCGATCGCGTCGACCATCCCGGTGCCGCTGAACACGCCGGTGAGTACCGCCGCTGCGAGGACCATCGCCACCACCGAGACGATGCTCGACGAGTGCCGCGTGATCGCTTCCTGCTGATCCTTGATGTGCGGGAAGTTGATCGCCAGCGCAATGCCCGAGGCGATCATGAACAGCACCGGGATGGCGACGACGTCGAGGCCGAGGACAGCCAGGAGCGCGACCGTCAGTCCGGCGTTGAGCCAGAACAACTTCGGGCGCAGCGTGGGCCGATTCGGATCGAGGACGCCGGTGAAGCTCGTCTCGCCGTCGTCGGCGGCATCCTCGTTCCGAGGGCCGACCGGGAGATCACGGGTCGACGGGTCGTCGTCCGAACCGGTTGCGGCCGAGCCCGCGCCGGATGCGCCGCGCCCGCGCCCGGACCGACCCGTCGAGACCGGGGTGTCCGTGCCCGAGCCACCACCGGCGCCGACCAGCACCTCGTCACGAGGCATCAGCATCGACTCCTTGATCTCGATTCGGCCGATCCGGCGACGCTCGAGCACGCCGAGGTGATACGAGAACAGGAGCACGACGACCAGGCCGGCAATCAGCGCGGGAACCATCGGCAGGAACACCGCATTCGTGTCGATCTTCAGGGCGCTCGCGGCGCGGGCGGTCGGGCCGCCCCACGGCAGGATGTTCATCGTGCCGTTCGCCAGGCCTGCCGCCACGGTCAGCACCACCGGACTCACGCCGAGCTTCAGATACAGCGGCAGCAGTGCGGCGGTGGTGATGATGAAGGTGGTCGATCCGTCGCCGTCGAGGGAGACGACCATCGCCAGCACGGCGGTGCCGACGACGAGTCGAGCCGGGTCGTTGCGCACCATCCGCACCACGAGGCGGACCACCGGGTCGAACAGTCCGACGTCGATCATGATGCCGAAGAAGATGATCGCGAAGAACAGCATCGCCGCGGTGGGCGCGAGTTCCTTGATCCCGTCGGTGACCATGTCGCTGATGTCGAGGCCGGCGCCGGCGAACAGTCCGAACGCCACCGGCACCAGGATCAGCGCGACCACCGGCGTTGCACGTTTCGTGATGATCAGGAACATGAAGGTGGCCACCATTCCGAGGCCGAGTGCTACCAACATTTGTCATGCTCTTTTCTGCGTGTGGGGAACGGCTGGGAGGTACACGGCCGGCAGATCCGGACTCGACGTAGCAGCCGTTACACACGCAGTCTTCGGGTAATCCAGGTCACAGTCACGCTTGCGCTCATTAGTCGTCTTTCGCGCGTTTTGCGCAGCGCTCGAACCATTCGACATCTCGACCGCGACGACGACACCCCACCCGCATGATCGACGCGGATGGGGTGTCGGCGGGACTCTTCAACCCGACAAGTGACGACCTACTCGGCCGGGACCACCTCACCGTCGACAGTCACCTCGACCTTGTCGGTCGCGGAATCCCAGGTGATCGTGCCGTTCTCGAAGGTCGACTTCTTGACGGCGCCCTCCTCGGTCTCATCGCTGGTTGCGACACCGAGCGGGCCCTGCGACCCCCCCTTGCCATTCGCTGCGGGCTTACCGGACTCATCGCGGGGGACGTTCCAGGCGTCTCGGATCTTCCCCCAGGTGATGTATGCGGGCGTACCGCCATCGTCGTTCTTGGCAGTGATCACACCCCCATCGAACTGCTGGAACACCACACCGTTGTCGCCGGTGCCTGATGCGTCCCCACCCACCTTGACCGCGCCGAGGTCGGACTTCTGCGCCTCGGTGGCGGACTGATACTTGGCCGCGATCGGGCCGCTCAGCGTGACTTTCGTGCCGTCAGCTGCGGTCAGCTCGACCGACCCCCCTTGGTCGGCTGCATCGCCGGATTCCGACGCCGCGGACTCACTCACCGCGGCCGGAGACGACGACGCCGAGGACGTGTCGTTGCCGTCGTCGCTGCACCCTGCGGCGACGAGCACGGCGATGGAGGCGGCGGCGGCAACACCGACCACCCGTCGAATTGACTGCTTCATGATCTCCCTCTCGGTATCTCAGAGCATTTACCAAACTGGATGCATTTCACTGAAGCACATCCACGGTGAGGCTATCCGCATCCGCCCACGAAGGCGAGACCTCGGCTCGGTCGGCGAGTGAGGGTCTATGACGGTCAGTCCGGCAGCATCGGTGCGTCGTCGCCGTGATGGCGTCCGACGAGGACCGCCCGCGTCACTGCGTCGCGGCCGAACCGGTCGCGGAGCTGGTCCATCGCGACGTCGAGTTCCGCACCGTGGTCCGCCTCGAACGGGAGGGTGAGCTGGATGCTGTCGTGGTCGTCGAGGTTGGTGAGCGACAGCCCGATCAGGGTGCATCCGCGATCCCGGATGAGCGGCATCGCGTCGTCGAGCAGACCGCGGGCCCCGGCCATGATCACGTCGGTCCGATCGGTCGGTTCCATGAAGGATCGCGACCGTGTGACGCGAGCGAAATCGTCGAACCTGAGTCGCAACACCACTGTGCGACAAAGACGTTCGGCGCCACGCAGACGCTTGCCGAGCCGTTCGACGATCGCGACCAGGGTCGCTTCGAGGTCGGCCTCGTTCTTGGGGCGCCGGCCGAGCGCGCGCTGCGAACCGATCGATCTCCGACGACGCCCCGTCTCGACACGGCGCGGGTCGCGCGCCATCGACAGCGCGTAGAGGTGCCGCCCTGACCCGCGTCCGAGCAGGTTCGTCAGACCGTGCTCACCGAACGACGCGAGATCGCCGACCGACCGGATCCCGGCGTCGGCGAGCTTCGCCTCGGTGACCGCGCCGACACCCCACAGCCGCCGGACGGGCAGCGGATGGAGGAAGTCCAGTTCGGTCCCGGCGGGCACCTCGAGCAGGCCGTCGGGTTTGCCCACAGCACTGGCGACCTTGGCGAGGAACTTGGTGCAGGCGATCCCGACGGTGATGGGTAGTCCGACCTCGGCGGCCACCCGTGCCCGCAGACGTGCGGCGATCTCGACGGGGGAGCCGCTGATGCGCCGCAACCCGCCGACGTCGAGGAAGGCCTCGTCCACGGAGATCCCCTCGACCACGGGGGTGATGTCGTGGAAGATCTCGAACACGGCCTTGCTGGCATCGATGTATGCGTCGAATCGGGCCGGCACCTCGATGGCATCCGGACACAGCGCCCGCGCCTCGCGCCCGGACATCGGTGTGCGGACTCCGTGGGCCTTCGCCTCGTAGCTGGCCGCGAGCACCACCCCGCCGCCGACGAGGACCGGCCGCCCCCTCAGTTCCGGGTTGTCGCGTTGCTCGACCGAGGCATAGAAGGAATCCAGGTCGGCATGCAGGATCGTGGCCTCCGACCTCTCCTTCCACTCGATGCGCATAGAACACATGTTCGCACGCCGGTCCGACACATTACGGTCGAATCATGAGCGAGCACGTACCCGACGATCACTCCGCGGCCGAATGGGATGAGCGGTATCGGAGCGCCGACCGATTGTGGACCGCCGACGTCAATCCCGCACTCGTCGCCGAGGCCTCCGACCTCCCGGCCGGCACCGCGCTCGACGTCGGCTCCGGCGAGGGCGCCGACGCGCGTTGGCTCGCCGATCGCGGTTGGCAGGTGACGGCGGTGGACATCTCGCAGGTGGCGATCGACCGGGCCCGTGAGACCGACACCCGCGAGGCGATCACCTGGTTACGCGCCGATCTGAGCGTCGACGACGTGCCGGGTCGCGACTTCGGCCTGGTGTCGTTGCAGTACTTCCCCATCCCTCGTTCCGATGACGCGACCGTGCAGCGGTTGCTCGACGCCGTCGCCGACGACGGGCACCTCCTGGTGGTGTCACACGAGGCCGAAGGTGTTCGCGCCCAAGGCCGCAACCCCGACGACTACTTCCAGCCCGCCGACGTCGCCGCGCTCCTCGGCGACGGGTGGACGGTGATCACCGACGACACCCGCGAGCGCGGTGTCGCGGCCGGCGGCGGGGCACATACCCACGACGTCGTCCTACACGCATTGAGGACACGGTCCTGACCTCCACGTCGTCTCCCGCGTTAGACTCGGGCTCCCACGTCGGGGGAACGACGGAAGGGAGTGCCGTTGTCGCTCTCCGCGCGCATCGACGACTTCCAGCGTCGACACCCCGCGACCGGGTTCCCGCTCGCGGTCGTCTACAAGTTCGTCGACGACCAGGGCGCCTACCTCGCGGCATTGATGGCCTACTACGCCTTCATCTCGCTGTTCCCACTGCTCCTGCTGTTCGCGACCGGTCTCGGCATCGTCCTCGCCGACAACCCGGAGCTCCAGCAACGCATTCTGGACTCGGCTTTGAGTCAGATCCCGGTGATCGGCGGCCAGCTCGAGCAGCCCGAGCAGCTGAGTGGCGGGGTCCCCGCCATCACCATCGGTGTGCTCGGATCGCTGTACGGCGGGTTGGGCGTGGCGGTCGCGGCGCAGAACGCGATGAACACGGTGTGGGCGGTTCCGCGCAATGAACGCCCCGACCCGATCCGCGCACGCCTGCGCGGATTGGTCCTGCTCTCGACGGTGGGCACGGCGGTCATCGGGCTGACCGTCATCAACGGAGTCTCCGCGGCGTTCGAATTGGGCACGGTCGGGCGGGCATTCGCGATCATCGGCTCGGTAGTGCTGAACACGGGCGTGTTCACCGCCGCGTTCCGGATCGGCACGGCCCGCGACGTCAGCGTCCGCCAGGTACTGCCGGGCGCCTTCGCCGCCGCCGTCGGCTGGCAGGTGCTGCAATCGTTCGGCAGCGTCTACGTCCAGCACGTCATCGGCAATGCGAGCGCGACCAACGGGGTCTTCGCGGTGGTGCTCGGTCTGCTGGCGTTCCTGTACATCGCGGCACTGCTGATGGTGATGTGCCTCGAGTTCAACACGGTTCGCGTCGACAAGCTCTTCCCACGGTCGTTGCTCACGCCGTTCACCGACAACGTCCAACTCACCGCGGGCGACGAGGCCGCCTACGCCGCGCAGGCGCAAGCCCAGCGCAGCAAAGGATTCCAGGACATCGCGGTCACCTTCGACAACCCGGCCGCTGGCCACGGGGCCGACGAGACTCACGAGGCGACCCAGCCCGAGGACGCGGGCTCAACAGCTCCGTCGACGACCGATTCCGACGTGATCCACCGCGATGCGATCCACCCGGTGACGCGGGATCAGACTCCGTAGCGCTTGTCCAGCAGTCGGATTCGTCCGCCGACGACGGGCCGGTCGGGATGACCGGGCGGCAGCCGGCGCTCGAGGCGACGCCACGCGGCGAGGTCGTCCCGACCGTGCGCCGACGACGTCCACTTGCGCAGCGCGCCGACGTCACCCTCGGCGATGATCCGGGAGCGCAGATCCTCGCGTAGTTCCTCGAACACCTCGGCGACCCCCGGTGCCGACGACTCGGCGAGCAGTCCACCACGCCCCAGGACCTCGATCACCGCGCTCAGATCACCTCCGCCCGCGACCCGGTCGCGGATCTCGGAGACGTCGGACACCAGTGCCACCGTGAGTCGGTAGGGACGGGACTCCACCACGTCGGCGCCGAGATCCCTACGCAGGCGGGAGATCTCGGCGCGGACCGTGACCGGGTCGACTCCGTCCTCGGCGAGCATGACGGCGAGCTGCTCGGTATTGAGCCCTTCGGGATATGCCTGCAGCAGGAGCAGGATCTCCGCGTGCCGCCGCGACAAGGCGCGCTCCGGAGAGCCGTCGCCCGCGCGACGCCAGCGATACGAACCGCCGAGAACGGTCAGTCGGGCACCACTCTCCGCGACGAACGTCGACGGATCGGCGAGATCTACTGCCCGCGAATGCAGTTCACGTTCCACCGCTGCGACAACGGATCGCACGGCGGCCAACGCGAACGGAGCGGCGACCTCACGCCCGCCGGTGACGTCGATGACGCCGATGACATGTCCGGTGATCGGATCGTGCACGGGGGCCGCGGCACAGCTCCATTCCTGGACCGCGCCGGCGAAGTGTTCAGGCCCGACGACCTGGACGCCACGGTCGACGGCGAGGGCCAGTCCCGGCGCGTTGGTGCCGACGATCTCCTCACTCCACATCGATCCCTCGACGAAGTTGATGTCTGCCGCACGGTCGCGGGCATCGGTCGCGCCCTCCACCCACAGCAGCCGCCCGGCCTGATCGGTCAGGGCGACGACCACACCGGAGTCGGCGATGTCGTCGAGCATGAGTGACTGTACGAGCGGTCGCACCGCAGTGATCGGATGCGCGTCGCGGTACTCGGCGAACTCGGTCGCCGACATCGACGTGGTGTCGCTCTCGGGCACGACGTCGCCGGGATCGACCCCGCGCTGGATCGAACGGGCCCACGAATCACGGACGACCGACCGCACCGAATCATCGGCCGGGGTGATCCCCGACAGAAAGTCCTCGTAGGCACGACGGACGCGCGACGATGTCGAGGCGGAATCGCTCATTCGTCCTCCGTCAATGGCCACATCCGTATCCGGATCACGCCGCGCCAACTGTGATGGGAGCAACATCCCATCATGCCAGCGTAGTCGATCGTTCGGGCCGACCCCCGCCATCACGCCTGGTCGAAACGTGCCGCGAACCGGCCCGGGGTCAACCCGGTGACAGTCCGGAAGTCCCGCACGAGGTGCGCCTCGTCGGCATACCCGAGTTCTGCGGCGATCATCGCCAGCGTCGTGTCGGGCCCGCGGAGCCGCTCGGCGGCCTCGTGCAGCCGCCTGCGCTGGATCAACCATTTCGGGGTGAGGCCGAGCCGTCGCTGGGTCAGCCGCTGCAGCGTGCGTTCGGTGACGTGGAAGCGGTCGCAGATCTGGGTCACGGAGGTGACGGTCGAATCGTTCTCGACGAACTCGACGATGGCGTTGATGAGCATGCCGTCGTCGTCGGCAGGGAGCAGCGGCCGAATCCAGGCCTCGACCAGGTCTGTCGCCTCGTGCTGGGCGGACGGGTCGTGCGGATCGGTGGCCATGAGCGTCCGGATGTCCGCGGTCAACGATCGGCCGCCGGCGACGACGGAGAGATCGTCATGGCGGTCCGTCCACTCGGCGACCGGGCCCCCGGTGATCACCGACCCGGCGGCCGGCGCGAGCATGGTGCCGATCGCCCACCCGTCGCCGGTCAGTTCCGTCTCCGACAACCCGGACGTCGGCCCGTAGAACCTCGAGTAGTCGCCCGTCACCACGATCAGGCACACGGGGTACTGCAGCACCCGCTGCGGCGCGGACGTACCCGGCGGCACCGACCAGGTCGGCACCCAGAACCGGCGGACCAGATCCGTCAGGTCTGGCGACGGTGCCCAGCGCCCGATGCTGAACGAGGTGTCCGCGGGGTCGACGAGGTGTGCGCGTTCGACGTCGTCGATGCGCGTTCCCGCCGATCCCGATCTGTCGGGTTTCATCAATCGCCACTCCGGTCGCCGTCGTTAGGTTTCCATCATGACCACTTCATCCGACATCGCACCCGACGACCATGATCTCGACGACCTCTCCACCCGGTTCCGACGACTCGCCGACGGATTCGGCGACGTCCTCGACGCCGTCGACGCGGATGCCTGGTCCGCGCCGTCCCCCTGTGACGCCTGGACCGCACGGGAGGTGGTCGGCCACGTGATCGACACCCAACGCGACTTCTTCGCCGGCCACGACGTCGACCTCGGCGACGGGCCCTCCCTCGACGACCCCGCGGCGGCCTGGCGCACGCACAGCGCCGTCGTCGCCGACCGACTGGCCGACCCGGCCGTCGGGGAGAAGGCCTTCGACGGCCACTTCGGACCGACCACCGTCGGTGAGACCCTGCTCAGGTTCTACGGTTTCGACATGGTGGCGCATCGTTGGGACGTCGCGACCGCGGCCGGTCGGGACCTGCGGTTCACCGACGACGAGCTGACCATGATGGAAACGGCGGCAGACGGTTTCGGCCCCGCGCTGTACAGCGACGGGGTGTGCGCAGCGGGCGTCGAGGCGCCCGCCGACGCCGACCGCCAGACCAGACTGCTGGCCCGGCTCGGCCGCTCCGCCGCCTGATCACGCCGATCTCCTCCCCCGGGTATCGCATCTTTCCCCAGGTATCGCATCGTCCGCCGCGAGCCCGTGGCGGACGAGGTGATACCCGGGGGACGAACCCGTTGCCTGTACCCGCGCCCGTGTGCCCGCCCTACGGAATCCAGCCGTTGCGGCGCGGGTACCGGGCGCGCAGAAGGCTGTACAGGTACGTGCTCACCACCAGGACCGCGGCGGTGATCACGGCCGGCCAGAGGAACGAGTTGTCCATCGACCCGCGCACCGACATCAACGCCCAGCCGATCGTGAGCAGCACGAGGGCGATCGTCGCGATCAGGCGGACGACCAGCACGAGCGTGGTGATCACCGCCCACACCGCTTCGCGTCCCCGATCGGCCATGGCGTCAGGGTAACCGGCACAGGTGGTCCCCACACGGGGTCGTGGCGTCCGTTCGGCGACGCGCACTCGCGCGGCGGCGGACAATGGACGCATGAAGACGATCCTCAACGTGATCTGGCTCTTGCTCTGTGGCGTGTGGATGGCGATCGGCTACGCGGTGGCCGGGATCATCTGCTGCATCCTGATCATCACCATCCCGTTCGGCATCGCCTCGTTCCGGATGGCCAACTACGCCCTGTGGCCGTTCGGCCGAACCGTCGTGCGCAAGCCGACGGCCGGCACGATGTCCCTGGTCGGCAACATCATCTGGCTAGTCGTCGCCGGCATCTGGCTGGCCATCGGTCACATCGGGACGGGGATCGCGATGTGCCTGACCATCATCGGCATCCCGCTCGGCATCGCGAGCTTCAAGATGGTGCCCGTCTCGCTGTTGCCGCTCGGCGCCCAGATCGTCTCCACCGATCAGGACATCCGGGCCGGCGGTCCGATCGGGGCCACCCAGTACTGAGCGGATCGGGACGGCGGACCAACCCGAGGTCACCGGGCGATTCGGACCCATCCGGACCGCGGTCGGTACCGAACACCGGGCATGAACATTTCCGTGTCCTCCCGGTCGGCTCCCCGATCGGTCGCGGTCGTCGGCGCGGGTGTGTCCGGGCTCACCGCTGCACACCTCCTCAGCGCCGCGGACCGGGTCACCGTGTTCGAGGCGGACGACCGCCTCGGTGGCCATGCCCACACCCATGAGGTGGCGTTCCCCGACGGCAGCGTCGTCCCTGTCGACACCGGTTTCATCGTGCACAACGACCGGACCTACCCGACCTTGCTGCGCCTGTTCGACGACCTGGGTGTCGCCACGCAGGAGACCGACATGTCGATGTCGGTCCGGTCGGAGATCACCGGCCTCGAGTACGCCGGCGCCAAGGGCATCCGCGGTCTCCTCCCGACCGCCCGCACCCTGACGCGCGGCCGATATCTCCGGATGCTCGCCGAGATCACCCGATTCCATCGATCCGCGCGTGCCCTTCTCGACGCCCCGGACTCCGACGAGCCGCTGTCGGAGTTCGTGGTGCGCGAGAACTTCTCGCCCTACTTCGTCGACAACTTCCTCGTCCCGCTCGTCGCCGCCGTCTGGTCGTGCGACGCGGATGTCGCCGCCGACTACCCGGCGCGATACCTGTTCACCTTCCTCCAACACCACGGCATGCTGTCGGTGTTCGGCTCACCGACATGGCGCACGGTGAGCGATGGGTCGGCGCGCTACGTCGAGAAGATCCAGGCCCGCATCACCGATGCCGGCGGAACGGTCCGTCAGGGGACACCGGTCCGATCGGTGCGGCCCCGTCCCGGTGGTGGCGTGCAGATCGGCACCGACGGCGCCGTCGAGGATTTCGACGCGGTCGCCATCGCCACCCATCCGCACCAGGCACTCACCATGCTCGCGTCGCCGACCCCGATCCAGCAGCGTGTGCTGTCGGCGATCCCGTACTCGGTCAAACCCGCAGTGCTGCACTCCGACATCTCGCTCCTGCCACGAGCACAGCGCGCGTGGGCATCGTGGAACTATCAGATCCGTACCGACGGTTCGGATGTGGCGGTCACCTACGACCTCACCCGGCTCATGCGGCTACCGAATCCCACTCCGCGCATGCTGGTGACGATGGGGCGCACCGATCTCGTCGACGAGTCCACGGTGATCGCCGAGATGACCTACGAGCATCCGGTCTACACCACAGATTCCGTTGCTGCACAAGCGCTTCTCCCTGATGCGTGTACCGACGACATCGTCTTCGCCGGCGCATATCACGGGTGGGGTTTCCACGAGGACGGCGCGCTCTCGGGTGCACGGGCAGCCGAACGACTCGGCGCTTCCTGGGCGCCGGCCACACCGTCGCGGGTGACCGCATGACACCTCTCCCCGCGGTGGTCCACACCCGTATCACCCACACCCGGACGACACCGATCCGGCATTCCTTCGTCTACCGCAGTGCCTCCTGGCTGATCGACATCGACAACCCGCCTCGGCCCTCATGGCCACTGCGCGTGTTCGCCCGATTCGTTGCGACAGATCACTTCCCCGAACCAGCCGGTCCCGGCGACACGCTCCGATCCCGTCTGGACGCACATCTGGATGCTGCCGGCGTCGCACCCCCGTCCGGCCGGGTCGTCGCGTTGTTGTCGCCACGGGTCGCCGGACACGTCTTCAATCCGCTGAGTGTCTACTGGTGCCACGATCTCGACGGCACCCTGCGGTGCGTCGTGGCCGAGGTGCACAACACCTACGGTGAGCGGCACTGCTATGTGACGACGCCGGACGCACGCGGGGATGCGCAGGTGCGCAAGGAGTTCTACGTCTCCCCGTTCAACGACGTCGACGGCACCTACCGACTGCACGTGCCCGAACCCGGCCCCGACGGGCGCGTCGCCGTGTCGATCATCCTGGACCGCGAGGGCCAGGGCTCGTTCGTGGCGTCGCTGGCCGGGCAGGCGCGGCCGGCGACCGTACAAGCGATCCTGACGACGCAGATCGTCGCACCGCTGGCCCCACTCCTCGTCACCGCGCGCATCCGTGTCCAGGGAATTCGGCTGTGGCTCAGACGACTTCCCGTCATCACCCGTCCCGTCCACGACCATCCGACGACCGTCGCCGACGACACCCTCCACACCTCCTCTCGGAAGGACTTCGATGAACGCTCCGCTTCGTGACCTCCCCGGCGACCTGACACCCGATGAGGCGGCCCGGTGGCCCGACGTCGCCCACGCACCGCGTCGGCGCACGACCGCTGTCCGCAGCGCGGCGGCGGCATGGTTGTTCCGCAACGCGACGCGACGCGTCGACGTCCGTGTCGAGTTCCCGGACGGCTCCACCTCGGGCCGCGACGACGAACGTGTGCTGCCGCGCATGATCATCCGTCGCCCCGGCGCCTTCGCCCGGCGCGTCGGCACCGACGGCCTCATCGGGTTCGGCGAGTCGTTCATGGCCGGCGACTGGACCACCGACGACCTGGTCGGCGTCCTCACCCCGTTCGCCACCCGACTCGCGCGGCTCGTCCCGCGGCCCCTCCAGGTTCTCCGCACCGCTGTGCTGCCGAAACAGCCTGATTCCGAGGACAACTCGACCGCCAACACACGATCGAACATCGCCCGGCACTACGACCTGTCCAACGACCTGTTCGCGCTGTTCCTCGACGAGTCGATGACCTACTCGAGCGCGCTGTTCGACGACCTCGAGCGCGGTACCCGCCCACCGTGGTCGGATCTGACCTCCGCGCAGCATCGCAAGATCGACCGTCTGCTGGACCTCGCCGGAGTCGGGCCGGGAACGCGCCTGCTCGAGATCGGGACCGGTTGGGGCGAACTGTGCCTGCGTGCTGCCGCACGCGGAGCGACGGTGCACTCGGTCACGTTGTCGTCGGAGCAACAGGAACTGGCACGACAACGGGTGGCCGAGGCCGGACTGTCCGAGAAGGTGACGATCGAGCTGTGCGACTACCGGCACGTCGAGGGCACCTACGACGCCGTCGTGTCGGTGGAGATGATCGAGGCCGTCGGCGAGAAGTACTGGCCCGTGTACTTCGAGACCATCGACCGCGTCCTCGCGCCCGGCGGACGGGTGGCGATCCAGGCGATCACGATGCCCCACGACCGGATGGTCGCCTCACGCAGCACGTACACCTGGGTACACAAGTACATCTTCCCCGGCGGCCAGTTGACGTCGCTCAAGGCGCTCGACGCGGTCACCCGACGGCACACCACCTTGCGGCTGACCGATCAGCTCGGGATGGGCATGCACTACGCGGAAACGCTCCGGCTGTGGCGTGAACGGTTCACCACTCGCCGCGACGACGTGGCCGCGCTCGGCTTCGACACCCCCTTCCGACGCATGTGGGAGTTCTACCTGGCCTACTCCGAAGCCGGGTTCCGCGCCGGGTATCTCGACGTGCACCAACTGTTGTTCACCCGTCCGGACGGTGACGATCGTCGAAGGAGGACACGGCAATGATCGACACCGGTTCGACGTGGACGGCGTTCGCAATCGTCACGATCGCGGCGCTGGTGCTGCTCGCCGTTTTGCAGACCATCACCCTGGTCATCGGGCACCGGATCGGGCGCTACAACGTCGTCGACGTCACCTGGGGATTGGGATTCGTCCTGGTCGCCTGGCTCGCACTGTTCATCGGACCCGGCGACGCCACACGCCGATGGGTGCTCGCCGCCCTGGTGTCCGTGTGGGGCCTGCGCCTGTCCTGGCACATGTTCGTCAAGTCCAAGGGCAAGGGTGAGGATCCCCGCTACACCGACCTGCTGACCCGCACCGGCGGTAGCCCGCTCGCGACCGCGGCACGCAAGATCTTCGCCACCCAGGCGATCTCGCAGTGGTTCGTCTCGCTGCCGATCCAGGTGTCGGCCGTCGTCGGCGCCACCCAGGGCGGATGGATCGCGGTGTTCGTCGCCGGTGTGGCGTTGTGGCTGCTGGGATTCACGTTCGAGGCGGTCGGTGATGCGCAACTCCGGCGGTTCAAAGCCGACCCGTCGAACAAGGGCGCGATCATGGGCCGGGGACTGTGGTCGTGGACCCGTCACCCGAACTATTTCGGCGACTCGAGTGTGTGGTGGGGGCTGTGGCTCATCGCGGCGAGCGCGTGGCCGGGTGTGTTGACGGCGCTCTCCCCGGTGGCGATGACGTACTTCCTGGTCTATGCCACCGGCGCCCGGCTGCTCGAGGAATCGATGAGCAAACGCCCCGGCTATGCCGATTATCAGGCCCGTACCTCCTACTTCCTCCCGCGACCGCCACGCCGGGCCGGGCGCACGTCCGTGTGATGACCCTCCTCGCGCCCCACGCGCCTCACGAACCCGTTTCGTTGAGGCGTTCCGTTCTGCCGGATATCCTGATCGACGATGACGACCGAGTGCCCGCGGTGACAGCAGACCCCGCATCCGACACAGCCGCCCTGCCGGCCCTGCTCGATCGGATCGCGTCCGGCGACTCCGATGCCTTCGCCCGCTTCTATGACCTGACGTGCGACCGCGTGTATGGCATGGTGCTGCGGGTGCTGCGCGATCCGGGCTACTCCGAGGAGACCACCCAGGAGGTCTTCCTGCAGGTGTGGCGATCGGCGGAGAACTTCGATCCGCAGGCGGGGTCGGCGCTGTCGTGGCTGATCACGCTCGCCCACCGCCGCGCCGTCGACCGTGTGCGTGCCGAATCAGCCGCGAGCCGCCGCGACGTCACCTATGGACTCGAATCGGTGCAGTCGACCTTCGACGAGGTCACCGATGCGGTCGCCTCCCGCGAGACCACACGCGAGGTGGTGGGCTGCCTGGAGACGCTCTCGGACGTCCAGCGCCAGTCGGTGGACCTCGCCTACTACCACGGTCTGACGTACCGGGAGGTCGCCGAGCGACTGACCGTCGCACTCCCGACGGTGAAGTCACGGATTCGCGACGGCCTCAAACGTCTGCGCAACTGCCTGGGAGATCGCGATGTCTGACGACGAACTCCTCGACCTGGCGCCGGCCGTCGGCCTCGACGCCGTTCAGGGTGCCGAACTCGACGACGTGAACCGGCGGGTCGGGGCCGCCTCGCCCGAGGTGCGCACAGAGTTCCACCGTCAGGTGGCCGCGACCCGGGAGGCGATGGCCGACGTCAGCGCCGTGACGGCGTCCGCACCCCCGGAGACGTTGCGCGATCGCATCCTGACCGCCGCACGGTCGGACGTACCGTCGGCGTCCGCACCACCGACATCTGCACCGCCGGCTCCGCTGACCCCAGCCGAGAACCCGGAGGTCACCGCGCCCGCCGTTGCAACCGTCACCCCACAGCACCGTCGACGTCGTGTCGCCTACCTCGCGGCGGCCGCCGTCGTCGCGATCGCGGTGGGCGCGATCGGTTGGGTGATCGGCGCATCGTCGAGCCCCGACGAGCAGCAGCCGCCACCGACGGCCGAGCAGGTGTTCGCGGCCAAGGACGTCCGGACCTCGTCCGGAGACGTGGCGACCGGGCGGGCGACCGTCACCTATTCACCGACCGCCGATGCCGGAGTGCTCGTGATGAACGACGTCCCGCCACCACAGCCGGGCACCGTCTATCAGATGTGGCTCGTCGGTCCGGGCGGCGAGACGTCGGCGGGCACGATGACCGACAAGGACGTCGCACCATCGACCACGGCGGTGATCAAGAACCTCGGCGGCGCAACGTCATTGGCGTTCACGGTCGAACCTCCCGGCGGGTCCGCCGCGCCGACCGGACCGTTCGTCGCGCAGTTGCCACTGAGCTGAGGGTCACGGCAACAACCCACGGATCGTGCCGATCGTGTCGGCCTGCGCGGCGGTCTTGTCCGGCCGGTACCGAACCACCCGGGCGAACCGCAGTGCGACGCCACCGGGATAGCGCGAACTGCGCTGCACCCCATCGAGTTCGATCTCGACGACGATCTCGGGTCGCATGTAGACGGTGTAGCTGTCGCGGTGCGTCTCGTGCTGCGGGAATTCGTCCGTCTGCCACTGCAGCAGGGCGTCGGTCAGTCCCTTGAACGTCTTGCCGACCATGATCGGTGGGCCGCCGTCGGGGTCGCGCGCGCCGAGGTGCAGATTCGACAGGAATCCGGTCCGACGGCCCGACCCCCATTCCGCGGCCAGCACGACGAGATCGAACGTATGCACGGGTTTGACCTTCTGCCAGGTCTTTCCACGTCGCCCGGCCGCGTACGGCCCTGACAGCGACTTCACCATGACACCTTCGTGGCCGGTGGCGAGTGCGGCGTCGAAGTGTTCCTGTGCCTGCTCGACGGTGGGGCTGACCACGTACGGTATCCGCATGTCCGGTGCGACAGACGTCAACGCGTCCAACCGTTCTCGCAGCGGGCTGTCGATCAGGTCGACGCCGTCGAGATGCAGGCAGTCGAAGAAGAAGGGACGCAACAGCCCGAGTGGGTCGTCGGACATCTCGCCCGCCGACCCGAAACGACTCATCGTGTCCTGGAACGGTCGCGGCCGGCCGTCGGCGTCGAGGGTGAGGGTCTCTCCGTCCAGGATGATCCGTTCGCACGGCAGTTCCCGGATCACGGCGACCAGATCGGGCACCGCGGCGGTGATGTCCCGCAGTGTGCGGGTGTAGACGGACACCTCATCGCCCCGGCGATGCACCTGGATGCGCGCGCCGTCGAGCTTGAAGTCCACCACCACATCCGGACCCAGTACCACGACCGCCTCGGCGAGTGAGTCGGCGGGAGTCGCGAGCATGGGGGCGACGGCTCGGCCGACCTCCAGTCCGACGTCGGCGAGCGCCTCGGCCCCGCCGTGCACCGCCAGCGACGCCGTCTGCGGCAGCGACCCGGTGAGCATGTGCGCCCGGCGCACGAGCTCGAGCGGCTGCCCCGACGCCGACGCGATCGCGTCGACCATCACCCCGGCCAATGCTCCCTGACGGAGTTCGCCGGTCATCAGTCGGCGCAGGAATCCCTGCTCGACATCGGTTGCCGCGCCGAACAACTCCTCGAGTACCTGCTTGCGCAGTGCGGCCGATCCGGGTCCACCGGCCCCGGCCAGGCGGGTGAACAGCTCATCGACATCACCCACGGCGAGTGAGGACGTCTCGGCCGGTGACGGCACCGACGACGACAACGAACGCCAGCCGACACCGAGCCGGCCCTGCGGGATCACGCCGGACAACCACGCGACCACGGTCGGGATCTCATCGGCGGGTGCGTCGTCGAGCAGCGCACGCAGTGTCGCGGTCTTCTGCTTCCGCGACCGGGTGGCGGCGGTCTCCGCCGACGCCTCGACGATCTGGGAGAGCCTCACTCGTCCGAGGCTACCGCCCGCGGGCCGGCCGGAAGCGCGATCATGGGGTACGGATGCGCGTGACACACGCATCCGTACCCGAGGTGACTACGAAACCGGTTCGGCGACCTTGTCTTCCACCGGTGCGTCGGTGACGCACCCGCGGCGACGACCAACGACGTTGTCGAGCGCGAGCTTGCCACCACCGATGAAGACCAGGAGCAGCAGCGCCCAGCAGTAGAGCGCCGCCGAGTCGCCGTCGTTCTGGATCGGCAGCAGTCCGTCGCCCTGGTGTTTCCAGAAGTATGCGACGGCCATCGAGCCCGATCCGATCAGCGCGGCGAGCCGTGTCTGCAGGCCGACCATGACCAGCAACCCGCCGATCAACTGGATGGCGCCGGCCCACCACGACGGCCAGGCACCGAGCGCCGCGGTCTCCCCGCCGTACGGAGCGACGGGCCACGCGAACAGCGTCGACGTGCCGTGACAGAAGAAGATGAAGCCCACGACGATCCGAAAGACACCGATCGCCCACGGCGATTTGCTCTGGAGGAAGGTAAGCATTGCCTAACTGAAGCAGCAAACCGGTCCGCGGTCCACATGCGCGACCTCTTCTGTGAGCGGTCCCACAGTCATCGATCAGTTTCCGCGCGCGATCCACTCCTCGAGATGCGGCGATTCGGTGCCGACGGTGGTGCCGTCGCCATGCCCGGTGTGCACCGTCGTCTCCGGATCAAGGGTGAAGACCTTCTCCTGGATCGACGCGATGATCGTCGGGAAGCTCGAGTACGAGCGGCCGGTCGCTCCCGGTCCACCCTGGAACAGGGTGTCGCCGGAGAACAGCACGCCGGCCTCCGGTGCGTGGATCACCGACGAGCCGGGCGAATGTCCGGGAGTGTTGATGACCACCAGCGATGTGCCGGCGACCTGGATCTGCTGCCCGTCCTCGAGATCCTGATGCGAGACGTCGGGGTGGGTCTCGTTCCACAGCATGTCGTCGCCGGGGTGCAGCCAGATCGGGGCACCGGTCGCCTCGGAGAGTTCCGGTGCGACGGTGATGTGATCGTTGTGCCCGTGGGTGAGCACGATCGCCGTCACCGTGCGGTCGCCGACCGCGTCGAGGATCGGCGCCGCCGAGTGCGCCGCATCGATGATGACGACCTCGTCGTCGTTCCCGACGAGCCAGATGTTGTTGTCGACGTCCCATGTCCCACCGTCGAGCGAGAACTGCCCGGAGGTGACGACGTTGTCGATGCGCAGAGTGTTCGCCATCGCTAGAGCTCCACCACCGAACGCAGGACCTTGCCCGCCTCCATCGCCTCGAAGGCGGTCTCGACGTCGGTCAGCGCGACCCGCTCGGTGACGAACTTGTCCAGCGGCAGACGACCCTGCTCGTACAGATCGATCAACATGGGGAAGTCACGCTCGGGCAGGCAGTCGCCGTACCACGACGACTTCAACGCCCCACCGCGCGAGAAGAAGTCGATCAGCGGCATCTCGAGGGTCATGTCGGGTGTCGGCACACCGACGAGCACGACGACGCCGGCGAGATCGCGTGCGTAGAACGCCTGCTTGTAGGTCTCCGGGCGTCCCACCGCGTCGACGACCACGTCGACGCCGTTGCCGTCGGTGAGATCCTGCACGGCGGTCACCACGTCGTCGACCTCCGCGCCGTTGATGGTGTGGGTGGCGCCGAGATCCTTTGCCCATTCGAGCTTGGCCGGGTCACGGTCGATCGCGATGATCGTCGTCGCACCCGCCACCCGCGCGCCGGCGACCGCGGCGTCACCGACACCGCCACAGCCGATCACGGCGACCGAGTCCCCGCGTCCCACGTTTCCGGTGTTCATCGCCGCGCCGATTCCGGCCATCACGCCGCAGCCGAGAAGTCCGGCAACTGCCGGATCGGTCTCGGGATTGACCTTGGTGCACTGCAATTCGTGGATGAGGGTCTTCTCTGCGAACGCTCCGATGCCCAGGGCGGGCGTCAGTTCGGTGCCGTCGGCGAGGGTCATCGGGACACTCGCGTTGAAGGTGTCGAAGCAGTACCACGGGCGACCGCGCTTACACGCGCGACACTGCCCGCACACGGCACGCCAGTTGAGGACCACGAAGTCGCCGACCTCCACGTGCGTGACGTCGGAACCGACCGACTCGACGACACCGGCCGCCTCGTGGCCGAGCAGGAAGGGGTACTCATCGTTGATGCCGCCCTGCTTGTAGGCAAGGTCGGTATGACACACCCCGCACGCCTTGATCGTCACCACGACGTCGCGTGTACCCGGATCGGGAATCACCACATCGACGATCTCCGTCGGCGCGCCCTTGCTCCGTGAGATGACTCCCTTGACGGTCTGCGACATATCGGTTTCTCGATCCTCTCGGTGACAACTGTGGACTGCCGGTGGGCAGTCCGCTACGGTTCCCAGTCTCGCGGCGCGCCTCGACACATGCATCCGTCCGAATGGATGGTTCTACCTAGACGAAAGTACAGCCGAGTAGTCGACCGCGCTGTCGGTCCGCGGTCAGCTCGCGGTGATTCCCGCTTTCGCGGCCAACAGACCGGCCTCACCGCGGTTGGATACCTGCAGCTTCTGCAGGATCGCCGTCACGTGGAACTTGACCGTGCTCTCGCTGACGCCGAGTTCGGTGGCGATCGACTTGTTGCGCCGACCGAGCGCGAGGTGGCCGAGCACCTCGAGCTCGCGCGGATTGAGCGTCGACAGCAGATCCTCGGCGGGCCGCTCCCCGGGGCTGTCCAATGGGATGCGCGCCGACACCCTGCTGCCCCAGCCGGCCAGGGTCTCCACCTCCAGCCGGCCGTCGAGTGTCCGCAGGCGACCGGACAACTGCCGGGTCAACGCGTCGCCGTCGAGCTCGCCTGCGCCCTGATCCCGGACGTCGACGACGAGATCGTCACCCACGCACTCCCACGCGACCCGCACCCGGGTGACCGCCCGCTGGGTCCCGAACGCCACCGCGACCACCCGCACGATCGCACGCGCCGCGTGCGCGATCTCGCCCGGCAGCGACCGGCTCTCGCTCGGCCGGACGTACTCGACGTCGACGTGGAGTTGATGGAGGACGGGTTCGAGTTCGGTCTGCATCCGGGCGAACGCGGCGGGCAGCGCTTCGGTCGCCAGTTTCCGATCGGTGTCGCCGACGGAGCGCAGCGCGATCAGCGCCGACGACGCCGTCTCGGCGGCCGTCGCCCGCGCTGTACGGTCGTCGAGGTCGCGTGAGCGCAGTGTGCCCAGGATCGACGCCAGTGCATCCTCGTGCGACTGCGTGAGCTGGGCGATCGTGCGCGCTCGTTCGCTGGACGCGGCCCGCGACTCGGCCAGATAGTCCGGGCTCGCCTGCGCGACCTGCTGACGGATCGACGTCGCGACGATCGCGAAGCGCGCCCGCAGCAGTGCTCCCGCGTCCGACATCTCCGAGGCCTCCGATCCCGAAACCGACGCTCCCGAGACCGCCGCTGGGCGTCTACTCGGCTTCAGGATGAGGACGAGCAGAGTGTTGGACTCGTCGCGGACGGCGTGCACCGTTCTGCTCACACCCCCGACGACGGCGGTCGTGACCAGCACATCACCCAGCGCGGTCGCGTCCTTGAGGGTGTCGAGTTCGTCGATCGTGACCCGGTCCACGATGTCGCGATCACCGGCGACCTTCCGTGGCCGCCCGGTGCACTCACGGGTGAAGATGACCAACGCCTGATGCGGCCAGTCCGGAGACAGGAAGCGGGAGAACCGAACCGCGATCTGGGGCAGCGGGCCGTCGATCACACGCCGCAGCTCCTGCCACCCGTCGACGGACGATCCGACGGGCTCGCCACCCGTGTCGACCTGCACCGATCTGCGAGTTACCACGATCCGACCCTATCGGGCCGGCGGGTCAGCCGATCGCGGCGAGCAGCTGGGCTTTCGTCATCGAGGAGTAGCCCTTGATGCCTTTCGCCTTGGCCTTGGCCCGCAGTTCGGCGACGGTCGGGCCCGACGACGATCGGGTGGCCGGCTTCTTCACCGGTGCCGCGGTCGCGGGTTTCTTCGCCGCCGGTGTCGGGGTTGCCGATGTCGCGGCCGGCTTCGTGGTGGCCGGCTTCGTGGTGGCCGGCGCGCTGTTCGCAGGCTTCTTGGCCGGCACCTCCTGCGCCGTCGACGTCACGCGCGACGCCGGCTTCGGAGCGTCGGGCACATGCGCCGGAGCCTGGGTCACCGCAGCATTGGCCGGTGTGGACGCGACCGGCTTGTCTGGCGCGGCCTTCTCCGACGTGGCCTCCTCCGCCACGGCCTGACCCGGTGACGCCGTGACCTCCGTTGCCTTCTCCTTCGCCGCCGCAACGGCGGGCGGTGACGCGGCCGACTCCGACGACCGGCCCTGTCCGATGAGCTTGAGGACCTCGTCGCGCAGCGACCCGGCGTCCTTCTCGGCCTTCTTGATGCGCTTCTTGGCTTCCTTGTCGACGCGCGCGAGTTCCCCGCGCAGCCGTTCGACCTCTTTCTCGAGCCGACCGATCAGCTTCTTCTTCTTGCCCATCTGGAGTCCCCTGTCCGTGATGTCCGAGTCGCCGAATGGCTTCCACCCTAGTGCCCGAATTCGGCCGTGATCATGTGTGACGCGTCGGGAATCTGGGTAATTCCACGAACGAGTTACCCGGAACGACTGAGACCACGACACCAGGAGGTAGCGATGCCGGAACGTGACCCGGGCCCGTCGGTCAAGGACGACGAGCTCTACGAAAAGCTTCGCGACGAGGGCAATTCCAAAGAGAAGTCGGCGCGGATCGCCAACGCCGCTGCCAACGAGTCCCGATCGAAGGTGGGCGAGAAAGGCGGCAGTTCCGGCTCGTACGAGGACTGGACCGTCGACGAATTGCAGAATCGCGCAAAGGAACTCGGCATCACCGGCTACTCGTCGATGAAGAAGGACGAACTGATCGACGCGTTACGCGATCACTGACGTCAACCAGGCAGGATGCCTGCGCGACGCGCGGTGACCACGGCCTCCAGGCGCGTGGACGCACCCAGTTTCGACATCGCGTCACGCATGTATCCCTTGGCGGTCGCAACGCCGATGCCGAGGCTCTCGGCGATGCGCGCATTGCTGTGTCCCAACGCGGCGAGTGCGAGCACGTCCTCCTCGCGCCGTGTGAGCGCGATCGCCGTGGTCGTCGCCGCACCGTCGAGTAATGCGTCGGTGATGCGCTCGATCTCTGCCGCGACCTCACCGTCGTCGACGATGCGACCGAGCAGCCGCAACCGTCCGTAGGCCTCGGTAAGACGGTCGCGTAGTTCGTCGGCCTCCGGCGGACTCGAGCGATGCTGTGTGACACGGCTTTCCACGATCTGCTGTTCGAGCGCACGGGCCTCGCCCGCGAGCACGTCGAAGGTCCGGTCGCCGAGCGGGTCGCCGGTGTGCAGCGCGCCGTAGAGCACCGCGATGGGCCGGCGGTCGACGATGACCGGGACCGCAGCCATGGCGCGCAGACCCTCGGTCGCGATGATCGTGTTGTATCGGTGCGTGATCCGCGGCGTGCGGAGATAGTCGTCGACGGCGACGGGTCGCTGCACGCTGATGACCTTGCCGCCCAGTCCGTGACCGACATCGACAGACACCCCGGCGAGAGCACCGTTGGTCTGCCCGACGAAGTGCTCGAGACGCACGGTCTGGCACGCAGCGGTGGTCGTCGGGGACACCATGCCGGCGAACGCCAGCGACACCCCGCTGCCCCGTCGGACGCGACGAAGCGCGTCGAGCACCATCGAGGCCTCGTTCATGTCACCTCCGAACCCCACTCCCCCTCTTTCGGGGGTGTTCTCGCACGTCCTGCGCGCGGACAATGTGACCCACATTACCGCTTCGGCGGGCCCGCCCGGCCCGACGCAGCCATCCGCATTCACGAAGGTCCCACGATGACGCACACCGCTGCCACCTCCGCCGACCACGCATCCGTCACCGAGACGCTCGACTCCTGGCTGACCACCTTCGGCGACGAGGACGCGAACGCCGCCGAGCTGCTGGTCGACCGGCACGATCCGTCGGCGATCGCGTTCACCACGATCGACGTCGACGATGACCGCCTTGTCACCAGAGACCTCACGTACGGCGAGCTCGCGGACGCATCGAGACGGTTCGCGACCGCGCTCGCCGACCGGGGAGTGGGGCCGGGTGACACCGTCGGGGTGTTGATGGGCAAGCGCGCCGAACTGGTCGTCGCGCTGCTCGCCATCGCGCGGCTCGGCGCCGTGTACATCCCGCTGTTCACCGCGTTCGCGCCCCCGGCGATCGAGATGCGCGTGTGGGCGGGCGGCGCGAAGGTCGTCGTGACCGAACCGGGCCAGGCCGCCAAGCTGGACGGTATCGACAGCATCTCCACGATCGTGGCGGGCGAGCAGTTCGATGCACTCGTCGCCGACAACGAGCCCATCGACCGTTCGGTCGCCGTCGGTGGAGACGGGGCACTCATCCTGCTGTTCACCAGCGGCACGACCGGCTCGCCGAAGGGAGTCCCCGTCCCGGTGCGGGCGCTGGCGGCGTTCTCCTGCTACATGCACTACGGGCTCGACGTGACCGCCGACGACGTGTTCTGGAACGCCGCCGATCCGGGCTGGGCCTACGGCCTCTACTACGGCATTCTGGGGCCGATGTCCGTCGGCCGACGAAACCTGTTGCTGCACGCCGGTTTCTCCGCGGACCTCACCGCCCGCATCATGCGGGAACTCGGGGTCACGAACTTCGCGGCCGCACCGACCGTCTACCGCTCACTGTCGAAGGACCCGTCGTTCACCGGGTTCTCGCTGAGCCGCGCGTCGTCGGCGGGCGAACCACTGACCCCGGACGTGATCGAGTGGGCGCAGGCCACTCTCGGCTGCGAGGTCCGCGACCACTACGGTCAGACCGAGCACGGCATGTTCATCAACAATCACTGGCATCCCGACGTCGCGCAGCCACTGATCCCGGGGTCGATGGGTACCCCGATGCCCGGCTTCTCCACCGGCATCGTCGACGGCCAGATCGCCATCGAGGCGGCCGAGAGCCCGCTCATGTTCTTCACCGGCTACCTCGACGCCCCCGACAAGACCGCAGAGCGGTTCACCGCCGACGGCTCCTGGTACCTGACCGGCGACACCGGACGCAAGGACGACGACAACCGCTATTTCTTCACCGCACGCGACGACGACGTGATCATCATGGCGGGCTACCGCATCGGGCCGTTCGACGTCGAGAGCGTGCTGATCACCCACGCGTCGGTGGTCGACGTCGCCGTCGTCGGGCGCCCGGATCAGCTGCGCGGCGAGGTTCTCGAGGCATTCGTCGTCCTGGCCGACGGCGTCACCGGCACCGACGAGCTCGAACGCGAGCTGCAACAGTTCGTGAAGAATGGCTTCGCCGCCCACGCCTACCCACGGACCGTGCACTTCGTCGACGCCCTCCCGAAGACTCCGAGCGGCAAGATCCAACGGTTCCTGCTGCGTCAATGAGAGTTCTCAGCGGCCATTCCAACGAGGACCGAAGCTGTCCGCAATACCTCATAACGTAGTCCTCACCAGCAAGGACAACGAGAGGGAAGATCATGGCCGGCACCTACACCCCCGTCACTCTGCCGTTCACGGTGAGCGGCGAGAAGGAAGACCTCCTCACGCTGATCGCCGATCAGCGGGCGCTCTTCAAGGTCACCCTGAAGGGCATCACCGAGGAGCAGGCGCGGCAGCGCACCACCGTCAGCGAACTGACCCTCGGCGGACTGGTCAAGCACCTCGCGATGGGTGAGCAGGGCACCCTGCAGGAGCTCGTCGAGCGTGACGAGACGGCGGAGTTCGACATGGAGCAGGCCGCACACGCCTATGACCTGACCGACGACGAGACGTTCGCCGGCTGGGTCGGGGAGTACGACCGCGCGGCCGCGGCCCTCGACGCCTATGTGGCCGAGGTGGACAGCCTCGACGTGCTGATCCCGCAGATGACGGCGCCGTGGCAGCCGGAGCGCGAGTGGTGGACGATCCGGAAGATGATGCTGCACAAGCTCCGTGAGACCGCACACCACGCCGGGCACGCCGACATCATCCGCGAGGCCCTCGACGGTCAGAGCACCATGGCGGCAGTCTACGACGGCCCGGAACTCGCCGAGTGGGGCCTGGACTGACGCTCAGCCCGTCGAGGCCGCCGTCCGACGATGTCCGTCCGTGTCGTCGGCGGGATCGAGCAGGGACACCTCGATGGGGACGCCCGTCATGTTGGCCATGCCGGCCAGTCGTTCCAGATCATCCGGATTCGATGAGATGAGTGTGTTCACGTTGGCGCCGCCGCTGCCCAGTTCCGTGGCCGCGGCGGCGTTCGCGCGCGTCCACCCACCGGAACCGTTGTGGCCCCAGCCGTGCGGGACGGCGACGACCCCGCGCTTGATGTCGTCGGTGAGCGAGACAGGCAGCTCGATGCGCCCGTGTGCCGAGGCCACCCTGATCAAGTCGCCCTCGGCGACCCGACGTTCCTGCGCGTCGTCGGGATGCATGCGGGCACAATGCCGCCGACCGCCGCGCAGCAGCATCGGCGCATTGTGTTGCCAGCTGTTCTCCGACCGGATCTCACGCATACCGATGAGCCGCAGGGGAAGTCGAGGGTCGTCGTCGACCGCCAGGCGATCGAGTTCGGCGAGCAGTTCTGGCGCGTCGAGACGTACCTTGCGGTCGCGGTAGGTGACCGTCTCGCGCAGGCGACCGGCCTCGAGTCCGTCGGCGACCACCACGCCATGCGGGTTGTCCCGGACCAGTTTCCGGTATGTCAGTCCACCGCGACGCAGACCGAATCGGTCTCCGCCCGCGCCCAACCGGACCACGAGATCCGACAACTGACGCGGACCCCACAACCGGCCGACCCGCGCGCCAGCGGCATTCGTCAGGTGCATGGCACCCACCAGAGGCGAGCGCCGCGACAGTGCAGCGATCAACTCGTTGATGACCGTCCATTCCTCGCGCGCCTCGCCGCGCGGACTGATCACCGGATCGGTCGCCTGCTTGAACGGCGTCGTGAACAACGCCTGGAAAGGCAACAGGAAGTCACCGCGCTCGTACATGGTCGTGGCCGGCAGGATGTAGTCCGCGTGGGCGTTCGTCTCGTTCCGGTAGATGTCCAGCGACACCATCAAGTCGAGATCGTCGAGGGCAGAGCTCAATTCCGCCCCGTTCGGCACCGACAACACCGGATTTCCCGCACTGACGAACAGCGCGTGCAGTTGTCCGTCACCCGCGGTCTCGATCTCCTTGGCCATCACCGATGCCGGGGCGGTGCCGAGTACCTGCGGCAGATCCCCGACCCGACTCCGCCGACCGGACCACGTGAATCCCGAGACCCGCTGCAGTGCGGACACTCCCAGCCGTTGGCCGGGGATGCCGAGATCGCCGAACATCGCACCGCCGACGACGTCGAGATTGCCGGCGACCAGATTCACCGTGTCGAGCAAGGCGGTCGTCAGGGTTCCGGTGCGGCCCAGACACGTTCCGACACGCCCGTAGACGGCCGCCCGTTCGGTCCGGACCAGTGATCGCGCGAGTTCACGCACCACCTCGGCGGGCACGTCCGTGCGCGACGCCATCGACTCCGGTGAGTACCCGGCGACGACGTGTTCGATCGTGTCCACCCCGGACGCCTGCCGACGGAGCCGCTTCTCGTCGACCAACCCCTCGTCGAACATCACGTGCAGCAGGGACAACAGGAACAGGGCGTCGGTGTCGGGGACGATCGGCAACCACTCGTGTTCGCGGGCGGTCTCGGTACGCCGCGGGTCGACGACGAGCACCCGCCCGCCACGCGCGGTGATCGCGTTGAGTCCCTCCCGGATTCGTGGCGAACTCATCACGCTGCCGTGCGAGACCACCGGGTTCGCTCCGATGACGACGAGGAGGTCGGTCCGGTTGATGTCGGGAATGGGGGCCGCGACCGGGTTCCCGTAGAGGAAGTGACTCGCCACGAAGCGATTGTTGACGTCCTGAGATCCGGCCGAGTACACGTGTGGGGAGCCCAGCAGCGCCATGAAGACCGCCGCCCAGATCGTGTGGCCCGTCGAGAAGGTCGCCGGATTGCCGAAGTACCAACCGATTCCGGAGCTCCCGTGGCGGCGATGAACGGCGCGTAACCGTTCACCGATGTCCGCGAGTGCGGCATCCCACGACACCTGCTCGAAGTCGCCGTCGGCGGTACGGCGCAACGGATGCAGGACGCGATCGGGATCGTTGACGATCTCGGTGAAAGCGATGCCCTTCGGGCAGGCGAATCCCTTCGACAACGGATGATCCCGGTCTGGGCGCAGCGCGACGAGTTCGTCGTCCTCGACCGTCGCGATGAGACCGCACAGCGGCTCACAGATCCGGCAATAGGTGACCTTGTCCTCCCGCATGTGCACTCTCCCTGGGCTGTGGGACGGTGACGTTCAGATCTGACAACAAGTGTTGCACGATCGGCAGGGCGGTGGAAGCGAGTCGGTGAAGCCGGGGGCTCATCTCGGGACGATGGCGTTTCTGAACGCCAGTTGCGCCTGCACTCGCGCATCATCGAGCGTCATCGCCCCACGTTCCACCAATCCGACGGCGCCGATCACGAGCATGGTGAACTGGCCTGCCACGAACACCGGGTCGAGGCGCCGGTCGATCTCGCCGCGTTTCTGCCCCCTGCGAATCGCCTTGACGACAGGGGCACTCGCGCGGGCCTCCGCCTCGAACATCGCCGGGTCCGTACGCCGATACATGAGGATGAACCGGTAGCGCTCACCGATCGTGATCGCATCGTCGAGGTAGGCGCCGAGTGCCGTCACGACCGGCCCTACCGCCGGCAGGGCCCGCCCAAGCGCGGCCGCCGCCTCGACGGCCTCTTCGTGCAGCGCCGTGAGCAACTGTTCCCGGTTCGTGAAGTGTCGATACAACGTCGCCCGATTGACGCCGGACGCTTCGGCGATCTGCCGCATCGACGCATTCGGTGACTGCCCCAGCAGGCCGGTCGCGCCCGCGATGATGGCGGCCCGATTGCGCTCCACGTCTGCTCGTACTTGCGCGGCGACCGTCACCGGCCTAGCGTACATGCAACAGTGATGTCGCACTTCGTGGCGAAGCCGTGGCGATGCGGAGCGGTGGTGATGTGAGCTCGCTGTCGTGCAGTGGTCGGGGCCGCACGACAGCGGCGGTGCATCGCCGACGCCGCAACGCGCGCTCTTTCGGGAAACCGCCCCGGAGATGCGCCAGCAGCACTCTCGGCGTGGACGTGGTGTCGACGCGCGCCCCCTGTCGGGCGCTTTCCGGGGGCGGGTTCTCGGGGACGGTTTCGGGGGCCCGGTTTTCCCGCACAACCCGGCCTCGACGAACTACGGTTGCCACAGCGGGCTCCGATCGACGGACTGTCCCCGGCAGACGATCGGACCGGCACCGGCTTCCATCGACGAGGGACACAGCGTCACCAGCGCGCGGTCACGAAGGTAACTGCCTACGTGAGTGATTGACGGAACTCGACGAGGAGGTTCCCGGATGAGTGACACTGATTCGACTGTCGCGAAGTCGTCGGCGGACGACGACACACTCCACGACGTGATCATCATCGGGGCGGGACTGTCGGGGATCGACGCCGCCTACCGGCTCCGCAGCGAGAACCCAGCGCTGCGCTTTCTGATCCTGGAACGGCGCGAACGCGTCGGCGGGACGTGGGACCTGTTCCGCTATCCCGGGATTCGGTCGGACAGCGACATCTACACCCTGAGCTTCCCGTTCGAGCCATGGAAGCGGCCCGAGGCACTGGCCTCCGGTTCCGCGATCCGCGACTACGTCGAGACGACCGCCGCGAAACACGGCATCGACGACCACATCCGGTTCGGCCAGTACGTCCAGACCGCGAACTGGGATTCCGGGTCGGATACCTGGACCATCACGTCGACGGTGGACGGCACGGAGCACACACTGCGGTGTCGGTTCGTCTACTTCGCGACCGGATACTACGACTACGACGAGCCGTACACACCGCAGTTCCCCGGCCTCGACGACTTCGAGGGCCGCATCGTGCATCCGCAGGCGTGGCCGGAGGATCTCGATCACTCCGGTAAGCGGATCGTGGTGATCGGCAGCGGCGCCACGTCGGTCAGCCTCATCCCGTCCCTCGCCGAGACGGCCGGTCATGTCGTCATGTTGCAGCGCTCGCCGACCTACGTCGCGTCGATGTCACAGGAGCAGAAGGTCAATCCGTGGATTCGGAAGCTGCTGCCGGCGCGCGCCGCACATCAGGTGATCCGCACGCGCTACGCCGCGCAGACAGCGGCGATGGTGCACGGATTGCATCGGTTCCCGAAGATCGGTCGCAAGCTGCTCACGGCGGGTGTCCGCAAGGAGCTCCCCGAGGGCTATCCGGTGGATGTGCACTTCAACCCGACGTATGACCCGTGGGATCAGCGCATGTGCATGGTTCCCGACGGGGATCTGTTCGCCCAGATCACCGTCGGCACCGTCGAGATGGTCACCGACCACATCGATCGCTTCGACGCCACCGGCATCACCCTGGCATCTGGACGTCATCTCGACGCCGACCTCATCGTGACCGCCACCGGAATGCAGCTACAGGCGTTCGGCGGCATCCGGATTCGCGTCGACGACGCCGAGGTCAAACCGCACGACCGGTTCGTGTTCAAGAGCCACCTTCTCGAAGACGTCCCGAATCTCGCATGGTCGGTGGGTTACACGAACGCATCGTGGACGCTGCGCGCCGACATGACGGCGCGCGCGGTCGCGAAGCTCCTGCGGTACATGCGCTCCCACGGATACACGCACGCCTATCCGCACCTCGGCGCGGAATCGATGTCGGCGCAACCGCTCTGGGATCTCAAGGCCGGATATGTGGAGCGCGCCCCGGAGGCGCTGCCGAAGTCGGGGACGCACGGCCACTGGCGGGTGCGGCACAACTATTACCGCGACGCCATCGATCACCGTCTCGACGACGTCGAGGACTCGATGGTCTTCGGGCGCGCACCTGCCACACCTGCCCGGGCCTGATCAGCCTTCGACGAGGAACACCCGGCTGTGCCACCCGGTGGCGCCGTCCGGGATCGGCGCGACCCGCTGTTCGGGCTGGGTTCGCCCGGCCGCGTCGGTCGCCCGGCAGTACAGAGTGTGCTGGCCCGGCCTGGCGTCCCAGCCGAAGACCCACTGTCGCCACGTGTCGATCGAGTACTGCGGGGCGAGATCAGCGGGTTGCCACGGCCCGTCGTCGACCCGGACCTCGACGGTGCTGATGCCGCGATGCTGCGCCCACGCGGTGCCGGCGACCACCACCCGGCCGGCCGGTTGCCTCGACAACGGCGCGGGCCGATCGATTCGTGAGGCGGTCTTGATGGGTGCGCGAACACCCCATCCGCGGTCGGTCCAGTACGCCCGCGCGCGGTCGAACCGGGTGATCTCCCAGTCGACCACCCACTTGCACGCCGACACGAATCCGTAAAGGCCGGGGACGACCTGCCGGACCGGGTAGCCGTGTTCGAGCGGGAGCGCTTCGCCGTTCATCCCGACGGCCAGGAGGGCGTCGCGGCCGTCGGTGATGTCGGCCAGTGAGGTGCCCGACGTCCAGCCGTCGACACTCGTGGACAGCAGCATGTCGGCGTCTGTGCGTATCCCGACCTGCGTCAGGATGTCCTTCATCGGCATGCCGAGCCATCGTGCGTTCCCGGCCAGGTCACCGCCGACCTCGTTGGAGACGCAGGTCAGGGTGATGATCCGCTCGATGGCGGGCACTGCGATCAGGTCATCCCAGGTGAGGGTGATCTCTCGATCGACCATGCCGTGAATACGCAGTCGCCAGTCGGCCGTGCTCAGCCTGGGTACCTGCAGTGCCGTGTCGATGCGATAGAACGTGGCGTTGTCGGACAGGAACGAGGTCACCCCGTCCACGTCGACGTCGACACCCGCGGGAACCGGCGCGGCCGTGGACGTCGGTGTCGGCAGCTTGAGTCGCAGGCGTTCGGCCATGATGTCCCCGGCGCGACCGGCCTGCCGGGCCACCACCGCCGACAGTGCCGCGACCGCCGTGAGCACACCGACGGCTCCGATGAACTGGCGTCGGCTCCAGCCGCCGTTCTTCCCCTCGGACACGCGCGGCGCGGCGCCGCGGCAGAGCACGACGAGCGCGACCCCTGAAACGAGCCCGGCCACCAGCGGCGGGATCACGAATGCGGGTTCCATCGTCGGGCGCGTCACCGCGGCGACGACACCGAACGCGGCAAAGAGAGCGACGATGGCCAGTCCCCAGTGCGGGCGCCACGCCTGCAGCAGGCCCGCCACGATGGCGAGGACGACGAGCACCGCCCCGACGCCGATCATCAACGCGGTCTTGTCGGCGGTACCGAAGGTGTCGATGGCGAACTCACGCGCGAATGCAGGGGCGTGATCGACCAAGAATGCGGCCACGGCCTGATACGGCGAGGCATCTCCGGATATCGGAAGGGTGACGAGTTCGCCCACCGCGACACCGGCGAGGACCGACACCAACCCCGCGACACCGGCACGAAGGCAGGTTTCTACCCGGGTACCCATGGCGGCCTCCTTCTCCACGTCGGCGTCGGTGGCCTCTGCGGTCTTGTCCACTATTCGGTTCCCGTCGACGCGCGGATGGGTCTGGAGCGAAACGCGATGTCAAGCGCGTGAAATGGGTTCGACCACAACTCGACCCATCCGCGACGTGATGCGCACCGAATGACTCAGTGACCCGCCACGCGGCGGGCGTCAACCACAGATTGGATCGATCATGGCTCTCAAGCGAACTCATCGCATCCTGACATTGGCGTCGGGGGTCGCCCTGACCATCGGTCTGGTGGCCGGCTGTTCCTCGGACGACAGTTCCGACTCCGCCTCCAGCGCATCCAGCATGGCTCCGATGAGCGGCATGCAGAGCAGCACCATGGAATCCGGAAGTGATTCTGCCTCAACGGCTTCAGGGCTTGTCGGACCCGGCTGCGCAGCGTACGCCGAAGCGAATCCCTCCGGTCCGGCGTCGGTCGACGGCATGGCGATGGCGCCCGTGGCCACCGCAGCTGCGGCCAACCCGACGCTCAAGACGCTGACGCAGGCCGTCTCCGGTCAGCTGAATCCTGAAGTGAATCTTGTGGATACGCTGAACAACGGCGAGTACACCGTCTTCGCTCCGACCGACGATGCGTTCGCGAAACTTCCCCCGGAGACCGTGGACCAGCTGAAGACCGACAAAGACCTGCTGACGAAGATCCTCACCTACCACGTGGTTTCGGGCCAGGTTGCCCCGGATGCCATTGCGGGGGAGCACAAGACACTCGAGGGCCAGAACGTCAATGTGACGGGCTCCGGTGACAACCTGAAGGCCAACGAGTCCGGCGTCGTGTGCGGTGGCGTGAAGACCGCCAACGCGACCGTCTACCTCATCGACACCGTGATGATGCCGCCGGCCATGTGACCAGATCTGCGATGAATCGGGGCTGCGCGCCGGACGACCTCCGGCGCGCGGCCTCGTGCTCTTCCCGGATCCCTGTCAGACCGTCGTCGTACGGTGCCCTCAGAGCATCGACCTCCGCTGGTCGAGTAGCGCCGAGCCCCTGGGCGAGGTGCGTATCGAGACCGCCGCCGAAAGGAGCCGTCATGACCGCACCACCGCCTGACAATCTGCGGCTTCGACGCGGCGCCGGGTTCGACGACCACATCGACGCCGCATGGCGTACCTACCGGATCGCGCTGGGCGACGCCCTCGCCGGCCTCACGGACGACACCACGCTGCGTATTGCGCTGTGCGGCGACAGCGCACCCCTGTTTACAGCGACCCTGACCGGTACTCGTCGAATCCGCATCCATGTGCACTCTTCGACTCTCACCGGCGAAACAGATCGGACGGCCGTCGAGCAGTTGGAGACCCGGGGCTGGCGCACACTCAGCGACGGCACCACGATCGCCGAAGCCGGCCGCCGTCACGCCGACCACCTGGCCGGGCTCGCGGTGGCGGCCCTCCGTGGCCTGTGGGACGTCGTCGACCCTGCATTCCTCGATCCCCTCGACTCAGCGGGCGACGGCGTGAGCGCGGGCGTCGGGCACGATCCTCCCGAGCCGACATTCGAGGTCGCCGCCATCCCCACCGGCACCGAGGACCTGTTATGTCGCACTCGGTCCGCGATCGTACAGACGACCGGGCATCATCCCCGCCCGGCCGTGACGCCGTGGTGGATCTGATCCGCGACGGCGCCCGTTCGGATGGATTCACGGTCGCCGCCGTCTGTGGTTTCAACCGCGACACCGAACTCCGCTACACCCGGTACAGCGCACAGCAGGCGAACCGTTGCCTACAGGAGGAACGAACCCGCAAGGAGGCCGGCGACCCGACCGCGGAGTGCACCGTCGAAGGGCACATGTGGCGGCATGCGATCAGGTCGCTCGGTACTGCGTTGGAGTCAGTTGATGCGGTCGAGAAGATCCGGCGGACAAAACCCGAGAGGCCGAAACGACGTCAGTAGCGAACATTGTCAGCGCTGTAGTTCGCGAAGCGTGAACCCCTCGGGCACAGAGTTGTTCCGATAGTAGAAGACCAACACCTCGCCGGCCTCGTCGGCGGTGAAGCTCTCGCTGGACGCCACCGTGTAGGAATGCTCGCCGACCCGGATCGAGATGGTCGGCTCCTGCCCCGACCCACCGGCCGGCCGGCCGACGATGAACTGTCGGTAGGTGCCGTCCGACTCGCGACGACGAACCTCGAGCGTCATCGCGGCCGCGCTCCCACCTGCCTGGAGAAATGCGGACAGCGAGGCCTCACGCTCGTCGGGGGACAGATCGTCGGGCCACGCCTGCCGCACCAGGCGGGACAGAATGATGTGGTTCTCGTCGTCGCCGTCCAGAACCGTGAGCGGATGGGTCAACAGGGACGTGTCATCGTCCGGGCCGAGCGTCATGGTTGTTCCATCGGAGAACTCGTAGATGTGAGTGGGTTTCATGTCGTCTACTCCGGTGCCGTGATGTCGATGACGTTGGTGATCTTAACTCTGGTGCCATCGGGCAATCGGACGTACGCCGGTCGCTTCGGGCTGACCAGGTCGTCGAACTTCTTCTGCCATCCACTCTTGGTGGCGCCGCCACTCTTGACCTCGATTCCCGAGTATGTGCCGTCGCCGTTGGGGATCAGGCCGTCGTAGAACCTGCTACGCGGTACGCCGTCAATCCGCGCCTGGCGCTGATCGCGGATGACCGGCTTGCCGGTGCGCTTCTCGAGGTTGTCCAGTTCACGCTTTTCCGCGGCTTTTCCACTCCGGCCATCGTTGCCGTTGGCGTACCGTCCGCGCTCATCGCGACCATCGCCACGATCACTGCGATCGTTCTTCTCGGGCGCACTCTCCTTGGGTGCACCCTCCTTCGGCGCCCCCTCCTTCGGCGCAGGCGCCTGCGGCCTTTGAGGTGTCGGCGGTTTCATGCCGGGAAGGGGAAGTCCACCTCCGCGCGGCGGATGGATCTCGATCGGCGGGAGTTCCTCGAAGGGATTCTCATTGTCGACGATGCCGTCCCCGTTGTTGTCGGTGCCGTCCATCGAGGGGTTGTCCAGGGGCCTCGCGGGGACATCCTCTGAGCGGTCGCGAGGGCGCTTGTCCTTGTCCCTGTTGGTGCCGGGTGTGCCGTGGGAATCGCGGTCGGGCGAGGAGTCGGGGCGCGACGGCGTTCTCGGCGCGGACTTGTTCGGCCCGCGCTTCTGCGACGGACCGGACTGCTCGTCGTCGCGGTCACGCGCGGAGTTGCCGGACTTCTTGCGGTTGCTGCCCGGCTTGTCGTAATTCGACGAGTTGCCCGGCGCCTTGGTCTTCGGCGAGAACTTGTGCGGATCGCGATCGGGCTTCGGGATCGGTTTGCGCGGCTTCGTCGGGGGCTTCTGCTGCTGATTGCCACCAGGGTTGCCGGCCCTGGGCGCCGGTGGGGACGGCGCAGTGTTCCGCGGCGCCGACGGCGCTTGAGGCCGCGGGTTGAGCGTTTTCGCGTCAGGCCCGCGGTTTCCCGCGGATGGAGGTTTGGCCTTCTGGCTCTTGCCCGGCCCCGCGTGGGACTGGCTGGATGTGCCGCTGCTCTTGGGCGAGGCGGCTACGGCATTGGCCGCCGGGAGAACGACGATCAAGATCGCAGCGATCGCAGTGATCAACGCCGCGATCACGGGAGTTCCGCGCAGTGGAGTTCGCATGTTCGCATCCGATTGCTCGAGGTGTGGGACGTGCCTGACGTTAGGGAAGTGCCCTCGATAATCGAAGTGGCAGAACCGAAAATGCATCAACCGATGGAATTCGTGCAGGCTCGGGAACATCGGTGGGGTCCGAGTGCGTCGCGGCGACCGATGACTTCGTCGCGCACGACGGGTCTGCCTGTATCAGACGGACCGATACCGAGGAGGACAGCGATGGATCAGCCCACTGCGCAGGAGGCACTCCGCGCGCTGGAACCGCTTGTCGGCGAGTGGACGATCACCGCCCACTGGCCGGATGGGGAACCGTGGCCCGGCGGCGGTTCGATGACGGTCGAATGGATCCCGACGCGACGCCTGCTGATCCAACGGACCGCGATGGATCTGCCCGAGGCCCCGGACACCGTCGCAGTCATCGGATGCGACGCCGCCAACGGCACCTACTCGCAGCTGTACTCCGACAGTCGAGGTGTCTGCCGCATCTACCAGATGTCGATCAGCGACGGCGAGTGGAGATTATGGCGCGAGGGCGAGCCGTTCGCTCAGCGCTTCTCTGGGCGCTTCAGCTCGGATGGCCGGACTATCACCGCGCGGTGGGAGGCGGCAGAAGCCGGCGAGTACTCCACCGATTTCGACCTGGTGTACACGAGAGTGAGCTGATCAGGGCCGAGGGAGTTTGCGGTGCAACGGATTCGATGAGACCCGGGTGATCTTCCGACGCTGCCCAGGCACGCTCGTCACGACAGTCGGCGAATCCGCAGTGGACCTCGTCGCGTCGTGGAGTCGCATCGCCGGCGAGTCGCCGACACCGAGCGCGGGTGAGCCGATGACACGTCGGGCGTCGTGCCCGCACTCCGGGCATGACGCTGCGTCCGGGATGTCGGCCATGGGATGCCGTTGTGTGAAATCACCGCACGCGTCGTCGCACCGGTAGACATAGGTCGGCATGGGTTCAGAGTAATCGTTGTCGCGCACCGATCGTCGGATGAACCGGAGACGTCCTTCGTCGTCGGCCTGCCGATGTCGTGGGTCGTCATTAAGCTCATGGGTGTCGGTAGCGATCAGATGAGGGAGTCCCCCGTGCCAGAGTTACTGTTCCCGTTGGATTCGTCGAAGAGCTTCACCGAGCAGAAGATCATCGGACACAACCGATGGCACCCCGACATCCCGGCAGCGGTGACCGTGAAACCCGGTGACTCTTTCCGCGCGCACTGCCGAGAGTGGTTCGACGGGGCGATCCACAATGACGACTCGGCGGACGACATCCTCAACGCGCCGTTGGACGGCGTACACGTGTTGTCCGGTCCATTCGCGATCGAGGGAGCCGAACCCGGCGACCTGCTCATCGTCGACATTCTCGATGTGGGGTCGATCCCCCAAGAGGATTCCGGCCCGCTCGCCGGGCAGGGCTGGGGATACACCGGAATCTTCGCCAAGGAGAATGGCGGCGGATTCCTGACCGATCAGTTCCCCGACGCCTACAAGGCGATCTGGGACTTCAGTGGCCAGAGCGCAACGTCGCGCCATGTGCCCCACGTGAAATACACGGGAATCGTCCATCCGGGCCTCATGGGCACCGCACCCTCGCCAGAGTTGCTCGGCAGGTGGAACGCGCGTGAGGCGGCACTCATCGCCACCGATCCCGACCGCGTGCCGCCTCTGGCGCTGCCACCCCAGCCCAAGGACGCGATCCTCGGGACGCTCACCGGGGCCGACTACGACAGGGTGGCCGGCGAGGCCGCCCGCACCGCACCGCCGCGGGAGAACGGCGGCAACCAGGACATCAAGAACCTCACCAAGGGCACGCGCGTGTTCTATCCGGTGTTCGTGCCCGGGGCGAAGCTGTCGTTCGGCGACCTCCATTTCTCCCAGGGTGACGGCGAGATCACATTCTGCGGCGCGATCGAGATGGGCGGGTTCATGGACCTGCACGTCGACCTGATCAAGGGCGGCATGGAGACCTACGGCGTCAGCGAGAACGCGATCTTCATGCCCGGCAACACCGATCCCCAGTACTCGGAATGGATTGCGTTCTCGGGTACCTCGGTCACCCTCGACGGCGAACAGCGCTACCTGGACTCGGATCTCTCCTATCAGCGAGCGTGCCTACACGCCATCGACTACCTCACCAAGTTCGGCTACAGCCCGGAGCAGGCGTACCTTCTGCTTGGTTCGGCGCCGATCGAAGGCCGACTGTCCGGGGTTGTCGACATACCGAATTCCTGTGCGACGGTCTACATTCCGACGGCCATCTTCGACTTCCCGATCGGGCCGTCGAAGGACGGGCCGGTGACCATCGATCCGGGGATGGGTGCGCCGAGAGCGAGCTTCTGAGGGTCGGCATCTGTTATCTCTCAGGACATCGGGGACGGTTCTGTATCAAGACATCGGTGACAGTATGGGTGGTCTTGGTGGTGACACTTCTGCATCGATGCTCGGTCGGTGGCTGTTAATGGACCCATTGACCTGTAGTGCGTCCAGCGATCTCGCAGTGGCCTCGAGATGCCCCCCGGGGCGGTCTCGACGTTCTGCACTGACGATGGAATATCCCAGAAGTCGTTCTACGAGTTGCGTAAACGTGTGAGGACTGACGGCCCCTCGACGGTGCTCGAACCCCGGACCCGCCGCCCGCGGTCGAGCCCGTCGGCGTTGGGCGATGAGGTCAAGGCGCGGGCGGTGGCAGTACGCGCGGGGTTGGAGGCCTCCGGTCTGGATCACGGACCGACCAGCGTGCATGACAAGATGCGGTCGATGGGCCTGGCGCGGGTCCCCTCGACGGCGGCGCTGGCCCGCATCTTCCGTGAGGCCGGGGTGGCTCGTCATGAGCCGAAGAAGAAGCCGCGCTCGGCGTGGCGGCGGTTCGTCTATCCGGCGCCAAACGCGTGCTGGCAGCTCGATAGCACAGAGTATGTGCTGACCGGTGGACGTAGATGCGTCATTTTGCTGACACGCTGGCAGAACACCAAGGACTCCCGGGGCGAGTCTCACACCAAACCGAATGGCAAACAACGCCGAAAGCCGACGCGCCACGTCCCAAACCGGTTCGGCCACTGTTTGATCGGCCCGCGCCACGCCCGCGGCCTACGCCGCGACCAACAGCCGACCTGCCCGACGGCGGCCGCGCCAGAACTGTCAGCACCGCCAGCACCATCAGCCTGGACTCGGCCAGCTACATGGTCGACGTGCAGCACGCCTTCGAACAGGTCCCTGTCGTCAGCGACAAAGACGTAATCATCATCTCCGACGCTGACGGAGTGGTCCTTGCCGAGCACACACGACCCGCTCCAAGAGCTACCTACGTCGGCAACCGACGGCCACGCGGCCCACGCCCCACGAAGACCACTCGGTCACCAAACTCCTGATACAGAGCTGTCACCGATGTCCCGGTACACCACACCGAGAAAGTTTCCGGATTCCCTTGCGCTTCGTACGTGTGTTCGATAGATTGATTTTAGCAGGTTCGAGTTGATGTGAGTTACCGCGACACCCTCGGGTGTCGTCCCAAGAATCCGATGAGTCTCCTGCTGACCTGATCTGTCGACTCTTGGGGGACTGCTGTGAGCATCATCGACGACATCTCGGACATCTCTGACGCCGTGCACGATCTCTCCGTCGACGACGACATGTCCGGCCCGCAAGCGTTCGACGCCATGCGGGCACTCCTTACTCTGCGTAACCTCATCGATCACCACGCCGCGGTGCTGACCGCCGCGCTGGAACGGTTGCGGGTCGCGAAAGATCACGGACGCAGCGCGCGAGAGTTGTTGATCGTCATGGGAGTAGCACCCGCCGTCGCCCAACGACTCATCCGTGTCGCCGGATCGCTCACCACCCTGCCCACATTGACCGCCCATGCTGCCGATGGGGTGATCTCCGGTGAGCACGCTGACGCCATCGTCCGCGGTATCGAGCACATCGGGAAGAGATCACCGGAACCGATCGACGATGCCCAACGTCTAAGTTATGTGACAGATCTTATTGCCCAACACTTCTCCGGCGCCACCCCCGCCGAGATCGTCGACCGTGCCCGCACCCTGGGCAACGTCCTCGCCGACGACACCGGCGGGTTGCCCGCCGCCGAAGACCGCACCATCAACACCCTCACCAAACACAAGACCACCGACGGGCGCCTGCACGTCGAAGCCGACCTCGACACCGAAGTCGGCGAAAAGTTCCACGCCGCCATGGAACACTACGGTGCACCCCGGCCCGAACCCGACGGCTCCCCCGACGCGCGATCGACCGAACGCCGCTTCGCCGACGCCCTCGAAGCTGTCCTCGACATCGCCACGCGCGGTGACAACCTCGCCACCTCCGCCCCGAGAACACACGTCCTGCTGACCATTCCCGCCGACACCCCGACACTCGCTGAGCTGCCGTTCATGGGATCAGTCACCCCCGCCACCATGAAAGCCCTCGCCTGCGACCCGACCATCACCACCATCATCATCGACGGCGAAACCGTCCCCCTCGACGTCGGCAGAGACAAACGCCTGTTCACACCCGCACAACGAAAGGCCCTCCTGATCCGGGATAAGTGCTGCATCAAATGCGGGGCACCGGCCAGCCGCACCCAGGCCCACCACATCGTGCACTGGGCCGACGGCGGCGATACCTGCCTCGAAAATGGGTGCCTACTGTGCCCGTCCTGTCACGCCGACATCCACCACAACGGATGGGACGTATTCATCGGCGCCGACAACCACGCCTGGCTCATCCCACCAGTTGCCGTCGACCCCCAACGAAGACCCGTACCAAGCCATAGCCGACGCACCCTGACCCTCGACAACATGCCCACCGCCGCTTGACCGGTTGCTGACACACCACCCACTGACCACTCAACGACCGCACCCGGTCACCGCCGGGACCGCATCCGTACCTTGACAACTCAACAGTGTGAAACGGACGAGCACTCGCTGATCGAGCAGCCGGCACGACCGGCTGCTCGATCAGCGGGAGCGACGCTACGCCGCCGGCTGCACCGGTGCGTTCTTCAGCTCGCGCAAGGCGGTTCGCAATCCTCGACGCCGCCCCGTCGTCGGATCGACGCCGAAATGGTTCTGCATGCCCTCGCGCACGGCGAATCGGAGTTCCGAGGCCGTCTCCGGTGCATCGTCGGACGTCGCCTTCAGCAGAGCATTGGGCAGCGCGAGCTTCGCGATGGTTCTGAACGACTGGTAGTACTGATTCGCCAGCGAGCCCGTGGTGTACGGGAGATCGTACTTGTCGCACAACTCTCGGACCCGAACGCCGATCTCTTCGTAGCGATTACTCGGCAGGTCGGGGAACAAGTGGTGCTCGATCTGATGACTCAGGTTCCCGCTCATGAACCGCATCAGCGGTCCGGCACGGAAGTTGGCCGATCCCAACATCTGTCGGAGATACCAGCGTGGCTGATCCTCGTTCTCGTACTCTTCGACGGTGAACTTCTCGGCTCCGTCCGGGAAGTGGCCGCAGAAGATGACGCCGTACGCCCAGTAGTTGCGGATGATGTTGGACGTGAAGTTCGCCGCGATGGTGTACTTCCAGTTCTTGCCGGCGAGCGCCGGGAAGATGAGATAGTCCTTGGCGGCTTGCTTACCGACCTTCCGGCCGATGATGCGCAGATCCTTGAACGCCTGGCGGTAGGTCTTCTCCTTGTTCCGCAGCTTCTCCGTCTCCAGATGATGGAGTGCGACACCGTATTCGAAGAAGGTCCCGAGCGTGATGTTGTAGATCGGATTGCCGACATTCCACCACTCCCACGGCTGATCGCGGGTGACGCGCAGGATGCCATAGCCCACGTCGTCGTCCATCCCGACGATGTTCGTGTACTTGTGATGGACGAAGTTGTGCGAATGCTTCCACTGGACGCTCGGACAGGTGGTGTCCCACTCCCACGACGAGGAGTGGATCTCCGGATCGTTCATCCAGTCCCACTGCCCGTGCATCACGTTGTGCCCGAGTTCCATGTTCTCGATGATCTTGGCCAATCCGAGCATGGCGGTGCCCGCCACCCAGGCCGGCTTGCGGTTGCTGAACATCAACGCCAGTCGCCCGCCGGCGGCCAGGCTGCGCTGGATGGTGATTGCCCGTCTGATGTAGCGGGCGTCGTGCTCGCCGCGGGATTCTTCGATGTCGCGTCGGATGGTGTCGAGTTCGGCGCCCAGCGCGTCGACGTCGGCGTCGGTCAAGTGTGCATAGAGATCGATGTCGGTGATCGCCATCGGGCCCCCTAGAGGTCGATTGTGCATTCTCCGGACACGCTGCTGATGCACGTCTGGATTCGTTCGCCCTCACGGTGTTCCTCGCCGCTGCGCAGGTCGCGCACATATCCCCCAGCGAGAGGAACCACGCAGGTCTGACAGATGCCCATCCGGCAACCGAATGGCATCTGGATGCCTTGCTCCTCGCCTGCTTCAAGGAGTGTGGTGGCACCGTCTATCTCGGCGGTCTTCCCCGATGTGGAGAAGGTCACCGTCCCGCCCTCGCCGCCGTGATCGGTCCGGGCGATGGCGAAACGTTCGATGTGGAGCTGGTCGCGGAGCCCCTCCTCGGTGAAGCGTTCCTCGACGGTGTCGAGCATGGCGACGGGACCACACGCCCAACATTGCCGGTCACGCCAGTCCGGGACCTCCGCGTCGAGTTGGTCGATGTCGAACTTGCCCTGCTCGCGCGTCAGTCGCAACTGCAGGTCGTAGGACAGGACGTCGGCATCCATCGTCTCGATCTCGTCGAGAAAGATGACCTCGTCGCGCGTCGGCGCCGAGTGGACGTGCACTATGTCGGGAATCGTCTCGCGCGACCGCAACGACCTCAGCATCGACATGACCGGCGTGATGCCACTGCCGGCGGTCAGGAACAGCACGCCGTCCGGTAGAGGCTCCGGAAGGTGGAAGTCACCCTTCGGCGCAGCCAGCCTGATGATCGTGCCCCGACTCACGCCGTCAACGAGGTGTGTCGAGAGGAACCCGTCAGGGTTCGCCTTGACGGTGATGGCGATGGTCTTGTCGTCCGACGTGCCGATGGACGTCAGCGAATAGGACCGCCAGTGCCACCGACCGCCGACCTGCAAACCGATCCCCACGTACTGACCCGGCTTGTACGACGCCGGAAATCCCCACCCGGTGCGAATCGTGACAGTCGCCGAGTCCTCGGTCTCCCGAACCACCTCGATCACGCGACCACGCAGCTCACGAGCGGTCCAAAGCGGGTTGATCAGGTGGAGGTAGTCGTCGGGAAGCAACGGGGTCGTGGCACGTGCGATCAGTCCGCGCACGATGTTGACCTCGGGTTTCCGAGCCTCGACGTCGGCCGCGGGACGCGTGCTCCACTTCAATAGATCCATCGGGACTCCTCCCAGTCCTTGTGTACGACTGTACACAGAAACTATGTCCGCGGTCACAGGAAGGCTTCGGGCTGAACCCCTCTCCATAAAGTCTCAGCTGTCCTCAGGTGTCGCGCATGGAGTTCCCAGATTCGTCTCGTAGCGTCGTCAGCATGACCGCAACTGTCGCTGCGCCGCGACCCAAGTCCCTCTCACGCGCAGCGCTGGTTGCGGTCACACTCATCGGGGCGGCCGCCGGAGTCTTCGGCCTGTCGGTATGGACACCCGCTGGTCAGCGCATCGACCAGTGGTTCCTCGAGGTCTGCCGGTCACTGCCACCGGTCACCGAACTGCCCCTCGCCCTCGACGTCGAAGCTGTCACCAGTCCGCTGCTGTGGGTCGGTGTGGCCATCGCCGTCATCGTGCTCAGTCAATGCCGGCGGTTCGGCAGCCGCAAGGCTGCGCGCCGCGGCGTCGCGAGCACCCTCACTCTGCTGGCGTTCGCACCCTTGGCCGTCCTCGGCGCCCGATTCCTTCGCGACCACGTCCTGACCCGCCCGCAGCTGCACGCGTGGATCTCGGAGACCGCGAACTCCGCGCCCAGCGGGCACGCCGCGGCGGCCACCGCGATCGTCGTCGTGCTCGCACTCGCGACCCCACCGATCGTCCGGCCGATCACGCTGGCGCTCGTGGGTACCTGGGCTGCGGTCATCGAGTTCCAGCTGGTCGCATCGGGCTGGCATCGACCCAGCGACGTGGTCATCTCGACACTGCTGGTGATCGGACTGGGTGTGCTGTTGCCCGACCCCTGGCAGTTCGCGTCGCGCCGGGCTCCGCGTTTCTGCTCCACCATCGCGGCACTCGCGATCGTGGTCGCCGTACCGACCATCGTCGCGCTGCACTACCCGACGATCACGCAGATCGCGGCCGCCGGCGCCATCGCGGCGATCATGGCCGTCGCCGTCATCGCGCTGTCGGTCAACCCGCTCCGCTCCGCGCGGCGGGCCCGCATGTCCGAAACCGTTGCGGCCGAATCAGCCCCGTCCCTCGACTACGCTGACAGGATCTGACTGACAGAATCCCACCGACCGCCCGATCGGAGTTGCGCCGACGATGCTTCTCACGATGCCGAGGACACGACGAACTCCGCTGTGGTTGATGGCGACGGTCGCGGTCGGGTTGGTTCTGACGTCGTGTTCGCCTGACGATGACCGGCAGGCCAACGGCCCGTCGACCACCGGCGCCGAACCGGTCACGATGTCGACCATCGAGGACGGCGTTCGCGTCGAGCGGATCGCGTATCCGACGCGCGGCGACGCCGACACCGACCAGAACTGGGGCGACTTCTACCTACCCGCCGGCAAGCACGCCGTCGACACCGTCCCTCTGGTCGTGCTGATCCACGGCGGTTCGTGGAAGTCGAAGCTCGATGCCCAGACGATGCGGCCGTACGCACTCGACCTCGTCAAACGTGGGATGGCCGTCTACAACGTCGAGTACCGGCGGGTCGGCTCGGGTGGCGGCTGGCCGACCACGTTCTCCGACGTCGCCGACGCCCTCGATCACGTGCCGGCGATCGACCGTCGTCATCCCGAGATCACCACCGACGACGAGCTCGTCGTCGGGCACAGCGCGGGCGCACAGCTCGCTGCTTGGTCGGGCACACGCAACAAGCTGAACCCCAACGAACTCGGCGCCGATCCGAAGTTCCGTCCGACCCGGGTCGTGTCCCTGGCCGGCCCGTTGGACATGGTGTACGCCGCGCACCACGGCAACGACCGCATCGTGACGGCGCTGGGCGGGACACCCGAGCAGGTGCCCGACCGATACGCGTCGGTCGACCCGGTGCAGAACATCGATCCGACGATGCCGGTCATCGCGGTGCACGGCGACAAGGACACCCTGGTGCCGCCGATCCTGTCCGAACGCTACATCGACGCGGTCGAACAACAGGACGGCATCGGGGACCTGGTGATCGCCCGCGGCGAGGATCACGTATCGATCGTCAGCGCCGACTCCCGCGTGTACGGCACGATCCTCGACATCATCACCGTCACCTCCGGCAAGACGATCGACCAACTGGACGATCTGTACAGCAAGTGATCTCGGCACACCCGGCCTGACGATCAGCGCGGCCAGACCACCCGCTCCACCTCACGGCCGGCGGCGAGACGCGCGACGTTGTCGGCGATGTCGTGGATGCGCCCGACGAAGGCGTCGCGGGTGACCCCGGAGGTGTGCGGCGTCATCAGGAGATTCGGCAGCTGCGCGAACGGGAGGTAGGCGGGGCGAGTGCTGTCCCCACCGGTCGGATACCGATACCACACGTCGATGACTGCTCCCCCGATCACGTTGTCGCGCAACGCCTCGTGCAGAGAGCGTTCGTCGACCAGCGGCCCGCGCCGGACGTCGACGAGAATCCCGTGCGCCCCGAGCTGTTCCAACTCGGCGGGCGGCAGCGGTCGCGCAGGCCCACGTCGTCGGCGGTGCCGTGCGCATACGCCGGCTGCAGCCGCCGGTCGGTGACCGGGTTGATCGCATGGGCGGTGCCGGTACCCATGACGTGGTCACCGGCGATGATCATCTGCCCGGTCAGTGCTTCGGTACGCTGCGCGGTGGTCGTCGGCGTCCACCCCTCGAATCGGCGTGTGTGGTGGAGCGGCTCGGGTCACGTCGGGAATCACTCGACGTGACCTGAGCCATGTTCTGACCGTAGGACCGCGCCCATACATGTCCAAGTCAAATTGGGTCGACATCGATGCCGCATCTGTGCCGACGCTGTCCTACCCATCCTCCGCCTGCCCGACTACGGTGGGCCCATGGTCGAAGAGGTGTCGTTGGGCGAGGTCCAGGAAACGCTACTCATCCCGCTGTACGGGCGGGCCCGCGACGCGCAGTCCTCGCACAGCATCCTGCGCGACGACATGGCGGTGCAGTTGGTGAAGGACATCGACTACGACTTCACGAAGTTCACCGGGCCGTCGCTCGGCGGCGCGGTGTTGCGGGCGTCCATCATCGACGGGTTCATCCGCGACTTCCTTCGACAGCATCCCGCCGGCACCGTCGTCGATCTCGGCTGCGGGCTGTCCACCCGGTTCGATCGTCTCGACAACGGGCGCGTGCGGTGGTTCGACCTCGACGTCGACGACACGATGGCGTTGCGCGGACGGTTCTTCGAGGAAACCAGCCGCTACACCATGATCGCCGACTCGCTCTTCTCGTCGGCGTGGCACGACCGCGTCCGGGAGCGTTCGGGACCGATCTTCCTGGTGAGCGAGGCGGTCCTGCTCTACTTCCCCGAGGCGGAGGTCCACGGCGCCTTGCGTCAACTGGCGCAGGCGTTTCCGTCGACGGCGATCGCCTTCGACACCGGTGGCGCGCTGATGATGAACAGCCAGGATCGTAATCCGGTGTTCAAGCAGGTGCCGGCGCGGATGAAGTGGATCTGCGACGACCCGACCGCCCTCGAACAATTCGGCCTCGAGTTCGTCGCGTCCCACACGTTCGCCACCCCACAGCGGGCCGTGGCACGCACCTGGCCCCGCAAACACCGCTATGGCATGCGCGCGCTGCGGTGGTTCCCGCCCGTGCGTACCTACAAGCTCAACCTGTTCCGGACGGTGGCGGCGTGACGGTCGGTCCCGTGGGCGCGCACGAGCCTGTCCCCGCCCACGTGTCCGGCTGGGAATACGGTTGCTGCGGAACAACTCCCGCCGAGTTCGCCTGGTCCTGACGTGGCATGACACCTCGATGATTGCGCCGGACATCGTCGCGACCGTCACGTCGGTGCACGAATCCAGTTGCAGTTTCCGGCGCGACGGCCATCGATGGAATGAAGTTCCGGGCTGCCAGAAGTATCGCGCCGTGGAGGCGGTCGACCGCTTTCCAGACTCGTCCGCAGAGTCCTCCGGCGCCGACGAGATCCGTACGGTGATAGGCGCGGTGATCGGCGTCGCCATCAGCGCCATCACCCGACCCGGGCCACCGGAGGTGGCCGAGCACCGTGCCGCACGGCAACGTGCGGCACGCACTGTGCATCTCACGGGGCCTGCCGAACTGTTCGGCTCGACCACGCCGGCGTCCGGCGATCAGCTGATCCTCGATCTGTCCGCTCCGGGCCTCACCATCGCCGGCAGTGACGAGGTCCCCCGGCGGGTCGTGCGAGGGGAGGCCGGGCTGATCAGTGTCCTCCGGCCCGCCATGCACGGGCTGCAGGCCTACGCCGACGTCGCGCCGGGTCTGCCCGCGCAGGCGGTGACGGACCCGATGTTCGTGCAGTTCGTCGTCGACGCCGCGGAGATGCCTCCATCCGCCGACTGAACGACGCGCGAGGTCAGGCGGCCAACCGCTATCCTCACGTCAGAGAACGGAGGCGGGACCCGATGTGGCCGGATCGAGGAGCGTGAGAGATGTCGTCTGACGTCCCGACGACGCCCTCTGTCACGGTGACGATGTCGGGAACGGCCAGGGCCGAGGTCGACGGCCGTCTCGCGGAGATCAAATCACGCCGTGAGCGTGCCGTGCTGGCACGGCTCGTCGCGGCCGACGGTCATGTCGTCTCGACGGACCGCCTCATCGACGACCTGTGGAACAGTGAGCCGCCGCCAAAGGCGCTGGGCGGCCTACAGGTCCACATCTCCAACCTGCGTCGCATCCTCGAACCGAATCGCCCTCCCCGGACTCCCGCCCGCATCCTCGTCAGCGAGGCGCCCGGGTATGCCCTGCGGCTACCGCGCGAGGCCGTCGACCTGTGGCGCTTCGAGGATCTGGTGTCCGGGTCCGACGGCGCCCCCGAGGATCGATACGCCCAGCTGGGCGAGGCACTCGCGCTGTGGCACGGTGAGCCGTTCGGGCCGCACGCCACCGACGACTGGGCTCGCGCGGAGGTGGCGCGCTGCAATGAGCTCTCTCTGACCGCCGTCGAGCAGCGTGCCGCGGCGGCGCTGGCACTGGGACGGCCCGCCGAGGTGGTGTCGGCGCTCACCGGACCGTGCGAGCGGCATCCTGCGCGCGAGGAGCTGTTCCGGCTCGTCGCGCTGGCACAGTATCGGCTCGGGCGGCAAGCCGACGCGCTGCACACCCTGCGTACCGTGCGCGAGTATCTCGCCGACGAGCTCGGCGTCGATCCGTCACCACCGGTGCGGGAGTTGGAAGCCGCCATCCTGCAGCAGGATCCGGCGCTGCAACTCGACACCCCGACGACAACGCGGCCCGCGCTATCACCGGCAGCAGCGGTGTCTCCGCCTCGATCCCAACCGGCGACCGATCGGGAGCACGCCGGTCGCGAACTCGAGATCGAGAAGCTCCTCGAACACGCGGACACAGTGGTGCGCACCGGACTTCGCGTCGTATGGATCACCGCCGAGGCCGGCGGTGGGAAGTCGACGATCACGCAACTCCTCGTCAGCCGTCTCCGTGCCGCCGGGTGGGCCGCCGCGGTCGGTCACTGTCCCGAGGTCGAGGGTGCGCCCACTGCCTGGGCGTGGCGCGAGATCGTCGGCGAGCTCGGTGGCGACAACGAACTCGACGACCCGTTCCTCATCGCACGTCAGGTCCGCTCCGCCTGCGCATCCGGCCTGACCGGCGGCGTCGGGACCGTCGTCGCCCTCGACGACGTGCACCGCGCCGACAGCGCCACACTGCAGGTCCTGCGTCAGATGGTGGCATGGCTCGCCGACCGTCCGGTTCTGGTGGTCGCCACCTACCGCCCGTCGGAGGCGGGCACCGAACTGATGGCGACGGGCGCATCGTTGATCTCCTCCACGGCCGACATCCTCGCGCTTGCAGGGCTTTCCGACGACGGTATCCGCGCCCTGGGAGCCGAGGTCGGACTCGACCCCGTCGACGATCCCACACTCGAGTTGTTGCGGTCGCGCACCGACGGCAATCCGCTGTTCGTGCGGGAGCTGGCGAAGCTGGTGGCTTCCCGCGGGCCGCGCGACGCCGAGACGGCGGTGCCGAACGGTGTCCGGGAGGTCCTGCTGCGCCGCGTCGAGAGGCTTCCGGACGAGACGGTGGCCGTGTTGCGGCTGATCGCGGTCTCCGGGCGCAGCGCCGACGTGGACACCGTGGTGTCGCTGTGGCCCGATCCGTCCGGCGCCGAGGATACCGTCCTCGACGCCATCGACACCGCGACCGTCGCCGGGTTGCTCAGCACGGAGGGCGACCGCGTGTGGTTCAACCACGTGCTGATGCGCGACGCGGTGTATGACAGCATCCCGACGCTGAGGCGACGTCGGACTCATTGGTGCACACTCGAATACCTGCAGTCGGGTGGTCAGGTGCCGGGCGACGTACTGGCGGTCCACGCCGCGCTGGGAGCATCCGGTTCCACTGCTTCCCAGGCTGTCTCGATCGTCACCGATGCGGCTCGCCTGCGGTCGGAATCCGAACTCGCCGCGGACTCCGCCGCGCTGTGGCAGCACGCCGTCGATCTTCACGATCTCGCGGGCCACGATCGACCGAGCGCGCCGCGGGAGGACAGGGTCGCGATGGTGTTGTCCCTGTGCGAGCTCGTCACCGCGCTGGCCCATCGCGGCGACATCACGGCGGCGCGCACTCGTCGGGCGCAGGCCCTGCGGTTGGCGGAGACCACGGATGATCGTCCGGTCATCCTGGCCGCTCTCACGTGCTGGCGGACCCCGACGATCTGGACCACCCGGCAGAAGGGTGTCGCCGACGAGGTGATGACCACCGCGCTCCTCGAGGCGCTTCCCGACACCACCGGGGCCGACCGGGCACGGCTGCTGCTGACGGCCGTCTTCGAGTTCGAGGGCAACCAGGATCAGTTCGCCCTCGAGTGTGCACGCGAGGCAGTCGAGATCGCTGCGCAGTACGACGATCCGGAGTTGCGGTGCGCGGCAATGAACGCACGTGCCTTCACCTCGCTGGGACCTGATCTGCGCGAGGAGCACCCGAGCATTGCCGGGGAGTTCCTCGCGGCGGCGCAGGCCGCGAACAGTCTGGAGTACGAGGCCGCCGCCCGCTTCTATCAGTTCATGCTCCGCGCCGGACTCAACGACCTGCCGGGTGCGGTCGACGAGATGAACCGGGCGATGGAGTGCGCGTCCGGCGGCCGGCTGGGCGAGCTGGTCGTCGTGCTCTCGTCGTTCAACGCCGTCCTGGAATTGATGCGAGGCAACCTGGCCCGCGCCGAACACGCGTACACCCATCTCGGACAACAACTCACCGCCTCCGGGTTGCCGTCGGGCGGTGAGTTCGTGTTGATCGGGCAGCTGTCGGTGGGATGGGTCCGCGGCTCGATCGGCGAACTGGTCGAGCTCACCGAGGCACTCTTCACCCAGGCTCCGCACTCCATCGCGTGGGTGCACGTCGTCGCGCTCCTGGACGCCGGGCGAGACGAGGAGGCCCGCGCGATCGCCGAGTCGCGCCCGTACGTCAGCCGCGACTACTACTGGACCGCACTCGAGGTGTTCCACGCCCGGGCCCTCGTGCGGTTGGGCATGTCCGACGCCGCCACCGAGTTGTACGAGATCCTGGTGCCGTGGTCGGGCACGGTGGCCGGGCTCAATTCGGCGAGTGTGGCGTTCGGTCCGATGGATGTCGTCCTCGCCGAGATGGCCGACCTCATCGGCAACCGCGCGGCCGCCGAGAGACACCGGCAGATCGCCCTCGACGTGGACCAGACCATCCATCGCGGACTGGCGGTCATCGACGGCGATTCACCCCTGTGAGCTGCGCGAACAATCTTGTCGGTCGGGTGTTGTAGCTTGGTGGGCACCAGGACGAGATGACGAGTTTGCCGGCCCCGCTTCGGCGAGTCGACCAGAGAAATGCTGACGACGATGGTGGTCCTGCGACCGTGTCCGCATGCTCTGGAAGGTTCGTGGTGTCCTCACCTGCATCGCCCGCTCCGTCGCCGTCGTCGGTGTCGTGGCGCGATCTGCCGGCCGAGTTCGTCGGCGGCATCGATCCGGACGCGGCCTCCGAGCAGCCGATCAACGACCTCCTCGACGGTCTGCGCTCGATCGATGCCGGCCGCTCCTACCTTGCCTACTGCGATTATCAGTCGGCCGCGGTCATGCACGACCGCTTGGTCACGGCCCGCACCGACACCGACGGATTCGTCGTCGACGGGTTCGCCGACTGCGCGGCACGGATCGCGAAGCTACGCTGCATCTCTCGTCACCGCGCCGAGAATCTCCTCACCGAGGCGGTCGCCCTACGGGATCGTCTGCCGGCTGTGTTCGCCTGTCTGCGTGACGGACTGATCGCGCCCTGGCAGGCTCAGGTGCTCATCGTCAGCACCGATCTCATCGACGACCAGTCCTACGCCCCGTTCGTCGACGCCGAGATCGCCGAACGGTTGCGTACTCGCAGGGGCACCTGGTCCAAGCGCGCGCTGCGGAACATGGCCGATCGCATCATTTTCCGCCGCGACCCGAACGGCGTCCGCGACCGACGCAAGGCGGCGCTCGGCGACCGCGGCGTGTGGACCGAGTCACGCGGCGACGGCATCGGTGAGATCACCGCGACGATGTCCGCCGAGAACATTCGCATCGCCCACGCGAGCATCGCCGCGCTGGCGGAGTGCGCGTGCGAGCATGACGATCGGACGAAGTCTCAGCGCATGTCGGACGCGGCATTCGCACTCCTGTCGGGCACCGCATTCGAATGTCAGTGCGGGCGCGAGGACTGCATCGCCATCGTCCCCGAGCCGGGGACCATGCCGCCGGCCGACGCGAAGATCATCATCCACGTCATCGCCGATGAGTCGACGATCACCGGCACAGCCGACAACCCCGGATACCTCGACGGTCATGGGGTGATCTCGGACGAACACGTGCGCGACATCGCTGCCCGTCCAGATACCAAGCTGTCCTACCTGGTACCACCGGGCACACCGCAGAACCCGGATGGCACGTTCACCCTGTCCGCGCACGGCGTCGACTCGTATAGACCGTCGTCCGCGCTGGACACGTTCATCCGAGTTCGGGACGGCATCTGCGTCGAACCCGGCTGCGCGAAGAGTGCTTTCGAGTGCGACCTCGACCACGTCCACGAGTATGACCACGAGGACCCTGGCCGTGGCGGTCGGACGTCGGCGGAGAACCTGAACGCGAAGTGCCGGCCCGGGCATCTGCTGAAGACGTTCGGTGACTGGCTCGACGATCAGTACCGCGACGACGACGGACGACTGGTCACCGAGTTCATCACGCCGGAGGGGTACGTGATACCCGGTGAGGCCGAGTCCAACGAAGATCTCTTCCCAGGGCTACGCCGAATCCGATTCGACGTCCCGCACCGAGCGTCTCCGAAGCATCCGACCGACGAACGCCCCACCCGAGCCGGCAACCGGGTGGCGGACAAACACGCCCGCCGCCGTGCGGAGCGATCACGAAACCGAAAGCGGAACAATGGCGGACCACCTCCCGGATTCTGATGTCACCGACTCCCCGACGCCCATCGCCCGACCACTTCCCAAGTCCGGGCGCGGGTATCGTCGCCGATCAGATCTGCCTGCGTGACAACGACTTCCGTCGCCCCGGCGTCCAGGTACTCCTGGAGACCATCGGCGACCACGACCTCGTCACCGATCACGAACAGATCAGCGGCCTTCGACGACCCGTTCAGTTCGATCACCCGCTGATACGAGGGGATCCGGTCGTAGAACGCAGCCGACTCGGCAGCCGCAGCGCGGGCACGGTCCACGTCGTCGGTGACGACCGCGGGTACTGCCGCGATGATGCGTGGCTCGGGTCGCCCGGCGTCGGCCGCCGCCTTCCGAATCACCGGAGCGATGTGCTCCCGGATGACCTTCGGTCCGGCGAGGAACGGCAGTGTCCCGTCGGCCAGTTCGCCGGCAGCACGCAGAGCCTGCGGTCCCATCGCTGCGACGATCAGCGGTATCTGTTCCTCCGCACCGGCCACCGCCGTCGGGAGTGGCGGCGCCGCGGTGATCGTCTCGGTGCGCACCGCATCCTGTCTGCCGTCGAGCAGCGGACGCAGCGCCGTCAGATGATCGCGCAGCCCGCGGATCGGCGGTGGCAATTCGATACCGAATGTCGGCTCAGTGAGATCACGCGCTCCCAGCCCGACGCCGAGCTGAAAGCGTCCGCCGGTCGCGGCCTGAGCGGTCTTCGCTGCGGCGGCGAGGTGGATCGGATGTCGCGGATAGAGCGGGATCACCGACGTCCCGACCGTGACCGACTCGACGGCGCGGCCCACCAGGGCCGCGAGGGTCACCGCGTCATAGCTGAACAGTTGGCCGAACCAGACACCGTCGATCCCGGCCCGCGCAGCTTCGTCGGCGAGATCGATGGCTCGGCCGACGACGTCGGTCGTCGTCGGGTCGGTGGCGAAGGTGGACAGGGCAACTCCGGTCTGGGCAACTCCGGTCTGGGCAACTCCGGTGGTCATGTCTGTGCCAACGCGACGGCAACGGCCGCACTTCCCGACCGGGACACCCGACGGCCGAAACGATCACCGTGCGCGTAACCCGTGCGCATCGTCGCCGCGGCGTCTCAGTTCTCCGACGCCGGCCGTTCCACCGCGGTCTCCCACCGCGCCCGCCGCTCGTCCTCTGACTGCTCCCACCACGGTGTCCCGCGTTCGCCGAGTGCCACTTTCGCTGCCTGGACTCCGTCGCGTGCCGCACGACCTCCGTTCGTTCGCCGGACCTCACGACGCCACGCCATCAGGATCGATACCAACTCGGCCTGCCGGTCGTCGGGGATCAGCGGATCGGTCGCCCGCCACTTCCGGCCGTCGACGACGATGTGGTGTCCATCGAGGGTGCGCTCGACCTCCCCGGCGTCGTCCTCAGCCATGCCCACCAGCGTGCCACCGCCCGCCCGCGGTTCACCAGCGCCGACCGTTCACCAGTGCCAGGCGTCCCCACCGACGTTGGCGATGGTTCGTTGCAGGACACGGATGGTCGTCTCGTAGTCGTCGTCGGAGATCCCGTGCCGACGCTCGGCTTCCAGTTCCCGCTGCACCTGTGCGGCTACCTCGAACCGGTCGTGCCCCGCGGATGTCGACCACAATCGATCGCCCCGGCGTTCGACCCACCCATTGGCGATGACACTGGCGATGGCCGCGACGATCGCGTCGTCGCCCGCATTGGGTCCGACTGTCGCGATCATCGTGTCGTCGTCGAGGCCCGCGGGATGCAGCGACAGCTGATGCAGGACCCACCATTCGGGCTGCGCCACACCGACGTCGGCGAGGCGAGCGCGAGTTCGTCGACCAATCGCCTCACCTGCACGGACCGTCCAGAATCCGATGGGTTGCCGGATCGGCGGCTGCATTTCTCTGGTCATGCGCCCGACAGTAGAACCTCATGTTCACTTGAGGTCAAGCATGTGGGCCGGTGTCCCTACTCTGGAGGCCATGCATTTCGTGATCTACGGGGCCGGCGCCATCGGTGGTGTCGTCGGCGGTCATCTGTTCCGAGCCGGCATCCCCACAACCGTGATCGCCCGCGGCGACCACCTCGCCGCCATCAGAGAACGCGGACTCACGCTCGACCTGGCCGAGGGTGCCGAGACACTCGCAGTTCCGGCGGCAGCGAATGCATCCGAGGTCGAGTGGACCGACGACACCGTGGTCTTCATATGTGTGAAGTCGCAGCAGACGGCAGCAGTCCTGAACGACCTCCAAGCGCACGCCCCACGAAACACGCCGATCGTGTCCGCGCAGAACGGCGTCGCCAACGAGACGGCCATCCTGCGCCGCTTCCCGCGCACCTATTCCATCTGCGTGATGCTCCCCGCGCTGCATCTCGAGCCCGGGGTCGTGGTGCAGGGATCGTCGGCGGCACCGGGCATCCTCGACGTCGGTCGATTTCCCGGCGGTACCGACGGCGGCATCAGCGGCGGCATCGACGATGGCATGGACGACACTGCCGAGGAGATCTCCCGTAACCTTCGCGCCGCCGGCTTCCAGTCACAGCCCCGCGCCGACATCATGGCCTGGAAGTACCGCAAGCTCGTCCTCAATCTCGGCAACGGCATCGATGCCAGCTACCGCCGAGACGGCGACGCGATCGGCGAGCTGATGCGTCGCGCTCGCGCCGAAGGCGAGACCGTCCTCGAGGCCGCCGGTATCGACGTGGTCAGCGACGCCGTCGACAAGGAGCGACGCGGCAATCACATCGTCCGCCGCGACACCGGCGAGGACAGCAACGGCAGTTCCACCTGGCAGAGCGTCACCCGCGGTGCCCGTGACAGTGAGATCGACTATCTGACAGGAGAAATCGTCCTACAGGGCCGACTCCATGGCGTCCCGACCCCGGTCAACGAACTGATCCAGGACGACACGGCCAGATTGGTGATCGAGGGCCGCGAGCCCGGGAGCCTGGATCCGGCTGACGCGCTCGAACGGCTGAACGGCCGCCTCGCAGACTAGGCCCCTGTTACGAAGGTCCCCGGCCGGATCACCCCATTGTCGCCCAACGGGCGTGTCACCGACCATCTCTCGGTGAGAGTGCTGGCCGCCATCTTCCATGTCCCGCCCTCGACGACGTACTCGTCGTCGTACTCTCCGGTCATCACCGTCTCGGTGCGGTCGAGGAGGTTGACCTGTCGGAACTTCAGCGTCCACCGACCGGTCGCTGTCGTGTCCGACGTCAGCGTGATCTCCGGGTGCAATCCGTGGTGCATGTCGAAGATGACGTACTCGCCGTCGACCCGATGCAACGCGACCTGGGCGAAGATCGCCGCCATCGGTTCGGCGTCGTCGAATGCGCCGAGCGGACCATAGTCGATCCGCGCCCCCGAGGCGATGAAGCAGTCACGAAAACCTTTGGGGTCCTTGCCATCGCACGCCCGCCAGTAGCGATGCTTCAGTTGCTTGATCGCCTCGATGCGGTCGAGGTCGTCGAGGCGGCGGGCGAGGTCGTGATCGGGGCTGTCGAGAGCAGACATGGGACCACCCTAGGACTATGCCCCCGCCGTGCACGCCCAGATGACGGTCCGCGATCCCGGACCCGACTTGCTCGCAGCGGTGACCTCGGCGGCCCGACGGGTCGGTGCGTAGGCCCAGCCCCACCGACGGGTGGACGACTGCTGGGTGACGGCGCCGCAGTTGCGGTCCATCTGGACCACCCACTGGCAGTCGGAGGCGCCGCACTTGGCCTCGGCGGCACGCTTGGCGGCGGTCGAGGTCGAGTAGTTGATGGCGTAGGCGGTGTTGCCGGTGCGCGGCGAGATGGCGATGGCGCCGTAGATGTGCCCGGTGTCGGCGTTGGCCTCGGCCGGGACGGTGAGCAACGTGGCGCCGGCAGCGGCGGCGAGCAGTCCGGCGGCGGCGGTGCGCTTGAGGGTGGTGGTGACCATGTCGGGTACTCCTTCATGTGGGCGCGCGGCGGGGTGTCTCGCGCTGTCATGAATTGGTCGCACCCGGGTGTGCGAAAAGTTCCCGCGAATGTCGGATGCGGGGACCGGGACGGGTGGGGCCGACCGGGGGACGCCGGCCCCACCCTCGCAACGGTGGTCGAACGGGCAGGTCAGGACGCGATGTCAGAGCATCGCGCTCACAACACGATGCAGACGAACCCGGTATTGATGCCCCGGCGGACCTGGACGGTGGTGTAGCGGATCGGTCCGTTGCCGGTACCCTGCTGTGCACTGATGGTGTGCGTGCCGCGGGTGGTGGGCGTCCACTTGATGGTGGCGACGCCTCCGGACACGGGGACGGGACTTCCGGCGATGAGTGCGCCGTTGTCCCAGAATCGCACCGTGTTGGGTCCGGTGACCGGGGCGACGACGTCGTAGGTACAGCTCGTCCCGATCCTGCCGCCGGGTCCCGGCGTCACCGAGACACTGGTGGTCTGCGCCGATGCGGGCGCGGCAAGGACGAGGGTGGCGGCTCCTGCCGCCGCGGCGAACGTCGCCACTGCTGCCGTCGTGCGGGAACGACGCCCTGGAGTAGAGGTGGTGGTGGACATGATGACTCCTGATAGGTGACTGTGCGGCGGGGATCTGTGCACCAGTCGATCGTGTCCACGGGCGGCGCCGGGGTAACGCGTAGGTGACTACGCAGGTTGGTCGAACAACTGATACTTGCGAATCGTCGGTCTACTCGATGGCCCCGACGAACCGGACGCCGTCAGACGAACAGCGGCACGGTCGTATGCGGTTCCGCGCCGGGATAGCGGTCGACGACCTTGTTGAGTTCGAACTGCATGTAGAGCAGGTTCGTAACTGATCAGCGGCGCGATGACGGTCCAACTCAGCAGGACCAGCACCAGCATCGGTCCGACGACGGGGATCTGCCGGCGCCGATCGAACTCGGCCATCTCCTTGTGGATCTTGTAGTACCAGACGAAGTAGTAGATGCCGAGGGTGATCAGGGGAAGTCCGAGCCAGACGGCAAACGGGTTGCGGCGCTTCATCGCCAGACCCGACGACACCGCCATCGGCTCAGGCCGCATCGGTGGGATCGGTGCGATCGGCCGGCGGATCGACTGATCGAACGGTTCGGGCGCATGGTCGACCGGCTGCCGTGCATTCTCCGGCATCGAGTCTGCGGGGTTTGGAGGGGTGGTCGCATCAGACATGACGGAGACTCGATTCGGGCCGATGGGATGGTCGTACGTCCTATCGGCAGGATGCGACCGCGCGTGTCAGCATCAATGAGGAACACCGGCGATTCACACGATCGGATGACGGGTCTGATCGACGACAGATCGGACCACCATGAGCAGCACCCACACCGTGCGGCGCGAGGTCCTCGGGCCGTGGTCGCTCGACACGAGCCGCCAATTCTGGGAGGGCTTCACCCCGGCAGCGCTGGACTCGGACCAGAGATCGGGAACGTTGTCGACGGTGTTCCGGGTCGACGCCGACTGGTCGTCCGCCCAGGTGACCGTCGGCCAGCGCGGACAGGTCGCCGAGCTCACCGTCACCGGCGACGGCGACCTCGCCGCCGCGTCCGAGCAGACCGCCTGGTTCCTCGCTCTCGACGTCGACGCGCGCGACTGGCCGGCCGTCGGCGATCGCGATCCGGTGATCGGCCGTGCGCAGCAGCAGCTTCCGGGACTGCGGCCGTGCGGTTTCCACTCCGCCTATGAGGCTGCCGCGTGGGCGGTGCTCTCCCAGCGCGTCCGGATGGAACAGGCAGCCACGCTCCGCCGACGACTCATCACCGAGCACGGCGACGACGGCGCGTTTCCCGCACCTGACCGGCTGCGCAGCCTCGACCTCGACCTGCCCGGCCGCAAGGCCGACTACCTGCACGCCGTCGCCGACGCCGCGCTCGACGGCCACCTCGACACGGCCCATCTGCGGTCGCTGTCACCGGACGATGCGATCGAGTCGGTGCAATCGATCACGGGGATCGGCCCATTCGCCGCCGAACTCATCGTGCTGCGCGGAGCCAATGCCCCGGACGCGGTCCCGTCCCACGAACGACGACTCGACGCCGAGATCGCCGACCTCTACGGCGCCGATCGGACCGTCGCCGAGGTGTCCGGGTTGTGGCGGCCCTTCCGCACGTGGGCGTCGGTGTACCTGCGCGCGTTACGCGAGCGACGGTGAGCACACCTCGAGACTGACCTCGTCACCCGCCACCGCCCGGAAATCACGGGTGAAGTCGACCGATCGCATCTGCGCGATGAACTGGGTCGCGAACCCGGGGAACATGGTGGCGTTGAAGCCGTCGTCGGTGAGATACCAACTGCGACAGCCGGAGTTCCAGGTCGTCCGCTCCAGGCGCTTCTGGATCGCACGGTTGTAGGCGTTCTGCGCCGGCCGGTGGACGTCGAGCAGCTTCAGGCCGCGGTCGCGAACGAGGGAGATGGCGGTGACGATCACGTCGATCTGCGCTTCCATGTAGACCAGTGCGGAGTTGTGACCGGGACCGGAGTTCGGACCGAACGTGAAGTACAGGTTCGGGTACCCCGACACCGCAAAACTCTTGTATGCGTATGCGCCACGGGACCATTCATCGGCCAGCACACGTCCGTTCCGCCCACGGATGGGAATGGGTGTGCCCTGTTTGGCGATCTCGAACCCGGTCGCGAACACCAAGCAATCGAAGTGCCGCTCGATCCCCTCGACGGTCCGCACGCCCTGCTCGCAGATGCGGGCGATGGGCCACGTGATCAGCGTGCAGTTGTCGGCCTGCAGTGCCGGGTAGTAGTCGCTGGTCATCAACAGCCGCTTGCAGCCTGCGCGGAAATCCGGTGTCAGCTGCCGCCGCATCCACGGATCGCTCACCTGGGCGCGCAGATTCAGCTTTGCGACACCCTCGATGACCCGGGTGAACGGCGAGTTCCACACCGCGCCGAGGGCGACGGACTCGTGTCCCCAGAACCACAGCCGCCGGGCCGCGGTCTGTGTGCCGGGCATCGTCCGATAGATCTGGCGGGTGGCAGATGTGATGCGCCGATCGAGACGCGGCAGCACCCACCCGGGGGTGCGCTGATAGACCGTCACCTGGGCGCCGGCGTCCACGAGCTCCGGGATGATCTGTACCGCACTCGCCCCGGTACCGATCACACCGACCTTCTTGCCGGCGAAGTCGTAGCTGTGATCCCATGCCGCGGAGTGCATCCGATGCCCGGTGTAGTCGTCGAGACCGGTGATGTCGGGGTAGCCCGGCGTCGACAGCGGCCCGGACGCCACCACCACGGTCCGCGCGACGATCGGCTCGCGGCCGGCGACGTCGACGCGCCACGTACCGGTCGCCTCGTCGAACTCCATCCCGGTCGCGAGGTGCGAGTACCGGATGAAGCGTTCGAGGTCGTGGTCGGCCACCATCCGATCGATGTACGCAAGGATCTCGTTGCTGCCCGAATAGGTATGTGACCACTCGGGATTCGGTGCGAACGAGTACGAGTACAGCCGGGACGGGATGTCGCAGGCAGCGCCCGGATAGACATCGTCGCGCCATGTTCCGCCGGGCCGGACATCGCGCTCGAGGATGACGAAATCATCGTGGCCCTGCTGGAGCAACCGGATGGCGGTCCCGATGCCGGCGAATCCGGCACCGATGATGAGGGTCGTCGTATCGACGGCGGGGGCGCTCATGCGACCGGCTCGTACGTCAGTTCCTTCGACCATGTGGGCTGCGAACGCAGCAGCGATCGCGGATAGTGATCCGTCAGCTTGACCATCGCATCGGCGAAGTAATGATAGGGACTGTCCCGGTTGATGACCCACCCGGCGTGATACTTGAGCACCTGGTAGGTGAGCAACCTCGTCCCGTTGCCGCGTTCACCGTTCTTCTTGAAGCGCTTCATCGCCTCGTAGAGTCTGTCCTCACTGAGACCCATGTCGACGATGTTGTCGCGCATCTTGTTCAGCAACGGCACGTACATCAGCGCGCCGATGATGACGCCCGGCGACGCGACCGTGCCGACCGCCTCGACGATGAGTTTGCGCAGCCGCGAGTTGCCGATCATGTCGAGTGCATGGAAATCGACGGCGAGGTGGCGTGATTCGTCGGCGTTGATCTTGCGGAACGCCTCATGGCAGACGGGATCCTTGACCTCCTCGAGGAGGAACTTGAGCAGGGCGCCGTCGAGCGCGACCTCCAGCATCGGGATCACCGTGCCCAGCACCGACAACGACATCCGATCGGAGAAGGTGTCGAGCCATTCGATGGCAAGCCGGATGTTGACATTCGGCTCGGGTACCTCGTCGTCCTCGAGCATCCCCCACCGGCGCATCAGCGCGAGTTCGGCGTTGGCGTGCTTCTGCTCTTCGGCGTGGAAGTAGCGGTAGATCTCGGCGAGGGTGTCGTCGGGCGCCTTCTTCGCCAGCGCGGCGAATCCACGGGCGCCGACGTTCTCGATCCATACGAGGTCGGCCATGAACGCCTTGAGTTTCGGCTTCTGCTCGTCGGTGATCAGCTCGGCCCCGGGTGCATCCCAGTCGATGTCGGCGAGCGCCCACTGGCGGTCCTTGATGGTCTGCAGCATGTCCTCGAGGATGATCGGCATGTCACACTCCTTCCGGGATGCGCTTGCGCGCTGTGGTTGTCGGCGTCTCGGCACCGGTGGTGGTTGCGGTGACCGAGCGGGTGACGGCCAGCTGCGGCTGAATGCGATGGAGAAGCCCGGCCCCGAAGGCGTAGGTACGCGGCATGAGTCGCTTGGCAAGCCAGATCGCCTTGGCGTCGAACTGCGGGACCACGTACAGTCGCCCGCGGTCGTTGGCGTCGAGCGTCTGCCGCGCCACCTGCTCCGCGGATCGTCCGGTGCGTCGCATGAGCGCCTCGGCCACCTTCATCGCCTCGCCGGTGATCCGGCCGTCGGCGGCGACGTTGGTCTGCACAAAGGTCGGGCACAACACGGTGACGGCCAGATCCGTTCCGGACAGTTCGGCCGCGATCGTCTCCGACAGCGCTAGCACACCCGCCTTGCCGACGTTGTAGGCGGCCATGCCGGGGGCCGCGGAGAACGCCGCCGCCGATGCCACGTTGATCAGCCCGCCACGACGCGACTCACGCAGTTGCGGCAGGAACAGTTCGGAGCCGTAGACCATGCCGCGGAGGTTGATGTCGAGCGCCCACTGCCAGTCGTCGAGCCCGATGGCCCCTACCGCTTTACCACCGATTCCGACGCCGGCGTTGTTGATCATCATGCTGGTCGGGCCGCCGAGGAGGTCGGGGGCCCGGTCGGCGAGCGTCCGCAGATCCTCGACGTCGGCGACGTCGCAGAAGATCGCAGTGGCCTCACCATGGCCGGCGTCGTCGATCATCCGGACCGTCTCGGATGCCCGGTCGATGTCGATGTCGGCGCACAGCACGCGGCTGCCGCGGCGGGCGAGTTCGAGGGCGAAGGCTCGTCCGATGCCACTGCCGGCGCCGGTCACCACGGCTCGTGCGTCGTGAGATCTCCTGGTTGTCATGCGGTGGCGTATCCCTTCTGCTGAGCCGAAACCTTCTCGGCCGTCACGGTTGTCGCGAATGGTTCGGTGATGAAGGCCGCCACGGTGCGCAGGGCAGGTATCGCCTCCGGGATCAACGCCGGAAGTGCTTGGAACACATGGAGTTGTCCCGGCCAGATCTCGAGCGTGCAGTCGGCGCCGGCGTCGACCAGCATCCGTCGTGCCTCCTCGGCGTCGGCGACGAGCATCTCTGCGCCGCCGGCCTGGATCAGGGTGCGCGGCAGGTCATCGGCGCGGTCGAGTGTCAGCTTCAGCCGCGGCAGATCGTCGGGATGATCGGCCGTGTAGTGACGGACGAGGCGTCGTGCCGCACGGGCCGAGATGAGCGGATCCGGCGCGACCTCACGTTCGCGTCGTCGGGCCAGTTCCAGGGTCAGGTCGACGAGCGGCGACATCATCACCACCGACCGTGGTTGCGGACGACTGCGACGAACGTTCTCCGCCAACAGGTCCAGGATCAGATGGCCGCCGGCGGAGTCTCCGACGAGGGTGATGTTCCCGGCGCGGTAGCCGATGTCCTGCAACCAGGCGTAGGCCGCTTCCACATCGTCGGCGGCCGCCGGGAAGGGATGCTCGGGGGCGAGCCGATAGTCGACGGTGAAGGCGGGCATGCCGGTCAGATGGGCGAGCCGGGCGACGATGCCGCGATGGGTCCGCGCCGAACAGATCGCATATCCGCTGCCGTGCACATACAGGATCACCTGCCGCGACTCGCTTGTCTCGGGCGGATAGACCCACTCCCCGCGGAAGGTCCCGGTGCCGAGTTTGTCGATCCGGACGTGATGCGGTGGCGGACAGCCGATCAGCATTCCCGCGGCGACAAGCGCCCGAGACGTGTGGATCTGCAGCGGTCCGGCCGGGAGGATCTCGGCGAACGGGCGCAGCGTTCGCCGCGCCAGCCAGGCCGCCCGGCGGGAAGCTCGTGAGTTCTGAGTCACATCTCGATCGCAACACCAATTGCGCCATCTGTCAATGGCACATTTACTGGTGAAACAGAATCCAGACGGTACGCTGGGACAACACGATCCCCGAGCAAGGAGAAGACCGGGTGGCCCGAGCATCGTCGACGCGCCTGGCGCAAGTGGCCGCGCTGATCGAGCACATGTCGGCCACACCGTCGTACGTGGGCAGGCAGTCTCGCGACCTCGAGATCTCGGTGACCAAACTCCTCGCCAATGCAACGCGGCAGGCCCGCGGACAACCGCCCGTCGCGCAATACCGCATCGACGACCTCGCGCGCGTCTCCGGGGTCACGACCCGCAACATCCGCGTGTACCGCGAGCGCGGCCTGTTGGCGCCGCCCCATCGCGTCGGACGGATCGCTTTGTACTCCGAGTCCCATGTCCGACGACTCGCCCTGATCAGTTCGATGCTGTCGCGGGGATACACGATCGCCCACATCGACGAACTCATGACCGCGTGGCAGGAGGGCCGGCAGCTCGGCGACATCCTCGGTCTGGAGACGGAGCTCGCCGACATCGAGCAGTCGCCGACGACACGGTCGACCACCCTGGCCGACCTCGCCGACGTCGGCGTCCTCGCCGACGACGCCGAACGACTCCAATACCTCAAGATCCTCCGGATCACCACTCCCGACGACGTGATCGTCAGTGAGCCCGCGCTTCTCGACGCGATCCTCCCGCTCGTCACCGAACAGCGGCCCGCATCGCTGGTCATCGACGTCATCGAGAAGGTCGCGCCCGCCTTCGAGTCGCTCGGCCAGGCGATGGTCGACGCCGCCGACACACTCACCGGCACTGCGTCATCGGACGACGCCGGGGACCGTCGGCTCACCGAGGCGACGCTGACGCTGATCCAGCTGCGCGCACTGGCCGACGCCGCCACCCGGGTCACCCTCACCGAGACGACGAACACGCTTCTGGCGCAATCGCTTGCGGAACTGACACCCGACTCGGATTCCGATGGTGACGATGTCGTCGGGTAACGGGCGTCGTCGCGTTGCGCCTGACATCTGGCCATGGCTCTTCGCCGTCGCGTCACCGTTCGTCGCCGGTGTGGTCGTCCTGGCAACGCTCGCCACGCTCAAGGGCGGCGGCGACTTCTGCGATCCCTCCTACTCGAGCGTCGACGAACGCCACTCCGATGCTGCTCGCTGGCAGTGGACCCTGACCGGCACCGGCGTGGTGATGATCGGCCTCGGTACGCTCGTGGCGGCGCAGGCAATCCGACGCCGCCGAGCTATCGAACGCCTTCGCCTCCTACGGTTGTCCGCGGCAGTCGTCGTGTGTCTGATCGCGATCGCCGGGTTCGCCTACCTCATCGCCGTCGGAGATACCCAGACCGATTGCGGCACGTGACACGGTGCCTCACAGGTGCTGCCGGAAGAACAGAGCCGTGTGCTCGCCTTCGTGTGCCGGAATCCGCTCGTGCGTTCCGACATGCGCCCGCAGCATCTTGTCATCGGAGCCGATGGCGTCGAACAACCGCAGCGCGGTCTCTTTCGGGATCTCCGGGTCGTCCCACGACACGATGAGGTCGACCGGCACGGTGATGCGGCGAGCCGCCTCGATGAGGCTGCCGTAGTCGAAGTACCCGCCGAACATAGCAGCGGAGATGCGAGAGTCATTCGCCGTCAACGGGATTCCGATGGCCGTACCCAGCGTCATCCCCGCGTAGCCGACCGGCGCCTCGGTGCCGATATCGGGCAGCTGCTGCAGTTCGTCGAGCACGTGCCGCCACTCCGGTACCGCGCGTTCGGCCAGGGAGTGGTTGAGGTCGGCGATGATCGGTGCGAGCGGTTCGCCGTGGCGTCGGGCATGCCCGATCGCGGCGACCGATTTCTCGTCGTCGGCCGAGCGGGGTCGGTCACCGTGCCCGGGCGCGTCGATGCTCGCGACGGTGAAGCCGTGCGCTCGCACCGAGTGCTCGGCACGACGGATCTGGGCGGGCAGACGACGGTGCAGTCCGCCGCCGTGGCCCATCAGGATGAGCGTGGTCGGGGCTGTCGGATCGGCCGGCGCCCACAGGGTGCCGGGGATGTCGCCGACGGAGAAGTCACGTTCGAGGACGCCGTCGGACGACGCCTCGGAGTGCAGAATGAGAGAGCTCATGGTGGTGCCTTTCGCGAATGCCGTGCTGTGGGGGCACTCCCGCGACACCTGATGTCAGGACAGTCCGCACTGCGAAGGGAGCACCCACTCGGATGTATCGATCACGGGTACCACCTCCCTTCGCGCCGTCTCGGCGGTCGGAGGGAAGGGTAGCAGCAGCCCTGCACAGCGGTCACCTGAATTGATGCCCGCACCCCTGTCCCCCGATCGGTGGACGCCGCCATCCACCGGTCAATCAGCCAGTCGACGGACTCCGACAACGTCCTGACCAGGGCAACGTCATTGGTGTCGCCGGAACAACCCACCCGGCCCCACACCGAGGAGACCCGCTCATGAACACCAAGACCCGCCGCATCACCGCCGGAATCGCCGCCGTCGCCGCGACCGCAGGCATCGGTTTCGCAGTCGCCGGGGCCGCCAACGCCGGCACCATGCCCGTGACCCGCCCCGGTGAGCCGACGATCGCGATGACGATCACGAACCACACCGACAAGCCGGAATACCTGATCGGTTCCACCACCGGCCAGGGCGGCCAATGGGTCAACGCCCCGCAGCGCGTCCTCTACCCGGGGGCCAGCGAGACGGTCACCGCCGTCGCGCCGTTCGCGAACTCGCTGACCGCCAACGCGCAGTACCGCATCGGGTTTTTCGGTCCGACCGCCAATTACGAGATCGAGAACATGAAGGGCAACACCAACACTGCGATGAGCGGCATCTGGGGACCGCACGCCCAGAACTACTGGATGAGCCACAACATCAGCAGCCGTTACCCGATGGTGAACGTCGGTTTCGATCAGTGGTGAGCGGGCCACAGATCGACAACCGGTAGCGCCGTGATCCCCACCTTCCCCCGGAGGTGGGGATCACGGTTGTCTGCGGACGCGCTCCCATCCACAATTCAAACGACTCATAACTACGTTTGTCCCTAGAAAAGTATAATAGTGGCGGTTTCAGTTGCACTTTCCCTAGGAGGCGTCGCATGGGCTGGCCGTCGTGCCGTGTGGAAGAGCGTCCGTGGGTGTCCAGCGGACGCGCCCCGTCGCGCGCCGATCGATTACTCCGATCGATCGAGGTGGCGATCCCACCCTTCATCGCCGGCCTTCCCTACGAGGTGACCGGTACGGCTGCCCGCGCGCATGAGGCCGCGGTGATAGCGGTCGCTCGCTTGGAGGCCGGCCACGGCGCTCATCTCGCCCCTCTCGCCGACTTCCTCCTACGGACCGAATCGATCGCGTCATCGAAGATCGAGCACGTCGACGCTGATCTCCGATCATTCGGAAAAGCTCTCGCAGGCGGCAGGTCCAGTGCCGAGGCGCGGGCTCAGCTGGCCGCCGTCCACGCACTGATCACGATGGTCGACGCCGCGGGATCGGAGGCGATATCCCTGAGTCTCTTACTGCGGGCGCACGACACTCTCATGTCCGTCGGCCGACACGAGCCGGACGACGTCGGGCGCCTTCGTGAAGTGCAGAACTGGATCGGCGGCAGCGACTACTCACCCCGTAACGCCCTGTTCGTTCCGCCCCCACCAGATCTGGTCACGACTCTGATGAGCGATGTGATCGAGTTCTCCAACAGAACCGACCTCCCGATCCTGGCGCAGGCAGCGATCGCGCACGCGCAGTTCGAGTCGATCCACCCGTTCGTCGACGGCAACGGCCGAATCGGTCGAGCATTGATCAGCGCGATTCTCCGACGACGCGGCCTCACCAATCGAGTGACCGTTCCCCTCGCGTCCGCCATGCTCGCCGACACGGGAAGATACTTCGCCGAACTCGGCCGCTACCGATCCGGAGACGTCGACGGTTTCGTTGAGTATGTCGCCGTCGGCACGCTCCACGCCGTCGCATCCGCGGAAGAGTCGGCGCAGGTGCTGGCCGGCCTGCCGGCTGAGTGGCGCGACCGAGCCAGACCTCGGGCCAACTCAGCCGACGCATGCCTCATCGACGCCCTCCTCGGTACGCCGGTGATGGACGCGGACACCGCACAACGCATCACCGGAACGTCTGATGCGAGTACATATCGCGCGCTGTCCCGACTGACCAACAGTGGTGTCCTCGAAATGATCTCGACGAGCAAACGCAATCAGGTTTGGGCGGCCCCGGATGTCCTCGGCGAACTCGATGCGCTGTCGGCAGCAATCGGCCGGCGAACCCTGTCGGGGTGACCGACCCGGAGCCGCGGCCCACCCACGTGAATGACAGAGCTCGGCTCCCGACTGGGCCGACCATATACTCGTCACCATGCACACTGGCTCGCGTGACTCCCCCGCCCGCTCGGATGCGCACGCGTACGAGCCCACGGTCGAGCGACCCGGAACGATCCTGGCCGCCGTCGCTCTCATGTATTGCGGTGCCGTCCTGCAACTCGCAGGACTGATCGTGGTGCTGGGCGGCCTGAACACGGCACGCCTCAAGGCACGAACCGCCGACGCGCGTGCGAGGGCCGGCGGGCTCTCCGACGACGAGTTCTCCGGCGCCCTGCAGTCCGGCGCCACGATCGGCGCGGTTGTCATCATCGTCGTCAGCTTGGCCGCGATCGCACTGTGGATCTGGATGGCCCGCAGCAACTATCGCGGGTTGCGGTGGGCGCGGACGACGGCAACCGTCCTCGGCGTGCTCGGCATCATCGGCTGCGCCTTCTCCGCGATCGGCGCCGACGGCGGGGGCACAGCGGTGCTCGACATCGCCATCGCCGTCTTGGCCGCCGGGATTGTCGCGCTGCTCCACCATCGCGAATCGACCGCCTTCTACGCGGCGATGGACGTCAGTTGATCCGCTGCTCGGTGACCATGACTTCGCCATCGGTGAAAACGACTGCACTGCAGCTGAATGTGTTGTTCGGCCCGAGCCGTGCACCGCTGGGGATCTCCCCCGACACCGACACCGACCCGACCACCGCCCACTCGGTCGCCACCGCCGACCGCGATCGGCCCGCCTGACGCAGTGCAGCGTCATCCTCGTCGCCGACGCTGGTGGTGCGTGTCCGCACATCGGTGAACTGCGCCGATGCTGCCTGTGACTCGGCGTCGGCCGATCCGCTCGTCGTCAGTCGCTCACGCAGATCGTCGCGCGCGGCGCCCTCACAGAGCCCGGTCGCCTCCGTCTTCCGTTCGCCACGCTCCTGGTCGACCGCCCATGTAGGACAAGAAATCCGACGACCACGACAGCCACCACCGCGACGGCCACCCACAGCGGACGCAGCGGTCGCATGCTCAGCCGACTCCGGACGCCCGAAGCGAGGCGGCGATCGTCCGCATGAGCTGACGACGTTCGGATCTGTCCTTGCGCACCTTCTGATTCACCTCGATGTGGATGAACTCCGCCCCCCGGGCGCGGGCGGCGACGGCCTGCACGTTGGCGGTCGCGGCGAGCGCCTTGCACTTCTTCCCGTCGTAGGTGCAGGTGTCGAATCCCCCGTCCTCGAGGTCGGACGCCAGGCGGCGCAGGGTCGGCGACGGTTCCGCCACCGAGTTCGAGAGGACGACGTCGCCGAAGTCGTCGTGGTTGTCCGAGGAGAACCCGTGGATCTGTACGACGGTCATCCCCTTCTGCACCACGGCGTCGTTCACCGCCGCGAAGGTGGAGTCGCTGCGGTGCGCGACGTCGGCGCTGTCGTCTCCGGCGTTGCGATGAGCGCCGGCCATCATGAACAGCCGGGCACCGGACTGCGCGAACAGCTGTGTGCCCATGTACTCGGAGTACCGGTCGGCGACCGGGTGCGGGATCTGCACGACGAGCTGCGACATCGGTGCGCGACGCACGATGTACAGGCCGTTGCCTGCGGTCGGATGGCCGCGTTCCACGAGTGCGACCACCGAGTCCGAACGTTCGTCACCCTGCCCGGTGTTCGGCAGTTCCACCGGCACCTGATCGTATGACTCCAGACTCGCCCGGCCGGTGTTCATCAGTTCGGAGACCCCGGCGGCGATCGCCTGCGCGACAGCGGGTGTGGGTGGCGCGTAGCTCGACGATTCGCGGTCGGGCGACGCCTTGATCACCCGGGACACCACCGAGCTGAGCTTCTCAGGCTGCACCTCGGGCTGCATCTCACCCGACTGCTGGCCACACGCGGTCGCGACCGTCATGATGATCACTCCTGCCGCCGCTGCCCAGTACCGAAAGGCCCGGTCGACACGCGTCATCGGTCACCGGCTCCGTTTCCGACGAACGGTCCCGAGTCGTCCGCCCGGTCACTGCTGACCCGGACCGTGACCGGGCGGGTCGCCTCCACCGTATCGAAACGTCGGCCCGCAGCGCGCTCAGGCGCCCAATCGACGAGTCGGACGTCGTCGACGGCCAGGCGCGGACCGCTCAGCGAGTCGTCGGGCGGTCGAAGCCGCACGTAGGGCTGCGCGGCGACGGCCCCGGGCGGTGCGGTCGCGTCCAGCCGCACCGGCAGGCACCCGTTTCGAGACCGGTCGCCCTCGGGCACCGCCGTCGTGGTGGTCGCCATGCTGCGGCCGCGGAAGCCCGAGTACCACCGGATCTCCAGGGTGGACCCCGGCGAGGCCGATCGGACGTCGGCCAGCAGCGAGACGCGTTGTCCCGGTGCGACTCCGATCCGACGACCTGGGGTCGCGAACACGTCCATCGTGCTCTTCGGTCCGCGCACCAGTTCCAGTCCCTTGCCCTCCGGGGAGCCGTCGTTCTCGATGTCGCGGTCCCGGGAGTCGGTGCACGCCGCGGTGACCGTCGTGCGCGCGGCGCGGCCGAGCTCCCAGAGGTTCACCCCCTTCGCCATCGGATCGGTGTCCTGGTCCTCGAATCTGCCGGAGCCCCAGAGGAGATCGTTGCCCACGCGTACACCCGTCGGTGCTGTGCCGAGGAACCATCCGGTCGAGAGTCGTCGCACCGCACCGGCCGGGAGTGCGACGCCGGTCTGACGTACCGGCGGGCCGGACCGCGCGCCCATCTCGACCCCGGTCGCGCTCAGATGCGCCGAGCCCTCAACGGTTCCCGCCGTGATCCGGGAGACGGAGTCGGCCAGGGCCGCCGTCACCGGGACCGGACGCGATTCCTCCAGCATCACCGGATCGGATCCGGTGTACACGGGTTGTCCGCGTCGGATGTCGACACGCAGCAGCTGCGTGGGCGCCGACGTCCAGCGTGGCCGGTCGTAGAGCAGATCTCCGGTGGATTCGGCGATCACCGAACCGTTGACGGTCCGCACTCCGCCCACCACCCGGGGGTGGCTGCCGACGACGACCGACGCTCCCGCGCGGGCCGCGGCATCCGACATGCGACGGACCGTCGGCGACTGTTCTCGTTGATCCTGGTGGCCGCCGTGGATCATGACGACCACGGTCTCCGCACGCTGTTTCGCCTGTGCGACAGCACGTCTGATCCGCTTCGTGGTGCACTCGGCGGCACCGGCGCGGTCGTCGTCGGCGACGTAGGGGATCGGGTTCTTCTCTCCGTCGACGGTGGTGCAGCCGACGAACGCCACCGCGCCACCCCGCCGTTGCGGGACGATCTTCGGCGCCCACGCCTCGTCCTCGTCACGGCCCGCACCGAAGTGGGCAATGCCAGCCTTGTCCAGCGCCGACAGGGTGCTGTCGAGTCCGGGGCGCAGTGCGTCGAGCATGTGGTCGTTCGCCAGCGACGCGACCTTCACGCCCGACATGCGCATCGCCTCGGCGGCCTCCGTGGCCGACGCGACGGCGGTCTTCTTCGTCGGATGGAACCGCTTGGGCCGCGGCCGGTTCTCCGGGAAGTACGGGCGATCGATCAGAGGTGATTCGAGGTTCACGACGGTGAGGTCCGAATCCTGCAGCAGCGGAGCGACTCCGGACAGCAGATCGGCATGTGCGGCGGCGTCGGCTCTCGGTCCGAGCCGCGGCGGATGGGCACCCGACCTCTCGTAGAAGCCACGCCCGAACATCACATCACCGCCGAACCTCAGCGCCGTCGACTCGGCGGCGCGCGAGGTCAACTCCATCCGGACCTGGTCTCCCGGCGCCACCGCCTGCGTGCGTGGCAGGTGGCCCGCCGCCTCGGCCGACGCCAGTGCCGCGATCGGAACCGGCAGTGTGAAGCCACCGTCGTCGCCGCTGTGTACGACGGTGCTGCCCACCCGGATCGAGGCTCCAGCGACGGGCGTCCCGGTCTCGTCGACGACGGTACCGCGGGCCGTGGTCGCCCGATCGACATCGGCTTGCACCGAGTGGTCCGGCAGGTGTACCGCGACGGTTGCGGCCGTCGCCAGGACGGCCGCCGTCGCGACGGTCGGCAGCACCCATCGCCACACTCGCCGGCCGCGCCGTTCGTCTTTCGTCACTGAGACCTCTCTCTCGTCGCCGTCACAGCAGCCCGAGGGCGATGCCTGCGGCCGCCAGGAAGTTGGTGCCGGCGTAGACCCCGACTGCAGTCAGCGTGGCTCCCCAGACCGTCCGCTCCCATCCCTGTCGCTGGGCATCATTGGCGAGCAGGGCGGGAACCATCAGCGTCGCGACGGTGAGTCCGCGCCAGGGGATGTAGTCGCCGTCGGTCAGCCAGGTGACGATCAGCTCGGCACTCCAGCTGATGATCGCGCCGACCAAGACCATCGTCGACAGTTTGCGACGCCCGAAGATGAGCAGGCGCGGCATCAGCAGCTTCACCACCACGAACCACGTGATGACCGCGACGACCACCACGAAGACGATGTCGGGCCATCGCGGGCTGATCAGCGCCAGATATGCACCGGTGATGAAACCACCCGAGCGCAGACCGAGTTTGGTGAACACCAGCATGCCCACCGCCACGCTGAGTGCCACCGCGAGCAGCAGCAGCTCACGCGGATATCCCAGCACTCCGGCGAGCCGGACGGTATCGCTGCTGTCGTCGCCCGGCGCGATCGACATCAGGTTCGAGAACAGCACCAGGAACACGATCAGGATGAGCGTCGTCGCCCCGATCGCCAGCACCGTCCGCATCGGATCCTGCCGCGACATGTCGTGCGCGATGATGCCCGGCACCAGGAATCCGATTCCGGCGAGCGCGAAGAACATCGGGTCGTACTTGCCGACGGCTCCCGCCACGACGGTGCAGATGAGGATCAGCGCCAGGCCGACGAGCATCTCCCACTCGAACTTTCGACGCCCGTAGAGGATCAGCCGTTTCGCCAGCACAACACTCACGATCAGGTAGGTGAGATAGCCGACCGACACGGTCGCCACGATCGCCAGCGGCGAGGTGACGCTCAGCGCGAGGTAGGCCGGGACGATGGCCCCGCCGGTCGTCAGCTGCACACGCTCGTAGAACAGCATGCTCAGCACGACACCCATCACGAGCGCGACGCGGACGACCTCGGGGGCGAAGTCGTACTCGAACATTCGCCTACCCCGCCTCGATCTCTCGGCCCACGGGCGCCCCCACATGATGGGCACCGGCGCGTCGCAGACGTGCGACTCCGATCGAGGCCCGTCGTGGGTCGCGGGACTCGTCGATCTCGCTGCGATGGTCGGCGCCCCGGAGTTCCTGGAAGTGGTCGATCAGCAGTTCGGCCTGCTCGGTGTGGATGTTGATCATGCCCACCAGGACGCCGCTCGGACCGTCGATGAGATCGGCGACCTCGTCGAGGATCTCGTCGAGAGTCGGCTGGACCGTCTCCCCCATCTGATGGATGCGTTCTCGCCCGTAGCCGCGCTCGACCATCGTCTTCGTGACGGTGTCCTCGTAGGCACCAAAGGTCATCACATGATCGAGATAGCCCGACAGGTCATCAGGAACCATGTGCGAGAACAGCTCTGCTCGACGACCCCGGTCACGGCGGTTGTTGAGGATGCCGACGACGGTGGCGTTCGGCGGGAACTGTGCCTGCAACGTCGCGAACGTCAGTGCGACGCTCTCCCGGTCGTTGGCCGCGAACATCGGCACCCACAACACCGACTTGCCCCGGATGTCGTACGAGCGCAATCGGACGACGCCTACATCGGGCACGGATTTCCACATACCGTCGAGCGCCGCCTGGCGGCTCACACCGGTGAGGCGCGCGACGGCGAGGCCGACCGCCACGTTGGTCTTGAACTGCAGGTAGTCGAAGCCGCGCATGTCCTCGTCGTCGACGGCCTCGGGATCGGCGTAGACGAGCACGCTTCCGCGTTCGTCAGCTCGCCTCCGCAGCCGTTCCCGAAGGTGCGGGCGGTCCTCGGCGGTGATCACGATCCCGTTGCGCGGGATGGTGACCGCCATCGAGTCGGCGATCTCCTCGAGGGTCTCCCCCATCTCCTCCTGATGATCCTCACGCACGTTGGTGATGATCGTGATGTCCGAGCGGACCATGTAGTCCTGCGAATACTGTTGATACAGCGGACGTACCGCCATGCACTCGATGATCAGCGCCTCCACGTCCGGACCGATGTGCTCGGCGACGACGTCGATTTGTTCGTTGATGTTGGCCGCCCCGCGCCGGAAGATCGGGGTCTCCTCGCCGTGCGGTCCGATCACGCGCGCGGCACTGCCGGTGGTCTTCGCCACCGTGACGTACCCACCCTCGCGGAGCACGCCACCGACCAGTCGGGTGACCGTCGACTTCCCGCGGATGCCGTTCACGTGTACCCGCACGTCGAGCTGACGCAGTCGACGCTGGTGCCCCCGGATGGAGATGCGCCAATAGCTCAGCAGCACAACGCAGATGACGACGAGAATCAGCAGCCCGATAGCTGCTCGCGTCATGCCACCACCTGCTCTTCCACCGACGACCTCGCGCGCGCGATCATCTCGTCGGCGTCGGCGATGTCGGCGGTCAGGAAAGTCAGCGCCGCATACAGTTCGGCACAGTCGGAGATACTGCGACGGGTCCCGGAGTCGCGGTCGGTGAACGTCGACCGACCGGCGGCCTCGACGAGGGGCCCGACGACTCCCCAGCCCCGGACCTGATCGGTCTCGGGCAGGATGGCCCCGAATTCGTCCGGCTGCAAGGCAAACGGCACATCGGTATGCCGCAGCAGGCTTTCGACGAGGCGTGCCAGCGCGCGTCGCACGGCCTGGCGCGCCGCCTCGTCCAGATCCGGATTCGTCACCCGCAGATGGATGATGAGGACACCGAGGGCGCGCTTGTGCGCGCGGGCCCGGGTGATCTCGTCGTCCAGACGTGGCCGTGCCCGCTCCTCGGCGAGCAGGCCCAGCGATCCGAACGCCGGCCGCACCTCTGCGCGTGGCATCTCCGATGCACGCACCAGTTCGCGCAGGCGCGTGCCGACGAGGCCCGCCGACCAACCGAGCACCAGGATTCCCGCGGCGATGGCCGTGGCCAGCAGGAACTGCTCGCGATTCCACACGCCCACATATCGTTTGACCACGACGGCAGCGGCGCCTGCCAGCAGGCCGATCACCACGCCGGCGAACGCGTCGAAGTAGAGTCCCACCACCACACACACGACGGCGACACCGAGCACCATCAGGCGCATCGGACCTGATTCCAGCCCGCCGAGCAGCCCGGCCACGGCGGCCAGCGTGGCGCACAGCGCGACACCGGCGTGGACGTCAGTCCAGCCCCGAGTCACCCGCCTGGCCGTCATCACGCTCACCCCGCTTCCAGCGAAGTCGTGCGGCGGCGAACCCCGCAGCGAAGACCGCTGTCGCGATCGCACCCCGAACAGCAGGATCGACCCACGACAGTTCACCCACGGCCAAGCGCCCACCGGGTCGTCACGGTGGTCCCGGCCGGTCCCGACGTCGCCCCGACCGCGTCGGTGGATGCGATGACCGCTCCTCGCGCCAGCCGGAGGGTCGCGGTCGACGATCCTGCGGTGGTGTCGTCGAGGTCGGCGACGATGCGGGACACCTCGGCCGCGGGCATCGCGCATGTCGCCGAGGTGACCGTCAGCACGCAGTGGTCGTCGTCGGCGGTCAATTTCACATGGGGAGAACCAGTCTCGGTGTGATTGAGTACCGCGCTGACGAGGTGCGTCACGGCCCGCTCGATGGCGAACTGGTCGCCGTCGGTCATCACGGCGGTGTCTCCGAGGTCGCTGTCGACACTCTCGTGACCGGTAACGAAGGCCGCTTCGCGGAGCGCACGTCCGACCGCGTGGTGTACGTCGAATGTGCGCCGCTCACGGGTGCGGTCCCGCTCGGGTGTCCGGCCGTCGAGCGCGGCTGCGAGTCGTCGGCGTGATGTCGCCGCATACCGCTGGAGGGTCGGATCGTCGCTGCGCTCGGCGAGATCGGCGAAAGAGGTCACGGTCTCGGCAAGGAGGGTGAGGTCATCGGTCGGCGACGCGTCCTGTGACTGGGCCGGCATGTCGACGGTCCCGGCGAACTGCTGTTCGAGCTGGAGCACGAGAAGCTCGGACAGCTCGGCCAGTTGCGCGAAATCCTCGTCCGCCCAATCACGTTCGCATCGATCACCCACACAGAGCATCCCGACGACGACCCCGTCGTTCGTCCGCAGCTCCTGCTCGGCGCGGGATATGACGCCATCGATCTCACTGGTCGTCGACGGCCGGGCCCCGTCGCGGTCGACGGCTCCGGGAAGGATCTCGCTGCCGGACCCGGCGACGGACACGTAAGCGACTGGGGCGTCGAGAGCCGAAGCAGCCACTCGCGCAACTGATTCACACAGCGGATCGGGGTCGGCGAGCCGAGCCCCGCCCGTCACCGGCGAGGCGATCTGCGCTATCGCCAGGGAGTCGTCATCACCGATGACACCGCGTCTCGGATTCTCGTCCTGCGCACTCTGCAACCGTCCCGTCGTGGTCGTCATTACTCCCTTTCTCGATGAGGTGTGGGAAGCCTTACCCAGCCGTGTGCGGCCACACCGTAAGCAGCCGAAGGTGAACGGACAAAGACCTCGGATCGAAGCCTCGGTCCGTCTGAGCGGCGATGTCGTTCGCCACAGCGCGCGCCGAGCCCTCACCGATGGACGTCGGTTTCACTTGGCAGACAATGGTTTCGGTTACAGAAATGTTTCGATCGTGCAACACGCAGAATCGGACGTATCGGTCACGCACTGCTGCCACATCCGAAGCGGTGACAATTCTCACCGCGCCGAAATCGGGCGAGACAGAGCATCCGTCGGCGCCGTCACCTGCAGTGTCGTCCCGGTGAACTCGTCGTTATCGGTCGGCAAACCCACAGTCGGCTGGTCATGTCCGCCGGCTGGTCGCCCGACACACGCGTTCGCCGTCAGCCCATCGGATCGGTCGCGCTCGGCAACCGCCACCCGAACGTCGCCGTCGCCGGCGCCTCCTTGGAGTACAGCCGCGCGGGGCGTCCGCCACCGACACGGGTCGCCGGTTTGCCCTCGGCATCCATCGCGGCGGCGAGCAGCGGTTGCACCCGTCGGTTGAAGGAGTCGCGCATGAGTCGTCGGCCGAGGATCGCCTCGTGCAGCTCGCGGAGCTCCGACAGTGTGTACGGCTGATGCAGCAGATTGTCCGGGTCGGGACGGTCCTCGTAGCGATCGCGCAGATTGTCGGTGGCCGCTGCAATGATCTCGTCATGGTCGTAGAGCAGCCGCTCGCCAGAGGCCAGGCGCCCGTCGTCTGACACCGGCTCGAGCTCGCCGACCACGTCCGACAACTCGTCGGGCGGCAAAGCCACCGCATGCGCGATCGAGATCGTCCATCCACGGGGATCTCGATCAGGATCACTGAAGACCGCGAGCAGATGCGGCCGGACGTGGTCGGGCGAGAGCCCCAGTTTGAGTTCCAGGACCTCGCGCACCGTCTCGTTGACGGTGTGGCGGTCGCGGACGAATCGTCCTGGCAGCGCCGGTGCGCCACCGTTCGGAGTGCGTTGGACGACGACCTGCAGCTCGCGGTCGACGACGGTCAACACCGCGATGTCGACCGCCACGCTCGGGCGCGGGAAATCACTGAGACGAGGGTTGGCTCGACCGCTCACCACTCGACCCTATGCGAATGTCTGCGCAAAGTAGTAAACTCGAAAACGCGAAAAGTCACCGCCTCGGTCGGATGCCGGGTGGGAGGAAGGAAATGCCATGAAGCTCTCCGCCGCTCTCGATGTCGAGGTCGTTGCCCACGAGTCGGCCGATGAGGTGACCGTCCTGCTCGAACTCCAGGCTCCGGCCGGACCCGACACCGACCGCGCGCCCACAGCCTTGCAGGTCGTGCTCGACCGCAGCGGCTCCATGTCCGGGCCCCCACTCGAAGGTGCGCAGAAGGCGCTGGCCGGGGTGGTCGCCCAGCTCGACCCGTCCGACATGTTCGGGGTGGTCACCTTCGACAACGACGCTCAGGTGGCCGTCCCGGCGTGTCCGCTCGCCGACAAGCAGCGCGCCATCGACGCCATCCGCGCGGTGACGCCCGGCGGCAGCACCGACCTGTCGTCCGGCTACCTCCGCGGACTGCAGGAGTTGCGACGCAGCACCAAGGCCGCCGGGATTCGTGGCGGGACCGTCCTGGTGATCAGCGACGGCCATGTGAACGGCGGCATCCAGGATCATGATGAGTTCGCGAGCAGCACTGCAAAGGCCGCGGCCGACGGCATCATCACCTCCACCCTGGGCTATGGCCGCGGGTACGACGAGTCGCTGCTGTCGGTGATTGCTCGCTCCGGCAACGGCAATCACGTGTTCGCCGACGACCCAGACACCGCCGGCGCAGCGATCGCCGGTGAGGTCGAGGGTCTGCTGTCCAAGTCGGCGCAGGCGGTGACGCTGACCGTGCGGTATGTGCCTCAGGTGCAGGAACTCTCGCTGTACAACGACCTGCCGGCACATCAGACCGCCGATGGTGAGGTGATGATCGAGCTCGGCGATCTGTACGCGCTCGAGGAGCGCAAGCTGTTGCTGCGGATGGAAGTCGACGGCCTCGCTGCGTTGGGGCTGACCCAGATCGCGACGCTGGAACTGCGCTACGTCGAGTCCGCCTCCATCACCGAACACACGGTCTCCCTGCCGATCTCGGTCAACGTCGTCCCCGGCGACGAGTTGGATGAGCGTGTGCCCGACCCGAAAGTGCAGTCGGAACGGTTGTATCAGGAGGGCCAGGCCGCGAAGCTGCAGGCATCGCACGCCTACGAGACCGGTGACATGACGGCCGGGCAGGCGCAACTGCGCGCATCCCACGAACGTCTGCGCAGCGCAGCGATGTACGCGAGCCCCGAGGACCGGGCCATGATCGATCGGGAACTCCAGATGATCGAGGATCTCGGCTCCCAGGCACCCCTCGCCGGTGCCGGCTACGCCTCCAAGGCGACCCGCGACTCCTACCACCTCGGAAACCGCAAGCGCGGTCGCCGCCCCTCCGCTGGTTGAGTAGCGACGAGCGAGCGAAGCGAGTCCGACGCGTATCGAAATCGAGCCCGACGCGTATCGAAACCATCCCTCAATCGAAAGGCCCCCGCTTGCCCCAACCACCCCACCTCTCCACCGCCCAACTCGACCGCGCCGCAGGCGTTCTGCTCGCCACCGCCGCGGGCGACGCACTCGGCGTCCCCGACGAGTTCGAGTCCCGCCGATTGTCGTCCGACGAGTCACCGCAGATGCTCGGCGGCGGTCTCGGCGACTTCGAGCCGGGCGAGTGGAGCGACGACACCTCGATGGCGATGGCCATCGCACTGGTCGCGTCGACAGGCGCCGACCTCACCTCCGACGACGCGCTCGACGCGATCGCCGAGAACTTCCTGCGCTGGTACGACGGCAACCCGCCCGATGTCGGCAATCAGACCCGCGCGGTGCTGGGCGCCACCCGCCGTCGACTCGACGTCGGTGAGCGCGGCACCGGCCGAGTGATGCGCGAGGAATCGGAGCGTTTCGCGGACGCCCACCCACGCTCGGCGGGCAACGGTGCGTTGATGCGCACCGCACCGGTGGCATTGGCCCATCTCCACGATCGCGACCGCCTTGCCACAGTCGCACGGCTCGTCGCCTCACTCACACACGCGGATGACCTCGTCGGCAACTCGTGCGTGCTCTGGTGCGAGGCGATCCGGATCGCCGTGCTCGACGGACGCATCGACATCCGCGCCGGCCTCGACCTGATCCCGGCCGACCGTGCCGATCGATGGTCCGCATGGCTCGACGACACAGACGACAGGGCCCCGAACTCGTTCACACCCAACGGCTTCACCGTCACGGCTCTGCAAGCCGCGGCCGCCGCGATCCAGCAGACACCGGTCCCGGAGTCCATCGAGTGTCTACACCTGCAGCACTCCCTCGACACCGCGATCCGCATCGGCAACGACACGGACACCGTCGCGGCGATCGCCGGTGGCCTGCTCGGTGCACGCTGGGGTGCGAGCGCCGAGCCGTGGCGGTGGCGGCGAGCCGTTCACGGATGGCCACACGCAGCGCAGCCCAGCGATGCCCACGACCTCGTCGCCCTCGCGACCCTCACGGTCCGGGGCGGACGACCCGACAGCACGGGATGGCCGACGACCGACAATGTCGACTACCGCGAGCACGCCTTCACCGAAGTCATCCCGCATCCGAACGACGACGGCGTCCTGCTGGGCACCCACGCCACCGCCGATCACCTTGCTGACGCGGTGGTGTCGATGTGCCGGGTCGGCCGACAGCAGACCTGCCTCGCCGGTGCAACCGAGGTCGTCGAGTCGCGCCTCATGGACTCGAACGACCCCGCCGACAATCCGAACCTCGCGTTCGTGCTCGCCGACACCGCAGATGCTGTCCGCGTACTTCGCGCTGAGGGCAAAACGGTTCTGCTGCACTGTGTTGCCGGTCATCAACGCACGCCGAACGTGGCCGTCGCCTACGGTGTGCTGCTGGGCCACGAGGTTGAGGACGTGCAAGCAAACGTACTCGAGGCGATGCCGAGTGCTCGAGGGCGCGGGCTGGTGTGGGATGCGGCGGGTGAGTAACCTGGCGATACGTCCATCGTCGTCTGATCGAATGATTCGCTGTCCGAGATGCCGCCTTTGCGCGTAGCCCATCCCGATCATGAGAATCGGCAGCGCGCCGCCGATGCTAGCGTCGCAATTCAGCAGGGTCTACGGCACCTGCCCTTCGGGTCACAGGGGGATTCCCATTGGGCGAACATGTAAAGGTCGATCCGGCCGACCTTCGGTACGGTGCGCATCAGCTCAACGGCTGGCACGACGATACGAGCCGGGTGTTTGAGTCCGGCCACGAGCAACTCGGTGAAGCTGCGTCGGGGTGGGTAGGTGCATCCGCTGCGGCTCTGGGCGAGAAGTTGGACTCCCTCCGGACGTCCGCGACTGCAGTCACAGCCCGACTGGGAGACCATTCGGCAAGGTTCTCCGCGTCCGCCATCACATACGAAACGGAAGACACATCGTCGGCCAATAGCATCGCCCGGGCTCCTGCTCGCGGGTCTGGTTCCACGGATTATCTGAATCTGTGATCGGGATCGACGACATCGATCGCTGGAATGCCGGCGATATCGAGGCCGTATTCAATATATGTGCCGCGCAGGAGAATCACTGCGAGTCACAGGCGACGCAGCTGAAGAACTTGTCGACCTTCTCGACCTGGGACGGCGATGCTGCCTCCGCCGCACAGCGATCGGTGGGTCGAACGAGAGTAGATCTCAGCTAACACGGCGGCACGATTGGTGCGATCGGGCGGGCTGCAAAGGCTGCCGCCATGAAGGTCCAGGCCATCAAGGATCACCTCCAACGCCTACGCGCCGAGGCGGCAGCCAAGATGTTCACGATCGAGGATGACGGCACTGTCCGATCGATTCTGCAAACCGTGCTGACGGTCGAGGCCGCCGGGGAGCGAGAGGCGGATCGTGCCGCGCTCCAAATGCTCGTCAATCAACTGCTGATCAACGCGGAGGAGGCAGACGATGCCCTGGCTGCAGCCATACGGGCGGCCGATGGAGAGGTCAAGCCCGAGGGCCTCCCGATCGGCGTTTTCGATGGTTCGTACCACGGCAAGTACGGGATGGCGTCACTGGGCATGCCGGAGTACCCGGACGGGTCGCTGACCGAGGCAGAGACTCGGAACTATTACACGGAGGCGGAGAAGCGCCTGAAGGCGCTCAACGAAACTCTTGCAAAATCCGATCTGCCAGTCGATCAACGCGCACGAATAGCGATGGAACTGCGGAACGAGATTCGGACGAAGGCTCGTGACTTGATGGAGAACAGAGTCTTGGCTGCCGAGTTATTCAGGGACGAACCCAACAAGACCATGGACGAGTTGATCGAACGCAAAGCAACCAAGTATCAGATGACTCGTGAGCAGGCACTTGAGGACATCATCCGATCCTCATCCACAAGTCGTGGGTCCGTCAACGAGGCGCTGGGCGTGAATCCGGAGAGCCCGAAGCTTCCCGATCCGAAGGACGTGGAAGCCCGGATGAGCAGCCGCGCCGGCCCCGTTGACGCTGTACCAGAAGCAGGCCGCGGAGCCCTGAGAGTTATTGGAAAAGCTGCGCTCCCGGCCGCCATCGCGTACGAGGCCTATGACGGCTACCACCAGGTCAAGGAAGGAACCGAAACGGTTCCTGAAGCGGCCGGAGCCGGCACTGGCGCCGTTGCCGGGGCGTGGGCGGGTGCAGAGTACGGTGCGATGGTGGGTGTCTACGGGGGACCCGTCGGCGTCGCAGCTGGTGCAGTAATCGGCGGCTTGGCCGGCGGCCTCCTAGGTGGCCGCCTCGGCAAGCAGATGGGAGGACTCCTCGATTGAGCGAGTTCGGAATTTACGAACGCGTGCGCCTGATGTCGGTTTCGATGGCGCGCGTCGTTGATCCTCGGACCATCCCGGGGCGGATACGGCTCGACTTGGATCTGCTGGGGTGGCATGAGGACGGTGACCACCGCGAATCCGGCTACTTGCGACTAGCACTGGCCGACCCGTCAACGACACAGGCGTTCAGGGACAACGTGTTCGTGGCGGTGACCAGGTTTGTCGTCGACTGCGGCATTGATGTCAACGATTGCCTCGACGAGGCGTTCCACGAGGCTCGCCTGTTACCTGGCTGGACTGAGCAGCAAGCCGACAGATACCCGATCTCGGGGCTGAATGATGGAAGCACCATCCAGGCAGGCTCGTTCGTCGACGACAATGTGGGCTGGCTCTTCACAGTGACCAAGTACGTTCTCTACCAGCGTTCGAACGTCGTCTACTTGGTCCAATGCACTGGCACAACGGCTTCCGAGCAAGCCGCGGAACTGTCGTCGCTTATCCGCACAGTCAAATCCGCACATCTGGAAGACTGAGGAACGTCGAATGGTTAAACGCGCAACGTCAGTTCCCGACCTCGAAGCCGCCCTCGCAGCACCGGTTCAGTTCACACCAGATCCTATGGACAGGTCATGGTTTCGCGGCCCGACGAATGGAGCGGTGCTGTATCTCCGGATGGGGAACTTCCCAGACGAACACCTTTACTCTTTGTACCTGGGCCATGGGCGGTGGATGGACTTCACAACTCCGCCAGACACGTGGATCGTGCTCACTGAGGACGGATGGCCCGACACGGCCAGACCTCGCCTTCCGAGAGGCCAGTTTCATGAGTGACGGAGTACTCACCGAATCCGCACTCACCCAAGTCCAGCGTGACGACCTCCTCGCGCGTTGGAGCGAGCCCCAACGGCGTTATCACACCGTGGATCACCTGAAGCAGGTCCTGAGTTCACTCGGCGAACTCGGCCGCGCAGGCGTTACGTTCGAGGCGGTCCCCGTGCGACTGGCCGTGTGGTTTCACGACGCCATCTACGAGATCCCCGGTCCGGACAATGAAAGTCGCTCTGCAAAACTCGCGGAGACGATGCTCGACGGGCAGCCGTTCGCGAAGGAGGTCGCACGTCTGGTCAGAGTCACTGCGTCACACCACGTCCTGCCCGGAGACGCGAACGCGGCCGCGCTGTGTGATGCCGATCTGTCGATCCTCGGTGAATCACCCGCCCGGTACGGCCTGTATCGCCAGCAGGTTCGTGCGGAGTACCAGTCCGTACCCGATGCCCACTTCCGCATCGGCCGCGCGGATGTTCTGCGGCGCTTGCTCGAGAACGACACGCTCTTCCACACCGACGTCGGCCGCGAGCTGTGGGAGACGCAGGCCCGGCGCAACGTGATGACCGAGATCCAGGAGCTCGAACAAACGGTCTCCGAATGATCTGCCGACTCGGAACCTGGCGTCACCCGGACCTCTTCACCACCGAATCCACCGCCGCATACAGCGTTTCCGTCTCGGCGTGCAGAATCGAGTCCTCGACCGGCAGCGCCCGCTCGATCGACAGCCCGTTGCACACGGTCGAGAGAAAACGCGCCTGCGCCGTCGTGTCGCCTTCGCGGAGCGCACCCTCGTTCGCCAGAACGGTGAGCCAGTGCTCGACACGACGTCGCCCTTCGGCCTCCATTGCCAGGTAGGACCGCCGGATGTCGGGTGTCGGATCCGGCACGATGAACGCGTCGAACACTTTGATCCACGCTCGGCGGGCCTCGTCGCCGACCCCGGGAGCAAAGATCTGTCGTAAGCACTGAACGAGTCGATCCCTGGCCGGCACCGACGTGTCATGAATGATCTGATCGTTGGCGGCGACGACGTCGTAGATGGTCGCCAGCACGGCATCGCGCAAGGCCCGTTGCGTCGGAAAGTGATGACGCAGCGAACCCATACTCACCCCGGCACGCGACGCAACGGCCCGCACGCTCAATGTGCTCGACGGGTCCTCGTCGATCATCTCGCACGCCGCGATGATCACCTTGGCCCGTGAGTCGAGGGCCTTCACCTGGTCCTTTGTCATTTCCCTCTCTCACTAGCACGCCGTGCTAGCACAGTGTGCTAGCGTGTGTTCCGTAGCCAACAATACAGCGTGCTAGTCGCTGACGGACCCAGGAGAGGACGACGATCGTGCTGAGCAAATGGCAGCGACAACGAGCGGCACGGCGTGTGCAACCCGGCGACGGATATGGCCTCCAACCGTTCCGGTGGTGGCAACTTCCCGGCCGGGCGCTGTTGTCCCTACCCCTCCCCGACGACACCGCACCCTCTCGCACATACACCGTCGACGTCCGACACTGGCAGAACCAGAGCTCTGGCGACGTCACCGCCGACCTCTACCTCGACGGTCGACATCACGCGTCGTCGAAGCTCCCTGCTCGGTTCCCGGTCGAGGGCGGCACCATCGAGGTCGCCATGAGCGGTTTCGGACTCAAGCGGTGCCACTTCGTCACGACCACCGGCGCCGAGCATCAACTCAGCCCGGATCCGCGATCAGCCGAAGGACGCCGCGCCCGGCTGCAGCACCGACATCCCGCGCTGAGCTCGTCGATCGGCGCCCTCTCCGTCACGCTGCTACTGATCGGAGTCGCTCTGCTCGCCTTGCAGATCGCGGAACCGATCTCGCAGATCCCACCAATCGCCGACTCCCTCGGCATCTTCGTCTCACCGATCGCGTTGCCGGTCTGGCTCAACATCGCACTCGGCGTCGGAGCTGCCATCGCCAGCATGGAGCGCGCCCTTCGACTGCGCTACCACTGGCTCCTCGACGCTGCGGCGAACTGACTGCACCACAACATCTCTGACGAACACGGAGGAACGTCATGTCCTCATCACTGCATCGATTCACGACGTCGGCAGCTCTGCTGTGCAGCATCGTCGCCGTCGCCGGATGCTCATCGATTCCGCAGTCGCCCGACGCTTCTGAGTCCTCGACAGACCGTCGCGAACTCCATTGGGCTGCTTGCCCAGAGGACGTCAGGAAGGGTTCGGGAGAACAGACCCGATTGGAGTGCTCGACGGTGACGGTCCCGCTGGACTATCACGAACCTGACGGCGCTCAGATCGACCTGACAGTCTCCCGACTAGCCAGCACGAACCCCGACACGCGACGCGGCGTCCTGCTGCTGAATCCCGGCGGCCCGGGCGGGGCAGGGCTGGATCAGCCGACGTTCCTCGCCGACCGCGGGCTCCCGCAGCGTGTTCGCGAGACCTACGACCTGATCGGCATGGACACGCGCGGCGTCGGCCATTCGTCCCCGATCAGTTGCGGTTTCACGAACGATCAGGACTACCGCGGCAACATTCCGCCATACGCTGTCGACGATTCAGCGGTCACCGATCAGGCTGATCTCTCGAGAAACATTGCCGCGCACTGTGCTGACCACGACAGATCCGGAGTGATGCCCCACGTGACGACCGCGAACATGGCGCGCGATCTCGACCGTATCCGTGCGGCGCTCGGGGAGGACACCGCCAGTTTCCTCGGCTACTCGTACGGCTCCGGACTCGGAGCAGCGTATGCATCGTTGTTCCCCGACCGCACAGATCGCATCGTGCTCGACAGCAACCTGGGCGACACCCACCTCAACCGTGATGGACTACGACGGTATGCGATCGGCATGGAGCAGACCTTCCCCGATTTCGCTGCGTGGGTGTCCGCTCGGCACGACCGGTATCATCTCGGCAGGACGCCCGATGATGTACGTCGTACCTACCTGCACCTGGCGGATCACCTCGACCAGAACCCTGTCGACGGCATCGACGGCGCTCTGTTTCGACTGAGTACCTTTGTCACGCTCTACAATTCCGGCTCCTACGAGAAAGCCGCAGAGTCGTGGGTGTCGTACGTCAACCCACGACCCACATCCGATGTGCCGCCACCCACCACATCCGACCTGTCACCGAACGACAACGGCTGGAGCGTCTTCCTGGCGGTCACCTGCAACGACATCCAGTGGCCGACCGATGTCGACGTCTACCGGCGCGGCGTGGCCGAGGATCGCGAGCGGTATCCGCTGTTCGGGGCAGCGAGCGCGAACATCAGTCCCTGCGCATTCTGGAAGCGGGAGAACGCGGAACCGCCTGTCCCGGTGAACAGCAGCGGGCCGTCGAACGTACTGATCGTGCAGAACCAGCGCGACCCGGTGACACCGCTACGCGGCGGCCAACTCCTGAACGACAAGTTCGGCGACCGGTCCCGACTGGTGACCATCGACGGCAGCGGTCATGGTGGGTACGTGCTCGGATCCAACCTGTGTGCCGACGATGCGGTCACCCGGTATCTCGTCGACGGGGTGATGCCCGAGCGTGATCTCGCCTGTGAGAGATCGGCGAGGCGATGAGCCGGCTCCCGTGTCACCCCCGCAGGATCGACGTCATCTTCTTCCCCCTGGCGACCTCGTCGACGAGCTTGTCCATGTAGCGGATCTTCTGCATGAGCGGATCCTCGATGTCCTCGATGCGGTGGCCGCAGATGACACCGGTGATGAGTTCGGCGTTCGGGTTGAAGTCGGGTGCCTCGGCGAAGAACGTCTCGAGGTCGGTCTCGTCGGCGAGCACCTTCTCGAGGCCGGCGTCGTCGTACCCGGTGAGCCACGAGATCACCTGGTCGATCTCCTCCTTCGTGTGGCCTTTCCGCTCCGCTTTCGTCACGTAGTGCGGGTAGATGCTGGCGAAGCTGGTCGTGAAGATCCGATGCCCTGCCATTGCCGGCCTCCTTCCTCGGGTGAGGGCGATTCTGCCAGGTCAGATGAGCTCGACCCCGATGACCTCGCCGGGTGGCGCGGCATTCATCTGACCTACTCCCGGGCCGCCGAAACGCCCGCCAGCGTCGTGAAGAAGATGATCAGCGCCATGAAGCATGAGCTCGCGATGAGAATGTTGTTGCCGTTGTCGGCACTGTCGGACCACACGTACACCAGGAGGGTGGTCACCACGGATACGCCGATGATGGTCAGCGCCACTCGACGGATGAGTGCCCGCTGCAGCGGACGCTGAGCCGCAACTCCGATCGTCACCAGATAGCCGAGGGTGGTGAACGCCCCGAGCGCGGTGGTGAACACGACGTTCTGCGGAACGTCTGCGACGAACGGGATCACTGTCAGCAGCACGGTCTGCACAATTCCTGCCAGCGCGAGGATGATCATCATCACTCGATAGATGCTGTCGCGTTCGATACCGTTCGACCCGCGGCCGTCGTTCGTCGTCATGACGCCAGTATCGCCGGGCCGCGCACGCAGGTCCTCGGTGGGCTGATCAGAGGCACCGAGGTCTTATCAGGTTCTTCCTCAGAGGTCAATTGCGCCGACACGCTCCGATCACGGAACGACGATGACCGTCTTGCACGTGTTCGTCGGGATCGACCACAGCGCGTTCCGGTTGACCGCACTCAGTGTGAGTTCGACTCGTCCTTTGCCCGGCTGGTAACGGGGCCATGTGAATCCGTGAGTGCCGGTGTTCGGTGGGCGGGTCGCGGTGGACGAGATGAACGTGCCCCGCTTGCCGTTGTCGAGATGGCGCCAGTCGAAACGAGCGACCGAGTCATAGCCGACACCGAGCCACAGGCTGCTATAGGTGACCATCACATTGGTCCAGCCGTCATAGTGGCCGACGATGACACCCCTCGGCATGAACGGCGTATCGACGATGTTCGGGCTGACACCGAAGCAGTTGTTGATCGGGAACGACCGCTCAGAGGCCGGTGCCGCCGACGCCGCACCCGCTGTACCGACCAAGGATCCGGCCGCGAGTGCGAGCGCGGTGACCGCAGTTGCGAACCGCAGACGAGCAGGTGATCGCTTCATGTATCAGTACCTCCGAGTGCCGGGTGATTCACTGCTGTCCAGATGTGTTCGTTGTGACCGATGTGTACGTTACGTCCTATGGCTAGCACCTGCCTTGGGTTACGCCGTACGGAAGATCTCCGTTCATGACGACTTCGCTTCCGTCCCAGAGGAAAGCAACATCGACGCTGCCCGTCGGGTTTGCACTGATGTCGCCGTCATTGAGATACCGGTACGTGACGTCGACACTGGTTTCTGATGCGCCGTTCACCGTCTGATAGGCGGCGTTGCACTTGATTCCGGTTCCGACAAACCGCCCGTGGTGAAAGAGCAACAGCTGCATGGGCGATGAGGCCGTGGCACCAGCAGTGTCGAGAGTGGCGTAGCTGAGCTCGTTGCACGTGTTGTAGTTCGTGCTGCCCCCATAGACCCAGTGGGACTCCGTCATTGACGGAGGTAAGGGCGGCGCGATCTGTCTCATCGCCGCGGAGATCGCCGCTCGGCCATCGGTGGAGCATGACGTGGAACCGCCTGCGTCGGTGGTGGTCTCGGCCGTGGTCGTGCCAGCTGCGGACGACTGCGACGCGGTCACGGTCACCGTGCTGGTGGCCACTGAAGCAGATTGCTCCCGTTGATCATCTGGGACGCATGCGGCAACGCAGGCGCCGAGGATCACACACGATGCCATCACGGAGATCGTCGCGGCACGCATGTGGCCTCCTCGCACCCGTGGTGTCGGTCGTTGTCGTGTTTCGCCGGTGTCGGTCAGGTGACACGCATCCATCCGATACCAGGGACGATCGTGTTCGCGGCACTGGCAGACGATGTCCGCACGGCCACCGTTCCGGGACCAGTCGTCAGTTCTACGGATGAGCCAGGCGCGGCGCCGTCGGGAATGACGGACGTGCCGGTTCGTCCGGTGGACGTGTTCCACCATGAGACTGTCGCGCCACGCGTGTAGTCGAGGCAGAGCGACCGATTGAAGCTGTTGCACAGCTTGGTCACGGTCACTCTGGCCACGCCCGGACGCGCAGTGCTCGCGGAAAAGGCTTCGTAGCTCACCGGCCACGGGTCACCCGTGAACAGGACCTGTTCGACCTGGAAGTTCACGACGGGCGCGGCTGATGCTTCGGCCGCTGACAAACCTGCCGCCACGACAGCAGCAGACGTGCCGATGAATGCCATGGCGCGGAACGTGTGACGCATCTCGATGCTCCGATCAGACGGTGACAAAGGCCGGTGCGGGGGTGAAGTAGCCTAAATACTCTGGTGCCAAGGGAATCAACCCCGTCCAGCCAGGAAGTCGGCCGTAGACGATGAGGGCGACCGGGCCGGCGCCCGTCGGCAGTACACCCGTGCGATCCACTGTCGGGTAGCGTCCGTCGAGCACACCGGGCACGGCGTTGGGCAACCCGTTCACGCCTGCACCTCCGGTGCGCAGGTTGACCCAACCGACCTGGAGCCGTGACCTTTCAAAGCTGAGATCTCGCTGGATGACGGTCACGGATTGACGCCGGTGATCGATGACTGCATCGACGCGTGTTCCGGGGAATCCGCCGTTGGGGTGCGCGATGTTGATCGTGTCGGCGGTGTCCGCTGAGTGTTTCGTGGTGACCGCAAGCGCGGCGATGTCGTCTGGCACGCCAGCTGACCGTAAGGCAGCGGCCGCGTCGACCAACGGCGCGGCCTGGGCAGGCCCGGTGCCGCACAGCGCGATCATCGTCACGCCGATCACTATGGCGAGTATCCCGGTGACTAGCTTGTGACCGTTCATGATTCTCCGATCGCCGAATGCACGAGACTCATCAGGTCTATCTGAATGGACGCGCGTTCGTTACCTCAGCTAACAAATTCGTCCGGCCGAATGACCCGTGACCCGGTCCAAGTGCGGTAGCGTCCCGCTTGTACCGGACGGTCGGGATTCGATGCACGAGGAGAACTCATGTCGACCCGTCGCCTGCGCTTCACATCAGTGCTCATTGCCGTCGTCGCAGCCGTATTCACCGTCGGTTTCACAGCTCCGGTCACGTCTGCCGCGCCGCCGACCGACCATTCAGTGGCCGGCACCGCGGGTCGTGGGATGTGCCTGGACGTGAACTCGCCGGAGGTGAAACGCGGACTCCGTGCGGTCGGCCCGCCGATTCGAGGCGCGAAGGCTCAGTGGGTGCTTCGTTCGACGTCGATAGATCGCACCCCGAACTGCCCTCCTCTGCTCTGGGCCGCGTTCGACACCTCGCGCGGCACGGCGTCGTCACCGGTGGTGGTCCTGCTGTTCCGGCCGGGCAAGTATCTCGGTGCCACGAACCGACCGACTTCCTACATGACGGTCACGCAGTCCACCCCGGTCAGCGTCACGGTCAAGTACCGCTGGCTGGGCCCGAATGATCCGAACGCTGCGCCGTCGGGCGGTCCGGTGTACTCGACGTTCGTCCAGGTCTTCGACCGTGTGTTCCGATTCGGGGAGTTGCCGCCGGGGGTGTGAGAATCCCTGGCAGCCAAGGAAACCGACACAATCGACGACGGCGGTCGACACACATCCCCGACGACCGAGCATGCGCCGACTGTGCCCGGTTTTTCGCCGAGTGTGCCCGCGGTGGGCCCGCTCGGTGAAGTTTTGGACACGGTCGGCGACTTGTCGTCAGGTCCTGGCTGCGGTCAGTGGCTGCCGGTGACGAGGAGCAGCGCCAGGCGTGCTTCTACTGCCGAGATGGGTGGCGGGATCGTCTCGGTGAGGTGCAGCGTGGGGCGCTGCGGTGGCGGATCGGCCGTGGCTTGTGGTGGTGGGTGGATGCGGGCGCGTGTCTGCTCGAGATGGTGGTCGTAGAGCCCGGCGATGTCGGGGCGTCGATTCATCTGTTCGGGATTGGCCGGGGCGTCGGGAGAACTGTTGCGCCGCCACCAGGTACGCCCGGTGTGGGGGCCGTCGCGGTAGACGCCGGTGGTGAACTGTCCGACCCGGTGCCCGACCATCCGGTTGTGTTTCGGGCAGGCCGGCGTGAGGTCGACGATGTCAGTCGCGCCGCCCTCGGCGAAGTCCAGCGCGGCGTGATGCATCTCGACCTGGGTGGCCGGCTGATCACAGCCAGGCGCTGAGCACACCTCGCCGTCGGGTCGGGCGAACGAGGCCAACCGTTGCCCTTCGGAGGCCAACCGTTTGGCCCGCCCCAGATACAACGGCACCGCGGTGTGCTCGGCGAAGACCGCCAAATACTGCTGGGCGTCGGCAGCCAGTCGAATGACGTCGCCGATCGGCAGCAGCGACCCGGTGGCGGTGGTCGCCACACCAGCTTCGCGTTTCAGATCATC